>NZ_AP022563.1:2828694-4243041 GCF_010726645.1 Mycolicibacterium duvalii | reverse complement strand
AGTTCAGGCCGGCCGCCTCGACGCGCACCTGCACATAACCCGCGGCGGGTGGCGGCACGTCGGTCTCGGCCAGGCGCAGGTTGTCGATCGCTCCACGCTCGGTCGGTGCCAGCACGAAGTCGGCCGAGCGCGGCACCGTGAGGTGGCCGCTGCGGGCCCACGGCAGCAACCGGGAGGCGAGCATCTTGCCTTGACGCACCGCGATTTCCGGCTCGTCGACAGGATTGCCGAGCAGTCCGGCCAGCAGGCGCACGGCTTCGGCGGAGCCGTCGACGTCGACCAGTCGGCAGCGCAGCGCCGGCTCCTCGTTGATCGCGGTGCGTCCGAAGCCCCACAGCGCCGACTGCACCGGGTCGACCGGCTCACCCGACTCCGTGGCCACGGCGCCTTCGGTGACGATCCACAACCCGCCAGGGAGCTTCACACCCGGCCGTTCGGGGCCGCCCTGCTGCACCGCCCCGACGGCACCGAGCAGCTGCTCGATCTCGGCCTCCAGGCGGGCGGCGACCTCGGCGTCGGTTTCGTCGGCGCCGGGACCGGCGGCCCGCCACACCACACCGGAGTACGGCACGCCCCGCTCCTGGGCGTCGATCAGCAACTGTCCCAGCGGTTCCGGGTCGAGGGCGCAGTCGAGCGGGATGCAGCCGGGCACTGCGGCGGCCAGCTCGTCGAATCCGGCGATCAGCCACGTCCCCGGCGCGCTGTCCTCCGCCGGCGGCGGGGGCGGTACCTCGTGCCAGCCCAGGGTGTAGAGCAGGCGGGTGGCATCCCCGCCGAGGCCGCGCAGCAACGCTTCGCGCGGAGCGCGTTTGACGGTGAACTCGCGAATTCCGCCCAGCTGCCGACCGTCCCGATCGAGGAAGTCCAGGTCGAACACCTGGGTTTCACTGTCGAGCGCACTCGGACGCCACGTCGCGCGGCAGTAGAAACGCCGGGGCATCTTGTCGCGCAGCGTCACCCGCCCGTACCGCAGCGGCAGGAACAGATCGGTGACACCCTGTTCGGCGGCGAGCAGGGCCGGGAACGCCGGGAACGCCACGCCGGTGCACAAATCCATCAGCACCGGGTGCATCGGCTCCGACCCGAGCTGCTCGGCGAGTTCGGCGCCGACGAGGATGTCGCCGACCGCTTCTCCCTCACCCAGCCACAGCGACTTCAGCGAGCCCGACCAGGTCGGCCCCCAGGCCAGTTCCATGTCGGCGAAGGTCTCGAAGAGTTCCTGCGGGCGCATCCGCTGGAGCCGTTCGACGGCTTCGTCGACCGGGCCGGTGTCCTCGGGAGCGGGTTCGTCGACCCCCGGTACGACGGTGCCCTCGGCGTTCAACGCCCATTCGGCGTCACGCACGCCGTACGGCCGGCTGTGCACTTCGAACTTGTGCCCGCCGTCTGCCGCCGGGTGCAGGGTCAGCTGAACTTCACGGGAAGCCTTCTCCGGCAGGATGATCGGTTCGTAGAAGAACACATCGTTGACGTGCGCCGGCGTACCGACGGCGGCCAGCGCCATCGCCGCGTAGGTCGCACCGGGCACCACCACGGTGCCGTAGATGACGTGGTCACACAGCCACGGCTGCGATCTCACCGACAGCCGGCTGGTGTAGACGCAGTCACCGGAGGCCAGATCCTTGGCAGCGCCCAGGATTCCGGACACTGCCGGGCCGGAGCCGCCGTCGGCGGAGATCCCGGCGGTTCTGGGCCAGAACCGCCGCCGCTGGAACGGGTAGGTCGGCAGTTCGAGCCGGCCGCGGTGCGGGGCGTACAGCGCAGCGAAATCCGGCCGGTGCCCACCGACATAGGCGGCGGCCAGCGCGTCGGCGATCTGCCGGCGGTCGGCCACACCCTTGCGCAGCGACGCGATCGCCCGCGGCGGCGCCAGGTGCTCGGGCCAGACCTGCACCGCGGCACCGGTCAGGACGGGCTGGGGACCGATCTCCATCAGCACCGAGGCGCCCAGCGCCGCGACGGTGCGGATGCTCTCGGCGAACTGCACCGGCTGGCGCGAGTGTCGTCGCCAGTACTGGGCGTCGAGCGGGTGCTGTGCGGTCAGCACGGCGCCGGTGCGATTGCACACCAGCGGCAGGGTCGGCGCCGCGAAGTCGATCTTCCCGGCGTAGGACTCGAACTCGTCGAGCGCCGGGTCCAGCAGCTCGGAGTGGAACGCGTGGCTGGTGTGCAGCCAGGTGCAGCGGATGCCGTCGTCCTCGAACCGCGCAACGATGTCCTCGAGCTCGTCACCGGGACCCGAGAGCACGGTGTTGGGGCCGTTGTAGGCGCCCACCGACACCCGCGGGAACTCGGCGGCCACCTGTTCGACCTGCGCCGCATCGGTGAACACCGCCACCATCCGCCCGCCGTCGGGCAGAGCGCCGAACATCCGCCCGCGTTCGGCCATCAGCCGGGCACCGTCTTCGAGGCTGAACACGCCCGCCACACACGCCGCCGCGTACTGGCCCACACTGTGGCCGAGCACCACGTCGGGTTCGATCCCCCAGGACTGCCACAGTCTGGCCAGCCCCATCTCCACGGCGAAGAGGGCGGGCTGCGCGAACGAGGTGTGCCGCAGCAGGTCTCCGGTGTTCCGGTCGGCCGCGAACAGCACCTCCAGCAGGGGCCGGGTCACGATGTCTTTCACCGCGTCCGCGCACTGCGTCACCGTCGCGGCGAAAACCGGTTCGGCGTCGAACAGTTCCCGCGCCATGCCGGGGTACTGGCTGCCCTGTCCGGTGAACAGCCAGGCCGTCATCGGCTGATGGGTGTGCTCACCGCGGACCACACCCGGCCGCAGCCGGTTCTCGACCAGGTCGGCCAGGCCGTGCCGGGCCGACTCGACCGATTCGACCACCAGCGCCGCGCGATGCTCGAAGTGGGCCCGGCCGGCGCCTGCGGTGAGGCAGAGATCGGTCAGATCGGCATCGGGGTGAGCGCCCAGCCAGTCGTGGTAACGCCGCGCCAGGGCAGTCAGGGCCTCGGGGGAGCGGGCGGAGAGGGTCAGCACACCCGGCGGCTGGGGCCGGGTCGAAGAAACGTCCGCCTCGTCGGCACCGTTCTCCGCAGCGGGAACCGGCGGGGCGGGCGCCTCCTCGACCAGAACGTGGGCGTTGGTGCCGGTGAACCCGAACGAGCTGACCCCGGCCCGGCGCGGGCGCCCGTCGGCCTGCCACGGCGCGGCCTCGTCGAGCACCTTGACCGGCAGCGTGTCCCACGGGATGTGTGGCGAGGGATTGTCGAAATGCAGGCTGCGCGGCAACATCCCGTGCTGCAGCGACAGCACCACCTTGATCAGCCCGGCGGCGCCGGAGGCCGATTCGAGATGGCCGACGTTCGTCTTCACCGAACCCATCAGCAGCGGCCGGTCCGCGTCCCGACCGGCGCCGTACGCCGCCGCAGCCGCCTGCACCTCGATCGGGTCGCCCAGCGGGGTGCCGGTGCCGTGCGCCTCCAGGTAGTCGACGTCGGCGCCGCTGAGTCCGGCGCGGGCCAGCGCGGTACCGATCAGCCGTTGCTGCGCACCGCCGTTGGGGACCGTCAACCCGCTGGATGCGCCGTCCTGGTTGACGGCGCTGGCGGGGATCACCGCACAGACCCGGTCACCGTCGCGCACCGCGTCGCTGAGACGCTTGAGCACCAGCACACCGGCGCCCTCGCTGCGCACATAGCCGTCGGCGGAGGCGTCGAAGGTCTTGCACCGTCCGACCGGCGACAGCATCCTGGCCCGGGAGGCGGCGACCACCGTCACCGGGCTGAGCAGCACATTGACCCCACCGGCCAGCGCCAGATCGCAGTCGCCGGTGTGCAGTGCCTGACAGGCCTGGTGCACGGCCACCAGCGCCGAACTGCACGCGGTGTCGACCGCGACCGCGGGCCCCTCGAAACCCAGGGTGAAGGCCACCCGGCCCGAGATCGCGTTGAGCGCATTGCCGGTGATGAAGTGGGGTTCGATCTTGTCGATCGATTCCGCCGACAACAGGTGGGCGTACTCGTTGGCGGCCACCCCGACGAAGACACCGGTCCGGCTGCCGCGCAACTCCTGTGGTGAGTATCCGGCGCGCTCGAGGCCCTCCCACACCGTTTCGAGCATCAGCCGCTGCTGCGGTTCGATCCACACCGCCTCGCGCGGCGAGATACCGAAGAACTCGGGATCGAAACCGTCGATGCCGTCCAGGAATCCGCCGAAGCGCGTGTACGTCTTGCCGGGGCTGTCGGGGTCCGGGTCGTAGAACTCGTCGATGTCGAACCGGTCCTCGGGAACCTCGCGGATCGCGTCGACGCCGCCGGCCAGCAGGTCCCAGAACGCCTCCGGGTCGGGCGCCCCGGGGAACCGGCACGACACCGCGACGATCGCGATGGGCTCGTCGGTGCGGGCGGTGACCGTCACGGCCGCCGGTTTCGGGGTGGTCTGGTCGTCGAGGCCCAGCACGTCACCGAGCAGGTAGTCGGCCACGTCGGACAGCCGCGGATGATCCATCGCCAGCGTGGCGGGAATCTCCTTACCCACTCCCTGCTCGATGCGGCGGCGCAACTCGACGGCCATCAGGGAGTCCATGCCGATGTCGAAGAAGCCGGCGTCCTCGCGGATCTCGGCGGCGTCGACCCGGGTCACCTCGGCCACCGCGTCGCGCAGGTAGTCGATCAGCAGCTTGCGGCGCTGTTGGACCGGGGCGTTGGTGAGCCGCTCGACCAGCGGCGTGGGGCCCGTCGGCGTCGCCACCGCCCCCGGCTGCGAGGGCACCTCACGCTCGAGCTCGGCGAGGAAAGCCCGCCGCCCGGCCTGCGCGAAGAGCGGCAGGAAGCGGCTCCAGTCGATCCGGGCGACGACGGCCTGCGCCGCCGAGGCCGCCACGGCGTCGGCCAGTCCGGCCAGCGCGTCCGCAGGCGACAGGGTGCGCACTCCCCGTTGGGCCAGCCGCGCCTGCGATTCCGCATCGGCCATCCCGGCCGTCCACGGACCGAAGTTGACGCTGGTCGCGGTGATGCCCTGCGCGCGTAGCCGCCACGCCAGCCCGTCGAGGAAGGCGTTGGCCGCGCCGTAAGCGGTCTGCCCGTAGCCACCCCACACCGACGCGATCGAGGAGGTACCGAGGAAGAAGTCGAGTTGCAGGTCCGCCGCGGCCTCGCTGAGATGCCAGGCACCCCAGACCTTTCCGGCGAAGACACGGTCGAGTTCGGTGTCGTCGAGCTCGGTCAGCCCGGTGGTGCCGATCTCCCCGGCCGCGTGCACGATGCCGGCCAGCGGAGGTAACTCGGCGGCTACGGCGGCCAGCAGATGCGCGACGTCGTGCGCGTCGGCGACGTCGGCGGTGTGCACGCGGATGTCGCAACCGTGCTGTGCGGCCAGCGCGTCGATGCGCTGCGCCGTGGCGTCGGCGGGCCGGCGGCTGGTCAGCACCAGGTGCTTAGCGCCCTGGGCGGCCAGGTAGCCGGCGATCTCCAGACCGATGGCGCCGAGCCCGCCGGTGATCAGATAGGTGGCGTCACTGCGCAGCGGCAGCGGCGCCGCATTCGGCGGTTCGGTGCGTCGAATCAGCCGCGGGACGTACACCGCGCCATCGCGCAGCGCGAGCTGGTCCTCCCGGACCGCCGCGTCGCGTGCCGCGCCGATCCGGTCGAGGACCGTCGGCCAGTCCTCGGTGGCGCCGTCGGCGAGATCGACCAGGCCGCCCCAGGAGTGCGGAAGCTCCAGCGCCGCAGCGCGACCGAAGCCCCACAGCGCGCTCTGGTGCGGCGCGACGGCGTCGGCGTCGGTGACATGTTGGCCGCCGCGCGTGATCAGCCAGATCGGAGCCCGACATTCGGCGCTGGCCGCCGCGCGGAACAACCGGCGCAGCCCGCCCACGACGCGATGCTGCATCCGTAGCAGCGCCCGCATCGACGGGGTGCTGTCGATGTCCAGCGCCGCCAGACACACGATCCGGACCGACGGATTGTCCTGCGCGGCAGTGCGCAACGTCTCCACGAGGGCGGCCTCGTCGGTGTCCGACAGCGGCAGACCGACCAGCCGGTGCTGGTCGCCACGGGTGGTCAAGGTTTCGATCAGCGGCGCCGTGGCGGGGGTGTCCTCGCCGACGAGGATCCAGGTCACGTCCTCGTCGACCGTCGGGACGGATGCGGCCTGCGTCCAGCGGATCTCGTAGCGGTCGTCGGCGATGGACTGCGTACCGCGCTGTCGATTGTGCTGCGCGGCAAGCTTACTCAGTACCTCGCGGGTCCGCGGGTCGGCGTCGTCGAGCAGGGCCGCGAGCTCGTCGATGCGGCCGTCTTCGAGCAGACCGACCGCCTGGGTGCGCGCGGCGAGGTTCTGCTGCCGGTCGGGGCCCTCGCGGTGGTCCTTGTACCAGTATTGGCGGTGCTCGAACGGATAGGTGGGCAGGTCGAGCTTGTGTGCCCCGGTCCGGCGCAGCGCGTCGAAATCGGGCAACTGCCCGAGCGTGTAGGCGTCGGCGAGGGCTTCGGTGATCTGCCGGTGGTCGGCGGTGGTGCGGCGCAGCGACGCGATCACCCGGGGGGCGGTGGCCGGGTCGGGCCAGGCGCTCAGGGCGGCCGCGGTCAGGACCGGCCGCGGGCCGATCTCGACCAGGAGCCGGCAATTCAGGTCGGCGAGCGTGCGCACACTCTTGGCGAACTCGACCGGCTGGCGCGCATGCCGGCGCCAGTAGGCGCCGTCGAGCCGGACACTTCGGCCGAGCGCGGCCCCGGTGCGATTGTCGATCAGGATGCGTTGCGGCGCAGTGAAAGTGACCTGCTGGGCGGCGGCTTCGAACTCGTCGAGGATGGGGTCCAGCAGCGCCGAGTGGAACGCGTGGCTGGTGTCGAGCCAGTCGCAGCGCACGCCGTCGGCGGCCAGGCGGGCCACCGCCTTCTCGAGATCGGTGCCCGGACCGGACAGGACCGTGTTGGCGCCGTTGTAGGCCGCGACGGACAGGCCGGGAAACTCGTCGGTCAGCCGTTCGACGCGCTCGGCGGCGGTGAACGCCGCGACCATGCGCCCGCCGGCCGGCAGGCTGGCGAAGAGGCGGCCGCGTTCTGCCATCAACCGGGCGCCGTCCTCCACGCCGAACATGCCCGCGACACAGGCCGCCGAGTACTGGCCGACGCTGTGTCCGAGCACCACATCGGGTTCCAGGCCCCAGGACTGCCACAGGCGGGCCAGGCCCATCTCGATGGCGAAGAGGGCCGGCTGGGCGTAGGACGTCTGCTGCAGCTGCTGCTCGTCCTCACCGAAAACCACGTCGAGGAGCGGTTTTTCGAGGATTCCGGCGACCGCGTCCGCGCAGCGCCGGACAGTGTCGGCGAAAACCGGCTCGGTGTCGAACAGCTCACGCGCCATCCCGGGGTACTGGCTGCCCTGACCGGTGAACAGCCACGCGGTCTTCGGGGGTTCATGGCACTCGCCGCGCACCAGGCCGGGGGCCGGACGGTCGTCGGCCAGCGCGCCGAGCAGTTCGAGCGCGGACTCCTTCGAGTTCACGACCAGCGCGGCGCGGTGCTCCAGATGGGCCCGGGCGGCGCCGGCGGTCAGGCACACGTCGGCCAGCGAGGCCTCAGGGTGCGCGGTCCACCAGTCGCGATAACGGTCGGCGATCTGCACCAGCGCCGCCGGGGTGCGCGCCGACAGCGGAAGGATGCTGAACAGCCGATCGTCGCGCTCGACCGCCACCGCGGCCGGTTCATCGGGCTGCGGCGCCTCTTCGAGGATCACATGCGCGTTGGTGCCCGCGAACCCGAACGAGCTGACGCCGGCGATGCGGGGACGGCCGTTGCGTTCCCACGGCCGGGTGTCTCGGACCACCTCGATCGGCAGCCGGTGCCAGGGGATGTGCGGCGACGGGTTCTCGAAGTTGAGGTGCTTGGGCAGCATCTGGTGTTCCAGCGCCAGGATGACCTTGATGACGCCGGCGATCCCGGCCGCCGCCTCCAGGTGCCCGATGTTGGTCTTGGCCGAGCCGATCAACAGCGGCGCCCCGGGCTCGCGGCCGGCGCCGAGCGCCTCGCCGGCGGCCTGGGCCTCGATCGGGTCGCCCAGCGAGGTCCCGGTGCCGTGTGCCTCCAGATACCCGACATCGGCGGGGGCCAACCCGGCGCGGGTGAGCGCTTGGGCGATGACATGTTGCTGCGCAACGCCGTTGGGCACCGTGAGGCCGCCCGACGCGCCGTCCTGGTTGATCGCGCTGCCGCGGATCACCGCGCGGATCCGGTCACCGTCACGGACGGCGTCCTCCAGGCGCTTGATGACGATGACGCCGCAGCCTTCACCGCGCACGTAGCCGTCGGCGGCTGCGTCGAACGTCTTGCACCGGCCGTCCGGCGCGAGCATGTGCGCGCTGGAGAACGTGATCATGGTGGCCGGGGTGAGCAGGACGTTGGCCCCGCCGGCCAGTGCGAGGTCGCACTCCCCGAGTTGCAGCGCCTGACAGGCCTGATGCAACGCCACCAGCGACGAACTGCACGCGGTGTCGACGGCGACGGACGGCCCCTGCAGGCCCAGCCGGTAGCTGATGCGGCCCGCCGCCGCGGCGTTCGAGGTGCCGATGGCCATGTAGGCCTCGATCTCGGGATAGGTCAGTTCGTCCGAGGCCATGCCGAGGTAATCGTGGGTGGCCAGGCCGACGAAGACCCCGGTGTTGCTGCCGGCCAACGAGGTCGGCGCGGTGCCCGCGTGCTCGACGGCCCGCCACGCGGTCTCCAGCAGCAGCCGGTGCTGCGGGTCCATCAGGCGGACCTCGCGGGTGGACATGCCGAAGAACGGGGCGTCGAAGCCCGTGGCATCCTCGACGAAACCGGCCCGGCGGGTCACCACCTTGCCCGGCGTCGCGGGGTCGGGGTCGAAGAACTCGTCGGCGTCCCAGCGGTCCTGCGGGACCTCGGAGATGGCCTCGCGGCCGTCACGCAGCAAATCCCAGAACGCGTCGGCGTCGGGGGCGCCCGGGAAGCGGGCGGCGTAGCCGATCACCGCGAAACGCGGTGCCGGCGCCTTCGGCTGGTCGGCGGATCCCATGCCGTTGTCCTCCCTGCTCATCGGCGGTGAAGCGGTGATCCTGCGCGACATTCCGTAGTCCTGACGATCAACTTCCCCCGACGGACACTATGGCATGTGCGCCCGGATGTGTGCGGGGTTAAGGTCCGGTAGGGACCGAGGCCGGGCGACTGCCGCCGAAGCCGGAGTATGTTGATGCCGGCGACGGCTGACGCCGGATTCGCCGGCGGGAAAAATGGGGCGGGACCGGGAGGACTGGGCATTGCGCATCGGCAAGATCACCATCGGCGCGCTCGACGAATGGTCGCTGCAAGCCGGTGCGGTCACGTCCTGGCATCCGACCGCGGCGTCGGCCGACCGGGCCCGGCGCGCGCCGGTCAGCGCGGTGCCCGTCAGCTACATGCAGGGCCAGCATCTGCGGAACTACTGTGACCGCACCGACGCGGGTCTGACCTTCTCCCGGCAGATCATCGCCAGCTGCGAGGTGTCCGGCGTGTGCGACATCACGGCCATGGACCACGCCGTGAACGCCTACCTGCGCCGTCACGACACCTTCCGCAGCTGGTTCCAGGGCACCGACGACGGTGACTTCGTCCGGCACACCCTCGAGGACCCGGCCGACATCGAGTTCGTTCCGACCGAGTACGGCACCATGACCGTCGACGAGATCCACGCCCACGTCGTCGGCATTCCCAGCCCGCTGGAGTGGGGGTGTTTCACTTTCGGGATCATCCAGAACACCGACCGCTTCACCTTCTTCGCGGCGATGGACCACGTGCACGGCGACGCCACCCTGATCGGCACCACGATGCTGGAAGCCAACGGCATGTACTCGGCCTACAGCGGGGGCGGCGAGGCGTTCACGTTGCCCGAAGCCGGCAGCTTCGACGATTTCTGCGTCCGCGAACGTGCGCACACCGCAGAGCTGACCGTGGATTCGCCGGAGGTGCGGGCCTGGATCGATTTCGCCGAGGACAACGACGGCGGCTTCCCCGAGTTCCCGCTCCCGCTGGGCAACCCCCGCACCGCCACCACCAGCAGCATGACCTCGGCGGTGCTGATGGACCCCGCGCAGACCGAGCGCTTCGAGACGGCGTGCGCGGCGGCCGGTGCGCGCTTCGTGGGCGGGTTGTTCGCCTGCCTGGCCCAGGTGGAGCACGAGCTGACCGGCGCGCTGACGTATTACGGTCTGACACCGCGCGATTCGCGCAGTGCAGCGGACAACTTCATGACCCAGGGCTGGTTCACCGGACTGGTTCCGATCACCGTGCCCATCGGGGCGGCCTCGTTTGCCGAGGCCGCCGGTGCGGCGCAGACGTCGTTCGATTCGAACCTCGCCATGGCGAAGGTGCCGTACTACCGGGTGCGCGAGTTGGCCCCGTGGCTGAACTGGCCGCGACCCAACTTCCCGGTGTCGAATTTCTTCCACGGCGGCGCGGCGCCGCTCAACGCGATTCTGGCCGCGGCCGACATGGGGCTCGCGGACAACATCGGCATCTTCCCGGACGGCCGATTCTCTTATCAGCTGACCATCTACATTTTCCGGTACGGCGAAGGCACGGTGATGGCGATCATGCATCCCGACAACCCGGTCGCCGAGAAATCAGTGACGCGGTACATGAAGGTGATGAGCGATGTGTCCTGCCGGGTCGCCGACAGCGGGCACTGGGGACTCGTCGCTTAGCGTGAATCAGTCGGCAAACCCAGGTCCCAGCGATATGCGTGATGTCAGGTGCTCATGCGTCGGCTAGCTGATGTCGTGGTGCGGTGGCCGTGGGCGGTCATCGGGGTGTGGATCGCGCTCGCGGTCGCGTTGCCGCTGTCCTTCCCGTCGCTGGGGGCGATGGCCGAGAAGAACCCGCTCGTCATCCTGCCCGCCGACGCGCCGTCGAGTGTCGCCGCCCGGGAGATGGCCGAGGCGTTCCAGGAGTCGGCGTCGGACAATCTGCTCGTCGTCGCGTTCATCAACGAGGGCGGCCTGCGGCCCGACGACGAGCTCGTCTACCGCGAGGTGGTCGACGCTCTGCAGGACCACGTCACCGATGTGGTGTCGGTGCAGGACTTCGTCAGCACCCCGCAACTACGGCAGTTCCTCACCAGTGCGGACAAGACGACGTGGGTGCTGCCGGTAAGCCTCGAGGGCGAGCTGGGCACCCCGCGGGCGTTCGACGCGTTCAACCGCACCTCCGATGTGATCCGGCATCACACCCCGCGCGACGGTCCTCTCGACGTGTACATCACCGGTCCCGCGGCCACGGTCGCCGACCTGACCGTCGCCGGCACCCAGGACCGGCTGCCGATCGAGATCGCGATCGCGGTGCTGGTGCTCGGGGTGCTGCTGCTGGTGTACCGCAACATGGTGACGATGCTGTTGCCGCTGGTGACCATCGGCTCGTCTCTGATGATCGCCCAGGGGGTGGTGGCCGGCTACTCGCATCTGACCGGCGCAGGGGTGTCCAATCAGTCGATCGTGTTCCTCAGCGCGATCATGGCCGGCGCCGGCACCGACTACGCCGTCTTCATGATCAGCCGTTACCACGACTACCTGCGCCGCGGCGCGGAATTCGACGCCGCGGTGACCTCGGCGATGATCTCGATCGGCAAGGTCATCACCGCGTCCGCGGCGACCGTCGGCATCACCTTCCTGGTCATGAACTTCGCCGAGATGGGCGTCTTCAAGACCATCGGCGTCTCGGCCGCGATCGGCATCGGGGTGGCCTACCTGGCCGGGATGACGCTGTTGCCCGCGATCCTGGTGCTGGCCGGCCCGCGCGGCTGGATCAAACCGCGACGGGAACTGACCGCTCAGTTCTGGCGCCGGTCCGGCATCCGCATCGTGCGCCGGCCGGTGCCGCACCTGGTCGCCAGCGTGCTGGTCCTGGTGCTGCTGGCCGGGTTCGCGCTCGCCGCGCAGTTCAACTACGACGATCGCAAGGCTGTCGCCGCGTCGGCGCCCAGCTCGGTCGGATACGCGGCGCTGGAACGGCACTTCCCGATCAGCCAGTCCATTCCGCAGTACATCCTGGTGCAGTCCGAGCGCGACCTGCGCACCCCGCAGGCACTGGCCGACCTCGAGCAGATGGCCTCCCGGATCGCGCAGCTGCCGGACGTCGGTCTGGTCAGCGGGGTCACCCGACCGCTGGGGGAGGTGCCGCCCGAGTTCCGGGCCACGTTCCAGGCCGGCATCGTCGGTGACCGGCTGGCCGCCGGTTCGGCCCAGATCGGGGAGCGCACCGGGGATCTGAACACCCTCGCCGACGGCGCCGACACGCTGGCCGACACCCTCGGCGACGTGCGCGCCCAGGTCAACGAGATCGCGCCGAGCCTGCAGACCCTGCTGACCGCGGTGACCTCCGTGCGTACCGAGTACGGGGGCGAGCGGCTGGTGCGCGACGTGGAGACCGCGGCCCAACTCGTGCAGAGCGTCAACGAACTGGGCCTGTCGATGGGAATCAACTTCGCCGCGGTGCGCGACATGTTCGGGTGGATCGGCCCGGTGCTGACCGCGCTGCACGGCAACGCGGTCTGCGACGCGAACCCGTCCTGTGTCGACACCCGCGCCCAGTTCGAACGGTTGATGCAGGCACAGGAAGACGGGCGGCTGAACCGGATCAACACGCTGGCCGGGGAGTTGGAGGGGCTCGACGACCGGCAGTCGCTCAACCAGACGGTCAAGACGCTCAACGCGGCGGTCACCGACATCGTCTCCGCCGTCGACGACCTGGGGCTGGACTCCCCGGCCGGCGCGCAGGCCGGGCTGGCCGAGGTGCGCGACGGTGCCGACCGGTTGGCCAGCGGAAGCCGGCAGGTGGCCGGCGGCGTCGACCAACTCGTCGAGCAGATCAAGGTGATGGCCGCCGGGCTGGACCAGGCGTCGGCGTTTCTGCTGACCATGCGCAAGGACGCGGCGGGCTCGACGATGGCCGGGTTCAACATCCCGGCCGAAGTGCTCAACGCCGTGGAGTTCCAGAAGGCCGCCGAGGCGTTCATCTCCCCGGACGGGCATGCGGTGCGCTACCTGGTGCAGACCAAGCTCAACCCGTTCAGCCCCGAGGCGATGGACCAGGTCAACGAGATCAGCGACATCGCCCGCGGCGCCCAGCCGAACACCACACTCGCCGACGCCGAGATCTCCATGGGCGGCTACCCGGCCGCGCTGCGCGACACCCGCGACTACTACGAGCGCGACATCCGGTTCATCATCATCGTGACCCTGATCGTGGTGCTGCTGACCCTGATGGTGCTGCTGCGTTCGGTTGTCGCGCCGTTCTATCTGGTCGGTTCGGTGGTGGTGTCGTACTTCGCGGCCATCGGCATCGGGGTGCTGGTGTTCCAGCTGCTCCTCGACCAGCAATTGCACTGGAGTGTGCCGCCGCTGGCGTTCGTGGTGCTGGTGGCCGTGGGCGCGGACTACAACATGCTGTTCGTGTCCCGGTTGCGCGACGAGTCCCCGCACAGCGTGCGGTTCGGGGTGATCCGGACGCTGGGTTCGACCGGCGGGGTGATCACCGCAGCCGGTCTGATCTTCGCCGCGTCGATGGCGGGGCTGATGTTCTCCAGCATCGGCATCGTGGTGCAGGGTGGGTTCGTGATCGGCGTCGGGATCCTGTTGGACACCTTCGTCGTCCGCACCATCACGGTGCCGGCGATCGCGACGCTGGTCGGCCGGGCCAACTGGTGGCCGTCGCGGCCGCCGCCGCGGCGACCCGCGGAGCGCGAGCCGGCCGAAGTGGCGTCAGAGACATGACAGGTTCAGGAGTGGGGATGGGGCAGTCGTCGATCCTGTCGATGCTGCACGGACGTGCCAGCCTGCGGCCCGACGACGTCGCGTACACGTTCACCGACTACGACCGCGACGCCGCCGGGGTGCCGGAGAGCCTGACCTGGGCGCAGCTGGCGCGCCGCACGCTGAATCTGGCGGCCGAGATCGCCCGGCACGGTGCGGCGGGGGACCGCGCGGTGATCCTCGCCCCCCAGGGCCTCGACTACATCCTCGGCTTCCTGGGCGCGATGCAGGCCGGTCTGGTCGCGGTGCCGCTGCCGCTGCCGCATCGGGGTTCCAGCCACGACCGGGTCAGCACGGTCCTCGCCGACACCGAGCCGGCGGTCGTGCTGACCACGTCGGCGGCGGCCGGTGACGTCGGTGATTACGTGGCGCAGGCGCCGCTGTCGGCGGCGCCGAAGATCGTCGAGATCGACGCGCTGCATCTGGACGGCGCCGCCGCCGCGCCGACCACCGAGTTCCCGGCGATCGCCTACCTGCAGTACAGCTCCGGGTCCACGCGGGCGCCCACCGGGGTGATGCTGTCGCACCGCAACCTCACGGTGAACTTCGACCAGCTGATGAGCAACTTCTTCGCCGACTCCCCGCTGCCGGCGGACGCCACGCTGGTGTCGTGGCTGCCGTTCTACCACGACATGGGGCTGGTGCTGGGGGTGTGCGCGCCGATCCTGTGCGGCCGCCGCGCCGCGCTGATGAGCCCGGTGGCGTTCCTGGAGCAGCCCTCCCGGTGGGTGCGCGCGCTGGCCGAGAACCCCCACGCATGGTCTTCGGCGCCCAACTTCGCGTTCGACCTGGCGGCCCGCAAGACCCGCGACGACGACCTGGCCGGGCTCGACCTCGGTGGCGTGGTCGGCATCATCAGCGGCGCCGAGCGGGTGGAGCCGGCCACGCTGCACCGCTTCGTCGATCGGTTCGCACACTTCAATTTCCGCGACCACATGATGCGGCCGGCCTACGGCCTGGCCGAGGCCACGGTGTTCGTGGCGACGGGAACCTGGGACGAGTCGGCACCGGCGGGGTACTTCGACACCGCCGAACTCGGCCTGGGCCGGGTGCGGCCGTGTGACGAGGGCACCGGAACCGCCCTGGTGCGATACCGGGTGCCGCCTTCGCCGTCGGTACGGATCGTCGACAGCCAGACCCACACCGAATGCGCCGCCGACGTCGTCGGTGAAATCTGGGTGCACGGCGACAACGTCTCCGCCGGGTACTGGGGGAAGTCGGCCGAGGAGCAGAGCTGTTTCGGCGCAACGCTTCTCGAACCGTCGCCGGGCACCCCGCCGGGCCCGTGGCTGCGCACCGGTGATCTGGGGTTCATCGCCGAGCGGGAACTGTTCATCGTCGGCCGCATCAAGGATCTGCTGATCATCCGGGGCCGCAACCACTACCCGGACGACATCGAGGCCACCGTCGGCGAGGTCACCGGCGGCCGGGTCGCCGCGATCGCGGTGCCGGTGCGCGGGACCGAGACGCTGGTGGTCGTCGTCGAGGTCAAGAGGTCGACCGACGGTGCTGCCGCCGCCGCGCTCATGAGTGAGGTCACCGCGGCGGTCGCCACGGCGCACGGCCTGAGCGTCGAGGACGTCGCGCTGGTCGAGGCGGGCTCGTTGCCGACCACGACGAGCGGCAAGATCCGGCGCGCCGCGTGCGTGGAGCTGTATCAGCGCGGTGGCTTGGTCCGGGTCGATGGCTGAGCCCGGGCCCGTCCGGTGCCGGCCCCGCGACTGTTCGATCTCTGACGAAATTCGGCCAGTATTCCGTCAACAACCGTACGGTCGGCGACCCCAGTTGACGAGTAGGCTGCGGGAGGCAGTCGAACGGGCGGGGGTGACCGACACATGAGGCGACTCCTCGCGTTCGGTACCGCGCTGGGCACGGCCTGCACCGCAGGGCTGCTCGGCCTCGGCCCCGCCGTGGCCCAGGACCCGCCGCCGGCCCCTCCGCCCGACAGCGACGGACCGCCGATCGGCACCCCGGGCCGGGCCTACGCGCTCGGCGGCGCCCACGTGCTCGGCATCCCGTACGACGAATACATCATGCGCACCGGCGCGGACTGGTTCCCCGGGCTGGACCGCCAGATCGTCGACTACCCCGCCGGGCAGGTACAGGGCCACACCCTGGAACGGTTGTTCCCCGGCATCGGGGCGTTCGGGGACCGCGTCGCCCCGGGACTCGGGCTCGACGGCCCGAGCGTCGGGGAGTCGGTCGACATCGGTGCCCCCGACACCATCGCCGCGATCAAGAACGGCGGCCGCGGCACCGCGATCGGCCTGTCCGAGGGCGCGATGGTGCTCAACGACGTGCAGGCCCGGCTGGCCTACGACCCGGCCGCCCCGCCGCCCGACGAGCTGAGCTTCGCGATGTACGGCGACCCGGTGGCCCGGCACGCCTTCGGCGAGAGCTTCCTGACGCAGAACTTCCCGGTCGGCAGCGTGGTGCCGTCGCTGGACTACCGCATCCCGCCGCCGGTGGAAAGCCAGTACGACACCCACCAGTTCGTCTCCGCCTACGACAGCATCGCCGACTGGCCCGACCGGCCGGACAACTGGATCTCGGTGGCCAACGCCATCGTCGGGCTGGCCACCGGCCACACCGCGGTCGCGTTCACCAGACCGGAGATGGTGCCGCCGCAGAACATCCGCACCACGGTCAACTCGCGCGGCGCCAGTACGACCACCTACCTGATTCCCGAAGAGCACCTGCCGCTGGTGCTGCCGTTCAAGTACCTCGGGGTGCCCAAGGACACGCTGATGGAGCTCGACCGGGTACTCAAGCCCTACGTCGACGCCGGCTACTCGCGTCACGACGATCCGCTGACCGCGCCGATCACCGTCGACCCGGTCAACGGTTACGACCCGGCCGAGGTCACCGCTCCGGCCACCCAGGCCGCGTTCGGCGGCGGCGCGGATCCGGTGTCGCAGCTGCTGTCCGGGTTGCAGTACGTACTGAACAACCCGCCGTAGCGCTACAGTCCGGCCAGGCCGACACCGAGCAGCATGGCGCCGACGGCGGCCAGCAGCACGGCCACCCCGCGCCGGCCCTGGGTCCGCAGCCACGCATACAGGGCCGCCAACGCGGCGCGGGTGCGCTCGGGTGCCACCAGGTAACACAACAGCGGAATCTCTACCAGCGCGAACGCCACCACATTGAACAGCATCAGGGCGCTCAACTGGATGCTGGTCGCGGCTCCCGACGCGACGATCAGCGCCAGCGCGGCCAGGTAGTCGACCGACGGCAGTGCGATGCCCAGGCCGCTGACACCGGCGATCCACAGCGACCGGCCCTCGAGCAGCGCTCGTCCGCGAGTCACCCACCGTCCCGGCGGCCCGTCGCCGCCACCCCACACCCCAGCCGCCACGAGCGCGGCGTTGACCAGGATGACGGCGCCCACGGCGATCTGCACCCGCGGCAGCGTGAAGTGCGCGGAGCCCAGCGCCGGCCGCAGGGCGAACAACACCACCACACCGACCGTCGTGCCCATCACGAAGCCGCCGGCGAGGAAGGTCAGCAGCTGTAGGGCGGGGCGGGGCCGGTTGATCATCAGCACCGTCATCCCGATCCGGAACGGCTCCAGGCTGACCGCAACGGCCATCGCCAGCAGCGGGATCCACATGATGGCGTCACGTTACCGCTGGGCGGACCCGGACGTCCGCGCCGCACCCGGACGCGTGCGATGATGCGGCCATGAGCGGCTCACACCATCGCGCACCGGCCGAGCTCGATCCTTCGTTCCTGCGCGAGGCGTTCGGGCACTTCCCGTCCGGGGTGATCGCCATCGCCGCCGAGGTGGACGGAGTCCGGGTCGGGCTGGCGGCCAGCACGTTCGTCCCGGTGTCGCTGGATCCGCCGCTGGTGTCGTTCTGTGTGCAGAATTCGTCGACGACGTGGCCGAAGCTCAAGGACCTGCCCTACCTCGGCATCAGCGTGCTGGGGGAAGCGCACGACGCGGCGGCGCGCACGCTGGCCGCCAAGACCGGTGACCGGTTCGCGGGCCTGGACACGGCATCCACCGAGCGCGGCGCGGTGTTCATCCACGGCACCAGCGTCTGGCTGGAGAGCAGCGTCGAACAGCAGGTCGCCGCCGGGGATCACACCATCGTGGTGCTGCGGGTCGTCGACATCTCGCTGCACCCGGAGGTGTCACCGATTGTGTTCCACCGCAGCACTTTCCGCCGGCTGGACGGCTGAGCGGCAGAACTCAGGGACGCGCGGCGAGTTCGTCGCGGTAGTGGCGGACGCGGCGGTCGAGCTCGGCGGCGTCATCGCTACGGCCCTGCTTGCGGGCCAGGTCGGCCCGGGTGCTCAGTTCGCGGATCGCGGTACGAATATCATTGTTGCTCTGAATCGCACGAACAGACATAACGCTGACTTTCTTCAAAGGGTGACTGCAGGACATCTGACGTCCTGCCGAGGACTGGCTTGTCCTGCCGAGCGTACCCCTGATGGCAAGCCTTTAACTGTGCATCAGCAGTGGATTTGTCGACGGATCGCGCAACGGCCACCGAGGTGACCGCTGCGCGTCGCCCGTCGAGTTCAGCGGCGCCGAAAGAGCTTGTTGCCCAACCACACGACCGGGTCGTACTTGCGGTCGGCGACCCGCTCTTTCATCGGGATCAGCGCGTTGTCGGTGATCTTGATGTGCTCGGGGCACACCTCGGTGCAGCACTTGGTGATGTTGCAGTACCCGAGGCCGTGCTCTTCCTGGGCGTCCTCGGCGCGGCGTGAGTGCACGTCGAGGGGATGCATGTCGAGCTCGGCCTGCCGCATCAGGTACCGCGGACCGGCGAACGCCTTCTTGTTCTCCTCGTGGTCGCGGTTGACGTGGCAGACGTTCTGGCACAGGAAGCACTCGATGCACTTGCGGAACTCCTGCGACCGGTTGACGTCTTCCTGCGCCATCCGGTACTCACCCGGCTGCAGATCCTTCGGCGGGGTGAACGACGGGATCTCGCGGGCCTTCTCGTAGTTGAAGTTGACGTCGGTGACGAGGTCCCGCATCACGGGGAACGTGCGCAGCGGGGTCACGGTGACGACCTCGTCCTCGCCGAACGTCGACATCCTGGTCATGCAGGCCAGCCGCGGGCGGCCGTTGATCTCGACCGAGCACGAGCCGCACTTACCCGCCTTGCAGTTCCAGCGCACCGCCAGGTCACCGGTCTGGGTCTGCTGCAGCCGGTGGATGATGTCGAGGACGACCTCGCCCTCGTTGACCTCGACGGAGTAGTCCTTGAGCTCACCGCCGGCGGCGTCACCGCGCCAGACCCGCATCTTCGCTGTGTATGCACCCATCGCTCAGCCCTTCCGTTGCGGGTGTTCGACGAGTTCCTCGTCGGTGTAGTACTTCTCGAGCTCGGACAGTTCGAAGCAGCCGAGCAGGTCGGAACGCATTGGCGGCTGCTCCTCCCGGGCGACGGTCACGTCGGGCACGACGGGATCGTCGCCCGCCGACCGGCACGCCAGCAGCGTGTTGCGCCACTTGGCGTCCATCGCCGGGTAGTCGTCGCGGGTGTGCCCGCCGCGGCTCTCGGTGCGGGTGATCGCCGACTTCGCCACCGACTCGCTGACCAGCAGCATGTTGCGCAGATCCATCGCCAGGTGCCAGCCGGGATTGAACTTGCGTTCGCCCTCGACCTTGACGCGCTTGTAGCGCTCCCGCAGCTCAGTCAGCTTGTCCAGGGCCTCCTGCATTTCGTCGGCCTTGCGGATGATGCCCACCAGGTTGTTCATGGTGTCCTGCATGTCCAGCTGCAGCGTGTACGGGTTCTCCGGTGCCGAGCCGTCACTGGGGCCGTCGAACACCGCCAGCGCCATGTCGGTGGCCGCGGTGACGGCGTCCTCGGTGACCTTCGGCCGATCCGACAGCGCGCGGACGTAGTCCGAGGCGCCCAGGCCGGCCCGGCGACCGAACACCAGCAGGTCCGACAGCGAGTTGCCGCCGAGCCGGTTGCTGCCGTGCATACCGCCGGCGCACTCGCCCGCGGCGAACAGCCCGGGCGTCGCGGCGGCCGCGGTGTCGGGGTCGACCTCGATCCCGCCCATCACGTAGTGACAGGTCGGGCCCACCTCCATCTCGTCGGTGGTGATGTCGACCTCGGCCAGCTCGATGAACTGGTGGTACATCGACGGCAGCCGGCGCTTGATCTCCTCGGGTGACATGCGCGACGCGATATCGAGGTAGACGCCGCCGTGCGGGGTGCCGCGGCCTTCCTTGACCTCGGTGTTGATCGCGCGGGCCACCTCGTCGCGGGGCAGCAGGTCAGGGGTGCGGCGCGCCGAGTCGTTGTCCTTGAGCCACTGGTCGGCTTCCTCTTCGGTCTCGGCGTACTGCCCCTTGAACACGTCGGGGATGTAGTCGAACATGAAGCGTTTGCCCTCGGAGTTCTTCAGCACTCCGCCGTCACCGCGCACACCCTCGGTGACCAGGATCCCCTTCACCGACAGCGGCCACACCATGCCCGTCGGGTGGAACTGGATGAACTCCATGTTGATCAGTGCCGAACCGGCGCGCAGCGCGAGCGCGTGCCCGTCGCCGGTGTACTCCCACGAGTTCGACGAGACCTTGTAGGACTTGCCGATACCGCCGGTGGCCAGCACCACCGCCGGCGCCTCGAACAACACGAAGTCGCCGGTCTCGCGGTAGTAGCCGAACGCGCCCGCGACGCGTCCGTTGTCGAGGATCAGCTCGGTGATCGAACATTCGTGGAAGACCTTGATGCGGGCTTCGTAGTCGCCGAGCTCGGCCTTGTCCTCCTGCTGCAGCGACACGATCTTCTGCTGCAGGGTGCGGATGATCTCCAGGCCGGTGCGGTCACCGACGTGGGCCAGCCGCGGATAGGTGTGCCCGCCGAAGTTGCGCTGGCTGATCCGGCCGTCCTTGGTGCGGTCGAACAACGCGCCGTAGGTTTCGAGCTCCCAGACCCGGTCCGGTGCCTCCTGGGCGTGCAGTTCGGCCATCCGCCAGTTGTTCAGGAACTTGCCGCCGCGCATGGTGTCACCGAAGTGCACCTGCCAGGAGTCCTTGGTGTTGACGTTGCGCATCGCCGCCGCGCACCCGCCCTCGGCCATCACGGTGTGGGCCTTGCCGAACAGTGACTTGGTCACCACCGCGACCCGCAGGCCCCGCTCCCGGGCTTCGATCACCGCACGGAGACCTGCGCCGCCGGCACCGATCACGACCACGTCGTAGGAGTGCCGCTCGACCTCGTCAGCCATAAATCCTCGCTTGTCCGCTCATTCGTCTTGGGTGAGATGTGTTCCGGTGAGGCTGATTCAGCCGATGAACCGCAGGTCGGAGATGGTGCCGCTGGCGACCAGCATGATGTAGAAGTCGGTGATCATCAGCGTGGCCAGCGTGATCCACGCGAACTGCATGTGCCGGGTGTTGATCTTGGAGACCTGGGTCCAGATCCAGTACCGCACCGGGTGCTTCGAGAAGTGCTTGAGGCGGCCGCCGGTGACGTGGCGGCACGAGTGACACGACAGCGTGTAGACCCACAGCAGCACGACGTTGGTCACCAGGATGACGTTGCCCAGCCCGAACCCGAATCCGGTGGGGGAGCGGAACGCCAGGATCGCGTCCCACGTGTTGATCAGCGAGATCAGCACCGCGATGTAGAAGAAGTAGCGGTGGAAGTTCTGCATGATCAGCGGAAAGCGGGTCTCGCCAGTGTATTTCGCGTGCGGCTCGGCCACCGCGCAGGCCGTCGGCGACTGCCACACCGACCGGTAGTAGGCCTTGCGGTAGTAGTAGCAGGTGAGCCGGAACAGCAGCAGGAACGGGAGCGAGAACGCGGCGTAGGGCAGCCACCACACGTCGGGCAGGTACTGGCCGAAGTGGCTGGCCTCCGGGATGCAGCCGGTGCTCACACACGGTGAGTAGAACGGCGTCAGGTAGTGGTAGTCGGCGACCCAGTAGGCGTCCTGCCAGAACGCGCGGACGGTGGCGTAGATGACGAACGCCGCCAGGCCGAGATTGGTCAGCAGGGGCGCCTGCCACCAGCGATCGGTGCGCAGCGTGCGCTGCGCGATCTGGGCACGGCCGGGGGAGAAGACGCCGGTCGCGTTGCGGTCGGCGGTGGGTGCGCTCACGTTTCCCTCTCGATGTACTTATAAGCCACGAACTCGCGGTGCCCGGCCGGGCACGACGTGCTCAGCGCGTTCCGCCGAGGCCTTCGTCGTCGACACCGCGCCAGAACTCGGTGTCGTACTGCGTGTCCGGGATCGGAATCCGCTCTCCGACATGATGGTGTCGACTGACGCCGCGCGCGAGCTCGAGTTCCTCGGCGTCGATGTCGAGTCGGTCGATGTCGTTGAGGATCCTCTCCGCGTCGTTGACGATGCGACGGGTGGCAGGGCTGTCCCCGTATCGCGACGCCAGCGATGTCACGCATCGCCGAAGGCTTCCTATCAGATCGTGAAGCTCGGCGAGTTCGGTGGTGCTGGACAAGTGACCTCCTTGGGCTGAAGGGTGTCATGGATCACACTACGCAACCGATGCTAGCGACATCACCCATGTCATGGGTGAGACAGATCACTTTGACGAGCGGAGGAACAATGGCCGACGACGTGCTCAAGCAGCGAGCCGAGCAGTTGCTGAGGCTGCACCAGCCGGGCAACCCGGTGGTGCTGCCGACGGTCTGGGACGCCTGGTCGGCGCACCTCGCGGTGGGCGCCGGGTTCGCCGCGCTGACCGTGGGCAGTCATCCGGTGGCCGACTCGATCGGCAAGCCCGATAACGAAGGCATGACATTCGACGACCTGACCACGCGCGTCGCGCAGATCACCGCCGCGGTCGACGTGCCGGTGTCGGTCGACATCGAGTCCGGGTACGGCGAGGCGCCGACCCGGCTGATCGAGGGCCTGCTGTCGGTCGGCGCGGTCGGGCTCAACATCGAGGACACCGTGCACAGCGAGGGGGGCCGGCTGCGGTCGGCCGGAGAGCATGCCGAACTGGTCGGCGCGCTGCGCGCCGCGGCCGACGCGGCGGGGGTCCACTTGGTCGTCAACGCCCGCACGGATCTGTTCCTGCGCGGCGACGGCGATGAGAGTGACCGGGTGGAGCGCGCGATCGCCCGGCTGCGCCATGCCGCCGAGGCCGGGGCCGATGTGCTCTACCCCGTCGGACGCCACGACCCGGACACGATGCGGCGATTGACCTCCGAACTGCCCTTGCCGGTCAACGCGATCGCGGTGCCGCAGTCCGACGACCCGGCGTCGTTCGGGCCGCTGGGGGTGGGCCGGATCAGCTTCGGGCCGTTCTGGCAGGCCGCACTTGCCGAGCGGGCCAAGGAGATCCTGGCGCGCTGGCAGTAGCTGTTCCGCGCGACGATCGGCCGACCGGGCGTCAGAAGAACTGGCCGGCGATGAAGCCGGCGAACAGTACCGCGAAACCGCCGAGCTCCCCGATGATCAACGCGGCCATCGCGATCCGCAGCGTGGTGTCGACGTGTTCGAACTGGTTGGTGGTGTCACGGCGGGCGCCGTGGCGCACGTAGGTGGCGATGGCGAGGACGAAGAAGGCCACCACCACCGCCGCCGCGGTCAGGTTCACCGCCGTCGGCCAGGCGCTGAGCTCGACGAACACCGCCAGCAGCATGGTCGCGAAGGAGTACAGCAGCGCCGCGCGATGGGCGATGTCGACGTAGGGGTGAGCCAGATGGTCTGCGCTGGTGGCCATCTGGCGGTACTTCCAGATGCCCAGAACCAGCGCCCAGGCGAAGATCAAACCTGCTGCGGTGATGGTGAGAAGGGTGTCGATCCCCAGTGGTACGCCCATGGACCAAGCACTCTACCGGTGGGAGCGGGGCTCCCACCGGTAGCTGTGCAGCTACTTGGCTTCGATCGCGATCCGCTGCGCCTGCGCGTTGCGGTGCGCCCCGGCGACCCGCACGGTGAGCACGCCGGCGTCGTAGGCGGCCGATACCGCGTCGCCGGTGACGTGGGAGGGCAGCGCGAACGAACGCCGGAACGAGCCGTACCGGACCTCGCTGATCCGGCGGACCCGGCCGTCCTCGGCGCGCTCCTCGGAACGCTCGTCGCGACGTTCGCCATGGATCACCAGGCGGCCGTTCTCGACCTCGACGGTGACATCCTTCTCGACGTCCACGCCGGGCAGGTCGACCCGGACCACGGCGTCGTCGCCGTCCTGGGTGATCTCGACGGCGGGGCTGATCGCGGCGCCGGGCGCCGGAGCCGACGGGCCGAAGAAGTCCCGCATCAATCGGTCGGCGGTCCATGCCGGCCGGTTCCACAAGGCGACGTTGTTCATGATCCTCACTCCTCATTGGTCGTGACCGGCGGACTACCGGCGCTTCTGACCCCAATAACTTGAGTCGACCACGCTCATGTTCCCGGGGGGTGTTCGCTGTGAGCGATCGCGCTCACAGGGCGCTTGGCGCCCGGGTCGCTCGCCGAGCGTGTGGTGGTGGCGGTGGCCGGGCTGGTTTGCCGCCCTGCGTGCACGTTGGGCGGGGCCGGCCGCCCTGGGTGCACGTTCGCAAGGGGCGCTCACAGCACCGCGCGCGCAGCGGTGAGCAGACCGTGATGGGCGCTTCACACGACGCGACATTGCGGCAATATCGGCTTCCTAACGTGGCCGCCATGGCGTCAACATCACGCGTCGTGGTCATCGGGCACGGCATGGTCGGACACCGCTTCGTCGAGGCACTGCGTTCGCGCGACACCGCGGGCCGGTGGCGGGTCACCGTGCTGGCAGAAGAACTCGACGCCGCCTACGACCGGGTGGGGCTGACCGGCTACACCGAGCACTGGGAGCGGCCCCGTCTCGCGCTGCCGGGTAACGACTACCTCGGCGACGACCTCGTCGAGGTGCGGTTGGGTGCGCGGGTGACCGGCATCGACCGTGCCGCCAAGACGGTCACGACGGCCGACGGCACCCGCGTCGCCTACGACGCGCTGGTACTGGCCACGGGCTCCTACGCGTTCGTCCCGCCGGTGCCCGGGCGGGATCTGCCGTCCTGCCACGTCTACCGCACCCTGGATGACCTCGACGCGATCCGGGCGGACGCGCGGCGCACGAGCGAAAGCGGCCGCGCGCCGGTCGGTGTCGTGATCGGCGGCGGACTGCTGGGTCTGGAGGCGGCCAACGCGTTGCGCGGCTTCGGGTTGGACGCCCACGTCGTGGAGCGGTCGTCGCGGCTGATGGCCGCGCAACTCGACGAGGCCGGTGGCGCGCTGCTCGGCCGGATGATCACCGAGCTCGGCATCACCGTGCACACCGACGTCGGCACCGAGTCGATCGGCCCGGCGCAACGCAACCGTCCGCTGAAACGTTCCGCGGACGACGACTCCCTGCGGGTGCTGCTCAGCGACGGCACGTTCATCGACACCGGCCTGGTGGTGTTCGCCGCCGGGATCCGTCCCCGTGACGAGCTGGCCCGCGATGCGGGGCTGGAGATCGCCGAGCGCGGGGGCGTGCTCACCGACCTGTCCTGTGTGACCAGCGATCCCGAAGTCTACGCGATCGGCGAGGTGGCCGCGATCGAGGGCCGCTGCTACGGGCTGGTGGGGCCCGGATACACCAGCGCCGAGGTGGCCGCCGACCGGCTGCTCGGCGGCGCCGCGGAGTTTCCCGAGGCCGACATGTCCACCAAGCTCAAGCTGCTGGGCGTCGACGTCGCCAGCTTCGGCGACGCGATGGGCGTCACGCCGGACTGCCTGTCGGTCGTCGTCAACGACGCGGTCAACCAGACCTACGCCAAGCTGGTGCTCTCCGACGACGCGAAGACCCTGCTGGGCGGCATCCTGGTCGGCGATGCCTCGGCCTACGGCATCCTGCGCCCGATGGTCGGCGAACCTCTGCCGGGCGACCCGCTGGGTCTCATCTCGCCGACCGGGACCGACGGCGGCACAACGGGACTCGGCGTCGGCGCGCTGCCGCCGGCGGCGCAGATCTGCTCGTGCAACAACGTCACCAAGGGTGATTTGACCGAGGCCATCGGGTCAGGCTGCTGTGATGTCGCCGACCTCAAGAAGTGCACGCTGGCGGGCACCTCGTGCGGATCGTGCGTCCCGCTGCTCAAACAGATCCTCGAGGCCGAAGGGGTGGAGCAGTCCAAGGCGCTGTGCGAACACTTCAGCCAGTCCCGGGCCGAGCTGTTCGAGATCGTCACCGCCACCGACATCCGGACGTTCTCCGGGCTGATCGAGCGTTTCGGCAGCGGAAAGGGTTGCGACATCTGCAAGCCCGTCGTCGCGTCGATTCTTGCGTCGACGAGCTCGGGGCACATCCTCGACGGGGAGCAGGCCTCGCTGCAGGACTCCAACGACCACTTCCTGGCCAACATCCAGCGCAACGGCAGCTACTCGGTGGTGCCGCGGGTACCCGGCGGCGATATCACCCCCGAGCATCTGATCCTGATCGGCGAGATCGCCCGGGACTTCGGGCTGTACACCAAGATCACCGGCGGACAGCGCATCGACATGTTCGGTGCCCGCGTCGAGCAGCTGCCCGACATCTGGCGTCGCCTCGTCGATGGGGGGATGGAATCCGGCCATGCTTACGGCAAGTCGCTGCGCACCGTGAAGAGCTGTGTCGGCAGCGACTGGTGCCGCTACGGCCAACAGGATTCGGTGCAGATGGCCATCAACCTGGAGCTGCGCTACCGCGGCCTGCGGGCCCCGCACAAGATCAAGATGGGGGTCTCGGGCTGCGCACGGGAGTGCGCCGAGGCCCGCGGCAAGGACGTCGGCGTCATCGCCACCGAGACCGGCTGGAACCTCTACGTCGGCGGCAACGGCGGCATGACACCCCGCCATGCCGAGCTGTTGGCCGGTGACCTCGACGACGAGACGCTGATCCGCTACATCGACCGGTTCCTGATGTTCTACATCCGCACCGCCGACCGGTTGCAGCGCACCGCGCCGTGGGTGGAGGAGAAAGGCCTCGAGCACCTGCGCGAGGTGGTGTGCGACGACTCGCTGGGGTTGGCGGCCGAGTTCGAGGCGGCCATCGCGCGCCACGTCGACGGCTACGCCTGCGAGTGGAAGGGCGTGCTGGAAGACCCGGACAAGCTCGCGCGGTTCGTGTCGTTCGTCAACGCCCCGGACGTGCCCGACCCGACGATCGAGTTCACCGACCAGCACGGGCGCAAGGTGCCGGCGCCCGTTTCCATCGGCATGCCCAAGGTGGTGCAGAGATGACAGTGCTCAACGAGATCGGCGTCTGGACGGCGGCGTGCGCCTATGACTTCCTGCTGCCCAACCGCGGCGTCGGCGTGCTGCTCCCCGACGGTGCGCAGGCCGCGTTGTTCCGGCTCGACGACGGCACCGTGCATGCGGTCGGCAACATCGACCCGTTCTCCGGCGCCGCGGTGATGTCCCGCGGCATCGTCGGCGACCGCGGTGGCCGCGTGACGGTGCAGTCGCCGATCAAGAAGCAGGCCTTCGCTCTCGACGACGGCACCTGTCTCGACGATCCCGCGCAGTCGCTGCCCGTCTACCCGACCCGGATCACCGCCGACGGCACCGTCGAGATCGGCTCCTGACCGCCCCGTTGACGCCATCGTGACCCAAGAAAGGACTTTCGGCCCCTGCCGGGGGCGCGCGGACTTCCTACCCTCGACGCCATGACCTACGTGATCGGCAGTGCGTGTGTGGACATCGTCGACAAGTCCTGTGTGCAGGAATGCCCGGCCGACTGCATCTACGAGGGCGACCGCGCGATGTACATCAACCCCAACGAGTGCGTGGACTGCGGCGCATGCCGCATCGCATGCCGGGTGGATGCCATCTACTACGAGACCGACCTGCCCGACGAAGAAGCCGCGTTCCTGGAGGACAACGCCGCCTTCTTCACGATGGTCCTGCCTGGCCGCACCGCCCCATTGGGGGATCCGGGCGGCGCGGCCAGGCTCGGCCGGGTCGGCGCCGACACCCCGTTGGTCGCCGGGCTCCCCGCGTCAACGACTCCGCACCCGTGACAGACCGCTGACCTTCGCGCGCACGAAGCGGTTGGCGATCAGCCGCGTCACTCCCGGGTGGGTGCCCAGCGGGTCGGTGACCAGGTCGGCGCCGCTGGCGCGCAACCGATCCTGAAAGAGCCCCTCGGACAAAAGGTAGGACGCCACCACGACGCGCCGCCCGGTGCGCCGGGCCGCGGCGACAGCATCTGCGATGCGGGGTTCGCCGGTGGCGGCGAACGCCAGCTCGACCCGCGAACCCAACGTCGCCGACAACCACGCCGCGGTGGTGTGCAGGTCCCGTAGCGCGCCGGGATCCGACGTGCCCGCGGCCGCCAGGAGCACCGCATCGTCGGGCCGCCAGCCGGTGTCGACGAGCCGGTCGACCAGGGCGCGGACCAGCTGCGGGTCGGGGCCCAGCGCCGGGGTGACGGTGACGTCGGGGTGCCCGCTGGCTTCCACATGATCGGGAATGTCGACGGCGACGTGGTAGCCGCGGGCCAGGAATGCCGGAACCAGCACCGCCGGTTCGCCCGCGCGGGCGCCGAGGACCTCTGCCGGCGTCGGCCCGAGCACATCGACGAAGGCCACGTGCACCGTGCGGTCCAGCGTCGCCGACACGGCCGCGGCGATGTCGCCGATCAGCGACACCCCGCGCTGTTTACGGGTGCCGTGGGCGACCAGCACGTAGCTCATGACGCGCACGCCTCGTCGACGGGCAGCCGGTAGCCCCGCTTCACCACGGTGGCCACCATCTTCTTGTCCCCCAACGCACTTCGCAACCGCAGCACCGCGGTCTCCACCGCGTGGGTGTCGGTGCCGCTGCCGGGCAGCGCCCGCAGCAGATCGGTCCGCGACACCACCGCGCCCGGGCGGTGCGCCAGCGCGCGCATGGTGGCCATCGCCGCCGGCGACATCGACCGCACGGCGCCGTCGACGAGCACGCAGGTGCCGCGGATCTCCAGCAGGTGACCCGCTACCCGGATGGTGCGCGACTGCAGCAGCGGAAGCTCGTCGGTGATGTGGCGGGCCAACGCGCCCAGGCGCATCCGCTCCGGCGCCGACGTCGGCACACCGAGGCGCACCAGCGGACGCGCGGTGACCGGACCCACGCACATCGCGTGCACGCTGGTGCGCAGCGCGGACAGGACCGCAGCCTCCAGACCCATCTCGGTGGCCCGCATCAGCACCGAGGCGACCGCCGGCGCGGAGGTGAAGCTGACCGCGTCGAACTTCTCCTCCGCGATCCCGGCGACCAGTTGGTCGAACTCGCCGTTGCGTGGTGCCGGATGCCAGCGGTAGACCCGGATGGGCACGACATACGCTCCCGCGGAACGCAATTCGTCGAGGAACTCCGGAAACGGGTCCCAGTCGTCGGTGGCGCCGTGCAACTGGACCGCGATCCGGGCGCCGGCGATGCCGCCCTCGAGCAGGTAGTGCAACACCTCGCGGGAGGACTCCGACTCCGGGGACCACTCCTCGGGCAGTCCGGCCGCCCGCAGCGCGCCGGTGGCTTTGGGACCGCGCGAGACGATGCGCGCCCGGCCCAGCGCAGCAGTGAGCTCCGTGGCCATCCCCCAGCCGTCGGCAGCGGCCATCCAGCCGCGCAGTCCGATGCCCGTGGTCGCGACCACGATGTCCGGCGGCTCGTCGATCAGTGCATGCGTGTGTTGGCGCAGTTCGTCGTCATCGGGCAACGGCACCATCTCGATCGCCGCCGCACCGGTCACGCTCGCGCCGCGGCGGCGCAGCAGTGCCGCCAGTTCGTCGGCACGCCGCGCCGACGTCACCGCGACTCGAAACCCGGTGAGCGGCGCCCATTCCGGCTCACTCATGCCCACTTGTCTATGCACCGCGTGTTTCGGCTTGATTAACCGGTCATTGCCCGGCCGTATCGTCGCCGCTCAGGCCGTGAATTTCCGCTCACCGACGGGTGGCCGCAGTGGTGAGGTCACCACACGTCGCCGTTGCGCCAGTCGCAGGCGATCGGCCCGGACGGGTCCAGCACCACGCCGTCGGGCAGCGAGCAGGGCAGCACGTAGAGCGCGCCGTCGTCGTCGGGGGTGCGGGTCGGGCCGTCCGGTGCCAGCACCGACGTGGGGCCTGTCCACGGGGTCCAGCGACGGCCCTCGTAGATCGGCTTGCCCAGTTCGGTCGTGCTCAGCGCGCCGAGGTGAAAGGCTCCGCGCAGCACCTGCTCCACCCCGTCCATCAGCGCGCTGGCCAGCCCCTGGCCGCGATGATCTTCCCGGACGGCCAGCCCTTCCACGTAGCCGCAGCGCAACGCGAGGTCACCGACATAGAGGCGGCGCTGTACCACGGCGGCATGCGCGATCAGCGCACCGTGCCGACAGATGATCGCGTGCATCCCGCCCAGCGCGTGCTCCCAGTCGGCGTCGGTGAACTCGCCGCCGAAGGCGTCGACGACCATCGCGCGAGCGTCGTCACGGGTCTCGGCGTCCAGATCGGAGGTGTGGATCAGACGTGCGCGCACACCTGTCGTTCTACCAGCGACGGTGTCAGCGGTCCACCGCCTACGAGTCTGCGCGGTCCACCGCGGTGAACGGCTGGCGCGGCCGCGACCAGTGCAGCCGCACGGTCTGCCCGGGCCGGGCCTGGGCCACCTTGTCGACGTCGTCGTCGGTGACCACGCCGATGACCGGATACCCGCCGGTGACCGGGTGGTCGGGGCCCAGAATCACCGGAAAACCGTTGGGCGGGATCTGGATCGCGCCGCGGGTGGCGCCTTCGCTGGGCAGCTGTCGGTCAGGATGGCGGTACTCCAACGGCATCCCGACCAGACGCATACCCACGCGGTCGCTGCGGTTGGTGACCTGCCAGTTGGTGCGCACCAGGATGTCCGGGTCGACGAACCAGTCGTCGCGGGGGCCGGGCACCACATCCAGTTCCAACACGTCGTCGGAGATGGCGGCCACCGGCGCCTGGTCCACCTCGGGGAAGTCCTCGCTGTGCCCGCCCACGGGCAGCACGTCGCCTTGCCGCAGCGGCGCCGGTCCGATCGCCGACATCACGTCGTAGCTGCGGGACCCGAGAACCGGTGCGACGTCGAAGCCGCCACGCACCGCCAGATAGGAGCGCAGACCCGAGCGCGGTATCCCGAACGAGATCACCTCGCCGTCGTGGACGTGGTGAATGCTGTTGCTGCCGAACGGGATGCCGTTGACCGACGGATCGGCATCGGCGCCGGTGACCGCGATCGCGACCCCGTCCTTGCCGCCGCCGTGCACCCGGGCGGTGAACCCACCGAGGGTCACCTCCACGGTGGCGTGATCACCGGGGTTGGCGACCAGCCGGTTGGCCAGGGAGTGCGCGCGCCGGTCGGCGGCCCCCGACCGGCTGACGCCGAGGTGGGCGAGCCCCGGCCGGCCCAGGTCCTCGACGAGCGCCAGCGGGCCGGGGCGCAGTACCTCGAGGGTGACCGTGCTCATCGCGGGCCTCCGTCCACCGCGCGGAACTGCACCCACATCCCAGGGGTGAGCAGTGCAGGGCTTGCGCGGTCGACGTCCCACAACACCGCTGACGTACGGCCGATCAACTGCCAACCGCCCGGGGATTCCCGGGGGTAGACACCGCTGAACTCGCCGGCCACGCCGACCGAGCCGACGGGCACCTTGGTCCGGGGCTCGGCCCGGCGCGGGACGGCGAGGCGTTCGTCTCCGCCCACAAGGTAGGCGAACCCCGGTGCGAAACCGCTGAAGCCGACCCGCCAGGGCCGGCCGGTGTGGGCGGCGACGACCTCCTGCGGGCTCAGCCCGGTCAGGCGGGCCACGTCGTCGAGATCGGCCCCGTCGTAACAGACGTCGAGGACGACGTCGGCGCGCTCCGGTGGGGCCGCCGCGTCGGCCGCAGGCGTCGGGGTGACGCGGGCCAGCCGCTGCCGGGTCGGGGCCAGGTACCGGCCACCGGCGAGTTTGACCAGGATGGTGCGCGCCGCCGGCACGATGTCGACCACCCCGGGCAGGTCGGCCGCCCGCAGCGCGTCGTGGAAGGCCAGCACCTCGGCGGTGCCGGCGAATTCGAGGAGCAGCGCCCGATCACCGTAATCGCGGATGGCGCCCCCGGTGCGCATGGGGTGCATCGCGTCTGCAGTCACGCTCATCTGTCAAAGCTACCCTCGGGTAGCTTCCGCCGAAATGTGCGTTGACCAGCTCTAAGAGCCTTGCCAGAGCGGCCTTACCGAAGGCTCAAACTCGGGTGGGCTCTCACGCGTAGGTCGGTTCGCGGCGTTTGATGACCGCGATCACCCGATAGGTCACCGGCAGCACGAGGACCTCGATGGCCGTCTTGTACAGCCAGCCCAGCGCCGCGTAGACGACGAAGTCGGCGAAGCTGGTGATGCCGATCGCTCCGGCGGCGATGGCGCAGAACACCAGCGTGTCCCCGAACTGGCCGACGAACGTGGAACCGATCAGCCGCGCCCACAGGTGCTTCTCCAGCGTCCGTTCCTTGATCCGCACCATCGTCCACGCGTTGAGGGTCTGCCCGACCAGGAACCCGGCCAGTCCGGCGACGATCAGCTGCGTGTAGGCGCCGACGACGTTCTCGAAGTGTTCCTGGTTGACATAGAAGTCGGCGGCGGGAAGATAAATCGTGATCCAGAAGGCCAGTGCGGCAAGGGCGTTCATCGCGAAGCCGGTGAAGATGGCGCGCCGGGCGGCGCGGAAGCCGTACACCTCACTCAACACGTCGCCGATCACGTAGGTCAGCGGGAAGACGATGAACCCGCCGTCGGTGATGATCGGTCCGAACGCGACGCCTTTGGTCGCGGTGACGTTGGAGATGATCACCAACGCGGTGAACACCGCGACCAGCACCGGATAGTAGGCCGAGCCCACCCGGGCGAACGCGGCGTGCCGGTCCGCGGTGTCGGTCAGTTCGGTCACGCGCCCATTAGATCAGCCCCACTGCGGCGCGGGTCGGCCGAGGAAGCGCTACGGGGTCGGGCCGGGCACCATGCCCGCGGGCGGCCACACCGGCGGTGGGGCCGGGGCCGGGGCCGGCGGAGCGCCGGGCGGCGGTGGCGGTGAAGCGGCCGGTGGCGGCGATCCGTACGGGGCCGGCGGCACCCAGGTCGCCGGGTCCATCGTGCCGGGGCCCATGGACTGGAAGAACTCCGCGGAGTTGCGCATGTTCCACAGTTCCCGCAGGAAGTCGAGTTGTCCGGTGTTGCCGAAGTTCGCGTTCGGCACCGGCGGGATGTAGGGCGCACCGACCGGGGGCGGCGCGGGCGGGGGCACCTCGCCCGGGGCCACTGGCGTGTACGCGAAGACCGGGGCGGCCTCGGGAGCCGCCGGTACCTCGCCGGGAGGGCCGGGCGGCACCGGGGCGGGCGCGGGTTGCGCTGCGGCCGCCGCGGCGGCGCCGACCGCCAGCGCCGCGAGCGTTCCGGTCGTGGCGGCCAGCCGGGTCAGGGCGGCGGCGCCGGCGGGTTTCACCATCAGCGCAGGATAGTGCCTGTCGACTCGACGTGCCGGGTTTCGGTTCCGGCGGCACGCAAGGGCAGGCCGGCGTCAAGGAAGTCCAGGCCGTCGAACAACAGCTCGGGCGACATCGGGGTGTCGTGCAGGGCGGCCATCATCACGCCGGTCATCGCCCCGGCGGCGATGCGCAGCTGGGGGTCGTCGACCGGGCGATCCAGTCGCTGTGCCAGTGCCCCGGTGATCACCGTGATGACGTGGATGTACTCGTTGTAGAGCGCACCCGCCGCCTCGGGCAGGGTGTAGAGCAGCTGCTGGCGCGAGATCTCGTCGGACCATTCGTGGCCGGCGATGCCGCTGAACACCCGCTGCAGTGCATACCGGTACGCCGCGAACGGCGAGAGCTCGGCGGGCGCGGCCAGGAACAGATCGACGACCGGCTCCATCAGATGATCGGGGATCAGCAACGCGGCCTTGTTCGGAAAGTAGCGGAAGAAGGTGCGCGGGGAGACGTCGGAGGCCTGGGCGATCTGCTCGACGGTGGTGTTGGCGTACCCGTTGCGCTCGAAGAGCCGAAATGCCGCTGAGCGCACGGCCTCCCGGGTGCGGCGCTTCTTGCGCTCCCGCAGTCCCAGATTGTCGGCGGATACGTCGGGCATAGCCGGGATTGTGGATCACAGCGGACCCGAGGACGGGGATATTGACGATACCGACATTAGAAAGTCACATCTCAGCGCAGAACCAGCAAAGCAGCCAGCGCCACCATGGTGACAGCGATGGCGCCGTCGAGGACGCGCCAGGTACCCGGCGCCGCGAAGTGCCTGCGCAAGCGGGTTGCGCCGAAGCCGAGGGTGGTGAACCAGACCGCACTCGCGGTGACCGCACCCAGGCCGAACAGCCACCGACTATCGCCGTGCTCGCCGGCCAGCATGCCGAGCAGGACGACGGTGTCCAGGTAGACGTGCGGATTGAGAAACGTCAGGGCCAGGCAGGTGGCCAGGACGGCGGCCAGCCGCGCGGGCGCGGCGTCGGCAGGTGTGAGCGTGCTGGGCCGCAGCGCGCGCCGCGCCGCGAGGATCCCGTACCCGGTGAGAAACGCGGCCCCACCGTACTCGGCGACGCTGACGATCCCCGGGTGCGTGGTCACCAACGCGCCGAATCCAGCAATCCCGGCGAAGATCAGAACAAGATCAGAAACGGCGCATGTGGTGACCACCGGGACGACGTGCTCGCCGCGGATCCCCTGTCGCAGCACGAAGGCGTTCTGCGCGCCGATCGCCGCGATCAACGCCAGCGAGGTGGCGAAGCCACTGGCCAGTGGGAGCGAGGCGGTGAGCACGCGTCCACGCTAGGCGTCCGCTGAGTGATCAGAAAAGCTAATTATCCTTCATACGCATTAGCGCTTCTAATGCAGGTTTCGGGGCAACGTCGGGTGAGTCAGGACAACCTGGACAAAGTGTCCGATCACGGCTGCGGCGGTCGGTAAGTTCGCGGTGGTGACCACTCCCGCGCGCGGCGATCTGTGACCACGCCGGCGGGTCGACGGTGGGGCGGTGAGGGTGCCGCCACCGATGACGAACAGGCCAGGCACAAGCTGCTCGACGCCGGCGAGAGGTGCATTGCTCAGCGCGGGGATACGCAGATCCGGATGGTCGAGGTCGCCGACGAGGCCGCGGTCGCCCGCTCGACGCTCTACCGCTATTACGCCACCCGCGACGACCTGCTGCTCGCACTGGTACTGCGGCGCATCGACCGCGCTGCGGCACGGTGGGTGGCCGGACTACGCCGGCCCCGCGACGCCGCCGCAAGCATCCGCGAGTTGGTGCTGCACCCGGTGACCGCGGTCGACGGGGACCCGGTGAACCTGGCGTTGTATTCCGGTGACCGGGGCACGCTGATCTCGGTGCTCGACGAGGGCACCGACGCGATCACGGCCGTGCTGGCCGGCCACGTGGGACCGCTGTTCACGCAATGGAAGCGCGACGGCCAGCTCCATCCCGATCTCGACCTGCGCGAAACGATGCAGTGGATATCGGCGACCACCTCGTTTCTGCTGAGCAGTCAGTGGCGGCACCGAGCACCGTCGGCCCACCGCAGGTTCGTCGACCGTTATCTGCTGCGCGCGCTGCTGGTGTGAACACCGCGCATTCGACGCGCGGGATGACTCCTCACGGCGGGTAGGGCAACCCGAATTCGTCGGCGAGCAGGCTCTGCACGATGATCATCGCCGCCTGCGCCCCGGCCGCTGCGGCCCCGGCGACGTAGGGCTGTTCGGTGCACACGTCGCCGGCCGCGAACACCGTCTCCGTGCTGGTGCGGTGCAGTGGGTCGACGCCGATGGTGTCGACCGCCAAGGGCCCCGGCGTGCACGCCGCGCCGAGTTCCTCGGCCAGCCGCGAACGCTGACGCAGCGGAGCCTCCACCAGTAACCCGTCCCGGGCCAGCCGAGCACCGTCGGTGAACACGACCTCCGAGAGTCGGCCGTCGCGGCCGACCAGCTCGGTCACCCGCCGCTCGTCCACTGACACCCCGGCCCCGGCCAGCAGCCGGTGCTGATCCCCGTCCAGGCCGGCGGGCCCGTCGGTCAGCAGCACCACGTCGTCGGACCAGCCGCGCAGCATCAGCGCGGCATGCACACCCTCCTCGCCGGCGGCCAACGCGGCCAGCCGCGAGTCGCGCACCTCCCAGCCGTGACAGAACGGGCACTGGAAGACGGTGGTGCCCCACATCTCGGCAAGCCCCGGCAGGTCCGGCGGGTTGTACTGCATCCCGGTCGCCAGCAGGATCCGGCGGCCCTGCACGGTCTGCCCGTCGTCGAGCTCAAGCGCATACCCGCCGTCGATCGGCTCACCGCGCAGCGCGACGCCGCGCCGATACTCCACCGTGGGGTAGGCCGCCAGCTCGCGGCGGCCCCGGGCATACAGCTCGGCCGGCGACAACCCGTCGTGGCCGAGCAGGCCGCCGATGCCGGTGGCGGCGAGGTTGCTCTGCTGGCCGGCATCGACGACCAGCGTGCGTCGCCGCGCCCTGCCGAGGACCAGGGCGCCGGACAGACCCGCCGCCCCCGCCCCGACGACGATGCACTCCCATTCGTTCACGGCGATTACATTTCCCGTCAGCCCCACCCCAAACCCGACCGACCGCGCCACGGGAGGCACTCGTGAGCCTGTATAAGGAAAGACGTGGACGTGCGGGCCCGCAACAACGTGGAGATCGTCGGTCAGCCGACCGGTCCGACGCTGGTGCTCGCGCACGGATTCGGATGTGACCAGACCCTGTGGCGGCGCGTCACGGGCCCGCTCGGGGCGCGTTACCGCCTGGTGCTGTTCGACCATGTGGGTTCGGGTGGTTCCGATCCCGCAGCCTGGGACGCCACCCGCTACTCCGACCTCGAGGCCTACGCCGACGACGTCCTCGATCTCATCGACGGTCTGCATCTGAGCGACGTGGTCTTCGTCGGGCACTCGGTGGCGGCGATGATGGGTGTGCTGGCCGCCAACCGGCGTCCGGGGGCGTTCACCAAGCTGGTGCTCGTGGCGCCGTCGCCGCGCTATCTCGACGACGGCGACTACCGCGGCGGGTTCACCCGAGCCGACATCGACGAGCTGCTCGAGTCTTTGGAGAGCAACTATCTGGGTTGGGCGCGTGCCATCGCGCCCACAATCATGGGCGTCCCGGAACGCCCCGAACTCGCCGACGAACTGGCCGAAAGCTTCTGCCGCACCGACCCGGCGTGCGCGAAAGTCTTTGCGCGCGCGACTTTCCTGTCCGACAACCGCGCCGACCTGCCTCGCGTACGGGTGCCGACGCTGGTGCTGGAATGCGCCCACGACACGATCGCCCCGGCCGGGGTGGGCGCATTCGTGGCCGACCGGATTCCCGGTGCCGCCCTTCGCACCGTGGACACCAGCGGGCACTGCCCGCAGGTCAGCGCCCCCGACGCGACCGCCGACGCGATCATCGCGTTCGTCGACGGGGCCCGGTGACCGATCCGGGGGCGTACCCGGCCGGGCACGCCGAGGAGTTCTTCGACCGGGCGCCGTGCGGCCTGCTGACCGCGACGTGGGACCGCCGCATCATCGCGGTCAATCGCACGCTGGTCGACTGGATGGGGTCTGCGCCCGACGACCTGGTGGGGCGTACCTTCACCGAATTGTTCAGCGTCGGCGGGCGCATCCACTACGAGACCCATTTCGCACCGCTGCTCAAGATCAACGGGCGCATCTCGGAGCTGGCCGTCGATCTGGTGGCCCCGGACGGTACCCGGCTCCCGGTCTTGGTCAGCGCGAACCTCGATGGGTCGGTGGATGATTCGCAGCCGTTGATCCGGATGGCGTTGCACGACGCGCGCGGCCGCAGGTCCTACGAGCGCGAGCTGCGGGAGGAGCGGCGCCGCGCCGAGGCGGGCTGGGCGCGCGCCGAGGAACTCGCGGCGACGCTGCAACGCTCGCTGCTGCCGCCGTCGGTGTCGGCGCCCGCGGGCGTGGACGCCGCGGCGCACTATCACGCCGCGGCCGACGACGTCACCGGTGACTTCTACGACCTGTACCCGCTCGCCGCGGACCTGTACGGCTTCTTCATGGGTGACGTCGTCGACAAGGGTGCGTCGGCGGCCATGCTGACGTCGTCGACCCGCTACACGTTGCGGGCGGCCGCCGTCGTCGACGACGACCCGGGTCTGGTGCTGCACACGTTGAACACGGTGCTGCTGCAGCAGGCGATCGACGAGGGCTTCGTGCTCACCACCGTGATCGTCGGCACGCTGCAACTCACCGACGAGGGCGTCGAGGTCCGCCTGGCCAGCGGCGGGCACCCGCCGGCGCTGCTGATGCACGCCGACGGCCGGGTCAGCGAGGTCGACACCCGGGGCGGACAGGCCGTCGGGATCACCGCGAACGCGTCCTTCGTCGAGACCCGCTTCGTGCTCGGGCCGGGGGACACCCTGCTGCTCTACACCGACGGCCTGACCGAGGCGCGTACCGGCCGGGGGCCGTCCCGGTTCGACGACGACGGCGGCCTGCTGCGGTTCGTCGGCGAGCACGCCCCGGCCTCGGCGCACGAGATCATCGCCGCATTGACGGATCTGTTGAGCCGGCTGGGCGCCTACGTCGAGGACGATGTCGCGCTGCTGGCATTCGGGGTGCCGGCGTTGCGGCGCTGATCGCCGAGGTACCCGGCCATCTCGGCGGCGACCGGTCCGGCGTGCTGCCGCAGCGCACGCAGCGGGCCGATCAGGGGTTCGTCGTACCCGAGGAACCACAGGCCCGGTGCCGCGCAGCGGACCCCGTTGTTGACGGGAACGCCGGAGTCATCGAGCACGCCGAGATGGCCGACGAGCGGTTCCAGTCCCCGGCGGTAGCCGGTGGCAGCGATCACGACGTCGGGACGCACCTGGCTGCCGTCGGCCAGCACCACACGGTCGCGGCTGAATTCGCGCACCGCCGCGACCACCTGAATACGCCCGTCTTTGATGCGTGGCACCAGCTCGTCGGCGAGCGTCGGAACGCGATGCTCCTCGAGGAGCGCGGTGTAGATCCCAAGGCGTGGCGGTGGAAGTCCGGCCGCGCGCAGGTCGCCGAACCACACGCGGCGCATCACCGCCGCGGCTGCGTCGAGCACAGCCGCCGGCAGCCGTGTGAACAGCGGGCTGAACGCGTCGACGGGAATGCCGGCCGCGGCCCGCGGCACCAGGTGCGGGGGCGTGCGCACAGACATTCGGACACGCTGCGCGACACCATTACTGAGCTGCAGTGCGATGTCGGTGGCCGAGTTGCCCGACCCCACCACCAGGACGTCGCAGCCGTGCAATGCCGCGGCGTTGCGGCACTCCGCCGAGTGCAGCAGCCGGCCGGTGAATTCGTCGCGACCCGGCCACTGCGGTGTCCACGGCGTGTGGTAGTTGCCGGTTGCAACCAGAACTGCTGATGCACAATATGATTCATGACCGGTGTGGATCAGCCACCGGCCGCGGTGGCGCTCCAACCGCTCGACGGTCACGCCGAACCGGGTACGCAGTCCTTGCCGCCTAACGTAGTCGTCGAAGTACGCGACCATGTCTTCGCGGCCGGGCCAGCGGCCGTGCTGCAGCGGGATCGGTTGTCCGGGAAGATGGGACCAGAACCCGCAGGTGTTCAATCGGAATCCGTCGTAGCGGGTGCGCCACGACCAGGCTGGGGCGCCGGCGCGGTCGAGGACCAGTGCGTCGATGTGCTGGCCGTACTTGAGCTGACGTGCCACGGCCAGACCGCTCGGACCGGCGCCGATCACGACGACCGCCTCCTCGATCGGGTCCGGCGGCGTCACGGCAGGTGACGGGTGGTCAGCTGCCCGTCGGTGAGGTCGCGACGGAGCTGTTCGAGCATGGAACGCCGGCGCAGCGGCGGGCTCTCGGCGTAGGCCTGCTGGGCGACGCCGGTCAGCACGTCGGACAGCGCGGCCATCGAGGACCACTGCGGGCGCCAGTCGAGCTCGGCACGTGCCCGCGCGCAATTGAGCAGCGGCACCGTGAAGGCCATGTCCAGCCAGCCGCGGTCGATGGGCTGCACACGGGTACGCCAGCTCAGGTCGACCAGCGTGCCCAGCAGTCCGGACGGGATGTGAATCGGCTTGGCGTGCATCACCTTTGCCACACCGTCGCGTGTCAGGGGAGGATCGGCGGCCAGGTTGAACGCGCCGGTGGCCTTACGCTCGACGGCGCTGAGCACCGCGGCTGCGACGTCGTCGGCGTGGACCAGGGGAATGCACAGCGCGCGGTCGACCGGCAACACCGGCAGCAGCGGCACCGCCAGCGTGGGCAGGAAACCCGGCAGCGCGTAGCGCATCAGCCCGCTGGCGGCCGCGCGCTGCACGATGAAGCCGGGTCGCATCCGGGCGATCGGCACACCGCCCTCGCCGCGGTCGCTTTCGTACTCGTCGAGCACCGCCTCGGCCTCGGACTTGTGGCGGCTGTAGGGCGAGGAGGGGATGCCCGAGGTGGGCCAGGACTCGTCGATGCGCTGACCGTAGCGTCCGGCCGCGTAGGTGCCGACCGACGACATGTGCAGCAGCTGACCGACGGAGGTGGCGTCGGCCGCGTCCAGCACCGCCGTGGTGCCGCCCACCCCGACGCGGTGCAGATAGTCGACGTTGCGGGTGGGCTGAAAGCCCCACGCCAGATGCACGACCGCGTCGGCCCCGTCGAAGACCGGTCGTAGCTGGGCGGCGGCGTCGTCGGCGGCCAGATCGATGCTGTGCCAACGCACGTGCTCGTAAACGCCGACCGGCCGCGGCGGCCGCCGTACCACCCCGACCACGTCATGGACGCCCAGTCGGGTCAACCGGCGCAGCAGCGCGGTGCCGACGTTGCCCGAGGCGCCCGTGACGACGATGCGCATGGGTCAGCTGACCGCTGCGGCCGGATCGGGGGCGGCCAGATCGGGGGCGGTCGACTGGGATTGGTTGTTGCGGCGGCGGGCCATCACGACACCGGCGCCGAGCACCCCTGCGGTGGCCAGGACTGCGGGCCAGAACAACATCTGGGCCAGCGCGACCCGGCGCTGCACCTTCAGTCCGGTTCGGGCCAGGGAACGGGTTCGTCCGGTGACACTCATGAGCGCTCCTTTCAAGCGGCTGCACCGGCGGTACCCGGGGTCTGTGCCGGTCAAACGACGCCGCGTGATCGTGCCCGTCAGCCGCGGCGACCGTGCGACCGGCGCAGGAGCCGGCCCCGCGCCCGGTCTCTGCGATCCTGCTCGGTGAGCTTGTCGATCGCAGCGGTGTCGCGCAGCGGCAGCTTGAGCGTGTCCTCGGCCGGGATGCCGGCCTGCAACTGCCGGCCGCGCTCGAGCTCGGCGTCGATCTCCGCGCCGAAGAGCAACGCCAGGTTGGTGATCCACACCCACAGCAGGAACACGATGACGCCGGCCAACGCGCCGAAGGTCCGGTCGTAGCTACCGAAATTCGCCACGTAGAGACCGAACAGCAGCGACGCGACGACCCAGACCACGATTGCGATCGCCGCGCCGACGCTGATCCAGCGAAATCGGGGTTGCTTCACGTTGGGGCTGACCCGATAGAGCATCGCCACGCCGAGCACGACCAGGGCCAGTACCACCGGCCAGCGTGCGATGTTCCACACCGTCAGGCCGGTGGTGCCGAGACCGATGTAGTTGCCGACCGCTTCAGCCACGGGCCCGCTGACGGCCAGCAGGAACGCGACCGCGGCTGCGATGATCAGCCCGGCGAACGTGATCAGGAGCTGCTGCACGCGCAGCTTGACCGCGGAGCGGCCCTCCTCGACTTCGTAGATGCGGTTCATCGCGCGTCCGAACGCGCCGACGAAGCCCGACGCCGACCACAGCGCGCCGAGGATGCCCGCGACCAGTGTCAGCCCGGCGGACGGTGAACTGGCGATCTGCTCGATGGGCTGGCGCAGGGTGTCGACGGCCGCTCCCGGACTGACGTCATCGACGATCTGCAGGATCGCGTCGGCGGTGCGCTGATCCTGACCGAAGACCCCGAGCAGCGACATCACCACCACCAGCGCCGGGAACAGCGACAGCACCGCCCAGTAGGTCAGTGCCGCCGCCAAGTCCATGCACTGGTCCCGGCTGAACTCGCCGATCGTCTGGCGCAGCACGAAGCGGACCGACGGGCGGGTCAGCTCGGTCGGTGATTGCGGCTTGACCGGGTCGTCGGGATGCGGGACCGGCTCCTGCGACGTCGGAGCGGTGCGGGGGACGCGTCCGTCGTCGCGGCGTACCGGGGGTTCGGCCTGCGCGCCGGTGCGGGAGCGGCGCAGGGTGGTCACCGCGCCGGTGGCCAGCCCCGCGAGGAACGCACCGATGACCGGGCCGGTCTTGCGTCGCGGTCGGACCCGGTGTTGGCTCGCGGACCCGCTGGACTGGTACTGCATGCGGCGTTGATGCCCCCGTCGGCGACGCCCGAAACGCAGCACCCGCCGCGAAAGTGCACCCGAAGTAGTGCGGCGTGCGGTTTCAGAATGCGTACCGGATACGGCAGTCCGGCAGGGTGGTCGCGATCAGATCGCGCAGCTGGTCCACCCACCGGCCCTTCCACGGGCTCTTGTAGCGGACGTTCCACTGCCCGTTCTGGCTGCGCTTGGCCTGCTGCAGATCCGGTCGCCACAGCAGCTCTTCACCGGTGGGATGCCACCCCAGATTCACGTCATGCAGATCCTGGTTGTGGGTCAGGAAGATTACTTCGGCGGCGAGCTGGCGCCGCGTGCGCACGGTGGTGCCGTCGGCGATCTGCTGCAGCAGCTCCGCCCAGTCCGCCAACCAGTTCTCGTGCACCACAACCGGGCTGAAGTTCAAGTGCACCTCGTAGCCGGCGTCGACGAAGTCGTCCAGCGCGGCGATGCGGTCGCTGATCTTGGACGTGCGGACGTCGACGACCCGCGACGTCTGTTCGGGCATCAGGCTGAACCGTATCCGGGTGCCGCCTCGGGGCTGGTAGTCCAGCAGCGCCGGGTTGACCAGCTTGGTGGCGAAACTGGCTTTGGCGTTGGGCAGCCGGCCGAACAACTCGACCAGGTCGGCGACGTTGTCGCTGACCATCGCGTCGGCCGAGCAGTCGCTGTTCTCGCCGATGTCGTAGACCCAGTCGACCGGATCGCACTGGTTCGGTTCGGGTTTGACGCCCTGGCGGGCGGCGTGGCGTTCCAGGTAGCCGGTGATGCGTTCGATGTTGGCGAACACCGTGATCGGATTCGCGTAGCCCTTGCGGCGCGGCACATAGCAGTAGGAGCACGCCATCGCGCAGCCGTTGGCTGTCGACGGCGCGATCCAGTCGCTGGAGCGCTCGTTGCGCCGGGCGGACAGGCCCTTCTTCTCGCCGAGCACCAGCACCTCACGTTTGATGCGCACCCAGTCCTCGACGTTGCCGGCATTGCCGTACAGGCCCGGGTTGGCCTGATGCGACGGGACCTCGATCCGTTCGGCGGCCGGGAAGCGGGCCAGCACCTGCTGGGCGCGCGGGAATCGTTCGATGTCCGGCTCGTGGTAGATCCGCGTGATGTCCAGCAGCCGGCCGGCCAGTGCAGGCGGAGTCCGACGGGTCATGGGAGGACAACGCGCGCTCGAGGGCATCGGTTCCGCGGTTTGTCGGCCGCCGGAACGGGCACCCGACCCCCGAGGACCGCCGATCAGGAGGCAAACGACATGGCGAATCCGACGGCCGATCACCGGGCCGAACCCAGCGTCGGAGAGCTGATGACCCAACTCTCCGCGCAGACCTCCCGCCTCGTGCGCGACGAGATGCGGCTGGCACAGAAGGAACTGCAACAGTCCGTCCGGCATGCCGGCGTCGGAGCCGGGCTGATCGGCGCGGCCGGGGTGCTGGCGGTGCTCGGGCTGGCCACGCTGATCGCCGCGGCGGTCGCCGCACTGGCACTGGTGCTGCCGGTGTGGGCGGCGGCGGTGATCGTCGCCGCGGTGTTGTTCGTCGCGGCCGGTATCGCGGCGCTGATCAGCAAGAAGCAGGTCGAACAGGTACCGCCGCCGGCCGCGGAATCTGTCGACAGCGTCAAACGCGACATCACCGAGATCAAGGAGGCCCGCCATGGCCGGACCTGAGCAGCGGCCCGAGCCGGGACCCGACGCCGGCGTCGACGAGCTGCAGGCCGATATCGAACGCACCCGCGAGGAACTCTCCGACACGGTGAGCGCGCTGTCGGACAAGTTCGACGTCAAAGGCCGCGCGCAGCAGAAGGTCACCGACACCCGCGAGGCGGTCACCCAGCGCAGTCACGACGCGGTCAGTACCGCCAGGGCCAAGCCCGCGATTCCGGTGGGCGTGGTCGTCACCGCCGTGGCCGCCGTCGCCCTGGTCATCTGGCTGCGTCGCCGCTAGCGCGGCCGCCCGGCGTCAGGTTTCGTCGGGTTCAGTGATCTCGGGAGCGATCTCCCGAGTCGCCATGCCGCCCTCCCGTCCGTGGTCCTCGGGTCCGGGACGGCCGCCCTGCGGCTGTTCGGTCTGCTCGTCCGGCGTGCGTGCCATCGCTGCTCCTTCGGTCGTCACCGCGGATACCCGCGAAGCGCACGACTCAGTCCATCCGGCCGGCGTCGACCATCCGGATCTCCGCGACACCGGCCTCGTCGGACGCGTCGAGGTCGACGTCGACCTCGAAGCCCCAGTCGTGGTCGCCCGCAGGGTCGTCGAGGATCTGCCGCACCCGCCAGGTGCGTGGGCCCCGGTCGAAGATCAGCAGCGCCGGACCGCGAGCATCGGCGCCGGTGCCCACGTCGGCGTGCTCGGTGAAGTAGGCGGTGCCGACCTCCTCCCAGCGCTGCGCCGTCCATCCGGAATCCGCGTCCAGGCGGCCGAGTTCGTCCCAGCGGGCCAGGGCGAACAACTCGACCCGACGGAACAGCGCATTGCGCACCATTGCGGTGAACGCCCGCTCGTTGCCCGTCAGCGGGCGGGGCCGGGCCGGGACCGTCACCGGGGCGACCTCCGGGTGCGGGCTGGTCAGCTGCTCCCATTCGTCGAGGAGACTGGAGTCCACCTGGCGCACCAGCTCGCCGAGCCATTCGACGATGTCGGTGACCTCCTCGGTGCGCGCGGCCGCCGGTATTCCCGACCGCAGTGCCTTGACCGCATCCGACAGGTAACGCAGCACCGCGCCCTCGGAGCGGGTCAGCCCGTAGAGGCTGACGTACTCCTGGAAAGTGCTTGCCCGCTCCCACATCTCGCGGACCACCGCTTTCGGTGCGGGGTGAGTGTCACCGGCCCACGGATTGCTGCGGCGGTACACGTCGAAGGCGTGCTCCAATAACTCCGCCAGCGGTTGGGGGTAGCTGACCTCGTCGAGCAACTCCATACGCTCGTCGTATTCGATGCCGTCCGCCTTCATCTGCGCGATGGCCTCGCCGCGGGCCTTCTTCAGCTGCGCGGCCAGGATCTGGCGCGGATCCTCCAGCGTCGCCTCGATCACCGACACCACGTCGAGCGCGTAGGTCGACGCCGCCGGGTCGAGCAGCTCGATGGCGGCCAGTGCGAACGTCGAGAGAGGTTGATACAGCGCGAAGTCCGGCGGCAGATCGACGGTGAGCCGGTAGAAGCGGCCCGCGGGGTCGTCGACACGTTCCAGCACCCCGGCCTGCAGCAGCGAGCGGGCGATGCCGACCGCCTCGCGGATCAAGGCCAGCTGGCGCTTGCGCGGTTCGTGGTTGTCGGTCAGCAGCCGGCGCATCGCAATACACGGATCACCCCGCTCGGCCCCATACCCCTTCGCTTCGCTCGCCCGGTCCTCATCCCCCGTCGCTTCGCTCGCCCGGGCCACCACATCGAGGATCATCGCCGTCGACACCCGCATCCGGCTGACCAGTGGCTCGGGCGTGGCGTCGACCAACTTGGTCATGGTGGCCTCGCTCCAGGGCACCATGCCCTCGGGGACCTTGCGACGCACCAGTTTTCGGCGCTTCTTCGGATCGTCGGCGACCTTGGCGAACTGTTTGAGGTTCTCCACCTCGTGGTCGGGTGCCTGCACGACGACGGTGCCGACGGTGTCGAAGCCCGCTCGGCCCGCCCGCCCGGCGATCTGGTGGAACTCGCGCGCGTTGAGCAGACGCGTCCGGGTGCCGTCGTACTTGGACAGTGCCGAGAACACCACGGTGCGGATCGGCACGTTGATTCCGACCCCCAACGTGTCGGTGCCGCAGATCACCTTGAGCAGACCGGCCTGGGCCAGCTGCTCGACCAGACGCCGGTACTTCGGCAGCATGCCCGCGTGGTGCACACCGATCCCGTGACGGACCAAGCGCGACAACGTGTTACCGAACGCCGAGGAGAACCTGAAGTCGCCGATCGCATCGCGGATCGCGACCTTGTCCTCCTTGCTGCTGACGTTGACGCTCATCAGAGCCTGCGCTCGTTCCAGCGCCGAGGCCTGCGTGAAGTGCACGACGTAGACGGGCGCCTGCCCGGTGTCGAGCAACTCGCCGATGGTCTCGTGCATCGGGGTGGTCGCATACGAATAGAACAGCGGCACCGGCCGTTCGGCGTGGGCCACCAGAGCGGTGGGCCGGCCCGTGCGTCGTGTCACGTCGGCGCGCAGCGCGGTGACGTCACCCAGGGTGGCCGACATCAGCAGGAACTGGGCGCGCGGCAGCTCGAGCAACGGCACCTGCCACGCCCAGCCGCGGTCCTGATCGCCGTAGAAGTGGAACTCGTCCATCACCACCATCGCCTCGGCCGTGGGCGCGTCGGCGCCGCGCAGGGCGATGTTGGCCAGCACCTCGGCGGTGCAGGTGATGATCGGCGCGTCGGCGTTGACGGCGGCATCGCCGGTCAGCATGCCGACGTGCTCGGCGCCGAACACGTCGCAGAGCGCGAAGAATTTCTCGCTGACCAACGCCTTGATCGGCGCGGTGTAGTAGCTGCGCCGGCCCGCGGCCAGCGCCGCATAGATCGCGCCGGTGGCGACCAGCGATTTCCCCGAACCCGTCGGCGTCGCCAGCACCACATGCGCGCCGCTGAGCAGTTCGATCAGCGCCTCCTCCTGCGCCGGGTAGAGCGTGGTGCCCTGCTCGGCGGCCCAGGCGGCGTAGGCGGTGAACAGCGCATCGGGGTCGTCGGCGAGGCCGGTCGGTGCGCTCAGGTCCATCGGGCCCACTTAACCACCGTGGCCGGCCCGACTTGTTCCGATGCCATTGGCCTCGTAATCTGACCGCCCGGAGGAGAAGGAGGCCACGCTGGTGCGCATCGCCGTTACGGGAGGCACGGGATATCTGGGCGCGCACAGCGTGCGCGCGCTGCTCGCGGCCGGACACCAGGTCAAGCTGTTGACCTTGCCGCACGAGGTAGGCAGCCGCGTGGTCACCGAGTTGAGCGCGCTGGGGCAGGTGGACGTCCTGGCCGGGGACGTGCGCGCCGAGGAGACGATCACCGAACTGCTGCGCGACGTCGACGCGGTGCTGCATGCCGCCGGCGTCGTGGGTACCAGCGAGCGGCAGGCGGCGCTGATGTGGGAGATCAACGCCCACGCCACCGAGACGGTGCTGACCCGCGCGGTGGAGGCCGGGCTGGACCCGGTGGTGTCGGTGAGCAGCTACAGCGCCCTGTTCCCGCCGCCGGACGGCGTCATCTCCGCCGACACCCCGACCGCGGCCGGTCGCAGCGCGTACGGCAGGACCAAGGGCTACGCCGACCGGGTGGCCCGGCGGCTGCAGGCGGCCGGTGCCCCGGTCGTGGTGACCTACCCGTCGAGCGTGGTCGGACCGCCGTTCCACACCGAGGCCGGCGTCACGGAACGCGGCTGGGCGCCGATCCTGCGGGCGGGCGTCGCGCCGAGCGTGCGCGGCGGCATGCAGATGGTCGACGTGCGCGACGTCGCCGAGGTGCACGAGCGCCTGATGCGACCCGGTCGCGGTCCGCACCGGTACGTCTGCGGCGGGCACCTGCTGACGTTCGACGAGATGATCGACGCGCTGGAGGCCGGGCTGGGCCGTCGCGTACGCCGGGTGCGGTTGTCACCGGCAACGCTGCGCACCTTCGGGCGCTTCGCCGACGCCGCGGGCCGGTTCCTGCCGCTGACCGACGGCCTGAGCTACGAGGCCGCGTGGCTGCTGACCTCGGCGACCCCCACCGACGACCGCGTCACCACCACCGACCTGGGCGTGACCTGGCGCGATCCGCGCGAGACGATCGCCGAATCGGTGCGCTACCAGTCAGCCCACCGCGGCGGTCAGCAGCTGGGCGATCCGCGCGCGTAACGCCTCGGCGTCGGCCTCGTCGGCGACCGTCGCGGTGAACAGCGCCGCCCCGGCCGCCATCGCCAGCAGCGCCCTGGCGTCGAGTTCGGCCCGCCGGCGCTGCGCCTCGGTCTGCGCGTCGACGTGGGCGACGTAGAGGTCGATCGCCGGCCCGCTGAACGTGGCCCACAGCGTGCTGCGCAGCTGTGCGTTCTCGCGCAACGCCACCAGCAGTCCCGGCACCGCGGCGCGCACATCCGGACGGGCGAACAGCTCGTGGCTGCCCCGCACCAGCCACTCGACCCATCCGTACAGGTCGGTGCCCGAAAACGGGGCCAGATCCGGTGTTTCGCCCAGGATCGCGTGTAACACCAACTCGGCCTTGGAATTCCAGCGACGACCCAGGCTCGCCCGTCCCACGCCGGCCCGGGTGGCCACCAACCGCACACTCAATTCGTCCCAGCCGACGTCGAGCAGCAACTCGCGCGTCACCGCCAGCACCCGCTCGTCGATCGATGCGTCGCGGGGCCGTCCGGCGGCCCGTTGAAGGTTCATCGCGCCCCGCCCGGGATGACGTCAGGAGTTGCGGAACCGACGCGCATACCGCACCAACTGCCGCAGCGGTACCGGCTTGGGCCAGTCATCGGGACGGAAATGCGCGTCGGTGCCGCCGTCGACGAAAATCAGACTCCCGCAGAGGAACTCCGCCGAATCGGAAAGCATGAAGCACACCCAGTCGGCGAGGTGGCCCGGATCGCCGAAGCCGCCGACAGGAATCGGGAAGCGTCGCACCGCCTTGCTCTGCTGCGGATCGGCCAGCTGCTGCTCCAGCAGCGGGGTCAGGATCGCCCCGGGCGCCAGCGCGTTGAGCCGGATGCCGGCTCCGGCCCAGTCCGCCTGCACGGCGTGGCGACGCACCCACCGCGTCAGCGCGATCTTCGATGCCGCGTAAATCATCGCCGGCCGGGCCGGGCCGTACAGGCGCACCGCCCGGGTCGCGCGCGCGACGTCGCCGGCGAGCAGCGCGCGCACCGCTCGCTGCGGCACCAGCGGGGTCGTGGTGGTGGAATTGCTGGAGATCACCACCACTTTGGCGTGCTCCGTCGCGGCCAGCGCAGGTTGCCACCGCGCCAGTAACTCGACGGCGCCCAGGTAGTTCACCTCGGCGATGCGCCCGACGTCGGGCCCGCGGTTGGGGCCGATGCCGGCCGCGAGGACCGCGCCGTCGAGGCGGCCCTCGGCGGTGGTGAGCACCCGCAGTGACGCCTCTCGCCGACCGGCTTCCGTGGACAGGTCCGCGACGACGTCCGCGTCCTTGACATCGACGGTGATCACCCGGTGCCCGGCGGCGCGCAGCCGCTGCACCGTCGCCGCGCCCATACCCGATGCTGCGCCGGTGACGGCGTAGGTACCCATGGACTCACCCTAGTTCCGCAGCCAGTGGCATCGGAAGTCAGTCGGTGTCGGCCACCAGGTCGTCGGTGTCGACGAACTCCAATCCGCCGTCGTCGAGGGCGACCGCCCACCGCCGGCTCGGGTCGACGATGCGGGTCTCGCCGACATCGACGGCATATCCGGCGTCGGCGCCGAAGTCTTCGACGATGACCCCCCGCTTCTCGTCCGGCGTGTCCGGACGGACCCGGACGCGCTGGTCAAGGGCGAATTCTGCAGCCGGTGCGCGGTCCGGGTCGGCGGCGTCGCCGCCCTCGGTGTTGTCGTCCACACCCATAGGTATACAAGACCGCCCGCAGAACTTTGCTGTTGTGCGCGTGCATCGGGTCGTTTTCCTCGGGCGGCCCGCAGACCGCCGGTGGGCGCGGGCGGCGGTGACGATTTGCCGACCGGCGCATAATCGAGGGTTCACGAACGTTGTGAACAGCGGGCCGCGAGCGAAGGCGGGAGGAAGTGTGGCCGAGACGGTCCTGGTCGACGCCGACGACGTCGGCGAAGCCGAACAGGCGTTGAGCGCTTTCTACTCCAGGATGCGCCTGATGAAGGTGCCCGAGACCGCCGCATCGCGCACCCGGGTCTTTCGCAACCGGATCGGGCCGTTGACGCTCGATGACGCGGAGTTCACCTACCGGCTGACGACCGACATGGACCCGACCGATGCGGTGCTGATCTGCCGGGTGCGGTCCGGCCTGTTGGGCGGCAACCTGCTGGGCCGCGACCTCGAACTGCACGGTGCGGGCTCGGTCGTTGCGTTCGGCGGCCGGGTCGGCCAGCGCATCTTCGGCCACATCGACCGGGCGCGCTACGACGTCGTCATGATCGACCGTTCCCTGCTGGCCGCGGTGGCCGGGCCGACCGACGACGGGGAACCGGTCGCGCTGCTGTCGATGTCGCCGGTCTCGGCCGAGGCCAATCGACACGTGGCCGACGCGTTGTCGCACCTGCGTATCGGCGTGGGATCGAACCCGCACGCCGTGGACGAGCCGCTGGTCACCGGTCCTCTGGCGCGCTACGTCGCGGGCTGTGTGCTGGCGGCGTTTCCGAACACCGCGACCACCGGCCCCGCCGGGGCGGGGCGCGACGCAGGCCGCAAGCTGCTGGATCGGGCGACCGCGTTCATCGACGATCACGCCGACACCGACATCTCCGTGGCCGACGTGGCGGCCGCCGTGCGGGTCACGCATGCCGCCGTGCACGCGATGTTCGTCGAGCAGATCGGCATAACCCCGGTCGAATACCTGCGGCGGGTCCGGGTGCACCACGCCCACCGCGAACTGGTCTGCGAGGACCCGGCGAGCACCACCGTCGGCGAGGTTGCGGCGCGGTGGGGGTTCGGCGCGGTCGCGTCGTTCGAGGTGTACTACCGCCGCCAGTTCGGTGTCGACCCGGTCCACACCCTGGCGAGCTGACCACAGCACAGCGACTACGCTGGCCCACCGTGATCGAGATCGCGCTCAGCGAGATGACCGGCTGGTTCGGGTTCGGCGTGGCCGGCAACTTCGCCGGACACCTCGAGCAGGCCGGCGAGGCTGCGGACTTCGTCAACGTGACCAGTCAGGGCGAAGCGCCCAAAGGGATCTTCCCCTGGTATGCGCCCGGTTCGGACACCTTTCTCGGTGAGTTCCCGTTGTCCAACGACGCGATCGTGCTGCCGCCGACGCAGGACTCGGGGCCGCTGAACCTGCAGATCGAGCCCGAGGTCGGGCTGGCCTGCGAGGTGGTCTGGGAGGGCGACACCGTGGTCACGCTGAAGCCGTTCGCGGTGGGAGCCTTCAACGACTGCTCGATCCGTCGGCCGGGGGCGCCCAAGATCAGCTACAAGAAGAACTGGGGCCCGTCGTCGAAGGGAGTGTCGGCGAACTTCTTCGACATCGGTGATCTCACCCCGGACGGCCCGACCGCGACGATGCGGTTGGTCTGCCACCTGCACAGCGACGGCAAAGACTACGAATACGGCGTGGACAGCCCGTTGATCGGTTACTCGTACTACGGCGAGGTGCTGCTGGACTGGATCGTCGAGCGCCTCGCCAACCAGAAGGGCTCCCCGGACACCCCCCTCGAGGACGTCGGGGCCCTGATGGTGGCCAGCGGCCATCCGAAGAACGTGCTGATCGGCATCGGCGCCACCCGTTACACCGAGGTGGGGGAGTCGACGTTCCTCAAGCCGGGGGACCGCGCGATCGTGCGGGTCTACGACACCGAGTCGGGCGCGGCGGCCGAACTCGACCAGTTGGTCCGTTAGAACTGTCGGCGTTACGGTAGCGATCTCCGTTACCATGCGTCGTCATGGCCGGTGACAATGACGTGGCGGTGTCGGGACAGCGCGCACTGGTGCTGGGCGCCAGCGGCAATGTCGGTGCGTGTGTGACCCGCCACCTGGTCGCCGGCGGCGCAGACGTCCGGGTGTTGTTGCGGAAGTCGAGCTCCACCAAGGGAATCGACGGTCTGGCCGTCGAGCGCTGTTACGGTGACCCGTTCGACACCGCCACGGTCGCAGCGGCGATGGCCGACCGGGACGTGGTGTACTACTGCATCGTCGACACCCGTGCCGAACTGCGCGACCCGGCGCCGTTGTTCGCCACCAACGTCGAGGGTCTGCGCCGGGTGCTCGACGCCGCGGCCGAGGCGAACCTGCGCCGCTTCGTGTTCCTCAGCACGATCGGCACCATCGCCGTCGGCGAGAACGGCGCGACCGTCGACGAGGACACCCCGTTCAATTGGGCCGACCGGGCCGGCAACTACATCGCGTCTCGGCGGGCTGCCGAGGAACTGGCGCTGTCCTACGCCGCCGGGCGTGGGGTGCCGGTGGTCGTCTGCAACGTGTCCAATCCGTACGGGCCGCCGGACTGGCAGCCGCGCCAGGGCATGTTCGTGCAGCTGGCCGCGCTGGGCAAGCTGCCGTTCTACGTGCGAGGGGTGGGGTCGGAGGTGGTCGGCATCGATGACGCCGCCGACGGGATGCTGCGCGCCGCCGAGCGCGGCCGGGTCGGTGAGCGATACATCATCTCCGAACGCTTCATGACCCATCGCGAGCTGCTCAACACCGCCGCCGACGCGGTGGGCGCCCGCCGGCCACGCTTCGGTATCCCGATGGCGGTGGTGCGCGGTGTCGCCGCAGTGTCCGAGCTCGTGGGATCGCTTCTGCGCAAGGACATTCCGATGAGCCGGCAAAGCGCGTTCCTGCTGGAGTTCACCTCGCCGGCCAGCCACGCCAAGGCCACGCGCGAGCTGGGGTGGCAGCCCGCGCCCACCGAGCACGCCATCGCGCGCGCTGCCGAGAACTACGTAGAGCGCGCCAAGTCGGCCTGAGCCGTTGCGCTTTCAGCGTTCGAACACCGGCCGGGGAGGCGGTGGATCGGCCAGGATGGCCGGCAGTACGAAGGTCTGAAGATAACGTCGGGCGGTGTCGGGCGTATCGCTGCCCGGGATGATGCCCAGCAGCATGGTCAGCGCGGTGGTGATCAGGAACTGTCCGACGTCGCCCGGGCGCATCCCGGCCCGCAGCTGCGCGGCGGCGGCGTCGTCGTGCAAGGCCGTAACGAGTTGTTCGACGAGTTCGGGCAGAGCCGGATCGTTGGCCACCAGGTGGGCGACGGTGCCCTCGTCGGTGTTCTCCGACAGGGTCTGTAACAGCGGATCGTGAATCAACTCGGTCGCGACGAGGACCATACTCTCGACCAGCAGGTCCGCCAGCGTGCCGTCGACCGGTAGGCGGGCGAGCATGTCGGCCTGGTGCCGACGGGTCTTGCGGTGCACCAGCGCCTCGAGCAATCGTTGCCGGCTGGGGAAGTGGCGGTACATCGCCGCTCGCGAGTAGCCGGCCTCGTGAGCGATGAGTTCCATCGTCGACGCGGCGAAACCGCGCTGCAGAATTGATCGTTCGGCCGCGTCCATCAGCACGGTTCTGGCCTGCTCTGCGGTGTTTCCGCCGCCGGGCGGGCGTCCTCGTCGCCGTGGGGACGACGTCTGGTGGGCAGGCATCGCGCTCCTCGGTCGCACGGCTCGGTCACATCCGGGATACGGCGAGCCCAAGTATGCCGCAACCACCCCTTGTGTTCCCGCGGCGTCTCCGACTATAAATACACAAATCCAAACTAATGTTTATTTACTGGGGGTCTCGGATGGCGCGTGGGGTGGCGGCCTTCGTCGGGGCGGGCATGCTGGCCGCGTCGCTGTCGGGTCTGGTGGCCGGGTGGGCGCCCGTAGCCGCCGCCGACCCCGGCAGTGCGTCTTCGAGTACCTCGGCCGACCGCGGTGAGCCCCGCACCCGGGAGAGCGACCGGACGACGCGCCGCGAGCACCGCCGCAGCGCCACCGCCGCACGCGAACCCGCGGTGGCCCGCGACGAGGAGCGCGAGGGGAATGCCGCCGAGGAGATCGTCGTCGACGAGGTGCCAGAACCCGACACGGCGCGGGCCGAGGACTCCCCCGGAGTGGGTGTGCGCGCCGACCGTGCACCGGCCCGGTTACCCGACCTGCCGGAGGCTTTGTCGGACAATCAGATTCTGCCCGCGATGCTGCCGACCGCGGACCGGCGGCAGGCCGGATCGCCGCGCCGGGAACAGCAGCGCGGTCCGTCGCCGGTTCTGGCCGAGTCGGGCTCGCGCGACACCGCCACCGAGGTGGCCACGCTGCAGACGACCGCCCGCACCGAGCCCCGACGGTCCGCGTCGCTGCTCAATGTCGTCGGCTCGGTCGTGGTCAACCTGCTGATCGGCGTGGTCCATCTGGTCGACGGTCCACCCGTACTGCCTGCCGGGAGCACGGTGACGGTCCGCACCGGGTCGCTGAAGCTGCCCGTCGGCAAGGGCCGGACCGTTGCGGCCGACTGGTACTTCCCCGAGACCGTGAACGACTCCACTCGCCTGGTCTATCTGCAGCACGGATTTCTGGCCAGCGGTCCGATGTACAGCTACACCGCGGCAAAGCTGGCCGAGCGCACCGACAGCATCGTGGTGGCGCCGTCGTTGTCGTCGAACTTCTTCGCCCCCGACGCGGCGTGGGTCGGCGGCTCCACCATGCACCGCGCAGTCGCCGAGCTGTTCGTCGGGGATCGCACTGCGCTGAACGAAAGTGCCACTGCTGCAGCGGGGTACGAGTTGACCCTGCCGACGAAGTTCGTGCTGGTTGGGCATTCGGCTGGGGGCACGCTGGTCACCAGCGCGGCGGGGTTCATGGCCGACAACGGTGCGGTCGACGACTTGATGGGCATCGTGATGCTCGACGGCGTGGAACCCAGCGGTTCCCGGTTGGTGTCCGACGCACTGGCCAAGCTCACCGGCGACGCCGACCGGCCGATCTACCTGATCTCCTCGCAGCGCTACTTCTGGAGTCGCGGCGGTGACATGGCCGACAAGCTGACGCTGGCCCGGCCCGGTCGCTTCACCGGTGTCGGCCTCGAAGGCGGTCTGCACATCGACTACATGACCGGCGGCAACACGCTGCTCCAGCTGGCTCAGTATGTGGTCGGAGGGTTCAGCCAGCCGCGCAACGTCTATGCCGCCTCCTCGATCACCGCGGGCTGGGTCAACGATCTGTTCGACGGGACCCGCGACGGTCTCTACGGCGATGCGCGCCAGTCGATTCCGATCGAGACTCCGGCGGGTACCGCGACGGCTGTGGTCCTGCCGCTGGGCAACCCGCCCCGCCCGGTCTGGCCCGTATGGCTCGACGTGCTACTGACTGCGATCTTCGACTTCGGGGGTCGCTACCTGTTCGTGTACGAGCCGCTACGCGGATACGACGCAGCCACCGCGGCCAGCACCTCGAGCACCCGGGGCAGCGAGGGGAGCGCGTTGTCCGTGGCGTGAGCGGCCAGCAGATCGACGGTCAGCGATGCCGGGGACAGCGGCACGTACCGCACGCCGAGGATGGCCAGTTCGGCGGTCGGTGCCGGCACGATCGCGATCCCGAGACCGGCCGCCACCAGTGTGACCAGTGTCGACGTCTCGATGACCTCGTGGCGCACGGCGGGGACGAACCCGGCCTGACCGCACAGCGTGGCCACCAACGTGCTCATGGTCGACCGGCCTTGACCGGCGTGCACGATGAACGTCTCGTCGCGGAGATCGGCCACGCGAACATGCCGTCGGGCGCCGAGCCGGTGGTCGGCCGGTACCGCCACCAACAACCGGTCCCGGCGGACCGTCACCGCCGTGATGCCCGCCCGGCCGGCCGGCGGGCGCAGCAGCGCCAGGTCGATCTCCCCGGCCTCCAGTGCGGAAAGCTGTGCCGGGGCCAGCATCTCGCCACGGACGCTGACCTCGATACCCGGCAGCGTCTCGCCCAGCGCTCGCGCCAGTCGGGGCAGCAGCGAGTAGGTGGCCGATCCGACGCAGCCGATGGTGAGCTGGCCCTCGACGCCGTCGGCGATACGCCGGGCCTCGCTCCCGGCAGCGTCCACGGCGTCGAGGATCCGCACCGCGCGGCGCAGATAGGCTTCGCCGGCGCGGGTCAACCCGACCGAACGGGTGGTCCGGGTCAGCAGCTGGGCGCCGACTTCAGCTTCCAGCTGGCGGATCTGTTGAGACAGCGGTGGCTGCGCCATGTGAAGACGCTCCGCGGCGCGGCCGAAGTGCAGTTCCTCGGCGACGGCACGAAAGTACCGCAGATGACGCAACTCCGGCATTGAGACTCCTGAGGTATCAATTTACGCAAAATATGTATTTCACGATATCGGAAATGCGCCCTAGCCTGGAGTCATGTCCGAGAACTCGACCGAGGTGACGGTCCACGCGGTCGACAGCGGCCGCCGCGACGGCCCGGTCGTGGTGCTGTCGAACTCGCTGGGATCTACCCACCGGATGTGGGACCCGCAGCTCGCCGCCCTCGAAGAACGCTTCCGGGTGATCCGCTACGACACCCGCGGCCACGGGTCCTCCCCGATTCCCGGCGGGCCTTACCGCATCGACGACCTCGCCGGCGATCTGCTGGCGCTGCTCGATCGGTTCGAGGTCGCCCGTGCGCACCTCGTCGGGCTGTCCCTGGGCGGAATGACCGTGATGCGTTTGGCCGCAGCCGCACCCGCACGTGTGCACCGGATTGCGTTGCTGTGCACCGCGGCGCAGCTGCCGCCGGCCGCGGCATGGCGCCAGCGCGCCGCCACCGTCCGCGCCGACGGGGCGGCCGCCGTGGCGGAGTCGGTCGTGGCCCGCTGGTTCACGCCGGGCTACCTTCGGGCCCACCCGGAGACCCGGCGCCGCTACGAAGACATGGTCGCCAGCACTCCGGCGGAAGGGTACGCCGCGTGCTGCGAGGCCATCGCCGACCTCGACCTGCGAAACATGCTGCCCGACATCGAGGCTCCCGCGCTGGCGATCGCCGGTGCCGACGATCCCGCCACCCCTGTGGACAAGCTCGCGGAGGTCGCCGACCTGATCCCCAAGGCCGAACTCCGCGTGCTCGACCGCGCCGCGCACCTGGCCAATGCCGAACAACCGGCTCAGGTCACCGACGCCCTCATCAACCATCTGGAGAAATCATGACCTGCGACAAAGTGAGTGAAACGGTGACCGATGCGGTCGCCGACATCCGGTCGGGAGCAAGCCTCGCGGTCGGCGGGTTCGGCCTCTCCGGCATCCCGTGGTTCCTCATCGAGGCGCTCCTCGAGCAGGGCGCCGACGACCTGACCATCGTGAGCAACAACTGCGGTGTCGACGGCGCCGGGCTCGGTCTGCTGCTCGAAGCGCGCCGCATCACCCGCGTGATCGCGTCCTACGTCGGGGACAACAAGGAATTCGCGCGCCAGTACCTGGCCGGCGAACTCACCGTCGAACTGACCCCGCAGGGCACCCTGGCCGAGCGGCTGCGCGCCGGTGGCAGCGGGATCGGCGCCTTCTTCACCCCGACCGGGGTCGGCACGCTGGTCGCCGAGGGCGGGCTGCCGTGGCGCTACCACGCCGACGGCACCGTCGCGGTGGCCTCGCCGGCCAAGGAGGTCCGCATCTTCGGCGGCCGCGAGATGCTGCTCGAGGAGTCCATCGTCACCGACTTCGCCCTCGTCCGCGCCGCCGTAGCCGATCGGGCGGGCAACTGTGTCTTCCACGCCGCGGCGCGCAACTTCAATCCATCGGCGGCGATGGCCGGACGGGTCACCGTCGTCGAGGCCGAGCGGGTGGTGGACGTCGGTGTGATCCATCCCGACGAGGTGCACCTACCCGGTGTCTTCGTCCAGCGGGTCGTGGAACTGACCCGGGAGCAGGCCGCCCGCAAGGGCATCGAGAGGCGGACCACCCGGCCGCGCGTACCGCACCGCGACGAAGTGCTGCAGGAGGCGTTGACATGAGCTGGAGTCGCCAGGAGATGGCCGCCCGGGCCGCGCAGGAGTTGCACGCCGGGGACTACGTCAACCTCGGGATCGGGCTGCCGACGCTGATCCCGGACTACCTGCCCGAGGGGTCCGGCGTCACCCTGCACGCCGAGAACGGCATCCTCGGCGTGGGCCCCTTCCCCTACGACGACGAGGTGGACCCGGACCTCATCAACGCCGGCAAGCAGACGGTGTCGGTGGTGCCCGGGGCGTCCTACTTCGATTCGGCGACCAGCTTCGCGATGATCCGGGGCTGCCACATCGACGTCGCGGTGCTGGGCGGAATGCAGGTCGCGGTCAACGGGGACCTGGCCAACTGGATGGTGCCCGGTGCGATGGTCAAGGGCATGGGCGGCGCGATGGATCTCGTCAACGGAGCGCGCCGGGTGATCGTGTTGATGGACCACGTCACCAAAGACGGCGCCCCGAAACTGGTTTCGCGGTGCGACCTGCCCCTGACCGGCAAGGGCGCGGTCAGCCGCGTCATCACCGATCTGGGAGTGCTCGATGTCACCGGCACGGAGTTCACCCTCGTCGAGCTTGCACCCGGCGTGAGCTACGAGCAACTGGCCGCCGCCACCGGGGCGCCGGTCGCCGACCCCCGTCAGCGCCGCAGCGCGGCCAACTCGGAGCGGGAGCGCACGCCGAGCTTGGCGTAGATGCGTGTGAGGTGATACTGCACCGTCTTCTGGGACACGTACAGCTCGGCCGCGACCTCGCGATTCGAACGCCCCTGAGCCACCAGGTTGCTCACCGCCTCCTCCTGAGGGGTGAGTTCGACGGTGCCCTCCCGTTGCGGATGCAGCCCGCCGGCCTTGAGCTCGCGGTCGCATCGCGCCACGTAGGTGTCCGCGCCCAGAGCCAGGTAGAGCTCACGGGCTGCGCTGATCACCGCGTCGGCCGCACGGCGCTTGCCCGCCCTGCGCAGCGTCTGACCGTAGGCGAAGTTGATCCGGGCGAGGTCGTACCGCAGCGGCAGTCCGTCGAGGCGGTCCAGGGCCTCGTCGAACGCCCGCCGCGCGGCGTTGATGTCCCCCTGCGCGCCGAGCAGCCGGCCGCGAGCGTAGGCCAGGCGCGCGGCCGCGCTGCGGTGGCCGCGGGACCTCGCACGCTGCTCGTGCGGACGGAGGAATTCGTCAGCCCCGTCGAGGTCGCCGTCGAGCACCATCGCGTTGGCCAACAGGTCCGGCCACGGCCAGTAGCCCGGCTCCTGCAGGGACGTGCCCCGCGCCATGCCGCGCAACGGCGTCACGATTCGGCGCACCGCCGCGTAATCGGCCTGTGCCTCGGCGATCTGGCCGCGCAGCAGTAGCGTCGGGATGCGCATCATCGCGTATTCACCGGGGGCCGAGGACGCCGCACGCACCGCCGCCTCGGCGCCCGCCCAGTCACCGCGCAGCGCCGCGATCTGGCCGGCGGTCCACTCGAGAAGCGGTGTCACCAGCACGATTCCACTCTCCGCGGCGAGCCGCCGACCGTGCGCGACGCTGGCCAACGCGTCGTCCCAGTCGCCGGCGGCGAACCGCACCCGCGCCAGCCACGCCAACGCCCACAACGTGATCCGCGTCGAACCGCCCAGTGCGGCCGCGGCGACCGCGCTCTCCAGACTGGCGCGCGCGCCGTCGACGTCGTCGCGCACCAGCTGCACCCACCCTCGACCCATCACCACCCGTTGGGCCTGCGCACCGTGCCGCACCCGGTTCGAGAGATCGTCGTAGGCCGCGGCGGCACGTCTCGGATGTCCGGCGGCCAGCAACCCAAGGCCACGGACCGCGGCCGCCTCGATCGCCGCGGGAGAGTCCTCGTCGGCCAGGCCGAGTGCCCGGTCGGCCCAATGGACCAGCTGTTCACCCTCGCACCGGACCAGGGTGTGCAGCACGTGTCGCTGGGCGATGAAGGCGGCGTCGGCCGGGTTGCGGTCGGTGTTGACGATGTCCCAGGCACGCGCCAGACGCATCTCGGCTTCGGTGGAGCGGCCGCGCAGGATCGCCAGATACGCCAGAACCGCGTTGCGCAGCGGTGTTTCACGCAGGCTCTCGATCGCCGGTACATAGGCGGCGGCACCCAGGCAGTCACCGGCAGCCACCAGTGCGTCGACCGACCGGGTGAGGCGTTCGTCGCGGGCCAGCGGGTCGGCGGTCAGCCGACTCGCGTCCCGGAACAGCGACGCCGCCTGTGCCCAGGCGCCCTCCGCGCCGCACGACCGCGCCAGCGTGTCGACCTCGTCGGCCAGTGCCTCGTCGGGCACGGGCGTGGCGGCCACCCGGTGTCGCAGCCGCCGGGCCGGATCGGCCACGAGATCGGCGGCGCGCCGGTGCGCGTCGGCGACTGCCCGCGGCCCGGCGATGTCGAGCACGGCCGCGGAGGTGAGGTTGTCGCGCAGCCGCGGTGCGCCCGGATCGCCGGGGCCCACCAGCCCTTCCCGGGTGGCGGATTCCAGTGCGGTCAGCGGGTCGTCGAGGACCGCCAGCGCGGCGGCGTCGGCCAGGGTGGCGTCATCGTCGAGCACGGCCAGTGCGACGCACAGGGCCTGACCGTGCGGCCCCGCGCGGTCGAGCGCGGCGTCGACCTGCTCGGTGATCCTGCGCGGGGCGGGCAGGGGCGCGTCGAGTCGGCTCCACGTCTCCGGCGCCAACTCGTCGAGCAGGGCCAGGACGTGGCCGGGATTGCCGTCGGTGTGGCGGGTGAGCCGGGCCGCCGTCGCCGGGTGCAGAATGTGTCCGCGGGCCGACGCCAATTCCGCGACCTCGCCAGGCCTCAGTCCGGGCAGTTCGAAGGTTCGCGCGACGAGATCACCTATTTCGCTGGGCATCTCGCCGACCACGCTCACCACGATCAGCGCGGGAATTCGACGATGGTGCCGCGTCAACGTCGAAAGTGCCTGCAACGAAAGTGGATCGGCATCCTCGGCATCGTCGACGACGAGCACCGTCGGGAATTCGGCGGCGAGGACCCGCGCCAATTCCTCGGCGGCGGCGACCGGGTCGGCGGGCGCCGGTCCCTGCAGCAGCTGGGACATCACCCCGCCGGCCAACGGGGTCTCCCAGGCGGTGGCGCTCGCCCACAGGGCGTTGTCGAACTCGGTGGCGATCCGGCGCAACAGAGTCGTCTTGCCGATCCCGGCCGGGCCGGTCACCGCGACGACATCGATGCCGTCGGTGCTTGTCGTGGCCACCCGCCGGCCGAGTTCGGTGATTTCACGTGCGCGACCGACGAACGGGGCGCGCGCCGGGCTCACGTTCCCATCGTAGGTCGCCGGCCGCGCCGTCGATCAACCCAAGTCGCCGCCCGCGACCGGCAGGACCGTGCCGGTGATGAAGGAGGCCTCGTCGGAGGCCAGGAAACAGATCACGGCGGCCTGTTCGTCGAGGGTGGCGTAGCGCTTGAACAGCGACGAGTCGAGGGTCTGCTCGACATGGGCGTCGAACCAGGCCTGTTCGGTGTCGGTGGCCGGCGTGGGCGTCCCGCGCGAGATTCTCCGCGGCGGTGCGGCCGTGCCGCCCGGAGCCGCGGCGACCACCCGGATGCCGGTGTCGGCGTACTCCATCGCCAGCGACGCCGTCAGCGCGTTGACGCCGCCCTTGGCGGCCGAGTAGGGAATCCGGTGGATCCCGCGGGTGGCCACCGACGACACGTTGACGATGACGCCGTGGCCGCGCTCGACCATCGTCGGCAGCACCGACCGGCACGAGTACAGGGTGGTCATCAGCGACCGGTCGATCTCGGCGCGGATCTGCTCGGCGCTGAATTCGGTGAACGGTTTGAAGTTGATCGCCCCGCCGACGTTGTTGATCAGCACGTCGACGGTCCGGAACGTGGCCAACGTCTGCCGGATCAGGTCGTCGGCGCCTTCGGCGTGCTCCAGGTCCACGGTGACGGCGAGGGCCTGCGGACCAGCGGTCGCGGACAGCTCGTCAGCGAGTTCCTTGACCAGTGCCGAACGGTCGGCCAGCACCACGGTGCCGCCTTCGGCGTGCACGCGGCGTGCGGTGTGTTCGCCGATCCCCTGCGCGGCGCCGGTGACGATCACGACCTTGCCGCTGAATCGACCGGGGCTGGTGAACGCCGGTCCGGGCGCGGCTGCGGCGTCGGCCATGGCGCGCCGCATCGTTTGCATGGAGCGTTGCGCATGAGCGGAGATCAATGCGCGCGCGCCTGCCCGGTCGCCGGCCTCGATCGCGTCGACGATCTCGACGTGGTCGGTGGCGCAGCGGGGATGGCACCAGGTCGCCCGCCGCAACGTCGCACTCATCCGGCCTTTGACGTCGAGCGCCTGGTACGCGTGCAACAGGTGCTCGTTGCCGGTCATGGTGAACAGGTAATCGTGGAACGCGGCGTTGGTCTCGGTGTACTGCGCGGGGTCGACGAAGCGGTCGCCGTCGACGTAGGGCAGCGTCGACTCGGCCAGGAGCCGGTAGCCGGCCAACTGCGCGCTGTCGAGGCGTCCCACGGTCAGCTCCAGCGCCCCGAGTTCCAGCGCCGCGCGAGCCTCGAACAGCGCATCGGACGTGCGCATGTCCGGGTGTTCCTCGCCGATCTCGTAGCCGTCGGTACTGATCACCGGTTCGTCGTCGTGCTGCGGCAGCGCGGGCAACACGACCTGACCGCTGATACGCCGGGCGGTGTCGTCGGCCTCCGACGTCGGCGGGTAGGCCGCCAGCGGCGCGATCGTCCGTCGCGGGAGAACGGTCTGCCCGACGACCCCTCGTGCATCGGGCGCCGTCAGGACGGACTCTTCGGATGCCTCCGCGCCGGTCGCGCGCCGCGTGGCGCTCCCGGCCGTCGCAGCGGTGGCCTCGGTGGTGTTCGCCAAGCCGAACTTCTCGTAGTAGAAGCCGGTGGGTTCCACGCCGGCGCCGTTGAGGTGCGTGCGGACGGCCTCGACCATCGGCGGCGGTCCGCACAAATAGATCGCGACGTCACCGCCGTGCAGGTGCTCCCCGTCGATCAGACTGGTGACGTAGGCCCGCTCGGGCCCGCGGTTGATCGCCGTGCTGTGGGGATCCGAGACGCAGTGGTCCCAACTGAAGTCGGGCAATTCCGCGCCGACTGCGGCGATCTCGTCGATGGCGACCAGATCGACATCGGTGCTGACCCCGTAGATCAGATGGGTACGGCGGCGGCTCTGCTGCGCTGCCATGGCGCGCAGCATCGACAGGACAGGCGCCAGGCCGGTGCCGCCGGCGAGCAGCAGCACCGGGCGGTCGGCGTCGCGCAGGAAGAAGGACCCGTTGGGCCCGGTGAACGTGATCGCGTCGCCGACGGCGGCCCGGTTCGCGAGGTAGTCCGACATCGCGCCACCGGGGGTGAGCTTGACCAAGAACGTCAGGCGCTCCTCATGCGGAGCGTTGGCGAAGGAATACGACCGGCTCTGATCGGTTCCGGGCACCGCGATGTTGACGTACTGCCCCGGCAGGAAGGTCAGTTCGCCGCGATTCGGGATGTCGATCCCGATCTTGACGGTGGTGGACGAGAGTCGCTGCAGCTGCGTCAGCGTGCCGGAGTAATCGCTGGCCTGCGTCTTGGCGGATTCCGAGGTGCCCGCGATCTGCAGCACCAGATCCGACCGCGGTCGCATACTGCACGGCAACACGTAGCCCGCCGAGGCCTCGTCGGCCGACAGCGCGTCGTCGATGTAGGTGCCGCCGTCGTAACTGCCGGACTCGCACAACGCCTTACAGGTACCGCAGGCCCCGTCCCGGCAGTCCAGGGGGATGTTGATGCGAGACCGGTAGGACGCATCCGCGACGGTCTGGTCGCTGCGGCAGGTGACGAAGCGGGTCACCCCGTCCTCGAAGGACAGGGCCACCGAGTACGTGTCGGTCGGGGTGGTGGGCCCGGGGGGCCTGGTGGGTGCTGACACGGCAGTCTCCTCTAGAAGTGGTAGACGTCCACCACGTGGTGGATGTAGTCGTTCTTCAGCACGACCGTCTTGCGTCGGATCAGCGGCTCCGGGCCGCCGAAGTCGATGGTGTAGAACGAGGTGCCGTAGTACGGATCGATCGTGTTGTACCGGAAGTACATGGTGTGCCAGTTGAATCGGACGTCGACCAGGTCGCCACGCTGTTCGATGATCTCGACGTTGGTGATGTTGTGACTGGTGCGCGGTTCGGGAATCGACGTCGCCGAGGAGCGTTCGGTCCGGATCCGGAACACGCGGTCTTCCAGGCCGCCTTTGTTGGCGTAGTAGATCAGCGAGATGTCGCGGTGGGGGTCTTCGACGAGGCGGTCGTCATCGGTCCAGGCCGGCATCCAGTACACGACGTCGTCGGCGTAACACTGCAACCACTTCTCGAATTCGCGGTCGTCGAGGTAACGCGCTTCCCGGTAGAGGAATTGTTCGATCGCGTTCTGGGTGATGGTCGCCGTTCCGGAGACCGGGCCGAGCACAGCGTCGTAGGTCATGTCACTTCTCCGATTCCGTTGCCAGGGCTTGCTTCATCGCCGTCAGCCAGTAGCCGTGCTGGACGGGGTAAAGGCCCTCGTCCTCGTTCTTGCGGCCCGAGGACAGCACGGCGTGCATGCCCAGCGACTCGGCGACTTCGTCAGGACCGGTCAGCCAGTGCTGGGCACCGCGGCTCATGTCGTTCCACGGGGCCGCCTCCGCCCGGAAGGTCAACTGGCAGGACCGGAACTCCTCCAGATCGTCGGGCGTGGCCATGCCCGAGGCGTTGAAGAAGTCCTCGTACTGCCGGATCCGTGCGGCCCGCGCCGCATCGCTCTCGCCTTTGGGGGCGATGCAGTAGATGGTGACCTCGGTCTTGTCCGGACTGATCGGGCGGAAATGTCGGATTTGGGTCGAGAATTGGTCCATCACATACACATTCGGGTACAGGCACAGGTTGCGGGATCCCTTGACCATGAACTCGCCCTTGGCCTCACCGTGGGCGGCCTTGAGCTCGGCGAGCTTGTCCCACAGCGGCCGGTCCTGCGGGTTGGCCGCCCAGGTCCACAGGCACAGATGCCCGTTCGGGAACGACCAGTAGCCGCCGCCGGATTTGCCCCAGCTGGCGGCGTCGAGGGCCTTGGTGTCGTTGGCGGATTCGCCGGTGTTCCGTCGGCTGGTGGTGGCCGCGTAGTTCCAATGGGTAGCGGTGACGTGGTAACCGTCGGCGCCGTTCTCTGCCTGCACCTTCCAGTTGCCGTCGTAGGTGTAGGTTGACGATCCGCGCAGGACCTCCAGCCCCTCTGGGGACTGGTCGACCAGCATGTCGATGACCGTGGTGGCGTCACCGAGGTGTTCGGTCAGCGGCACGACATCGGGGTTGAGGCTGCCGAACAGGAAGCCGCGGTAGCTGTCGAACCGCGCGACCCTGGTCATGTTGTGCGACCCGCCGACGTTGAAGGACTCCGGGTAGCCGGCGCCTTCGGGGTCCTTGACCTTGAGCAGGCTGCCGTCGTTGCGGAACGTCCAGCCGTGGAACGGGCAGGTCAGTGTCATGCGGTTGTCGGTCTTACGGCGGCAGATCATCGCGCCGCGGTGAGCGCAGGCGTTGATCAGGCAGTTCAGGGTGCCGTCCTTGGACCGGGTGATCACGACCGGCTGCCGGCCGATGTAGGTGGTGAAGTAGTCGCCCGGGGCGGCGACCTGGCTCTCGTGCGCGAGATAGATCCAGTTGCCCTCGAACAGGTGCTTCATCTCCAGCTCGAAGATCTCCTCATCGGTGAAGATGCGCCGGTTGGCTCGGTAGACGCCGGCCTTGGGGTCATCGATGACGGCGTCGGCGAGCACGCCGGCGACGTGGCTCACGGGGTCGGTCGCGGATGCGGTCACGGGCATCTCCTAGCAGTGCGGTGTGAGGTCTTCTTGCACAGTGGCATGCCGTGTTCGCCGTCACACTAGGCATATACCTAGTCCTGAACTAGGAAGTTATTGAAAAGAGCCATCGATCAATAGGGCCTCTATAGGTCTTTGTGATCTATCTATCGGCGGTCTACCGTCGAGCGTGTCGGCCGTCACATGGAGGCCGGGACCTGGGAGGATCACATGGAGCTGCGCCACCTGCGCTACTTTGTCGCGGTCGCTGACACCTGCCACTTCGGACAGGCCGCCGAACGACTGCACATCGCGCAGCCCGCCCTGTCCTACGCGATCCGTCAGCTGGAGAGCGAGCTGGACGCGGGGCTGCTGACTCGCACCACCCGGCAGGTGTCGCTCACGCCGGCCGGTGAGTTCCTCCGTGCGGAGGCGGTGCGGATCCTCGACGCCGTCGAGGACGCGCAGCACGGGGTGCGGCGTATTGCCGCGGGCCGCAGCGGCCTCGTCCGGCTGGGCGTGACCGGCACGGCCGCGTTCTCGCATCTGCCGCGCATCGCGCGCATTCTCAACCAGGAGCTGCCCGCCGTCGCGCTCGACATCTCGTCGGACCTGCTGACCCCACAGCAGTGCGACGCCTTGCGGGTCAACGCCCTCGACATCGGTGTGCTGCGTCCACCAGCGGTGGGCGACGACATCGCAGTGCACGCGATCGACGACGAACCGCTCGTTGTGGCCGTCTCCGCCGACCACCGGCTCTCGATCGAACCGGTCGTGTCGCTGGCCGACCTGCGCAGCGAAGCCTTCGTCGGATACGCCGACCCAGGCTCCGCGGTCAACCAGGCGGTGCTGCGCGCCTCCCGTCGCGTCGGTTTCGTACCGCATCGCGAACACACCGCGCCCAACACCGCCGTGCTGCTGGCGTTGGTGGCCGCCGGCGTGGGGGTGGCGGTGTTGCCGGCCTCGGCGCGCGCATTGCCGCTGGGCGGCGTCGTGTTTCGCGACCTGGTGGACGGCGGTTCGATCGAGCTGGCACTGGCCTGGCGGCGCGACACGGACAACCCCGTTGTCGACACCGTCGTGCAGGTGCTGGCCACCGCCTTGGCACCGCACTCCGAGTTCGTGACCACCAGCGAGGAACGGCCATGAAGATCATTGCCGTCGAAGCGATCCCGTTTTCCATCCCGTACACGAAGCCGCTGAAGTTCGCTTCGGGCGAGGTGTATGTCGCCGACCACGTGCTGGTTCGGGTGCACACCGACGAAGGCGTCGTCGGTGTCGCGGAGGCCCCGCCGCGGCCCTACACCTATGGCGAGACCCAGGACGGCATTCTCGCGGTGATCCGTACGGTCTTCGCTCCGCAGCTGATCGGGCTGACACTGACCGAACGTGAGGTCGTGACTGCGCGGCTGTCCCGGACGGTCGGCAACCCGGCGGCCAAAGCCGCTGTGGACATGGCGATCTGGGATGCGCTCGGGCGCAGCCTCGGTCTGTCGGTGACCGCGCTGTTGGGCGGCTACACCGACCGCATGCGCGTCAGCCACATGCTGGGGTTCGACACCCCCGAACGCATGGTGGTCGAAGCCGAGCGCATGATCGACGAGTTCGGCATCCGGACGTTCAAGGTCAAAGTCGGACGCCGCCCGGCCCGCCTGGACACCGCGGTGGTGCGCGCCCTGCGCGAACGGTTCGGTCACACCGTCGACCTGTATGTCGACGGCAACCGCGGGTGGTCGGCCGCCGAGTCGGCGCGGGCCATGCGCGAAATGGGCGACCTGGACCTGTTGTTCGCCGAGGAGCTGTGCCCGGCCGACGACGTGCTCGGCCGGCGGTGGCTCGTTTCGCAACTCGACGTACCCTTCATCGCCGACGAGTCGGTGACCACTCCCGCCGAGGTGACGCGAGAAGTGCTTGGTGGGTCGGCCACCGCGATCAGCATCAAGACCGCCCGCACCGGATTCACCGGGTCGCGGCGGGTGCACCACCTCGCCGAAGGCCTCGGCGTAGAAGTCGTCATGGGCAATCAGATCGACGGCCAACTCGGCACCGCCTGCTCCGTGTCCTTCGGCGCGGCGTACGAGTCGACCTGCCGGCGGGCCGGGGAGCTGTCCAACTTCCTCGACATGTCCGACGACCTGTTGACCGTCCCGCTGTCCATCCGGGACGGCGAGCTGCAGGTACCTCCCGGCCCGGGGCTCGGCGTCGAGATCGACGCCGACAAACTCGCACGCTACCGCACCGACAACTGAATCTACCCGGGCGACAACCGCTCCCGGGACCGCCACATCACCTATCCAGAAGAGAGAAAACCATGACCACCTTGGAGACCCCGATGGACGCTGCGTCGGCCGCGGCGTCCGGCGCATCGGCCACCGCCCGCTTCCACACTGACAAGTCACCCTACGACGCGGTCGCGGGCACCCCGCCCGAGCGGGTGAGCGATCTCGCGCGCGAGGTGCTCTCGGCAGTGCACGACACCGTCCGCCGGCACCGCGTGACCTACGACGAGTACAACGCGCTCAAAGCGTGGCTGATCAGCGTCGGTGAGGACGGGGAATGGCCGCTGTTCCTCGACGTCTGGGTCGAGCATGTGATCGAGGAGGTCGCCACCGACCATCGCGAGGGCAACAAGGGCACGATCGAAGGCCCCTACTACGTGCCGAACTCCCCGGAGCGCGGCGCGCGCGGAACCATCCCGATGCGTGACGGGGAGCAGGGCACACCGTTGGTATGGAACGGCACCATCACCTCCACCGACGGCACGCCCCTGGCGGGCAAGGTCGAGTTGTGGCACGCCGACGCCGACGGCTTCTACTCGCAGTTCGCCCCCAACCTGCCGGAATGGAATCTGCGCGGCACCTTCAGCGCGGGTCCCGACGGCGCCTTCCAGATCACCACGATCCGGCCGGCGCCCTACCAGATCCCCACCGACGGCGCGTGCGGCAAGTTGATCGCCGCGGCAGGTTGGCACGCGTGGCGCCCGGCACACCTGCACGTCAAGGTGTCCGCGCCGGGGCACGAACTGCTCACCGCGCAGCTGTACTTCCCGGGGGACCCGCACAACCAGGACGACATCGCCAGCGCGGTCAAGCCCGAGCTGGTGCTCGAGCCTCAGGTGCATCCCGACGGCTCCCAGTCGGTTGCCTACAGCTTCGTGCTGGACCCCGAGAAGAACTGAGCGACATGTATTTCCACGTACGCATGGACGTCGCGATCCCGCCCGAGCTCGACCCGCGGCAGCGCGACGAGCTCGTGGCGCGGGAGAAGAAGTACAGCCAGGAACTGCAGCGTGCGGGAAAGTGGCCGCACATCTGGCGGATCGTGGGCGAGTACGCCAACTTCTCGGTTTTCGACGTCGAGTCCACCGACGAGCTGCACACGCTGCTGTCCGGACTACCGCTGTTTCCGCACATGAAGATCCACGTGACACCGTTGGCGACGCACCCGTCGGACATCGCGGCGCACTAGACTCTCCGATGTGCTCGATCACCTCGACGCCGGGCAGCTCGCCGCATTGGCCGCGGTGGTCGAATTCGGCAGCTTCGACGCTGCTGCTGACCACCTGCATGTCACCCCGTCGGCCGTGAGCCAACGGATCAAGGCGTTGGAGCAGCGGGTCGGCCAGGTGCTGGTCCTGCGTGACAAGCCCTGTGTCGCAACCGCAGCCGGGGCGCCGCTGCTTCGGCTGGCGGACCAGACCGCGCTGCTGCAGGCCGAGGCGCTCGCCGAGGTGCGCGGCGGCTCGGCCGATGTCGCGCGAATCGCGCTGGCAGTCAACGCCGATTCGATGGCCACCTGGTTCACCGGCGTCTTCGAGCGAATGCCCGATGTGTTGTTCGACGTGCGCATCGAGGACCAGGACCACTCAGCTCGATTGCTGCGCGAGGGGACGGTGATGGGTGCGGTCACCACCGAACAGACCCCGGTCGCCGGCTGCCGCGTCCGTCGGCTCGGGGTGATGCGCTACCGGCCGGTGGCCAGCGCCGGATACCTCGACCGGTGGATGACCGAGGGCTTCTCTGCCGAAACCGCCTCGGCAGCGCCGTCACTGGCGTGGAATCGCGATGATGCGCTCCAGGACCAGCTGTTACGCAAGCTGTTTCGCCGTTCGATCCGTCGGCCGGTGCATTACGTCCCCACCGCGGAAGGGTTCGGCGCGGCGGTCCACGCCGGACTGGGCTGGGGGATGTACCCCGAGCAGCTGATCGACGACACGTTTCGGCCGGTGGTCGATTCCCACCTCGACGTGCCGCTGTACTGGCAGTGCTGGAAGCTCGACAGTTCGACGGTGAGCCGAGTCTCCGACGCTGTCACCGCCGCAGCGGAGGGGCTGCGGCGCGGTCGGTGACGGCGACGGGGAGAATCGCAGCCATGAGCTCGTCGGTCAGGGTGCGGATCCTCGGTGTCGGTATGGGTCCCCATCACGTCACCGGTGAGGTCGCCGAGGCGCTGCGGACCGTCGACTACGTGCTGGCCGCGGAGAAATCCGACGACGACCGTCTGCTCGCGCTGCGTCAGGAGATTCTGCGTCAGCACCCCGGTCCCGGCGGCCCGGCCGAACTGGTGGTGGTGCCGGATCCGCCGCGCGATCGCTCCGAGGGGTTGTCCGCCGGTGGATACGAAGGTGCCGTGGCCGACTGGCACGATGCACGCGCAGCCCGTTACGCGGAGGTGCTGCGGCAGCGTGGCGGTACCGCCGCCTTCCTGGTGTGGGGCGACCCTTCGCTCTACGACTCGACCATCCGTGTCGTCGAGAGGGTGCGAGACCTCGGCGTCGACCTGGACTTCGACGTGCTGCCGGGGATCAGCGCACCCCAGCTGCTGGCGGCCCGCCACCGCATCGTGCTGCACGAGGTCGGCCGCCCGGTGCACGTGACGACCGGGCGTCGGCTGCAGGAGGCGGTCACCGCCGGGCTGGACAACATCGTCGCAATGCTCAACCCGCCCCCGCACCGTCTGGACTTCACCGGTCTCGAGGACTGGACGATCTGGTGGGGCGCGAACCTCGGCGCACCCGGCGAGCGGTTGCTGACCGGGCGACTCGATGCGGTGCGGCCGGCGATCGGTGAGGCCCGCACCGCCGCCGAAGCCCGCGACGGTTGGGTGATGGACCTCTTCCTGGTCAGGCGGACCTGATGGCGGGGCTGTTGATCGCCGGCACCACCAGCGATGCGGGCAAGAGTGTCGTCACCACCGGTCTGTGCCGCGCACTGGCCCGGCGGGGGGTGAAGGTCGCGCCGTTCAAGGCGCAGAACATGTCCAACAACTCGATGGTCTGCGCCGATCCGTCTGGGCGCACCGCCGAGATCGGCCGGGCGCAGTGGGTGCAGGCGATGGCCGCCCGCGCCACCCCGGAGCCGGCGATGAATCCGGTGCTGCTCAAGCCCGGCAGCGACCGGCGCAGCCACGTCGTGTTGATGGGCCGCCCGTGGGGACACGTCGACTCGTCGGACTGGCTCGAGGGCCGGCGGGCGCTGGCCGGTGCGGCGCACGCCGCCTATGACGACCTGGCCGCCCGCTACGACGTCGTCGTCGCCGAAGGTGCGGGCAGTCCCACCGAAATCAACCTTCGTGCGGGGGATTACGTCAATCTCGGGCTGGCCCGGCACGCCGGGCTGCCGACGGTCGTCGTCGGTGACATCGATCGAGGCGGCGTGTTCGCCGCGTTCTTCGGCACGGTCGCGTTGCTGTGCCCGCAGGATCAGGCGCTGATCGCGGGCTTCGTGGTGAACAAGTTCCGTGGTGACCAGGCGCTGCTCGACCCCGGGCTGCGTGATCTGGAGCGCGCCACGGGCCGAACGGTTTTCGGTACCGTGCCGTGGCGACCGGACATCTGGCTGGATTCCGAGGACGCGCTCGAACTCGCGGGCCGCCGAGCCGACGCGTCGGGCGCGCGGCGGGTCGCGGTGGTTCGGCTGCCACGGATCAGCAATTTCACCGACGTCGACGCCCTCGGTCTGGAACCTGACCTCGACGTCGTGTTCGCCTCCCACCCGAACGCATTGTCCGACGCCGACCTGGTGGTGCTGCCGGGCACGCGGTCCACCATCGCAGACCTGGCCTGGCTACGCTCCCGCGGACTGGACCGTGCGCTGCGCGACCACGCCGCAGCGGGCAAGCCGGTCCTGGGCATCTGCGGCGGATACCAGATGCTGGGCCGGGTGATCCGCGATCCGCACGGCGTCGAGGGCCGCCCCACCGAGTTCGACGGCCTCGGTCTGCTCGACGTCGAGACGGACTTCGCGGCGGAGAAAACACTGCGCCTGCCGCACGGATGCTGGAGCGGTGCCGCGGCGACGGGCTACGAGATCCATCACGGCCGCATCGCCCGCGGCGACGGTGCGGACTTCCTCGGCGGGGTCCGGTCGGGCGCGGTTTTCGGGACCATGTGGCACGGCGCGCTCGAGGGCGACGCCCTGCGGTCCCGGTTCCTGGCCGAGACGCTCGGCCTGGCCCCGTCCGGGGTGTCGTTCCCGGCGGCCCGCGAAGCCCGCCTCGATCTGCTCGGTGACCTCGTCGAGGCCCACGTCGACGTCGACGCGCTGCTCGACATCGCGGGAAACGGTCCGCCGCAGGACCTTCCGTTCCTCCCGCCGGGAGCTCCGTGATGTGGGTGCTGTTGTTGGGCGGTACCGCCGAAGCGCGCGCGCTGGCCGAGTTGCTGCTCGCCGACGGCGTCGAGGTCACCAGTTCGCTGGCCGGCCGCGTCACCGACCCCCGACTGCCGGCCGGTGAGGTTCGCATCGGCGGGTTCGGGGGCGTCGACGGACTGCGCGCGGTGCTGCGCGACTATGACGCCGTCGTCGACGCCACCCACCCGTTCGCGAAGAACATCTCGGAACATGCGGCCGCGGCGGCCGGGAACACGCCGCTGCTGCGCCTGGAACGGCCCGGCTGGGCCGCACGCAGCCGCGACTCGTGGCACTGGGTGGACACCCACGAGCAGGCCGCGGCCACCGCAGCGGGCCTGGGCCGTCGTCCGTTCCTGACCGTCGGGCGCCAGGAGATCGCCCGCTTCGTCACCGATCTGCGCGAGCATGCGGTGCTGGCGCGGGTGGTGCAGGCCCCCGACGTCGAGCTGCCCGGCGCGTGGCGCCTGATCACCAGCCGCGGACCCTACGAATTGCCGGGTGAGCTGGGCATCATGCGCGAGCACGGCACCGACGTGCTCGTCACCAAGGATTCCGGCGGCGAGCACACCTGGCCGAAGATGGCCGCCGCCGACCACCTGGGCGTGCCCGTCGTCGTGGTGCGCCGTCCTGACCGCCCGGCCGGGGTCCCGACGGTGCACGACATCGAGGAGGCCCGCGCCTGGGTGCGCGCGCTTCCTACGATGGCGGGGTGAGGATCCTGGTCACCGGCGGCGTGCGCTCCGGTAAGTCCCGCCACGCCGAGCACCTGCTGGGCACCGCCGACCGGGTCACCTATCTGGCTCCTGGGCGCCCCGCCGACGGCAGCGACCCGGACTGGGACGCCCGCGTCGCCCACCACCGGACCCGCCGGCCCGCGCACTGGCAGACCGTCGAGACCGCCGATGTCGCGGCTGCACTGCGCGAGGTGCGCGGCGCCGCGCTGGTCGACTGCCTGGGCACTTGGCTGACCGCGCTGCTCGACGAGAACGCCTTGTGGGAAGCCGACGCCCGCGAGGTGCAGCACGTCGTCGACGGGCAGGTGTCGGCGCTGTGCGACGCGCTGACGACCGTCGGTGACGCGGTGGTGGTCACCAACGAAGTCGGGCTCGGGGTGGTGCCGTCGCACCGGTCCGGGATGCTGTTCCGGGATCTGCTCGGCTCGGTCAATCAGCGGGTCGCCGCGGTCTGCGACGAGGTGCACCTGGTGATCGCCGGCCGGGTCCTGCGACTCTGACGGAACAAGCACTGTGCCGGAGGGAGACTCGGTCTACGCGCTGGCCCGTCGGCTCGACGGCGCGCTGTCCGGTCGGGTCCTGACCCGTGGGCGGTTACGGGTACCGCAGCATGCCACCGATGACCTCACCGGGCGCACCGTCGGCGAGCACGTGACCCACGGCAAGCACCTGCTGACCCGGTTGTCGGGCGATCTGACGCTGCACACCCATCTCCGGATGTCCGGGTCGTGGACCATCTCGCTTGCCGGACGCCGGCTGCCGCGCACCGTGATGCCCGACGTTCGGGTGGTGCTGCGCACCGACGGTCCGGCGGCCTACGGGGTCCGGTTGCCGGTGGTGGAACTGCTGCGCACCGCCGACGAGTCCCGCGTCGTCGGGCATCTCGGTCCGGACCCGCTGCGCGCCGACTGGGATCTCGACGAGGCCGTGCGCCGGTTGACCGCCGACCCGGCGCGGCCGCTGGCCGCCGCGCTGCTCGATCAGCGCTGCGTCGCGGGTTTCGGCAATTTGTGGGCCAACGAACTGTGCTTCCTGCGGGGACACAGCCCGTGGACGCCGGTCGGTGAGGTGGACGCCCGCGCGCTGCTGCAGCTCGGCGCCCGGGCGTTGCGGCACTCGGCGACGGTGCCCGGCGCGATGCAGGTGACCACCGGCAACCGTCGGAAGGGCGAGACCCACTGGGTGGCCGGACGAGCGGGACGGTCGTGCCTGCGCTGCGGCACCCGGGTGCGCGTCGTCGCCGAGGTGGCCAACGATCCGGAGCGGCGGCGGACGTGGTGGTGCCCCACCTGCCAGCCCGGCCCGGCACCGTGAACGTCGCTCGTTTGACGCCGAGAGTGCCTCCAGGGCGGTACTTTTCGCGATCTTCCGCCACCAGCGCACGCTCGGCGAGGAGCTCAGCCCCCGTAGCGTTCGGTGTGCAGCACCGTCTCGAGAGACGAGCGCGCCCGCCAGCCGAACCGCTCGAGATCGGGCACGTCGGGCAGGTCGGTGACCGCGCCGACGCACAGCCACGCGACCGGGCGCACCTGCTCGGGCATCCCGACCAGTGTGCGCAGGAAGTCCTTGCGGTAAAACGACACCCAGCCCACCCCGAGCCCTTCCGCGGTCGCCGCCAGCCACAGGTTCTGGATCGCGCACACCACGGAGTACAGGCCGGCATCGGGGATCGCGTGGCGGCCGAGCACCTGCGGGCCGCCGCGGGTCGGGTCGTAGCCGACGACGATGCCCAGCCCGGACTCGCAGATGCCCTCGACCTTGATGCGGGCGAACGTCTCCGCACGCTCCCCGGTCAGCTCGGCAGCGAACCTCTCGCGCTCGGCGGCCACATGATCGCGGAACGCGCGCAACGTCTGCGGCGCGCGTACCAGCACGAAATCCCACGGTTGCGACATACCGACCGACGGGGCGGCGTGCGCGGCCAGCAGCACCCGTTCGAGCACATCGTCGGGCACCGGGGCACCGGTGAACTCGCGACGGGTGTCCCGGCGGCGGTTGACGACGTCGTAGAACCCGTCGGTCACGGTTGTCTGCGCTCGCGCGTCGGGTCGTAGAGGTAGCTCTCGCCGGCCTCCGGGTCCGGGCGTCCCGCCAGCGCGCGGCCCACCAGGATGACCGCGGCCTGCCGCAGACCCGCCGACTCGACCGCGTCGGCGATACCGGCGACGGTGCCGCGCAGGATCACCTCCCGGGGCTGCGAGGCCCGGTAGACCACGACGACCGGACAGTCCGGCCCGTACTCCGGTTCGATCTCGGACATCAACTCGCGGATCCGGGTGATGGCCAGGTGCAGCACCAGCGTCGCGCGGGTGGCGGCGAACGCGGTGAGCGACTCCGTCTCCGGCATCGCAGTGGATCGCTGCTGGGTGCGGGTCAGCACCACCGACTGAGCGACCAACGGCACGGTCAGCTCGCGGCCGACCGTGGCCGCGGCGGCCGCGTAGGCGGGCACCCCGGGCGTCACCCGCCATGGCACGCCGACGCGGTCCAGGCGCCGGGTCTGCTCGGACACCGCCGAATACAGCGACGGATCCCCGGAGACCAACCGCACCACCCGGCGGCCGGCGCGCTGCGCGGTCACCAACCGATCCACGATCTGGTCCAGGTTGAGGTGTTCGGTGTCCACCAGTTCGGCAGTCGGGGAGCAGTGCGCCAGCACCTCGGCGTCGAGGTAGGTCCCGGGGTAGAGCACCACGTCGGCCCCGGCAAGCAGGGCGGTGGCGCGCACGGTGAGCAGGTCCGCGGCGCCGGGTCCCGCGCCGACGAAGTGCACCGGGTGCTCTGTCATCGAACGGCAGTCTAGGCGGCCGCGGCGGATCCTCAGGCGGTGGTCAACGCGGGCGGCTCCGTGGCCGCCGGGTCCGGGTTGGCGATCGGCAGCCCCATGAACCGGCGCGCGTTGTCACCCATGAAGTCGTAGGTGCGGCGCACATCCATGCCCTCGGCGTAGCGCCAGTAGCCCTTCGGCTCGGCCAGGCCTTCAGGATGCGGATAGTCCGACCCGAACAGCACCTTGTCCCAGCCGACGGTGTTGACCACGTCGGAGACGCAGCCCTCCCAGAACGGACTGACCCAGATGTTGCGGCGGAAGACGTCGAGCGGGTCCTCGGGGAAGTTCTGCGGCATCTTCTTGGCCAGCTCCTCGAAGTCGTGGAACAGCGGGAAGATCCACGAGCTGCCGTTCTCCACCGACGCGATGCGCAGCTTCGGGAATCGGGTGAGCGTGCCGTGGCAGATCAAGCTGGTGATCATGTCGGCGATCTCGCGGTGCCCGAGCACCATCCAGCGAAAGGCGCTCTGCGCCATGAAGTTCTGGGTGTGCGGCGGCTCCCACTTGCTGACGTAGTCGTCCAGCGGCGGGTAGCTGGCGTGCAGCACGATCGGCAGGCCCGCGGCCTCGACGTCGCGCCAGAACGGATCGAACTCCGCCAGCGCGGGCGACCGCCAGCCGCGCAGACCGTTGACCGGGCCCGGCTTGATCAGCGCGACCCGGGCGCCGTGGGCGAGGATGTACTCGAGCTCGCGCCGCGCGGCGTCGACCTCGGAGAGGTTGAGGATCGGCGTGGAGAACACCCGGCCCTGGTAGTCGAAGCTCCAGTGCTCGAGCATCCACTGGTTGAGCGCGTGGATCACCGCCAGTGTCAGTTCGGGGTCATCGGCGGTGGCGTGTTCGATCAGGCTGGCCAGGGTCGGGTAGTTCAGCGCTTCGCGCACCCCCTGGCGGTCCAGTTCGGCGACGCGGTCGGCCGGGTTACGGGTCGCCGCGGGCGCCTCGATCGCCGGGCCCTGCATCTCGCGCAGCGTCAGGCCCTCGGTGTTCTCGCCGGCGAAGAACTTCTCGTGGGCCCCGGGCGCGGCGACGCGTTCGAAGGTCGGGTTCGGGATGAAGTCCGATACCCGGTTGTTGATGACGATCCGGGTGTGCCGGCCGAACTGGGCGTACTGCACCGCCCGCGCGTAGCGCTCGGGCAGGAACTTGACCAGTGCGTCGGCCGTCTCGTACATGTGCTGGTCGGCGTCGAAGATCGGCGCATCGCGGAATTGGTCGGTGGCCATGTCCATGGTCATACTGTAACGCCAACGGTATGGGTTGCGTCTACACGCCCAGCACGGACTCCAGCGGGGTGCGGGCGAAGTACAGCGCGAAGCCGGCGGCGACCACCCACAGCAGCGGGCTGACCTCCCGCACCTTGCCGGCCGCGGTGCGCATCACCACCCACGCGATGAAGCCGACCCCGATGCCGTTGGCGATCGAGTAGCTGAACGGCATCACCGTCACCGTCAGCACCACCGGCAGCGCGATGGAGAACTCCGTCAGTTCGATGTGGCGCAACTGCGAGGCCATCAGCGCGCCGACGACCACCAGCGCGGCGGCCGCGACCTCGGTGGGCACGATCGACGCCAGCGGCGAGACGAACATCGCGGCCAGGAACAGTGCGCCGGTGACCAGGTTGGCCAGCCCGGTGCGGGCACCCTCCTCGATGCCGGCCCCGGACTCGATGAACACCGTGTTGGACGACGACGACGTGGCGCCGCCGACGACCGCGCCGGCACCCTCGACGATCAGCGCCGACCGCAACCGGGGGAAGGTGCCCTTCGCGTCGGAGAGGCCGGCCTCGCGCGACAGCCCGGTCATGGTGCCCATCGCGTCGAAGAAGTTGGCGAACACCAGCGTGAAGATCAGCATGACCGCGGCGACGATGCCGATGCGGCCGAAGCTGTCGAGACTGAACGCGCCGACCAACGACAGATCCGGCAGTGCGAACGGTGACCCCGACAGTGCGGGCACCGACAGACTCCAGCCGCCGGGATTGTCCTGCGCCGAGCCCAGATGCCAGACCGCTTCGATGACGACGGCGGCGACGGTGCCGATCGCCAGCCCGATCAGGATGCCGCCGCGCACCTTGCGCACCACCAGGATCCCGGTGAGCAGCAGCGTGCCGACGAACACCAGCGTGGGAACCGAGTCGATCGATCCGGCGCCCTCACCGCCGAGGCCGACCGGCGGCGACGGGACCCCGGTGGAACTGATGAACCCGGCGTCGACCAGCCCGATGAACAGGATGAACAGCCCGATACCGGCGGTGATCGCGAGCTTGAGCTGCATCGGGACCGCATCGAAGACCAGCCGGCGCAGACCGGTGACGGCCAGCAACACGATGATCAGGCCGTTGATGATCACCAGGCCCATGGCCTCGGCCCAGGTCAGTGACCCGACGACGGTGGTGGCCAGAAACGAGTTGATACCCAGGCCCGCGGCGAACGCGAACGGCAGCCGGGCGATGAACCCGAACAGGATGGTCATCACCCCGGCGGCCAGCGCGGTGGTCGCCGACACCTGTGCGAAGTCCAGCCGGCCCCCGGTGACGTCCGTCGAACCGGACAGGATGATCGGGTTCAGCACGATGATGTAGGCCATCGCGATGAAGGTGACGACGCCGCCGCGGATCTCGGTGCCCACGGTGGATTGGCGGGCCGAGATCTCGAAGAATCGGTCCACGAAGTTCATCGGCGGGGCCTAGAGCCGGGGCGCGGGTGGCGGAGGCGGCGCCGCGATCGGCATGCACAGCCCGGTCTGCGTGTCGAGCGCCTTACCCGCCACACAGAACGGGGAACAGCCGTAGATCACGCCGGTCTGGCCCGGGGGGCACTGCGCCAGCGTGCTCGTCGCCGCGGTTCCGGACACCGCCGTCAGTGGCGCCGCGACCAGTGCGGCGGCGGCCAGGTAGCGCAGAGCGCGCTGTGTTGATCGGGCCACGTCTTCCCTTTCAGCTCGGCATCCCGGTGGCGACGCGGGGTGCGTCCTTCTCCGGCGCGGCGTCGAGCACGAGCTCGGCGATCCGTGCACGGTGCTGCTCGGCGCTGCCCAGCAGAGCGGCGTCGGTGTAGGCGCGCTTGTAGTACAGGTGCGCCTGGTGTTCCCAGGTGAACCCGATCCCACCGTGGACCTGGATGGTGTCGCTCGCAACTCGAACGAAGGCCGCCGAGCACGTGGCCTGCGCGATGCTGACCGCCAGCGCCGGATCGTCGGATACGTCGGTCAGCGCCCACACCGCGTGGTAGGCCGTCGATCTGGCGTGCTCGACGGCCACCAGATCGTCGGCCAACCGGTGCTTGACGGCCTGGAAGGAGCCGATGGGACGACCGAACTGCAGCCGGGTCCTCGCGTAGTCGGTGGTCAGGTCGAGCAGATGCTGGGCCGCACCGACCTGTTCGACGGCCAGCAGTGCCGCGCCGACCTGCAGCGCGTGGGTGATCACCCGCTCGGCCTCCTCGGGGCCGGCGATCAGTTCTGCTGATGCGCCGTTCAGCGAGATGGTGGCCTGCGGCCGCGTCAGATCCAGGGTGCCGAGCGGAATACGTTGCACCTCAGGCGCATCGGTGTGCACGGCGAACAGGCCGGGACCGTCGGCGGTGGTGGCGGCGACCAGCAGCACGTCGGCCGCGGTCGCGTCGACGATTCGCTCGACGGTGCCGGTCAGGCTCCAGGACTGGCCGTCACGCGCGGCGTCGACGCTGACCGCCGCGGGGTCGAACGCGGCGACGTCGTCGGGCACCGCGAACGCGGCGGTGCGGCTTCCGTCGACCAGCGCGTCGAGCAGCGGGCTGGTCCGGGACGCCGCCACCAACGCCGGAACGGCCAGATAGACGGTGCCGAACAGCGGTCCGCAGGCCAGTGCCGCACCGAGTTCCTCGACCGCGACGGCCTGGTCGATCAGCGTTCCGCCGACTCCGCCGGCCGCCTCGGGCACCGAGAGCCCCAGCACGCCCAGCTCCGCGCCGAGCCGCTGCCACACCTTTCGGTCGAACGGCGGGTCGGATTCCATGGCCGCGCGCACCGCGGCCTCGTCGACATGGTCGGTGCAGAACTTGCGCACCGCCGCGCGCAGCGCGCCCTGCTCCTCGGTGAATACGTACTCGCGCTCAGCCACGCGGCACCTCCTTCCACGCCATCCCCGCATCCGCGCGCAGATCGGCAGGCAGTCCGAGCACGCGCTCGGCGAGGATGTTGCGAATCACCTCCGAGGTACCGCCCTCGATGGTGTTGGCGCGGCTGCGCAGGAACCGCTGCTGAATGGGCCCGCGGTAGTCCTCGGGATCACCCTCGCCCATGCCGTAGCCGTCGTAGAGGATCCCCTCGGGGCCGAGCAGGTCCATACAGAACTCGTAGATGTGCTGGTTGAGTTCGGCGCCGACGAGCTTGCCGACGGAAGCCTCGGGGCCTGGTCCGCCGGTGGTGGTCGCCGCCGCCCGGGACCGCTCGGCGGTCAGGCGTTGCGCCTCGGAGCGCAGCCACAGCGACGTCAGCCGATCCCGCAACACCGGGGTGTGCAGATCGGGCCGGGAGGCCCACAACGCGACCGCGTCGGAGATGGTGCCCGCGCCGCGTCGGCTGCCGCTGCCGCCGAGCGCGCTGCGTTCGTTCATCAGCGTGGTCATCGCGACGCGCCAGCCGTCGCCGACCGCGCCCAGCCGGAACGCGTCCGGGATCCGCGCGTCGGTCATGTAGACCTCGTTGAACTCCGCATGCCCGGTCAGCTGCCGTAGCGGTCGGGTCTGGACCCCCGCGCCGTGCATGTCGATGACGAAGTAGGTCAGCCCCTTGTGCTTGGGCTTGTCGGGATCGGTGCGCGCCAGCAGCAGGCCCCATCGGGCCCGGTGCGCCAGGCTGGTCCACACCTTCTGGCCGTTGACGATCCACTCGTCTCCGTCGAGGACCGCGGAGGTGGCCAGACCGGCCAGATCGGAGCCGGCGCCGGGCTCGGAGAACAGCTGACACCAGATGTCTTCGGTGGTGGCCAGCGGCCGTAGCAGCTGACGACGCACGTCATCGGTCTGGGCGTGTTCCCGCACCGTCGGCGCCGCCATGCCGTAGCCCATCGGGTTCAGACCGAGCGGGACCGGCCCGCCGGCGCCCTGCAGGATGCGGTCGGCGATTCCCTGCAGTCCGCGGGAGACCCCCAGACCGCCGAAGCCTTCGGGAAAATGCACCCACGACAGGCCGGCGTCGTAACAGGCGCCGAGGAACTGCGTGACGGGGACGGTCTTCGGGTCGTGCTCTGCGATCACCCGCCGTGCGGCGTCGGTGACCCGGTCGGCATCAGTGCCCATAGCTGCACACTAATTCAGCGCGTGCACCGACTGTCGGCCAACTCGTCGGTCGGGAGCGGACGGCTCAGGCGGCCGGGAGCGCGAGGCGCTCGGCGTGTGACCTCTGGCGGCGATGAAGCAGGTAACGGAGCCAACGAACGTCAAGTAGCACGATGATCCTTACGCGGTCTTGGTGAGCAGGGGAAGCAGTTGGCGGCGGGCGACCATCGCATCGGCGAAGTCGTTGAGCGCCTCGGGAACCGAGCCGGCCGAGTCGAACTCGATGCCCTGGTCGCGCAGCGCCTGCTCGACGGGGCGGCTGGCCACCAGGGACCACTGCACGCCGGCGGCAGCGCACACGTCGTCGACGACGAACAACAGCGAGACAGCCTCGTCGGCAAACGAACTCACGTCACTGAGATCGAGGACGAACGGTTTCTCGGCGAGGATGAACCGCCGGGTGTAGGCGGTGGCCCGGTCGAGGTTGGACCCGTCGAGTCGACCACTGATGCGCACCACGCAGGCGAGCTGGCGGCAGTGCGCGTGGATATCGGCACCACCACAGTCGAACGTCGGATTGCCGTACATCGCGACCTCCTCGATTCCCGTACTGACGTGGCCCACCTTCGGGCGATACAAGAGTCAAGGTAGTGAGGCAATTTAAGGTTGCGGGGAGTAACGACTAATACTTCGGTAAGAACTGAGAACGGGCGCCGGGTAGCAAACTCGTCGGTAACTTCAGTCGCGGGGCGCCTGCTGGGCCCCGGTGTAGTTCTCCCAGGGGCTGTAGTCGGCCAGAAGTTCTTCCTGCGGGGGCCGGGTGTCCTCCGGGACGTGCTGCAGGTTGATCCGGATCCGGTACCAGATCGAACTGGGCCCGCGCATGCCGTCGACGAGAATGTCTGCGGGCGCCAACTTTTCGGAGGCCGCCGGATACTTGTCCTGCCACTGCCGCAGCGCCGACATCGCCTCGTCCTTGGTCTTGGTGCGGGCGATCTCGATCAACGGCATCGACGACTGCCGTCGCCCGTTGGCGGAGCGCCGCGCGCCCGCGGGCGCCTTCTCCGCCGGCCCGAGCCGCTCGGCCAGTTCGAGCAACGAGTCCAGCGACCCGGGGTGGTCGTCCATGCCCTCCCACGGGTCGCCCTGTGATTCGAGGCGCTGCGGCACCGTCGCGATGGTGAACCGTTCGGGACGGCAATCGGCGACCTCCGACCACAGCAGCGGCGTGGAGACCCGGGCGTCCGGGGTGGCGCGCACCGAGTACGCCGAGGCCACCGTGCGGTCCTTCGCGTTCTGGTTGAAGTCGACGAATACCCCGTGGCGCTCCTCCTTCCACCATCGCGCGGTCGCCGATTCGGGAGCCCGCCGCTCGACCTCGCGGGCGATGGTCTGCGCGGCGAGCCGGACGGCCTTGAACGGCCAGCGCCGGTGGATCCGCGCGTAGATGTGGAAGCCCCGCGACCCCGACGTCTTCGGCCAGGCCACCAGCCCGTGGTCCTCCAGCACCTCTCTGGCCACGAACGCCACGTCGAGGATCTGGCGCCACCCCACGCCCGGCATCGGGTCCAGGTCGACGCGCAGTTCGTCGGGATGCTCGAGGTCGTCGGCGCGCACCGGGTGCGGGTTGAGGTCGACGCAGCCCAGGTTCACCGCCCACACCAGACCGGCGGCGTTGTGCAACACGGCTTCCGCGGCCGACGTCCCCGAGGCGTACTTCAGCTCGGCGACGTCGACGAAGTCCGGTCGCTTCTGGGGCGCGCGCTTCTGGAACACCGCCTCGACGTCGATGCCCTTGACGAACCGTTTCAGGATCATCGGCCGGTCGGCCACCCCGCGCACGGCGCCGTCGGCGACCGCGGTGTAGTAGCGCATCAGATCCAGCTTGGTGACGCCGAGGTCGCCGAACACCACCTTCTCCGGGTGGGTGATCGGCACGGCGATGCCGCCGACGTCGAAATGCTGCGCCGCGGCCATGCCCTCGATCGTAGGCGGCGTCAGTCACCGGTTCCGGGAATGGCGGTCCCCGTTGTCACCTAGAGTTGTCGCATGTCAAAGCTCGCTGATCTCTCATTGCAGACTGCGGCCAAACTTCAGCAGTCGGTAGGTAAGTACGTCGAGCGCGGTTCCGCCGAGCTGCACTACGCCCGCAAGATGTTCGAGGCAGGCGCCCTCAAACTGGAGGCGCCGCAGGACATGGCCGCGCTGCTGGCCGACATCCGGCGCTGGGGCGAGATCGGGATGATCCCGGCGCTCAACGCGCGTCGTCACCCGCACCGCACCGCCGTGATCGACGAGGACGGCGAGATGACCTTCGGCGAACTCAACGACGCGGCCAACGCGGTCGCCAACGGGCTGCTGGCCAAAGGGGTCAAAGGCGGCGACGGGGTGGCGATTCTGGCACGCAACCACCGGTGGTTCCTGGTCGCGCTCTACGGGGCCGCGCGGGTCGGCGCGCGCATCATCCTTCTCAACAGCGAGTTCTCCGGGCCGCAGATCAAAGAGGTCAACGAGCGCGAGGGCGGCAAGCTGATCATCTATGACGACGAGTACACCAAGGCGGTGTCACAGGCCGAGCCCGAACTCGGGCGGCTGCGCGCCCTCGGCGTGAACCCGGATAAAGACGAGCCGTCGGGCAGCACCGACGAGACCCTCGAGGAACTGATCGCCCGCACCAACGCCGCACCGCCGCCCAAGGCCACCAAGCACTCGTCGATCATCATCCTGACCAGCGGCACCACCGGCACCCCGAAAGGCGCCAACCGCAGTGCCCCGCCGTCGCTGGCGCCGATCGGCGGCATCCTGTCGTCGGTGCCGTTCAAGGCCAAGGAAGTCACCTCGCTGCCGGCGCCGATGTTCCACGCGCTGGGCTTCCTGCACGCGACCATCGCGATGATGCTGGGCAGCACCCTGGTGCTGCGGCGCCGGTTCAAGCCGGCCAACGTGCTGGCCGACATCGAGAAGCACAAGGTCACCGCGATCGTGGTGGTGCCGGTGATGCTCTCGCGCATGCTCGACGAGCTCGACAAGACCAGCCCGAAGCCGGATCTGTCGTCGCTGCGGATCGTGTTCGTGTCGGGCTCACAGCTGGGCGCCGAGCTGGCCACCAGGGCACTGAAGGACCTCGGGCCGGTGGTCTACAACCTGTACGGGTCGACCGAGGTCGCCTATGCCGCGATCGCTGGGCCGCAACACCTTTCGATCAACCCGGCCACCGTCGGGCCGGTGGTCAAGGGCATGAAGGTCAAGATCCTCGACGACAACGGCAACGAGCTGCCGCGCGGCGAGGTGGGTCGCATCTTCGTCGGCAACTTCTTCCCGTTCGAGGGTTACACCGGCGGTGGACACAAGCAGATCATCGACGGGCTGATGTCCTCCGGTGACGTCGGGTACTTCGACGACAACGACCTGCTCTATGTCAGCGGCCGCGACGACGAGATGATCGTCTCCGGTGGCGAGAACGTGTTCCCAGCAGAGGTCGAGGACCTCATCGGCGGCCATCCCGAGGTGGTCGAGGCCACCGCGCTGGGTGTCGAGGACAAGGAGTGGGGCGCCCGGCTGCGGGCGTTCGTGGTGAAGGTCGAGGGCGCGAGCATCACCGAGGAGGACATCAAGGTCTACGTCCGCGAGAACCTGGCCCGCTACAAGGTGCCGCGCGAGGTCGTCTTCCTCGACGAGCTGCCGCGCAACCCCACGGGCAAGATCCTCAAGCGCGAGCTGCGCGACATGGACGTGGAGTAACTCGCGCCTACTCCACCGCGCCGGCCATCATCACCATGCCGGGCACGGCGAGAGTCACCAGCACGAGAAGCAGCAGGAACCATCCGGCGCCCTGCCAGGCTGCCCAGCCGCGCTCGGCCTTCCATTCCCGGTAGGTCTTGACGAACGCGCCGATGCCGCCGGCCAGGAAGACCCCCGGCACCAGCCACGCGACGAACTCCGAGTCGCGCGCGGCGACCAGGAAGAACACGAACACCACAGCGGCCACCGCGACGACGGCACCCACATAGGTGGCCGCTGCGCGGAACACCCCCGCCTTCTCGAGCCGTTTCTCGGCGAAGTCACGGTCGTTGGTCATAGACGGGGGGTTCCCGACGTCGCGGCCGGGAAACGCCTCCGGGCACGAATCACGGCCGGACGCACGCAGGTGATGCCGCCTACGACTGGGACGTCATGGTTCCGGACTGCTTGAGAGCCTGGAATTCGTAACCTTGAGCCAGCCAGTACACCGCCCGGTCCAGAGTGAGCAAGATGTCGGTGACAGCGATCTCCCCGGCACAGAAGCGGCCGAGCAAGCCGTAGATCAAGCTGGAGACGATGGAGTCGAGATGCGCGACGAATTCGTCGTCGACGCCGGCCAGCACCTTCAGACCGGCAGGGGCGACGATGTCCAACCCGAACCGGAACAGCTGCTTCCCCTTGGGTGACGAACGCACCCGGAAGTAGGCCGTGAGCATGTGCGGGTGCCGCTCCCATGGTTCAAAGATCGTGCGTAGCAGCCCCATCAGTCCCTGATGCAGCGTCGTCCCGGCCTCCCGTGTCCGGACGGTGACTCCCGCGTAGCGGTGCTGCTGCATCCAGTACTCCAGCGCGGCGATGATCAAGTCGTCGCGGGTCGCATAGCGCTTGTAGATGGTCGCGAGCGAGCTACGCGCCCGGCGGGCGACTTCACGGAGCTGGACTGCCTCATAGCCCTCGGTCTCCAATATGTCGAGGACGGCATCGAGTAGTCGGTCACCGTCGCTTCGCGCTGGAACACCTGCGGTCATAGCCCTTGCCTTTCCGTGTGTAACCCGGTTACTTTATCGTGAGTAATTCGGTTACTCGAATCACGACGGACCTCCGACCGGTGTCTGCAACGAAACGAGGAGCAATGGGTTCTCTGGACGGCAAAGTCGCCTTCATCACCGGCGTGGCTCGCGGGCAAGGACGCAGCCATGCGGTCCGGCTGGCTTCCGACGGCGCGGACATCATCGGCGTGGACATCTGCGCCGATATCGAGTCCAACGGCTACCCGATGTCCTCGCGCGATGAACTCGACGAGACGATCGCGCTGGTGGAAGCGGCGGGCGGCAGGATGGTGGGGTCGGTGGCTGACGTCCGCGACTTCGGCGCCCTCAAGTCGGTACTCGACAGCGGGGTCGAGCGCTTCGGGCGCCTGGACATCGTGTGTGCCAACGCCGGCATTGCCACGATGGCTTTTCGGGAGTTGACCATTGAGGAAGACCTGCAGATGTGGACCGATGTGGTCGATGTGAATCTGGTGGGATCCTTCCACACCGCCAAAGCCGCGATACCGCATCTGATCGCCGGAGCGCGGGGCGGGTCGATTGTGTTCACCAGCTCAACCGCCGGTTTGAAGGGCTTCGGAGGCATGCAGGGCGGCGGACTGGGTTACGCGGCCTCCAAGCACGGGATCGTCGGATTGATGCGCACGCTCGCCAACGCACTTGCGCCCCAGAGTATTCGCGTTAACACCGTGCACCCGACCGCCGTCAACACGATGATGGCGGTCAATCCGGCCATGACGGCATTCCTGGAGAACTACCCCGACGGCGGCCCGCATCTACAGAACCCGATGCCGATCGGGCTGCTCGAACCGGAGGATGTCAGCGAGGCTGTCGCGTATTTGGTCTCGGACGCGGGGAAGTATGTCACCGGGGTCACCTTCCCGGTCGACGCCGGCTTCTGCAACAAGCTATGAACGGGCGCGTTGAAGGCAAGCGGGTCCTGGTCACCGGGGCCGCCCGCGGTATGGGCCGCAGCCACGCCGTCCGCCTGGCAGAGGAGGGAGCTGACCTCATTCTCGTCGACATCTGCACGTCTCTGCCGAGCATCGAATACCCGCTCGCCACAGCCGAAGAACTCGCCGAGACGGTAGGCCTCGTCGAAGCTAAGGGCCGGCGCGTCGTCGCGCACATCGTCGACGTGCGTGACGAGGAGGCGCTGAAAGCGGCGGTCGACGACGGTGCTGCCCAATTGGGTGGCCTGGATGCGTCGGTGGCCAATGCCGGGGTGCTGACGGGGGGCACGTGGGACACCACGACGGCGGAGCAGTGGCGCACCGTCGTCGACGTCAACCTGATCGGCACCTGGAACACCTGCCGGGCGGCCATCCCGCACCTCGTCGACCGCGGCGGCAGTCTGGTCAACATCAGCTCGTCTGCCGGAATCAAGGGCTCGCCCTTGCACACGCCATACACCGCATCCAAGGCCGGTGTCGTCGGGATGAGTAAGGCGCTGGCCAACGAGCTTGCGTCGGTGAACATCCGGGTCAACACGGTGCACCCGACAGGTGTGCCCACCGGAATGCAACCCGCGTCGTTGCACGCGCTCCTGCACGACCGGCGTGCCGACCTGGCACCGATCTTCCAGAACGCACTGCCGATCGTGATGGCAGAGGCCGTCGACATCAGTAACGCCGTGCTGTTCCTGGTGTCTGACGAGGCACGCTACGTCACCGGCCTGGAATTCAAGGTCGACGCCGGCGTCACGATCCGCTGATCGTGAGACAACCAGGCAAGAGGAAGGAGCTTGACGTGACCGAAGCTGCCTCCAACAGGGTTGAACGTGGGAGACGCGCCTACGCCGACATCATGACACTGCCGGCTCCACAGGATGAATCGCCGGTGACGACGCACCTGTTGGACTTCGTGTTCGCCGAGGTGTGGCGACGTCCCGGGCTGACGCGCCGGGAGCGCCGGTTCGTCACGCTGCCCTGTGCAGCAGCCGCCGACGCCGAGCGACCGCTGCGTGACCACGTGTATGCGGCGCTCAACAGCGGCGATATCAGCATCGGCGAGATGCGGGAAACCGTTTTGCATTTCGCCGTGTACGGCGGATGGCCCAAGGCGTCACGGTTCAACATGGTCGTCGACGAGGAGTGGGAACACATCCATCGTGACCGCGGTCTGCCGCTCCCCCCGCCCGAACCGCTGTTGCCTTTGAGCACACCGAGCGATCCCGAAGCGCGTCTGGCGGTCGGCGAAGAAGCTTTCAGGGTGATCAATTGCCTGCCGTACGCCCCAGTGCGGGACAACCCTTTTCAAGGTGCCGGGATCCTCAACTTCGTGTTCGGCGAGATGTGGTTGCGGCCAGGACTGGGCATGAAGGAGAGGCGTCTGATCACCGTGGCCTGTGTCGCGTTCCAAGACGCCCCCTACCCGATCGTGAGCCACGTCTACGCCGCCTTGAAGAGCCGGGAAGTCTCGTTCGACGAAATGGACGAGGTAGTCCTGCATTTCGCGGCTCACTACGGCTGGCCCAAAGGCTCACATCTCAACCAGGTGGTCGCTGAGCAGAAGCGACGGGTCGCTCAGGAATGGGCCGACGAGGCGACCGGCGCCTCATGACGACTATTCTGCGGAGTTCGATCGCGGGACTGCTCATCGGGCCGGACCGGATCACGTCGACATCAGTTGACCCGCACTCACACATCTACCCGGGCACGGGCGAACGCAACGCGACTGTGGCGTTGGCCGGTCCCGAGGAAATCGATCTCGCTGTCACGACCGCCCGGGCCGCTCAGCGCCAGTGGGCTGCGCTGGGTGTGGACCGACGGCGCGACGCGCTGATCGACCTCGCCGACGTGGTGCATGAACACCTCGACGAGCTTGCCGAACTCAACACCCACGACTACGGGGTACCGATCTCGTATGCCGGCAACGCCGTCATGGTCGAACAGTTTCTCCGCCACTTCGCCGGTTATGTCGACAAGCCGCACGGGTCCAGTACCCCGATCGACGGCAGCACCGACCTCAATTTGATCGAACGCGAACCCTACGGGGTCGTGGGGGTAATCGCCCCATGGAACGGTGCCCTGGTGGTCGCCGCGTCCTGTGTTGCCCCGGCGCTGGCCGCAGGAAATGCCGTGGTGTTCAAACCGTCCGAGGAGGCGCCGCTGGCCGCGCTGCGCCTCGGCGAGCTCTGTCTCGAAGCAGGCCTACCACCAGGGCTGGTGAATATCGTGCCCGCCGCGGCCGTCGGCGCAGAGGCGCTGGTGCGGCACCCGGATATCGGCAAGATCCACTTCACCGGGGGTGGGTATACCGCCCGCGCCGTCCTGACGGCAGCGGCCGAGAATCTGACCCCGGTCGTCACCGAACTCGGAGGTAAGTCGGCCAACATCGTCTTCGCCGACGCCGATCTCGACATCGCGGCGGCCCGGTCGGCGCATCAGGGTCCGCTGATGCAGTCCGGTCAGAGCTGCGCGTGCGCCAGCCGGATCCTGGTCCACGATGCGATCTACGACGCCTTCATCGAACGGTTGCTCGTCGTCATCGGTGCGGCGCGCATAGGCGATCCACTCGACCCGACTACCACGTTCGGGCCGGTTATCTCCGGTGCAGCCCTCGAACGTATTCTCGCAGCGGTCGACCGGGCCGTCGACCAGGGAGCCGGGAAATTGCTTGCGGGTGGGCACCGCATTGCCGAAGGTGCACTCGCCCAGGGCTATTACCTTGAGCCCACGGTGCTCGGCGACGTCGACAACCGCTCGGTGCTGGCGCAGACCGAGACGTTCGGACCCGTCGTCTCGGTGATGCGGTTCAGTGACGACGCGGAGGCTGTGCGCATCGCCAACGACACGCGCTACGGGCTCAACGCGTTCGTACATACCCGCGACCTGAACCGAGCCCATACGGTGGCCCGGCAGCTAGAGTCCGGCTCGGTGTGGATCAACCAGGGCAGCCGGATCTCCCCACAGGGCCCTTACGGCGGCTACAAACAGAGCGGGTTCGGCCGCACCGGTGGTCTTGAAGGCCTGCGCGAGTTCCAGCAGGTCAAGAACATCCGCATCGGGTTGAGCTGAACAACATCCGGCGCCCGATTCCACAGCCGAGAAACGCCTACGGGTCGCGCGGCAGGCCGAGCAGACGCTCGGCGATGATGTTCAGCTGTACCTCCGACGTGCCGCCGTAGATGGTGGTGGCCCTACTCGCCAGGAGGTAGTCCGCCCAGCGCCCGGTCGGTTGTTCGGGGTCGCCGACCACCGCGTCCGTGCCGAACGACGACACCGCGAACTCGGCGTAGCCCTGCCCTGTCTTCATGGACAGCAGCTTGGAGATCGCGGCGGCGGGCATCGGGTCGCCGCCGGCGAGGGTCAGCAGCGTCGAGCGCATGTTGAGCACCTTGGCCGCGTGGCCCTCGGCGATCAGGACGCCGGCCTGGTGGTGGGCGACCTGGTCGAAATGGCCTGCGCCGACGAACTCGACGAACTTGTCCAGGCTGGGCAGGAACGGCGGTTCGCTGCTGCCGATCGAAACGCGTTCGTTGGTGAGCGTGTTGCGGCTGACCTCCCAGCCGCGGTCGACGTCGCCGAGCACCATGCTGTCGGGGACGAACACGTCGTCGATGAACACGGTGTTGAACATCGCGTTGCCGGTCAGTTCCCGCAGCGGCTTGACCTCCACGCCTTCGCTGGCCATGTCCAGCAGGAAGTAGGTGATGCCGTTGTGTTTCGGCGCCGACGGGTCCGTCCTGGCCAGCAGCGCGCCCCACTGGGAGAACTGCGCTCCGGTGGTCCAGATCTTCTGCCCGGTGATCCGCCAGCCGCCGTCGACCTTGGTGGCCTTGGTCGTCAGGCTGGCCAGGTCCGAGCCGGCACCCGGCTCGGAGAACAGCTGGCACCAGATCATCTCGCCGCGGAAGGTCGGCGGCAGGAAACGTTCCTTCTGCTCGTCGGTGCCGAACGCCACGATGGACGGGATGATCCAGGCCGCGATGCCCATCTGCGGCCGCCGGACCCGGCCGGTGGTGAACTCCTGGGCGATGATGATCTGCTCGACCGGGTTGGCCGCACGGCCCCACGGCGGCGGCAGGTGAGGTTGGACCCAGCCGCCCTCGGCGATCGCGGCGTTGCGCTGTTCGCGCGGAATGTCCTTCAGCGCGGCCACTTCCGCGCGGATCTCGTCGCGCAGCTTCTCGGTCTCGGGGTCGAGGTCGATGTTGAGCTCGCGCATGCCCCGGGTGGTGGCCAGTTCCACCACCCGTTGCGGGTGCTCGGACGCACGGCCGAACGACGCGACCAGCACCAGGGCCCGCCGGTAGTAGACGTTGGTGTCGTGCTCCCAGGTGAAGCCGATACCGCCGTGAACCTGGATGCAGTCCTGGGCGCAGTGCTGGGCGGCGACCGGGGCGAGCGTGGCGGCCACCGCCGCGGCGAACTCGTAGGCGGTGTCGGCGTCCCGGTCGGCCAGGTGTTCGTCGATGGCGCGCGCGGCGTCCCACACCGCGGAGGTCGCCCGCTCGGTCTCGGCGATCATGCCCGCGCACTTGTGCTTGATGGCCTGGAACTGGCCGATGGGCCGGCCGAACTGCTCGCGGATCTTCGCGTAGGCGGCCGCGGTGTCGGTGGCCCAGCGCGCGACACCGATCGCCTCCGCCGACAGCAGGGTGGTGATCAGCGCGCGGGCCAGGTCCCGGGTGAGGTTGCTGAGCACGCGTTCGTCGGTGACCTCGACGGCGTTGGCCCGGACATGGGCGACCGGGCGCAACGGGTCGACGCTGGGCACGGATTCGATCTCGAGCTGATCGGCGTCGAAGACGATCCACTCCTCGCCCGACTCGATCGCCACCGGCAGCACCAGCAGCGACGCCTGCGCGGCGGCGGGCACCGCCCGGACCTCGCCGCGGATGACCAGCTTCTCGCCGTGGCGGGTGGCGGTCAGCCCGGAATCGATCCCGTAGGCGGCGATCACCTCACCGGACGCCAGGCCGTTCAACAGTGCCGATTCGGCGTCGTGGGCGGAGATCAGCGCACTGGCGATGATCGACGGCACGAACGGACCGGGAACCGCGCCGTAGCCGAATTCTGCCGCCACGATGGCTGATTCGAGGATCCCGAAGCCCTGGCCGCCGACCGTCTCGGACAGGTGCACGCCGGCCAGTCCCTGCTCGGCGGCGGACTTCCAGTACGGCGGCGGGTTCGGGATGGGATTCTCGAGGGCGTCGTGCAGCACTTCCGACGGCGCCACCCGTGCGACGAACGCACGTACCGAGTCGGCGAGATCGTTGTGCTCTTCAAGAATTGCGATGGGCATTGCTGCTGCGCCTTTCCACCTCGTCGTGGCCGGTCCCAACCGGTTGGTTGGTTTCGAGGTTACCCCGCCGGAGCGTTCACAACGTTGACGAGGTGGTGACCATCGCGCAGCCGTGCGCAGTTGTCGACCGCCGATTCCAGGTACCGCCGCATGGTGTCGGCGGTGTACCAGGTCACGTGCGGGGTGAGGACGACGTTGTCGAGCCCCAGCAGCGGATTGTCGGCGGGAACCGGTTCGACGGCGAAGACGTCCAGACCGGCGGCCGCCAACCGGCCGCTGCGCAGCGCATCGACGAGTGCGGCTTCCTCGACGATCGGCCCGCGGGCCGTGTTGATCAGTACCGCACCCGGTTTCATCTGCGCCAACGCGGCGGCGTCGAGCAGGCCGGCGGTGTCCTCGGTCAGCGGCACGTGGATCGACACGATGTCACTGACTGCGAGCAGTTCGGGCAGGGGTCGCCAGCCGGGATGACCGTCGTCGTGGGTGCGGGTGTGGAGGACCTGGGCGCCCATCGCCACCAGGATGCGTTCGACGCGCTGCGCGACGTTGCCGTAGCCGATCAACCCGACCGTGCAGCCGCCGAGGTCGCGCACCGTCTCACCGAGCGTCGGGTCCGACGGCCACCCGGTGCCGGCGCGGGTCGCGCGATCGAGCTGAGGGAGCCGGCGCAGGGCGGCGAGCATCAGCAGTACGGTGCCCTCGGCGACCGACGCCGCGTTGGCGCCGGGCATGTTCGCCACCGCCACGCCCGCCGCGGTGGCGGCGTCGACGTCGACGGTGTTGACGCCGCTGCCGAGCTTCTGGACGAGCTTGAGCCGGGGGGCCCGCGCCAGATCGCCGGCCGTCAACGGACGCAGGACGTGCCAGATCACCTCGGCTGCAGGCAGTTCAGCGTGCAGGGTGTCGTCGTCGTCCTCGGCGCAGAACCGCACGTGTAACCAGTCCTGGTGCGCAGCAAGGTAATCAATGACTTTCGGGGTGGCCACGAAATGGGCCAGCACGTTCACCACCGCTGGGTGATCCACTCGGTGATCAGGTCGGCCTTCTGGGTGCGCGCTCCCGGCGTGGTGAAGTAGTGGTCGGTGTCGATGGCGTGCAGAGACTTGTCCGCGCTGCCCAAAGCCTCATGGATGCGCCGGGCGTCGGACGGGTAGACGCCGGTGTCCTGTTCGGCGTTGACCACCATGGCGGGGCAGTCGATGCGCGTCAGGTGCGGTTCGGCGCGGGTCTGGGCGTGGCGCAGGCTCCACATGCCCAGCCAGTTGCGCAGCGTGCAGGCCGCGGCGATGCCGTAGGTCGACCGGTTGGCCTTGGCCGGGACCCCCGCATAACACATGTTGGCCGGCCGCTTCGTCGGTTCCAGGGTCGGGTCGACCATGCGCGGGTCCGCCCAGGTGCGCATCACCGTGAACGGCCGGTCCGAGAACCCCGCCGCGCGCACCCGGGTCAGTTCGGCCTCCGCCCAGTCGGTGATCGCGTCGTTGCGGGCCACCTGGGCGGCCCGGTACCGCGCCACGAAGTCGGCGTCGAAGGGCGGCCCGTTGCGCTCGTTGAACAGGTCGAGGTCGGAATCGGTTGCCACGGCGTCGTTCTCGTCGACCACGGAGGCGTCCATCCACGCCGTGAGCACCTCGGGACGGCCGGGGTGCGCGGCGGTGGCGATGTAGCCGTCGGCGGCGTGAAGGTCGTCGAGTCCCATTGCCGGCCGCATGCCCGGCAGCGGGGTGACGTGGCCGTGTACCGCGTTGGCCTGGTAGGCCGCCATCAGCGAGCCACCTCCCGAATTGCCCAGCAGCACCACGGTTTCGACGCCGGCGACCTCGCGCAGCCAGCGCACACCGACACCGATGTCGACGAGGGCGTGATCGAGCAGGAAGCTGCTCTCGAAACCACGGTAGCGGGTGTTCCACCCGAGGAAGCCGATGCCACGCGCGGCCAGATGCTCGGCGAGGTAATGCTCGGAGAAGTCGATCTGATAATGCGTGGCGATCATCGCGACCGTCGGCCGGTGTCCGGCGGGCCGGTGGTAGAGGCCCTGACACGGGTGGCCCCCGGAGCCGGCGCGGTGCGCCGTGGTCGAATCCAGACCGATGAACTCGCGGCTGATGTCGGTCATGGATGCTCCGGCCTTCTCGTCGGGGGTCGCACGTTCAACGGTCTCATCGCAACCCCGATGTTAGGTTCATCCCGGAGTGAGGGGAGCGGGATCGTGATCAAGCCGCAGAACACCAATTCCGAGTTCGCACTCGGTGGGATCAACCACGTCGCGCTGGTGTGCTCGGACATGGCCCGGACCGTCGAGTTCTACAGCGGCGTCCTGGGCATGCCGCTGGTCAAGTCGCTGGATCTGCCCGGCGGCATGGGGCAGCACTTCTTCTTCGACGCCGGCAACGGGGACTGCGTCGCGTTCTTCTGGTTCGCCGACGCGCCCGACCGGGTGCCCGGCATCTCTTCGCCGGAGGCCATTCCGGGCATCGGTGACATCGTCAGCGCCGTCAGCACGATGAACCACCTGGCCTTCCACGTGCCGGCCGAGAAGTTCGACGAATACCGGCAGCGGCTCAAGGACAAAGGGGTGCGCGTGGGCCCGGTGCTCAATCACGACGAAAGCGACGCGCAGGTCTCGCCGACCGTGCACCCCGGCGTCTACGTGCGCTCGTTCTACTTTCTCGACCCTGACGGCATCACGCTCGAGTTCGCCTGCTGGACGAAGGAATTCGGCGACGCCGACACGACGACGGTCCCGAAGACCGCCGCGGAACGGCGCTTGCCGGCGCGCAGTTAGCCACGGCTCGCGTACAACGCCGGATCGGCCAGGCGGTCGATCAGCGCACCGAGGTGTGACGCGAGGTGCTCGGCGGTGAACGTCACGTCTCCGGCCAACCAGGCCGACAGCGTCTGGGCCACCCCGCCCACCACGAAATGTGCGGCGGCTTTGAGCTGCTCGCTCGGCGCGACCTGCAGCGCGGTACCGGCGTGCTGTCCCGACAGCAGCGCGAACAGCGCGCCGGATTCGGCGCGTTTGCGGCTCACCACCGGGTTGGTCAGATGAATGTCGAACAACAGGCGGCCCACGCGCGGGTCCTCGGAGATCGTCCGCACGATGTTGGCCATGCCCTGCCGGCTCTGCTCCCGCGCCGGGGCCGACGCCACCGCGGCCTGGGTGGTCGCGGCGATGTCGGCGACCACCCAGTCGAACACCGCGCTGACGAACGCATCCTTGTCGACGAAGCTCTCGTAGAAGTAGCGCGCCGCCAGCCCGGCCTGCGCGCAGATGGCACGCACCGTCAGTTCCGCGGGTGCCGAACGCCCTCCGAGCAGCTCCAATCCCGCCTCCAGCAGCCGGCGTCTGCGCTGGGCGATGCGCTGCGCGGCGTGCACACCGCGGTATGGGCGGACCTGGGCCATGCCCCCATATTGACAGCCACACCGACACCGAGCAATATCGGGAAACAAGCGTTCGCACATTTGGTGCGGCCGGCTGGAGAGGAGTGACCGTGACGGTCGACGAGGCAGCGCAACCGGAGATCACCACGCCGCACGTGGCGCCGCCGCAGTCGGTGGTGGAGCGGCCGATGAGTGACCTGACCGGAGCGGTGCGGCGCAGCCGGTGGCGTCCGGCGCGAGACGACGGGATGCTCGGCCTCGGCCTGCTGGCCGGCCCGGCCAACGTGATCATGCAGCTGGCCCGGCCCGGCGTCGGGTACGGCGTGGCCGAGAGCAGGGTGGAGAGCGGGCGCATCGACCGGCATCCGATCAAGCGGGCCCGCACCACGTTCACCTACCTCGCGGTGTCGACCAACGGCACCGCGCAACAGAAGCTCGCGTTCCGGCGCGCGGTCAACGGTGCCCATGCGCAGGTGTACTCCACCGAGGAGAGTCCGGTGAAGTACCACGCGTTCGACAAGAACCTGCAGCTGTGGGTGGGCGCCTGCCTGTACAAGGGCGTCGTCGACGTCCACCGGTTGTTCGCCGGCGACCTCGACGAGCGGGCTGCCGACCGACTCTTCGAGCAGGGCCGCGCGCTGGCCACGATGCTGCAGGTGGACGACGAGATGTGGCCGGCCGACCGCGAGGCCTTCGATCGGTACTGGCAGGAACAACTCGACGAGGTGCACATCGACGACACGGTGCGCGAGTTCCTGTACCCGATCGCGACGTCGCGATTGCGTGGTCTGACCCTGCCCGGCCCGCTGCAACGGCGCGCGGAGGCGCTGGCGTTGTTGATCACCACCGGGTTCCTGCCGCAGCGGTTCCGCGACGAGATGCGCCTGCCGTGGGATGCCGCCCAGCAGCGGCGCTTCGACCGCCTGATGGGCGTGCTGCGGTTCGTCAACACGGTCTCGCCGAGATTCCTCCGTGAGTTCCCGTTCAACGTCCTGCTCAAGGATCTGGACTGGCGGATGCGTACCGGCCGTCCGCTGGTCTGACCCTCCCTTTCCCAACTCACCGTGCGTCTCGACAGTTTGCTCCCGCGGTGCTAACTTTCAGCCCGAGTTAGCTTAGCCATACATAACTGACGGTGAGGGAGTTGGGCGGGACCTCGGGATTCTGGCAAATCGGCAGACATCCCGCACCGCGACTATTTCATGGACATGCGAAGTGACACGCTCGCGCCTCGGGCCGGAGCGGGACGGGTGGACCCCGACGTCGTCAGCAGGTTCTCGACCTGCTGCCGCGCGCTGGGATTGTCCGTCCACGACAGGCGACGGCCCGCTGATCTCACGGCTGCCCGGGCGGGATTCGCCGCCCTGACGCGGACCGCGCACGACGAGTGCGACGCGTGGACCGGGCTGGCCGCGGCCGGGGACGTCTCGCCGGCGGTCCTCGACGCGGTATGGCAAACATCGGCGACCGCGGGACGGCTGCAGCGCGAGATCGCACTCGCGCCCGGCGCGCTGGGGTTCTCCTACGACACCGGGTTGTATCTGCAATTCCGGGCCACCGATGCCGACGATTTCGCCCTGGCCTATGCGGTCTCCCGCTGCGAAGCGGTCAATGCGCCGAGTTCCTGGGCGGCGTCGGACAAGCTGGTCGGCGAGGTGCTCGAGCGCCGACCGGGCTGGCTGCAGGCGCGCTGGGTGCGCGCGGCCATCCATTACCGGGCCGGCCGATGGTCTGACGTCGTGCGGATGCTGACACCGATCGTGGCCGACGATTCCCTCGACGAGGCCTACGCGCACGCCGCCCGCGTGACCCTGGGCATCGCGCTGGCCCGGCTGGGCATGTACGCGCCGGCGCTGTCGCACCTGGAAAAGCCAGAAGGTCCGGTACCGGTCGCGGCCACCGACGGTGCGCTGGCCAAGGCGCTGACCCTGCGCGCCCAGGGTGAGGACGAGGACGCCCAGGAAATGCTGCAGGAGCTGTATGCGGCCAACCCCGAGAACACGCAGATCGAAGAGGCCCTGTCGGACACCAGCTTCGGCATCCCCACCACCACGGCCGCCCGGATCGAGGCCCGCTCCGATCCGTGGGACCCCCAGACCGAACCGGGCGAGGCCGACTTCGTCGACCCCGGCGCCAAGGACCGTAAGGCGCACCTGCTCATCGAGGCCGAGGCCGAACTCGCCGAGTTCATCGGCCTCGACGAGGTCAAGTATCAGGTTGCACGGCTGAAGAGTTCGGTGGCGATGGCGCTTCGGCGTCAGGAACGCGGGCTGACCGTCGCGCAGCGCACCAACCACCTGGTGTTCGCCGGCCCGCCCGGCACCGGTAAGACCACGATCGCGCGGGTGGTCGCCAAGATCTACTGCGGGCTGGGCCTTCTGAAGAAGGAGACGGTGCGCGAGGTGCACCGCGCCGACCTCATCGGCCAGCACATCGGCGAGACCGAGGCCAAGACCAACGCCATCATCGACAGCGCACTCGACGGTGTGCTGTTCCTCGACGAGGCCTACGCGCTGGTGTCCACCGGCGCCAAGAACGACTTCGGCCTGGTCGCCATCGACACACTGCTGGCCCGGATGGAGAACGACCGCGACCGCCTCGTGGTCATCGTCGCGGGCTACCGCAAGGACCTCGACACCTTCCTCGACACCAACGAGGGCCTGCGGTCGCGGTTCACCCGCAGCATCGACTTCCCGTCGTACTCAGGTAAGGAGCTCGTAGAAATCGCCACCCGGATGGCCGAGAAGCGTGATTCGCGCTTCGAAGACGCGGCCCGCAGGGACATGGAGCAGCTCTTCGAATACCTGGCGCAGTCCACCACGCCCGACGCCAACGGGGTGGCCCGGCGCAGCCTGGACATCGCCGGCAACGGCCGCTTCGTGCGTAACCTGGTCGAACGTTCCGAGGAGGAGCGCGAGTACCGCCTCGACCATTCCGATTCGGTGGATTTCACCGACGACGAGCTGATGACCATCACGGCCACCGACGTCGCCAACTCTGCTGCTCCGCTGCTGCGCGGGCTGGGCCTGTCGGTGCCGCGATGACCGCGCCCGACGACGACCGGCGGTCCTTCCAGTCCCGCACGCCGGCCAACGACCATCCCGCGCAGGTGACCTATCGACGCGGCTTCGTGACCCGCCACCAGGTCACCGGATGGCGGTTCATGCGGCGCCGCATCGCGTCCGGTGTCGCGCTGCACGACACCCGCATGCTCGTCGACCCGCTGCGCACCCAGTCGCGCGCGGTGCTCGTCGGCGCGCTCATCCTGGTCACCGGCATCATCGGTTGCTTCTTGTTCTCCCTGATCCGTCCCGGCGGGGCGGCCGGCACCGACTCGATACTCGCCGACCGCGAGACCGCCGCGCTGTACGTCAAGCTCGGCGACCAGTTGCATCCGGTGCTCAACCTGACCTCGGCGCGGTTGATCACCGGCCGGCCCGACAACCCGTCGCTGGTCAAGAGCGCGGAGCTGGACCAGTTCGCGCGCGGCAACACGCTCGGTATCCCCGGAGCGCCCGAGCGAATGGTTCCCGACCCGACCGCCGACGCCCACTGGACGGTGTGCGACGCACAGACCGGCGCGATCACCGGGGTCACGGTGATCACCGGCGAGCCGGCCGGCGGCGGCGAGAAGGCCGAGCCGCTGCCCGACGGCGAGGCGCTGTTCGTCGAGAACGCCGGCCGGACCTGGCTGTTGTGGGAGGGCAAGCGCAGCCCGATCGACATCACCGACCGCGCCGTCATCGACGGGCTGGGTCTCGGAGGCGCGCCGCTGTCGGTCCAGCCGATCGCCACCGGCGTGTTCAACGCGATCCCCGAGGCGCCGGCGCTGACGGCGCCGGCGATCCCCGGTGCCGGCGCGCCACCGGCGCTGCCGCTGCCGGTGGCTGCACCGATCGGCGCGGTGGTGGTGGCCTACGAAGCCGACAACACCCTGCGGCACTACGTGGTCCTCGCTGACGGGCTGCAGCCGATCTCGCCGGTCGTGGCGTCGATCCTGCGCAACACCGACTCGTTCGGGTTGGATCAGCCGCCGCGGCTGGGGGCCGACACCGTCGCGCAACTGCCGACCGCCCGCGGTGTCGACACCGCGGCCTACCCGGCCGGACCGGTCACTCTCGTCGACACCGCAACCGACCCGGTGATTTGTGCGTCGTGGGCCAAACCCGAAGGAGCGCAGGCGGAGTCGCTGACCCTGCTGTCCGGCGCGGCGCTGCCGATCGCTGACGGCGTGCAGACCGTGGACCTGGTGACCTCCGGGGCGCCCGGCGGTCCCGCCGACCGGGTCGCGATGCCCGCCGGGACCGGCTACTTCGTCGACAGCGGTAGCGGGCTGTTCTGGCTCAGCGACACCGGGGTGCGCTATGGCATCGACACCGCCTCGACCGATGGCACCGACACCCTCGAGGCACTGGGCCTGTCCGCCGCGCCGCTGCCCGCCCCATGGTCGGTCCTGTCCCAGTTCGCTACCGGGCCGACCCTGTCCCGCACCGACGCGCTACTGGCCCACGACACGCTGGCACCCAACCCGTCGCCGGCCCGGCTGCAGACCGCCCCTCGTTTGGAGAACCCGTGAGCAGGCTGATCTTCGAGCACCGCAAGCGGATACCGCCGCCGGTGTCCCGTAAAGGCACCATCACCATCGAACCCCCGCCCGAGCTGCCGCGGGTGGTCCCGCCGTCACTGCTGCGCAGGGCGCTGCCGTATCTGATCGTCATCCTGATCGTGGGCATGATCGTGGCGCTGGTGGCCACCGGCCTGCGGCTGATCTCGCCGACGACACTGTTCTTCCCGTTCGTGCTGCTGCTCGCGGCGACGGCGCTCTACCGCGGATCGGACAACAAGATGCGCACCGAGGAAGTCGACGCCGAGCGCGCCGACTACCTGCGCTACCTGTCGGTGGTCCGCGACAATGTGCGCGCCCACGCCGACGAGCAGCGCACCGCGCTGCTGTGGTCTCATCCCGAACCGGCTGCGCTGACCGCCGTCCCGGGTACGCGGCGCCAGTGGGAACGTGATCCGCACGACGGCGATTTCCTGGTGCTGCGCGCCGGTCTGCACGACCGGGCGCTGGATGCGACGCTGCGCGTCAAAGAGATCACCGACGAGATCGACCTCGAACCGGTATCGCACACCACCCTGCGCGGGCTCCTGGACACGCAGCGCACCCTGCACGACGCGCCGGCCGGGCTGGAGCTGTCCAAGCTGGCGCGGATCACCGTGTTCGGCGACCGCGACGACGTCAACGCCGCGCTGCGCGCCTGGCTGGCCCAAGCGGCCACCTGGCACGACCCGTCGGTGCTCGGGATCGCCTTCGCCGGAGCGGATCTGGAGTCCCCCGACTGGTCGTGGCTGAAGTGGCTCCCGCACGTGGACGTGCCCCATTCGGTCGACGGCGTCGGTCCGGCCCGCTACCTGGCCACCACGGCCGGTGAGCTCCGAGACCGGCTCGCGCCCGCCCTGGCCGACCGGGGCCCGTTCACCGGAACCGGCGTCGCCGACGTCAAACACCTGGTGATCGTGCTCGACGACGTCGACGCCGACCCGGCCGAGTTCGTCGGACGCGGGCTGTCCGGCGTGACGGTGATCCATCGCAGCGCCGGAGAACCCGACCGCGACCAATACCCCGATCCCGAGCGGCCGATCCTGCGTCTCGCCGACGGCCGAATCACCCGCTGGCAGCGCAACGGTTGGTCGCCGTTCGTCGACACCGCTGATCGCATGGATGTCGCCGATGCCGCGCACCTGGCCCGCCGATTGGCGCGATGGGACTCCAATCCCAGCCACGCCCGCTCGGCCGCCACCGGCGGCGCGACGTTCACCACGCTGCTCGGCATCCCCGACGCCTCGGCGCTCGACGTCGCGGCACTGTGGGCGCCGCGCCACCGCGACGACGAGCTGCGGGTGCCCATCGGTGTCACCGCAACCGGTGAACCGCTGATGTTCGACCTCAAGGACGAGGCCGAAGGGGGAATGGGGCCGCACGGCCTGATGATCGGCATGACGGGTTCGGGCAAGTCGCAGACTCTCATGTCGATCCTGCTGGCGCTGTTGACGACTCACCCGGCTGACCGGCTCATCGTGATCTACGCGGACTTCAAAGGTGAGGCCGGCGCCGACATTTTCCGACATTTCCCACAGGTGGTGGCGGTCATCTCGAACATGGCCGAGAAGCGTTCGCTGGCCGACCGATTCGCCGACACCCTGCGCGGCGAGGTGGCCCGGCGTGAGCAGTTGCTCAAGGAGACCGGCCGCCGGGTGCAGGGCAGCGCGTTCAACTCGGTGACCGAATACGAGGCGGCGCGGAACTCCGACGCCGAGGCGGCTGCCGATCTGCCACCGATACCGACGTTGTTCGTGGTGGCCGACGAGTTCACGCTGATGCTCGCCGACCACCCCGAGTACGCCGACCTCTTCGACTATGTCGCCCGCAAGGGCCGCTCGTTCCGGATCCACATCCTGTTCGCGTCCCAGACGTTGGATGTCGGCCGGATCAAGGACATCGACAAGAACACCTCGTACCGGATCGGCCTGAAGGTGGCCAGCCCGAGCGTGTCCCGGCAGATCATCGGTGTCGAGGACGCCTATCACATCGAATCGGGTCGCGACCACAAGGGCGTGGGCTTCTTGGTGCCGGCGCCCGGTGCCCGGCCGATCAAGTTCCGCAGCACCTACGTCGACGGTATCTACGAGCCGCCCCGGGTGGACAAGTCCATTGTCGTGCACGCGATCCCGCGCCCACAGCCCTTCACCGCCGGGTGGGTGGACCCCGAACCCGACACCGTCATCGTCGACGACGGCGCCGACGTCGAGGTGCTGCCGCCGCGCAAGTTGATCGCCACCGTCGGTGACCAGCTCGCGCAGTACGGGCCCCGCGCCCCCCAGCTGTGGTTGCCCCCGCTGGAAGAGGAGATCCCGCTGGCCGAGCTGCTCGACCGTGCCGGCGTCGGCGAGCGGCAATGGCGCTGGCCGCTCGGCGAGATCGACCGCCCGTTCGAGATGCGCCGGGACCCACTGGTCTTCGACGCCGGATCGGCGGCCGCGAACATGGTCATCCACGGTGGGCCGAAGTCCGGCAAGTCGACCGCGCTGCAGACGTTCATCATGTCGGCCGCGGCGCTGCACGCTCCGGGAGATGTGTCGTTCTACTGCCTGGACTACGGCGGCGGGCAGTTGCGCGGCCTCGACGCGCTCGCCCACGTCGGCAGCGTGGCTTCACCGCTGGAGCCCGAGAAGATCCGCCGCACGTTCGGTGAACTCGAACAGCTGCTCCGCGCCCGCCAGCAGCGCAGCTCCGCCGGCGGCAATACCGGTCAGGCCGGCTACCAGGACGGTTACGGTGAGGTGTTCCTGGTCATCGACAACCTGTACGCGTTCAGCCGGGACAACACCGACACGTTCAACACCCGCAACCCGTTGCTGGCCAAGGTGACCGAACTGGTCAACACCGGACTGTCGTACGGCATCCATGTCGTGCTCACGACACCGAACTGGCTCGAGGTGCCGCTGGCCATGCGGGAGGGCCTGGGCCTGCGCCTGGAACTGCGGCTGCACGACCCCCACGACAGCAACGTGCGGGTGGCCGGGGCGCTGCGCCGGCCGGCCGAGAGCGTGCCGGCCGACCAGCCCGGCCGCGGCCTGACCATGACCGCCGAGCATTTCCTGTTCGCCCGCCCCGCACTGGAATCCATTCCGGCCCTCAACGCGCGGTACCCGGACCGGCGGGCACCGGTGGTGCGGTTGCTGCCGACCAATCTGCCGCCGTCGGCGCTGCCGGTGCTCTACCCAGCACCCGAGCAGGTGGTCATCGGTCAGCGCGAGGAGGACCTGGCCCCGGTCGCGGTCGATTTCTCCGGCAACCCGCTGCTGACCGTCTTCGGTGACGCCAAGACCGGGAAGAGCACGCTGTTGCGGCACCTGATCCGGACCATCAGGGAGAACTCGCGTCCCGACGAGGTGGCGTTCACGGTGATCGACCGCCGGCTGCAACTGGTCGACGAGCCGCTGTTCGCCGACAACGAGTACACGCCCAACATCGACAGGGTGTTGCCGGCGATGCTCGGACTGTCGGCTCTGCTCGAGAAGCGCCGTCCGCCTGCGGGTCTGACGCCCCAGCAACTGTCCGGTTGGTCCTATCGCAACGGCGCCGACAGCCACCTGCACTACCTGATCATCGACGACGTCGACCAGATCCCGGACGGCCCGGCCGTCAGCGGACCGTTCGTCGGGCAGCGGCCGTGGACCGCCCTGCTGGGCCTGCTGGCGCAGGCCTCCGATCTCGGGTTGCGGGTCATCGTCACCGCTCGCGCCTCGGGGGCCGCCCACGCGGTGATGACCGCACCGCTGCTGCGTCGGCTCAACGAGTTGCAGGCCACCACGTTGATGCTGTCGGGCAACCCGCAGGACAGCGGAAAGATCCGCGGCCACAGATTCAGCCGGTTGCCGGTGGGCCGGGCGATGATGCTCGACGAGCGTGACACTGCGACGTTCGTCCAGCTGGTCAACCCGCTGGCCGGCGCGACCGCCGGCGCGCGGGCCGGTGGGGGAGAACACCGTTGACAGCGACACCATCTCGAGAAGGGGAGCGCAGATGACGCTACGTGTGGTACCCGAAGGACTGACCGCGGCCAGCGCCGCGGTGGAGGCGCTGGCCGCCCGGATGGCCGCGGTGCACGCCGCGGCGGCGCCGGCGGTGACCGCCGTCGTGCCGCCGGCAGCCGATGCGGTCTCGCTGCAGACCGCCGCGGGTTTCAGCGCCGCCGGTGCCGAGCATCAGACGGTGGCGGCGCAGGGGGTCACCGAACTCGGCCGCGCCGGAATCGGCGTCGGCCAGTCCGCCGCCAGCTATGCGAGCGGGGACGCGTCGGCCGCGACGTCCTACCTGATCGCGCGGGGCTGATCAGATGACCGCCGCTGGCACAACACCCGTCGCTTCGCTCGCCCCAGTCTGGATGGCGCTGCCCCCCGAGGTGCACTCAGCGCTGCTCAGCAGCGGCCCGGGAACGGGCTCGCTGCTGGCCGCGGCGGCGGCATGGCAGTCGCTGAGCACCGAATACGCCACGGCGGCCGCGGAACTGACCAATGTGCTGGCGTCGGTACAAGCCGGTGCGTGGGAGGGTCCCAGTTCGGAGCAGTACGTCGCCGCCCACACCCCCTACCTGGCGTGGCTGTCACAGCAGAGCGCTCACAGCGCCGCGTCGGCCGCGCAGCATGAGACCGCCGCCGCGGCGTACTCGACCGCGCTGGCGACCATGCCGACGCTGCCCGAGTTGGCGGCCAACCACGCGACCCACGCGGTGTTGGTGGCGACGAACTTCCTGGGCATCAACACCATTCCGATCGCACTCAACGAGGCCGACTACGTCCGGATGTGGATCCAGGCGGCCACCACGATGGGCACCTACCAGGCGGTGTCGGGTGCCGCGCTGGCGGCGACACCGACGTCGGCGCCGGCACCGCTGCTGCTGGCGCCCGGGGTGGGCGAGGCCGGAGCCGCCGCGGCCGACGTCATGAACTCCGCCGCGCAGGCGCAGGCCGCCGAAGCGGGATCGTCGTTCAACATCATCGACTTCTACGTCGATTTCCTGCGGCTGCTGTTCGAGCCGATCATCGACTTCCTGCGCGACCCGATCGGCAACTTCGCGAAGTTGATCAACGACTTCATGACCAATCCCAGTGCGGCGCTGGTGACCTGGTTCCCACTGCTGTTCGCGGTGGGATACCAGGCCATCTTCCAGCCCGTCGGCTGGACCACCTGGACGCTGGTGGCCACCGCGCCGTTCCTGATCCCGCTGATCATCACCCTCGGTGTGGTCGGTCTGAACATCCTGACGCAGAACCCGCCGGTCCCCGAAGAGGCTGCGCCACAGGACCAGCCGCAGCCGGCTTCGCCCGCGCGACCGGACCAGCAACAGCCCATGCCGGCCGCGACCGCCGCCCCCGCCGGAGCCCCTTCCGCGGCGCCGGCCGCGCCCAGCACAGTGGCCGGCGGGTCGGCCACGGGCGCGGCCGCACCGGCCACCGCGGCGCCGGCCTTTCCGTACGTGGTGGCCAGCCGCGATCCCGGCGAAGGGTTTTCGCCGACTGTCCGCGACTCGAGCAGTGCCAAGGCGCCATCGTCGGGGATCCCGGCGGCGGCGGCCGGAGTGGCGGCATCCGCGGCCGAACGCCGCAGACGCCGTCGGCGCCAGAAGGACGAGATGGAAGGCCGGCAGTACGCCGACGCCTACATGGACTATGAGGACGAGCCCGACCGCGACGGACCGCCGGAGCCGGAGCCCCGGGTCAGCGCGTCGCAGCGCGGCGCCGGGCCGATGGGTTTCACCGGCACCGTGACGAAGGGCGATGCCGACGGCGCGGGCCTGACCACGCTGGCCGGTGATTCGTTCGGGGGCGGGCCCAAGAGCCCGATGCTGCCGTCGACGTGGGAGTCCGATCCCACCGAGTCAACACCAGAAGAACACCACCACAACCGAAAGGAAAACCCATGAGCCTCTTGGATGCTCACATTCCCCAGCTCGTCGCGTCGGAGAGCGCGTTCGGGGCAAAGGCGGCGCTGATGCGCAGCACCGTCGCGCAGGCAGAACAGGCCGCGCAGTCGTCGCAGGCCTTCCACATGGGTGAGGCGTCGGCCGCATTCCAGGCCGCGCACGCCCGCTTCGTCGAGGCCTCGGCGAAGATCAACGCGCTGCTGGACCTCGCGCAGGCCAACATCGGCGACGCCGCAGCGTCCTACGTCGCCGAAGACGCCGCCGCCGCCAGCACCTACACCGCCATCTGACCCGGCTCACCCACGAAAGGGACCACTCCCATGTCTCAGATCATGTACAACTACCCGGCGATGCTCGGCCACGCCGGCGAGATGTCGAGCTACGCAGGGGCTCTGCATGCTGTCGGCGCCGACATCGCCAGCGAGCAGGCCGCGCTGCAGGGCGCCTGGCAGGGCGACACCGGCATGACCTACCAGGCCTGGCAGGCGCAGTGGAACACCGCCCTCGAGGAGCTGGTGCGGGCCTACCGTGCGATGGCCAGCACCCATGAGATGAACACCACCTCGATGGCTGCCCGCGACCAGGCCGAAGGCGCCAAGTGGGGCTGACCGGATCCCGTGCGGGCTAACGCGGTCGAAGTCAGCGCGGAGGCCGCCTGGTTCCTCGCCGAGACGCTCGGCGCCGGTTCGTATCCCTGGGTGCTGGCGATCACCCCGCCCTACACCGATCATGCGCACCGCGCAGAGTTCGAGGCCGGGCAGGTAGAGCGCCTCACCCGGCTGGGCGTGCTCGGCCCCGACGGCGCCGTAGACGCCTCGGTGGCCCGGTGGATCCGGTCGGTGTGCCGGCCGGCGCAATGGTTGGAGCTGCGGTTCGTCGGCCGGGACGGGTCGTTGCTGCGGGGACTGGTGGCCCGCAACGGCACCGCAACCGTGGTCGCCCTGCGCAGCGCCGAGATGGTGACGTTGACCGAAATGGATCTCGACCATCCGCAGGCTCTGGTGCCGGTGCTCACCGTGGGTCTGTCGGGCCGCGCGCCGGCCCGCTTCGACGAGTTCGCGATGCCGGCCGACACCGGCGCCCGCGCCGACGAACAGATCCGCAACGGTGCCTCGATTCGCGACATGCTCGACTTCCTAGGTATCCCGTCGAACGCGCGCCCTGTGGTGGTGGCCGCGTTCGACGAACCACGCACGTATGTCGAGATCGTGGCCGGCCAGCACCGTGACGGGCACCGGGTCAGCACCGACGTCGGGGTCAGCGTCGTGGACACGACCGGCGGCCGGGTCCTGGTGAGCCCGACCAAAGCCCCAGACGGCGAATGGATCTCGACGTTCGCCCCCGGAACCCCGCCGGCGATCGCCTCGGCCGTCGAGCGCCTGTGCGCAGCGCTGCCCGACGGCCCATGGTTTCCCGACCACGCAGTGACCAGAGCCTTCGACGAACACACCGCCGAGAGAAGACGGCAGAAAGAAGAACCATGTCAGAGCACGCTGTAGCCACCCACAACGCGGTGATGCCGATCGTGCGCGTCGCCGTGCTCACCGCCGCGGTGGGTGACGAGGACGCGGGCCGGTTGACCGAGATCGCGCTGCCCGCCGAACTGCCGCTGCGCGAGATCATCCCGGCGATCCAGCGCATCGTCGCACCGGCCGACACCGCGTCGGACGCTGCCACGTTGGTGAGCCTCGCGCCCATCGGTGGTGCCCCGTTCAGCCTGGACGCGACGTTGGCCACCGTCGGCGTCGTCGACGGTGATCTGCTGGCGCTGCAACCCGTCCCGGTCGGTCCACCGGCGCCGCGGATCGTCGAGGACATCGCCGATGCCGCGATGATCTTCTCTCGAGCGCGTGAGAAGCCCTGGGGTGTGACCCAGATTCGCCGCGGTGCCACCGTCGCGGTGCTCGGCCTGATCGTGGCGGCCACCGCGCTGTCGGTGGCCACCCGCGTGATCACCGGCGAAACACTGGGGCTGGTGGTGGTCTCGGCCACGGCGGTGCTCAGCGTGTTGGGCGCGCTGCTGGCGCGGCCCGCGTCGGCGCGGCTGGCCACAGCGCTGGCCGTGACCGCGCTGCTGCCCGTGGCCGGGGCGTTCGCACTGGCGGTGCCGGGAGACTTCGGCGCGGCCCACATCGTGCTGTCGGCCGCTGGTGTCGCCGCGTGGTCGATCATCAGCATCATCGTCGGTGAGCGCGCCATCGCCTTGTTCACGGCGACCGCGACGACTGCCCTCGGTGTGCTGCTGGCCGCCGGTGCGGCGGCCGTGTGGACGGTGACGCCGTTGACCCTGGGCTGCGGCCTCGTCCTCCTCGCTCTGCTCGTCACCGTTGCCGCTGCCCAACTTTCGGCGATGTGCGCGCGCCTGCCGGTGCCGGCCATCCCCGCCCCTGGCGATCCCGCGCCGTCGGCTCAGCCGCTGCGCGTGCTCGAAGAACTGCCCCGTCGCGTGCAGGCCACCGACTCCCATCAGACCGGCTTCATCGCGGCCGGTGTCCTGTTGGGGGTGACCGGATCGGTCGCCCTGTTGTGGCCCGCGTTCGGGGACGACGGCGGGCCCTCGGTCTGGTCCTGGTATCTCGTGGTGGCTGTCGCGCTGGGCGCCGCTCTGCGGGCCCGGGTGTGGGATTCCGCGACGTGCAAGGCGTGGCTGCTCGCGCACCCGGCATTGGTCACGATCGTGGTGTCGGTCTGTTTCGCCGTGACCGGGAATCACCTTGCGGCGTGGGGTGCGCTGGCCGTGCTCGGCCTACTGACCGCCGCGTGGGTCGTGGTGGCGCTGAATCCGCGCATCGGCGAGGCGGAGAGTTATTCGCTGCCGATGCGCCGGATGCTGGGCTTCCTGGCCTCGGCGCTGGACGCGTCGATCATTCCGGTGATGGCCTATGTCGTGGGCATCTTCGCGTGGGTTCTCAATGGTTTCTGACCGAGCCTGCGGGACAGCGCTTCGGCGCGGCGGTGCGGTCTCCGCGGTAGCCCTGCTGGCCTGGGCGCTGACCGCCTTGCCCGCCGGTGCCATCACTCCGCCGCAGGTCGACCCCGCGGTGGAGCCGCCGAGCGGGAGTGCCGGCCCGGTGGCGCCGATGAGCCAGCGCAGCCCGTGCGTCACCAGCGGGGTGGTCGCCGGCACCGACCCGGCAGCCGCCCCGAATCTTTCAGCCCTGAAGCTGTCTGAAGCCTGGCGGCACGGCCGGGGTGAAGGACAACTCGTCGCGGTGATCGACACCGGGGTGACGCCGAGCCCACGGCTGCCCAACGTCGAGCCGGGCGGCGACTACGTAGAAGCCGGTGACGGCCTGACCGACTGCGACGGCCACGGCACGCTGGTCGCGGGCCTGATCGCCGGGCAGCCCGGCGCCGACGCGTTCTCCGGCGTCGCACCGGCAGCCCGCATTCTCGCCATCCGCCAGACCTCACAACACTATTCACCACGCAGCGTCGGCGAGGATCCGGAACTGGCGCGCGCCGCCGTCGAGGTGACTGCGCTGGCCAGCGCGGTGGTCCGCGCGGCTGACGCCGGTGCGCGCGTCATCACGATCCCGACCGCCATCTGCGTGCCGGCCCACCGAACCGTCGACCAGGCGGCCCTGGGCGCAGCACTGCGCTACGCCGCGGTGGAGCGCGATGCCGTCGTCGTCGCCGCCGCCGGTGACGCGGGCACCGGCACGGCAACCGGTGCGACGTGTCAGTCCAACCCGCTGACCGACCCTGCGCGGCCGTCGGACCCCCGCAACTGGGACGGCGCGACGACGCTGTCGATCCCGTCGCTCTGGCAGCCCTACGTGTTGTCGGTCGGTGCGCTCTCGACCACCGGCGGCCCGACGTCATCGACGATGGCCGGTCCGTGGGTGGGCATCGCCGCGCCGGGCGAGCGCATCACCTCGGTCTCCAACGACGGGTCCGGAAACCTGGCCAACGGGCTGCCCGACAACGATGGAGGTTTCCGTGCTGTCGGCGGCACCAGCTACGCAGCGGCCTACGTCGCCGGGGTTGCGGCACTGGTGCGCAGCCGCTTTCCCGAGCTGACCGCCGCCGAGGTCACCGGACGGCTCACCGGCACCGCCACCGGCGCCGCGCGCACGCCGTCGAATCAGGTCGGCATGGGCGGAGTCGACCCGGTAGCAGCCCTGACCTGGACTGTGCCCGCCCGGGCCGAGGTGGACCGCGCCGCGGTGCGACCGGTCGCCGCCCCGCCGGCCCCGCCGGAGCAGGACCCGATGCCCCGCATTGTCGCCTTCGCCGGTGTCGGCGTGCTGGCGCTGCTGGTGCTCACCGCCGTGGTGGTGCGCACCCGACGGAAGGACCCGACGTCATGATCGTCCGAATCACGGTGGCGCTGCTGTTCGTCATCCCTGCTGCCATGGCCTATCCGTGGGAGACCCCCGCGTCGCGCTGGTTGCTCGGGGCGGCGGTCGCCGTGCTGCTGGTGCTGTTCACCTGGTGGCGGGGAATGTTCCTGACCACCATGGTCGCCCGCCGCGCCGCCATGTGGCGCCGGCGGGGACGCGTCGACGGCAGCCACCGCGGCAGCGAGTTCGCCACCGTGGCCCTGCGTGTCGAACCGCGCGAATCCTCCGAGGTGCCGCTCGGCATCCTCGCCGGCTACGTCGACCGGTACGGTGTCGTGTTCGACAAGGTGCGTATCACCAGCCGGGATGTGGCCGGCGAGCGGACGACGTGGGTGAGCCTGACCCTCGGCGCCGCCGACAACCTCGCAGCGCTGACGGCGCGGTCGCCGCGGATCCCGTTGCGCGACACCGTCACGCTGGCCGGCCGGCGACTGGCCGATCAGCTGCGGGAACAGGGCTGGGAGGTGCAGGCCGATCCCGACGCCGCGGTGGTGCTCCCCGAGCGGATCAAGGAGTCGTGGCGTGGTGTGAGCGACTCCCGCGGCTACGTCGCGGCCTACCGCGTCGCCGCCGATGCCGATCTCGCCGCCACACTGGAGGCGATACGGGGACTGGACGCGACCGAGGTGTGGAGCGCGATCGAGATCACCGGCAGCAGAACAGCTCCCGCGCTCGCCGCGGCGTGCGCGGTGCGCACCGAGCAGAAGCCCGGCGCGGGAATGCCGCTGCCCGGTCTGACCGCGGAACGCGGGGGTCACGGACCCGCACTGGCTGCCCTGGGCCCGAAGTCGGACACGCGGCTGTCCTCGATACCCGCCCGGACCACAGACGTGTCGAGCCTGACGTGGCCCACCGGCACCGCGCTCAGTCGAACATGAACGGCGCCAGGAACCGCGTCATCCGGCGCAGATAGTCCGGCTGGCTGACGTGCAGCACATGGTTGCCCGGAAACCAGTGGAACGCGCAGCGATCCCAGTGTTTCCAGAGCAACTCGGCCTGCTCGGGAGGAGCCAGCCGGTCACCGAGGCCCGCGATGATCAGGCGACGCTCCTTGGCCGGTAGCGGGGCGTAATTCAGCGGCGAGGAGTACATCGTCGCCGCGTCGGACAGCGCCGTGTCGGTTCCGGCGATCCGCTCGCGCAGTGCCACCAGCTTGTTGGCCGGGAACCACTCGTCGACGGTGCGGTCCGGCGTCACCACCGGGACGTTCGGGATGACGGCATCGATCCGGTCGTCGACGCTGGCGATCAGCGCCGAGGTGTATCCACCCAGCGACATGCCGGTCAGCGCAAGGCGATCCACCCCGGTGAACTCGAGATAGTCCAGCAGCGAACGGAAGTCGTGCACCGCCTGGGCCATCGCCTCGCAGAAGCCGGCGAAACCGTGCGCGAAGTAACCATGCCCGGAGAAGGGGGAATACTTCTCGGCGCGCCGACCGTGGAACGGCAGCGTGTAGAGGATCACGTCGTAGCCGGACCGGTAGAACCACGGCAGCGAGAAGAACAGCCCGTTGAACAGATACGCCGATCCCATGAACCCGTGGATCAGGCACAGAGTCGGCCGCGGCCCGTCGTCGTGGCGCCAGTGCTGGGCATGCACGACGTTGTTGCGCACAAAGCGTGCACACTGATCGCGCAGCGCCGGATTGACCGCGGTGAAGCTGCTCTCGAAGCGCAGGTTGTGCACGTTGCCCTGGGCCACCCACTCCGCGACCGGGTTGGCCGGCCGCGAGAACACCCGCGGCGGCACGGTGGGTGCGGGGAACGCCAGGCCAGGGTCCTTGGCCGCCGCCAGCTCGGCATAGAACTGCAAGTGCTCACGCTCGGCGCGCGCCTCGGAGCGGCGCAACGCGGTGAGCACCGACGGCACCATCGTCACCGACAGCAGCGACGCGATCGAAGTGCGCAACGCCAGGTCGGCCAGGGCCGACGAGTCGACGATGGCGCGCTGTCGCAGCGTCAGATCGACCCGGCGGGGCAGCCCCCGCGGCCCGGCCTCGGCGCCGGGCACATCGGGCACCGGGATGGGTGTCGCCGGTTCGTCGGGAATGTGCTGGGGCACCTCGTCGGGCACCAGGTCGAACTCCACCCCGCGATGCTAACGCGACGAACCGGGCCCGGCGCCGACGTGCCGATATGCTCGGCGGCATGTCACTGTCGGCCGCCGGTCACCTCGGCGGCTAGTTGTGTGGGACCCCGACACCTACCTCGCCTTCGCCGACCAGCGTGCCCGGCCATTCGGCGACCTGTTGTCGCGGGTCGGTGCGCGAGTTCCGCGGCGCGTCGTCGATCTCGGTTGCGGTCCGGGAAATCTCACCCAGATCCTGAGCAGACGGTGGCCCGGCGCGGTCATCGAGGGCTGGGACTCGTCGCCGGAGATGGTGGCCGCCGCCCGCGAACGAGGGGTGCCGGCCCGGGTTGGAGATGTCCGTCGGTGGTCGCCGCAGCCCGATACCGACGTGGTGGTCAGCAACGCGACTCTGCACTGGGTGCCCGAGCACCCCGAACTGCTGGTGCGCTGGGCGGCCGGGCTTCGCAGCGGAAGCTGGCTCGCCGTTCAGGTACCCGGTAACTTCGACGCACCGTCTCATCGCAGCGTCCGGGCGGTGGCCCGCGGGTCGTACTTCTCGAAGCTGTTGCCCGACAATGTCCTTCTGGGCTCCGACGCGGTGCTGCCGGCGGCCGGATACGCCGCGCTGCTGACCGACGCGGGATGCCTGGTCGACGCATGGGAGACCACCTACGTCCACCTGCTCACCGGAGCTGACGCGGCGCTGGACTGGATGACCGGCACCGCGTTAGGGCCGGTGCGGGACCATCTCCACGACGAGGATTGGGCACGGTTCCGTGCTGAATTGACGCCGCTGTTGGACGCGGCCTATCCGCGGCACGCCGACGGGACGACCTTTTTTCCGTTCCGGCGCGTGTTCGTGGTGGCCCGGGTGCGTTGACCGGCCGGGCTGCGCTAGGGGTCGTAGGGGACCCCGACGGCGAGGAACACGAACTCCGGGGGCACGTCGTAGGTCAGCGAGCGGCGCGGCAGCCGCGCCAGCACGTCGGCCGGAATGGGGTGCTTGTAATGCAGCGACAGCTCGCCCTCACACCGCGCATCGATCTGCGAGACATCAGCGGTCAGCGTCAGACCGTCCTCGGCCAGCTCGGCCGTCACGGCGCCGGTCTGCGGTGCGTCCCAGCGCACGTCAATGGTGCGTCCGGCCAGTTTCGGCACCGTCGACAACGTGCCCAGCACCCGCTGGTTGGTCAGTACCAGCGATCCGACGTAGCTGGCGATGCTGCCGCCGGAACGCAGGCCCGGGACTGTGCCGCGGAACCGTCGGGTGACCGCGACGTACTCGGCCATCAGCAGAATGCCTTCGGCTTCGACTTCAGTGCGCAACTGCCGCGGGAGCTTGCCGATCCGGAACAGTTTCCGAAGGAAGACGGCCATCCCAGAACGGTAGCTCAGGTACAGGTGGAGGGGTGAAGACGCATGGGCCGCACGCCGCCCTCGCCGCGACGCTCGCCGTTGCCCTGTACCTGCTGATGTGGGCCGGCTCCGCCGGCGAGTGGTCGTGGCTGGTGGCGTTGGACACCGCGGCTCTGGACGCGATGCACGACATCGGTGCTGCCCACCCGGCCTGGGTGACGGCGTGGGACGTCTTCTGCACGGTGTTCGGGCCCACGGTGTTCCGCGTGGTGACGCTCGTGGTGATCGTCGTCGCGCTGACGCGGCGAAATCTGCCGCTGGCGCTGTTTTTGGTGGTCAGCGTCGAGCTCAACGGGCTGATCACCGAGATCGCCAAGTACCTCGCCGACCGCCCGCGCCCGGACACCGCGATGGTGACGGCGCATTCGACGGCGTTTCCGTCGGGTCACGCGCTGGGCGTGCTGGTGTCGGTGTGCGCGCTGCTGGTGGTCGTGCTGCCGTTGGTGTCCGACCGGCTGGGCCGGTTGTTGGCCGCCGCCGGGATCGTGCTGGTCGTGACCGTCGGTCTGGGCCGGGTGGTGCTCAACGTGCACCACCCGTCCGACGTGATCGCCGGCTGGGCGCTGGGCTACGCGTACTTCCTGCTGTGTCTGCGGCTGGTGCCGCCGCGACGGCGCCTCATGGAAGCGGACGAAACACCGGCAGTACCCGATACTGCGCGCTGAAGCTGGCTTCCTCGATCTCGGTGCCCACCTCGCCGTCGAGCGCGAGGACGGTGGGCCCGTCCACCGCCCGGAACGAGAACTCCGGCACCCGCATCTCGTGATAGAGCGGGCTGCGTTGCAGCCGGCCCAGCGCCACCGCGGTCATGATCCGCAACCGAGCCAGCCGGCGGCCGGTTTCGAGGATGCGGACGTCGATCAGACCGTCGTCCATCCGCGCCCGCCGCGACGGCGCGAAACCCGAGGGCAGGTAGGCGCAGTTGCCCAGGAAGAACAGCGACGTCTGCAGCGTCTTGTTGTCGTAGCAGATCCGCACCGGTTCGCCGCGCCGCAAGGTGGAGAACATCGCGTAGATGCCGGCCAGCGGCTTGCCGATCTTGTGCTCGAGCGTCTCCCGGGTCTGCACGAATCGCGGATAGGCGCCCACGCTGGCGGTGTTGACCACCATCTGCGTCTCGTTGAGGCACACCATGTCCACCTTCGCCACCGAACCCTGCTGGATCGCGGCGATGGTCTTGGCGGTCGAGTCGCAGCCGATGTCCTTGGCGAAGTGGTTGAACGTGCCCGCCGGGAACACCGCCAGCGGCACCCCGGCGTCGAGGGCGATGCCGGCCGCGGCCGCGACCGTCCCGTCGCCGCCTCCGACCGCCAGCACTTCGGCGCGGCCGGCCGCCGTGCGCATCACCTCGGCGACGTCGTCGTCCTCGCCCAGCTCGACGATCTCGGCCTGCGGCAACGCGGTGCGGACCTCGTCGACGACCCGTGCGCCCGTGCCACTGCCCGACGCCGGGTTGATCACCAGCACGACCCCCCGACCCTGCGGCCGCGCCGGGGTGTCCACCCGCAGCGGGTCGGCGGTCGGCAGCTGCGGTTCGGTGATCGGCGGGACCACCCGCGCGCCGAGCACCGCCAATCCGGCGCCGATTCCCAGGCCGGCCAGCACGTCACCGGGATAGTGCGCGCCGGTGGCCACCCGCGAGATCCCGACCAGCCCGGCCAGCAGCGACAGGCCCAGGCCCACCGGGGGGTTCTCCAGGCCGACCCCCACCGCGAAGGCTGCGGCGCTGGCCGAATGCCCCGAGGGCAGCGAATTCGACGTCGGGTGTCGTCGGGTCTGGCGGGCCAGTGGGACCAGCACCCAGTTCGGCCGCTCCCGGCGCCACACCCGCTTGGCGACCTGGTTGGTCAACAGGCTCGTCACCGCCAGCGTCGCCACCCCGCGCGCGGCGCCCCGTTTCGTCGACTCGTTGCCCACCGCGGTCAACGCGGCCGCGATCGCGAACCACAGCTTGGAGTGGTCGGCGGCTTTGGTCAGCCGTGGCATCACCGCGTCGAACAACGGGCTCGGCGATTCCGCGATCGCTTCGAAGACCTCACGGTCCAGCGTGCCGAGGCCCTTGCCGATCTGGCGGATTCCTCGGCGGCGGGGTCGCACAGGCAGTAGGTCCATGCGGTCCAACCTAACGGTCGCCGTCGCGACCCGATCGTGGCCGAATCTTGACCGGGCGTAGCGCGCAGCCCGGACACCATGGACTTCATGCGCCGACTGCTGATCCTGCTGTGCGCAGTCGCGGTCGGCGCGCCCGCGGCGATGGCGGGCGCTCCCGCCGCGGCCGGGGGCTTAACGCCGTGGTTCGCCCGGTCGGTCGGATCGGCGACGCAGGTGCTGTCGGTGACCGGAACCGGCGGGTCCGACGCAAAACTCGACGTGTGGCAGCGCACCGCCGCCGGTTGGCAACCGGTGACCGGCGGCATCGGGGTGCCGGCGAAGATCGGCTCAAAGGGTATGTCGCCGAACCACTTCGACGGGTCGATGATGACCCCGAAGGGCATCTACACACTGGATTTCGCGTTCGGCACGCAGCCGAATCCGGGAGGCGGCCTGCGCTACGTCCAAGTGGGACCCGACCACTGGTGGGACGGCGACATGGCCAGCCCGACCTACAACACCATGCAGGTCTGCAAGAAAGACCAGTGCCGTTTCAACACCTCGTTGAGCGCGGGCACCGAGAACCTCGACATCCCGCAGTACGCGCATGCGGTGGTGATGGGCGTCAACAAGGAACGCATCCCCGGCAAGGGCGGGGCGTTCTTCGTGCACAGCACCGACGGCGGACCGACCGCGGGGTGCGTGGCGATCGACGACGCCACCCTGGTCACGATCATGCGCTGGCTGCGGCCCGGCGCGCTGATCGCGATCACCGAATAACGGCTAGGTGTTGATGGCGCGACCGGGTTTGACCTTGAAATTCAACGCCTCCAACGACATCGACGCGTCGTAGGTGCGGTCGTAGCCGGTCTCGCTGATCTTCCAGCCGGCCTCGGTGCGGCGGTAGCGGTCATGGTAGAAACCCGCGCCGATCAACATGAAGTTGAAGTCGGGCGCGATCACCCGGTCCTGCAGGTACCACGTGGCGGTGGCCTCGTCGCCGTCGACGGTGATCTCGGGATGGTTGACGCGGTGCTCGGTGATGATCTCGGGGCCCAACGAGTTTCGCATGAAGCCGACGAGTTCCTCGCGGGTGCTGAAATGGTGCTCCTCGCCGATCGACTCGCCGTAGCGGCCCACCACGTCGTCGGTGAGGGTGTCGGCGAACTCGTCCCAGTTCTTGGTGTCGAGTGCGCGGAGGTAGCGGTACTTGACCTGCTTGATCTCGTCGATGTCGCCCATGGCGCACGAGTGTCTCATGTGTCGTATGGGTGCTGACGGTTTATGGTGGCGCACGTCATGAGCGATGCGTTGGGAATGTCCGTCGGGACCACCAACCTCGCCGCCGCCGGGGTCGGTCGCGCTCCGGTGATCCGGCGTGCGGTGGTCACCCTGTTCGGCCACGCGCCGCCGCAGGTGGGGACGCCGTCGGCCGATCCGGCGGGGCTGACATTGTCCGGTTTCGTCGAGCGCGTCGGTGACCCGGTGCCGTTGGTCGCCGCGGACGGGTCCAGTTATCCCGCCGAGCAGCTGCTGGTCGAGGCGCTGGAGACGATGGCCGGTCTCGCCGTGCCCACCCAGGCCGCACTGTCGGCCGACATCGCCATTGCGGTGCCGTCGTACTGGCCGGCCACGACGACGGCCGCGCTGCAGAACGCGCTCGGCGCGAGCACCCTGCTGGCTCCCGACGGTGCACCGCCGCGACTGGTTTCCGATGCCGTGGCCGCGTTGACGTCGCTGAACGCCAACCCCGGACTGCACCGCAGCGGCGTCGCCGCCCTGATCGACGCCGGCGGCAGCGGCACCAGCGTCACGCTGGCCGACGCGACGTCGGCGTTCGCGCCCATCGGGGAGCCACTCCGCTTCGGTGATCTGGCCGGGGATCAGATCGACCAGGATCTGCTGGCGTTGGTGTTGGACAAGGCCGGCGCCGGCGACGCGGAGCAGACCGCCGCGGTCGCCTCGCTGGCCCGGTTACGCGACGACTGCCGCGCGGCCAAAGAGCGGCTGTCCACCGAGCCCGTCACCACGGTGGTGGTGGAGCGGGCCGGTCAGCGCTCCGAGGTGGAGGTCACCCGCGCGGAGCTGGAGGCCCTGATCGCGCCTGCCCTCGACGGTCTGTTCGGTGCGCTGGACGCCGCCACGTCGCGCGCCGGAGTCACCCCGGACCAGGTGGCGTCGATCGTGCTGACCGGAGGCGGAGCGGCCATTCCGCTGCTGACCGGTGAGCTGGCCCGGCGATCGCCGGCTGCGGTGACGACGTCGCCACGGCCGGGGCTGGACGGGGCCGTCGGCGCGGCGCTGTTCGCGGCTTACGGCCGCAGCGCCGACGCGGCGACGATGATGGGCCCCGCGGCCGGTGGCAGCACGCAGGCCCTGGCCCCCGCCGCGGGCAGCACCGAGGCGCTGGCCTGGTCGCAGGACGACTCCGCCGCCGACGACGTCGTGCCCTACCAGGGCCCCGCGTCGTACGAAGACCCGTACCTCGACGCCGACACCGACCGGGCGGCCAATCCGTACTACGCCCCGCACCTGCACGAACCGGGGCCGACGGACGCCGACGTCAAACCCTGGCAGCGGCTGCCGCTGGCGCTGATCGGCATCGTCGCGGTGATCGCGCTGGTCGCCGTCGGCGGGGTCGCCGTGGCGTTGACGTCGGTGGACAGCTCCGGTGACGAACCGCCGAGGCCGGGCACCAACCCGTTGAGCCGCGAACTGCCGCCCCAGCAACAGACCGTGACCGTGACCAATGAGCCGCCGCCCCCGGTGGCGCCGTCGTCGGAAGTGCCCGCGCCGCCCCCGCCGACGCAGACGCCGCCGCCCGTCACCACCACGACGGTGCCCACCACCACCACGACCACGACGTCGGCGACCACCACCACGACAACGACAACGACGACGACCACGACGACGACGACCACGACGACGACCACCACGACACCGACGACAACCACCACGGTGCCGACCACCACCACGGTGCGGACCACCACCGCGGCTCCCACCACCAGCAGGGTGCCGACCACCACCGCGGCTCCGACCACCACCAGGGTGCCGCCTGCGATCACGACGACCTACCTGGACGTGCCGTTCCTGCCGGACATCCCGATCCTGGTGCCCGAGAATCCGTGACCTCCCAGGTCTAGGGATTTCCCCGATTCGTCCGGGGGGTCGGTCGGCCTAGTCTTCACAGCGTCGGGTCGATCGGCTGCGGAGGGGACAGCCGATCGAACCGCGCGCACCTGCCCCACAATGGAGTGGTGCCGGTTCAGCGCAACACCAAGGTCTCGATCGTCGGAATGGGCAGTGTCGGAACTGCCATCGCCTATGCCTGTCTGATCCGCGGCACCGCCGGATCGCTGGCGCTCTACGACACCAACGCCGGCAAGGTCCGCGCCGAGGTGCTCGATCTCAACCATGGCAGCCAGTTCGTGCCGCACTGCCGGATCTCCGGGTCCGACGACGTCGCGGTGACCGCACATTCAGCCGTGATCGTGGTGACCGCGGGCGCCAAGCAGAAGCCCGGGCAGAGTCGTCTGGAACTGGCCGCGGCCAACGTCGCGATGGCGCAGACGTTGACCCCCGCACTGCTCGAACAGTCCCCGGATGCGGTCATCATGTTCGTCACCAACCCCGTCGACGTCGTCACGTTCGCCGCCACGCGCTCCGTCGACGCCGCCCCCGGGCATGTCTTCGGCTCGGGAACGGTGTTGGACTCCAGCCGTTTCCGGTACCTCATCGCCCAGCGCGCCGACCTCGCCGTGGGTAACGTGCACGGCGTCATCGTCGGCGAGCACGGCGATTCGGAGATCCCGCTGTGGTCGAGCGTGTCGATCGGGGGAGTGCCCGCGGCACAGTTCCACCGCGACGGCACACCGGTTTTCGACGAACAGTCCCGCGCCCAGATCTCGGCCGAGGTGGTCAACGCCGCCTACGAGATCATCGCGGGCAAAGGCGCCACGAACCTGGCCATCGGGTTGTCGAGTGCGCGGATCATCGAGGCGCTGCTCAACGATCAGCACCGGGTGCTGCCGGTGTCCACCGTCCAGCGCGGGGTGTACGGCATCGACGGTGTCGCCCTGTCGCTGCCCACGGTGGTCTCCGCGCACGGCGCCGGGCGGGTGCTGGAGGTGGCACTCGACGACGCCGAACTGGCGGGGCTGCACTCGTCGGCGGCGACCCTGCGCTCGGTGCAGGAATCGCTCGGGCTCTAGAACTTCAGGTAGCCCCCGTCGATGCGGATGACGTCGCCGGTGTGGTACCGGCTGGCATGGCTCGCCAGATACACGGTGATACCGGCGATGTCGTCGGGGGCGCCCCACCGGCGCGCCGGCACCCGCGGAAGCACCCGCTCCCGGAACCGCTCGTCGGCCAACCCGGCCGAGGTCATGTCGGTGTCGAACCAGCCCGGAGCGACGGTGTTGGCGCGGATGCCGTGGCGGGCGAACTCGACAGCCATGCTGTCGACCAGGGACGTGACCCCGGCCTTGGCCGCGGCGTAGGCGGGTTGGCGGGGCATGCCCTGGAACGCACCCAGACTCGACACAGCCACCAGGCTGCCGCCGCGGCCCGCCTCGATCATCTGCCGGGCGGCTTCGCGCAGCGTGAGGAACACCCCGTCCAGATCGACGCGCGTCACCTCGCGGAACTCGGCCAGGGTGGTCTCGAGCGTCGGGGTGAACACGCCGCGCACCCCGGCGTTGGCGAAACACGAATCCAGCGCGCCGAACTCGCTGCGCACCCGGGCCATCGTCGCCGTCGTGGCGTCTTCGTCGGTGACGTCGCACACCAGCGGCAGCACCGGGCGTCCGTGCGCGCGCAGCTGCTCGGCGGCGATGTCCAGGCGTGCGGCGCTGCGGCCGAGAATCGCCACCGCGGCGCCGGCCCGGGCCAATCCGTCGGCCATGCCCAGGCCTATCCCGGAGCCGCCGCCGGTGACGACGGCGACGTGGTCGGTGAGGTCGAAGGGGCTGCGGGGCGCGGCGGAGTCGGTCACGAGGGTGACCCTACGCGGACTGCCGCCTCGCGAAGCCGGGTGCGCGCTCGGGACGGACCCCGACTCCGACGAGGTAGGCGGGGATGACCGACAGCCACGGCAGTCTCTCGACGGTGCGGAGCAACCCGAGCGGCGGATTCCCGGCGATCTCGCCGCGCAGCACCGGGCCGAGCAGCCGCTTGTCGATCTGGCGTTGCAGCGCCTGGGTGAGAACGGTGGGCACGATGCGCCGGCGGCGCACCGCGGCGAGGTCGCGGTCGGTCAGCGTCGCGCGCCGCAGCGGGTCGGCGAGCAGGCGCGCGGCGGCGACACCGTCTTGCACGGCGACGTTGATGCCGACCCCGCCGGCGGGCGACATCGCGTGCGCCGCGTCGCCGATGCACAGCAACCCGTCGGTGTGCCAGCGGCGCAGGCGATTCAGGCGCACATCCAGGACCTTGACCTCGTCGAGGGTGGTCACGGCACGGACCGTGTCGGTCGCCTCGGGCAACAGTTCGCGGACGTCGTCGTGAAAAGCCTCCAGACCGCGGGCGCGGAGCCGGGTGTCGGCGCCCTTCGGAATCAGCAGCGCCACTTGAAAATAGCCCTCGCGCGGGATAACGATCATCGCCTTCCCAGGCGCGATGCGCGGGAACAGGGTGTAGGTGGTGTCGTCGGGCTGCCGGGGCAGCCGGAACCACCAGGCGTCGAAACCGACCGGCCATTCCCGCACCTGCAGACCGGCCTCGCTGCGCACCACCGACCCCCGGCCGTCGCAGCCGACGGTCAGGTCGGCGCGCAGTTCCCCTGGGCCGTCCGGTGTTTCGTAGCGCACGCCGGTGATCCGGTCACCGTCTCGCAGCAGGCCGGTGACCTCGGTGTTCATCCGCAGTGCGAACGTCGGCTCCTCCTCGCCGACTTCGGCGAGCAGGTTGAGCAGGTCCCACTGCGGCACCATGGCGATGTAGGGGTGGGGTTGCCGCAGTCGCGAGAAGTCGACCATCGTGACCGAGCGGCCGGCGACGTCGAAGGTGACCCTGTGCAGCTTGCTGTGCGGCACCGCCGAGAACCGGTTCCACAGTCCGAGGTCGTCGAGCAACTGCAGGGTGCTGGGATGCACGGTGTCGCCGCGGAAGTCGCGCAGGAAGTCACCGTGTTTCTCCAGCACCGTGACGTCCACACCCGCGCGGGCCAGCAAGAGTCCCAGCACCATCCCGGCCGGTCCGCCGCCCACGATCGCGCAGGTGGTCTTCGCGCTCACCGTGCCCACGCTAGTGGCACCGCGACCGAAGCGCGAGGGTGCGTTCAGCGTCGTCCCGACGCGCCCGGCACTACCGTGGAGGCACTTTCGCGCACCGGCCCCGGATAAATATACGGGTGAGTATAGTTTGGTGGCGCATGTCGCGGCCATGAAGGAGGCCCTCATCACCGACGCACTCATCATCGACGCCGTCCGCACCCCCCGGGGCCGAGGCCGCCCCGACGGTGCGCTGCACCAGTGCCACCCGCAGGATCTGCTGGCCCAGTGCCTGCAGGCGCTGGCAACCCGCAGTGGCGTCGATCCGGTCGACGTCGAGGACGTCATCGCCGGGAACGGGATCCTGTCCGGCGATCACGGCGACGACATCGCCCGGTTGGCGGTCCTGCTCGCCGGCTGGCCCGAGACCGTTCCGGGCATGACCCTCAACCGCTTCTGCGGCTCCGGTCAGCAGGCCGTCACCGTCGCGGCAGCCGGTATCGCCGCCGGCGCCCAGGACGTGGTGGTCGCCGGGGGCGTGGAATCGATGTCCCGCTGGAACGTCACGGTCGGGGTCCCCACCATCGACGGCGACAACCCCGCCCTGAGAGCCCGGTATCCCACTGTGCCGCAGGGAATCTCCGCAGACCTCATCGCGACCCTGGAGGGGTTCGGCCGCGAGGAGGTGGACCGGTACGCCGCCGAGAGTCAGCGCCGCGCCGCCGAGGCCATCGACGACGGCCGATTCGACCGTTCACTGATCGCGGTGACAGCGCCTGACGGTACCGTTCTGTCGACCCGTGACGAACACCCGCGGCCCGGGACCACCGTCGAGGCCCTGGCCAGGTTGCGGCCGGCGTTCGCGGACCTCGGCGCCCAGCGGGTGGACGGCGAGACCGCGACGTTCGACGAGATCTGCCGGCAGCGCTACCCGCAGATCGAGACCATCGACCACGTGCATCACGCCGGGAACTCGTCCGGCGTCGTCGACGGCGCCGCCGCGGTCCTGTTGGCCTCGCCTGAATACGCCCGCGCGCACGCGCTGACACCGCGCGCCCGCATCCGGGCCACCGCGGCGCTCGGCAGCGAACCGATCATCATGCTGACCGCTCCCGGACCGGCCGCGCAGCGCTGCCTCGACAAGGCCGGCATGGTCGCCGCCGACATCGACCTCTGGGAGATCAACGAGGCGTTCGCGGCGGTGCCGATGAAGACCACGCGCGATCTGGGCCTGGACCCGTGTCGGGTCAACGTCAACGGCGGCGCCATCGCGCTGGGGCATCCGATCGGGGCCACCGGTGCCATGCTGATCGGCACGCTGCTCGACGAACTCGAACGCCGCGGGCTGCAGACCGGGTTGGTGAGCATGTGCACCGGCGGCGGTATGGGCACCGCGACCATCATCGAGCGGGTGTGACATGGCCGAGACGCTGACCCTGGAGACCCCGCGCGACGGGGTCACCGTGATCCGGCTGAACCGCCCGGACCGGCTCAACGCGATCAACGAGGCCATGCGCGACGAACTCCGCTCGGCCTGTGCCGCAGTGGGAGCCGACGCATCCGTGCGCGCCGTGGTGCTCACCGGCACCGGCCGGGGATTCTGCTCCGGCATCGACATCCGCGACTTCGGGCCGGGCATGCTGGAGGCCGACGACCCCGCGATCGACCGGCTGCGCTTCCAGGAGGCGATGGCCGCGCTGCCGCTGGCCATCGAGGCGATGCCGCAACCGGTGATCGCCGCGATCAACGGCCCGTGTGTCGGTGCGGGACTGGCCCTGTGCCTGGCCGCCGACCTCCGCATCGCCTGCACCGCCGCGACATTCGGCAACGCCGCGATCCTGCTCGGGCTGTCCGGCGCCGAGATGGGAATGAGCTATCACCTGCCCCGCATCGTCGGCACGACGGTGGCCGCGGACTGGATGCTCACCGGACGCACCGTCGACGCCGAGGAGGCCGACCGCCGCGGACTGGTCAGCCGGACGGTGGCGCCGGCCGATCTGTTCGACACCGCCGTCGACACCGCCGCGACCGTCGCGGCACTGGCGCCGCTGGGGGTGCAGATGACCAAGCGGGCGCTGCAGACCAACGTCGACGCGGCGAGCCTGGCGGCGGCGATGGAAGTCGAGAACCGCAATCAGGTGCTCACCCATGCCACCGACGAGGCGGCCGGTCGCCGGCAGAAGTGGAAGGACTGACCGATGGGCTGGGATTTCTCCACCGATCCCGAGTGGGCGCAGCAGCTGGAGTGGGTCGAGGACTTCGTGCGCACCGAGTGTGAACCCGTCGACTACATCGTCAAGGAATCCCACGACCTGAGCGATCCGGTGCGCCAAGCGCTGATCCCGCCGCTGCAACAGATCGTCAAGAAGCGCGGGCTGTGGGCCACCCACCTCGGGCCGCACCTGGGCGGCCCCGGCTACGGCCAGGTCAAACTCGCGCTGCTCAACGAGATCCTGGGCCGGTCGGAGTGCGCTCCGATCGTCTTCGGCTCGCAGGCCCCGGATTCGGGCAACAGCGAGATCCTGGCCCACTACGGCACCCCCGAGCTGAAGAAGCGCTACCTCGAGCCGTTGCTCGACAACCGCATCATCTCGTGCTTCTCGATGACCGAACCGCACGGCGGGGCCGACCCCAAGGTGTTCACCACCACCGCGGTGCCCGACGGTGACCATTGGGTCATCAACGGGGAGAAGTGGTATTCGTCGTTCGCGTCCTCGGCGTCGTTTCTCATCGTGATGGCGATGACCGATCCGGAAGCCCCGCCCTATCAACGGTATTCGATGTTCGTGGTGCCCGGCGACACCCCGGGCATCAACGTGCTGCGCGACGTGGGTCTGGGCTACCAGCCGCTCGGTGGTGGCGGCCGGGAGGGGTACGTGCGCTACGAGAACGTCCGCGTTCCCGCCGACCACATGCTCGGGCCGCGCGGCGGAGCCTTCGTGGTCGCGCAGACACGCCTCGGCGGCGGACGCATCCACCACGCGATGCGCACCGTGGGGCTGGTACGACGCATCTTCGACATGATCACCGAGCGGGCGGTGTCGCGCTACACCCAGGGCACCGTGCTGGCCGACAAGCAGATGGTGCAGGAGATGATCGCCGACTCCTGGATGGAGATCGAGGCGTTCCGGCTGCTGACCCTGCAGACTGCCTGGAAGATCGATCAGTACAACGACTACCAGGCCGTGCGTGCCGACATCTCGGCGGTCAAGGCGATGATGCAGAAAGTGCTGCACGACGTGGCCGCGCGGGCGCTGCAGATCCACGGCTCGCTCGGCACGTCCCACGAGATGCCGTTCGTCCAGTACCTGACCGAGTCCTTCGTGCTGGGCCTGGCCGACGGGCCCACCGAGGTGCACAAGGTGACGCTGGCGCGGCTGCTGCTCAAGGACGTCGCACCCGCGCCCGATGTGTTCCCGTCCGAACATCTGCTGCGGTTGCGGGAGGCCGCAGAGCGCAAGTTCGCCGACAAGCTGGCCGGCATTCCCCGCGGATAGCCCAGGAACCACGGTGGCGGAGAACACGCGGCAGGTGCAGACCCGGCGGGGCCGGCCCACCCAGGCCGAGTCCAGCGCGCTGCGTCAGCAGCTGCGCGAGGCCGCGGTAGCGACCTTCCTGGACAAGGGATACGACGCGACGACGATGGAGGCGATCGCCGACGCGGCAGGCATCACCAAACGCACACTCTACGCCCGCTATCCGGACAAGCGGTCGGCATTCCTCGACGCGATCCCGTGGGCGTTCACCCGCGCGGTCGAGAACGACATCCTCGCCGACGTCGACGGTGCCGACCTGCGCGCCGCGCTGACGGCCATCGGGCGCGGCGCCCTCGAGCGGGTGCTGGACCGCGACATCGTGCGGCTGCACCGCATCGCCCGCAACGAGGCGCACCGGTTCCCCGAATTCGCGGCCAGTGCACAGTCTCTGGGGTGGGCCAGTCGGCAGCGGCAGGTGATGGACCTGCTGGCCCGCCATGTCGACGCCGGCACCGTCGCGCTCGACGACGTCGAGCTGGCGGCCGAGCACTTCCTGGCGATGGTGGAGGGATTCCCGGCCCGCCTCGCCGATTTCGGCATCTACCGCAGCAGTGCCGACGAGCAGCGCCACCTCACCGCGGCGGTCGATCTCTTCCTGCGCGGCGTGCTGCCTCGATGAGCTTCTGGGCTCGGGCGAGCAGCCGGGGCAGGGCGGCGCCCATCGCCTCGAGATCCGGGTCGGGTGCGTGGCGGCGGCGATTGTGTTTGATGATCAGCGACCAGGTCGCCGCGGACTTGAAACACGCGAGCGCACAGAACCATTCGAGATCCTCGACGGTGCCGCCTGACTCGGCACGGTAGACCGCGATCAGATCGGTGGTTCTCGGCACGGGGAGGTCGGGGACGGGCCGACGGTAGGTCTGCGGGTCGCTGTTGATCAGGAACCAGCCGAGGTCGATGCGGGGATCGCCGAGAGACCAGATCTCCCAGTCGATCACGGCGGTGATCTCCGGCCCGACGGCCAGCAGGTTGCCGAGCCGGAAGTCGCCGTGCACGATCGCGGGTCGTGCGGGCGCGGGCAGCGTGGCCTGTAACAACGACCGAGTCTCCGGCCAGCCCGGCACCAACGCCTGGTCGACGGTCTCCAGCGTGCGCGACCACCGCTCGACCTCGTCGCTCGGGTCGAGCACCGGCTCGTCGCCCAGACCTACCGCAGCGGGATCGACGCGGTGCAGCCGCGCCAGAACCGCTGCGGCACCGCGGAATCGCGCGGCCACCGTACCGCCCGACGGCAGGTCGGCATGCACATCGAACAGCGGCTCCACGCACTCGCCGTCCAGCAGCGTCATCGCGAACAACGGTGGGATGTCGGGCGGATCGCCGGGGTCCTCCAGCACGACGTGCGGCACGGGCACGTCACTGCCCTGCAGCGCTTTCAGTAGTCGAGCCTGTCGCAGCACGTCGCGGTGCGCGACCGGTGTGACACCGGCCGGTGCCACCTTGACCACCACCGGCCGGGTGTCGAGGACACCGTGGTAGGTCAGGCTGGAGGCGCCTCCGGTGAGCGGCTCGAGGCCACCGACACCGAGCCGTGCCAGTCGGGCGGTCAGCGCCGCGGGCACCTCGACGCTCAGCTCAGCCACCCGACCTCGCGCAGGAACGGCTGGGTGTGTGCGATCCGGCCGGTCAGCGTCTCCGGGTCGCCCGTGCACAACCGGAACGCGGTCTCGGTGATCAGCGAAATGTCTTCGGTGTCGGTCTTGGCCAGGTCCAGGGTGCCCGCCCCGGGAGTGGCGACCGGGTGGGACGGCGCGGCGGCATTGACCGCGATACCGTCGGTGAACAACTCGGCCGCAAGGCTTTTCGTCATCCGGTTCTGGGCGGCCTTGACCATCCCGTAGACCCCGAAGCCGGCCGAGACGTCGAACTCGGAGAACGGCGGCCCGTCGGGCAGATCACCGGCCACCGAGGTGACGTTGAGAATCCATCCGCTGCCGCGCTCGCGCATCGCCGGGATCGACAGCTGCGCCAGGTGAAGTGGCGCCAGCACATGCATCTCGAACATCAGCCGTACCCGTTTGTCGGGAAAAGTGTCCAAGGGCCGCAGGAACGTCACGGCGGCGTTGTTGACCAGGATGTCCGGGGCGCCGAGACGGTCGACCACCTCGGCGAAGAGTTCGGCCCGTTGCTCGGGGTCGGACAGATCGGCCGGCACCGCGATCGCCGCGCCACCGGCTTCGGTGATCTCGGAGAGCGTCTGAGACAGCGAGCCAACGTATTTCGGGTCGGGCTCCATGGTCCGGGCTGTGAGCGCCACCACCGCACCCTCGGCGGCCAGCCGCTGGGCGATCGCCTTGCCCAGCCCCCGGCTGGTCCCGGTCACCAGCGCGATCTTGCCCGCGCAACGCGTCGTCACCGCGGCGCCTCCTTCGAACCCGGCGCAAATCTAATCGCCATCACCGTATATTTAAGCGCGTTCACCGTACCAACACCGTCGGGACAGGACACCGAACATGGCCGAATGGTTTCTCTACCTGCCGCAGAGCCGGATGGGCGTCGACGACCTCGTGCAACGGGCCCGGGCGGCCGAGGCCAGCGGCTTCGACGGCGTCGCGTTCCTCGATCACGTCGAGACCCCGATGGCGCCCGACATGCCGATCTGGGAGGCGATGACGGTGGCGACCTGGGTGGCCGCCCACACCGAACGGCTGCGGATCGGCCATCTCGTGCTCTGCGATGCCTTCCGCCGGCCCGCCCTGCTGGCCAAGCAGGCCGTGACCCTCGCCGAGGCCAGCGGTGGCCGTTTCGAGCTGGGCCTGGGGGCGGGCTCCATGCCCGACGAGCTGGCTAAGTTCGAGTTCGGTACCGCGTCGGCGGTGCAGCGGGTGGAGGCGCTCGGCACGACGCTGGCCAAGATCAAGCGCTACTGGGGGCAGACCGAAGGCCCCGAGCCGGTGCAGGTGCCGACTCCCAGCCATCCCATCCCGGTGCTGCTGGCCGGGACCGGCCCACGCATGCTCAAACTGGTTGCCGAGCACGCCGATTGGTGGAACCTGCCCGCCACAAAGGTGAACGAGCTGGCGCGGTACCTGCCGGCGATCGGCGCGGCGCGGCCCTCGGTGCAGCAGATGGTCGCGTTCGTGCGGGCCGGCGACGACCGCGACGCCGTGATCGACAAGGGCCGCCGCCGCTTCGGCCACCTCGGGCCCGGCTTCGTCGGCGGCGGCGCCGACGAATTGCTCGCCTACTTCGCCGGGCTGGAGCAGGCTGGGGCGCAACGCTTCTACGTGTGGTTCGCCGACTTCGCCGCCGTCGAATCGATCGAGGAGTTCGGCGCCACCGTCGTCGCCCGCGCGTGTTGACCGGTCTGGCCGCTCAGAACACCCGGATCCAGTCGATCAACATCTCGGCCGGGTAGGTGCCGCCGGCGGGTTCACGCCCACCCGAGCCGCCGATCGCGATGTTGAACACCGGTGCCATCGTGAAACCGGGATCGTTGAACGGCCAGTCGGGCAGCGAGTTCGACAGTACGGTGAAGAACGGCTCCATCCCGGGCTGGTAGTCCTTCCAGAAGTACATGCCCGAGGGCAGCCAGGTCATCCGCCAGGTGTGCCAGGCCCCGTCGACCGGGTGCTTGTGGGTCTGGAACATCGTGCCGTCGAGCTTGGCGTGCACCGTGGTGCCCGACGGCCAGTCCCGGTTGCCGTACCACTCGAAGAGGTCGACTTCGCCGCCGCGCACGGGGTTGTCGTTGATCAACCAGAACGCCGGCCACGCCCCGTCGGTCAGGCAGTTCAGCTTGACCCGGGCTTCCCAGGTGGTGCCGACGCCGCCGCGCCAGTTCCCGACGATCTTGGCGCTGGCGTACTTCTCCTGAATGTTCGCGCCTTCACCGCGGGTGGCCCGGATGACGAGGTTGCCGTTGCCGTCGTGGAAGACGTGCTCCTGGTCGGTGACGTACCGGCCCATGTTGTAGGGCTTGTCCCATTCGACCGGGTTACGGATGGTTTCGCGCTGCGGGACGATGTACCACGAGGCCGGGTTGGGCGGGGTGCCCGCCGGCGCGTTGAACTCGTCGGAGAACAGCAGACCCGGCGCGGGCTGGGTGGCCGCTTCGGGAACACCGGGTCCCGGGGGCGGGGTGTCCCCGATCCCCGGCTGGGCTGCTACTCGCGGAAGGGGCAGCGCGGCGGCTGCCGCCCCGACCCCCAGCATCATCATGGCGCGTCGCCGATCCATACGTGGCATTCCTGAACCGTAAAGGCAGAAACCGCGATCGTGTGGCTAAACCCGCCATGTCGCGGGTGGCGTTTCGCCGTCCCGCCGGCGGCGCCGTTACGCCGAGACGGTCTGTGCCGCGGGTTGCCGGGTCGGGGTGATCCGTCCGATGACACCCTTGACCGAGGCCCGGTCCAGCAGCTCCTGGTAGAAGTCCTCGGACACCGTGCGCTCGCGGGTGAGCAGGAACCCGCTGAAACCGGTCGGGTCGGTGACGACGGCCCAGTGGTAGTCGGGATCGAGATCGACGATCCAGTAGTTGCCGGGCGGGCGGGCCGAGGCTTGCCCGAAGAACCGGACGTTGAGTTTGTTGTTGTCGGCATCGACGGGCAGGGCGACGCCGGTGATCGACGACTTGGGCCCGTTGTTGACGAAGTAGTTGCCCGAGTTCTGCACCTTGATGGATCCGTCGGGATTGAGGCTGTAGACGGCGGTGGTGTTCACCAGCCCGATCGAGAAGAACTGCTTGACGCTGCCCACTTCGTACCAGGTGCCGAGGTAGCGGGTGAGGTCGACGACCGGCGGCGGAGCCAGCACCACCGCCGCGGTGTCACCCATCACGATGTACTGATCAGGTGCGCCGTAGATGCCGGTGCCGTCGAGCGGTCCCAGCCCCTGGTACATGTCGTTGATCCAGCCGGTCGAGAGGGTGTAGACGGCCTGGGTGTTGCCCGGCGGTGAGAACCCGGTCGCCAACTGGGCGAAGAAGTCGAACAGCGCGTTGCCGCCGATCAGTGAATCCGAGTGTGAGCCCCCGGCCAGGGTCGCGCCGACGAACTGGCCCGGACGGGCGGCCACCAGCTCGTTGGTGGTCTCGCCCCGCGAATTCCACGCCGCCGGTGGGGCCGCGACCTGATAGACCGGGACGAACGGGTCGTCCAGGCTGTCCAACGCCGCCGACAACCGGCCCTGCCAGGCGACCCCGTCGAACATCACGACGCCGCGCAGGCTGCCGTCGCTGAGCAGGTCCTCGGCGTAGTAGCCGCCGACCGACGTGGCGAAGCCACCGCCCGCGGACTGGCCGGACAGGACGAAGCTCGCCGGCAGTGCCCCCTGGTAGCCGGCCGCGCTCGCGCTGGTGGTCAGCGACGCGCGGTCGCCGAGGAACAGCGTGGCGACGCCCTGCTGCATCGGCACACCGTTGAGCCAGCACCCGGAACAGAACAACCCGGGGAACGACGGCAAATTGGGTGCCACCACGATGCTGTTGGTCTGCTGCGAGAGTGTGCGGGCCAGTGCGGACACCGCCGACTTGTTCCCGAGGAAGCCGTGCTGCAGCCAGATCACCCCGGCGGCCGCCACGGAACCGTCGGCCTGGGTCGGGAGGTACCAGTCGGTGCGCGCGGTGTAGTTCCTGGTGCCGACCGGGATGGTCAGCTTGGCTCGCGACGTCTTGACGCCGGTCACCTGGCCGTCGGCGGCGGTGACCGTCGCGGCGGCCTCGACGGGCGCTGAAATCCGTTGTGCAGAAGGCACACTCGCCGGAGTGGGCGTCACCGGTGCCGCGGGGGTGACGGGCGTGGTGTCGGAGGCGGCGTGTCGGCGGACCTCCCGGGGTTCCGTCGTGACCGCCACCGGTGCGGTCGCCACCGTGACGTCCGAGTCGTCCGCGGGCTCCTGCCGGAGGGTGTAGAGCCGGCCGGTCACCGCGGGCTCGGCAGCATCGAGCTCGGCATCGCTTTCGAGGCCGAGATCGCCGGAGACCTCCGTATCGCGCTGCGTGGCCGACGTCGGAACTGACGCGGGCTCCGAGGACCGAGATTCCAGCGTCGTCGCCGAGCGGTCGGCGCCGTCGTCGTCGGCACTTCGCGCCGACGCCTCGCGCGACGGACCGGACTCGGCGGACCGGCTCGTCGTCCCCGCCGCATCGGAGGACTCCGTGTCCGCCGAGGCGACACCCTGCCCGGCGCCGAGCGCCAGGCAGGCGCCCGCACCTGCCGTTCCCAGCCAGAGCAGCCAACGTCGTGACGTCACGGACCGGAATCTAACCGGGCAAGATCAACCCTGACAGCGAATTGTCGCAAACGTAAGCGTGACGTCATTTCGGCCCGTCTGGCGCTCCACGCCGCGCCGTGCCGTGCGATGGTTCAATGGCGCTGCCCCAGAGACAGGAAAATAAATCCATGACCACGTCGCCCGCCGCTCCTGACTTCACCGGCCTGAAGGCCATGTTCATCAATTGCACGCTGAAGCGCTCACCCGAGATGAGCAACACCCAGGGGCTGGTCGATCGCAGTGTCGCGCTGATGCGCGGCAACGGTGTCGATGTCGATCAGATCCGTGCGGTCGACCACGACATCGCCGTCGGTGTCCGGCCGGACATGACCGAGTACGGCTGGGACACCGACGAGTGGCCGGCGCTGCTCGAGCGTGTCCTCGCCGCCGACATCCTGGTCCTGGCCGGCCCGGTATGGCTGGGCGACAACAGTTCGGTGATGCGCCATGTGATCGAGCGGCTCTACGGCTACTCCGGTGTGCTGAACGACCATGGGCAGTATGCGTATTACGGCCGGGTCGGCGGATGTCTGCTCACCGGCAACGAAGACGGTGTCAAACACTGCGCGATGAACATTCTCTACAGCCTGCAGCACATCGGTTACACGATCCCGCCGCAGGCCGACGCCGGGTGGATGGGTGAGGCGGGGCCCGGGCCCTCCTATCTGGACGAAGGATCCGGCGGGCCGGAGAACGATTTCGTCAACCGCAACACCACATTCCTCACCTACAACCTGATGCACCTGGCCAAGCTGCTCAAGAGCGTGGGTGGCTTCCCGGCGTACGGCAACCAACGCTCGGAGTGGGATGCCGGCTGCGATTTCGGCTACAGCAATCCCGAATACCGGTAGCTCCACGTAGACGACGGCCCCCTCGAATCCGAGGGGGCCGTCGCTGGTTCGCGTGCCGGAACTATCCGTTACCGGGACTGGCGCTTCTTCGACGAATCGGAGCCACCGCCGCTGTTGTTGCTGCTGCGCGACGTGTCGGTGGTGCTGTCGTCCTCATCCCCGGCGGAATCGTCCGTGGACTCCTCGACGGCAGTCGCGTCCTCCTCGACGACCGGCTCCTCGGTGGCCTCCTCCTCGGTGACAGGCTCCTCAGTGACCGGCTCTTCGGTGACCGGCTCTTCCTCCGTGACCGGCGCCTCTTCGGTGACCGGCTTTTCCTCGACGACAGCCTCTTCCTCGGTGACCGTCTCGGTCTCGGTGACCGGCGCAGTCTCCTCGGTCTCCGTGCTCGCCTTGCGCGCCTCGGCGGCCGGCTCGACGTCCAGCGTGACCGTGTTGCTGACCGCGAGAGCCGACGCGGCCGAGCCGACCTCGTCCTCGGCCGGCGGGGTGTAGGGCGCACCGGGCACCGGGTCCGGCTTGAGGGCCTCGGCGATCGCCTTCGGAATTCCGTGGAAGATGCTGATGAGGGCGCTGGACGCGTTGATCAGGCCGGGGAACTGATCGCAGTCGCTGCCTTCACACTCCGGGTTGACGTAGCCGTTGAGGAACGAGTTCAGCATCACGCCGGGGGCATTGACCAGCGCGGTCATGACGGCCTGGCCGTCGCCCTCACGCAGCGCGCCGGTGACCGCATCGGCGAGCAGCGCGAACTCGAAGCCCATGGCCAGGAATGGCCCGAGCACATTCTTGGTGATGTCGCTGACGATCGAGGACCGGTCGAAGATGACCCGGACGACCTGCTGGAAATTGGTCGCCATCTGCTCCGGAATGCCCATGACGCCATCAGGATTGCGCGGGCTGGGGGCCTGCGACCAGAACGCGTTGTACAACGGCGATCCGATGTTCAGCGCATAGACGAAGGAGCGGTTGAGCCGATCCCACCCGTCGGCGAACTCGCCCGCCCGGAAGTGGGCGGCGGCCTCTTCGAACAGCGGCCGGCCGTTGCTGCCGTTCCACCACGAGTTGAACGACTCGGGGACCCCGACGAAGCCGGCGACGATCTTCTCGCCGTAGGACCACTGGTTGGCCAGCACCTGGTTGAGGATCGGGAACGGTTCCGACGCGAAGGTCTGGAAGATGTTGGCGAAGTTCGCGGCCGTCTGGTTGAAGAGGTTCCCGTACACGGCGGAGGTGTCGCTGGAGTAGGTCGGGTTCGCCGATGCTGTCAGCGCCACGGCACGGTTCTGCGCCTGGATGTCGACGACCGGCGACACGGGGGTGATGGCGAGAGCGCCGGCACCGACGACGGCCACGCCGGCAGCGAGAAACTTGCTGACGCGAGGCTTCGACGGGGCGTGATCCGGGCCCATTTCGAGGGCTGGTGCAGGGTGCACTTGTTCTCCTGGTCTAAGTAACTGAAGGCTTGCCTTACTTGGCAGCGCGACCGTAACTGAACGGAACCTGAGGAACAATGCCTACGTCTCACCTGCAGCGATGGCGGGAGCCTCGCCGGCGGCGCAGGAAACCTGAGAATCGCCTCAGAAGAAGGTCACGTAGCCAGTGAACGCCATTCCGAGAAAAGCGCCGCCAATTTATCCGAGCCGTCAACGTAGGCCCCCGCCATTGCCATTTGTTTGAAATAGTCAGCAAACGCCGTGAGGGGAGGGCTCGGTGAGCCGATCAGCAGTATGAGGATTGCCTAACCTAATAAGGCTAACCTAATTAGTGGCGCGCGTCGCTCGGAATAATCGGCGGGGGACTTCGTCGATCGGTACTGCGGAATAGCGCAATCCGGCAGCATTCGCGCAGCGGTCGGCCCGGGCCGAGGCTGGCAGTCAGAGATCAGGGTGATGTTCGTCACACGGGTCAGCGGTGCCGATGGGTCGAGCGTGGTGAGGTCGCCGAGGAGTCAGCGCGGTCCCGGAGTCGGTCAGTCGACCTGCCGCCGCTTGCGGTCGTTCTCGACCGCCTGCTGGTTCATGATTTCGTTGAGGTAATACTCCTGCGTGCCAGGCTGGTGCAGGTTGGGGATGTAGCCCGGCGCGTACGACTTGATCTTGCTGTAGTCCGTCTTGTCTTTCCTGAAGAACGTCAACACAAGTAGGGCGCCGTAAACGATGCCGAATATCCAGAGAAGAGCGGTAAAGAAGGGCCAACCCCAGGCGACTGCGCCGATCGCCGACACAAATAATGCGATGCCAGCACTGGGAAGAAAGAACAGAACCACCCCGGCCGCCGCGCCGCCTATGCCCAGCCGCGAATTCTTCTCTGCCATCATCAGATCCCCCCGTCGATTTGGTTAGGCATGCATCCTAACCGGATCAATCAGTGCGGGAGCGGCTACGGACGCGCGGCAGTTGTGGCCGGCGCGCCGCTGATCAAACTGGAGCCGGTGACGGGAATCGAACCCGCGTATTCAGCTTGGGAAGCTGATGTTCTGCCATTGAACTACACCGGCATGCTCGAACCGGAAGGCTAACACTGAACCGGACGGCGCAGGTCATCCGGGGCGTGACCGTCGAGTGTCGAGTTGTGGTCCCGCCTGTGGCGGCCAGGCGGTACATACGTCAACACTCGGCCGCACCCGCTGACCGCTACCCTCGACCCGTGCTGCTTTCCGACCGCGACATCCGGGCCGAGCTCGACGCCGGAAGGCTCGGCCTCGACCCGTTCGACGACAGTCTGATCCAGCCGTCCTCGGTCGACGTCCGCCTCGACAACCTGTTTCGGGTGTTCAACAACACCCGCTACACCCATATCGACCCGGCCCAGCGCCAGGACGATCTGACCAGCCTGGTGGAGCCCAAGGAGGGGGAGCCGTTCGTGCTGCATCCGGGCGAGTTCGTGCTCGGCGCCACGCTGGAACGGTGCACGTTGCCCGATGATCTCGCCGGCCGGCTGGAGGGCAAGTCCTCGCTCGGGCGCCTCGGGCTGCTCACGCACTCGACGGCGGGGTTCATCGACCCCGGTTTCTCGGGGCACATCACGCTGGAGTTGTCCAATGTAGCCAACCTGCCCATCACCCTGTGGCCGGGGATGAAGATCGGCCAGCTGTGTCTGCTGCGGCTGACCAGTCCCGCCGAGAACCCCTACGGCAGCGCCAGCGCGGGGTCGAAATACCAGGGCCAGCGCGGCCCCACGCCGTCGCGGTCCTACCAGAATTTCATCCGGTCGAACTGAGGAAACGTCGCTCGGTAGAACCGGGGAAACGTCACTGACGAAACACCTGTCACGCGAGTACGGTAGGAAACGCCTTCAGCGCGTCAGCTAACGGTGTGGCTGTAACGCCGCCGCTGACGACGCCGATGAAGTATCGAGGTGTCGGCTCGCCAGGCGGCTTCCCGGCGCGCACAACGTAACAGTGCAGCAAATCGTTTGGAGGGGTGGAGTGGACATCGTACTGGGTGTGTCGATGACACCTACGACGGTCCGCATGGTGCTGGTGGAAGGGAAGTCCGCCGACGGCGTCACCGTCGACCACGACGCTTTCGACGTCACGTCCACCGAGGCTCCGGCAAACGTCGCCGACCAAGTCGTCGCTGCCGTTCTCGGGACCCGGGAGAGCGCCGAGTCGGGCGGTCACCATTTGCATTCCATCGGCGTCGCCTGGAGTGATCACGCCGAGGCCGCCGACCTGCGCGACAAGCTGGCCGCCCACGGTATCGACGACGTCATGCTGGTCTCCGAGGGCCACGCCGCGGCCTCGCTCGCGCAGGCGGCCGGCCGCGCCGTCGGCTACGACACCACCGCGCTGCTGTTCATCAACCGCGACACCGCGACGCTGTCGGTGGTGCAGACCGAGGACGGCTCGGTGGTCAAGGTGCTCAGCCGCACCCTGCACAGCGCTGACGCGATGGCGGTGCTGACCGAGATGGCCGAGGCTGTCACCGCGCAGAGCGCCCCGCCGCAGGGGTTGTTCGTGGTCGGTTCGGGTGTCGACGTCAGCTCGGTCAAAGCGCACCTCGAACATCTCGTCGAGATGCCGGTGAACGCTCCCGACGATGCCGAACTCGCGCTGGCTCGCGGCGCCGCGCTGGCCTCGGCGGCCGCGCCTGCGTTCGAGGCCAGCACCGTGGGGTTGGCCTATTCGCAGGATCCCGACGAGGGACCTACCGCCGGTTCGCCCTACCCCGGCCTGGCCGGCGCCGAAACGCAGTTGGCCCCCGGGGTCGCGCCGGTGGTCGACGAGTTCGCTCCGACCGAGGCCCGTCCGGCGGAGCAGGAACGCACGCCATTCCTTCTTGTCGGCAGCGCGTTGTCGTCGATCTTCGTGATCGGCGTCGTCGCGCTGGTGATCTCGCTGGCGGTCAGTATCCGGCCGACCGCCGACGAGCGGCCCAGCCCCGCCGAGAGCGCTATCGTGCCCAACAGCCAGATCGCCCAACCGGCGCCCGCACAGGAGGCCCCGCCACCGGCCCCGGCGGCGGTTCCGGCGCCGCCGCCCGAGACGATCAAGCCACCGGTGCCGGTGGTGGCCGACGCGCCCCAGCCGGCGCCCGCTCCGCAGCAGGCCCCGCGCACCGTATTCGTCGAGAACGCGCCGGCGCCCGTTCCGGCCGCGCCGCCGCCGGCCCCGGTGGCGCCGCCCCCCGCGCCCGTACCCGTGGTGGCCCCGCCCGTCGTGGTGCCCCCACCGGTGATCGTCGCCCCGCCCCGGCAGTGGCCCCGCTGGGTTCCACCCCAGGCCACCCGCACCGTCGAACCCACCACACCGCAGGAGCCCTGGCGGCCGCCGTGGGATGACGACGATGACGACTCGCCCGCCAGGCCCACGACACCGACCAGGCCCACGGTGCCGACACTGCCGAGCCTGCCGACCCAGACCGCCCAACCCACCGTGGTACCGACGGTTCCGAAGGCGCCCCAGACACCGAAATGGCCGGGCAGCGGCTCGAGTTCGGCCGGCAACAGCCGGGGAGGCGGAGATTCCGGTCGCGGATCGTCCCGGGGTGACTCCGGGAGCCGGGTGCCCGGCGACATCAACGGCGACGGATGTTTCCTGATCTTCTGCGCGCCGGGCGGCGGGCGCGGGTAACAACCGTCACCTGCCGTTGGCCTGACGCTCGGTGTCGGGTAGCAAAGCAGACACCGGTGCCGCTTAGAGAAGCGGTATGCGATGCACCGTCTTCGGCACCGGTTATCTCGGCGCCACCCACGCCGCCGGCATGGCCGAGCTGGGTCACCACGTCCTGGGCGTGGACATCGACCCCGCCAAGATCGCCAAGTTGGCCGACGGGGAAGTGCCGTTCTACGAACCGGGTCTGCCAGAGGTGTTGCGGCGCAACATCGATGCCGGACGGTTGCGCTTCACCACCGACTACGCCGAGGCCGCGGACTTCGCCGAGGTGCATTTCCTGGGCGTCGGGACGCCGCAGAAGAAGGGCGAGTACGGCGCCGATCTGCGCCACGTGCACGCCGTGGTGGACACCCTGGCGCCGCTGCTGTCGCGTCCGGCGGTGATCGTCGGCAAGTCGACCGTCCCGGTCGGCACGGCCGCCGAACTGGCGCGACGCGCCCGCGCGCTGACCGAGGTCGACGTCGAAGTCGCCTGGAACCCGGAGTTCCTGCGCGAAGGCTTCGCCGTGCACGACACGCTGCACCCGGACCGCATCGTCGTCGGCGTCGCGCCCGACTCGACGCTGGCCGAGGCCGCGATCCGCGCGCTCTACGCCCCTCTGCTCGGCGCCGGCGTCCCGTTCCTTGTCACCGACTGGCAGACCGCCGAACTGGTCAAGGTGTCGGCCAACGCGTTCCTGGCCACCAAGATCTCGTTCATCAACGCCATCGCCGAGGTCTGCGAAGCCGCCGACGCCGACGTCACCCTGTTGGCCGACGCGCTCGGCTACGACGCGCGCATCGGGCGCCGGTTCCTCAACGCCGGTCTCGGTTTCGGCGGCGGCTGCCTGCCGAAAGACATCCGCGCGTTCATGGCGCGCGCCGGCGAACTCGGCGCCAACGAGGCGCTGACGTTCCTGCGGGAGGTCGACAGCATCAACATGCGCCGGCGCAGCCGGATGGTCGAGCTGGCCACCGCGGCGTGCGGCGGATCCCTACTCGGGGCCACCGTCGCGGTGCTGGGCGCGGCCTTCAAACCCGACTCCGACGACGTGCGCGACTCGCCGGCACTCAACGTCGCCGGCCTGCTGCAACTGCACGGTGCCACCGTCACCGTCTACGACCCCAAGGCGATGGAGAATTCCCGGCGGTTGTTCCCGACCCTGAGCTATGCGACGTCGGCGCTGGAGGCCTGCGAACGCGCCGACGCCGTGCTGGTGCTCACCGAATGGCCGGAGTTCGTCGGCCTGGACCCGGCCGCGCTGAGCCCGGTGGTGCGCGCGAAAGTCGTTGTCGACGGCCGCAATTGCCTCGATCTGCGGCGCTGGCAACAGGCAGGCTGGCGGGCCTACGCGCTGGGCCGTAACGTCGGGTCGTGCCCGTCTATGCGCTGAACCTGTTCGACATCGCCGACCGCGAGGAGTACCTGGCCTACGCGAAACGCTCCCCGGCCGAGGTCGCCAAGCACGGCGGTCGGGTGGTGGCGCTCGGCCGCTTCCGCGAATCCGTCACCGGCGACGTGTCACCACGCACCGTGCTGATCCTCGTCGAATGGGATTCGCCGGAGGCGTTCACCAGCTACCGCGACGACCCTGACCTGGCCGACCTGCACGCCCACCGGGAGAACGGCTCGTCGTCCTACATCTGGCACCTGTTCGACCGGTTGGACGACTTGCGCCCCCTGCTTAAGCTCGAGTGATGGCAGGCGATCGGTTACGGCACCGGGTGCGCTGGCTGGCGCTGCACGGCGTGATCCGCGGGATGTCACGGCTCGGTGCGCGCCGCGACGGCGATCCGCAGGCGCGGTTGATCGCCGACCCCACCGTGCGCGACGACCCGGCCGCGTTCGGTGAGGAACTACGGGCCCGCGGCCCGGTCGTCCGCTGCCGCGCAGTGCTGATGACCGCCGACCACCAGGTGGCCAGTGACCTGCTGCGTTCCGACGACTTCCGCGTCTCCGCGCTGGGCTCCGGGCTGCCCGCACCGCTGCGCTGGGTCAACCGCAAAACCCATCCGGGCCTGCTGCACCCCATCGAACCGCCGTCGCTGCTGAGCATCGAACCACCTGATCACACCCGGTGTCGCAAGTTGGTGTCCTCGGTGTTCACCACCCGCGCGGTCACCGCGCTGCGCGACCGCGTCCAGGACACCGCCGACCGTCTGCTCGACGACCTGCAACGTCAGACCGGGAACGTCGACATCGTCGCCGAATACTGCTCGCAGCTGCCCGTCGCGGTGATCAGCGACATCCTCGGCGTCCCCGAGCAGGACCGCCAGCAGATCCTGCAGTTCGGTGAACTCGGCGCCCCGAGCCTGGACATCGGCCTGTCCTGGCCGCAATACCAGCAGGTGCATCAGGGCCTCGTCGGGTTCAACGAGTGGCTCACCGGCCATCTCGACCACCTGCGCCGACACCCGGGTGATGATCTGATGAGCCAGCTCATCCGGGCCAGCCAGGACTCCGAGGAGTCGGCGCGGCTGTCCGAGCGTGAACTGCAGGCCACCGCCGGGCTGGTGCTCGCCGCCGGGTTCGAAACCACGGTCAACCTGCTCGGCAACGGCATCCGGCTGTTGCTCGAGCATCCCGAGCACCTCGAGACCCTGGCCGAGCAGCCACAGCTGTGGCCGACCGCGGTCGAGGAGATTCTGCGGCTGGACTCCCCGGTGCAGATGAGCGCACGCATCGCGCGCCGCGACGTCGAGGTCGCAGGCACGGCGATCCGCCGCGGCGAGCTGGTCATCATCTACCTGGCCGGGGCCAACCGCGACCCCGCGGTGTTCACCGATCCGAACCGGCTGGACCTGGAACGCGACAACGCCGGCCGGCACCTGTCGTTCTCCGGCGGCCGGCACTTCTGCCTGGGCGCGGCACTGGCCCGCGCCGAGGGCGAAGTGGGCCTGCGGACGTTCTTCGAACGCTTCCCCGACGCACGGCTGGCGGGGTCCGGCAGCCGGCGCGACACCCGGGTGCTGCGGGGCTGGGCAACATTGCCGATCAGCCTTGGGACGGCGCGGGCCGCGCTAGGTTCGTGACGTGGACTTCCGAGCAGCCCTGCTCGAGCAGACTCGAGCTTTCGGTGACCTGATCCGATCGGGAGACCCGGCGACGCCCGTCCCGACTTGCGGCGAATGGGACCTCAAGCAGCTGTTCCGGCATGTCGGGCGCGGGAACCGTTGGGCCGCACAGATCATCGCGCAACGACTTAACGAACCGTTGGACCCGCGCGAGGTGCGAGACGGCCGGCCGCCCGATGACATCGACAGCGCCATCGCCTGGCTGCAGCAGGGCGCCGAACTGATCATCGACGCCGTCGACCGGGCCAGCAGCGAGGCGCGGGTGTGGACGTTCGTCGGTCTCCGGCGGCCGGGGTGGTGGCTGCGACGCCGGCTGCACGAGACCGTCGTGCACCGCGCCGACGCGGCCCTGGCGCTGGGCGCCGACGTCGGCATCACCGCCGACCTGGCCGCCGACGGTCTCTCGGAGTGGATCGAGCTGGCCTGCGTGGACAAACGCCACCCACCGGCGCTGGATCCGGGGCTGTCGATCCACCTGCACGCCACCGACGAATCGCTCGGGCCGACGGGGGAGTGGACCATCGTCCACGACGACGACGGCCTGTGGTGGTCGCACAACCACGGCAAGAGCACCGTCGCGCTGCGCGGTCCCGCCGAAGGCCTGTTGCTGGCCGCGCTGCGCCGCAGGTCCGCCGCCGACGCCGGCCTGGAGGTTTTCGGCGACCAGGCGGTCTGGGACAGCTGGCTCGAACGCACCCCGTTCTGAAAGTGAAGTAACTTCGACGAGATGACCACCTCCGAGATGGCCACCGTTCTCGCGTGGCACGACGCACTCAACGCCGGCGACACCGACACCTTGCTCGAATTGTCCAGCCCCGACATCGAAATCGGTGACGCCGACGGCGCCGGTCAGGGGCACGCCGCGCTGCGGGACTGGACCCGGTCGGTGGACGGCCGGATCGAGCCGGGCCGCATGTACATCCGAGACGGCGTCGTCGTCGTCGAGCAGCAGATCATCTCGGTGACCGGGGAGAGCGGGTCGGCGGCGTCGGCGTTCCGGGTGGTCCACGACCACGTCACGTCGGTGTTCCGGCACGACGACCTCGCCGCCGCGATGGCCGCGACCGGGCTGACCGAGGAGGACCTGACCGGCTGATGCGCGGAATCATCCTGGCGGGAGGCTCGGGCACCCGGCTGTACCCGATCACGATGGGCGCGAGTAAACAGCTGCTACCGGTCTACGACAAGCCGCTGATCTACTACCCGCTGTCCACGCTGATCATGGCGGGCATTCGCGACATCCTGGTGATCACCACCGCCCACGATGCCGCGGCGTTCCACCGATTGCTCGGCGACGGCTCGGCTTTCGGCATCAACCTGAGCTATGCCGTGCAACCCGAGCCGGAAGGTCTGGCCCAGGCATTCGTCATCGGTGCCGACCACATCGGGACCGACACCGTGGCATTGGTGCTGGGCGACAACGTGTTCTACGGACCCGGGCTGGGCACCAGCCTGGCACGCTTCCAAAACGTCAGCGGTGGAGCCATTTTCGCCTACTGGGTCGCCGACCCGAGCGCCTACGGCGTGGTCGAGTTCTCCGCCGACGGCACCGCGCTGTCCATGGAGGAGAAACCGGTTGCCCCGAAGTCCCACTATGCGGTGCCGGGACTGTACTTCTACGACAACGACGTCGTCGAGATCGCCCGGTCGCTGCGCAAATCCGCCCGCGGTGAGTACGAGATCACCGAGATCAACCAGACCTACCTCGACCAGGGCCGGCTCGGCGTCGAAGTGCTCGCCCGGGGCACCGCCTGGCTGGACACCGGCACGTTCGACTCCCTGCTGGACGCCAGTGATTTCGTCCGCACCATCGAACGCCGGCAGGGCCTCAAGATCAGCGTGCCCGAAGAGGCCGCGTGGCGGGTGGGCTTCATCGACGACGACCAACTGGCCGCGCGGGCCCGCAGCCTGACCAAGTCCGGATACGGCGCCTACCTGCTGGAGCTACTGCAGCGTTAGACCAGCCCCGAGCTCGCTCAGCGCCTCGGCGTCGCGAGCACTGCCGCGATGCCGGTGGTCAACGGCACCGACAGGGCCAGCGCGATCCCGCCGACCGCCGAGCGGGCGATCTCGATGGCCACGCTCTCGCTGGTGAGCACGTCGCCCAGCGACCGGTTGGCGACGCTGAACAACAAAAGCAGCGGCAGCGCGCTGCCGGCATAGGCCAGCACCAGCGTGTAGACGGTGCTGGCGATGTGGTCGCGGCCCACCCGCATCGCGCCGGTGAACACGGCGCGCCGATCGGACCGCTCCAGGCCGGCCAGTTCGAACACGGTCGAGGCCTGGGTGACGGTGACGTCGTTGAGCACACCGAGCGAGCCGATGATGAACCCGGCCAGCAGCAGCCCGGTGATCGACACGTCGCCCAGGTACGCGGCGACCTGATTGTTCTGGTCCTCCGACAGCCCCGTCAGGTGCGCGAATTCGATCGCCGCCCAGGACAGTCCGGCGGCCAGCAGCAGCGACGTCAGCGTGCCGAGCAGCGCGGCGCTGGTGCGCAGACTCACGCCGTGGGCCAGGTAGAGCACCGCGTAGAGGATGGCCGCGGACGCCACCAGCGCCACCGGGATCGCGGGCGCGCCGTCGCGCAGCGCCGGCAGCAGGAACACCACCAACACCGCGAACGCGATCACGATGCCGATCAGTGCCCGCAGCCCTCGCCACCGCGCCACCGCCACCACGATCACCGCGAACGCCAATGCCAGCACCGCCAGCGGCCAACCGCGCTGGTAGTCGTAGAACGAATAGGTGGTCGCCCCAGCGCCGTCGACCGCTCTGCTGATCCGCACGTCGTCGCCGGCGACCAGTCGCGGCTGCCCGCCGCCGCCGCTGAACTCCAACAGCGTCCTGGCCCCCTGGTTCGGGCCGGATTCGATGGCGACGAGCGTCTGCACGCAATCGGTGGTGCCCTCGCGGGCGGGCAGGGGATCGGCGGTCAACACGGCCCCGATCGACGGGCTGCCGCACGTGGCGGTGGTGGTGGACAGCACCCGCCCGGACTCGGTGGTGACCGCGCCCCCGGCCGCGTTCTGGAACGGCAGCGGGATTTCGGCCTGTGCGCCGCTGGGCCACAGCAGCGCGGCCCCGGCGATCACCGCGACACCGCACGCCACCAGCAATCCGACCACGACCCGGGCGGCCAGCGGTCCCAGCGGGGACGGTCCGCTCAGCGAGTGGGAATGACTGTGTGCCACTGCCTCACTGCCGATAGCTGACCAGGAAGTTGCCCAGCCGTTCGATCGCAGCCGAGAGGTCCCGCGCCCACGGCAGCGTCACGATGCGCAGGTGATCTGGTGTGGGCCAATTGAATCCGGTGCCCTGGACGACCAGGATCTTCTCCTGCAGCAGCAGGTCGAGCACCAGTTGCTCGTCGTCGACGATGTCGTAGACCTCGGGATCCAGCCGCGGGAACGCGTACAGCGCGCCCTGCGGTTTGACGCACGAGACGCCGGGGATCTCGTTGAGCTTCTCCCACGCGACATCGCGCTGCTCGAGCAGTCGGCCCCCGGGCAGCACCAGATCCTCGATGCTCTGGTGTCCGCCGAGGGCCACCTGAATGGCGTGCTGCGCCGGCACATTCGGGCACAGCCGCATGTTGGCCAGCAGGCTGATGCCCTCGATGAAGCTGGTCGCGTGTTCCTTGGGTCCGGTGATCACGAGCCAGCCGGAGCGGTAGCCCGCCACCCGGTAGGCCTTCGACAGCCCGTTGAACGTCAGCGTCAGCACGTCCGGGGCGACCGAGGCCATGGAGATGTGTTTGGCGTCGTCGTAGAGGATCTTGTCGTAGATCTCATCGGCGAGCAGCAGCAGTTGGTGCTCGCGCGCGAGATCGGCGATCCGTTCCAGCGTTTCCCGGCTGTACACCGCGCCCGTCGGGTTGTTCGGGTTGATCACCACGATCGCCTTGGTGCGTTCGGTGATCTTCGATTCGATGTCGGCCACATCGGGGTTCCAGCCCTGGGTCTCGTCGCACAGATAGTGCACCGGGGTGCCACCGGCCAGCGACGTGCACGCCGTCCACAACGGATAGTCGGGCGCCGGGATGAGGACCTGGTCGCCGTTGTCGAGCAGCGCCTGCAGCGTCATCTGGATCAGCTCGGAGGCACCGTTGCCCAGGTAGACGTCGTCGATGTCGAAACGCGGGAACCCGTCCACCAATTCGTAGCGGGTGAACACCGCGCGGCGCGCACTGACGATGCCCTTGGAGTCGGAGTACCCCTGCGCATACGGCAGGGCCGCGATGATGTCGCGCATGATCACATCGGGTGCCTCGAAGCCGAACGGCGCCGGGTTGCCGATGTTGAGTTTGAGGATCCGGTGGCCTTCGGCCTCCAGCCGTGAGGCGTGTTCGTGTACGGGACCACGGATCTCGTACAGCACGTCCTGCAACTTGGACGACTGCGCGAACTCGCGCGGGCGCGCGTGCTGGCCACTTGCCGTGTGCCACGGCGCCTGATGGGTACTCACGTCACCCATGATCGCACCGCCGTCCAGTCAAATATGCCGCGAGGCTGCTCAGCGCCGGCCCGGGCGGCGGGCGCCCTTGGCGATCCCCAGGCCCTTGACCGGCGGTTCGTCGCCGACGACGCGGCCGTCGTCACCCTGTGAGCCGTTCGGCGACGACTCGGGCTCGGCCGATGCGTCCGCGGGTGCCGACCCGGCCGGAGCCTCGGGTGCCGACGCTGCCGGAGCCGCCGGCTCGGGAGCGGGCTTGGGTGCCGCGGCGGGAGCCTTCTTGGCGCCCGGCCGACGGGCCCCGGGGGCGATGCCGAGGCCCTTGACCTCCGGTTCCGGCGTGGCCGCCAGGCCGCGGTCGGAGTCGGCGGTGTCAGCGGCTTCCGTGCCGGCCTCGGCCTGGTCCGGGTCCACGTTGGGCGGCTGCACCACGGTGCTTGCACCCTCGTTGGGCGGGGCGGCCGCGGCCTTCTTCTTGGCGCCGGGTCGCTTGGCGCCGCCGGCGATGCCGAGGCCCTTGACCTCAGGCTCCGGCTTGGCCTCGGCCGCAGGTGCTGCCTCGGCCTTCGGCGCCTCCGCCGCCGGGGCGGCCTGCTTCTTGGCGCCGGGGCGCTTCGCACCGCCGGCGATGCCGAGTCCCTTGACCTCGGGTTCGGCTTTGGCAGGCTCCGCGGCGGTGGTGCTCTCGGCGGCCGGGGCGGCCTTCTTGGCGCCGGGTCGCTTGGCGCCGCCGGCGATCCCGAGGCCCTTGGCGGGCGCGGCCACCGTGGGCTTGGGCTCGGTGGCCGTGTCGGCCTTGGCCTCGGCCGGTTCCGGCGCCGCCTCCTCCTCGGCTTCGGGCACCTCGGTCTTCGCCGGCGCTGCCGCGGCCAGCCGAGCTGCGCGCTCCTCGGATTCCTTTGCCGCCGTGCCTTTTTCGGGCAGGGTGACGTTGCTCTTGTCCAGCGAGCCCAGCAGCAGCTGAGCCACGTCGAGCACCTCGGCCTTCTCCACCTCGCGCGCGGCGGAGACCTCGTCGACGCCATCGGTGATCATCACCCGGCAGAATGGACAGCCGGTGGCGATGGTGTTCGCGGTATCCATCGCTTCTTCGGTGCGCTCGGTGTTGACGCGCTTGCCGATGTGCTCTTCCATCCACATCCGCGCACCGCCGGCGCCGCAGCACAGGCCTCGGTCGGCGTGGCGCGGCATCTCGGTGAGCTTGGCGCCGGAGGCGCCGATCAGCTCACGAGGGGCCGAGTACTCCTTGTTGTGCCGGCCGAGGTAGCACGGGTCGTGGTAGGTGATGTCCATCCCGCCATCGGCCGGCTTGACCGGGATCAGCTTCTTGTCCCGCACCAGCCGGTTGAGCAGCTGGGTGTGGTGCAGCACGGTGTAGTTGCCGCCGACCTGCGGGTACTCCCGGCCCAGCGTGTTGAAGCAGTGCGGGCAGGTGACGACGACCTTGCGGTCCACCCGCTCGGTGCCCTCGAACAACTCGTTGAGCGTCTCCACGTTCTGGGCGGCCAGCTGCTGGAAGAGGAACTCGTTGCCCGAGCGGCGGGCCGAGTCGCCGTTACAGGTCTCGCCTTCGCCCAGCACCAGGTACTTCACCCCGGCAGCAGCCAACAGTTCGGCCACCGCCTTGGTGGTCTTCTTGGCGCGGTCTTCGTAGGCGCCGGCGCAGCCGACCCAGAACAGGTACTCGTAGCCGTCGAACGACTCGACGTCCTTGCCGTAGACCGGCACGTCGAAATCGACCTCGTCGATCCAGTTCGTCCGGTCTTTGGCGTTCTGGCCCCACGGGTTGCCCTTGGTCTCCAGGTTCTTGAACAGCACGCCGAGCTCACCGGGGAACTCCGACTCCATCATCACCTGGTAGCGGCGCATGTCGACGATGTGGTCGATGTGCTCGATGTCCACCGGGCACTGCTCGACACACGCACCGCAGGTCGTGCAGGACCACAGCACGTCCGGATCGATGACGCCGCCCTGCTCGGCGGTGCCGACCAGCGGCCGGGTGGCCTGCAGCGGCGAGTCCGCCGGGATACGCTCGAAGCCCGACTCCGGGACGTGCTCGTGGGAGTGCTTCTCGCTCTCCTTCTCCCCGCGGACCTCTTCGCCCAGCCCACCCTCGGGGGTGTTCTCCAGCGGCGACTCCTTGCCGTCGAGGAAGTACGGCGCCTTCGCGAACATGTGATCGCGCAGGTTCATGATCACGAGCTTGGGCGACAGCGGCTTGCCGGTGTTCCACGCCGGGCACTGCGACTGGCAGCGTCCGCACTCGGTGCAGGTGGTGAAGTCGAGGTAGCCCTTCCACGTGAAGTCCTCGATCTTGCCGCGGCCCAGCACGGCATCCTCGGCCGGATCCTCGAAGTCGACGATCTCGCCGTGGGACTCCACCGGCAGCAGCGGGCCCAGGCCGTCGGGCATCCGCTTGAAGGTGACGTTGATCGGGGCCAGCCCGATGTGCAGGTGCTTGGAGTGCAGCACGATCAGCAGGAACACCAGCATGACGGCGATGTGGCCGAGCAGCGCGATGGTCTCGATCCACTCGTTGGCGGATTCGCCGAGTGGCCGCATGATCGCGCCCATCAACTGGGAGAAGAACGCGCCGTTGCCGTAGGGCAGGTTGCCCACCACGGCTGCGGCGCCGCGGACCAGCGCATAGGTCCAGATGACGTTGAAGATCATGAACAGGATCAGCCACGCGCCACCGGTGTGGCTGCCGTAGAAACGCGAGTCACGGCCGTGCTGCTTGGGTTCCTGCCGCAACCGGATGATCGCGAAGGTGATGATGCCGAGCAGCACCGCGACGGCGAAGAAGTCCTGCAGGAAGCCCAGCGCGTCCCAGGTGCCGATCAGCGGGATGTGGAAGTCGTGGTCGAAGAGCAGACCGTAGGCCTCGAGGTAGACGCTGGCCAGGATGAAGAAGCCCCACATCGTGAAGAAGTGGGCGAGACCGGGCAGCGACCACTTCAGCAGGCGGGTCTGTCCGAAGACTTCTTCGACCTGGGTGGTGATGCGTTTGCCCAGGTTGTCTTTGCGGTTGTTGGCTTCGCTCATCGGTTGGCCGGAGCGGATGAGCTTGGTCAGCCACAACACGCGTTTGGCGGCGAGTGCGGCGACGACCGCGGTCATCAGCAGTCCGACGATCAACCTGATCAGCATCTGCGTATCCACGCGGGCCTCCGGTCTTCTTGTTACCCGTCGGTAACTTAGACGTGGTTACTGGTGAGTAACTTTTGCTCTTGGCCTGCTCATAGTTGCATCCGCGACAGAAGCCGCGCTACGAAGGCTGCCCTAACCCGGACGGGTCGACCCCTCTGGGGTGAACATCGTGCGCAGCATCGACAACAGCTCCGAGCGGGATTCCGCGCCCAGCCGCCGCCGGATGCGCGCCACGTGATGCTCGACGGTCTTCGCCGAGATGAACAATTGGGCGCCGATGTCGCGGTAGGGCAGACCCTGCAGCAGCAGCTCGGCGACTTCGCGTTCACGCTCCGACAGCGCAGCCGGACCTCGGGCGGGGGTCTGCGGCGCGGCCACCGGCGTGCCGGCGGGCCCGGCGGTGGGCGGTTCGGTGCCGTTCACGGTCTGCTTGAGGTCGCGTGCCAACTGCAGCATCGCCTGCGACACCCGCGGATCGGCGGTCTGCAGCGCCGCCTGGCCGGCCAGCCGGGTGGCGTCCCACGTGTGGCCGACCTGAGCCAGCCCGCGGGCGGCGGTCGCCACCTCGGCCGCGTCGACGTGATCGGCCAGCACACGCAGCCAGGTGCGACCGGCACCGGCGAGCGTTCTGGCGAACGGAGCATGAGGGGAGGCGGCGGTGAGCGCCTGACCGTGCGGGGCCACGGCGTCGGGCGCGTTGGCCAGGATCCCCGCGTGCACACCGGCCCAGTGCAACGGGACCGCCCACAGCACGGGGTCCTCGAGTCGGTCGAGCAGGGCGAACGCCTCGTCGAGCACATGCTGGAGCCGGTCGACCTGGCGCAGGCGGGCGGCCGCGACCCACAGCTCACCGAGCGGCAGCAGCGTGAACAGGTCGATCGAGTACTCGGCCAGCACCTCCATCGCCGTATACCAGTGCTGCTGGAGCGCGCCGCTGTCACCGCTGCGCCGTGCGACCGCGGTCTGCAGCGCGGCGGCCCACAGCGCGTCGCGGCGGTGCGGCGTGGGACCCACGGTGCCCGACGCGGCCTGCAATTGTCCGTCCTGCATCAAGGCCCAGCCCAGCAGCAGGCGATGCCGCGCGGTCGCGGCATCCTCGACGTCCGCATCGGTGCCCTGCAGCGCGCGACCGAGAACGCTGCGGGCCCGCACCGGATCCCCGCCGTGCAACGCGACCAGCGCGACCAGCGCCGCCGGGGTGTCGGGGAAGGCGCCGAACAATCGGTGGTCGGCCACCAGGGACTGGCTCAGCCGGGCCACCGCCGCCGGATACGGCTGGTCGAGCGTCATGACCAGCCCGGCGGTGATGCTGCGTGCGGCGCGGGCCACCGACGTCGGTGGCCCGGAGCTCGGCGCGTCGAGCGCCGCACGGGCCCCGGCGGCGTCCCCGGCGGCCAGCGCGGTGATCGTGGCGGCGGCACCGACGACGGCGTCCGGCGTCGGCCCGAGCCAGCGGAACAGATCCTCGGCCTGCCCCGAACTGCCGTCCTGCATCGCGAGACTGGCGGCGATGCGCACGGCCGCGGCGCGCCGGTCGGGGTCGGGCGCGCCGAGCAGTTCGTCGGCGATCCGGCGCGCGGTGGCGACGTCGCCGGTCTGTGCCAGCGCGTCGGCGAGATGGCTGCTCAGCGCCTCGGCGCCGGCTTCCCCGGCGGCGCGGTAGAGGCGGGCGGCTCGCATGCGCTGTGTGTGGTGGCGGGCGGCGAACTCGGTCAGCGCGCCGGCCAGCCGGTCGTCGCGCAGACCGTGCTCGGCCAGGCGCAGTGCCAGCTCGGCGGTCAGCGTGGACAGCTCCAGCTGCGAGGACAACACCGCCACCTCGATGTCGTGGTGGCGTGCCGCGCCCACGATCTGCGCGACCGCGTCGTGCACGGTGTGCAGGAAACCCTCCGGATGCGCCGGCTCGAGCAGTCCGCTCGCCCGCGCCCGGTCCACCGCGGCCAGTGCCGCATCCGGGGGCATCGTCAGTGCGGCCGCGATGTCGTCCGGTCCCAGATCCAGGCTCAGCGACGACACCAGCAGGGTGTCGAGCAACTCGCCGTCGATTCGGCGCAACCGGTCGATCAACCCGAACCGCGCGGCCCGGCGCACACCGTTGGCGCCTTCGCCGGTGGCGGCGAGCGCAGCGTGCAGCAGAAACGGCAGCCCGGCGGTGGCCGACACCAGCAGCCGCACCAGATCGGGGCCGGCAGGCGCTCCGAGCGCCGCCGTCGCGACGCGGCCGATCTCCGCCGGCGGCAACGGCCCGAGGGCGACGGGCGGGCTCTCCCGTTGCAGCGCAACGCTCAGCGCGCGTAGCTGCGCGTGATGGACCCGCGGCTGGGTGGCCACGACGAGGGTGACACCGGGATCGGCGGCCAGGTCGGTCAGCGCGGCGAGGTCGGTGTCGCCGAGCAGGTGCGCATCGTCGATGACGATCGCGGTCTCCGGGTCTGCGCCGGGCCGGGACACCACCGGACGACCCGCGGACCGAAAGGTCGCCCGGAGCGCGGCCAGCACGGTCGTCTTGCCGGTACCGAAACCACCGGTGACCAGAAATTTGACCGGGTCGCGCGGGTCGGCGTCCACCGCGGCGACGGCCGCGCGCGCCGCCGGGGGTAGCTCCGCCCGTCGGTGTGGCCCCGCTCCGGTCATGGTGGCGGGGTCAGGCGCCGTCGGGAATCACCGTGGTGGTGACCGGGTCCGGCGGGTCGGCCGTCGGCTCCGGCGCGGCGGTCGTGGTCGGCGGCGGTTGCGTCGTGGTCGGGGGCTGCGTCGTGGTGGGCCGTGTGGTGGTCGGCCGCGTGGTCGTCGTGGTCGGCGGCGTGGTCGTGGTCGTCGTGGTGGTGGTCGTGGTCGTCGTGGTGGTGGGCGCTGTGGTGGTGGTCGTGGTCTCCGACGGTGAGGATGTGGTCGACTCCGGGGGAGGCGGCGGAGGCTGGCTGACCGTGGTGGTCGCCACCCCGTCCGGGCCGACGGTGACGGTGGTGACCGGAGGCGGAAGCTCCTGGGGCGCGGCGTCCGACGGTGGCGGGGTGGCGGTCTCGGTGACCGGCGTGGTGTCGGCGTCCGAACCGGTCAACGTGATCGCCAGGCCGCCCATGGCCAGCAGGGCCGCAGCGGCGGCCGCCCCGAACAGCACGGTCGGACGCTTGTACCAGGGCAGCGGGGCGGGTTCGTCGAGATAGTCCTCGTCGCCGGCGAAGGCCACCGGCGGGCGGGCACCCGTGGCGCCGGCCGCGGTGTACGCGCCGGCCCCGGTGTAGTCGTCTCCGGTGTAGGGCAGCACGTCGCCGGCCGACTCATCGTCCTGGGACCAGGCCAGCGCACGGAAGGTCGCCGACGCGGCGCCGTCGTCGGCGGCCGCACCGGCCGCCAGCCCCGCAGCACCGGCGGCCCAGGCTGCCGGCGCCATCGCCGTCGGGGTGTCCGCGGCCGGCGCCAGTCCGGTCGCGGCGTCGGCCTCGATGCTCCGGTTGGCGACCAGCGCCGCCCCGGCGGCGATGTTGAGATGCGACTCGGGGGTGGTGACGACCGGTGCGCGCAGTCGCTCCGACAGTCGCTGGGTGACCAACGGGATGGCCGCCCCGCCGCCGACGGTCGCGACCGCCGACACCCGCTCGGCGGCGATGTTGTTGCGCCGCAACGTGTCGTCGATGGCGTCGAGCAGCCCGCCGAGGGGTTCGGCGATCAGCTGCTCGAGCTCGGGACGGGTCACCCGGACGTCGGAACGGAAGCCCGGCAGATCGGCGGGGATGACCGCGGCGGTCTCGGCGGACAACCGCTCCTTGGCGTTGCGGCACTGTTCGCGCAGTTCCAGCAGAGGGCCGACCGCAGCCGTCCCGGCGGTGTCGGCCGAGCCGGCGTCGCTGACGTCGCGCAGCACGTGGTCGAGCAGGGCCCGGTCGATGGCCTCGCCCGAGAAATCGGGGTAACGCACGGTCTGACCGACGGCGTCGAGGTTGGCGCCCGCGTCGGCCAGCGAGATGCTCGTTCCGCCGGCGCCGAGGTCGATGAGTGCGATCACGCCGTGGTCCGGCAGGCCGGGCGCGGCCTGCAGCGCGGCCAGCGCGGCGGCGGAGTCGGGGATCAGGGCGGCCGGCGCTCCGTCGGGAGACAGGTTGGGCCGGGTGCGCAGCGCGCCGCGCAATGCTCCGACGGTCGCCGGACCCCAGTAGGACGGGACCGCGATGGCCACCGGTGAGCCGCCGTCGACGGTGCGCGCCATCGCCGAGAGGGCTTCGGCCAGCAGTTGTTCGGCGCGGTGCGCCGAACCGTCGGTCGCGACGAGCGGGACGGGGTCGCCGACCCGGTCGACGAACCCGGTCAGCACCAGGCCGGTGACGTCGCTGGCGGGCAGCTGGTCGGCGGCACCGACCTCCGGGGCCCGATCGGCGTAGAGGTGCAGGATCGATCGCCGGGTCACCGGCGGACGGCCCACGCGGGCCGCTACCAGGTTGGTCGTCCCGATGGACAACCCCAATGGTTCGGTCATGACGGCGCCTCTCCTGATCTGGGCCGTGCACCACGATAGCGGCTGGATCGCGATGGCCGGCGGATGTGCCCCTAGCGTGGCGAATCCCCTATAGGGCGATCCCCTAATGCCGGTCCCCGACGGTTGGGCTGAGCACCGATCCGGTCGGCTGGTGACGTGGATAGCATCGGTGGCAGCCGGGCGGCTCCTGCCAGCCGCCTTCCCCGACCCGGACGATCCGAGGATGTGACGACCATGGCGAACTCACTGCTGGATTTCGTGATGTCGCTGGTGCGTGACCCCGAGGCCGCGGCCCGCTACGCCGCCGACCCGGCCGGCGTCCTCGCGGATGCTCAGCTCGGCGCTGTGACCAGTGTCGATGTCGACAACCTGCTGCCCGTGGTCGCGGAGTCGCTCTCGATGAACGGCCCGGCGTACGACGTCGGGGGTTTCGGTGAAGCGTTCACGGCGGAGTCGGCCGGCAATGTGTGGGCCAGTGGTGCCGCCACCGCGGCGTTCGACGCGTTCGACGACCGATTGCCGACGGTGGCCGATACCGGCCTGGACGTCGCGATGCCGGACCGGGTCGACATCGACACCGCGGGCGCGGACCTCGTGGCGCCGGCGTCGGTGTCCGTCGACGATGTGGATACCTCGCTCTACCACGCAGAACCGCTGGTCGACGACGTCCTGCCCGTCGAGCCCGCATCGGTCGACGACTGGGTCGGACCGGTCGGCGGCGACGCACCGGCCGAGCTGGACGAGCACGGCCCGGCGTTCGACATCTTCGACTGACAGATTCACGAGTCCCGACCCCGCGGGGAGCATCGCTCCCCGCGGGTTTTTTTGTGTCCTGACCTGCGCCGAAATCCGCTTACCCGACATCCCCGACGCAGTCCCCTAATCCCCTAACGACTGACCCCCCTCTTCCCTAGGTGGGTTCGCTCGGGGATGGGAGCCGACCCCGTTTCCGGCGCATCCTCAACTCCATACCGTGGTCTGCAGATCGCCGGAAACCCCCGGCGGAACGAGAAAGGAACTGCCATGCAGACTCTCATCGACTTCATCCTCGACCTGTTCCGCAGCCCGGCGGCGGCGACGTCGTTCGTGATGGATCCGGACGGCGCTCTGCGCGACGCCGGCCTGCCGAACGTCACCGCGGCCCAGCTGGCCTCGGTGGCCGCCACGGCCGCACCGGCCGGTTACGCGCTCGGCGGCGGTGACCCGGTCGTCGGCCTGCAGCGCGCGGTCGCCGATCATCACCAGCTCGCATCCAACTTCGCCTCCCCGTTCTCGCCGCAGACCTCGTGGGCGCCGACGTTCGCCCCCGAGACCGAGACCGACCTGCTCAGCGGCAACAACGTGCCGGTGGCCAGCCCGGTGCAGGATGCCGGCGCCAACGCCCAGAACGGCGCCTTCAACCTGGGCTTCGGTGACATCACCTTCGGCGACAAGAGCACCAACACCGCCACCGATGGCGGCGTGGTGGTCGACGGGGACAACGACGGCGACATCGTCAGCGGCGACGGTGCGGTGCTCGGCGATGGCAACACCATGAACAACGGGGACATCCTGGCCGGTTCGGGATCCAACGTCGTGGTCGGCAAGGACAACGAGGTCGAGGACAACTCGAAGACCGCCGGCGGGGACCTGATCGCCGACAACGACGCCCCGGTGCTCAACGACGTGGACACCAGCGGCGGCAACGGCGGTGGCGCCGACGGCGGCGGCAGCCTGATCGGTATCGGCGGCGGCAACGCGGTCGGCGGGTCCGGCGGCAGCGGTGGCGGCATCGTGATCACCGATGACGACGTCAACACCGGGACGCAGGTCGACGGCGACTACGGCAGCGAGAACGTCGAGGACAACTCCGAGGACAACTCGGTGCGCACCGAGGTGGAGACCGACGTTTCCACCTCTACCGAGAGCGTCGTCGAGGACAACTCGTCGAGCTACGAGTCCAACCTCGGGTCCGGCAACGTGACGGAGACCGATCTCTTCTCCGGCAACAGCACCGGGATCGAGACGAACACCGGCCTCGACGCCGACCTCGCGTCGAACAACGCGGCGCTGGCGGGCCTCGACGCGTTCTGAGCCGACACCGCGCCGCTGGCGGGGATCCTCGTGGTCCCCGCCAGTCGGCGCGCTTACCGTTGAAGCACCCGACGCCGGAGGCGACATTCGATGACACAGGCGAGAGATCAGCGGACCGAGGGCGCGTTCGTGGAGCTGATCGACCACACCAGCGCGATCGCCGAAGCGCAGGACCGGGGCGATCTGGTGGCGCGGCTCGCCCGGGCACGGCAACGGGTCAACGACCCGCAGATCCGGGTGGTCATCGCCGGCCAGCTCAAACAGGGCAAGAGCCTGCTGCTCAACTCGCTGCTGAACATACCGGTGGCCCGGGTCGGCGACGACGAGTCGACGGTGTTGGCGACCGTGGTGTCCTACGGGGAGCAGCCGTCGGCGCGGCTGGTGGTCGCACCCGGCGAGGGCCGCCGGCCCGAACTGGTCGAGATCCCCGTGGAAGACCTGCGCAACGATCTGCGCCGCGCGCCGCAAGCCGGTGGGCGGGAGGTGCTGCGCGTCGAGGTGACCGCCCCGAGCCCGCTGCTCAAGGGAGGACTGGCGTTCGTCGACACCCCGGGCGTGGGTGGCCACGGGCAACCGCACCTGTCCTCCACGCTGGGGCTGCTGCCCGACGCCGATGCGATGTTGATGATCAGCGACACCAGCGCTGAGTTCACCGAACCCGAGCTGACCTTCCTGCGCCAGGCCCTCGAGGTCTGCCCGCTCGCGGTGATCGTGGCGACCAAGACCGACCTCTACCCGCACTGGCGCCGGATCGTCGACGCCAACGCGGCGCACCTCCGGCGCGCCGGGATCGACCTGCCCATCATCGCCGCGTCGTCGACACTGCGCGGTCACGCCGTGGCGCTCAACGACAAGGAGCTCAACGAGGAGTCCAATTTTCCGGCGATCGTGCGGTTCCTGTCCGAGGAGGTGCTGGCGCGGCAGAAGGAGCGGGTGCGTCGCTTCGTCCTCGACGAAATCCATGCGTCGGCAGAGCATCTGCTGCTGGCGGTCGAATCGGAGCATTCGGCCTTGACCGACACCGGCGCCCGTGAGCGGCTGACCGCCGAGTTGGAACGGCGCAAGGCCGAAGCCCAGGAGGCGTTGCAGCAGACCGCGCTGTGGCAGCAGGTGCTCAGCGACGGGATCGCCGACCTGACCGCCGATGTCGACCACGACCTCCGACAACGGTTCCGCGCCATCACCTTCCACACCGAGCGGGTGATCGACACCAGTGACCCGACGCTGAACTGGGCCGAGATCGGAGCCGAACTCGAGGAAGCGGTCGCCACCGCCGTCGGGGACAACTTCGTGTGGGCCTACCAACGCGCGGAGGCGCTCGCGGCCGACGTCGCCCGCACGTTCACCGAAGCGGGACTCGACGCGGTGCGGATGCCCACGATCGACGCCCGGGAGATGGGCGCCGACCTCGGGGAGTTCCGGTCGGTGTCGCAACTGGACGCCAAGCCGCTGAAGCTCGGGCACAAGATCGTCACCGGCATGCGCGGCTCCTACGGCGGGGTGCTGATGTTCGGCATGCTGACCTCCTTTGCCGGCCTGGGGATGTTCAACCCGCTGTCGCTGGGGGCCGGATTCATCCTGGGCCGCAAGGCCTACCAGGAGGACATGGAGAACCGGATGCTGCGGGTGCGCAACGAAGCCAAGACCAACGTGCGCCGGTTCGTCGACGACGTCGCGTTCGCCGTCAGCAAGGAGTCCCGCGACCGGCTCAAAGGCGTCCAGCGGCAACTGCGTGACCATTACCGTGAGATCGCCAATCAGCTCACGCGCTCGCTCAACGAGTCGCTGCAGGCCACGCTGGCCGCGGCCAAGCTCGAAGAGAACCAGCACAACGCCCGGGTCGCCGAGCTCGAGCGGCAACGCAAGATTCTGCGGCAGGTGCTCGAGCACGTCGAGAAACGGAGCTCACTAAGCTCGTAGGGTCCGACGTCGGCAGAAGGAAACGGTCCACCCTGAGTACCAGCGACCGAGTGCGCGCGATCCTCGGCGGCACCGTCGCCGCCTACCGGGCCGACCCTGCCTACGTCCGGCGCACCGACGTGCACCAGACGCTCGAACGCATCGGCCACCGGCTCAACGAACCCATCCGCATCGCGCTGGCCGGCACGCTGAAGGCCGGTAAGTCGACGCTGGTCAACGCGCTCGTTGGCGAGAACATCGCCCCCACCGACGCCACCGAGGCCACCCGGATCGTGACGTGGTTCCGGCACGGCCCGACCCCGCGCGTGACGGCCAACCACCGCGGGGGGCGACGCACCGACGTGCCCATCGCCCGAGGGCCCGCGGGACTTCACAATGATCGGGGCCTGACCTTCGACTTCACCCGCCTCGATCCCGCCGACGTCGTCGATCTCGACGTGCGCTGGCCCGCCGCCGAACTGGCCGACGCCACGATCATCGACACCCCCGGTACGTCTTCGCTGTCGCGGGACGTCTCCGCGCGGACCCTGCAGCTGCTGGTTCCCGACGACGGGGTGCCGCGCGTCGATGCCGTGGTGTTCCTGCTGCGCACCCTCAACGCCGCGGACATCGCGCTGCTCAAGCAGATCGGTGAGCTCGTCGGTGGGTCGGCCGGGGCGCTCGGAGTGATCGGGGTGGCCTCGCGGGCCGACGAGATCGGCGCCGGCCGGATCGATGCGATGATGTCGGCGCGCGACGTCGCCGAGCGGTTCACGACCGAGATGGACCGCACCGGAATCTGCCAGGCCGTGGTGCCGGTGTCGGGGCTGCTCGCGTTCACCGCCCGCACGCTGCGGCAGAGCGAGTTCGTCGCGCTGCAGAAGCTCGCCGCGACCGACCACACCGATCTGAGCAAGGCGATGCTGTCGGTGGACCGGTTCGTGCGCGAGGACAGTCCGTTGCCGGTCGACGCCGCCACCCGCGCCGCGCTGCTGGACCGGTTCGGAATGTTCGGCATCCGGATCTCGATCGCGCTGCTGCGGGCCGGTACCTCGGATTCGGTCGCGCTGGCCGGCGAACTGCTCGAACGCAGCGGGCTGGTGGCGCTGCGCGACGTCATCGACCAGCAGTTCGCCCAGCGCTCGGACCTCCTCAAGGCCCACACCGCGCTGTTGAGCCTGCGGCAGTTCGTGCAGGCGCACCCGATCTACGCGACACCGCGCATCCTGGCCGACATCGAACCGCTGCTGGCCGACACCCACGCGTTCGAGGAGTTACGGCTGCTCAGCGCGCTGCGGTCGCGGCCCACCACGCTCAACCCCGACGAGATGGCCTCGCTGCGCCGGCTCATCGGCGGCTCGGGCACCGACGCGGCCAGCCGGCTCGGGCTGACCCCCGACACGGCGTCCGACGGCCCCCGGGCGGCGTTCGCTGCGGCGCAGCGGTGGCGCCGGCGCGCCGACCATCCGCTCAACGACCCGTTCACCGCCAGGGCATGCCGGGCGGCCGTGCGCAGCGCTGAAGCGCTCATCGCCGACTACGCGCACAGCGAACCCGGACCGGCTTAACGTTTGCGCCCCGGCCGGCGACATAGAAGGTATGCGCGCTTCCCTGGGTCTGTCGCTGGGTGCAGCCAACCTGGCCGCCGTCGCCGATGGGCGGCCCACCGTCCGGCGCGCGGTGCTCACGGTGTCGGCGCATCATCCGCCGCAGCTCGGCGTCCCGGCAGCGCCGGGCCTGCCGATGACCGGGTTCGTCGACCGGGTCGGCGACCCGGTGCCACTGGTCGCAGCTGACGGGTCCACCTACCGGGCCGACACGTTGACCGCGATGGCGCTCGAGGCGCTGACACGGGCGGCCCGACCGCAGCGTCGACCGGACTGCGCCACGGTCGCGGTGCCGGCCCACTGGTCGCCGTCGACGATCGCCGCGTTGCGTGCTCGCGTCCCCCATCTGGGTGTGGTCTCCGACGCTGTGGCGGCGTTGACCGCGCTGCAGGTGAATCCGGGCCTGCCGGGCCACGGGGTGGTGGCGCTGTGTGACTTCGGCGCGACCGGTAGCAGCATCACGCTGACCGATGCTGCTCACGGCTTCGCGCCGATCGGACCCACGGTGCGCGACACCGAGTTCTCCGGTGAGCTGATCGACCAGGCCCTGCTGCGGCATGCGTTGAGTGGGCTCGACCTGGACCCCGCCGGGACGGCGGAGGTGGCCTCGTTGATCGATTTGCGTGACCGGTGCCGCGGCGCCAAGGAGCGCTTGTCCGCCGACACGGCCGCGGGTCTGGTCGCGGCCGGGTCGACGATCCGGGTGACCCGCGGCGAGTTGGAATCACTCATCGCCGATCCGCTGGACCGGTTCATCCGGCTGCTGCAGGACACACTGCGTCACGCCGGCATCGTTCCCGCGCAGGTGTCGGCCATCGCCACTGTCGGCGGTGGAGCTCGGATTCCCGCGGTCACCGAACGTCTTTCGCAGGCGCTGCGGATTCCGGTGGTCACCACGGTGGCGGCCCAGATCGTGGCTGCGGCCGGCGCGGAGCTGATCGCCCACCGCTCCGCCTACCAGGAGCCGCCCACCATGCTGGCGCCGCTGCCGATGCCGGCGCCCGAGTGGGAAGACACGATGGCGGCCATGCCGCTGGCCTGGTCGGCCGAGCCCCCCGAAGCGGATTCCGGTGTAGCGGAGCCCGTCGGCGAGCTCACGGCCTACGCCCGTCCCGACGTGCGTTTCGACGAGTTCGGCGACGAGCAGCAGGATTTCGATACGCCGGCGTGGTACCGGCGACCCGGAGTGCTGTTCAGCGGGGCCGCATGCCTGGCGGCGCTGGCGGCGACCGGACTGCTACTGACCACGCAGGCCGACTCGACCGAGAGCGTGGCCGCCGGGACATCGGGTATCGAGGCGCCGGTAGCCAGCCAGCCGATCGCGCCGCCGCCAGCGCCCGGGCCGGCGACAGTGACCGAGATCATCGCCGCTCCGCCACCGCAGCCGGTCCCGGCGGCGGCGCAGGTGCCGCTGCCCCAACGTCAGGCGGTGGAGAAACAGGCGGCCTCGCCGCCGGCCCCGCCTCCGGCAGCACCGGCGCCCGCACCCGTCGTGGTGCCCCCTGCCGCACCCGCGCCGACCCCGTCGCCTAGCCCGACCCCGACGCCCACGCCGACCCCGTCGCCCACACCGAGTCCTTCACCTACACCGACGCCGACCTCGACGCCCACGCCCACACCGACCCCGACGCCGACCCCCACCCCGACGCCGACACAGACCCCGATGCCCACGCCGACGCCGACGCCGACCTCGACGCCGACCCCGACGCCGACACCGACCCCGACGCCCACAGCGACGCCTGCGCCGACTTCGTCTTTGACGCCGTCCTCGACGGTGGCGCCGGAACCCGCGGCCGAGCCGTCGACCGACGAGTGCGTGCCCACGGCGGACTCGCCGTGCTGACCGGATCCTGACTCAGGGCTGTTCAGCGGGCGGAGCGGTCTCCGTGATCGTCTGCGTCTCGGTCTCGGTCTGAGTCACGACGCTGGTGCTGGTGCTCGTCTCGACCGTGGTCGTCGGCGTGGTCGTGGTGGTCGTCGTGGTCGTGGTCGGCGCCGTGGTGGTCGTGGTCGTGGTCGGCGCCGTGGTGGTGGTCGTCGACGGCGACGTCTCGGTCACCGTCACCGGCGGCACCACCGCGGGGGCCGTGGTGGTCAACGGGGTCAGCGACGTTGTCGTGGTGGTCTCCGACGTGGAGTCCCCGGTGATGGCCTTGGCCAGGCCGTAGACCACGAGCGCGATGAGCACAGCGCCGATCGCGCCGAACGAGATCAGGGCGACCGGCTTGCGGTACCAGGGCGTCGGGGCGGCCTCGGGCCCGCCCGGCTGACCGTAGTCACCGTAGCCGTACCCGCTCATCTGCGTCGGGTCGTCGTCGCGGTAGAAGTTCTGGTCGTCGTCGGGTCCGTAACCTGCCACGAGACCAGATAGTAGGCCCTGCGGGCTACGGGTCCGGGGACACTGTGCGTGTCGGGGTGAGGCGCGGCCGGGTGCGTGACGTCGGGCCCGCCTCCGGGTCCCGGGTCCGCGGTGGCCGGGTGCTCGGCGTGGTCCGGGTCGTTTCGGAAGTCTCCGAGGTCTCCGACGTCGAGGTCGGGTCTGCGGGGTCGATGTCGGTGGTGGCCGGCGGACTCGTGCTGGTGACCGTCGACGTCCGGGTGGTCGTGGACCGGCCGGACTTCGCCGGCGTGGTGGAGCGGCTGGTTTCGACGAAGTACAGCGGGGCCTGAGTGGGCTCGGACTGACGCGTCACGTACAGCACTGCCGAGATGACCACGGCGATGGCAGCCAGCGCCGCTACGCTGGCTGCGAGCAGGGTCGAGGTGCGGTTGTGCCACGCCACGGACTGCTGCCCGTCGTCATCGCGTTCCCGGCCCGCCACGGCAGCCGATAGTAGCGGTGGTCGCGGCGGGCGGCCGGGTCAGCGCAGTTGCGCGACGACCTGCTCGGCGAAGAACTCGATGTGCTCGACATCGGACATGTCGAGGACCTGCAGGTAGATCCGCTGCACGCCGGCTTCCAGGAACGGTCCCAGCTTGTCGACGATCTCGGTCGGGGTACCGACGGTCGGGGAGTTCGAGCGCAGCTCGGCGACCTCGCGTCCGATGGCCGCCGCTCGCCGCGCGATCGTGTCGTCGTCGGGGCCGGCGCACAGCACGAACGCCGCCGAATAGGTCAACGAATCCGCCGCCCGGCCCGCCGACTCGACGGCCGCCGCGACGCGGCGGTACTGGGTGGTCAGCGTGTCCAGATCGACGAACGGAATGTTGAACTCGGCGGCGAACCGGGCTGCCAGCGCCGGGGTGCGCTTGGCGCCACCACCCCCGATGATGATCGGCGGATGGGGGGACTGCATCGGCTTGGGCAGGGCCGGGGAGTCGCCGACGCTGTAGTGCCGGCCGGTGTAGTCGAACGTCTCGCCCGCGGCTGTGGTCCACAGGCCGGTGAGGATCTCCAACTGTTCGGTCAGCCGGTCGAACCGCTCGCCGAGCGGCGGAAACGGTATCGCGTAGGCGCGGTGCTCGGCTTCGAACCAGCCCGCGCCGAGCCCGAACTCCACCCGGCCGCCGCTCATCTCGTCGACCTGGGCCACCGAGATCGCCAACGGCCCCGGATGGCGGAAGGTCGCCGAGGTGACCATGGTGCCCAGCCGGATCGTCGAGGTCTCGCGCGCCAGGCCGGCCAGCGTCACCCAGGAGTCGGTCGGCCCGGGCAGGCCGTCGCCGCTCATCGCCAGATAGTGGTCCGACCGGAAGAACGCCGAGTATCCCGCTGCCTCGGCGGCGCGGGCCAGCGTGAGCTGGTCGGCGTAGGTGGCGCCCTGTTGCGGTTCGACGAAAACGCGAAAATCCACCATCGGTGTCGACTCCTGTCGTGGTCCGGGGTTCACAGTCCGGCGCGGGCCCGCTTGACCCGCTCGACCACGTCGGGTGGACCGTCGAAGGTGACCCGCGCTTCGTCGCGGCCCGCGACGAACATCAGCAGTTCGCCCGGGTCGCCGGTGACCACGATCTCGGGGCCGCGTCCGACCTTGCCCAGCGTGTCACCGGTCGGCGTCGCCAGCACGATCGTCGCCGGCGCCTTGCGTAACGTCATCCGCGCCATCGCGGCCACGGGCCGCCGCAGTGCGGCAGTGGTCTGGTCGTCGAGGGGGCGGGGTACCCAGCCCGGCCGGGCGCGCCGGATGTCCTCGTGGTGGATGTACATCTCCGCGACGTTGGCGACCGCGTCCAACGGCTTCAGCGGCGAATACAACGGCGGGCCCGACGCGGTCAGGTCCACCAGCCGGTCCCAGTCCGTCGACGCCGCCGTCTGGTTCTGCACCCGCTCGGTGTAGCCGGCCAAGAACGGCAGCAGGATGCCCGGGGCCGCGTCCAGGCGGCGTTCACGGACGACGAGGTGGGCGGCCAGATCCCGGGTCTTCCACCCCTCGCAGAGGGTCGGTGCCTCAGGACCGACCTCGCGGAGTGCGGACACCAGAGCGGCGCGTTCACGCTGTGCGACGGTCATGGGTTCGGGTGTTCCCTTCTGCGCCGCCTCAGAATCACCTGATTGCCGGCGCGCTGTGCAGCGGCGCCCAGCACCTCAGAAGGTCTCGACGCCCTCGACACTGATCATGATGCCGCGACCGGTGCGGTCGTTGGTGAAAGTGGTGCCATCCGCGCGCGCATCGATCGTCCACCCGACTGCCGAATAGGTCCGGTAGTCGAGGGTGACCGCCGGAATGTCCCCGATGTTGCCCAGCACCCAGGCCAGCTGGCCGTTGGCGGTGTAGCGCACCCCGTTGGCGGGCAGCCCCTCAATCTCGGGGGCGTCGGCGAACGTCGATTCGCAGCCGACCTCCTGCTCGTTGAGCTGGCATCGGGTCTTGCCGGACTTGGTCTCGATGAAGACGTAACCGTTCTGCGGTCGGAGCACCTCACCTCCAGGTGCTGGGGTGGGCTCCGGCCGCGGTGGCGGCGACGGGGTCGGCGTGGGTGCGGGCGCCGTGCGCGACGGCCGGGGTGTCGGGAATGTCGGTTCCTGCCCGGACGGCGGGGTGGCGACCGGCCGGCCGGTGGTGCTGTTCGTGCACCCCGCCAGCACCATGCCCGCCGCGGTCACACCCGCGCACGCGGCTACGAGGACCTTGCGCACAGCCCCACGGTACGCGGGCTGTGATGCATGTGGAGCTTGTGACTCGCGGGGGCGGTGGGCTCGCTCAGGACTCGTCGTCCTCGATGATGTGCATGGCGGCTTCTTCCGCCGATGCCGCACCGCCGCTGATCCCGACGTCGTCGGCCACCAGATCGGCTTCGGTGTCCTCGCCGAAACCCATGTCCGGGGCGATCAGGCGGCCGGCGCGGCTGCGACCGACTTCGTCGTGACGGGGGAATTCGGCGTCGCGTTCGGCGTCGTCGGCGCGCTGTCGCTCCTCGTCGTCGAGGTAGACGTTGAGCCTGGCCATCGGGTCCGGCTCCTCCTCGGAGAGAATCTGGTCCATGCTCTCCGACGGCCCGAAAGCGCCACGGGCCCAGGGCCGTTCGGGCGGGGAGTAGCCCTCGTCGAGCAGGTCGTCGGTGCCGCGATCGATGAGGGTGTCCTCGGCGGACAACTGGTTCTCGTCGTCCTCGTCGTACTGCCCCGATGCCGGCCCGGTCCCGTATGAGGTGGTCATGTCTTCATTCTGGGACCCGGCCTGGCATCAGGGCTAGGGCCGAACGGCCTCGGCGTGCCGTGTTCCCGGTAGACCTGCCGGAACTTGCCGCTGCGTGGGTGCAGCTGCGGTGGCAGGTCGTCCTTCTCGACCGACACCTCCAGCGCCCCCAGCCCGGCCAGATAGGCGCTCAACCGCGTCCGCAACACGTCCCAGACCTGCGCCGCGTCAACTCCGGGTCTCGTGCGGAACCGCACGCGCAGCGCTGCCGGGCCGTGCTGGACGAGTTGACAGGCGGCGACCCCCGGCGTCTCCTCGGCGACCGTCGCGACCGCCAGCGGCAGCACGCGGATCCGGTCGCCTGCCGGGGTCGCGAAGACAAGCGTGTCATCGGTGCGGCCGCTCACCTCGATCACCGGGAACGGGCCTGCACAAGAACACCTTTCAGGCTGGACGATGATCTGATCGCCGATCTGGTAACGGATCACCGGCTGGATCCGGTTGGCCAGGTTGGTCACCAACGCACCGTGCGACCGACGTCCGGGTGGGACGGGCTGATCGTGGTCATCGACGGGCTCCAGGATGTACCAGTCGCTGTTGACGTGGAGCTGCGCAGCCGAGCATTCGTAGGTCAGCCCGACGGCCTCGGACGTCCCGTAGTGGTTGCCGACGCGGCAGGCGAACGCCGTCCCGATCCGCTGTCGTGCCGCGTCGGTCAAGGTCTCGCCCGCCGCGTTGACCAGGGCGGGCGCTATGCGTAGGCGACCCGCGCGCTGCTCGCGGGCCAACGCCTCCAGCGCGCTGGGGTATCCGCCGAGGACCACCGGTTGGAAGGCGTTGAGTTCGCCGACGATGTCCTCGATACGGGCCAGCGCAGAGAGCAGGCGCTGCATCCGGCGTCGCCAGGGCTTGGAGCGCACGCGACGGGCCATCATCGTGTTGCCGAGGAAGTGGCCGTCGGTCACGAAGACCGCGGCGAGTCGGCCCCGACCGCGCACCAGGGGCCAGATCACGTCGGACCGCAACAACGTCGGCGGGAGGGCGCGGACGTAGCCGAGCGCGTTGTAGACCGCCACCGCGCGCAGGTCGTGCAGCAGGATGGCCGGGGTCCCGGTGGACCCCGACGTGGTGCAGACCACGTAGCGGTCGAGGTAGTCGCGGCCGACCTGGGCGGGGTCGGCGAGAAACGCCTCGACCCCGGCGCGGCGCACCGCCGGATCGGTCACCCAGTCGTCGAAGTGGGTCATCGCGTCGGGTTTCGTGATCGCGGGCAGCCGCGTGATGTCGGTCGGCCCCGACCGCGCACCAGGGGCCGGGATGTCGCGATACCGGTCGGCGTAGTACGCCGAGTGGGTACGCGCATATGTGACCAGGTCGGCGAGCCGGCGCCGCTGCAGGGCGGCGATGGCCGCCGGTCGCTGCCGACCGGCGCGGAAGACCGTCCAGGCGGTGTCCGTCCCCATGGGATCCATGGTGCGCGGCAGCGGCGGCCGGCGCGCGGGAACAAATCCGAACCGGGCTCGGTTGAGCTGATCGACAGTTGAGTGAGTCAGACTCAAGTCTGGTTTGACACCGGACCCTCCGGAGGAGCAGTCTTGAGCCTGGTTCGCTCAGTTAAAGAGTGAGTGCTTCGCACTCGTGACCCACATGAACGTCTATTCAGGAGGCAGCAACTATGGCTCGTGCGGTCGGTATCGACCTCGGGACCACCAACTCCGTCGTCGCAGTGCTCGAAGGTGGCGACCCCGTCGTCGTCGCCAACTCCGAAGGTGCTCGGACCACCCCGTCGGTCGTCGCGTTCGCGCGCAACGGCGAGGTGCTGGTCGGGCAGCCCGCCAAGAACCAGGCGGTGACCAACGTCGACCGGACGATCCGCTCGGTCAAGCGTCACATGGGCAGCGACTGGTCCATCGAGATCGACGACAAGAAGTACACGCCGCAGGAGATCAGCGCCCGCGTGCTGATGAAGCTCAAGCGCGACGCCGAGAGCTACCTGGGCGAGGACATCACCGACGCGGTCATCACGGTGCCCGCGTACTTCAACGACGCCCAGCGGCAGGCCACCAAGGAAGCCGGCCAGATCGCGGGCATGAACGTGCTGCGCATCGTCAACGAGCCGACTGCCGCCGCACTGGCCTACGGCCTGGACAAGGGCGAGAAGGAACAGACCATCCTGGTCTTCGACCTCGGTGGCGGCACCTTCGACGTGTCCCTGCTCGAGATCGGCGACGGTGTCGTCGAGGTCCGCGCCACCAGCGGTGACAACCACCTCGGTGGCGACGACTGGGACGACCGGATCGTCGAATGGCTGGTGGAGAAGTTCAAGGGCACCAGCGGCATCGACCTGACCAAGGACAAGATGGCCATGCAGCGGCTGCGTGAAGCCGCCGAGAAGGCGAAGATCGAACTCAGCTCGAGTCAGTCCACCTCGATCAACCTGCCCTACATCACCGTCGACGCCGACAAGAACCCGTTGTTCCTCGACGAGCAGCTGACCCGCGCCGAGTTCCAGCGCATCACCCAGGATCTGCTCGACCGCACGCGCAAGCCGTTCCAGCAGGTCGTCAAGGACGCCGGCATCGCCGTCGGCGACATCGACCACGTCGTGCTGGTCGGTGGTTCCACCCGGATGCCCGCGGTGTCCGATCTGGTCAAGGAGATGACCGGCGGTAAGGAGCCCAACAAGGGCGTCAACCCCGATGAGGTCGTCGCCGTGGGCGCCGCGCTGCAGGCGGGCGTGCTCAAGGGCGAGGTCAAAGATGTTCTGCTGCTTGACGTCACCCCGCTGAGCCTGGGCATCGAGACCAAGGGTGGCGTGATGACCAAGCTGATCGAGCGCAACACCACGATCCCGACCAAGCGGTCGGAGACCTTCACCACCGCCGACGACAACCAGCCGTCGGTGCAGATCCAGGTCTATCAGGGTGAGCGTGAGATCGCGGCGCACAACAAGCTGCTCGGCAGCTTCGAGCTGACCGGAATTCCGCCGGCCCCGCGCGGCGTGCCGCAGATCGAGGTGACCTTCGACATCGACGCCAACGGCATCGTGCACGTCACCGCGAAGGACAAGGGCACCGGCAAGGAGAACACGATCCGCATCCAGGAAGGCTCCGGCCTGTCCAAGGAGGAGATCGACCGGATGGTCAAGGACGCCGAGGCGCACGCCGAGGAGGACCGTCAGCGTCGCGAGGAGGCCGACGTCCGCAACCAGGCCGAGTCGCTGGTCTACCAGACGGAGAAGTTCGTCAAGGAGCAGCGCGAGGGCGAAGGTGGGTCCAAGGTTCCCGAGGACACCCTGGGCAAGGTGGATTCGGCCATCGCCGACGCCAAGAAGGCGCTGGAGGGCACCGACATCGCGGCGATCAAGTCGGCGATGGAGAAGCTCGGCGAGGAGAGCCAGGCCCTGGGCCAGGCGATCTACGAGGCCACCCAGGCCGAACAGGGCGCCGCTGCCGGCGACGCCACCGGTGCGGGACCGGGTGCCGACGATGTCGTCGACGCCGAGGTTGTGGAGGACGACAGCCCGAATGGTGGCGAGCGCAAGTGAGTGACGCAGCTGACCGAGAGGAACCGATCACCGTCACCGACAAGCGGCGCATCGATCCCGACACCGGTCAGGTGCGCGACGCTCCGCCCGCCGGACCGGCCCCCAGTGGGCCGGCTCCGGCGGAGTTCGTCGGTGAGTCACCGGAGGAGGCCGACAAGGCCGCGGAGCTGCTCGCCGACCTGCAGCGCGTCCAGGCCGATTTCGCCAACTACCGCCGGCGGGCACTGCGCGACCAGCAGGTGACCGCCGACCGCGCCAAGGCGGCGGTCCTGAGCGAACTGTTGCCGGTGCTCGACGATCTGGAACGGGCCCGCAGCCACGGCGATCTCGAGTCCGGACCGCTGAAGGTGGTGGCCGACAAGCTGACTGCTGTCCTGGAAGCGCAGGGACTCGTGGCGTTCGGCGCCGAGGGTGACCCGTTCGACCCCGAACTGCACGAAGCGGTGCAGCACGAGGGCGAAGGCACGCATCCGGTGCTCGGCACGGTGATGCGGCGCGGCTACCGCATCGGCGAGCAGGTGGTGCGCCACGCGATGGTCGGTGTCGTCGACACCGAACCCGACGCCGCCGAGGGCGGCAATACCGGATCTGGGCCCGACGAAGCCGCAGAATCGAATTGACAACCGACGTCCGACGAGAAAGGTGAGGAGGTGACCCGATATGGCCCAGCGCGAGTGGGTTGAGAAGGACTTCTACAAGGAGCTCGGCGTCGCCTCCGATGCCAGCCAGGACGAGATCAAGCGGGCAGCCCGCAAGATCCTCGCCGAGAACCACCCGGACCGGAACCCGGGGAATTCGGTGGCCGAAGAGCGCTACAAGGCGGCCTCGGAAGCCAAAGAGGTGCTGACCGACCCGGCCAAGCGCAAGGAGTACGACGAGACCCGCCGCCTGTTCGCCGGCGGCGGGTTCGGCCGCGGCCGGTTCGGCGGCGGGGGCGGGTTCGGCGGGTTCGGCGGCGCCGACGGCGCGGAGTTCAACCTCAACGACCTGTTCGACGCCGCCGGCCAGACCGGCGGCGCGAACATCGGTGATCTGTTCGGCGGACTGTTCGGGCGAGGTTCCCAGCAGGCGCGGCCCAGCCGTCCGCGGCGGGGCAACGACCTCGAGACCGAGACCGAGCTCAGCTTCCTGGAAGCCACCAAGGGCGTCGCGATGCCGCTGCGGCTGACCAGCCCGGCGCCATGCACCAACTGCCACGGCAGCGGGGCCCGGCCGGGCACCAGCCCCAAGGTGTGCCCGAACTGCAACGGTGCCGGGGTGGTCAACCGCAACCAGGGCGCGTTCGGGTTCTCCGAACCGTGTACGGAGTGCCGTGGCAGCGGATCGATCATCGAGAACCCGTGTGACGAGTGCCGGGGCACCGGCGTGACCACGCGGACCCGCACGATCAACGTGCGTATCCCGCCCGGCGTCGAGGACGGTCAGCGCATCCGGCTGGCCGGCCAGGGCGAGGCCGGTCTCCGCGGGGCTCCGTCGGGCGATCTCTACGTGACCGTGCACGTCCGTCCGGACAAGGTGTTCGGCCGCAACGGTGACGATCTGACGGTGACCGTTCCGGTCAGCTTCCACGAGCTGGCGTTGGGGACGACACTGTCGGTGCCGACGCTGGAGGGCAAGGTCGGGGTGCGGGTGCCCAAGGGCACCTCCGACGGCCGGATCCTGCGGGTGCGCGGCCGCGGTGTGCCGAAGCGGTCCGGCGGCCACGGTGACCTGCTCGTCACGGTGAAGGTCGCGGTCCCGCCGAAACTGGAGGGCGAGGCCGCCGAAGCGCTGGAGGCCTACGCCAAGGCCGAACGAGCGAGCGGGTTCGACCCGCGGGCCGGCTGGGTCGGTGCCTGATGAGCGCTTGCGCGAAGAAGCGAGTGCCCTGATGGCCGCCGATCGCAACAGCGAGGCCAGGACGTTTCTGATCTCGGTGGCCGCGGAGTTGGCCGGCATGCACGCGCAGACGCTCCGCACCTACGACCGGCTCGGTCTGGTCAGCCCGCAACGCAGTTCCGGTGGGGGACGGCGCTATTCGCAGCGTGACGTCGACCTGCTACGCGAGGTGCAGCGACTGTCCCAGGACGAGGGCGTCAACCTCGCGGGCATCAAACGCATCATCGAGCTGACCAATCAGGTCGAGGCGCTGCAGTCGCGGGTTCGCGAGCTGTCCGACGAGGTCGAGCGGCTGCGGGCCCAGCCGCGGGCCAAGAGCACCGCGCTGGTGGTGTGGCAGCCGCGCAATCAGCGCTGACGCTGCCCGCGGTTCAGGTGACCGCGATGCGGAACCGGGCCACCGCGGATTCGCCGGGCGCCACCGTGCGGTAGCCGCCGCGTCGCAACGCGTCGGTAGGGGCGGCCATCGGTTCGAAGCACACCACGTCGTCGTCACCCGGAGCGAACACCTGCGCCGCGGTGAAACCCTCGTCGAAATGCACCTCGATGCGCCGGTCGCCGCCGGAGAGAGCGAAGACCGACCCGGGTGCGACCTCGTCGAAGCCGTCGTCGATGAATCTGTCCCCCAACAACTCTGAGGCGGCGGCGCGCTGCTCGACGCGCCCGGTCGGGATGCCCCACGCGTTCACCGGCTGGTAGCGCATGGCGGGCGTGTCGATCGTCCACTGCGCGCGCGGGACACCCGGCAACTGCAGATAGGGGTGGAAGCCGAAGCACAGCGGCACCCGGGACCCGCTCGTCGCGGTCACGGTGGTCGTCACCGTCAGCGTGCGGTCGGCCAGTGTGATGTCGAGGGTCAGCAGGTGCGGGAACGGAAAGCTGGCCAGCAGCCCCGGCCGGGCCGCGAAGTCCAGCTCGGCGGTCAGCTGCGACTCCAGCATCGTGGTGACGGTCCAGTCCTTGTACGCGGCCAGGGTGCCGTGGATCGGCACGCCGTGCTGATCGGTGCGCACCCCTCCGGTGCCGGGCGTCAGCGTCACCACGGCGCCGTCGACGCCGTAGCCCATGCTGGACAGCCGGTTGGCCCACGGGTACAGGATCGGGATGCCCATCGTCTTGTGGTTGGACACGTAGGCGCGCAGGCCGCGACGCTGTCCGAGCAGCTCCATCCCGTCATCGGACAACGACGTGGCGACCATGCCGGCGCCGGGAACATAGGTCGCCGTCAGCGCAGACGACGGGTCGCGCAGCGTGACGGTCTCGAACTCGTCCATGACGTTCGATCCTGCCACGCCGCGGCCCTCAGCTGGCCAGCGGATCGTGGCGGATGCGTTCGGCGGGCGCACCTTTGGCCAGCAACGCCGTCTTGGTGGCGGCCACCATCTGCGGTCCGCCGCAGATCAGGATCTGGCGGTCGCCCCAGCTGCCGTACTGGGTGACGATCTCGGGCAACGTCCCGACCTGCCGGACATGCAATCCGCGGGGCGGAGTCGGGTCGGGGTAGTCGCGCGCCCAGGGCGGATCGAAGTTGAGCTCCGACACCGGTGTCACCGACAGCCACGGATTGGTCGACGCGATCTCCCACAGCGTGGGCAGGTCGTAGAGCTCACAGGGGTACTTCGCCCCGAAGAACAGGTGCACCCGCGGGTTCTCGCCGAACCGGGACAGATCCATGATCAGCGCTCGCAGCGGTGCCAGCCCGGTGCGGCCGGCGATCATCAGCACGTCACCGTCGTCCCGGTCGACGTGCAGCGCCCCGTGCGGATTGGCCAGCCGCCAGCGGTCGCCGGGCGCCGTCTCGCCGACGACGGTGGTGCTGACCATTCCGCCCGGCACCGACCGGACGTGGAACTCGACGTAGCCGGCCGGGTCGGCCGGTATCGCCGGGCTGAGGTACCGCCAGCGCCGCGGCCACTGGGGCACCTGCACCGGCAGGTACTGGCCGGGGTGGTAGTTCAGCGGGTGGTCCATCTTCAACCGGATCACCGACACGTCGCGGGTGGGCCGCAGCACGTCGAGCACGCTGCCGTCGCAGAACGGCGGGGTGGTCTCGGCGTCGGCGGCGCCGCTCATCACCCCGATGATCAGCGTGACGACGTCGGTGACCGCCTCGGCGAGGCGCCGGTCCCAGTAGTCGGTCAGCGCTGCGCGCAGGGCATCGAGCATCGCGTCGTGCAGGGTGACGTAGTGCTGCTGGGTGACTCCGTACTTGCGGTGGTCGCGACCGAGTTGGGCGAGGAAGCCCACCGGTTCCTCCGCGCGCTGGGCGATCAGCTCGTCGCACAACCAGGACAGCGCATGGGCGAAGGCTTTTCGCTGTGTGTGCATGTCGGGCGGGAACAGATCGCGCGCCGAGGGGTCCGCAGCGAACCACCGCGTGTACAGGTCGGCGATCAGCTGGTCGGACCCCGACGCGGGATCGAGCGCATCCCGCAGGATGCGCATCGACTCCCGGTCTTCGAGGCCCACGCGCAGATACTAGGTCACTGCGGCGCGGACTTCCCGGCCCGCACGGCTGCGGCCGTCACCAGCGCGAGTCCGGCCAGGGCCCAACAGCTCAGCACGATGACGGCGGTCGACGAGCCGGCCCCGCCGAACGCCGCGGCCGACCGCAGCAGGGTCGCGGTGGCGCCCTGCGGAAGCAGCTGACCGACATCCCCCCAGCCGGCCGGCAGCATCTCCGGGGCACTGGTCAGCCCGGACAGCGGGTTGCCGACGAGCAGCGCCAGCAGCGCGCCGGCGGCGAGCCCGGCGCGCCCGAACAATGCGCCCAGCCCGAGCAGGAACATCAGCGCCGCGCCGATACCGAGGGTCAGCGCCCCGGTCACCGCCCACACGTGGTGGTCGATCGAGCCCAACACGAAACGCAAGAGCAGCGCCAGCGTGACCGCCGAAATTACGGTGAACGACAGCGCGGCCGCGAGCTGGGTCCACGGCCGGCCGGGCAGCAACAGCACCAAGGCGATCGCCGGGAGCAGACCGGCCAGCGTGATCGGCAGCGCCGAGGCCGCCAGGCCCGCGCCGCGCGGGTCGTCGGCGGTGGGCGGAGCGAGGTCCTCGACGCCGACGGGGACACCGAGCTGCTGGCCGAGCGTGGCGCCGAGCTGGGTGAGTAGTTGCGCGACCGCCGGGCTGGCGCCGGTGGCGATCAGCATCGTCGGCGCCGCGCCGGGCCGGCCGGGCAGCACCAGGCCGCCGTAGACGTCGCGGGAGGTGATCGCCTCGCGCAGCGCGTCTTCGCTGGGGTAGTAGGTCACCTCGAATGCGCCGGGCGCGCGCTGCTCGAGGGTTTCGGCGACCTGGGCGCCGGCGGCCTGCGGCCCGGCGGCGCCGATGGGGACACCGTGCGGCCCGGAGCGTGCCGCGGGCAGCGCGAACGCGATCGCCACCAGGGCGATCACCACGGTGAGGAACCCGACCACGGCTGTGGCCCGCACGGCGGCCGGGGCTTCGTGCGCGGTGGTGGGGGACTGGCGGTGCTGCGTGGGCGGTCATGTCGCCCTCTTTTCACTGAGCGTTGAAATACCTGTCGGATCGAGCGTAAGGCCGCGACGGTATAAATTCAACAGCGAATGAAATGTTAGGGTCGACAGGTGCCTCCAGCAGCAAAAACAGACAAGCGCCGCGGCCGCCGTCAGGGTGCGCCGGTGTCGCGGGAGGCGGTTCTGGCGGCGGCGCAGAAGCGGTTCGCGCAGGACGGATACGACCGGACCACCCTGCGGGCCATCGCGCGCGACGCACATGTCGATCCGTCGATGGTGCTGTATCTCTTCGGCTCCAAGGAGCAACTGTTCCGGGACTCATTGAGCCAGGTCCTCGATCCGCAGGTGCTCGTCGCCGCGCTGGCCGGAAGCGGGGATGACGAACCGGACATCGGCACCCGGATGGTGCGCGCCTACCTGGGCATCTGGGAGGCGCCCGAGAGTGCGGCCGCCATGCGCGCGATGCTCGCGTCGGCGACGTCGAACCCCGACGCCCTCGACGCCTTCCGCGGCTTCCTGCGCACCTACGTGCTGACCGCGGTGTCCGGGGTACTCGGCGGCGACGAGCAGGCGCGGCTGCGCGCGACGCTGGCCGCCAGCAGCCTGGTGGGCACCGCGATGCTGCGCTACCTGGTCGGCGTGCCGCCGCTGTCGGAGCTGCCGAGCGAGGACGTGGTGCGGCTGGTGGCTCCGACGGTCACCCGGTATCTGACGGCCGACGCCGCCGAGCTGGGGCTGCCCGACCTATAGCGCGTGAATTCCCTTGTACAGCACCAGAAGACCGATGACCACCAGGATCACGGCGACCAGCGTGGCGTGCTGACGCTCCATCCACTCCTTGAGCCGGTTCAGCGCGTCGTCGAGGCGGCCGCGCGACAGCGCGAAGCCGAGGACCGGGATCGCGACGCTGCTGCCCGCCACCGCCACGAACCACGCCACCGCGATCCAGATCGCCGGTGAGTCGATGCCGGCCGAGCCGATGGCCAAACCCGCTGCGGCGCAGAGGAACAGAACCTTCGGGTTGACTACCGTGAGCATCGCGGAGATCAGCACTGCCTGAGCCGGCGACAGCGAGCTCATCCGGGTCATCCACCCCGGCATGTGCTCGGAGCGCTTCCTGGTCACCCAGCGATAGATACCGAAGACCACCAGTGCGCAACCGATCACGATGCGCAGCCAGGAGGCCCAACTCGGGGGACGCTCGCCGACGCCGCCGACCAGGTTCGACGCCCCGAGGAACACGCCCGTCAGTGCCGTCAGGCCGACCAGCCACCCGCCCACGAACGCCAGCCCCGTCGGGACGGGCCGTGGGCTGTGCAGCACCAGCACCGCCGGGATGATGGTCAGCGGCGACAACGCGATGACCAGACCGAGTGGGATCAGCTCGGCCAGAATCGATCCCCAACTTCCCGACACCGGGAAAAGGTAGCAAGGACTCGGCGTGGCTGTCGGCGATCACCGATGAGTCCGGCGAGCCGGCGAGGTCGGTACTGCAAGCCCGGAAAGGAGGGTGCATGCAGATCGGTCATCTTCTCGCGGTCGTTCACGTCACCGACATCGAGGTCAGCAGAGCGTGGTACGCGGCGTTGTTCGGGCGGTGCGAGGACAACAACCCGATGCCGACGTTGGTGGAATGGCAGGTGCTGCCCGGTGCGTGGGTGCAGGTGTTCCGCGACCCGGTCCGGGCCGGCACCGACGAGATCAACGTCGCCGTCGACGATCTCGAACGTCACATCGACGAGCTGAGAGAGCGCGGGCTGAGTCCCGGTGCCATCGCCGAGGCGAACAAGGGGGTCCGGTTGTCCCGGTTCCCCGATCCCGACGGCAACGTGGTCAGCCTCATCGGCGGCTTCCGCGTCGACTACTGAGAAGTCACCGGCCTTCGAACTGGTTGCGTCCCAGGGACTCGACGAAGCTCGGGCCGAGCACGTCGAGTTCGCGGCCGTAGTCCGCGGCCCAGGTCCCGTACGGGTGATGGGCGAGGAACTCGTTGCGGAACCGCTGGTCTTCGGAGACTTCGGTGGTGCAGAACGACGGGATGTGCAGATCGACCACCGGGTTGTTGCGCTCGACCTCGGCCAGAATCAGCGGGGCGTCATCGGCCAGGAACCGGTCGATGACCCAGCCGTCCTCGCCCAACCAGACCGATGAGCGGACCTTGACCACGACGTGCTCGGCTCGCGCGACGATCTGACCGGCCACCAGCGCGTCGAGTTCGCGCTCGGCCTCGTAGCGGGTGCCACCGGCGGCCGGTCCCTTGGCCGTCATGGTGCCGATCGCCTCGTCGCCCAGGGCGGCGACCAGCTCGGCGGGCGGGCGCTCGACCTCCGCGGGCGCGGGCCCCTGCAGGCGCACGCGCACCGCGTATCCGTCGGCGGCGAACAGGTAGGCCTGCGCGATCAACACCGGGCTCGGATCCGATGCGGCCACGGCGGGCATATCGCGGACGAAGAACTTGCGCTCGAACTCGAAGTCGCCGAAACCGGACTCGGACATAGCGCACGCTAACCCGTCCGGTCACCTGACCAGCGGACATGGCGCTCGTGTCCGCCGCCGGAAAATCTGATAGAACTGATCAGACTTGAGCGGAACACACTCAACCTTGACTGCGTTGAGCTAGGCGAGAAGCATTTCGAAGGGCGGCAGAGCGTCCTTCGGCGAACGAAAGGAAGCTTCGTGGACTCGTTCAACCCGACCACCAAGACTCAGGCGGCGCTGACGTCGGCGCTGCAGGCCGCATCGGCCGCGGGTAATCCGCAGATCGTGCCCGCGCACCTGCTGATGGCCCTGTTGACGCAGGCCGACGGGATCGCCGCGCCGCTGCTGGAAGCCGTCGGTGTCGAACCCGCGACCATCCGCACCGAGACCCAGCGCCTGCTCGACCGGCTGCCGAGCGCCACCGGTGCCAGCACCCAGCCCCAGCTGTCCCGCGAGGCGCTCTCGGCCATGACCTCGGCCCAGCATCTGGCCACCGAGATGGACGACGAGTACGTCTCCACCGAACACGTCATGGTGGGTCTGGCGAGCAACGACACCGACGTCGCGAAACTGTTGACCGGCCACGGCGCATCGCCGCAGGCGCTGCGCGAGGCGTTCGTGAAGGTGCGCGGCAGCGCCCGGGTCACCAGCCCCGATCCGGAAGGCAGCTACCAGGCGCTGGAGAAGTACTCCACCGACCTGACCGCACGGGCCCGCGAAGGCAAGCTCGACCCGGTGATCGGCCGGGACAACGAGATCCGGCGGGTCGTGCAGGTGCTGAGCCGGCGCACCAAGAACAACCCGGTGCTCATCGGCGAACCCGGCGTCGGCAAGACGGCGATCGTCGAAGGCCTGGCCCAGCGCGTCGTCGCCGGTGACGTGCCCGAGAGCCTCCGCGACAAGACCGTCATCAGCCTGGACCTGGGCTCGATGGTCGCCGGCGCGAAGTACCGGGGTGAGTTCGAGGAGCGGCTGAAGGCCGTTCTCGACGACATCAAGAACTCGGCCGGCCAGATCATCACGTTCATCGACGAGTTGCACACCATCGTCGGCGCCGGCGCGACCGGCGAGTCGGCGATGGACGCCGGCAACATGATCAAGCCGATGCTGGCCCGCGGCGAGCTGCGCCTGGTCGGCGCCACCACGCTCGACGAATACCGCAAGTACATCGAGAAGGACGCGGCCCTGGAGCGCCGCTTCCAGCAGGTGCTGGTGGGCGAGCCGTCGGTGGAGGACACCGTCGGCATCCTGCGCGGGCTCAAGGAGCGCTACGAGGTGCACCACGGCGTGCGCATCACCGACTCGGCGTTGGTGACCGCGGCGAGCCTGTCCGACCGCTACATCACCAGCCGCTTCCTGCCGGACAAGGCCATCGACCTGGTCGACGAGGCCGCGTCGCGGCTGCGGATGGAGATCGACTCCCGCCCCGTCGAGATCGACGAGGTGGAGCGGTTGGTCCGCCGGCTGGAGATCGAGGAGATGGCGCTGGCCAAAGAGGAGGACGAAGCCTCGAAGGACCGGCTGGAGAAGCTGCGCGCCGAGTTGGCCGATTACAAGGAAAAGCTCTCCGAGCTGACCACCAGGTGGCAGAACGAGAAGAGTGCGATCGACGTCGTCCGCGAACTGAAAGAACAGCTCGAGGACCTGCGCGGTGCGGCCGACCGGGCCGAACGCGACGGTGACCTGGCCAAGGCCGCCGAGTTGCGTTACGGCCGCATCCCCGAGGTCGAGAAGAAGCTCGACGCCGCGCTGCCGCACGCCGAGGCGCGCGAGGACGTGATGCTCAAGGAGGAGGTCGGCCCCGACGACATCGCCGACGTGGTGTCGGCGTGGACCGGGATTCCGGCCGGCCGCATGCTCGAGGGGGAGACCGCCAAGCTGCTGCGCATGGAGGACGAGCTGGGCAAGCGCGTCGTCGGGCAGCGGGCCGCGGTGTCCGCGGTCTCGGATGCGGTGCGGCGCAGCCGGGCCGGCGTGGCCGACCCGAACCGGCCCACGGGCTCGTTCATGTTCCTCGGGCCCACCGGTGTCGGTAAGACCGAGCTGGCCAAGGCCCTGGCGGAGTTCCTGTTCGACGACGAGCGGGCGATGGTGCGCATCGACATGAGTGAGTACGGCGAGAAGCACTCGGTGGCCCGCCTGGTCGGCGCCCCTCCCGGCTACGTGGGTTACGACCAGGGCGGCCAGCTGACCGAGGCGGTGCGGCGGCGGCCGTACACGGTGATCCTGTTCGACGAGATCGAGAAGGCTCACCCGGACGTCTTCGACGTGCTGCTGGCTGTGCTCGACGAGGGCCGCCTGACCGACGGCCAGGGTCGCACGGTCGACTTCCGCAACACCATCCTGATCCTGACCTCGAACCTCGGCGCCGGTGGCTCCGAGGAGCAGGTGATGGCCGCGGTGCGCGCGGCGTTCAAGCCCGAGTTCATCAACCGGCTCGACGACGTGATCATCTTCCACGGCCTCGAACCCGGCGAACTGGTGTCGATCGTCGACATCCAGCTCGAGCAGCTGGCCAAACGGCTGGCCCAGCGCAGGCTCACCCTCGAGGTGTCCCTGCCGGCTAAGCAGTGGCTCGCCCAACGCGGCTTCGACCCGCTCTACGGCGCGCGGCCGCTGCGCCGGCTCATCCAGCAGGCCATCGGCGACCAGCTGGCGAAGTTGCTGCTGGCCGGTGAGGTGCACGACGGCGACGTGGTGCCGGTCAACGTCAGCCCCGACGGCGACGCCCTCGTGCTGGGCTGAGTTTCTCGGCGAGAAGCCGCGCAGCCCCCGTTTCCTGGCGAAACGGGGGGCTTTCGCGTCTGCTCCCGGTAGAGACCGGGTTGTGACCAGCTCGAGTTCTGGAGAAACCGCTACCTGCAAGTAGGCTAGGAGGCGATGGTTCCGCTTTGGTTCACGCTGTCTGCACTCTGCTTCGTGGGTGCGGCGGTGTTGTTGTACGTCGACCACGACCGTCGGCGCGGCCTGGGCCGGCGCCGGAAGTCCTGGGCCAAGTCGCACGGCTTCGACTACGAGCAGGAATCGGTCGACATCCTTCAGCGGTGGAAGCGCGGCGTCATGTCGACCGTGGGGGACGTCCGGGCCCGCAACGTGGTGCTCGGGCAGATCCGCGGCGAGGCCGTGTTCATCTTCGACCTCGACGACGTGGCCACGGTGATCGCGCTGCACCGCAAGGTCGGCACCAACGTCGTGGTCGACATGCGTCTGAAGGGCATCAAGGAACCGCGCGAGAGCGACATCTGGCTGCTCGGTGCCATCGGCCCGCGGATGGTCTACTCGACCAACCTCGATGCGGCGCGGCGCGCGTGCGACCGCCGGATGGTGACGTTCGCCCACACCGCGCCGGACTGCGCCGAGATCATGTGGAACGAGCAGAACTGGACGCTGGTGAGCATGCCGATCAGCAGCACCAGGGCCCAGTGGGATGAGGGCCTGCGCACGGTGCGCCAGTTCAACGACCTGCTGCGGGTGTTGCCCCCGGTGCCGTCGACGGCCCCGGCGCCGGTCGCCCGGCGCAGCGGGTCGCCGAGCCGTCCGCTGACCCCTGCGCCGGCGGGTCGGCCCGATATGCCGTCGCCGCGCGGCGAGATGCCCCCACCCCGTGGCGATGCGCCCCGTCCGCGGCCCGACACGCCCCCGCCGAATTACGGCCCGCCGCGGTCCGACCCGGGCCGGCGCGCCCCCCAGCCGCCGGGCGCCCCGCCGCAGAGCGGTCGGCAGTCCCCGAACCTGCAGCGGTAAGTATCCTGGCGGGCATGTCTCGCCCCGTTGCCCTGATCACCGGACCCACCTCCGGATTGGGCGAGGGCTTCGCCCGTCGTTATGCCGCCGATGGGTACGACCTCGTGCTGGTGGCCCGCGATGCGGAACGCCTCGATCGGTTGGCCGCCGAGCTCCGCGCCGGATCCGGAGTCGACGTGGAGGTGCTGCCCGCGGACCTGGCGGTCGAAGCGGACCGGCTGGCGGTGGCCGAGCGGCTCCGCGCCGGGGTCCGAGTCCTGGTCAACAACGCCGGGTTCGGCACTTCCGGTGAGTTCTGGTCAGCCGACTACGCGGTGCTGCAGAAGCAACTCGACGTCAATGTCACCGCGGTCATGCAACTCACCCACGCGGCGCTACCGTCGATGCTGGCCGCCGGCGCCGGAACGGTGCTCAATGTGGCCAGTGTCGCCGGCCTGGTGTCGGGACGGGGCTCGACCTACTCGGCGTCGAAGGCCTGGGTGGTGTCGTTCTCCGAGGGGCTGGCCAATGGCCTGGCCGGTACCGGCGTCGGAGTCCACGCCGTGTGTCCGGGATTCGTGCACACCGAATTCCACGCACGGGCTGGCATCGACATGGCCGGAACGCCGTCGCTTCTGTGGCTCGAAGTCGACGACGTGGTGCGCGACACCATGGCCGACATCGCCAAGGGCAAAGTCGTGATCATCCCCGGTCTGCAGTACAAGGTCTTGACCACCGCCAGCCGGATGGTGCCGCGAAACCTGGTGCGCGCGTTGACGAAAGTCGTGGGCAAGGGCCGTGGGCGAACCTGAGATCCAGTGCGGGTAGCCGCAATTCTGGCGGCGATGGTGCTCGTGGTCGCCGCCTGCTCGAGTGACGACGCGCCGCAACCCGTGTACGGCGCCGCCCACGCGAAAGTCGGGGAATCGCTGGCGATCCTCGGGTGGAACATGTCCGTGGCCAACCTGCGTTTCGATGCCGACCACGTCCTCGTCGACGTCGACGCCTCCCCCGCGCAGGAGGGGGCCCGGCCGATCGCGGCCGAGGACATCCGGTTCGGTCTGTACGGCGCACTCGCCCACCCCCTAGAAGCCCCGGCGCTGGGCGGATGTGAGAACGTGGCCAACCTCGACGTGGAGCCGCTGTCGGCGCCTACACCGGACCGGATGACGGGCACCGTGTGCCTGGGGCCGCTGCGGGACCAGTCGCAACTGCGTGGCGTGTACGTCTACTCGCCGCAGGACCGGATCCCCGGCACCACGGTCGCCTACCCGGCGGCGTTCCCGGTCGGCCTGCTGCCCACCAACGACACCGATACCGGTCTGAACCTGCGCACCACCAGCCTGGACGCTTTCCACGCCGACGGGACCAGGCTGGAACCCCCGGCACTCGGTGACCCGACGGCCTTCGAGGGCCAGGGTTACATGCTGATGGGGCTGCAGGCCGACGCCGTGGCGGCGCGTTACCGTGACGACTCCGCCGCGCGTGGCGGACCGCTGATGGTGCTGGCGGGTCCGACGCTGCCCGGCCGTGGGCTCAGCCATGCCTGCAGCACCTACGGTGCATCGGTCCTGGTGCTCCCCGAAGTGTCTCGAGACACAGTGCAGCTCAACGCGTCTCTGTGTACACAGGGGGAGATCAACCGGGCGCTGCTGTACGCCACGGTGTCCGTCGTGGGCACCCACGCGGGTCTCTGGACGGTCGATGAGCGACGCTGAACTGCCCGGTCCGACCGAGTGGGGCGACGGCAACGGGGTCGGCCCCTGGGACGGGCCGCTGCCCGATGATCCCCGGCTCGATCCAGAGTTGCTGCGCGAGGGTGACTCCCGCAACGTCGTCGATGCCTACCGGTACTGGTCGCGCGAGGCCATCATCGCCGATATCGACCGGCGCCGACACGGCCTCCACGTGGCCATCGAGAACTTCGGCAACGACGCCAACATCGGCGCGGTGGTCCGCACGGCCAACGCGTTCGCGGTGCACACGGTGCACATCGTCGGACGGCGCCGCTGGAATCGTCGCGGCGCCATGGTCACCGACCGCTATCAGCGGCTGTGCCACCACGACACCACCGCCGAACTGCTGGCGTTCGCCGCCCGGGCCGGGCTGACGGTGGTCGCGGTCGACAACGTGCCGGGCGCGACGCGCCTCGAACACGCTGCGCTGCCGCGGGACTGCCTGTTGATCTTCGGCCAGGAGGGCCCCGGTATCACCGCGGATGCGAAAGACGGTGCGGCATCAACGGTGTCGATCGCCCAGTTCGGCTCCACCCGCAGCATCAACGCCGCGGTCGCCGCCGGAATCGCCATGCACACCTGGGTCGTCCAGCACGCCGACCTCAGCCTGGCCTGGTAGCCGCGCGTCGCGCAGCAGTACCCACACCGCCGCCGCGGACGCCAACATCAGCACCGCACCGGCGCCGGCGGCGATGGCCAGCCCGGCCGTGAAGGCCTCCTGGGCAGCCGTCAGCAGTGACTGCGCCTGTCCGGCGGGAAGGTCGGCGGCCACTTGCGTGGCGGCCGCCAACGAGTCCCGGGCATGTTCGGCCGCGTCGGCCGGCACACCGGCCGGGCTGACGAAGCCGCGGTACACGCTGGTCACGATCGAACCCAGGGTCGCGATCCCGAGCGCCATGCCGAGCTCATAGGCGGTTTCGGACACCGCGGCCGCCGAGCCGGCCCGTTCTTTCGGCACGCTGGTCAGGATGACGTCGCTGGCGACGGTGAACGCCAGACCGAGGCCGACGCCGACCACGAACAGCGCCACGCCCAGCTGCGGGTAGGAGGTGTCCGGGCGGATCAGCGTCAGCGTCGCCATCGCCACCCCGACCATCGCCAGCCCCGCGGTCAGCACCGCGCGCTGACTGAACCAGCGCACCGCCAGCCCGGCCAGCACACCGAACACGGTGGCCGTCACTGCAGCGGGCAGTTCGGCCAACCCCGCGTGCAGCGGACCGTAGCCCTTGACCAGCTGAAAGAACTGGGACAGGAAGAACACCAGTCCCGAGAGCCCCAGTACTGAAAGAAGATTCGCCCCGACCACACCGGAGAACGCCCGGTTGGCGAACAACCGCACGTCGATCAGCGGGCTGGACAGCCGCAGCTGGCGACGGACGAACCAGACCAACGCGGTGACGCCGAGTGCCGCGGCGGCAGCCCCGTCGGCGCGCACGCCGCCGACGGCGGTCTCCTTGATCGCGTAGACCACCGCGAGGATGCCGACCATCGACAGCCCCACCGACGGCAGGTCCCACGGTCCCGGGTCCGGGTTACGGTGCTCCGGGAACAGCGCCATCCCGCCGACCACCAGGATCAGCATCACCGGCACGTTGATCAGCAACACCGAACCCCACCAGAAGTGCTCGAGCAGCACGCCGCCCAGCACCGGACCCAGCGCAGCTCCCGCCGAGAACGTCGCCGCCCAGATACCCACTGCCAGTGACCGTTCCCGTGGATCGCTGAAGATGCCGCGGATCAGGGCCAGCGTGGCCGGGGCCAGGGTCGCGCCCGCCACGCCCTGCAGGGCTCGTCCGGCGATCAGCAACTCGGCGGTCGGCGCGTAGGCACTCAGCGCGGACACGCCGGCGAATCCGACGGCGCCGATCAGCAGCAACTTGCGGTGCCCGACGCGGTCGCCGAGGCTGCCCATGCTGATCAGCAGGCTGGCCAGCACGAACGAGTAGATGTCGCCGATCCACAGGATCTCGGTGTTGGTCGCGCCCAGATCGCGGCTGATGAACGGGGTCGCCAGCGCCAGAACGGTGCCGTCGATGCCGATCAGCAGCACGGCCAGGGTGAGGAAGCCCAGTGCGAGCCACCGTCTGGTCATGGGGTGCGTACTCCGTTCAACAGCAATTCGACGATCAAGCGGTGAAAATCGCGGCCGGCGACCCGGCCGTTCTGGATCGCCCATGCGGCCCCGGCGACGAGGTTGTACAGAGCCTCGGTGAGCCAGGCCGCCGACAGATCGGGGCGGAACTCGCCGCTGCGCTGTCCGCGCTCGAACAGCGCGCTGATCGCCGCGTCGGCCTCGGCCCACCCCTGCAGCGAGTGCTCCATGTCGAGGTCCTGGGTCTGGCTGTAGAGCAGCGACAGGTACGGCGACACCGGTTCGCAGGCCGCCACCAGCCGGCCCAGCGCCTCGATGGCCGAACCGCGCTGCAACTCGGCGCTGTCGAGGGCTTGGTGCATCTGCGCGATCGCGAAGTCGTCGAGCGCGGCCAGCAGCGCGGGCTTGCCGGCGAAATGGCGGTGCAAGGTGGCACGGCTGACGCCGACGGCGGCGGCGATCTCATCCTGGGTCGCGTTGGGGCGCCGGCCCAGGAAATCCGCCGCCGCTCGCAACAGGTCCTCGCGCTCCACAGCCATGAGACGATAATAGATGATGTGAGACAAAAATGTCTCGCTGCGCGTCTTATCCGGCCGGCCGCCCAACCGCGGCCCGGTGAGGCAGGATCAAGACATGGACCAGATGTGGGCCAACCGCGCGGCCAGCGCCGAGACTGCCATCACCCGGCGCCACCTCCGGAGGCTGTGGGGCCTGCCCGGCACCCAGCTCGGTGTGGTGGCGTGGCCGGCCACCGGCCGGCACCGGCGATTCGGTACCTGGCACTACTGGTGGCAGGCCCACCTGCTGGACAACCTGGTCGACGCGCAGCTGCGCGACCCGAAGCCGGAGCGGCTCACGGCCATCGCCCGCCAAATCCGCGGCCACCGCATCCGCAACATCGGGCGGTGGACCAACGACTACTACGACGACATGGCGTGGCTGGCGCTGGCGCTGGAGCGCAGTGGCCGGCTGGTCGGGGTCGGCCGGGACAAAGCCCTCGACACATTGGCCGACCAGTTCCTGAGCTCCTGGGTGCCCGAGGACGGCGGCGGAATCCCGTGGCGCAAACAGGACCAGTTCTTCAACGCTCCGGCCAATGGCCCGGCCGGGATCTTCCTCGCCCGGTACGGAGACCGGTTACGGCGCGCGCAGCAGATGGCCGACTGGATCGACGAGACGCTGATCGATCCGGACACCAAGCTGGTGTTCGACGGGATCAAGGGCGGCTCGCTGGTCCGCGCGCAGTACACCTACTGCCAGGGCGTGGTGCTGGGGCTGGAGACCGAACTCGCCCGACGCACCACAGACGAGCGGCACCACCAGCGGGTGCACCGCCTGGTGGCCGCGGTCGCCGAGCACATGGCGCCCGACGGGGTGATCCGCGGTGCCGGCGGCGGCGACGGCGGCTTGTTCAACGGCATCCTGGCCCGCTACCTGGCCCTGGTCGCCACCGACCTGCCGTCGGCGGGGACCGAGGACGACGATGCTCGCCGGACCGCGCGCTCGCTGGTCACGTCCTCGGCGCGGGCCGCCTGGGACAATCGTCAAACCGTCGACGGCACTCCGCTGTTCGGTGCGTTCTGGGACCGCGCGGCCGAGCTGCCGACCGCGACGGCCGGGGATGCCCAGTTCGTGGACGGCGCGGTCAACTCGTCGGAGATACCCGAGCGCGACCTGTCGGTTCAGCTGTCCGGATGGATGCTCATGGAAGCAGCGCACACCGTGGCGGGTGACGAATCAGGCCCAGTGCCCGCAGGTGAGAGAGACTGAGACGACCGCTGCGCGGGGTTTCCCGCTGCTCCCGTCCCGGCGCAACCGCGGCAGTAAAGCCACCAGGACCACCGACAACACCGCCGCCGCGCTGCTGCTGATCAGCACGGTGGTGGCGATCGTGTGGGCGAATTCGCCCTGGGCGCAGAGCTATTGGACGCTGCTCGACACCCACGTCGGCATGGGGTTCGGAGCCCACCACTTCGAGATGTCGGTCAAACATCTCGTCAACGACGCGCTGATGGCGTTCTTCTTCTTCATCGTCGGGTTGGAGGTGACCCGGGAATTCACCATCGGCGAGTTGACCGACCGGTCCCGGGCAGCCGTTCCGGTGGTCGCTGCCGCGGCCGGTCTGGTGGTGCCCGCCGTGGTGTTCCTGGCGTTCAACCCGTCCGGGGACAACGCGCACGCGTGGGGCGTGGTGATCTCGACCGACACCGCGTTCCTGGTCGGTGCGCTGGCCATCATCAAGCCGGTGTTCCCGGCCCGGGTGCGGTTGTTCCTGCTCACGCTGGCGGTGGTGGACGACGTCGGAGCGCTGATCGCGATCGCGGTGTTCTACTCCGACGAACTGCGGGTCGGCCCGCTAGTGCTGTCGTTGGCGCTGCTCGTGGTGCTGGTCCTGGTGCGCAGGTTGCCCAGATGGCACGGTCCGGCCTACGCCGTGCTCGGCGTCGCGCTGTGGATCACGTTGTATCTGGCCGGCATTCACCCGACGCTGGCCGGCGTCGCGGTCGCGCTGTCCATCCCGGTGTTCACGCCGGAGCGCCGGCCGGTCGAGCGCGCCGTCGAGCAGATTCGGGCCTTTCGGCAGTCACCGAACTCCCGCTACGCGCGACAGGCCAGTCGCTCTCTGCGCGAATCGATTTCGATCAACGAGCGCCTGCAAACCTCGGTGGGCCCGGTGGTGGCCTTCGTCATCCTGCCGCTGTTCGCGCTGGTCAACGCCGGCGTCCGGCTCGACGCGCAGACGTTGGCCACGGCATTTCGGTCGCCGCTGACGTGGGGCATCATCTCCGGTCTGGTGGTGGGCAAGTTCGTCGGCATCACCGGCGCCACCTGGCTGATGCGGCGCACCGGACTGGGGGTGTTGGCGCCCGGGCTGTCCTTGCGGCGGGTCGCCGGCGGCGCCGCGCTGTCGGGCATCGGCTTCACGATCTCGCTGTTCATCGTCGACATCGCCATCGCCGAACCGGACCGCCAGGACCAGGCCCGCATCGGTGTGCTCACCGCCTCGGCGCTGGCGTTCGGCCTCGGCTGGTTGCTCTTCCGCGTCACCGACCGGCTCAGCCCGCCGGAGTCGGTGGGATCGAAGCTGTTACGGCCCGTCGATCCCGAGCGCGACCACATCCGGGGAAACCCGAACGCGCCGCTGGTGCTCGTCGAGTACGGGGATTTCGAGTGCCCGTTCTGCAGCCGGGCCACCGGGATGATCGACGAGGTGCGGGCCCACTTCGGGGCCGACCTGCTCTACGTGTGGCGCCACTTCCCGCTCGAAAGGGCCCATCCGCGGGCCTTCGACGCGGCACGGGCCAGCGAGGCGGCCGCGCTGCAAGGCAGGTTCTGGGAGATGGCGCACGAACTGTTCGACCATCAGGACGATCTGGAGTGGTCGGACATGTACCGGTACGCGGTGGCCGTCGGCTGCGACATCGAGCGATTCGACCAGGACGTCCGGGTGCACTCGACCAAAGTGCTGCACCGGGTCACCGACGACGCCGACGACGCCGAGGAGATGGACCTCAACGCGACGCCGACACTGTTCGTCAACGGAGTGCGGCACCGCGGACCCTGGGACGCCGCGAGCCTGATCCGGGTCCTCGAGCGGGGCCGGCCTTAGGTGCTGGCTTCGGGTTCGGCGGCACCGCCGGCCTGGCGCGCCGCTTTCCGCCGCTTGTACCACTCGAAGGCGATCGGCAGCACCGACAGCGCCACGATGCCCAACACGATCGGCTCGAGCAGCGTCTGGATGATCTCGAAGCGTCCGAGCCAGTACCCGAGAACGGTCAGCCCCACCCCCCAGATGACGGCGCCGACGGCGTTGAAGAGGGTGAACACCGCGTAGTTCATCCGGGCCGCGCCGGCCGTGATCGGCGCCAGCGTGCGCACGATCGGCACGAAGCGCGCGATCACGATGGCGAATGGACCGCGTTGTTCGAAGAACAGGTGCGCCTCGTCGAGGTACCGCTGCTTGAGGAACCGGGCGTCGGGCTTGAACATCGCGGTCCCGATGTTGCGGCCGATCCAGTAGCCGACCTGGGCGCCGAGCACCGCCGCGATCGGGATGAACAGCACCAGCTGCCAGAGTTCGAAGTTGGCCGGCACCGTGCCGTCCTGCGCGGCGGCCGCGGTACCGGCGGCCAGCATGCCCGCGACGAACAACAGCGAGTCGCCGGGCAGGATCGGGAACAGTACGCCGGACTCCACGAACACGACCAGCAGCAGGCCGATCAGCGCCCACGTGCCGAAGTAGCTGAGGAGATTGATCGGGTCCAGGAAATCGGGCATCAGCGCGAGATTGTCGACGACCACGGCTTCCAAGCGTACCGGCGCCTTAAGCTCGACTATGCCCACTCATCAGGCCGTCCATGTCGCCTCTGCCAACGCGCCGTTGACCTTGGTCGAGGTCGACACCCCTGCCCCGTCGTCCGGTCACGTCCGTATCGATGTCGCGGCGTGCGGCGTCTGCGGAACCGACCACGGCTTCGTGACCGGCGGTTTCCCGGGTCTGACCTGGCCGCTGACCCCGGGCCACGAAATCGCCGGCACCGTCGCCGAGGTGGGTGACGGGGTGGAGGGCTTCGCCACCGGCGACCGGGTCGCGGTCGGTTGGTTCGGCGGAAATTGCCACCACTGCGTGCCGTGTCGGCAGGCCTTCTTCATGCAGTGCGAGAACATGCAGGTGCCCAGCTGGCACTACCCCGGCGGTTACGCCGAGTCGGTCACCGTGCCGGTGACCGCGTTGGCGCGCATCCCCGACGAGTTGTCGTTCGTCGAGGCCGCCCCGATGGGATGTGCGGGCGTGACCACCTTCAACGCATTGCGCCGGACCCGCGCCAAGGCCGGTGACCTCGTCGCAGTGCTCGGCATCGGCGGGCTCGGCCACCTCGGCGTGCAATGGTCCCGGGCGATGGGGTTCGAAACCGTGGCGATCGCCCGCGGTGCGGCCAAGGAGGCCGACGCACGCGAACTGGGTGCCCACCACTACATCGACTCGACCTCGAGCGACGTGTCCGCCGAACTGCGGCGGCTGGGCGGGGCGGTGGCGGTGCTCGCCACGGCGGCCAACGCGCAGGCGATGGCCGACACCGTCGGCGGGCTCGGCCCGCAGGGTGAGCTCGTCGTCGTCGGCGTCACCGCCGACCCGCTGCCGATCTCGCCGATGCAGCTGATCACGCCGGGCGTGTCGGTGACGGGGCACCCGTCGGGCACGTCGCGCGACGTCGAGGAAACCATGCGGTTCGCGGTGCGCAGCGGGGTGCGCGCCATGGTCGAGGAACGGCCGCTGGCCGAGGCGGCCGACGCCTATGCCGCGATGGACGAGGGACGGGCGCGGTACCGGATGGTTCTCACCGTGTAATCCGGCGGCTTTCCTGGGATACTGCGGTATGCCGATCGCGACGCCCGAGGTCTACGCCGAGATGCTGGACCGCGCCAAAGAACACGGGTTCGCATTCCCGGCCATCAACTGCGTCGGCTCGGAATCGGTGAACGCCGCAATCAAGGGCTTCGCCGATGCCGGTTCTGACGGCATCATCCAATTCTCCACCGGTGGAGCGGAATTCGCTTCCGGCCTGGGGGTAAAGGACATGGTGACGGGCGCGGTGGCACTGGCCGAGTTCGCCCATGTGGTGGCGCAGCGATACCCGATCACGGTGGCGCTGCACACCGACCACTGCCCCAAGGACAAGCTCGACACCTACGTGCGCCCGCTGCTGGCGATCTCGGCCGAACGCGTCGCCCGCGGGGACAATCCGTTGTTCCAGTCGCACATGTGGGACGGCTCGGCGGTGCCGATCGACGAGAACCTGGCCATCGCACAGGAACTGCTGGGCGAGGCCGCTGCGGCCAAGATCATCCTCGAGGTCGAGATCGGTGTGGTCGGCGGCGAGGAGGACGGGGTCGAGGCCGAGATCAACGACAAGCTGTACACCACGGCCGAGGATTTCGAGAAGACCATCGACGCGCTCGGCGCCGGCGAGCGCGGCCGGTACCTGCTGGCGGCCACGTTCGGCAACGTGCACGGCGTCTACAAGCCGGGCAACGTGGTGCTGCGGCCCGAGGTGCTGGCCGAGGGCCAGCAGGTCGCCGCCGCGAAACTGGGACTGCCGACCGGCGCCAAGCCGTTCGACTTCGTCTTCCACGGCGGATCGGGCTCGCTGAAGTCCGAGATCGAGGACGCGTTGCGCTACGGCGTGGTGAAGATGAACGTCGACACCGACACGCAGTACGCGTTCAGTCGTCCGATCGTCGGGCACATGTTCAGCCACTACGACGGCGTGCTCAAGGTGGACGGCGAGGTGGGCAACAAGAAGGTCTACGACCCCCGCAGCTATTTGAAGAAGGCCGAGGCCTCGATGAGCGAGCGGGTGGTCGAGGCGTGCGCGGATCTGCACAGCGCGGGCCGGAGCGTGACCGCGGGCTGAGCCGGCCGGAATCCAGGGTCTCGCCTGCGCGGATCATCGAGGTCTGCGTTTTGCAGAGAAAGTGCGAGTAGACCGCTACAAAACGTGGATCTCGATGGAGCCGGCGAGGCGGGGTCGGCTGAGCCGGCGTGTCAGATCGGGCCGATCAGTTGGTCTGACAGACCTTCCACTGGTCGTCGCGGAACTGCAGGTCGAAGCTACGTGTCGAGCGGGTCTGCGGCGCATAGGCCATGAACGTGGTGACGTTGGCCTCCGCGTGGTCGCCGTTGATCACCACCTGGTCGATGCTGGCCACCACCGGGTACTGCTTGGCCGCCGCCACCCGCTTGTGGATCTCGGCCCAGCGCTCGTCGCTGTAGTTGACGTAGGTGTCGCGCTTCGAGCCGCAGGTGATGCTGCGCAACGTGGCCAGGTCGCCGTTCTGCACCGCGGTGTCGAAGTTCTGGATGGTGGTGCGCACCTGCTCTTCCTGCGACACCCCGGCCACCCCGCCCCTGGTCAGCAGGATCGTGCCCACGATCGCGACGACGGCCAGCACCGCGATGATCACCACGATCGCGGCCACCCAGCCCCAGTGACGCTTCTGCTTGGCCGGCTTGGGGGCTTCGCCACGTGGCGGAATCACCTGCGGCCCGGCCGATTTCTGGGAGGCGAACACCTCGGTGGCCGGCTCGTTGGGCCGGTTGATGATCTGGGTGGATCCGGCGTCGAAACCCGACGGCGCCGTGTACCGGCGCTCCCCGGGCTCCTCCGGTTGACCCAACCCGGGCGGCGGCTGCGGCGAGATGACCTCGGTCGCGGGCTCATGCTCCGGATCCGGTTCCGGCAGCACTTCGGTCTCGGCATCCGGCGGCGTCTGATCGTCGGCCGGCGTGTCCGGACGCTCGGGCCCTGTGGGGTTCGACATCGGTGTGGCGGTCCTCCCTAACGACGCTACGGCCGAAGCTTAGCCATCCGCGGTGACGGGCGCGCACGCCCGCACGGCACAATGACGCCATGACTCGGATGGGTGACCTTCTCGGACCCGAACCAGTGTTCCTGCCCGGCGACCCTGCCGCCGAGGCGGAACTCGACGCGGCGGAGAACCCGGCCATCGTGGCCGCGGCGCATCCGACGGCGTCGATCGCGTGGGCGGTGCTCGCCGAACGGGCCCTCGACGACGGTCAGGCCGTGACCGCCTACGCCTACGCCCGCACCGGCTACCACCGGGGTCTGGACCAGCTGCGCCGCAACGGGTGGAAGGGGTTCGGTCCGGTGCCGTTCAGGCACGAGCCCAATCGCGGGTTCCTGCGGTGTGTGGCGGCGCTGGCCCGCGCGGCGGACACGATCGGCGAAGTCGACGAATACCAGCGCTGCCTGGATCTGCTCGACGACTGTGACCCGGGTGCCCGAGGCGCCCTGGGCCTGGCCTGACGCCTACCGGTCGCCGCTGCCGCACTCGCAGTCGGCGGCCGCGTCGGGCGGCTCGACCTGGACGGTCGAATGGTCCAGCCCGCGCGCGGTGAGCACCGCGCGCGCGTCGTCGAGCACCTGTGCGGAGTCCCGCTTGCTGGTCAGGTGTGCGGTGACCATGTCCTTGCCCGGCACCAGCGTCCAGACGTGCAGGTCGTGCACTTCGGTGACTCCGTCGACCGCGGACAACGCCTGCCGCAATTCCTCGACGTCGATGTGGCTGGGGGATGTCTCGGACAGAATCCGCAGCGCGGCCCGCGCCAGTGAGATCGCGCGCGGCAGCACCCACAGCGCGACGAAGACCGCGACGACGATGTCGGCGTAGGGCCACCCGGTGGTCACGGTGACGATGCCGGCGATCAGTACGCCGACACTGCCGACGGTGTCGGCCAGCACCTCCATGTAGGCACCCTTGACCGCCAGGCTCTGCTGGGAGTGCGAGCGCAGCAGCACCACCACGACGAGGTTGGCCGCCAGTCCGGCCAGCGCGACGACGATCAGCGGGACGCCGGGCACCTCGGGGGCGTCGCCGATCCTCTCGACCGCCTCGTACAGGATGAACGTCGCCACGCCGAGCAGCAGCACCGCATTGGCGACCGCGGTGAACACCTCGGCGCGGTGCCAGCCGTACGTGCGTGCCGGTGAGGTGCTGCCGCGCCGGGCCAGCAGCACGGCGGTCAGGCCCATGAACATCGCAACCAGATCGGTGAGCATGTGGCCGGCGTCGGCCAGCAGTGCGATCGAGTTGATCGCCAGCGCGGTGAACAGTTCGACCAGGAAGAACGCGGTCAGAATGAGCGCGGCCAGAATCATCCGGGAGACCCGGGCGTCGGCCTGGCCGTGGTCGTGTCCCGCACCCATGGCGGCGAATATATGCGAATAACCGCATATATGGCAAGGAGTGCGGCCGGGCTACATCCAGGCCGACCAGAAGCGAGTCAGTTGGCTGCCTATCGACGACAGCGCGGCCGGAACCCCCGACAGGTCGAAAGCCCAGTACACCGCCGCGAAGAACCACCCGTTCAGCGGCGGCGTGAGCAGCACCACCAGCAGCAGCAGGAAACCCCACTGCCGGAGGGGCGCGATCGCGCGCCGGGTCTGCGGGCTCAGGTGCGGCTCCAGCGCGCCGTAGCCGTCCAGTCCCGGGATCGGCAGCAGGTTCAGCAGCACGGCGGTCACCTGGAGGAAGGCCAGGAACGCCAGCCCGGCCCAGAACACCGCATGCCCAGGGTCGAAGAAGAGCCGGGTCGCCGCGAGCAGGATCACGGCCAGCACCACGTTCATCGCCGGTCCGGCCAGGCTGACCACGGTCAGCTGCCGGCGCGTCATCGCCGCGGTCTGCAGATAAACCGCCCCGCCGGGCAGGCCGATCCCGCCCAGCGCGATGAACAGCACCGGCAGCCCGAGCGACAGCAGCGGATGGGAGTACTTGAACGGGTTGAGTGTCAGGTAGCCGCGGGCCTCGACTCCGTGATCGCCGTAACGCCACGCGGTGTACGCGTGTCCGAACTCGTGCAGGCACAGTGACACCAGCCAGCCGCCCAGCACCAGGATGAAGACCCCGATGTAGGCCAGCGGCTGGACCCGCTCCGCGGACTGCCAGGCCAGCACGCCACCAAGGCCGGTGGTGGCCACCAGCAGCCAGAAGGCCCAACTGGGCCGGACCGACCGGCGGGCCGAGGTCGTGCTCACGGCGGGCCGAACCGGGCGGTGGGTACCCGGGCCCATCCCTCGGTGTGGCGGTAGAACGTCGAGCGCCGCACCTCCCGGGCGTGCGGCTGGCCGTCGCGGACCACCCGCGCGCCGGTCGTACCCAACTGCGCAGCGCGTCCGGCCACCCACCGTGCCGGCCGCAGCGGGCCCCGCCACACCGTGGCGCGCAACCCGGGCAGCGCGGCCGTCGGTTCGACCCGCACCGCCGGGGCGTGACCGTCGAACAGCCGCGCGTCGTCGACTATGGCCTCGCCTTCGATCGCGGTCCGGTCCTCGGGCGGCAGCCAGTAGGCCGCGCGTGTGATCACCGCCCCGGTCTCGTCGCGGATCAGCGGAGTGCGCACCGCGCTCGCGCGCCGGGCGCGGCGCGCCTGCCACCAGCGCCGCACGTGGGCCACCTCGATGTCGAGGCGCTCACTTCGCAGCAGCTGCTTGAGCACTGCGGACAGGTCGGAGTGGGAGCCGACCACGAGGATCCGACGACCTGCGACGACATCCTCGACGCGGTCCAGTACGGGCAGATCGCGCAGGGCCCGCGGCAGCCGCCGGTGCGCGCCGCGGTACACCGCGATGGGGTAGGAGTCCACGCTGCTCCTTGGCAGGGCCGGGATCAGATAAGGTAGCTCACCGGCTGCACACATTATCGAGGGCGGAATGCTCGGAAGACAGCGGGAGACGACGCATGCCGGCAATCGTCCTCATCGGCGCCCAGTGGGGTGACGAGGGCAAGGGGAAAGCCACAGATCTGCTCGGTGGACGTGTCCAGTGGGTGGTGCGCTACCAGGGCGGCAACAATGCGGGCCACACCGTGGTTCTGCCCACGGGAGAGAACTTCGCGCTGCACCTGATCCCGTCGGGCATCCTGACCCCCGGGGTGACCAACGTGATCGGCAACGGTGTGGTCGTCGACCCGGCGGTGCTGCTGACCGAGCTGCGCGGCCTCGAGGACCGCAACGTCGACACCGAGCGGTTGTTGATCTCGGCCGACGCGCACCTGCTCATGCCATACCACGTCGCGATCGACAAGGTGGTGGAGCGCTACGCCGGCAGCAAGAAGATCGGCACCACCGGCCGCGGCATCGGTCCCTGTTACCAGGACAAGATCGCCCGGCAGGGCATCCGGGTCGCCGACGTGCAGGACCCGCAGGTGCTGGCCGAGAAGATCGAGGGCGCACTGGAATTCAAGAACCAGGTGCTGGTCAAGATCTACAACCGCAAGGCGCTCGACCCGGCCGAGGTGGTCGACACGCTGCTCGAGCAGGCCGAGGGCTTCAAACACCGCATCGCCGATGCCCGGTTGCTGCTCAACACCGCGCTCGAACGCGGCGAGACGGTGCTGCTGGAGGGTTCGCAGGGCACGCTGCTCGACGTCGATCACGGCACGTATCCCTTTGTCACGTCGTCTAATCCGACCGCCGGTGGAGCGTCGGTCGGCTCGGGCATCGGGCCCACCCGCATCACGACGGTGCTCGGGATCCTGAAGGCCTACACCACCAGGGTCGGCTCCGGCCCGTTCCCGACCGAGCTGTTCGACGAGCACGGCGAGTACCTGGCCAAGACCGGCGGCGAGGTCGGTGTCACCACCGGTCGCGCCCGCCGCTGCGGCTGGTTCGACGCCGTCATCGCCCGCTACGCCACGCGGGTCAACGGCATCACCGACTACTTTTTGACCAAGCTCGACGTGCTCTCGAGCCTGCAGACCGTGCCGATCTGTGTCGGCTACACCGTCGACGGCAAACGCACCGACGAGATGCCGATGACGCAGAGCGACATCGCCCGCGCCGAACCGATCTACGAGGAGATGCCCGGTTGGTGGGAGGACATCTCCGGCGCCCGGGAATTCGAGGATCTGCCGGCCAAGGCCCGGGACTACGTGTTGCGCCTCGAAGAGCTTGCCGGGGCGCATGTTTCGTGCATCGGGGTCGGGCCGGGGCGGGATCAGACCATCGTGCGCCGCGATGTGCTGGCGGCCCGTTGATGTCGGCTGACTACGGGCTCGATCCGCGTCGCGTAGATCCGGACTACGACCGCCACGGCGGCTTCCCGGTCTTCGAGCCGGCCCAGCCCGGCCCGGGGTTCGAGCGGTTCCTGACCGCGATGCGCCGTGCCCAGGACCTGGCCGTGTCGGCGGACCCGGATCCGGCCACCTGGGAGGACGCGGCCGACCGCGTCGAAGCCCTCGTCGATCTGCTGGACCCCTACACCGCCGGGGAGGGCGTCGGCCCCGCCAACCGGGTGCCGTCGCTGCCCGGTGCGGGGAGCCTGCTGATGCCGCCGTGGACGGTGACGAAGTTCGAGGCCGACGGCATCGAGTTGGAGGTCACGTTCAGCCGCTACCACGTCGGCGGCAACCACGCCGTACACGGCGGTGTGCTGCCGCTGCTGTTCGACTCCATGTTCGGCATGGTCATCCACGCGACCGGCCGGCCGATCAGCCGCACCGCGTTCTTGCACGTGGACTACCGCAGGGTGACTCCCGTCGACACCACGCTGACCGCGCGGGGCTGGTTGCGGGAAGCCGAGGGGCGCAAGGCGTTCGTCAACGCCGAACTGCTCGACGCCGAGGGGAACGTGCTCGCCGAGTCCAACGGCCTGATGATCCGCCTCTTGCCCGGCCAACCGTGAACTCCGATGGAAAAGGGGTTCGGCGAATTCTTCCGGAGCTGGTGGCGGCAGCCGTTCGACTTCGACTGGACTGAGCGGCATTTCCGATCGCGCGGATTCCAGCGCGTGCACCAGGTGTTCATCGGCGCCTTCGCGTTGCTCTACGGCGTCACTGCGACGCTGACGGCGAACAGCGAGCTGCTCGACGGCGGCCCCCCGGGCGCGCAGGTCATCGTGATGGTCATCGCGGTGAGCTCCACGGTGCTCGGCGTCATCTGGATCGTCGGGCCGTGGCCCTCGGCCACGCAGTCGGCGGGCTTCGTGGTCTACGCCGACCTCGCCGTGGTCGCGGTGATCTTCTGCTGCGCCGACGCGTTCACCGCGATGCCCGGACTCGCACTGCTGGCGGCCAACGGTATCTACGTCGTCATCGCGCACGGGCCGCGTGCGCTGCTCGCGCACCTGGTGTTCACCACCGCGGCGTTCGCCTACTTCTACGGCATGGCGTTGTACCAGGAAACCGCCACGCCCGAGATCACCACGGTGCGGCTGTTGGTCCTGATGCCGACGGTCATCGGAGTGCCGGTGATCGTGCAGTCCTATCTGCTGGCACTACGGACCGGTGCGATGGACGCGCTGCACGACCCGCTGACGCGGCTGTACAACCGGCGCGGCTTCGACTCCGACGTGACCGAACTGGTGCCGACCGGAAGCGGCCGTATCGGCGTGCTGGCCATCGACGTCGACAAGTTCAAGGCGATCAACGACAGTCACGGCCACGACGCGGGGGACCGGGTACTCGTCGCGGTTGCCGACGCGGCGCGCGACGCGGTGGCGCAGTCGGGGGTGCGCTCGGTCAGTGCCCGCACCGGCGGCGAAGAGTTCGTGATCGTCGCCGACGCCGAACCGGCCGTGATGGCCCGGCTGGCCGAGCGGCTGCACCAGGCGCTGGCGGCCAGCGCCGCGGCGGTGGTGCCGACGGTCAGCATCGGGGTCGCCACCATGCGTCTCGACGGGCACGACGTCCGCACGGCGGTGCGCGCCCTAGTCGAGCACGCCGATCAGGCGATGTACCGGGCCAAGCACGCCGGCGGCAACCAGACCGTGGTCGCCGAACCGATCGTGCCCGACTGAGAGCGTCCCGTCACTCCTCGAAGCGCAGCGCGTTGGCGGGGCACAGGTTGATGGCGTCGCGGGCATGCTCGATCGACTCGCCCGTCACCTCCTCGGTGAGCACCACGACGATGCCGTCGTCGTCCTGGTCGAAGACCTCGCCGGCCACCATCACGCAGTTGCCCGCTTGAATGCAGAACTCGCGTTCGGCGCCCACCCGCTTGCGTTCCTCGGAACTCATCTCAATCTCCCTTGCGCGCCGTGCGCCCCAAGATCACCACGTGACCTTCAACGATGCCAGACCGTAGATGAAATGGAAGCTGCGGAACTGCACATCGGCGAAGTCCTCGGCCAGTCGCAGCGCCGGGAACCGCCGCAGCAGCGCCGGGAAAGCGGTCGCCATCTCCATCCGGGCCAGCGGAGCCCCCAGACAGTGATGCACCCCGTGTCCGAAGCCCACGTGCCCCAGCGCACCGCGGTTGATATCGAAAACGTCGGGGCGGTCGATGAATTCGGGGTCGCGGTTTGCCGACGGCAGAGAGGCGAAGACCAGCGACCCGGCCGGTATCCGGACGCCGGCGACCTCGACGTCGGTGGTGGCCAGCCGCGGGATCGCGGTATGCACGATCGACAGCCAGCGCATCAGCTCCTCGATCGCGGGCGCCACCGCGGCGGGGTCGTCGCGCACGGCCGCGAGCTGGTCGGGGTGACGCAGCAGCGTCAACGTTCCCAGCGCCAGCATGTTCGACGTCGTCTCGTGGCCGGCCAGCAACAGCAGGCTCGCAATGCCGATCAATTCGTCGTCGGTGAGATCCGCGCCGTGCTCACGGATCAACATGCCGAGGATGTCGTCCCGGGGTTCGGACCGGGCCGCGGCCACCAGCGTCCCCATGTAGTCGCGGCCCTCCCGCTGCAGTTGCAGACGTTCCGGGATCGGGATCGACAGGTTGAGCTGACGGGCGCTGCGCCGCTGGAAATCGGCGCGGTCAGCGTAGGGCACGCCGAGCAGCTCACAGATCACCAGCGACGGAACAGGGAGCGCGAAGTGTTCGACCAGGTCGGCGGGCGGACCCGCGGCAGCCATGGCGTCGAGCGCATCGTTGACGATCTCGACAATGCGCGGCTGCAGGCGCTTCATCCGCCGCAACGTGAACTCGCCGGTGAGCATGCGACGCAGCCGTTGGTGCTCGGGCGGGTCGAGCGCCAGCAGGTTGCCCGACCGGGCGCGGGTGAGCTCGTCCTCGTCGACCCCGCTCCCGGGCGCCACCGCACCCGGCGGGCGACGGTTGGAGAAACGATGATGGTCGGACAGCACGGCCTTGACGTCGTCGTACCGCGTCACCAGGTACACCGGCACGCCGAACGCGCCCGTCACCATCGCCACGCCGGTGTCCTGCCGCAACTCCCGCAGCCCGGCGACCGGCTCCAGGCCGTCGCGGCGCATGTGCAGTGGCGGCAGCGGCGGGCCGGCCGTGCGGGCCTCGGTCATGCGTCGACGTTACGGTCTCCGCGCAGGGCCGGCCACCAGACCTTCGGGCCGATCAGCGTGAACAGGGCCGGGATGATCACCGTGCGCACGACGAACGTGTCGAGCAGGATGCCCAGGCCCACGATGATGCCGATCTGGGTCAGCACGATCAGCGGCAGCACACCGAGCACGCAGAACACCGAGGCCAGCACGATGCCGGCGCTGGTGATGACGGCCCCGGTGGCCGACACCGCCCGCACGATGCCGTCGCGGGTCCCGTGCTCGGGTGTCTCCTCGCGGGCCCGGGTGACGAGGAAGATCGTGTAGTCCACGCCGAGGGCCACCAGGAACAGGAACGCGAACAGCGGTGCGGTGACGTCCAGGCCGGGGAACCCGAACACGTGCACGCTGGCCCAGCCGCCGAGGCCCAGCGCGGCCAGCGCGCTCAGCACGGTGACCGCGACCAGGATCAGCGGGGCCAGCGCGGCGCGCAGCAGCACGTACAGCACCGCCAGCACCACGATCAGGATTGCCGGTATCACCACGGCCCGGTCGTGCGCGGCCGCCGCAGCCGCGTCGCGCGCCTTGGCGTCGGAGCCGCCGACCAGGGCCTGCTCGTCGGCGCCGTGGACGTTGTCGCGCAGCGCGTCGATGGTGTCGAACGCTTCGTCGGAGGCGGGCTCGGCGGCCAGCACCACCGACCACTGCGTCAACCCGTCCGGCGACGTACCGGCGGGGTTGGCCGACACCACTCCGGGTGTCTCGGTGATGGCCCGCTGCACGTCCGCGCTGCGGTCGGTGGAGGCGATCACCCGCGTCGGGTCGGTCACCCCGCTGGGGAAATGTGCAGACAACGTCTCGAAGCCGTTCACCGATTCGGCCTCGACGCGGAACTGCTCGGTCTGCGACAGGCCCACGGGGGTGCCGAACAGACCCGTGCACAGCACCGCGAGCGCGCCGATGGCCACCGCCGCGACGGCAGCCGGGCGCCGGGCCACCCCGGCGGCGATCCGGTGCCAGATGCCGGCATCGGTCAGGGCGCGGTCCCCGAGGCGGGGAATGAAGGGCCAGAACAACTTCCGGCCGAACACGCCGAGCAGCGGCGGCAGCACCAGCAGCACGAACACGGCGGCGACCACCAACCCGGACGCGGCCTGCACGCCGAGGCTGCGGGTGCTCGGTGCGACGGCCAGCAGCAGCGTCAACAGCGCCAACACCACGGTGGCGTTGCTGGCGACAATGGCCGGGCCGGCGCGGCGCACCGCCGTGTCCAGTGCCTCCCAGTGAGACTCTCTGCGGCCCAACTCCTCGCGATACCGCGAGATCAGCAGCAGCGCATAGTTCGTGCCGGCCCCGAAGACCAGCACGCTGGTGATGCCCGACGTCGAGCCGTCGGGAGTCATGTCGAACAGTTGGGCGACCGCCGTGCCGAGCACTGCGGCGACCCGGTCGGCGAACCCGATCACGAGCAGCGGCGCCAGCCACAGCACCGGTGACCGGTAGGTGATGATCAGCAGCAGCGCCACCACGGTGGCCGTGACCGCCAGCAGGGTGAAGTTGGCACCGGAGAACGAGTTCGCGATGTCGGCGCCGAATGCGGGCCCGCCGGTGACCTCGGCGCGTAGATCCGTCGGCAGCCCCTCGCCCGCCGCGCTGCGCAGTTCCTCGACCTTGTCGGTCAGCGCGAAGCCGGACAGCTCACTGCTCAGCGGAACGGTCACGACCGCCGCCTCGCCGTCCTCGGAGACCACCCGCGGCGGACCCGACGGCGGTGCGGAGTCCGCGTCGGCGACGGCGAACATCCGCTCGCGTGCCGCGTCGACGGCCGCGAGGTCCTGCGACGTGAGGGTCGACCCGTCCGCACGTGTGACGACCAGGATCGCGGGTACCCGGTCTCCGCCGGGGAACTCCGACCGGACCGTGTCGGCGCGCGCGGATTCCGCCCCCGCCGGAACCGCAACAGGGGACTGCGAACTCGAGTCGCCACCGCCGACCAGACCCATCAGAGCGCCGGACAGGGCCACGATGACCAGGGCGAGCAGCCAAGAGAAACGACGGGACATCACTCCAATATTTCAGAAGATTAATAATTAATCAATTGAAATTCGATAGGGTTGCAGTGTGGACGACATCGACCGGGCGGGGCTGGAGGCGCTGGTGGCCGCGGACGTGCGGGCACTGAGTGCGGCATCTGACCAGATCGGCCACGACTTCGCCGATCTGCACACGCTGACGACCACGGATTTCCGCGCACTGCTGCACGTCATGGTGGCCGAGTCGGCCGGCCGACCGCTGACGGCGGGGGAGCTCAGCCGACGCCTCGGAGTGTCCGGAGCGGCGGTCACCTACCTCGTCGAGCGGATGATCGGGTCAGGCCACCTGTTGCGCGGGACTGACCCGGACGACCGGCGCAAGGTGATGCTGCGCGTCGCCGACCACGGAAGGGCCGTGGCGCGCGAATTCTTCACCCCGTTGGAGCGGCACACCCATGCCGCTCTGTCCGGGCTGCCCGACAGCGATTTGCGCGCGGCGCACCGGGTGTTCGGCGCGTTGATCGACGCGATGGCGCAGTTCCGGGCGCAGTTGGACACCGACCCCGAGCCCGGTGTGTCCCACGGGCCGCCCGGGTCTGGCAGGCTTGGTCGTCGATGAGTGACACGACGGACGGCGGCGCGCCCGCCGAACACGCGGCGGGCCGTGCCACGGCCACGGTCCTGCTGCTCGGAGCAGGCGAACGCAGCCGCGAACTGGTGCTGGCGTTCCAGCACCTGGGCGCTGAGGTCATCGCCGCGGACGAGTACCCAGACGCGCCGGCCCACACCGTGGCCGACCGCTCGGCGGTCCTCACCCTCACGGACGGCGCGGCTCTGACGGCGTTGATCGACGCGGAGAAGCCCGACATCGTCGTCGCCGACACCGGCGCTGTGGCCACCGACGCGTTGATCGCGGTGGCCGAACGCGCCGAGGTCGAGGTGTTCCCGACCCCGCGCAGCGTCCGCCTGTCGCTGGACGGCGAGGGACTGCGACGGCTGGCCGCCGACGAGCTGGGACTGCCTACCGCTCCGTTCTGGTTCGCCGGATCGGTCGAGGAATTGGGGGCGGTCGCCAAGCACGCCGGCTTCCCGCTGGTGGTCAAGCCCGTCGCGGCAGCACCCGGGGAGGGGCAGTCGGTGCTGCTGCGGCCCGACGACATCGAACCCGCCTGGCGCCGCGCTGTCGCCGGCGGTCGGCTGAGTCTGCACCGGGTGATGGCCGAGTCCGTCGTCGAGGTCGACGTCGAGGTGACGCTGTTGACCGTGCGCACGACGGGTCCCGCCGGCCCGGCCGTGTCTTTCTTCGAGCCGATCGGCCACCACGAACTCGACGGCGACACCGTGGAGGCGTGGCAGCCCCAACAACTGTCCGCGGCTGCGCTGGACGCGGCGAAATCGATCGCGGCCCGCATCGTGAACTCGCTGGGCGGCCGCGGCCTGTTCGCCGTGGAGTTGCTGGTGCGCGGAGACGAGGTGTACTTCGCCGACGTCCGACCCCGCCCGCATGACACCGGGCTGGTCACCTTGCGGTCGCAGCGGCTCTCGGAGTTCGAGTTGCACGCCCGGGCCATCCTCGGTCTGCCGGTGGACACGATCATGATCTCCCCCAGCGCGGTCGAGGTGACCTACAGGGCCGTCGAAGGTGCCTCTACCGTCGCGGTCGCCGGCGAGACCCGGCGCCGGGAACTGGCCGAGGCGCTGGCGGTGGCCGAGAGCGATGTCCGGGTCTTCCGCGGGACCGACCAGTCTGCCGGGCGACCCTGGGCCACGGTCGCCACCGCAACCGCGCCGGACGTGATCGTCGCGCGCGACCGGGTCCGCCGCATCGCCGCCGTCCTGCGGAGCCATCGATGACCGAGTCCGAGGAGTCCACCGGCTCCAGCGCCGGCCCGTTCCTGGGGGCGTTGGCCATCATCGTCGCCGTCGTGATCGCAATCTGGCTGTTCAACGTGTTCTCCGGCGACGGACTCACCGAAGAGCAGCAGATAGCGCGCGTCGCGGCAGGCCAGAACGACGCGTTGCAGCGACTCGATTATGCCGATTTCAGGTCGTACTCGTGCGTCGCCTTGCATCGCAGCGAGTCCGAAGTCCTTGACCGGCAACGCGAATCGGAGTCGCAGCGTGGCAACCGGGTGGTGGAGCGCGTGGATGCCGTCGTCATCGAGGGCGACCGGGCCACCGCGGATGTCACCTACTACTTCGACAGCAACCGCGAGGCCAAGGAAACCGTGCCGACCACCTTCGTGCGCGAGGGTGGCGGCTGGAAGGTCTGTTCGCCCGGTCCGAGCTAGCTGTGCGACACTTCCGACCGTGAGTTATGCCGGAGACATCACCCCAGAGCAGGCATGGAAGCTGCTGAGTGAGAATGCCGATGCCGTGCTCGTCGATGTTCGCACCGACGCCGAGTGGCGCTTCGTCGGGGTACCGGATCTGACCGCGCTGCAGCGCGACGCGGTGTTCATCGAATGGAACCGGACCGACGGATCGCGCAACGACGGCTTCGTCGACGATCTGCAGGCCGCCGGGATCACGCCGGGTGAACGGCCCGTGGTGTTCCTGTGCCGCTCGGGCAACCGTTCCATCGGCGCGGCCGAGGCTGCCACCGAGGTTGGTATCGGTCCGTCCTACAACATCCTGGACGGCTTCGAGGGCGACCTCGACGAGAACAAGCACCGGGGAACGACCGGCTGGAAGGCCGTAGGGCTGCCCTGGAAGCAGTCATGAGCATCCGGACGCCACAACCGCTGCCCGAGGGCGTCAGCCAGGAGACCATCGGAGTGCGCGGTGGTCTGCTGCGTTCGGGATTCGAAGAGACCGCCGAGGCGCTGTACCTGACCTCTGGTTACGTCTACGAGAGTGCGGCGGCCGCCGAACAGGCGTTCACCGGCGAGATCGACCGCTACGTCTATTCGCGGTACGGCAACCCGACCATCTCCATGTTCGAGGAGCGGCTGCGCCTCATCGAGGGGGCGCCCGCCTGCTTCGCCACCGCGACGGGCATGTCGGCGGTGTTCACCGCCCTCGGTGCGCTGCTGGCCGCCGGAGACCGGCTGGTCGCGGCGCGCAGCCTGTTCGGGTCCTGCTTCGTGGTCTGCAACGAGATCCTGCCCCGGTGGGGAGTGGAGACGGTGTTCGTCGACGGCGACGACCTGTCCCAGTGGGAGGAGGCGCTCTCGGTCCCGACGCAGGCGGTGTTCTTCGAAACGCCGTCCAACCCGATGCAGCAGCTGGTCGACATCGCCGCCGTCTCCGAGATGGCGCATGGCGCGGGCGCAAAGGTGGTGTTGGACAACGTCTTCGCCACCCCGATTCTGCAGCAGGGCTTCCCGTTGGGCGTCGATGTGGTGGTGTACTCGGGCACCAAGCACATCGACGGTCAGGGACGGGTGCTCGGCGGTGCGATCCTGGGCAGCCGGGAGTTCATCGACGAACCGGTGCAGAAGCTGATGCGCCACACCGGGCCCGGGTTGAGTCCCTTCAATGCGTGGACTCTGCTCAAAGGCCTGGAGACGCTGGCTCTGCGTGTCGGACACCAGAATTCGTCGGCGCAGCGCATCGCCGAGTATCTCGAGCAGCACGCCGCGGTGAACTGGGTGCGTTACCCGTTCCTGACCTCACATCCGCAGTACGACCTGGCCAAGCGCCAGATGACCGGCGGCGGAACGGTGATCACGTTCGAGCTCAAGGGCGGCAGCAAGGAGCGTGCGTTCGAGGTGCTCGACAAGTTGCAGATCGTCGACATCTCCAACAACCTGGGCGATGCCAAGTCGCTGATCACCCACCCGGCCACCACCACCCACCGCGCGATGGGGCCCGAGGGCCGCGCCGCGATCGGCCTGGGCGACGGCGTGGTCCGGATCTCGGTGGGGCTGGAAGGCGTCGACGACCTGATCGCCGATCTGGACCGGGCGCTCGGATAAGTGTCGCGGCGTTCGGAGCAGAAGAAGGCCCGCCGCCGGAAGCGTCAGGCTGCCCGCGAGCAGACCTGGCTCCCTGCGCAGGTCGTCGACGAACTCCAGATCGCCGCGGACCTCGAAGACTTCGATGCTCGCCTGACCGAACGCGGCTGGATGTTCAGCGAGGAGGCCGACGACGACGTGGGGGTGGTGTGGTTCTGGCCGGCGTCGCATGCCGACGTCGCCGACGCCGGCGAACTCGTCGACGCCACCGTGGTGCTGCTGACGCCCGAGGACGGCGGCGAGACGGCGCACGTGATATTCGTCGGCACCGCCGATGATTACCAGTTCGGCCTGGAGGAGCTGTTCGAGTACCTGGACGTCATCGAGGCCTACCGGCTCGGTGAGCCGGTACCCGATTTCGGCTAAGGCTGCTTCGGCCCCTCGACTACACCCAGCGCGGATTGGGCGCGCTGCTCGTACCCCTGCCGCTGGGCGGTGTCGAAGTCCAGGAAGACAGTGTCGAGCCCGAGCTTCCTGTTCAGCCAGCGGCGGCCCCGCGGGCCGAGCATCTGCGCGGCCTGAGCCGTGAAGCGCAGCGCCGGTGGCACCGACACGTGGGTCTTGGGCTTGTCGAGTGTCTTGGCGACCGCGGCGGCGATCTGCTCTGGCTCGACCGGCTTGACCGCGGAGGTCTCGCGCGTGCCGGAGATCAGCTCGGTGCGGGTGAACGGGGGCATCACCACCGACACTTCAACGCCGTGCGGAGCGACCTCGTCGGCCAGCGCCGCGGACAACCCGACCACACCGAACTTGGCGCCGACGTAGACGACCTGGCCGGGCACCGGGATCAGACCGGATAGCGAGGCGATGTTGATGATGTGGCCGCGGCGTCGGGCGATCATGTCGGGCAGCACCAGCTGGCAGCCGGTGATGACGCCGTAGAGGTTCACCTCGATGGACGACCGGATGGCCTGCTCGGACTGGTCCAGGAACGGGCCGATCGGCATGACGCCGGCGTTGTTGATCAGGACGTCGATGTGGCCGCCCCCGTCGGTGCGGGCCTTGTCGAGGAACGTCGCGAAGGACTCCCGGTCGGTGACGTCGAGCGGATACCCCGACACCGGCCCGAGATTGCCCAGCCTGGCCACCGAGGACTCTTGGAGGGCGACGTCGCGGTCGCCGATGACGACGCGCGCGCCGCGCTTGAGGAGGTGTTCTGCGGTGGCGTAGCCGATGCCCCGCGCGGCACCGGTGATCGCGATGGTCTTGCCGCGGATGTTGTCCATGCCGCCGGACTTTACACGTGTCAAGTTTGGCGGGGAAGGGGCTGGCGCGAGGGTCTATGGCGGCGCCGACGAGCCCCTGGGTCGGGAACTGACACCGAGAATTTGGTGCGTCATCGTGTCGGTGGAGGTTGGCATAATAGAACACGTGTTCGATTCGTTGTTTGCCGAGGCGTCTGATGAGGCGGTGGTGGCGTGGATCGAACAGAGCGCGCGGGAGGAGGCGCGGATTTGTGCGCGTCGGTCGGCGGCGATCGCGGAGTTGGTGCACCGCTATGTCGATGAGGACGATGAGCGCGGTGGGTGGGTCTTTGATCCGTGGGCCGCGACGGCTGCGCAGGTCGGCGCGGCGCTGAACATCGGGCAGCGCAAGGCCTCGGGCCAGATGCACATCGCGGTGGCGTTGCGCTACCGGTTGCCCAAGGTCGCGCAGTTGTTCACCGACGGGGTGGTCGGGGCGCGGGTGGTCTCGGAGATCAGTTGGCGGACCCAGTTGGTGGAGGATCCGGCGGCGCTGGCCCAGATCGATGACCGGATGGCGGCGTGCGCGGTGGGTTGGGGCCGCCTCTCGGAGCAGAAGCTCAAATCCGCCATCGATGCGGTGATCGAGCGGTTCGACCCCGACGGGGTGCGGCGTAGCAGGGAGATCCTGCGGCTCCGCGATATCCATGTCGGGGCCAGTGATGATCCCAGCGAGACCGCGGCGCTGTGGGGGCAGTTGCTGGCCAGCGACGGGAGGCTGCTCAAAGCGCGCCTCGCCGAGATGGTCGGTGCGCTGTGCGCCGAGGATCCGCGCCCGGCCGGGGAGCGGCGTTCCGATGCGATGGGGGCGATCATCCGGGGGGAGTTTCATCTGAACTGCCGGTGCGCATCCCCCAACTGTCCGGTGCCCGTCCGGCCGACACGGTCCAACGTGGTGATCAAAGTCATCGCCGATCAGGCCGCGATCGAAGCCGCCCACGCCCTCATCGCCCATGACACCGCCACCGCCGCCCAGAACACCGCCGCCGCCAAAGCTGAGAAGGCCGCCGCCGCCGAGGAGGCTGCTTCAACAGCGGATTCAGCGGCCGACGGCGGCCCCGAGAGCCCCACCGGCCCAGAGGATTGCGCTGCCCCCGAGGACCCTGCTCCCGAGGACTCTGCTGCGCCTGAGGGCCCGGCTGCTGAGGAGCCCGCCGCGGAAGCCGCCGGGGATGCCGAGCGCGAGCCCGAGCCGCAGACGGCCGAGGATGCGGTGACCGAGGTGTCCGAGCCGCAGACGTCCGAGGGTGGCGCTGCTGGCGATTCGGGTGGGGTGGTGGATCGGGGGGCCGCGCTGGGCCTGGATGGGCGGCCGGTGCCGATCGCGCTGCTGGCCGAGATGATCCGCGGCGGGGCGAAGACCTCCGAACTGACCCTGCCCGGCCCCGAGCCCGAGCCGCGGTATCGGCCCTCAGCAGCGCTGGCGGAGTTCGTGCGCATGCGCGATCTGTTCTGCCGCTTCCCCGGCTGCGACATCCCCGCCGAACGCTGCGACATCGACCACACCGTGCCCTACCCGTTCGGACCCACCCACGCCTCCAACCTCAGCTGCAAGTGCCGCGGCCACCACCTGCTCAAAACGTTCTGGTACGGCCCGGGCGGCTGGCGCGACGAACAACATCCCGACGGCAGCCTGATCTGGACCGCCCCCACCGGGCACACCTACATCACCAAACCCGGCAGCCGCCTGTATTTCCCCAGCGCGGCCATCACCACCGCCGACCTGCCCCCACCACCGACACCCCCGCCGGGCTATGCCGCCGGCACCCTGAAAATGCCGCGACGCCGACGCAACCGCGCCGCCGACACCGCCGCGCGCGACAAAGCCGAACGCGCCCACAACGCCGAACAACGCGCCCAACAACAACAACGCGCCCGCGAAAACCAGCGCGCCCGCGAACAACGCGCCCGAGAAAAGAAACTGGGACAGGTGCAACCGCCGCCCGAAACAGGCGCCGACCCACCACCCTTCTGACATTGCAGCGCAACGATTTCCGCGGTCCCGGCGGCGCCTTCTTGGTAGACGACCTCGGCGTCAGTCAGCGCAATGCGCACACCCCAGACTTTGTGGCGTGAGGCAATCGTTCGGTACGTACGCATCGTGCCAGTTCCACCATTGGTAGGGCGCAGATTGCGGGTATCCGTCGGGAGAGTCCTCCCACGTTTCCTGTCGGCCCAGCGCCGTCATGTCGAGAAAGCTCCAGGTGTTGACGAAGGCCTCGTCGCCGCGGTTGTTGATGAAGTAGGTGCGATACACCTGATCACCGCCCTCGCCGGGCCAGCGGATGAACGCGTTGGTGCCGTGGTACTCGTCCACGCCGAAGTCGACGTCGAATGCTCCCCGCTCATCGGGAAGCATTGTGTACCAGGGGATCTTCCACCCCATGCGCTCTTTGATTCGCGTCAGATCCCGCTGCTGCGCGCGCGATGCGTAGACCAGGGTGGTGTCTCTGGCGTTGAGGTGCGCGAGGTTGCCGATGTGGTCGGCCATCAGCGAACAACCGACGCACCCGTGTTCGGGCCAGTCGTCGACGCCCGGATCCATGAAGGCGCGGTACACGATGAGCTGGCGGCGCCCCGCGAAGAGATCCAACAGGTTCACCCGGCCGTCCGGTCCGTCGAACAGGTAGTCGGCGCGTACCGGCGTCCACGGCATCCGGCGGCGCATCGCCGCCATCGCGTCGCGGGCCCGTGTCAGCTCCTTCTCTTTGACCAGCAGTTCCGCCAGTGCGGTTTCCCAGTCCGCCGGCGGCACGATCGCGGGAATGTCCATCAGCCTCTGCCCTCCCAAAATATTAAACAAAGTAGTTGAATGTCTGCCTCCAGCTCACCACGGGCAGGCCGCTATAGTCAACAAGATGGTTGAAGATTCGGTGCTCGACCGCGCGTACGGGGCGCTCGCCGATCCCACCCGCCGGCGATTGCTCGAAGCGCTGCGGAACGGCGATGCGCGCATCACCGATCTCGCAGAGCCGCTTCCGATGTCGTTCGCAGGGGTTTCGCGCCACGTCGGAGTGCTGGAGGCGGCGGGCCTGGTCCGGCGGGAAGTCCGAGGCCGCGAACATTGGCTGTCGTTACAGCCCCACGCCCTCGACCACGCCCGGCAGTGGATGGAGGAACAGACCGAGTTCTGGTCGACGCGCGCCGATGCGCTGTCGGAACGTCTGCTCAGAAAGAAGCGCAGCCGGTGACCGCCGCGCCCGTGGTCCGTGTCCAGCGCACCCTGCCCGCTCCGCCCGGGGACGTGTTCGACGAATGGCTGGATCCCGACGCTCTGCTGGACTGGATGTGTCCCCGTCCGTCGCGCTGCGTGGCGGTGCACATCGACGCGCGGGTCGGTGGACGCGTCCGGTTCGACGTCGACGACGAGGGAACCCGGGTGATCATCACCGGACAGTTCCTCGACATCGACCGGCCACATCTGTTGCGGTTCACCTGGAGTCACTCGGGGTGGAGCGACCCGACGGTGACGAGCATCGTGCGGGTCGCGTTCGAACCCGTCGGCGACACCGAGACGCTGATGTCCATCGAGCATTCGCTGCTGCCGGCCGAGGCGTTCGACGACCACGATCACGGCTGGGCCGTGACCGCCGATCAGCTGCTGGCCCTGCTGCCGCGGCGCGCGGATGCGCCGGCCGGCCGTGGATGAACTGCACTTCGTGCCGGTCGGTCAGGACGACCCGCTGGCCGCGCCGCTGATCGACGAGCTCGCCGTGGAATACGCCGACCGCTACGGCGGGCGCCGCGAGAGAGTGCACGCCTGGCTGCGCAGATACCCGGCCGCGGAATTCGAGCCGCCCCACGGGGCCCTGCTGGTCGGACTGCTCGACGGTCGACCTGTGACTGGTGGCGCCTTTCGCCGGTTCGACGACGACACCGCCGAACTGAAGCGGATCTGGACCGATGCGCGGCACCGCCGCCGGGGCCACGGGCGGGCCCTGGTGTCGCGGCTGGAAACCGACATCGCCGTCGCCGGCTATCGCCGGATCTATCTGACCACCGGCGACCGGCAGCCCGAGGCGGTGGCGCTCTACGAGTCTCTGGGCTACACGCGGCTGGCCGCGCCATTGCCGACCGACGGAGACGAGGTCTACCCGGTGGCGTTCCTCAAAGAGCTGGCCCCTCCGCCGACACGCCCTGCGCGACGGCCCCGCTCTATAGGCTGAAACCCGTGTCGGAAGCCACCGTCGGTGTGATGCTGCTGGGCGCTGCCGCACTGACGTTCGTCATCGGGGGCGTGTCCCGGCTGCTCGTGGGGCGCTACCGCCAGAGCCGAGCGGTCCGCGCTCTGGTGCACATGTTCCGCCGCACCGGTATCGCCCGGGTGTTCTTCGGGCGGTTCGAAGGCGACGTGCTCGACGACGACGAGATCGACACGATGATCTTGATGCCGTCGATCGTGGTCGCCTGCGGGCTGTGCCTGACGGCGTTGTTCCTGCTGGGCTACGACACCCTGGCGTGAGCAGCGGCGACGGCGTCGCGCACCGGGCCCCGCCACACCGGGCCGTGTCCGGGCAGCAGTACGTCGCAATCGAGCATCCCCAAAGCGTCCAGGCTGCGACGGCAGGCGTGCTCGTCATGGTTGAACACCGACGGCAGCAGCTGCGGGCCCGGTCGCGCGGCCACCGGATGGCCGGTGACCAGTGCGTCCCCGCTGACCAGCACCCCGTCCACCAGGTAGGAGCAGTGACCGCCGGTGTGTCCGGGCGTCGGCACCGGCATCGGCGCGCCCGGGAGGCCGGCCGCCACGTCGGCGGTCAGCGGCTGTGCGCCGGGGATCCCCGCGTGGGTCAGCGCTCCTTTGCGCATGATCGCGACCGACCAGGCCAGCCAACGCGGTTGCCACGCGTGGGCGGCGATCTGCAGCGGCGCGGCCTGCTCGAGGTACTCGCGGCGGGTGTGCCCGACCTCGTCGGCGTGGCAGTACACCGGCACCCCGTGGGTGTCGGCGAACCAGATCGCGGTGCCGAGGTGGTCGACGTGGGCATGGGTCAACACGATCGCGCGCACGTCGGCCGGACCGAAACCGATCTGCCGCAACGAATTCAGCACATCGTCACGACTGCCGGGGAAGCCTGCGTCGATCATCATGACTCCGCCCCCGCTATCGATGTCGCCGGCCACCAGCGTCCAGTTGACCAGGTCGGTCTCAACGAAATGAACGCGGTCGGTGATGGCTGTCAGCGCCGGGGCCATTCGGCGAGTGTAGAAACATAGTTATGGCTGAACTGAAACTGGGCTACAAGGCGTCGGCGGAGCAGTTCGCGCCGCGGGAACTCGTCGAACTCGCTGTCGCCGCCGAAGAGCACGGCATGGACAGCGCTACCGTCAGCGACCACTTCCAGCCGTGGCGCCACGAGGGCGGTCACGCGCCGTTCTCCCTGGCGTGGATGACGGCGGTGGGGGAGCGCACCAAGCACCTCACGCTCGGCACCTCGGTGCTGACCCCGACGTTCCGCTACAACCCCGCCGTCATCGCCCAGGCGTTCGCGACCATGGCGTGCCTGTACCCCGGCCGCATCTTCCTCGGCGTCGGCACCGGCGAGGCGCTCAACGAGATCGCCACCGGCTACGAGGGCGAGTGGCCCGAGTTCAAGGAGCGCTTCGCCCGGCTCCGCGAGTCGGTGCGGCTGATGCGTGAGCTTTGGCTCGGTGACCGCGTCGATTTCGACGGCGACTACTACCGCCTCAAGGGCGCGTCGATCTACGACGTCCCCGACGGCGGGGTGCCCGTCTACATCGCTGCGGGCGGCCCCGTCGTCGCCAAGTACGCCGGCCGGGCCGGGGACGGGTTCATCTGTACGTCGGGCAAGGGCGCAGAGCTCTACCAGGACAAACTCATCCCCGCGGTGAAAGAGGGCGCCGAGAAGGCCGACCGCGACGTCGCCGACATCGACCGGATGATCGAGATCAAGATCTCTTACGACACCGATCCCGACCTGGCGCTGGAGAACACCCGGTTCTGGGCGCCGCTGTCGTTGACCGCCGAGCAGAAGCACTCCATCGACGACCCGATGGAGATGGAGAAGGCCGCCGATGAGCTGCCGATCGAGCAGGTCGCCAAGCGGTGGATCGTGGCGTCGGACCCCGACGAGGCCGTCGCCAAGGTGAAGGACTACGTCGACTGGGGTCTCAACCACCTCGTCTTCCACGCGCCGGGGCACGACCAGCGCCGCTTCCTCGAGCTTTTTCAGCGGGACCTGGAACCCAGGCTCAGACGCCTCGGCTGACGTCGACGACGCGAGATGATGCGAATTCTCGCGACGGTGTCGGGCGGAGGGGCCCTGGCCGTCGCGGTGGTGGCGCTGGTCGCCCGGTATCTACCGATCACCAGCCACGCCACGATGATCCTCGCGGTCGCGGCGCCGTTCCTGTCGGTGGCCGCACCGGTGGCCATGGTGGTGCTGGCGCTGGGCCGACGGTGGGTCCTGACGCTGGTCGCCGTGGTGGTGACCGTGGCGACGTTGTGGATCTACGTCCCGCGCTATCTCGGGCCGCCGACGGCGCCCAACCCTGCCGTCGACGTGCGCGTCCTCACCGCCAATCTCGCTAAGGGGCAGGCGGATTCGCAAGCCTTCGTGGCCCTCGCGGATGCAGCGGCCGACGTGGTCGCGGTGCAGGAGATGACCCAGGAGGCCGCCGACGGCCTGTCCGCGGCCGGGATGAACACCGCCTTCCCGTACCGGGTGGTGCTGCCCGCGCCGCAGGCGTCCGGGATCGGCATCTGGAGCCGCCACCCGATCGTGCATTCCGGCCGGATCGACGGCTACTCGCTGCCGATGCTCGGGACCCGGATCCGGATTCCGGGAGTGGTCGTCGACACCACGGTGCTGTCCGTGCACCTCGCCGCGCCCTGGCCGCAGCCGATCGATTACTGGCGGCGCGACCTCGCGGCGTTTCCGGAAACGCTGCGGGACATGGCCGAACGCGCCGGGGCCGGTGCGGTGATCGTGGCCGGCGACTTCAACACCACCGTCGACATGGCGCCGTTCCGCGAATTGCTCGAGCAAGGCTACGACGACGCCGGGGTGCAGGCCGGCGGCGGTGCTGCCCGCACCTATCCGGGACGGGGGATGATTCCACCGCTCATCGGGATCGATCACATCCTGGTGCGTAACGCCACCGCGGCGACCGTGCACGCGGTGGCGGTACCCGGAGCCGACCACCGCGCGCTGCATGCCACGGTGCGGGTGCCGGTGGACATCACCGCGAGCTGACCGACCGAGCCGAAGGGCCCGTATCAGTAGGCTGTGGTCTGTGACGACAGCGATCTACATCGCCTCGCCGGAGGGTGACACCGGAAAGTCGACGATCGCGCTGGGCATCCTGCATCGCCTCGCGGCCACCGTCGCCAAGGTCGGGGTGTTCCGTCCGATCACCCGCCTGGGTGAAGACCGTGACTACATCTTGGAGCTGTTGCTGGGCCAGACCACCGCCGGTCTGTCCTACGAGGACTGTGTCGGGGTCGGTTACCAGCAGCTGCACGAGGACCGGGAGGCCGCACTCGGCGACATCGTCGACCGCTACCACCGGGTGGCCGACCAGTGCGACGCCGTGCTCATCGTCGGCAGCGACTACACCGATGTCGCGACACCCAGCGAGCTGTCGACCAACGCGCAGATCGCGGCGAACCTGGGCGCGCCGGTGATCCTGGCCGTGAAGGGAAAGGACCGCACGCCGGAGCGCATCGCCGCGGTGGTCGATGTCTGCGTCGACGAGATCGCGGCCCAGCATGCCCACACCGCCGCGGTGGTGGTCAACCGCTGCGATCCCGGCCAGATGGCCGCCGTGGCCTCCGCGCTGGCCGACGGTCAGCCGCGCACCTACGTCATTCCGGAGGAGCCGCTGCTGTTCGCGCCCTCGGTCGGCGAGCTGCAAACCGCTGTCGAAGGCACCCTGGTGCGGGGCGACCGGGCGTTGCTCGCTCGTGTGGCCCTCGACGTCCTGGTGGCCGGCATGACCGCCGAACACGTGCTCGAACGCCTGACCGAGGGTGTCGCCGTCATCACCCCCGGCGACCGCTCCGACGTGGTGCTCGCCGTGCTCAGCGCCCATGCCGCAGAGGGATTCCCGTCACTGTCGTGCGTCATCCTCAATGGCGGGCTGCAGATGCATCCGGCCATCAACTCGCTGGTGACCGGTCTCGGGCTGGGCGTCCCCGTCATCGAGACGCGCTTCGGCACCTTCGAGACCGCCGGGCGGGTGGCCGCGACCCGCGGCCGGGTGACCTCGCAGTCCCACCGCAAGATCGACACCGCACTGGCTCTGATGGAAGCACACGTCGACGTCGCGGATCTGTTGGCGCAGCTCGCCATTCCGATCCCGTCGGTCGTCACCCCGCAGATGTTCACCCATCAGCTGATCGAACAGGCCCGTGCCGACCGCAAACACATCGTGCTGCCCGAAGGCGATGACGACCGCATCCTCACCGCCGCCGGCCGGTTGCTGCAGCGAGGCGTGGCGGATCTGACGATCCTGGGCGAGGAGTCACAGGTGCGGGCCCGGGCCGCGGAGCTGGGGCTGGACCTGTCGGCGGCCGCGGTGCTCGACCCGCGCCGCAGCGAGTTGTGCGACCAGTTCGCCGAGCAGTACGCGGAGCTGCGGAAGCACAAGGGCGTCACCGTCGAACAGGCCCGCGAGATCATCCACGATGTGTCCTACTTCGGCACCATGCTCGTCTACAACGACATGGTCGACGGCATGGTTTCGGGAGCCCGGCACACTACTGCGCACACGGTGCGGCCCGCGTTCGAGATCATCAAGACCCAGCCCGACGTGTCCACCGTGTCGAGCATCTTCCTCATGTGCCTGGCCGATGAGGTGCTGGCCTACGGGGACTGCGCGATCGTGCCCGACCCGACCGCCGAGCAACTCGCCGACATCGCGGTGTCGTCGGCACGCACCGCCGCGAAGTTCGGAATTGAACCGCGGGTGGCGATGCTGTCCTACTCCACGGGCACGTCGGGATCCGGGGCGGAGGTCGAAAAGGTCAGGAAGGCAACCGAACTCGTGCGTTCCCGGGCTCCTGAGCTGCTGGTGGAGGGCCCGATCCAGTACGACGCCGCGGTGGAGCCGTCGGTGGCTGCGACCAAGATGCCCGATTCCGAGGTGGCCGGCCACGCCACCGTGCTGATCTTTCCCGACCTCAACACGGGGAACAACACCTACAAGGCGGTGCAGCGCAGCGCCGGGGCGATCGCGATCGGTCCGGTGCTGCAGGGACTCAACAAGCCCGTCAACGACCTGTCCCGCGGCGCGCTGGTGGAGGACATCGTCAACACCGTGGCGATCACCGCGATCCAGGCGCAGGGGTGACCGTGGTGAAACCATCGGTGTTGGTGCTCAACTCCGGTTCGTCTTCGGTGAAATTCCAGCTGCTCGAGCCGGATTCGGGACGCTCGTTGGCCGAGGGCATCGTCGAACGGATCGGCGAGGAGGCGTCGTCGGCGTCGCTGACCGCAGGTCCGCAGGCCCTCGAGCGCGACGACCGGGTGGCCGACCATGAGGCCGCGCTGCAGATGGTGTCGAGCCTGCTCGACGACGCCGGCATCCGCCTGGCCGAGCTCGATCTGATGGCCGTCGGGCACCGGGTGGTGCACGGGGGCCCGGACCTGTACCGGCCCACCGTCGTCGACGATGCGTTGATCGCGCGGTTGCGGGAGCTCAGTCCGCTGGCGCCGCTGCACAATCCGCCCGCGATTCTCGGTATCGAAGTGGCGCGCAAGGCGCACCCCGACGTCCCGCATGTAGCCGTGTTCGACACCGCGTTCTTCCACGACCTGCCGGCCGCGGCCGCCACGTACGCCATCGACCGCGAGCTGGCCGAGCGCTACGACATCCGTCGGTACGGCTTCCACGGCACCTCGCACCAGTACGTCAGCGAGCAGGCCGCCGCGTTCCTCGACGTGCCGACGGCGTCCCTGCGTCAGATCGTGTTGCATCTGGGCAACGGTGCGTCGGCGTCGGCGATCGTGGGGGGCCGCCCGGTCGAGACATCGATGGGGCTGACCCCGATGGAAGGTCTGGTGATGGGGACCCGTTCCGGGGACCTCGATCCGGGGATCATCACCTACCTGTGGCGTGCCGCGGGCATGAGTGTCGAAGACATCGAGTCGATGCTCAACCGGCGCTCGGGCGTGCGCGGTCTCGGCGGTGAGGTGGACTTCCGCGTCCTGCACCGGCGGATCGCGTCGGGTGACGCCGCGGCGCAGTTGGCCTACGACGTCTACATCCACCGGTTACGTAAGTACATCGGTGCGTATCTCGCGGTGCTCGGTGGCGCCGACGTCATCACCTTCACCGCGGGAGTCGGGGAGAACGACGCGACGGTGCGACGCGATGCGTTGTCCGGTCTCGGTGCGTTCGGTATCGAGGTCGACGAGCATCTCAACGAGAGCCCCGCTGCGGGGGCCCGACGGATCTCGCCCGACGGCGCGCCGACGACGGTGTTAGTGATCCCCACCGACGAGGAGCTTGCGATCGCCCGGGCCTGTGCGGCTGTACTTGGCGACGGGGACGGCGACGGGTAATTCGTTGAGCGGGTCGCAGATCCGGAGCAGCCGCTGCACATGGGCGCCGGCCAACAGCGTCCAGCGCACTCCGGCGCGGTCGCAGGCGACGTTGATGTTGGTCAGTGCAGCAAACCCCGACGCGCCGAAGAACTCCACCGTTTGCAGATCCAGCGCGAGCGCCCGCGCGGCACCCAGCCGCTTCTCGACATAGCGGGCGAGCGGGATCGCGTTCGTCGCATCGATTTCACCGTGCACGGTGACCCGGATCGTGGACTGCGGCAGCTCGCTCACCGAGAACGTGGCGCGGTGGTGTTCCTCGCGTAACGCGAACGAGGTCGGGTCGGGGCGGAACACGCGCTGCGTGCTCGGCGGCGGGAGAGATTCTGACAATGACACGCAGGCCTCCCTCAGACGAAACTCTCGTAGATTCGCACTGTGGGTGGCGTCAGGGGATCGGGCCCTACTTCTCAAAGCCGTCACGTTAGTCGCTGGACGACTATCGCCGATGACGTCACCGATCTGGCTGACCCTTCAACCAGGTGGGCCCACGATACTACGGATTCCGTGGCTTGACCATAGGCTTTTGCTTCAACTCTGACAGCCGCCTTCACCTGCGGCGTCGGCAAATTCTCGGTTGGTAGCTACGCAGCGGGGCGGGGCGGCAACGTCGATATCGCGGCCGACGGCCACGGAATCCGCATCAGAACGTCGACATCGGCCGGACGCTGTTGGCGAGGTCGACGAGGGCGTACCTGTGCGCCTGGGTGGGGGCCACCCGGGCCAGGTTGCGCAGCGAGGCCTCGACGCCCAGTCGCAGGCCGTGCTCGGTGAAGGGGAACCCCAGGATGTGGTTGGTGCTGGCGGTGTTGTCGGCCAGCCAGTCCATCGCGGTGCCGAGCACCAGCGCCCGAATCTGCAGCACCCGCGGCTCGGTGTCGGGCAGTGCCTCCACCCGCCGCGCGGCATCGCGGATGTGTTGCTCGGTGATCTCACTGCTGGACCGGCCGGAGAGCAGTGTCACCGCACTGGTCAGCCGCGCGGTGGTGAAATGCCTTGAGGTGGCCGGCACTTCGTCGAGAGTGCGGACCGCGGCATCGCGTTCGCCGGCGGCCGACTGGGCGCGCGCCAACCCGAAGCCGGCCGAGATGATGCCGTGGTCGGTCGACCACACCGTGTTGTAGAACTTGCGCTCGTCGGCGGTGCCGGCCAGCTCGGCGGTGGCGGCCAACGCCAGCTTGGGCGCCAACTCGCCGGGCAGGGTGTCCAGAACCTGGTTGAAATGCTTGGTGGCCGACTCGTAGTCGGCGGTCAGCAGCTCCGACACCGCGCGGAACCACGTCAGCCGCCAGCGCCACCCCACCCGCTGGGCCAGGTCGTCGAGTTTGCGCGTCGCCTTGGCCACGTCTCCGAGGTCGAGCAGCGCGCGGACCTCCATCAGCGGTAGCTCGACCGACTCGCTGAGGTCGACGCCCTCGGAGTCCAGCGCACCATGCCGCGCCGCCCGCAGCGAGTCGAGGGTCTGCACCGGCTGGCTCAACACCGTGGCCGACAGCACCGCCGCGCCGACGTCGGAGGAATCGACCAGCGGCACCTGCAGCGCCCGCACGATCTCCGCGGCCGTCAGCTTCTCGGAATGGACCTGCCCGTCCAGGTAGACATCAGTGTGAGCGACCAGGAGATCCACACCGAACGTCGAGCGCGACGGACTGAACACGGTCGACAGGCCGGGCCGCGGAACCCCGGTGTCCTTGGCGACCGCCTCGCGCAGCACACCCATCAGCTGACTGGTCATCTCCTCGGCGCTCTGGAAACGCCGGCGCGGATCGCGGTCGGTCGCGCGGCGCAGCAGACGGCCGAACGAGTCGTACTCGGCCAGCACCGGGTCGTCCTCGGGCAGCCCGTCGACGTAGCGGCCCTTGTGGGTGCGCAGTTTCAGGGTCAGCGCCGCCAGGGTCCGGCCGACCGTGTAGATGTCGGTGGCCACGGTGGGCCCGGTGCGCACGATCTCGGGCGCCTGATAGCCGGGTGTGCCGTAGAGGTATCCGAACGAGTTGATGCGCGACACCGCGCCGAGGTCGATCAGCTTGAGCTGGTCCTCGGTGACCATGATGTTCTCGGGCTTGAGGTCGTTGTAGACGAGTCCGAGCGAATGCAGATAGCCCAGCGCAGGCAGGATCTCGAGCATGAACCCGATGGCCTCGGCCACCGGCAACCGCGTCCGTTCCGAGCGGTTGAGGTGCGTGGCCTGCTTCAGCGACGTCCCGCCGACGTATTCCATGACGATGTAGCCGACCGGGCTGCCGTGTTTGTCCTCGTGCTCGACGAAGTTGTAGATCTTCACGATGCCCGGATGGGTCACCTCGGCGAGGAACTGCCGCTCGGCCATCGCGATCGCCTGGGCCTCGGCATCGCCGGAATGGACCAGACCCTTGAGCACCACCGGCCGGTCGTTGACGTTCTTGTCGAACGCGAGGTAGACCCAGCCCAGGCCACCGTGGGCGATGCAACCCTTGATCTCGTACTGGTCGGCGACGATGTCGCCGACCGCCAGTTGCGGCAGGAAGGAGTACGCGCTGCCGCAGTGCGGGCACCAGCCCTCCGAGAGCGCCTTGCCGTCCTTGGTCGACCGGCCGACCGGACGGCCGCAGTTCCAGCAGAACCGCTTCGACTCGGCCACCACCGGGTCGGTCATCAACGCGGTCAACGGATCTCGTGCGGGTACCCGCGGGATCTCCACCAGGCCGCCACCGAGCCGGCGGGTGCGCGACAGCGAGCGCGTCAACGTCGACGTGGTCTCCTGCGGTTCGGTGTCGCCGGTGTGGATGTCGTCGTCGTCATCGTCGTCGAAGTGCGGACGGAACACCGCCTGGGTGGCCATCGGCCGCTGGGTGGCCGTCGAATCCATGGCCAGCTCGTCCAAGCCCGCGGGCTGGGTCCCGGGGTCGGCGTCGGTGTCGATGTCGTCGGTCATCAGTCCGAATACCTTGCCACCGGCGGCGCTGGCGCGGGGCCGAGCACCGTCAACCACTTGCGGTACAACGTGTTCCAGGTGCCGTCCCGACGGATCCGCTCGAGGGTGCCGTTGACGAAGCGCACCAGGCCGGGGTTGTCCAGGTTGACCCCGATGCCATAGGCCTCCTCGTTCATCGACGGTCCCACGATGTGCAGGTACGGATCCTGCGACACCAACCCGGCCAGGATCGAGTCGTCGGTGCTGACCGCGTCGACCTGACGCTGCTGCAGCGCGACCAGGCAGTCGGCCCACGTCACCACCGCGACGATGATCGGCGGCGGCGATATCTGCTGAATCCGGTCCAGCGACGTCGTGCCCTTGGCGACACAGACCCGCTTGCCCGACAGGTCCGAGGACTGCCGGATGGGCGAATTGCGCGGCGCCAGGATCCGTTGCCGCGCATTCAGATACACGGTGGAGAAGTTCACCAGCTTCTTGCGTTCGCAGGTGATCGTCATGGTCTTGACCACCACGTCGACCTCGTTGTTCTGCAGCGCCTCGATCCGGTCCTCCGACGACAGGATGCGGTACTCCACCTGCGAGGGTGTGCCGAAGATGTCCCGGGAGATCTCGCCGGCGATGTCGACGTCGAAGCCGGTGATCTCACCGGTGATCGGGTCGCGGAAACTGAACAGGTTGCTGCCGATGTCGAGACCGACGATCAGCCGCCCGCGGGCCTTGATCGCCGCGACCGCCTCGTCGGCCTCGGCTTTGGTGTCGAACGGGCGCAGGCTCGCGGTGGGGTTGCAGTCGTCGGCGCCGCTCGTCGGCGGGTGCGCCGGTTCGGGCGGCAACTCCTCCATGCCGGCCGGGGTCGGCGGGGCCACCGTGACGCTCGGCGTCGGCTCCACCGGTTCGGCCTGCCCACACGCGCTGATCACCAGCGCGGCGAGCACCGCGCCCCACCTCTTCGGATCCAGCCCCCGCTTACTCATTACCGATACTCGCTCAGCCTCGGCCAGATCCCCAGCGCCACCGCGACGGCCGCCACCACCGAGAGCGCGGCCGCGCCGACGGTGGCCCCCGAGAGCACCCGCCGCGCGTTGACGATCTCGTTGCGGAGCTGGCTGCGGCTCTGCTCGATGCCCTTGGTCAACGCCTCGTCGAGCTTGTCGAATGCCGGCGTCGAGTCGTCGTCGCCGGTGCCCAGCGCGACCTGGGTGGCGGCCTGGTAGTTGCCGACGGCGATGTAGGCGCTGATCCGGTCGTCGGCGGCCCGCCACCGCTCCAGCAGCGATCCGGCGTCGGCGAGGTCGGTCTTGTCGATCGAGTCGTCTCGTTCGAGGTACCGGGTCAGCTGTTGCTGCATCATCTCGATCCGCTGGTAGTACGACTGCTTGCGCAGATTCTCGTCACCCCGCCGGATCAGCGACAGCGTCTCGTCGGCACGTGCCTGCTGCGCGGTGATGGCCAATGTGGTGACGGTCTTCAGCGATTCTGCCGCGGTCTCCTTGGCACTGCGGCTGTCGCTGGTCGAGATGATCAGCGCGGTGCCGACCCACATCAGCATGATCAGCACCGCCAGCCCGCCGGCGATGAAACCGATGTTGACGCGCCGGCGGGTGCGTTTGGCCAGCCATCGGTTGGCGAACACACCGAACAACAGGGTCGCGACCACCACCAGGATCACCGGCGTCGGGATGCGGGTGGAGGCCGTGGTCTCGGCATCGACCCGCGCCGAGGTCTGCTCGTAGAGCAGCTGCGCGTCGGGCAGGATGCGCTCCTGCATCAGCGACGACGCTTCGGACAGGTAGGACGAGCCGACGGGGTTGCCGGCGCGGTTGTTGGTCCGCGCGGTCTCCACCAGACCGGTGTACACCGCAAGCCGGGCGTTGATCCGGCCCAGCAACTGCACCATCGGTTCGTCGGTCAGACCGCTCGACGCCCGCGTCATGGCGACCGCGGCGTCGGTGATCGCCTGCTCGTAGCGCTGCCGGACCGCCCGCGGCTCGGTGCCCGCGATGAAGGCGGTCGCCGCGGCCGCGTCGGCCACCGAGAGCGTGGTGTAGAGCTGTCCGGCGGCGAACGACAACGGCTCGGTGTGGTCGAGAACCGTGGTCAGCGCCTGCTGACGGTCGTTGATCGTGGTCGACGTGGCGAATGCGCTGAGCACCACCAGGGCGGCCAGCACCAGCCCGATGCTCAGGATTCGGCCGGGGGTCGTCCACAGGAACCACCAGCGCGGATGGGCCCGGCCCGTGGGGGACCGCGACGCCAGGGGTTCGGTCGAGGGATGCGCCAACTCCACTGTCACGTCTGCGCGGACCTCACCTTGGTTTCGATCTCTTCATCGTCGCGGTCAACTCTATGAAAGAAGTCTAAGAGCTCGCCTCGCGGCGTGTGGTGATTCGGTTCCCTATCCTGAACGCGTGCGCGGTGATGGTGACGGCTGGGTGGTGTCGGCCAACGGTGCTGCCTACTGGGGCCGCCACGGCGCGGCCGGACTGCTGCTGCGGGCGCCCGGTCCGGACGGGAAGGCCGCGGTGCTGCTGCAACATCGCGCGCCGTGGAGCCATCAGGGCGGCACGTGGGGCCTGCCCGGCGGCGCCCGCGACAGCCACGAGACCGCCGAGCAGGCCGCCATCCGCGAGGCGATCGAAGAAGCCGGCCTGCCGCCGGACCAGCTGACTGTGCGCACCACCGTGGTGACCGCCGAGGTCACCGGCTGGACCTACACCACCGTCATCGCCGATGCCGACGAACTGCTCGAGACGGTGCCCAACCGGGAGAGCGCCGAATTGCGCTGGGTGGCCGAGGACGCGGTGGCCGACCTGCCGCTGCACCCCGGGTTCGCGGCCAGCTGGGTACGGTTGCGCGAGCTTGCGGCGTCGATTCCGCTACTGGTCAACGGGCAGAACTGAGCACCGCGCGCAACGCCTGCGCCGCCGCGCGCGGATCCTCTGCGCCGGTGATCGCACGCACCACCACCGCGCGCCGGGCGCCGGCGGCCACCACCTTGGGCAGCCGCTCGGCGTCGATCCCGCCGATCGCGAACCAGGGCTTCGCGGTGCCCAACGCCACGGTGGCCCGCACCAGGTCCAGGCCGGGAGCAGGCCGGCCCGGCTTGGTCGGGGTGGGCCAACACGGGCCGACGCAGAAATAGTCCACGTCCTCGGCGACGGCCCGTTCGACCTGCTCGAGGTCGTGGGTCGACCGGCCGATCACCCGGTCCCCGACGATCTCGCGGGCGGTGCTCAGCGGCAGATCGTCCTGCCCGAGGTGCAGCACATCGGCCCCCGCCGCGCGCGCGATGTCGGCGCGGTCGTTGACCGCGAGCAGTGCGCCGTGGCGGCGCGCGGCGTCGGCCAGCACCTCGAGCGCCTGCAGCTCCTGCCGCGCCTCCAACGGGCCGAAGCGCTGTTCACCGGGCGAGTTCTTGTCCCGTAGCTGCACGATGTCGACGCCGCCGGCCAGCGCCGCATCGGCGAATTCGGCCAGGTCACCGCGTTCGCGGCGGGCGTCGGTGCACAGGTAGAGCAGGCAGGACGCGAGACGGGGCGCGGCGGTAGGCACACCGGTCACGCTAACGCGGCCGGCCGTCGTGGGCGGTCAGTAGGCTGGTACCCGAACGACACCGACCACACGGGAGTCCCGGGTTCGGGGACTGAGAGTGCGCCCGCCGGCTCTGACCGTCACACCTGATCCGGGTCATGCCGGCGAAGGGAGGATGCCCGATGACTCCGACACCGACCGCACAGGGGTCGCTCACCGTGATCGGCGGCGGCGTGATCGGGCTGGCCGTGGCCCGTCGTGCCGCCCAGGACGGCTGGACCGTGCGGGTGCACCGCGGCGAGGATCGGGGCGCCTCCTGGGTGGCCGGGGGAATGTTGGCCCCGCACAGCGAGGGCTGGCCCGGCGAGGAACGGCTGTTGCACCTCGGTCTGGAGTCACTGAACCTGTGGCGCAACGGTTTTCTCGACGGGCTGCCGCCCGAGGTGGTCACCGCGCACAGTTCGCTGGTCGTGGCCGTCGACCGCGCCGACGCCCAGGATCTCCGGACGGTCGGGGAATGGCTGACCGCGCAGGGCCATCCCGTCACCCTGACCACCTCGGCGCGTGACATCGAACCGCTTCTGGCGCAGGGAATCCGACACGGGTTCGTCGCCGAGACCGAGCTGTCGGTGGACAACCGCGCCGTGGTGGATGCGCTGGCCGCGCACTGCGAGCAGCTCGGCGTGCAGTGGGCCCCGCCCGTGGGCACGCTGGATGAGGCCGGGCCCGCCGACGTCGTGGTGATCGCCAACGGTATCGACGCGCCGTCGCTGTGGCCCGGTCTGCCCGTGCGCCCGGTCAAGGGTGAGGTGCTGCGGCTGCGCTGGCGGCGCGGATGTATGCCGGTGCCGCGCAGGGTGATTCGCGCCCGCGTGCACGGCCGGCAGGTGTACCTGGTGCCGCGTGCCGACGGGGTGGTGGTCGGCGCCACCCAGTACGAACACGGCCGCGACACCGCGCCCGCGGTGACGGGCGTGCGCGAACTGCTCGACGACGCGTGCGCGGTGGTGCCCGCGCTCGGGGAGTACGAGCTGGCTGAATGCGCCGCGGGCCTGCGACCGATGACGCCGGACAACATGCCGTTGGTGGGCCGTCTAGACGACCGCACGCTGGTCGCGACCGGACACGGCAGGTCGGGTTTTCTGCTGGCGCCGTGGACCGCTGAGGCGATTGCCGCGCAACTGCGCGGGGAACCGCTGGTCGAGGACCAGCACAGTACGAAGGTTGGAGCGAGCTGATGAAAGTCACGGTGAACGACGAAGACGTCGAAGTCGACGACCGCACCACGATCGCGTCGTTGCTGGAGGGGCTCGGTTTCCCGGAGAAGGGGATCGCGGTCGCGGTGGACTGGTCTGTGATGCCGCGCTCGCAGTGGGACACCGCGCTGACAGACGGTGCGAAAGTGGAAGTGGTGACGGCGGTGCAGGGTGGCTGAGCCGACGACGTCCAAGCTGGGCATCGCCGGACGTGAGTTCGGTTCCCGGTTGATCCTCGGCACCGGCGGAGCGGCCAACCTGGCCGTCCTGGAGGAGGCCCTGGTCGCCTCGGAGACCGAGCTGACCACCGTCGCGATGCGTCGCATCGATGCCGAGGGCGGCACCGGGGTGCTGGATCTGCTGAACCGTCTGGGCATTACCCCGCTACCCAACACCGCCGGGTGCCGGGGCGCGGCCGAAGCCGTGATGACCGCCCAGCTGGCCCGGGAAGCGTTGGGCACCAACTGGGTCAAGTTGGAGGTCATCGCCGACGAGCGCACACTGCTGCCGGATGCCGTCGAATTGGTCCGGGCCGCCGAACAACTCGTCGACGACGGGTTCGTGGTGCTGCCCTACACCAACGACGACCCGGTGCTGGCGCGCCGCCTCGAGGACACCGGTTGTGCCGCGGTGATGCCGCTGGGATCACCGATCGGCACCGGTCTGGGGATCTCCAACCCGCACAACATCGAGATGATCGTCGACGCCGCGTCGGTGCCGGTGATCCTCGACGCGGGGATCGGCACCGCCAGCGACGCCGCCCTGGCGATGGAACTCGGTTGCGACGCCGTGCTGTTGGCCACCGCGGTGACCCGGGCAGCCGACCCGTCGGCGATGGCCACCGCGATGGCCGCCGCGGTGAAGGCCGGCTACCTGGCGCGGCACGCCGGGCGGATCCCGAAGCGTTTCTGGGCGCAGGCGTCGAGCCCCTCTCTATGAGCCGCTATGTCGCGCTGGGCAGTTCGATGGCTGCCGGGCCGGGGATCCGACCGCGTGCGACCGGCTCGCCGCGGCGCGCGGGGCGTTCGGCGCGCAACTATCCCCACCTGGTCGCCGACCGCTTGGGGCTGCCGCTCGTCGATGTCACGTATTCCGGCGCCGCCACCGCTCACGTGCTCGCCGAACGGCAGCATGGTGCGCCGCCGCAGGCCGACGCACTCGACGGGTCCGAGTCGTTGGTGACGGTCACGATCGGCGGCAACGACGTCGGCTACGTCCCGATGCTGTTCGCCGCCGGGCTGCCTCGTGCCGCCCGTTTCATTCCGTTGCTGGGCACAAAGATTCGTGATCTGCTGAACCCGCAGGCCCGATTGCGTGCTCTCGACGAAGTGGGTGACGCGCTCATCGCGGTCGGGCAGACGCTGCGCGCCCGGGCCCCGCGGGCCACGGTGTTGTTCGTCGACTACCTGACGCTGCTGCCGGACGATCCGCCGTTGCGCGACGCCGACGCGCGGCTCGCGCGCCACCTCGCCGCCACCCTCGAGCAGCTGACCGCCGATGCCGCGCAGGCGACCGGTTGCGGGTTGGTGCGTGCCGGTGCGGCCAGCCGCGACCACCACGCCTGGGCCCCGGAGCCGTGGACCACCCGCTTCGGCGTACCCGCTCCGGGCCGGCCCGCCCCGCTGCATCCGAACGCGGCGGGCATGCGCGCCGTCGCCGAGCTCGTCGTCGCCGCGGTCACCGGATGATCGAGCTGCACGCGCTGACGAAGGTCTTCGGGCGCACCCGGGCCGTGGACGGACTGACCTGCACGGTCGAACCCGGGGTGGTCACCGGGTTCCTCGGGCCCAACGGCGCCGGCAAGACCACCACGATGCGGATGATCCTCGGTCTGGACCGCCCGACGTCGGGAACCGCGACCATCGACGGCCGGCCCTACCGCGACCTGACCGACCCGCTGCGCACGGTCGGCGCGCTGCTCGACGCACGCCAGGTGCACCCGACCCGCTCGGTGCGCAACCATCTGCGGTGGATCGCCGCCGCCAACCGCATCCCGCGCGGTCGGGTGGACGAGGTCCTCGATCTGGTCGGCCTGTCCACCGTGGCCGGTGCGGGTGCGGGCACCCTGTCGCTCGGGATGAGCCAGCGGCTGGGCATCGCGGCGGCGCTGCTCGGCGATCCCCCGGTGCTGTTGTTCGACGAACCGGTCAACGGCCTGGACCCCGAGGGTATCCACTGGATGCGCACGCTCATGCGCACGCTGGCCGCCGAGGGTCGTACCGTGTTCGTCTCGAGCCATCTGCTCTCCGAGATGGCCAACACCGCCGACCGCCTGGTCGTGATCGGGAAGGGCAAGCTGATCGCCTCCACCACGGTGGCCGAGTTCGTCGACCGCTCCGGCGCCGCGGCGGTGCGCGTCCGCAGTCCCCAGCTGGCCGCGCTGCGCGACGTGCTCACCGGTGCCGGCTTGACCGTGCACGACGAACCCGGAGCGCTGACGGTGCATGAGAGCACCACCGAGGCGGTCGGCGAGCTGGCCGCCCGGCACGGGATCACGATCCACGAACTGAGCGCGCGCCAGATCTCGCTCGAACAGGCCTACCTGGCCTCGACCGACGACGTCACCCAGTTCCGCGGCAGGGCCCGATGACGCTGGTCGCCGCGCTGCACGCGGAACGGATCAAGCTGTTGTCGGTGCGGTCGGCGCTGTGGTCGGCTGCGGTGGCCGCGCTGCTGAGCTTCGGCATCGCCGCGCTGCAGGCCTCGGTGGCCTACGACTACGAGCGGTTGACGGCGACGACGGCTGCGCTGGGCGTCGCGGTCTTCGGGGTGCCGGTGCTGACCGTGCTGTCGGCGATGACCCTCACCGGCGAATACCGCAGCGCGATGATCGCCACCACGTTCGCGGCGGTACCCCGTCGCACCGTGGTCATGGTGGCCAAAGCCGTTGTGGCCGCCGTGTTCTGCAGCATCTCCGCAGCTGCGATGGTGCTCGGTTCGGCGGCGGTGGTGCGGTTCGTCGCGCCCGCCCAGGCCGGCCGGACCGTCACGTCGGATCTCTGGCCGACCGTCGGCGGAGTCGCCCTCTATGCGGCGCTGGCCGCGGTCCTCGGGGTGGGCGTCGCGGGGCTGGTACGCCACACCGCAGGTGCGGTCGCCGTGCTGCTGCTGTGGCCGCTGCTGGTCGAACCCTTGCTGGGTAACCTGCCCGGCCGCGGCGCCCAGATCGGCCCGTACCTGCCGTTCGCCAACATCTACCGCTTCCTCGACGTGTCATGGCTGTTCCCGACGTATGTCATGCGCTGGGGTGCCGTGGGGTCGCTGCTGTACTTCGCCGCGCTGGCCGGTGTGGTGTTCGCCGCCGCGGTCGTGGTAGTCAATCGGCGAGACGCGTGAGCGACGAAAGGACCCCGATGACAGACCTGCCCCCCGCCCCGCAGAGACTGTCGCTGACGCTGCCCCACCTCGAAGTGGCTGCGCTGGCCTGGGGACCCGAGGACGGCCGTCTGGTGTTGTGCCTGCACGGTTTTCCGGACAGCGCGTGGGGCTGGGGCCGGCTGGCACCGCTGCTGGCGCAGCAGGGGCTGCGGGTGGTGGCGCCGTTCATGCGCGGCTACGCGCCCACCGGCCCGGCCGCCGACGGGGACTACCACATCGGCGCGCTGATGTACGACGCGCTGGCCGTTCACCGCCACCTCGGCGCGCCGGGCGATGCGGTGCTGGTCGGACACGACTGGGGTGCGTTCGCCGCCAACGGCATCGCCGCGTCCCCCGATTCGCCGTTCGCGGCGCACATCACGTTGGCGGTGCCGCCGGTGGCAGCGATCAACGCCACCCGCGAGCCGGTCGGACGGCAACTGCAGATGCTGCCGCGTCAGCTCCGCAACAGCTGGTACATCCAGTTCTTCCAGCTGCCCGGGGCCCCCGAGCGGCTGCTGCCCCGCATCATCCGCAGGCTCTGGCGCGACTGGGGGCCGCCGGGGTATGACACCACCGCCGAGTTGGACGCGGCACTGGCAGCGCTGCCGAGCCTGGCCCACCGCCAGGCCGCGGTCGGCTACTACCGCGCGCTGATCCGTCCGGGCCGGCCGCTGGCCCGCTATGCCGAACCCCACTCGCACCGCTTCGAGCTGCCGCGGGTGCCGATTCTGCACATGCACGGCGAGCAGGACGGTGCCATGCTCGCGGAGTACTCCAAACCGATCCCGGCGGTGCTGCCCCGGGGCAGCCGCGTGCAGTTCGTGCCGGCCGCGGGCCATTTCCTGCAGATCGAACGTCCTGACGTCGTCGCCACGGCGATCCTGGACTTCGTCCGGTCCCGCTAACGTGGTGGCTGTGACCCGGACGAAACTGGTGGCCGGGCTGGCTGTCCCGGCCTTGGCCCTGGCCACTGCCCTGGCGCTGGCCGTCGGCAGCTGCAGCCGCGACGCACCGAATCCGACGGCGGTGCCGTCTCCGAACCCGGCAGCCGCGGTGGAGTTCGCCGAGTCGCTGGCCACCAAGGTCACCGTCGACGCGACGATGGCGCACCTGCAGAAGATGCAGGACATCGCCGACGCCGAGGGCGGCAGCCGGGCGCTGGGCACCTCCGGCTACGACGCCAGCGTGGACTACGTGGTCACGGCGCTGCGCGACAAGGGCTTCGACGTGCAGACCCCGGACTTCGAGGTGCGCCTGCCGTGGGCCGAGGAACCCACGTTGACGGTCGCCGACGGCGACGTCTCGGCCCGCCCGCTGGAATTCACCATCGGCACTCCGCCCGACGGGGTGTCGGGTCCCCTCGTCGCGGCGCCGGCCGAGGAGACCCCGGGCTGCACCGCCGACGACTACGACGGTCTTCCGGTGCGCGGCGCGGTGGTGCTGGTCGACCGGGGCGCGTGCCCGTTCGGGACCAAGCAGGCCGTGGCCGCCGACCGCGGCGCGGTGGCGCTGATCGTGGCCGACAACACCGACGCCGACGAACTGGTCGGCGGCACCCTCGGCGACGACACCGACGTGAAGATCCCGGTGATCGGCATCGGCAAGGACGCCGGGGCCGGACTGCGTGCCCAGCCCGGTGCACCCACCACGATCCGGATGAACGCGGGGGTGCGTACCGAGCGCACCCGCAACGTCATCGCCCAGACCACGACCGGCTCGACCGCCGACGTGGTGCTGGTCGGCGCACACCTCGACAGCGTCGCCGAAGGCCCCGGTATCAACGACAACGCCTCCGGAGTGGCGGCGGTGCTGGAAACCGCGCTGCAGCTGGGCAGCTCGCCGAACATCACCAACGCGGTCCGGTTCGCGTTCTGGGGCGCCGAGGAGGTGGGGCTGGAAGGCTCCAACGCCTACCTCGCATCGCTGGACACCGAGCAGCTCAAAGACATTGCGCTGTATCTGAACTTCGACATGATCGGGTCACCGAACCCCGGCTACTTCACCTACGACGGCAACATGTCGATACCGCCCGATCCGCGCCTGGGCGTGCCGCGGGTGCCGGAAGGCTCCCCGGGTATCGAGCGCACCCTCGCCGACTACCTCGATCGCGCCGGAAAGCCGGCGCAGGACACCTTCTTCGACGGCCGATCGGATTACGAGGCGTTCACCCGTGCCGGGGTGCCTGCGGGCGGGCTGTTCTCCGGGGCCGAGGACGACATGACCGCCGAGCAGGCCGAGCTGTGGGGCGGTCGAGCCGACGAACCGTTCGATCCGAACTACCACAAGGACACCGACACGTTCGACAACATCGACCGCACCGCGATGCAGATTCACGGCAGCGGGGTCGGATACGTCGTCGGTCTGTATGCCCAGAACCAGCGGGGGCGCAACGGAATCCCGGTGCGGGAGGACCGCGTCCGCCACGAACTGCAGGAGTCCTGAACTCCCGTCAGGCGCGGTAACCGAGCAGCCGCATCCCGTGGTAGATCGCCAGCGCCGCGATCGAGCCGAGCGCGATGCCGGTGAACGTCAATCCGCCGGCCTGCCACGTGAAGTCCGCGATGCCGATGATCAGCGGGATCGCGGCGGTCATCTGGTTGACCGGTTTGGCGAAGTCCACCCGGTTGGTCAACCAGATGCGCACGCCGAGGATGCCGACCAGTCCGTAGAGCACGAGGGTGGCCCCACCGAGCACCCCGGCGGGAACGGCCTCGATGACCGCACCCACCTTGGGACACAACGACAGCGCGATGGCCACCGCGGCCGCCACCCAGTACGCGGCCGTCGAGTAGACCCGGGTGGCGGCCATCACGCCGATGTTCTCCGCGTAGGTGGTGGTCGCCGAACCGCCGCCGAACCCGGCCAGGGTGGTGGCCACGCCGTCGGCGGCCAGCGCCCGGCCCAGCAGCGGATCCATGTCGGTGCGCGTCATCTGCCCCACCGACTTGACGTGCCCGATGTTCTCCGCGATCAGCGCGATCACGGCCGGCAGGAACATCGGCAGCACGCTGAACGTGAACGTCGGGGTCGCGAACTCCGGCAGCCCGAACCATTTCGCGTCGGCGATCGCGGTGGTGTCGACCTCTCCGAGCAACAGGGCCAGCCCGTAGGTCGACGCGACCGCGAGGAAGATGGCGAGCCGGCCGATCATGCCGCGGAAGAACGCAAGCGCCCCCACCAGCAACACCAGCGTGACGAACCCGAGCAGCGGGCCGTCCTCGAAATTGTCCTTGGCCACCGGCGCGAGGTTGAACCCGATCAACGCGACGATCGCGCCGGTGACCACCGGCGGCAGCGTCAGGTCCAGCCAGCGGGTGCCGGCCAGGTGCACCACCCCGCCGACCAGGATCAGCACCAGCCCGACCGCGACGATCCCGCCCAGCGCGCTGCCGGCGCCGTCCGATGCGACCGCGGCGACCACCGGGGCGATCACCGAGAAGCTCGAACCCAGGTAACTGGGTAGCCGGTTGCCGGTGATCAGCAGGAACAGCACCGTGCCCACGCCGGAGAACAACAGCGTCGTCGCCGGCGGGAAGCCGGTCAGCACCGGCACCAGGAAGGTGGCGCCGAACATCGCGACGACGTGCTGGGCGCCCAGCCCGATCGTGCGCGGCCAGCTCAGCCGCTCATCGGGCGCGACGACGAAGTCGGCGCCGGAGCGGGAGGGGACGGGCGTCCAGAAATGCACGGATGTGACTACACACCATCGCGCCAGGCACCGCCAGCCGAGGACAGTGCGCGGCGCACCCCGTAGAGCAGCGCGCCGCCCGCGACGACGGCCGCTCCGCTGACCACCGACACCAGCGGCAGCGCGAACGCCAGGACCACGCACCCGGCCACGCCGAGCAGCGGTATCAGCCGCGGTGGGCGACCCTCGTCCGGATTCAGGGTCCACGCAGCGGCGTTGGCGATGGCGTAGTAGAGCAGCACGCCGAATGACGAGAAGCCGATCGCGCCGCGCACGTCCACGGTCGCCGCGACCACCACCACGACCGCCGCGACGGCCAGTTCGGCGCGGTGCGGGACTCCGAACCGGGGGTGCACCGCTGCCAGCACGTGCGGAAGGTGGCGGTCCCGGGCCATCGCCAAGGTGGTGCGGGACACCCCCAGCACGAGGGCGAGCAGCGATCCGAGCGCGGCGACCGCCGCGCCGACCTGCACGACCGGGACCAGGCCGGGGACCCCGGCGGCGCGGACCGCGTCGGTCAGCGGGGCGACCGACGCCCCCAGGTCGTCGACCCCGAGGACGGTCAGCGCCGCCACCGCCACCGCGGCATAGACGGCCAGCGTGATGCCCAGCGCCAGCGGGATCGCCCGGGGGATCGTCCGGGCCGGGTCGCGGACCTCCTCGCCCAGCGTGGCGATCCGGGCGTACCCGGCAAACGCGAAGAACAGCAGCCCCCCGGCCTGCAGCACCCCGCCGACGGTGATGTCGGCTCCGAAGCTCAACCGGGCGACGTCCGCCCGGTCGGAGGACAGGCAGGTCACCACCACGGCCGCCAGCACCCCGAGCACGACCCCGACGATCGCCCGGGTCAGCGCCGCGGACTTCTGCACGCCGCGGTAGTTCACCGCGGTCAGTGCCACCACCGCGGCGACCGCCACCGCGCCGGCATGGGCCGGCCAGACATAGGCCCCGACGGTCAGGGCCATCGCCGCGCAGGACGCGGTCTTGCCGACGACGAAGGACCAGCCGGCCAGGTAGCCCCAGAAAGCGCCGAGCCGTTCGCGGCCGTACACATACGTACCCCCGGACTGCGGGTAGCGGGCGGCCAGCCGGGCCGAGGACGTCGCGTTGCAGTACGCCACCACGGCCGCGATGGCCAGTCCGATCAGCAGTCCGGACCCGGCCGCTGCGGCCGCGGGTCCGAGCGCAGCGAAGATTCCGGCCCCGATCATCGAGCCGAGGCCGATGACGACCGCGTCCGAGACGCCGAGGCGGCGCTGCAGAGAGGTCAGCGGTTACGCACCACGTTCGCGCCCAGGTAGAGCAGGTAGCCGACCAGGCCGGCCAGCGCGATCTTGCGGGTCTTCGGCACCGCCAGGCCCACCCCGACCGCCGTCTCGATCGCCCCGTCGATGTAGACGTGGGTGCGGGTGTCCTCCGGGAACGCCGGCTTGGTGAACTCGTCGTAGAGCTGCGGGGCGACGAAGTGGGACAGCCCCGTGACGGCCAACAGGATTCCGGTGATGGTCGCAGCGCGTGAGTTCTGTTGGGGCACGATGCTCCTAGGTGAGTTGGTAGTCGGTGAGCGGGAAGGTCGAGGCCTCCTCGATGGCGTCCTGCGTCGACATCGGCCGCAGCAGGCTCGGTTCGCCATGCGGGTTGAAATAGTACGACCGCGACCCCGCACAGTTACCCAGCGTCCACAGCGAGTCGCCCAGCAGTTCGGTCATCCGGTCCAGGTAGGCCGCGTTGGCCTGCTCGGTCACCTCGAACGTGGCGGCGCCGCGGTGCTGGAGTTCACCGAAGAGCCGGTCCATCAGCCGCATCTGGTACTCCATGGTGTTGAAGAAGTTCAAGCCCAGGAACGCGTACGGACTGGCCAGGCTCAGATAGTTCGGGAAGCCGGGCATCGAGACACCCTGATAGGCGCAGAACCTGTTCTCGCGCCACCACTTTCCGAGGTTGCGGCCGTCGCGGCCGATCACCTCGATGGCCGGGAAGTTGGCCTCCCACAGATCGAAGCCGGTGGCCAGCACCAAGGTGTCGATGGCGGTCGTGGTGCCGTCGGCGTTGACGATCCCGTCGGCGGTGACGTGGTCGATGCCGTCGCTCTGCAGGTGCACGTGCGGCTTGGTGAAGGTGCGGAAGTAGCTGTTGGAGAACGTGGGCCGCTTGCACCCGATGTCGTAGTCCGGCGTGAGCCGGCGCCGCAGCTCCTTGTCCCGGACCTGGATGAACTGGTTGATCTTGCACAGGTCCATCGCCGAGATGTTCAGGCGGCGGAACAACGGGACGCGGTAGTGCACCACCCCGACGTTGATCATGGCCTCGTAGATGGTGTCGGTGATCGCGCGGACGATGCGCTGCGTCCACGGCAGCCGGGCGAACAGCCGCTTGGTGCGGTCGGAGATCGGGAAGTCGAGCTTGGGCGCCACCCAGATCGGGGTCCGCTGGTAGACGGTCAGGTCGGCGGCGGTCCTGGCCAGTTCGGGGATCAGCTGAACGGCGGTGGCGCCGGTGCCGATCACGGCGATCCGCTCACCGGTGGGGTCGTAGGTGTCGTCCCAGTCGGTGGTGTGCACGACCTTGCCGGCGAAGTCGGCGATGCCGGGGATGTCGGGCAGCTTGGGCTGGGACAGGAACCCGGTGGCGGTGAACAGGAACTGTGCTGTCAGCTCGGGACCGTCGGCGACGTTGACCCGCCACAGCGACGCGTCCTCGTCCCAGCGGGCGCCCTCCACGGTGGTGTTGAACCGGATGTGGCGGCGCACGTCGTACTTGTCGGCCACATCGTCGGCGTACCGCTTGATCTCCGTGCCGGTGGAGAACAGCCGCGACCAGTTGGGGTTGGGCTCGAAGAAGTACGAGTAGGTGGTGGTGGGGACGTCGACGGCCAGACCCGGGTAGTGGTTGACGTACCAGGTGCCGCCCAGGTCGTCCTCGCGGTCGAGGATCACGAAGTTCTGGTAACCCATGCGCTTGAGTTGGATCGCGGCGCCGATCCCGGCGAACCCCGCACCCACGATGAGCGCGTCGAAGTGCTCCGAAGGCATGACCAGACGGTACCCGAGGTCCGGGGAAACTCAGCCTCGGAGAGACCCGGCCCGCGGCGGGTCCGTCGTCGCGATGCAGGTCACTGCGCGGTCGCCGTCGGCCCAGGTCTCTTCGGTCGGGTAGAGCACGTAGAGCTGCACGGAGTCGTCGGTGACCGCCGACGGCGCGTAGGACTCCAGCTCAGGTGCGCAGTTCTCGGAGTACGCGGCGATGGCCGCGTCGCCGGGGAACTCGCCGTCGGGCACCATCAGCACCGCGAAAACCTCACCGGCGTGCGGCTGCGCACAGTCGACGGTCTGCACCCGCAGCACCCGATCTCCCTCGGGGATCTCGGCCAGGCAGTCGCCCTCGGCGACGTCGGTGGCGGTGACGTTGCCTGTGGACGTCCCGAACACACCGAAGATCACGATGGCGACGCCCACACCGACCATCCACACCACCGAGAGCACGATCCCGGCGATCGCCATCCCCCGGCCGCGGCCGTACTCCTTGCTCTTGATCAGGCCCACCACGCCGCAGGCCAGGCTGATCACCACACCGCCGATGAGGCCGAAGACCAGCGACACGATCGCCCACCAGTTGGTCCTGGGCGCCTGGCGGTACGGCGGAGGGCCGCCCGGCGCCGGGCCGTACTGGTACGGCAGCGGGGGCGGTGGCGGTGCGGTCACCCGGCGACGATAACTCAGCCCAGCAGGTCCAGGGCGGCGTCGACGGCCAGCGCCGGGACGTCGAGCGTCTTGGCGGCCAGATCGTGGCGCGCGCCGGTGACCTCGACGATCCGGGTGGGCGCGGCGATCAGGTCTACCGCCGGGCGCAGTTCGTCGATCGTGCCGAACGGATCGGAGGTGCCGTGGGTGAACACCGTCGGCACGGCGATCCGAGGCAGGTGCTCGGTGCGGGACCGTTCCGGCTTGCCCGGCGGATGCAGCGGATAGGAGAACAGCGTCAGCACGTCGACCTCGAGGCCGTCGGCGACGGCCATCGAGGTCAGCCGACCGCCGTAGGAGTGTCCGCCGGCGATGACGGGCCCGGCGGCGAGGCCCCGCACCGTGGCGACCGCCTCGACGATGCCCGCCATGTCGGTGGCCGCCGAACCGGACGGTGGGCCCTTCGGTCGGCGCCGGCGGTAGGGCAGGTTGTAGCGGACCGCGAGCCACCCGCGCCGCGCCCACTGGTCACACAGCGCCGTGAGCATCGCCGATTCGCGGCTGCCGCCGGCGCCGTGGGTCAGCGCCACCACGCCGACCGGAGTGCCGTCGGGTTCGTGGGCGATGCCGGCGATGTCGTCGAGTCCGGCTAGCATTCGCCGAGCCGGAACAGCGCCGACACCGGGCCGTGGCCCTGACCCAGCGGGTAGGCCGCCTTCAGGCATTCGGTCACCCAGCGCTTTCCGAACGCGACCGCGTCCGGGACCGGGTAACCGTGTGCCAGCGCGCTGGCGATCGCCGCCGCCAGCGTGTCGCCGGCACCGTGGTCGTGGCCGGTGTCGATGCGCACGGAGTCGAACTCGTGAAAGTCGTTGCCGTCGAACAGCAGGTCCGGGCTGTGCGTCGACGCGCGCAGGTGCCCGCCCTTGACCAGCGCCCACCGCGGCCCCATGGCGTGCAGCGCCCGCGCGGCCGCGCGCTGGCTGTCGTCGTCGACCACCTCGATGCCGGTGAGCAGACGCACCTCGTCGAGGTTGGGAGTGACCAGCGTGGCCAGCGGAAACAGCCGGTCCTTCAAGGAGGTCAGCGCGCTGGGGTGCAGCAGCGGATCGCCGTGCATCGAGGCGCACACCGGGTCCACCACCAGCGGAACCCGCCCGGGCAGGCCCTGACGCTCCCACGCGTCGGCGACGGTGCCGATGATCTCCGCCGACGCCAGCATGCCGGTCTTGGCGGCCTGCAACCCGATGTCGGAGACCACCTCGTCGATCTGCCCGGCGATCACGTCGAGCGGGATCTCGTGGAAGCCTTTGACACCCAACGAGTTCTGCACCGTCACGGCCGTCACCGCGACCAGCCCGTGCACCCCGAGCAGGGCGAAGGTGCGCAGGTCGGCCTGGATGCCCGCACCGCCACCGGAGTCCGACCCCGCGATGGTCATCACCCGCAGCGGGGTGCGGCCGGGCGGTGACAGCGGGAGATAGGTCACGGCGTCACGACCGGTAGGTACACCCGGTTGCCGTGCTCGGCGAACTCGCGGGCCTTGTCGGCCATGCCCTGCTCGTAGACCTGGTTCTGATAGGTGTCGCGCACCTCGTGGCTGATCCGCATCGAGCAGAACTTCGGCCCGCACATCGAGCAGAAATGCGCGGTCTTCGCCGGCGCGGCGGGCAGGGTCTCGTCGTGGTACGCGCGGGCGGTGTCGGGGTCCAGCGACAGGTTGAACTGGTCTTCCCAGCGGAACTCGAACCGCGCCCGCGACAACGCGTCGTCGCGGAGCTGCGCGCGGGGGTGCCCCTTGGCGAGATCGGCTGCGTGCGCGGCGATCTTGTAGGCGATGACGCCGTCCTTGACGTCCTTGCGGTTGGGCAGGCCGAGGTGTTCCTTCGGGGTGACGTAGCACAACATCGCGGTGCCGGCCTGGGCGATCATCGCGGCGCCGATCGCCGAGGTGATGTGGTCGTAGGCCGGTGCGATGTCGGTGGCCAGCGGACCCAGGGTGTAGAAGGGCGCCTCGTCACACCACTCCTCCTCGAGCCGGACGTTCTCGACGATCTTGTGCATCGGCACGTGCCCGGGTCCTTCGATCATCACCTGTACGCCATGCGATTTCGCGATCGTCGTCAGCTCACCGAGGGTGCGCAGCTCGGCGAACTGCGCGGCGTCGTTGGCGTCGGCGATGGACCCCGGTCGCAGCCCGTCGCCGAGCGAGAAGGTGACGTCGTACCGGGCGAGGATGTCGCAGAGCTCTTCGAAGTGGGTGTAGAGGAACGACTCCTGGTGATGGGCCAGACACCAGGCCGCCATGATCGAGCCGCCGCGGGAGACGATGCCGGTGACGCGGTCGACGGTCAGCGGGATGTGGCGCAGCAGCACCCCGGCGTGCACCGTCATGTAGTCCACACCCTGCTCGCACTGTTCGATCACGGTGTCGCGGTAGAGCTCCCAGGTCAGCTTGGTCGGATCTCCGTCGGTCTTCTCCAGCGCCTGGTAGATCGGCACGGTGCCGACCGGAACGGGGGAGTTGCGCAGAATCCACTCCCTGGTGGTGTGGATGTCGCGACCGGTGGACAGGTCCATGATGGTGTCGGCGCCCCATCGGGTGGCCCACACCATCTTGTCGACTTCCTCGGCGATCGATGACGACACCGCCGAATTGCCGATGTTGGCATTGACTTTCACCGCGAACGCCTTGCCGATGATCATCGGTTCGGCCTCGGGGTGGCGGTGGTTGGCCGGGATGACCGCCCGGCCGCGGGCGACCTCGTCGCGAACCAGTTCTGCTGGCACGCCTTCGCGTTCGGCGATGAAGGCCATCTCCGCGGTGATCTCGCCGCGGCGGGCGCGCTGCAGCTGGGTGCCGCGGTCGGTCACCACGGGCCGGCGGGGCAGGCCCGCCTCCAGGTCGATCACGGCGGTGTCGTCGGTGTACGGCCCCGACGTGTCGTACAGGTCGAGGTGCTCGCCGGTGGTGAGGTGCACGCGGCGGAACGGGACCCGCGAATCGCCGGCATAGACCTTGCTGCTGCCCGCGATGGGGCCGGTGGTGACAACTGGTGCGACACGGACATCAGACATTTCGGTCCTCCCTACGCCGGCATTACCCGGTCAGGTTCGTACGGTCGACGGGCCTACCCGTCCTCTCAGCGCGCTCGGTACGCGCTCCCGCGTGGTTGACGGGTGCCACGCTAGCGCAGTCGGGTAACGCTGTGAAGGGGAGACCGCTACCGCAGTGTCACCAGCACGGGCGCGTGGTCGCTGGGACTGCCCACCCGGTTCTTGCCGGTCTTGCGTTCGTCGCGGACGATCTCGGCGTGCTCGACACGCTCGGCCAGAGCCGGTGAGCCGAGAATGAAATCGATGCGCATGCCGCGGTTCTTCGGGAACCGCAACTGCGTGTAGTCCCAGTAGGTGAACACGTCCGGGCCGGGCGTGTGCGGGCGGACCACGTCGGTGAAGCCGGCTTCGACGATGGCCGCGAACGCGTCGCGTTCGGGTGGGGTGACGTGGGTGCTGTGCCGGTAGAACTCCACGCTCCAGACGTCCTCGTCGGTCGGGGCGATGTTCCAGTCGCCGACCAGCGCGATCGGCGCCGCGGGGTCCGTCGTGAGCCAGTCGGAAGCTGTCTTGCGGAGCGCGGCAAGCCATTCCAGCTTGTAGGCGTAGTGCGGTGAGTCGACCGTGCGCCCGTTGGGGACGTAGAGGCTCCACACCCGCACTCCGTCGCACGTCGCACCCAGCGCGCGTGCTTCCGCGGCGGCTTCGGCGTCGGGTTTGTCACTCCAGGTCGGCTGGCCGTCGAAACCCACCGCGACGTCGTCGATGCCGACCCGCGAGGCGATGGCCACCCCGTTCCACTGGTTGAAGCCGCAGTGCACGACCTCGTAGCCCAGCGCGGCGAACGGCATGGTCGGGAACTGGTCGTCGGAGCACTTGGTCTCCTGCATCGCCAGCACGTCGACGTCGGCGCGGGACAGCCAGTCGGTGACCCGGTCCACCCGCGCGCGGATGGAGTTGACGTTCCAGGTGGCCAGACGCATGGACTTCACAGTAGAGCGTCGGCGCGCACGTACCGCGACCGATGGTGCACCCAGAAGCCCATCGACTCGTAGAGCGAGCGCGCGCCGGTGTTCTCGACCACCACCTGCACGTAGGCCTGTGTTGCTCCGCGTTGCCGCGCCCAGCCCAGCAGCCCGGTGCACAGCGTTCGCGCCAAGCCTTGCCGGCGCGCGGACTCGGCCACCCGCACCGCCGAGATGCCGGCCCACCGCGTCCCGTCGGGAGCCTCGGTCAGCGCGACGCGGCCCACCGCGGCATCGGCCAGCGAGCCGAACCCGACCTGACCGTCGACGACGGCGGTCAGCACCTCGATCGGCACGTCCCGCTGGTAGAGCTCGAGCCAGCGGTCACCCGGCACGGCAGACACCTCGATCGGGGCCGCAGCGTCGGTGTCGGTGCCGATTTCGCTTGCCATGACCAGGTTCTCGGCGTCCGTCGGGACGCCGCCGGGGATCCGGAAGAGCCGGTCCGGCGCGGAGATCAGGGCCGGGAGGCCACGGTCGGCATACCATCGGGCCACGGCAGCGATCTCACTGTGGGAGGTGAAGCGCAGCGGCACAGCGGAATTGGCGCGGCGGGTGGCGCCGCCGTGGCGCAGGAACCAGCCGTCGACCCACTGCTGCTCGGTGCCGGGCCAGGCCAGTGCTGCGGCGTGCTCGAGGTTGCGGATCGCGCCGGTGCGCACCGGCACCTCGGGCAGCACGCGCACGGCCACCACGTCGGCCGGGTCGATCGTGACGACCTCGCCACTTCTGGTCTGTACCAGGACAGCCGGCGCGGTCTCGAGGAGGCGGCCGACCGCATCGGTCAGCGGTGGGACCTCTCCCGGCGGTAACCGGTAGCGCAGGCTGACCCGGGCCCCGGCCTCCGGCATCGCGGGCACGGCTCAGTGCCCGAACGGATCGGGATCCTCGCCGGGCATCCAGGACAGCCCGGGTACGCCCCAGCCGTGGGATTTGACGGCGCGCTTGGCGCTGCGGGCGTTGCGGCCGATCAATCGGTCCAGATAGAGGAAGCCGTCGAGGTGCCCGGTTTCGTGTTGCAGCATCCGGGCGAACAGATCGGTGCCCTCGATGGTGATCGGTGCGCCGTCGGCGTCGAGTCCGGTCACCCGCGCCCACGACGCGCGTCCGGTCGGGAAGGACTCGCCGGGCACCGACAGGCAGCCCTCGTCGTCGTCCTCGGGGTCGGGCATGGTTTCGGGAACGTCTGACGTTTCCAGTACCGGGTTGACCACGACCCCGCGCCGACGCAGGGTCTTGCCCCGCGCGTCGGCGCAGTCGTAGACGAAGACCCGCCGGGACACCCCGATCTGGTTGGCGGCCAGCCCAACTCCGTGGGCGGCGTCCATCGTGTCGTAGAGATCGGCGATGAGGTCGGCGACATCGGCGGGCAGCGAACCGTCCTCGGCGACCGGCACCGGCTCGGTGGCGGTGTGCAGAACGGGATCGCCCACGATGCGGATCGGACGTACGGCCATGGTGGGCCAGCTTAATGCCGCGCCCCCTGCGAGATTCTCCGTGCGGATCTTCGGGCCGATTTTCCCGCCGACGCGCGGCGATCCGCGGCCCCGCCTGTGACCGAGCCGTGATTGAATACCAGCGAAAAACCACACGGATGTCATTCTCAATTGTCGGAAGGGTCCAACAGCGATATGGACGGCGCCATCGCGCGGGCTGAGCAGTCCGGGGACGACACCGAACCCGCCGACGGCCTGAGCCGTCGGGAGCACGACATCTTGGCCTTCGAGCGGCAATGGTGGAAGTACGCGGGGTCCAAGGAAGACGCCATCAAGGAGTTGTTCTCGATGTCGGCCACCCGGTACTACCAGGTGCTCAATGCCCTGGTGGACCGCCCCGAGGCGCTGGCTGCCGACCCGATGCTGGTCAAGAGGCTGCGCAGGCTGCGGGCCAGCCGGCAGAAGGCGCGGGCCGCGCGTCGTCTCGGCTTCGATGTGACCTGATCGGTACGCGAGCTTTTCCTGCCCGGCCGACGAGGTCGATACAGTAGGCGCCGATGAACCAGCGAGATTCCTCAGGGCTGCCCCTGCGCGCCATGGTGATGGTCCTGTTGTTCCTCGGCGTGGTTTTCCTGTTGGTGGCGCTGCAGTCGCTGGGCGGCGGCTCCGACGACGAGGAGTCGTCGGTCGCGGCCACGACCACCACCACCACCTCAGCGACGCCGACCTCGGCCGAACCGGCCCGGCCCGAGGTGCGGGTGTTCAACATCTCCGAGGTTGCCGGCGCCGCGGAGGCGACCGCCAACCGGTTGCGCGACGAGGGGTGGACCGTCGCCGAGACCGGGAATCTGGCGCTGCCCGAAACCACCGTGACCACGGTGTACTTCAGTGATGCGCCGGGCGAGCAGCAGGCCGCCGAGGACATCGGCAGGCTGCTCGAAGCGCCGGTCGCTCCCCGGGTGCCGCCCCTGGTGGAGCAACCACCGGGCGTGATCGTCGCGGTCATTGGCTAGGCTCTTGCTCATGCGTAGGACCCCCATGCGTAGGACTGTCGCCGCCACCCTGTTCGCCGCGCCCGCACTCGTGTTGAGCGCCTGCTCGCCCCCGGGGGAGGTCCCGTCCGATACGCCGGGCACCACTCCGGCCATCTGGACCGGGTCGCCGTCGCCCACAGCCGGGCCTGACGAGCACGGATCGGGTCACGGGGGTACCGCCGCCGGTAGCGGAGAGACGTTGAGCGCCGACATCCGCAATGCCGAGGGCACCACCGTGGCCACCGCCGACATCCAGTTCGGCGACGGCTATGCCACCGTCACCGTCGAGACCACCGGGCAGGGCCGGCTGACGCCGGGCTTCCACGGTCTGCACATCCACTCGGTCGGCAAGTGCGAGCCCGACTCGGTGTCGCCGACCGGAGGCGCGCCCACCGACTTCGGTTCCGCGGGCGGCCATCTGCACAGCGCCCGGGACAACGAGGGCCACCCGGCCAAGGGGGACCTGTCGGCGCTGCAGATCCGGCAGGACGGCGAAGGCATGCTCGTCACCACCACCGACGCGTTCACCGCCGAGGATCTGCTGGCCGAGGGCGGCACGGCCATCATGATCCACGAGAAGCCCGACAACTACGCCAACATCCCGCCGGAGCGCTACCAGCAGATCAACGGCGACCCGCCACCGGACCAGACCACCCTGGACACGGGCGACGCCGGCGCGCGGGTGGCGTGCGGTGTCATCGGCCGCGGCTGACACCCGGATCGAGTTCGCCGGGTCGGCCCGGCCGACCGTCGGTGTGGAATGGGAGTTCGCACTCGTCGACGCCGAGAGCCGGGACCTCAGCAACGAAGCCGTCTCGGTGATCGCCGAACTGGGCGAGAATCCGCGCGTGCACAAGGAGTTGCTGCGCAACACCGTGGAGATCGTCACCGGGATCTGCGAGAACTCCGGGCAGGCGATGGATGACCTGGCCGCCACGCTGCGACCGGTACGCGAGATCGTGCGGCAGCGCGGCATGGAGTTGTTCTGCGCGGGCACGCATCCGTTCGCGCACTGGTCTGTGCAGAAGCTGACCGATGCGCCCCGCTACGCGGAGCTGATCAAACGGACGCAGTGGTGGGGCCGGCAGATGCTGATCTGGGGCGTGCACGTCCACGTCGGGGTGAGCTCGGCGCACAAGGTGATGCCGATCATCACCTCGCTGCTGCACTACTATCCGCATCTCCTCGCGTTGTCGGCGTCGTCACCGTACTGGGACGGCGAGGACACCGGATACGCCAGCAACCGGTCGATGATGTTCCAGCAGCTGCCGACCGCCGGGCTGCCGTTCCATTTCCAGGAGTGGCGCGAGTTCGAGGGTTTCGTCTCGGACCAGAAGAAGACCGGGATCATCGACCACATGAACGAGATCCGTTGGGACATCCGCCCTTCGCCGCATCTTGGCACCATCGAGGTACGGATCTTCGACGGGGTGTCCAACATCCACGAGCTCTCCGCATTGGTGGCGCTGACGCACTGCCTGATCGTCGACCTGGACCGCCGGTTCGATGCGGGCGAGACGTTGCCGGTGATGCCGCCCTGGCACGTGCAGGAGAACAAGTGGCGCGCCGCCCGTTACGGGTTGGACGCGATCGTCATCCTGGACGCCGACAGCAACGAGCGGTTGGTCACCGACGACCTCGACGAGCTGTTGGAACGTCTTGCGCCGGTGGCGAAGTCACTGCGGTGCTCCGACGAACTGGCCCGGGTGGCCGACATCTACCGCACCGGCGCCTCCTATCAGCGTCAGCGCCGCGTCGCCGAGGAGCACGACGGTGACCTGCGAGCGGTGGTCGACGCGCTGGTCGGCGAGCTGGTGGTCTGAGCGTGCCGACGCTGCCGATGTTCCCGCTGCAGGTGGCCATGCTGCCCGGTGAGGAACTGCCGCTGCGGATCTTCGAGCCACGGTACGCCGCGCTGGTGCGGGACTGCCTGGCCACCGACGACCCGGCGTTCGGCGTGGTGCTGATCGCGGCGGGCCGGGAGGTCGGTGGGGGAGATGAGCGCAGCGATGTCGGAGCGCTGGCCCACATCACCTCCTACGCCGACCAGGGTGCCGGCCGGTATCGACTCGAATGTGCGATGGGCGAACGGATCCGGGTGCTCGAGTGGCTACCCGACGACCCGTACCCACGTGCGGTCGTCGAGTTCTGGCCCGACGAGCCCGGCCGGCCGGTGGACGTCGCCGCGATCCGCGACATCGAGGACCGGATGGTCGCGCTGTTCGAGCGGATCGCCGCCCAACGCGGGGTCGAGGTCCGCGGGCGCGACATCGTCGCCGGCGCCGACGAGTCGGGTGATGCCGCACTGTGGTTGTACGCGTTGACGACCCGGCTCCCGATGGGGCAGGCGGACCGCTACGCGGTCCTGTCCGCCCCGACGGTGGCCGAGCGGGTCGCGGCGCTGTCCGACGCCGTGGACACCGTGGTGGCGATGGTGGAGTTCGGGCTGTCGGACTGACCGCTAGAGCAGTCGGCCCTCGACGAAGATGTTGCGCCCGAGTGATTCGTCGCCTCCGGGAGCGGCCGCGCGGTGGTATCGGCTGAACAGTTCCGCGGCGTCGATCGATGTCACCTCCCAGCGCTGCGCACACAGCCATGCCGCCACGTCGGCTCCGTCCGGGGGGAGGCCGGCCTCGACCGCGATCCGGCTGCCGCGGGCGCTGTAGAGGCCGATCCGCTCGAACAGTCGGTGCTGAGCCGCCGTGGAGATGCACGGCAACAGCCCTTCCACCGACCACGCCGTGGGTTCGCAGGGGTCGAAACCCGCGTCTCGCAGTGCCTGCGGCCAGTCGTCATGCAGGTCAGCGGGCACCGGCACGTACGCGGTGTTCGGTTGAGCGCCGGAGACTTTCAGCGTCTCGACCTTGAACTGCAGCAGCTTCGGCCGGTCCACCTCGTAGACCACGGTGTCGGGCAGCCACGGCAGCCGCCAGGCGCGGGTGTCCAGTTCCGCCGCGATCATCACGACCTGGGCCAGGCCGGCCGCACTGGCGGACAGAAAGTAGTCGTCGAACCACTTGGTCCGGGTGGCGGCATAGCTGGTCGCCGAGCACTGTTGCTGCTCGGACAGTCGGGGGGTCATCGCGGCGGCAGCGTCGACGAACAGGTGCGAGAACGGATCGGTGAACAGCGGGCACTGCGACGAGCTTTCCTGGGCCCGGGCCATGGCCACGCCGAGCGCGGTGCGGCCGACGCCTTCGTCGGCGCCCCAGTTCTCAGCGTGGGGGAGAGTCATGCCCGCCGGGTTCCCGATCGGCGGCGGATTCAAGCATCTCGTCCCTGGTCAACAGATCGTCGCGAATGTTCTGCTCCCGGTAGGCCAACTGGCCGACCCGATTGGCGATCACCGGTGCGGTGATGACGGTGAACATCCCGGTCAGGATCAGCATGCCGAAGTCGACGTTGCCGCGCAGGCGGATCGCCGCGCCGGCCAGCACCAGCAGCAGACCCAGCACCTGGGGCTTGGTCGCCGCGTGCATGCGTGCCAGGGTGTCCGGGAAGCGGACCACGCCGATGGCGGCACTCAGCGCCAGCGCCGACCCGGACAGGACCAGCACGCTGGTGACGATGTCGGCCACGGTCATCGCTCGGGTCCTTTCTCGGCGGGATCGGCGACATCGGGGACGCGGAAGCGCGCGACGGACACCGAGCCGACGAAGGTGATCAGGGCCAGCGCGGTGAGGCTGTAGGTGACCGTGGTGTCGCGGCTGAATGCGGCCCAGGTGCCCACGGCACACATCGTCACCGCGACGAGCGTGTCCAACGCCACCAGCCGGTCCAGGGTGGTCGGACCCATCAACATCCGCAGCATGGTGGCGATGGCAGCTGCGGCCAGCATCACGCCCGCCGCTGTCCAGACGACGTTCATCGCGAATCCTGTTCCCGTGCCGACGGTTGCCAATCGGCGTCGCGTTCGAACGCCGTGACCAACAATTTCTCCAGACTCGAGATCTGGTGGTAGAAGCTCTGCAGCGCCCTGTCGTTGTCGACGCCGAGAACGTGGATGTACATCAGGCGGCGGGGCTGATCGATCTCCAGCGCGATGGTGCCCGGCGTCAGGTTGATGATGTTGGCGGCCAGCGCCAGCACCAGGTCCGACTTCACGTTGACGTGCGCGCGCAGCACTGCCGACATCGGGGGCGGGCCCGGGCGGATGGCCAGCCAGGCGACCTGCGCCGACGACACCACCAACCGACCGGCCACCATGAGGACCAGCCGGATCAGCGAGAGCAGGTGCACCCGGCCTTCGACCGGCACCGGCGGCAGCGGAAGCAGCAGCATGATGACCAGCGCGACGGCCAGGCCGGACAGGATGTTGGCCGCCGAGACGCTGCCCCACAGCAGCAGCCACACCAGAACCAGCCAGCACACCAGCCAGATCCGCAGCGCCATCGCACGCATCGGCGTCTTCATCGGCTGTCCCCCAGCACCGCGGTGATGTACTGGCTGCGGTCGAGGACCTCCTGCGCGGCGCGGTCGCTGTAGGCGACGATCGGCCCGGCCAGCACCGTCAGCAGCAGCCCGACCACGATCAGCGCGCCGGTCGGGATCAGCATCCCGGGAGGCATCCGGCCGACGTCATCGCGGTCGACGTACTCGACGTCCATCGACTCCTCGGTGTCGTCGAGCAGTACCGCCGGGGCGGCGGCCGACAGGTGGCCTTCCGGGGCGTCCTTGCGGGCGCGCCAGAATGCCTTCGTCCACACCCGGGCGACCACGTAGAGCGTCAGCAGGCTGGTGACGACGCTGCCCGCGACCAGCATCCAGGCCAGCACCGACCCGACCTCGGCGCCGGCCTCGAGCAGCGCCACCTTGCCGATGAAGCCCGAGAACGGCGGGATGCCACCGAGATTCAACGCCGGCACGACGAAGACGAACGCGAGCAGCGGACTCGCGGCGGCCAGGCCGCCGAGCCGCTGCAAGGTCGAGGCGCCGGCTTGGCGTTCGATCAATCCGACCACGAGGAACAACGTCGTCTGCACCAGGATGTGATGGGCGACATAGTAAATCGCGCCGGACATGCCGAGCTGGGTGGACAACGCCACGCCGAACACCATGTACCCGATGTGGCTGACCAGGGTGAACGACAACAACCGTTTGATGTCGCTCTGCGCGATGGCGCCCAGGATGCCGAGCAGCATCGTCAGCAGGCCCGCCACCAACAGCACCCGGTCCATCCCGCCGCCGGGGAACAGCAACGAGTGCGCACGGATGATCGCGTAGACCCCGACTTTGGTCAGCAGGCCCGCGAACACCGCGGTGACCGGCGCCGGCGCGGTGGGATACGAGTCGGGCAGCCACGACGACAGCGGGAATACCGCCGCCTTGATGCCGAAGGCGACCAGCAGCACCGCGAACAGCGCCATCCGCGTGCCCTCGGGGATGTCGGCCAGCCGCAGCGACAGTTCGGCGAGGTTGAGGGTGCCGGTGGCGGCGTAGACGAGACCGATGCCCAGCAGGAACACCAGTGAGGACACCATCGACACCATGACGTAGGAGACGCCGGCCCGCACCCGCTCCTTGCTGCCGCCGATGGTCAGCAGCACGAAGCTCGCGATCAGCAGCACCTCGAAGCCGACGAACAGGTTGAACAGGTCGCCGGCCAGGAACGCCATGAACACGCCGGTCGACAGCACCAGGTAGGTCGGAAGGAAGATCGACACCGGTTGGCGGCCGTCACCGTCCCGGATGCCCTGGCCGATCGCGTAGAACACCACCACCAGCAGCACGATCGACGACACCAGCACCATCAGCGCCGAGAGGCGGTCGACGACCAGGGTGATGCCGAGCGGGCCCAGGCCGTCCTCGGTCGGACCCCACCCGCCGACCTGCAGGGCGATCGTGCCCGCGTGGTCGGCGAGGTAGGTCAGCACGGCGGCGACGGCGACGACGACCGACAGCGCGACGATGGCGATCGCCCGCTGCAGTCGCGGCCGCCGGCCGGCGAACAAGGTGGCCGCGGCGGCAAGCAGCGGCACCAGCACCGGCAGCGGCGTGAACGTCGTCGCGAAGTTCTCGATCACCGCGACCCCTGATGTCCGGGGAGGGCGTCGAGTTCGTCGGGCAGATCCGTGTCGATGCTGGAGTCGGGCTCGGGCAGCCCCTCGAAATCGTCGATGACGTCGGAACCGCTGCGCTGCGAGACTCGAGTGTCCTCGGGGTCGTTGCTGACTTCCTCGATGGTGTTGAGCCGGTAGGACCGGTAGGTCAGTGCGAGCACGAACGCCGCGACGCCCATCGTGATCACGATCGCGGTCAGGATCAGCGCCTGCACCAGCGGGTCGGCGGTGGTCGTGTTCTCACCGCTGGTGCGGCCCCGCACCGGCGGGTTGCCCGACCGGCCGCCGGCCATCAGGATCAGCAGATTGATGGCATTGCTGATCAGCAGCAGCCCGAGCAACATGCGGGTCAGGTGCCGTTCGAGCAGCAGATACACCCCGGCGCTGACCAGCCCGCCGATGATGACCAGGGAGAAGATCGGAACCGTCATCGCGGGGCCACCACCGTCCGTCGTTGCTCGGTCAACTCCTCGTCGATGCGTGCTCCGAGACTGCGCAGCACGTCGAGCACCAGGCCCACCACGATCAGGTACACGCCCAGGTCGAAGAACAGCGCGGTGACGAACTTGACGGTGCCCAGCACCGGCACCTCGACCTCGATCAGCGCCGAGGACAGCGCCGGCGCGCCGAGCAGCACCGATCCCACCGCGGTACCGGCCCCCAGCGCCAGCCCGGTGCCGAGGATCTTGCCCGCATCCAGCGGCAGGGTTTCCCCGAGCTCGTAACGGCCGCCGGCCAGGTAGCGCAGCACCAGCGCGAGGCCGGCCATCAGACCGCCGGCGAAGCCGCCGCCGGGCGTGTTGTGCCCGGCGAAGAAGAAGTACAGCGACAGCACCATCATCACCGGGAAGATCAGCCGGGTGGCGACCTCGAGGACCAGCGAGCGGTTCCGCGGGTCGCGCAGCTCGCTGCCGCGCAGCCAGGTGATGTCGCCGGCGGCGGGGCTGTGCTTGACGTGTGCCACCCTGCCGATGTCGGGCTGACCGGCGTCGGCGACCCGGGGCGCGGCGCCGAAGCGCCTGTCGCGGAACACCATCGACGCGACCCCGGTCGCCGCGACCAGCAGTACCGCGACCTCGCCCATGGTGTCCCAGGCGCGGATGTCGACCAGCAGCACGTTGACGGTGTTGTAGCCGTGGCCGCGCTCGTAGGCGGCGTCGGGCAGGAGTTCGGCGACCGACCGGCCGGAGCGGGCAGCCATCGCGAACGCGGCGATCGTGCTGACCGTCGCTCCGACCGCCAGCGCCAGCGCCGCCCGCGGCCACCGGAAGCGTCGGATGTCCTCGCCGCCGGTCTCGGCCGGAAGGACGCGGAGCACCAGCACGAACACCACCAGCGTCAGCGTCTCCACCAGGAACTGCGTCAGCGCGAGGTCCGGGGCCCCGTGGAACGCGAAGATCGCGCCGCAGCCGTAGCCGGTGACACCGACCAGCAACACCGCGGCCAACCGGTTGCGCATCACGGTCGTCGCCAGTGCCGCGGCGAGCATCAACAGCCCGACGACGACCTGTGGGGCCGAGTTCAGGATCTCGAACCGCGGCCGGTCGCGGGCACCGACCCACAACACGACGAGCGGCAGTACCACCAGTGTCGACAGGATCACCGACTGCGTGGCCGGGATCGAACCGCGCTGGATCACCGAGGTGGCCCGCACCGAGAGCAGGTCGGCGCCGCGGACCACGGCGTCGTAGATCTTGTCGGCGTTGCCGAGGGAGGCGCGAAGAGGCCTGCGCCGCAACGTTCGTCGCGAGAAATACATCGCGGCGCCGCCGGCCAGCACGACCGCCGACAGCAGCAACGGCAGGTTGAAGCCGTGCCACAACGCCAGGTGGTAGTCCTTGGCGACATAACCGGCCGGGTCGGGCACCGTGTCGGAATAGAGCTGCAGCACCCGGTCGAGCTCGGTGGGCCACAAGCCGAAGATCAGGCCCGCCGCCGACAGGATCGCGGGCGGGATCAGGAACGTCGGCTCCGGGCGGTGCATCTCGGCGACCCGGGTGCTCGGTTGCGGCAGGCCCTTGCGCCCGAACGCACCGAACATGAACCGCAGCGAGTACACCGTCGTCAGGACCGAGCCCGCCACCAGACCGGCGAGGACGAACGGGGCCGCGGCCCCGAGATACGGGCTGTGCAGGACGGTTTCGAAGTCGGCCTCCTTGGCGATGAAGCCGAAGAAGGGGGGCAGCGCGGCCATGCTCGCCGTCGCGCCGGCGGCGATGAACAGCAGAGGCTTGCTGCGGTCACCGAGCCAGGCCAGCCGGCGGATGTCGCGGGTGCCGGTGGTGTGGTCGATGATGCCCACCACCATGAACAGCGTGGCCTTGAACATCGCGTGCGCGCACAGCAGCGCCAGTCCGGCCAGCATCATCTGGCTGCCACCGGTGCCGACCATGACGGTGATGAAGCCCAGCTGGCTGACCGTGCCGAACGCCAGGATGAGTTTCAGGTCGTATTCGCGCATTGCTCGCCAGCCGGCGAGCAGCATCGTCAGCAGCCCGAGGCCGATCACGGTCGGGCGCCACTCGGGGGCGTCGGAGAAGCCGGGGGTCATCCGGGCGATCAGGTAGACACCGGCCTTGACCATGGCCGCCGCGTGCAGATAGGCGCTGACCGGGGTGGGTGCCGCCATCGCGCCGGGCAGCCAGAAGTGCATCGGCACGATCGCCGACTTCGACAGCGCGCCGACCAGGATCAGTACCACGGCGACCGAGGCTGCGAGGCTGCTGGGCGGCTCGGCGATCAGCTCCGACAGCAGGTAGGTGCCGGACATGTTGCCGAGCATGATGATGCCGACCAGCATCGCCAGGCCGCCGAACGTCGTCACCAGCAGCGCCTGGGTGGCGGCGCGGCGGCTGGTGGCGCGCTCGGCGTAGTGGCCCACCAGCAGGAACGACAGCACCGTGGTGGTTTCCCAGAAGACGTAGAGCACCAGCATGTTGTCGCTGGTGACCAGGCCGAACATGGCACCGGAGAAGGCGACCATCTCCGCGGCGAAGCTGGGCAGCCGCCGCTCGGGGCGGCCGTCGTGGTGACGGAAGTAGTCGGCGCAGTAGAGCAGCACCAGCGCCCCGATCCCGAGCACCAGCACGCTCATCAGCGCGGCGAGGGGGTCGAACCGCAACGCGATGTCCATCGACAGCTCCGGCACCCACGGCACGGTGACGGTGTGGGACTCGCCCTGGCCCGGCCAGTTGGTCAGCACCCACACCAGCGAGCCCAGCGGGACCAGCGCCAGCGGATAGAACGCGCCGCGGCCCCAGCGGTACACCAGCAGCGGCGCCAACACCGTGGCTACTGCATGGGCAGCAAGGATGGCGAGCATGGCTCCGTCTCGTCGCGGGGTCGGCGGGGCGCCCGTGGAGACACCCTGGGGGCGGAGGCCGTCGGGCATAGCACCAGATACGGGACAGCCGACGGACTCCGAAGTCCCTCCCAGTCTACGGGGATGTCTTTCGGCGGCGAAGTCGTGGCAGTGCGGCACCGGAGACCATGGCCGTGACGCGGTCTTCGGCCGCGGCGCCGGACACGAAGACGAGCTCGTCGCCGGCGCGCAACTCGTCGTCGGCCGCGCCCAGGATCAAGCGATCGCCCCGCACCACGCTGACCAGCGCGGTGTCGTCGGGCAGCGCGAGCTCGCCGATCCGCCGCCCGACCAGTGGGCTGTCGTCGGGCAGAGTGAATTTCGCGACGTTGGCCGAGCGCCGCCCGGCGCCCGTCGGCAGGCTGCGCCCCAACTCCATCAGCCGGACCAGGTGCCCGACGTCGATCGCCCCCTCCACCGCGGCGACCAGGGCCACCGGCGTCGACACCGCGACGTCGACGCCCCACGCTTCGGTGAACAGCCACGCGTTGCGTGCATCGTTGATGCGGGCCACGACGCGGTCGATGCCGAACTCCGACTTCGCGAGCAGCGCCATCGCGAGGTTGGCCTTGTCGTCGCCGGTGGCCGCGATCGCGACGTCGCAGATCTGCATCTCGGCTTCCTCCAGCGATGCGACCTCACACGCGTCGGCGAGGAACCACTCGGCACCGGGGACCGTCGCCGGCTGATAGCGCTCGACCAGCTTCTCGATCAGCAGCACCTTGTGTCCGTAGGACACCAACTCCTGTGCGACCGACCGCCCGACGGCACCGGCCCCGGCGACGGCGATTCGCAACGCAATCTCCTTTCGGCGCGGTCGCGGGGCGGCCGCTGCTGATTTACTGGCAACCGGAACCCGGCCACGACGCGAGTGAGGACTGTTGAGCCTGCACCAGCTGTACGTGGCCTTGTTCATCGGCGGCTTGGTGCTGCTGGCGAGCATCGTCGCGACCAGGTTGGCCACCGGGGCCGGCCTGCCCAGCCTATTGCTCTTCCTCGCCGTCGGTATCGGGATCGGTCAGGTCGGCCTCGACTTCGACAATGCGCAGTTGGCGCAGGAACTGGGGACCGCCGCGCTGGGCGTGATCCTCGTCGAAGGCGGGCTGACCACCCGGTTCAGCGACATCCGCAAGGTTCTGGCTCCGGCCGGCGTGCTGGCCACCGTCGGTGTCGGAGTGAGCACCGTGGTGACCGCGGCGATCGTGCACTTCCTGCTCGGAATGGACTGGCAACTGGCGCTGCTGCTGGGCGCGATCGTGTCCAGCACGGACGCCGCCGCGGTGTTCTCCATCCTGCGGGTGGTGCCGCTGCCGCGGCGGCTGAGCGGACTGCTCGAGGCCGAGTCGGGGTTCAACGACGCCCCGGCAGTGATCCTAGTGCTGTTGTTCAGCGTGACGCCGCTGCATCTGGAGCCCGGTGAGATCGCGTGGACGCTGGTCTATCAGCTGTCGATCGGTGCGCTGATCGGGCTGGGGTGCGGTCTGCTGGGGGCGATGGCGTTGCGGCGGATCGCGCTGCCGGCGGCGGGTCTGTACCCGCTGGCCACCTTCGGGCTGGGCATGCTGGCGTTCGCCGCGGCGGGCGCGGCGAACGCCAGCGCCTTCCTCGCCGCGTATCTGGCCGGGGTGGTGCTGGCGAACTCCGGTCTGCCGCACCGGTCGGCGACCCGGTCCTTCGCCGAGGGGTCGGCCTGGCTGGCGCAGATCGGCTTGTTCGTGATCCTCGGTCTGCTGGTGACGCCGATGGACCTGATCGACGAGATCGTGCCGGCGGCCGTCGCCGGGCTGGGGTTGCTGCTGGTGGCTCGTCCGTTGTCGGTCCTGGTGTCGCTGTTGGGGTTTCGGATTCCCGTGCGCGAGCAGGTGTTCCTGTCCTGGGCGGGGCTGCGCGGCGCGGTCCCGATCGTGCTCGCGACCTACCCGATCGTGGAGGGGGTGGCCGACAGTTGGCGGCTGCTGCACATCGTGTTCATCCTCGTCGTGCTGTTCACCGTGGTGCAGGGACCGAGCCTACGGATGGTCGCGGCGCGACTGAATCTGATCCCGCGCGACACCACCCGCGAAATCCAGGTCGACGCTGCGCCGCTGGATGTGCTCGGCGCGGAGTTGCTGACGATGACTGTGCTGCCCGGGTCGCGGTTGCACAACGTGACGGTGCTCGAACTGCGTCTGCCCGACCCCAGCGTGATCACGCTGATCGTGCGGGACGGCAGGTCATTCGTCCCCGAGCCGCTGACCCGACTGCAGGTGAACGACGACTTGTTGATCGTCACGACCACCGCCACCCGCGATCTGGCCGAGCGGCGGCTGCGCGCGGTCAGCCGGCGCGGCAAACTCGCGTACTGGTTCGATGAGTACGGCGAGTCGGGTTAGGCATGGGCGGCCCGCAAGGAAGCCGGTGCGCGACCAGGCCGATGCCCGCACCCATGATCGGCCAGATGGGCCAGAAGTACCACGCGCCCGAAGACAACCCGACGGCCAGCCAGACGGTCAACACGACGACCACCATCGTCAGGTAGGCAGCCAGGTGAATCCGGAAGGCCCGCCGCGCTGCGGCGCGGCGCGCGGCCCGGCGGCGCGGGTCGTGTCGCCGGAGCTGGGCCACGGGTAGGTCCGCGGTGAGCCGGTCCAGATCCGGCGTCGTGGTGGCGTCGTAGACGGACTGCAGGCGGGCGTCGTACTCGGCGAGGTCGAGGTACCCCTCGACCAGTGCCTGTCCGAGCACGCCTGCGGTCGCGTCGCGTTGTCGGTCTCCGGCGCGCGTTGTCGGGGTCATGGAACCTCCCAAATCTTGACAGCGACTAGTTCCACGATGCCGCACCATCTTGTCGTTGTCAAGATATTATCCACGGGTGAATCTGCAGGTCAGCGATTGTCGGCGAAGGCGCGCAGCGCCTCGACCTGCCCCGCGTCCAGCGACGGGCGGACGGTCTCGCGTGCTGCCGCGACGTCGGCGGCGGTGACGTCGGCCGCGTCGATCGAACGGCGCATCGCCGTCAACGCGGCCTCACGCAGCAGGGCCACGCAGTCGGCGGCGCTGTAGCCGTCGAGATCGGCGGCCAGGGACTCGAGGTCAACGGCGTCTGGGCCTTCGGAGGCCAGCGGCACGGCCTTGCCCGCCGTCCGCAGAATCTGGGCGCGGGCCTCGGCGTCGGGCGGTTCGACGAACACCAGCTTCTCCAGCCGACCGGGTCGCAGCAGTGCCGGGTCGATGAGGTCGGGCCGGTTCGTCGCGCCCAGCACTACGACGTCACGCAGCGGCTCGATGCCGTCGAGTTCGGTGAGCATCGCGGCCACCACTCGGTCGGTGACCCCGGAGTCGAAACTCTGGCCGCGCCGCGGGGTGAGCGCATCGATCTCGTCGAGGAACACCAGCGACGGTGCGGAGTCGCGGGCGCGCTGGAACAGCTCGCGGACCGCCTTCTCCGAGGAACCCACCCACTTGTCCATCAGCTCAGCGCCTTTGACCGCATGCACACTGAGCCGGCCCGAGCTCGCCAGCGCCCGCACGACGAACGTCTTGCCGCAGCCGGGCGGGCCGTAGAGCAGCACGCCGCGCGGGGGCGCGACGCCGAGACGTTGGAAGGTCTCGGGATGCTGCAGCGGCCACAGCACCGCCTCGGTGAGTGCCTGCTTGGTGTCGGCCATGTCGCCGACGTCGTCGAGGGTGACCGCGCCGACCGACACCTCCTCGGTGGCCGACCGGGACAGCGGCCGGATCACGCCGAGCGCTCCGGTCAGGTCTTCCTGCCGCAGCGTCGGCGGCTCCCCGGTTTCGCTGGCGCGCGCGGCGGCGCGCAACGCGGCCTCCCGGATCAGGGCGGCCAGGTCGGCCACGACGAATCCCGGCGTGCGGTCGGCGATCTCCTGCAGTGCGAGATCCTCGGACGGCACGTCACGCAGCAGTGCCTCCAGCAGCTGCGCCCGGACGGTGCCGTCCGGCAGGCTCAGGCCCAACTCGCGGTCGCAGAGATCGGGCGCGCGCAGTCGCGGGTCGATGGCGTCGGGCCGTGCCGTGGTCGCGACGAACGCGACCCCCCGGGTGGACACCGCCTTGCGCAGTTCGGTGAGGATCAGCGTGGCCACCGGGTCTGCGGGCACCCCCAGCAGCGCATCGATGTCGGTGACCAGCAGCACCCCGCCGCCGTCGCGCACCGCGGTCACCGCCGAGGTCACGTTGGCCAGCCGGTCCTCGGCGCGCACCGAGCCGACCTCGGGCCCGTCCAGCTCCACCAGGCGGCGGTCGGCGCAGACGGTGCGCACCAGCGTCGCTTTGCCGACACCGGCCGGCCCCGACACCAGCACACCGAGATTCGCTGTGGCGCCCAGCTTTTCGAGGAGCTCCGGCTGGTCCAGGGCCAGCTTGAGCCACTCCTTGAGCCGGCCCGCCTGGGTGTGTGCGCCTTTGAGGTCATCGAAGCCGATGGTCGGTGGCGCCGACGCGGTCACGACGTGTGCTCCGGTGCGCGGCGGCGCTGCTGTGCTGGCTGAATGACCCCAGCAGACCATCGAATTCGGTTGCACGCTCACCGGTCCGGCGGGATCGACACCGGTGACCGTCAGCAGCTCGGAGGTCCAGGTGATCCCGACCGTGGCGGCCAATGCGCTGCTGGCCGCCGACGTCGAGGTGCCCGGGCCGAGGTCGCGCGGCAGCAGCGACACCGTGTCGCCGACGGTCATCACCTTCCCGAGCAGGGCCTGGCGCAGCGTCGCCGGCGACAGCGACTGGGTCGTGAGCCGTGAGCCGCTCAGCGTCACCTCGCGGGCCCCGAGCACGGTCACCGGCGACACCAGCACCGCGCTGTCTTCACGCAGGCCCGCATTGGACAGGGTCACGTCGTCGAGCAGCGCGGTCCCCGTCGGAGTACCGGCCGGCGCCATTCCGACGACCGCGGCGGTGGTGCGCGTCCCGGTCAGCGACACCGCGTCCCACTCCCGGATTCCCAGCGCGGCGACGGCCTCGGGGTGCAGCCGCACCACGCCGCGGCGCGAGTCCAGCGCGGAGGTGTTCAGCCGGGCGGTCAGCGTCAGATGCGGGGGTGTCCCACCGCGGGCCGCCGCCTCGTCGACCGATGACACGGGTCAGTTCCTCGGCGGTCGGCGCAGCCCGAGCCGGGCCATCGAACGGCGGTGCGGTTGCGCGCGGCGGATCGCGCGGCGGGCCGCCCGTTGCTGGCGCGGCTTGTCGCCCCACACCTCGGGGTGTGCGGCCAGGAAGCGGCTGGTGCGAATCGCGAACGGGATGTGGATGACGTAGGCGACGATGATCACCAGGATCACCAGGTAGCCGTACAGGATCGCGGCGGCCACGGCGATCGCCAGCAGCGCCAGCAGCGGCGCGACCATGTTCGGCGGCACCGAGAAGGTGTGGATCTTGCGCATCGGCACAGTGGAGACCACCAGCAGCGAGACGCCGATCATCCAGATCACCACGGCCGGTTCGGAGGTCCACCAGCCGTCGCCGAATTGCATCTTGGCGGCCAGGGGCCCGATCGCGCCGATGGCGCCGGCCGGGGCGGGCATCCCGACGAAGTACTTCGACGCGTAGCTCGGTTGGTCGACGTCGAGCATCGCGTTGAACCGGGCCAGCCGCAGCACGATGCACACCGCATAGAGCAGCACCACGATCCAGCCGATCCGCGAGGTCGACAGCAGTGTGCCGTAGACGATGAACGCCGGCGCGACACCGAAATTCACCGCGTCGGCCAGGGAGTCGATCTCTTCGCCCATCCGCGAGGTGGCCTTCAGCGCGCGGGCCGTCCTGCCGTCGAGCGCATCGAGGATCGCCGCCGCGGCCAGGAACGCCATCGCCTCGGTGGGCCGGTCGTCCAAGGCGAACTTGACCGCCGAGAGGCCCAGACAGATCGCCACCACCGTCATCGCGCTGGGCAGGATGCGGGCGCTGACGACCGGTGCCCGCAGACGGGGCTTGCGCGGTTTGATCATGGCATCTCGGCCAGCACGGTCTCGCCGGCGAGGGCGCGCTGACCGTTGGTGATCAGCACCCTCGACCCGGCCGGCAGATACGTGTCCAGCCGCGAGCCGTACCGGATCAAGCCGTAGGTGTCGCCGATGGACAGGGTGTCACCGGCGTGGGCGTGGCAGACGATGCGCCGCGCCACCAGACCGGCGATCTGCACCGCGATGACCGTCGCGCCGTCCGGCGTGCGGATCACCACGCTGTTGCGTTCGTTGTCGGCGCTGGCCGCTTCGAGATCCGCCGACCCGAACAACCCGGGCCGGTGCACCACCGAGATGACCTCGCCGCTGACCGGGGCGCGTTGCACATGGGCGTCGAGCACCGACAGGAAGATGCTGATCCGGGGCACCGGCGTGGGGTCGAGCCCCAACTCTGCCGGCGGACTGTGCTCGTCGACCACACAGATCAGCCCGTCGGCCGGAGCGACCACCACCCCGGGGCGCACCGGGGGCGTCCGCGGCGGGTGCCGGAAGAACGCGGCGTTGGCCGCGGCGGAGGTCAGAGCTGCGCGACGGACCCAGCGTGACCGTCTCCCGAGCAGAGCCACCGCCAGGCTGGCGCCGACGAACGGCAGACCTTCGGGGTGCATCGGGGGAACCGAGGAGCGAACCAGGGCTGCCAGCCGCGCTGGGCCTGTTGTGAGGTCGGGGCGTCGGGCCATCGTGCGCCGATACTACCCACGAGCGCTCAGCGCAGGTCCCACACCTGGACCCGGGACCCGGCGGCCACCTCGCTGGTGTCCTCGTCGATTTCGAGCAGACAGTTCGCCGAGGCCAGCCACCGCAGGTGGTGTGAAGCGGGTGGTCCGTAGCTGGTGACCGAGTCACCGTCCAGAACGCCGCGGCGGAACTGCCGCTTGCCCCTGGGCGACGTGAGGTCCTCGGCGAGGACCGCGGCGCGGCGGGGCCGCTCGGTGTCGGAGCGCCCCATCGCCGCCCGCAGCGCGGGGCGCACGAACACCTCGAACGACACCAGCGCGCTGACCGGGTTGCCGGGCAACGTGATCACCGCGGTGCCGTCGACCCGGCCGGCGCCTTGCGGCATCCCGGGTTGCATGGCGACCTTGACGAATTCGACCTGACCGGTCCACGCGTCCTTGACGACCTCGTAGGCGCCGGCGCTGACGCCTCCGGTGGTCAGGATGACGTCGGCGTCCCCGGCGCCGCGCACCGCGGCGGTGAACGCGTCGACGTCGTCGCCGGCCATCGGCGCGGCCACCACCTCGGCGCCCGCGTCGCGCACCGCCGCGGCCAGCATCACGCCGTTGGACTCGTAGATCTGACCGGGTTGCAGCGGTGTGCCGGCGCTGACCAGTTCGGTGCCGGTGGAGACCACCAGCACCCGCAGCCGCGGCCACACCTGCAGCTCGGTCAGCCCCAGCGCGGCGGCCAGCCCCAGCGCGGCCGGGGTGAGCACCTGACCGGTCCGCAGCACGGTGGTGCCCGCGGTGACGTCCTCGCCGGCGCGGCGGATGTGCTGCCCGGGCCGCGCGCCGGCCCGGACGGTGACGACGTCGGTGCCCGCGTCGGTCGCCTCGACCGGTACCACCGCGGTGGCGCCGGTGGGCAGCGGCGCGCCGGTCATGATCCGGTGCGCGGTGCCCGGCGCGAGGACCGGGATGTCGGTGCGGCCGGCCGGGATGTCCTCGGCCACCGGCAGCTGGACGGGAGCGTCGGCGCCGGCGGCCGCCACGTCCTCGGCCAGGACTGCGTAGCCGTCCATCGCGGAGTTGTCGAACGCGGGCAAAGCGACACCCGAGACCACGTCACGGGCCAGCACCAGGCCCAGCGCGTCGGCCACCGGGACCGCCGCCGGCGAACGCGGACGGATCAGCCCGGCCACGACCTGCCGGTGCTCGTCGACAGACCGCATCTAGATCTCGTAGGTGACGCCGGTGAGTTCCTCCGACACGGTCCACAGCCGCTGCTGCGTGGCCGCGTCGTGGGACTGCTCGGTGGACCGGACCAGGACGGGATGGCCGATGAGCTCGCGGAAACCGGACGGCCCGTAGTACTGCCCGCCCCGCACCGCGGGGTCGGTGGCGGCGCGCAACGTGGCCAGCGCGCCGACGGCCGGACTGTTGGTGACCAGCCCGACGAGGCGCTCGACGCCGGGCAGGCCCGTGCCGGGGATGTGCCGCATCAGCTCGGTGTTGGAGATGCCGGGATGGGCGGCGACCGCGATGGTGTTCGCCCCCGCGGCGGCGAGCCGGCGCTGCAGCTCGTAGATGAACATCAGGTTGGCCAGCTTCGACTGCCCGTAGGCGGCGACGCGGTTGTAGCTGCGTTCCCACTGCAGGTCCTCGAAGTGGATCCCGGCCCGGATGTTGTGGGCGATGCTTGCGACGCTGACCACGCGGGACCCCTCCACCGGCAGCAGGTGATCGAGCAACAGGCCCGTCAGGGCGAAATGACCGAGATGGTTGGTGCCGAACTGCAGCTCGAAGCCGTCCTCGGTGACCTGCTTGGGCGGATACATCACGCCGCCGTTGTTGATCAGCAGGTCGATGCGGGGATGGGCAGCTCTCAGGTCGTCCGCGGCGCGGCGCACGCTGTCCAGCGACGAGAGGTCGAGTTCCTGCACGCTCACCTCGGCGCCGGGAGTGGCGCGGGTGATGCGCTCGTCGGCGCTTCGGCCCTTGGCAAGATCACGCACCGCCACCACCACGCGGGCTCCCCTCGCGGCCAGCACGGCAGCGGTTTCGTAGCCGATTCCGGTATTGGAGCCGGTGATTACGGCCACCCGGCCGGCCTGGTCCGGAACGTCGGCAGCTGTCCATTTCGGAGTCATGGGTTCAACTTACTGACATCGGCCAGGCATTCTCGACACATGGACCTGGTCGAACCGGCGCACCCGCCCAGCCGCAAGGCACCGTTGGTCTGGGCGATCGGCGCGGCGATCCCGTGGGCGCTGGCCGTGGTCGGCCAGGTGGTGTGGTTCGCTCTCGACGGCCGGTGGGTGTGGCTGCACGTGCTGGCGGCGGTGGCCACGGTGCTGGGCATCGTGGCCAATGTGGTGATCGCCCCGCTGTGGCGATACCGGGTGCACCGCTGGGATCTGGACGCCACCGCCGTCTATACCCGGACGGGATGGCTGGTCCAGGAGCGCAGGATCGCACCGATCTCCCGGGTGCAGACCGTCGACACGTACCGCGGCCCGCTGGACCGGCTGTTCGGCCTGGCCAACGTGACCGTGACGACCGCATCCTCCGCGGGCGCGGTGCGAATCGTCGCGCTGGACAGCAACGTCGCCGACTGGCTGGTGGCGCGGTTGACCGACATCGCGGCGCTGGGCGGCGAGGACGCGACGTGACCGACGACTGGCAACGGTTGAGCCCGCGGATGCTGCTGGTGCACCCCGTACACGAGGTGCTGCGCCAGATCCCGGTGCTGATCGGCTCGTTCGTGCTCGGCTCGGCCACCGGGAACCCGTTGTGGGCCGTGTTCGGGATCGTCCTGATCGTCGCGTACGGGCTGGCCCGGTGGTTCACCACGACCTACCGCATCGGTGCCGATGACGTCGCGCTCCGATCGGGGGTGCTGCAGCGCAAGGTGGTGTCCCTGCCGCGCAACAGGATTCGCTCGGTATCCACCGATGCCCGGTTGCTGCACCGACTACTGGGCCTCACGGTGGTCACGGTCAGCACCGGTCAACAGGCCAGCACCGAGACGGCGTTCGCGCTCGACGCGGTGCCGGCCGCCGAGGTGCCGCGGCTGCGAGCGACCTTGTTGGCCGAGTCGTTGGTGCCGGCGGCGACCTCCACGCCGGGGCGGGTGCTGGCCCGCTGGCAGCCGTCGTGGCTGCGGTACAGCCCGCTGACCTTCGCCGGTGTGGTCACCATCGCGGCGGCTGCCGGCGTGCTGACGCAAGCCGGTCTGCTTCGCGCCGTGGAGGATTCACCGTGGGCGCGCGCCGGCGCCGGGGTGGTGGACACATTCGGTGTGCCCGCGGTGGTGGCGGCGGTCGCGATCGCGCTGGTGCTGGCGTCGGTGGCGCTGTCGGTGACGCAGTCGTTGTTGACCTACGCGAACCTGGTGTTGCGACGCGACGCCGACATCCTGCACCTGTCGCACGGATTGGTGCGAATCCGAGAACACACCTTCGACATGCGCCGGTTGCGCGGCGGCACTCTGCGGGAACCTCTGCTGGTGCGGCTTTTCGGCGGTATGCGGTTGGACGCGGTGATGACGGGGGTGTCCGGGGTGGGGGAGGCCTCGCAGTTGCTTCCACCGTGTCCGCGCGTCACCGCCACCACCGTGTTGCAGGACCTGATCGGCCAGCCGGACCTCGTCGACGGTCCGCTGCGCCCGCACGGTCCGGCCGCCGTCCGGCGGCGCTGGATCCGCGCGATGGCGCTGCCGGTCACCGCGGCGCTGGCTCTGGGTGTCACCGCGTTCGCCGCGACGGTGCCCGGGTGGGCATGGGTCGTCGTCGGAGTGCTCGCGCTCGCCGCGGCGGGGCTGGCCGCCGACCGCTCCCGGGCGCTCGGCCACCGGGTCGGCAACGGCTGGCTGGCCACCCGCGCGGGCAGTCTGTCCCGGCGCCGTGACTGCGTGGTCGGCGCCGGCGTCGTGGCGTGGACGGTGCGCCAGACCTGGCCGCAGCGCCGGGCCGGGGTGGCCACCCTGGTGGCGGCGACCGCGGCGGGCGTGAAGCGCTACGAGGTCGTCGACGTGCCCGCAGACCAGGCGTGGGCGATCGCGGCGGCAGTCTCACCGTGGGTAAGCGCGAGCAGTTGGGCGCGCGACTGAGCCACGTCCTGGACTTGCATCCGCTCGGTGGCGGTTTATCGTCGCAGGATGGCTGTCGGTGGGGTGCTCTTTGACATCGATGGTGTGTTGGTGACCTCGTGGAAGCCGATCCCCGGCGCAGCCGAGACGCTGCAGAGGCTGGCCGCGCAGCAAGTCGCCTGCGCTTTCCTGACCAACACCACCACCCGCACCCGCGTGCAGATCGCCGAACTGCTGACCGACGCCGGCATGGCGGTGCAGCCCGATGAAGTCATCACCGCGGCGGTGCTGACCGCCGAATACGTCCGCACCCGCTACCCGGGCGCCCGCTGCTTCCTGGTCAACAGCGGCCAGATCGCCGAGGACATGCCCGGGGTCGACATCGTCTACTCCGGCGAGTTCAGCGGACCCCGCGCCCCGGCGACACCCGATGTGGTGCTGCTCGGCGGTGCCGGTCCGGAGTTCAGCCATCTGGCCCTGTCGTGGGTGTATGACTGGATGGCTCAAGGGGTTCCGGTGGTCGCGATGCACCGCAGCACCGCCTGGACCACGGTCGACGGGCTGCGCATCGACACCGGCATGTATCTGATCGGCATGGAGGAGACCTCAGGGCGTAAGGCGACCGCCGTCGGCAAGCCGGCACCCGAAGGCTTCCTGGCCGCAGCCGGGCGCCTCGGGGTGGAACCCGACGAGATGTACATGATCGGTGACGACCTGAACAACGACGTGCTCGCCGCTCAGGTGGTCGGAATGACCGGAGTGCTGGTGCGCACCGGCAAGTTCCGTCAGGACACGCTCGATCGTTGGGCGGCAGACGAATTCGCGATGCAGCCCAACCACGTCATCGACTCCGTCGCCGACCTGCCGGGATTGCTCGGGCTGTAGCGTCACACCGGTGAGCACCGACGCGCACGCCACCCGGCCGATGCGGTTCGGGCTGACCACTGCGCTTCCCCGCGCCAGGACACAGGCCCGGGCCTTCGTCGAGGCAGTGCAAGCCGCGGGCATCGACGTGCTGACCTTCGCCGACCATCTCATGCCGATGGTCGCGCCGATCAGCGCGGCAACCGCCGCCGCAGCGGCCACCACCCGACTCCACGTCGGAACTCTGGTGCTCAACAACGACTTCCGGCATCCTGTCGAGACGGCGCGGGAGGCAGCGGGGATCGCCACGCTGTCCGACGGGCGCTTTGAGCTCGGCATCGGCGCCGGACACATGAAGTCCGAGTACGACGCGGTGGGCCTGATCTTCGACGACGGGCGGACGCGGGTGGCGCGCCTGGAGGAGGCGGTGCCGATCATCCGGGCGCTGCTCGACGGCCAGGCAGTCGACGTCGACGGCGCGCACTACCGCGTTCACACCGGTGCCGGTCAGATCGTGGCGCCGCCGCCGCACCGGGTGCCGATCCTCGTCGGCGGCAACGGCACCCGGGTGCTGCAGCTCGCCGGCCGTGTCGCCGACATCGCAGGATTCGCCGGCATCTCCCACAACCGCGACGCCACCCTGGTGCGGCTCAGTCATTTCGACGGCGCCGGCCTGGCCGACCGCATCGCCGTCGTCGCTGACGCAGCGGGGGAACGGTTCGAGCAGATCGAACTCAACGCGCTGATCCAGGCCGTCGTCGTCACGGCCGACCGGCGCGGCGCCGCGGCCGAGTTGGGCTCGGCGCTGGGCGCAGACCCCGACGCGCTGCTGGGCTCGCCGTTCGTGCTGCTCGGCACCCACGAGCAGATGGCCGAGCAGCTCAGCGCCCGGCAGCGCGAGTTCGGGATCAGCTACTGGACGGTTTTCGACGAGCTGCCGGGGCGGCCCTCGGCGCTGCCGGACATCCGCGAGGTCATCGCCCTGCTGCGGTGACCCGTGGATGGGGCAGTACCAGTGGGGTACCGGTGGTCGGATCGGTGATCACGGTGGCCTCGACACCGAAGACGTCGCGGACCATCGCAGCGGTGATGATCTCCTCCGGCGGCCCCTGAGCCGCGATCCGGCCGTCGCGCACGGCGATCAGATGGTGGGCGTAGCGGGCGGCCATGTTGAGGTCGTGCAGCACCAGGACCACGGTGCGCCGGTGCGCCCGGTTGATCTCGCCGAGCAGGCCGAGCACATCGAGTTGGTGCGCCAGGTCCAGGTAGGTGGTCGGCTCGTCGAGCAGCATGACGTCGGGGTCCTGTGCCAAGGCGAGCGCGATCCACACGCGTTGACGCTGACCGCCGGAGAGTTCGTCGATCGGGGTTTCGGCGAGGTCGGTCAGTCCGGTGGATCGCATGGCGCGGGTGACGGCTTCGTCGTCGGCGGCGCTCCACTGGCGGAACCAGCGCTGATGGGGGTGGCGACCACGGCCGATCAGGTCGGCCACGGTGATGCCGTCCGGCGCGGCCGGCTGCTGGGGCAGTAGACCGACTTTCGTCGCCAGCACCCGGCTCGGGATGGTGGCCAGATCGCGGCCGTCGAGGTGCACGACACCGCGCGTCGGGGTCAGCAGGCGGGCCAGGCCGCGCAGCAGCGTCGACTTGCCGCACCCGTTGGGACCGATGATCGCGGTGATCTTGCCCGCGGGCAGCGCCGTACTGGCCGCCTCGATGACGGTGCGGCCGGCGTAGCCGAGGCGCAGCCGGTGCGCAGTGAGGCTGGTGGGGGCGTCGTGATTCATCCGGCACTTCCGATCCGGTGGGCGCGGGCAAGCAGGAACAGCAGGACAGGAGCGCCCAGGACGGCGGTGACCACGCCGACCGGCATGCCGACGGGCGCGAACAGCAGCCGGGCCGCGAGGTCGGCGCCGACGACCAGCAGTGCCCCGATCGCCGCGGCCGGTCCCAGACCCGTGTGCCGTTCGGCCAGCAGCCGCCGCGCGATCTGCGGGGCGACGAGCGCGACGAACCCGATCGGGCCGGCTGCGGCGGTCGCCATTGCCGCGAGGGCCACGGCCACCAGCACCAGGGCAACCCGATGACGCTGACGGCTGCCCAGGGAGGTGGCGAGGTCGTCGCCGAGCTCGAGCAGCCGCAGCTGTCGGGCCAGCACGGCCAGGATCGGCACGGCGATCCCCAGCGCCGCGCCGACGACGGCGACATGCAGGCTGTCGCGGTTGGACAGGCTGCCGGTCAGCCACGCCGCGGCGCTCATCGCCTCGTGCAGGTCGGCGCGGGTCAGCAGGTAGGAGATGCCCGAGGTCAGCATCGCAGCCACGCCGATGCCCACCAGGACCAGACGGAACCCGTATAGACCTCGTCTGTAGGTGATCAGCAGGATGGCGGCCGCGGTGAGCAGCGCCCCGGCCAGCGCGCTGGCGACGAGCAGCGCGCCGCTGCCGCCGATCACGGTCAGGACGAACAACGCGCCCAGCGCGGCACCGGAGTTGATCCCGATGACGTCGGGACTGACCAGTGGGTTACGCGCAATGCGTTGCAGGATCGCCCCGGACAGCGCGAACGCGGCACCTACGCCGAGACCGGTCAGTGCCCGCGGCAGGCGGTCGCCGAGGACGACGTCCCGGTCGATGAGGCTGCCACCGCCTGCGAGCACGTCGAACACCTCGGACACCGTGATCGGGAACTCCCCGAGCGTCAACGACGCGGTCGCCACGGAAAGCGCAGCGGCCCAGCCGATCACCGTGATCAGCGTGGCGCGGCGGCTGACCCGGACCGCCAGCCGCCCGCCACCGGCGGCGAGGACGACGGCGTCCGCGCTCACAGGCCCGACACCTTCCGGTTGCGCACCAGATAGAGGAAGAACGGTGCACCGGCCAGACCGGTGATGATGCCGACCTGAAGTGTCTGCGGCGACACCAGGATCCGGCCCAGGACGTCGGCGGCCAACAGTAGCGTCGGCGCCAGCAGGACCGTCCACGCCATGATCCACCGGTAGTCCGGTCCGGTGATCAGCCGGGCGATGTGCGGCACCACCAGACCGATGAAAGCGATGGGCCCGGCGATCGCGGTGGCACCGCCCGCCAGTAGTACGACCGCCAGCGCGGCCAGCACGCGCGCCGACCACAACGTCGTGCCCAGGCTGCGGGCCATGTCCTCGCCGAGGGCGACGACGTTCAGGGTGCGGCTGGTCGCGAACGCGGCGACGGCGCCGGCCCCGATGAACGGTGCCACTGCGGCCAAGGACGCACCGTCGGCGCGGGTCAACGATCCGACCACCCAGAACCGGAAGTCGTTGAGCGTGGTGACATCGAGCAGCGTGATCGCCGTGGTGAGCGCACTGACCAGCGCCGTGAACGCCGCTCCGGCCAGCGCCAGCTTCACCGGGGTGGCCCCGCCGAACCCGAGCGAGCCGAGCGAGTAGACGAACACCGCGGCGATCGCCGCGCCCGCGAACGCGAACCACACGTAGCCGCTCGCCGTCGTCACACCAAACACCGTCATCGCGATCACCACCGCCAGTGCCGCACCGGAGTTGATTCCCAGAATCCCCGGTCCGGCCAACGGGTTTCGCGTGATGCCCTGCATGACGACCCCGGCGATGCCCAGCGCCGCCCCGGCCAGCAGACCCGCGACGGTGCGCGGGATCCGGACGTGGCGGACGATGCGCTCGGTGTCGGTGTCGGCAGGGCCCGACACCGCGGCCAGGACGTCGTCGACGCCGATCGCGTAGTTGCCGACCAGGGCCGACGCCAGCACGGCGGCGGCCAGGCCGACTGCGGCGACGACGAGTCCCAAAACCCGGATGGGCTTGCCGCGCAACAGTTGTCGGCGACTCGCGGGAATCCGGCGGTTGGGAGGTGCCGTGGAGTGGGTCAGCGCTGCGGACACGGGATGCCGGTCGTCAGTCGACCCGGTCGGGGTGCAGGATCGCCGCCACCACCTCGACCGAATGAGCGGCGCGGACGCCGGCGGCCCGATCGGCGAACAGGAACGGGTGTACCCGGTTGTTCCGGACGGCCGCCACCTCCGCCAGCGCCGGGTTGGCCGCCAGCGCCGCGGCTTCCCCGGCGCCGGTCTCGGCGGTGAAGGAGGCATCGCAGCAGACGCTGGTCAGGATGACGTCGGGGTCGCGACGGATGATCTCCTCGATGTCCACCTCGACATGCCGGCGCTGCTGAAGATCGGCGAACACGTTGACCCCACCGGCATGCTCGATGATCTGGGTACCGAAATCGATGCCGCCGGCGACGCGGTAGCCGCCGTCGTCGTCGAGCAGCATGATCGCGACCCTCGGCCGATGGGCGCCGGCCACGGCCTCCTCGACGGCGGTGATCCGCGCCTGCTGGTCGGCGATGACCTGCCCGGCCCGTTCCCGCGCGTCGAAGATCTCCCCGAGGTCGCGCAGGTCCCGATAGATGGTGTCGATGCGCACCGACGCCGGATCGATGGCCTCGTCGGACATCCCGTCCCGGCTGGGACACAGCGGACTCAGGATCCAGGACTGGATGCCGAGTGCGGACAGGCTGGCCCGGGTGCCGACACTCTCGTCGCCGTCGCCCGCGGCGAAGAAGTTGTTGTAACCGGACAACACGAAATCCGGTCGCGCCGCCAGCAGCCCCTCCCGGCTGGGCAGTTGCGCCACGTAGGGCACCTCCTGCTGGGCCGCGGCGTATTCGGGCAGCACCTGCGAGTCCAGGTAGGCGGTGCCCACCAGGCGGTCGCTGATGCCCAGTGCGTGCGCGACCTCGACGGCCGGCTGATAGGCGGCGTAGACCCGTCCGGGTGGTCCGTCGACGGCCACCTCGATACCGCAGTTCTCGACCACCGCATCAGCGCCCGGTGGACGGTCCTCGGGCGTGTCCGGGGATGAACAACCCGGGACCGCGGCGATGGTGACGACCGCGGCTGCCGCGGTCAGGGTTCGGCACAACGTAGGGACCACTGGTCGCCCGCCTCTCCAGATCCTCGTGGATGGGGTACTGCGTCGCCGTGGCCGGTCTCCTGGCTGACGGGCATGACGCGAGCGCTCCGCCTTCCCAAGACCGGTGTGGTCTCAGTGGCCTCATCGCGACTGGCGCGGTGAGAAGGAACGTCGCAGATCCCGATCACAGTGGCGAGGGCCGCGCCGGTGTCGCACCGGCTTCCCGTTCACCACGGCTGCGCTGACGGTAACAGTCGCCCACCTGGGGCGGGGCCGTAGGGTCGCCGGCCGCCGGTTCAGCCGCGCGGGGGTGTCTGCACCGCGCGCCGAGGAGGGCTTCCGCTGCGCGGGGCCCACGCCGCCACGAGTGCGTGCGCGTCGTCGGGGGTGACCGGGCCCCACCAGTCGTCGTCGGGATGCACCGCGACCACGGGTGCGTGGTTGCACGGGTACAGGCACCCGGTCTGAGTGAGCAGGACGTCGTCGTCGCCGAGTTTGTGCGCCTTGAGTTGTTCGGCAATCGCCTGCGCGGTAGCCGCCGAACCCTTTGCGGTACAACGTGGTCCGCGACAGATGAGAACGTGACGGGCGAATGCGGGGACCTTCTCCCAGGCCGGCGAGGTGAGGCCCGGGCCCCAGCCGGTGACTGCACCGCTGGTGACCTCGATGGTCAGCAGGTCGGGCCGGCGGCGAACCCACTCACCGGCGATGCGGCGCAACCACGACCGCGCGGGCGACGGTGCCCCGCCGGCGGGGAGGGGCAGCAGCCGTACCGCCGATCCCGGTGTCGTAGCCGCGATGTCGTCGAGCACCTCGAACAGCGTCGGGGTGCCGAGTTGCAGGTAAGCCAATCGCGCTCCCACATGCTGGGCGAGCAGAGCCGATTCACTGTGGCGGGTGTGCGCATCGGCGCCCATCCCGACCAGGACGAGGTGGCGGGCATGGTCAGTCATCGACCCACCCCTTTCTCGGGGAGATCCGCCCCGGTGGAAAGGAATCGGCCGTGGTGAGTATCTGGCTCACGAGACGTTGTCTCGCACACAGTGGCGGTACCGCGCCGGAATCGCACCGGACTTCCTCTGGCCAGGGCCGAAGGACAGCTGACTGTAACAGTCCGGCTCGTGGCGATGAGTTCCCGCGCTCGCCGCGGTCTGACTCTCATGACCGAAGAGACCATGATCGTGCACACCACCATCGATGCGCCCGCCCCCACCGTCTTCGCCGTGCTGGCCGACCCCGCCAACCACGCGGAGATCGACGGCACCGGCTGGGTGCGGGAACCCGTCGACGGCGAGCGGCTCACCCGCACCGGTCAGTTGTTTCGCATCGCGATGTTCCATGACAACCACCCCGAGGGGCACTACGAGATGGCCAACAAGGTCATCGCGTTCGAACCCGACCGGGTGATCGCCTGGGAGCCGGGTCAGGCCGGCGCGGACGGCGTCGTCGAATACGGCGGTTGGACATGGCATTACGCGCTCGAGCCGGAGGGCTCGGACCGGACCCGGGTCGTGTTGACCTACGACTGGTCAGCGGTCCCCGCACAGCTGCGCGAGCACATCGAGTTCCCACCGTTCCCCGTCGAGCATCTGTCGAACTCGCTGGCCAACCTCGCCAAGCTGGCGGCCGGCTGACCTGCCGGGCGTCCTCAGGCGGTCAGCTCGCGTTGCAGCACCCGGACCGCTTCGATGCGGGCCTGCAGCTGTTCGCGCGTCGCCGCGGCCACCGGCGGGCCGCCGCAGCGGCGACGCAATTCGTTGTGGATCCAGCCGTGCGGTCGGCCGGTGCGGTGATGGGCCAGTGACACCAGGGTGTTGAGTTCGCTGCGAAGCTCGCGCAGCTGGCCGTGCGTGGTCCGCGGTGCGGGGGGTGTACCCGCTTCGGTGCGTTTGGTCAGCTGCTCTTCCTGCCTGCGCCGCAACAGATCCCGCATCGCCTCGGCGTCCAGCAGGCCGGGGATGCCGAGGTAGTCGGCCTCTTCCTCGCTGCCGGCGGGCGTGGCGGTACCGAACGACGACCCGTCGAAGATCACCTGATCGAGCTCGGCGTCGGCGCCGAGGTACTCGATCTTCTTGTCCTCGTCGCCGGGCTCGTCGCGCTTCTGCTCGGCCAATTCCGCGTCGAGCGGATCCTCGAGTGTCTCTCGGTGCGGCTTACCCAGCACGTGGTTGCGCTGAGCCTCCATCTCGCTGGCCAGCAGGAGCAGGTTCGGCACCGACGGCAGGAAGATGCTCGCGGTCTCACCGGTCCGGCGGGAGCGCACGAACCGCCCGATCGCCTGGGCGAAGAACAACGGCGTCGACGCGCTGGTCGCATAGACGCCGACGGACAGCCGGGGCACGTCGACTCCCTCGGAGACCATGCGCACCGCGACCAGCCACCGCGAGGTACCCGCCGAGAACTCCGAGATGCGGTCGGAGGCGCCTTTGTCGTCGGAGAGCACCACGGTCGGTGTCTCGCCGGTGATCGTGAACAGCAGCTCGGCGTAGGCGCGTGCGGTGGTCTGGTCGGACGCGATGACCATGCCGCCGGCGTCGGGCACGTGTTGGCGTTTCTGCTGCAGTCTGCGGTCGGCCGCGGCGATCACCGCGGGCATCCATTCGCCCTTCGGGTTCAGCGCGGTCTTCCACGCCCGCGCGTTCTGCTCGGCGGTCAGCGGCTCGCCGAGGCGGGCGGCGTGTTCCTCACCGGCGCTGTCGCGCCAGCGCGCCTCGCCGGAATACGCCAGGAACACCACCGGGCGCACCACACCGTCGGCCAGCGCGTCGCTGTAGCCGTAGGTGTAGTCGGCCTGTGAACGGGCGAAGCCGTCCGGACCCGTCTCGTACGACACGAACGGGATCGCGCTGTCGTCGCTGCGGAACGGTGTCCCGGTCAGCGCCAGTCGGCGCGTCGCATCGTCGAACGCCTCGCGGATGGCGTCGCCCCAGCTCTTAGCGTCACCGCCGTGGTGGATCTCGTCGAACACCACCAGCGTCCGGCGGTTCTCGGTGCGGATCCGGTGCCGGGCCGGGTGCGTGGCCACCTGGGCGTAGGTGACGACCACACCGTGGTACTCCGAGGACGTCTGCGCGTTGGAGTTGGAGAACTTCGGGTCCAGCGCGATGCCGTGCCGGGCGGCGGCCTGCGCCCACTGGATCTTGAGGTGCTCGGTGGGCACCACGATCGTGACGGCGTCGACGGTGCCCTCGGCGAGCAGCTCGCCCACGATGCGCAGCGCGAAGGTGGTCTTGCCCGCGCCCGGGGTCGCCACCGCCAGGAAGTCCCGCGGTTTGGCGGTGAGGTACTTGACCAGAGCCCGCCGTTGCCAGCCCCGCAACGCCTGGGTGCTGGGCGCTGCATCAGCCCGCACCCACGACTCCTTTCTCAACGGAATGCAGTCTAGGCCAACCGGTTCCGTGACCGCACTTTCGCGGCGTGTCCGGGCCCGGCGTGTCTGTCGGTGATCAGTCGACCCAGTGGTTGTCGTGCCGGGTGAACCACTCCCGGCGCTGCTCGTCGGTCAGCTCGCTCAACTGCGCCAATCCCTCGAAGTAGTACTTGCGCGGCGCACCCGGTGCGAACAGGATCAGGATCGCGGCGGGCTCGTCGGTTTCGTTGCGGAAGCCGTGGACGCCGCCGGGCGGGACGTAGAGGAAGTCGCCGGTGTTCCCATCGACCCATTCCGTGCCGTCATAGAGCGACAGCGTGCCCGACAGCACGTAGAACGCCTCGGACATGGTGCGGTGGAAATGCGGGCCAGGTCCGCCGCCGCGCGGCGCGATCTGCACCCGGTAGAGGCCGTAGTCACCGCCAGTGTCCTGCTGCCCCGCCAGATACCGGTATTGCACCTGGCCGAACGCGTCGTAGTCCGGCGGCTCGTCTGCCCGTTTCACCCAGGCCGAGGCCTCGGGTTCATCGGCGGTGTAGCGCAGCGGCGGGTAGGGCGGCACCTGCTTGGGGTCCCACAGAGACACCGCGTCAGCATAGGCACGCCCGTGGTGCCGGCTCCGGCGAACCGGCCCGCAACCTGCCCCGCCGTGACATGCTTTTTGCATCTCCGCCGGAGCGGTCGAGCGGGAGAAGTGAGATGGCCGTATCGCGCACGTGGCTCGTGGCCCTGGTCGCGATGGCGTCGGTGTTCGTGTCGGGCTCGACGGTGGTGAGCCCGGCCGGTGCGGCTGAGCGAGCCGTGCTGATCCCTGGAGCCACCGTCTTCAAGAGGATCAACCCGATCTATCCGATCATCGCGGCCACCTACCCGTACATCGGTATCGACTTCCACGCTGACGACCACCCACAGGTGGTCGACTATTCGCAGGATGCGCTGGCGTCGGACCGCGCCCTGCGCGACGGGGTCGCCAAAGCCGACATCGCGGTGCGCGACGTCGACGGTCCGGTGGTCGTGATCGGCGAATCGATGGGCAGCATGGTCGCGTCCCGGCTTGCTGCACAACTAGCCGCGAGCTCGGAGCCTCCTGCGCAGAATGAGCTGCGGTTCGTGCTGATCGCCTCGCCGGAGGAGGGCGTCGCCCAGTACTTCAAGGTGGGCACCTTCATCCCGATCCTGAACTATCGGGTCCGGCGGGTGGCGCAGTCGCCCTACCCGACGGCGGTGGTCATCGGCGAATACGACGGCTGGGCCGATCCACCCGATCGGCCGTGGAACCTGGTCGCGCTCGCCAACGCGCTGTTCGGGGTGCTCTACGTGCATGGACCGCCGTCGTGGTTCATCGATCCCGCCGACGCGCCGGCCGAGAACATCACCGTCAACGGCAATGTCACCACTTACTTCGTGCCCACGGAGCATCTTCCGCTGACGCGGCCGTTGCGGGACATCGGTGTCCCCGCCCCGGTCGTGGACCTGGCCGATCGGTTTCTCCGTCCCGTCGTCGACGCCGGCTACCGCCGCCACGACGAGCCCGGCGACACCCGGCCGTACCTGGCTGACGGTGAAATCCAGCGCGGCGCCGCCCTCCCGCAGATTCCGGACAGGCGACGTCGGGAGGACGCCGACACCGAACGACGTCCGCATCTCGGTCGGCAAGAGCCGTTGGCGGACGGGCGTCGTGCCGAGATGCGGCAGCGGCGCGCCTCGGAGTCGACGGCACGGGAGACCCGACGCCAGTCAGCGGAGCGGGCCGGCGTCAGCTGAGCGGGAAGGTCACCTTGGTCAACTCCTCGGACACCGTCCATAGCCGCTGCTGGAGAGCGACGTCATAGGACTGGTTGCTGGACGCCACCACGACCGGGTTGCCGCGCTGCTGAGCCACGCCATCGGGTCCGTAGTACTGCCCGCCGAGCACTCCGGGGTCGGTCGCGGCGCGCAAGGTCGGCAGCGCACCGTGGTCGGGGGTCTGGGCGAACAGCGTGGGCGCGGCGGCCAGGAAGGCTCGCTCGATCGGCCTGGGCAGGTTGCGGGCCAGCTCGGTGGTCGAGGTCCCCGGGTGCGCCGCGACGGCGATGGTCTTGCCGCGTGGAGCGAGGCGACGCTGCAACTCGTAGGTGAACATCAGGTTGGCCAGCTTGGACTGGGAATAGGCGCGCATCCGGTTGTAACTGCGCTCGCCCTGCAGGTCGTCGAAGTGGATGGCGCCGCCCATCTTGTGACCGTTGCTGCTGACAGTGACCACCCGGGCGCCGGGCACGTCGAGCAGCCGCTCCAGCAGCAGCCCGGTCAGCGCGAAATGGCCCAGGTGGTTGGTGCCGAACTGCAACTCGAAGCCGTCGGCGGTCCTGCTCTTCGGGGTCGTCATCACCCCGGCGTTGTTGATCAACAGGTCGATACGGTCGTAGCGGCTCTTCAACGCGTCGGCCGCGGCGCGGATCGACTCCAGCGACGTGAGGTCGAGCTTCTGCACCACGACGTCGCCCGACATCCGTGCGGCGGCCGCCTCACCCTTGGCGGTGTCGCGCACCGCGAGCACGACGTGCGCACCGTGGGCGGCCAGCGCCTTGGCCGTCTCGAAGCCGAGGCCGGTGTTGGCTCCGGTGATGACCGCGGTGCGGCCGGTCTGGTCGGGGATGTCGGCGGTCGTCCAGTCGGTCATGTCGTCGACTTTACGGAGCAGGTCATCGGTCGGGTGGTCTACCGAGCCCGAACCTTGCACTCGCCCTGGTCGAGTGCTAAGAATGCAGTTGGCACTCGCGACCGGCGAGTGCTAGGTCGGGACGGTGAGGCCGGGGCGCAGCAGAGTTCTGCGAGCACACCTCGGTCGTCCGTCGCGGGCACTGCGCCCGACCAGCAAGACGTGCATCCCCAATCCGGAGGAACACTTCGCAATGGCCAAGACAATTGCGTATGACGAAGAGGCCCGTCGCGGCCTCGAGCGCGGGCTCAACGCCCTCGCCGACGCGGTGAAGGTGACGCTGGGCCCCAAGGGTCGCAACGTCGTCCTCGAGAAGAAGTGGGGCGCCCCCACGATCACCAACGATGGCGTGTCCATCGCCAAGGAGATCGAGCTCGAGGATCCCTACGAGAAGATCGGCGCCGAGCTGGTCAAGGAAGTCGCCAAGAAGACCGACGACGTCGCCGGAGACGGCACCACCACGGCCACCGTGCTGGCCCAGGCGCTGGTCCGCGAGGGCCTGCGCAACGTTGCCGCCGGCGCCAACCCGATGGCCCTCAAGCGTGGCATCGAGAAGGCTGTCGAGAAGGTCACGGAAGGCCTCCTCAAGAGCGCCAAAGAGGTCGAGACCAAGGAGCAGATCGCTGCCACCGCCGCGATCTCGGCCGGCGACACGCAGATCGGTGAGCTCATCGCCGAGGCGATGGACAAGGTCGGCAACGAGGGTGTCATCACCGTCGAGGAGTCGAACACCTTCGGGCTGCAGCTCGAGCTCACCGAGGGTATGCGCTTCGACAAGGGCTACATCTCGGGTTACTTCGTGACCGACGCCGAGCGCCAGGAAGCCGTCCTGGAGGATCCCTACATCCTGCTGGTCAGCTCCAAGGTGTCGACCGTCAAGGATCTGCTGCCGCTGCTGGAGAAGGTCATCCAGTCGGGCAAGCCGCTGCTGATCATCGCCGAGGACGTCGAGGGCGAGGCCCTGTCGACCCTGGTGGTCAACAAGATCCGCGGCACCTTCAAGTCCGTCGCCGTCAAGGCCCCGGGCTTCGGTGACCGCCGCAAGGCGATGCTGCAGGACATGGCGATCCTCACCGGTGGCCAGGTCGTCAGCGAAGAGGTCGGTCTCTCGCTCGAGACCGCCGACGTCTCGCTGCTGGGCAAGGCCCGCAAGGTCGTCGTGACCAAGGACGAGACCACCATCGTCGAGGGCGCCGGGGACTCCGACGCCATCGCCGGGCGGGTGTCTCAGATCCGCGCCGAGATCGAGAACAGCGACTCCGACTACGACCGCGAGAAGCTGCAGGAGCGCCTGGCCAAGCTGGCCGGCGGTGTTGCGGTGATCAAGGCCGGCGCTGCCACCGAGGTGGAGCTCAAGGAGCGCAAGCACCGCATCGAGGACGCCGTGCGCAACGCCAAGGCCGCGGTCGAGGAGGGCATCGTCGCCGGTGGCGGCGTGGCTCTGCTGCAGTCGGCCCCGTCGCTGGAGGAGCTCAAGCTCGACGGTGACGAGGCCACCGGTGCCAACATCGTGCGCGTCGCGCTGTCGGCTCCGCTGAAGCAGATCGCCCTCAACGGTGGTCTGGAGCCCGGCGTCGTCGCCGAGAAGGTCACCAACTCACCTGCCGGCACCGGCCTGAACGCCGCCACCGGTGAGTACGAGGACCTGCTCAAGGCCGGCGTCGCCGACCCGGTGAAGGTGACCCGCTCGGCGCTGCAGAACGCGGCGTCGATCGCGGCGCTGTTCCTCACCACCGAGGCCGTCGTCGCCGACAAGCCGGAGAAGGCCGCCGCACCTGCCGGCGACCCGACCGGTGGCATGGGCGGTATGGACTTCTAAGTCCAGGTATTTCCGGAAGGCCCGGTCTGCTTCGGCAGGCCGGGCCTTTCGCAATGTCGGTCTGAGAGCGCCGCCATGGATATATCTGCGCGACACTGCCCTCAGGGTGACATTGCGGTGGGAAAGCGATGGGCGCGCCGGCGGATGACAAGCAGGATGTCCTCGAGAATCACGTCCCAGCGATAAACGACGTCCTCATAGGTCAGTCGAATCACCAAGTAGCCCAATCCGATGGCCACTCTGTCCCTCGTTCGGTCAGATTGATACTTGGGGAGGTGGTGCTCGCGGCTGTCGGCTTCGATGATCAGTCGATCGCCCACCAGAAAGTCGACTCGCCCTACTCCCGCGATGTTCACCTGAGTTCGAACGTGGATTCTCCTGGCGCGGAGGCGTAGTCGGATGATCGTCTCGGTACCGGATTCACTGTTGGCATCGCATCGCTCGGCCAGATTCGCCCGTGCGAAGGGCGATGCCGCCACGATCGCTCTGGCGTCGGCGATCTCGATCATCCGCTTGTTGAGCATCGAGTCCAGCACAATGACCACTCCCTCGGCGTCGAGGCAGTTGGCCGCCGAAGCGACCGCAATGTTGATCGGGTCGACCGCGCCGACGATGGGTGGATCCAGACGATACGGATGGCAAGATCGAACTCCCGGACGGGATTGGCGTGCCCGCGACGGATACCGGATGTGGAGGGCGGAGTCCGGTACCCAGACCTGGGAGCGGCGCAGCGCGGAGACACAACCCAGTACACCGCCGGCGGAGACGGCGCGGACGACCTCCGGGTTGGCGACCTGACTGGCGTACCAGCCTCGTCGCAGGCGCCGCCAACCCTGCTCGGGCAATTGCCTGATCCGTTGATGCGTCCAGCCCGCGGCCCGCAGCTGCGCGGTGGACACCACCCCACCATGTGCCGCGAGGACGTGTGCGATCCCTCCCACCGCTCCATAGCAGCGAACGGTTCCTGACAGCGGTAGGCCGATTCTGCGATCTGGGGATAACCGAGTCGCGTAGCCGCGCCCTCGGAGTGGACGGCGCTAAAGCGGCACGCAGTCGTCGCCGCAACCAGAGGCCGGTGCGGGGGAGTCGGGACCCGCTTTGCGGTGCAGCACCGCGCCGGCCGGCCGGACCTGCAGGCCGCCGCCGTCGATACCGGCCTGGCCGTCGACGATCAACGTGTAGCCGCCGGGCTCACGGGGCGGCCATACCAGCGTCACGTCCGGATGCGCGGACGCGTTGCGTCGGGTGCGGTTGCCCACCGACTCGATCCGCAGCACGCCGTCGGCCAGCACCGGGTCGACGGCGACGGTGTGGGCGTGGAAGTCGTCGTCGACAGTGACCAGATAGGCGTACGCGAAGTCGCCGAGGGTGTCGGCCAACCGGTCGATGTCCACCTTGACGCTCATGGGCCGAGCGTACGTTTATCGGCATGCCTCTCCCCGCCCCCTCACCTGACACCACCGCCGTGGTCACCGGAGCCTCCGCCGGGATCGGTGCTGATCTCGCAACGCGAACTCGCTGGGCGGGGGCATGGCGTCACGCTGGTGGCGCGCCGCGAGGACCGGCTGCGTGCGCTGGCCGAGGAACTGTCCGGCGCGGTGCGCGTCGAAGTGGTCGCCTGCGACGTCGCCGACGCGGCGGCCCGCGCCGATCTGCTCGCGGAGGTGGCGCGCCGCGGCCTCACCGTCGACGTGCTTGTCAACAACGCCGGCATCGGCACCATCGGGCCGGTGGCCGAGTCGACGCCGGAGGCCGAGGTCGCCCAGGTGCGGGTCAACGTCGAGGCCCTCATCGACCTGACCACCCGGGCGGTGCAGCAGATGGTGCCGCGTGGACGCGGTGCGATTCTCAACGTCGGTTCCACCGCGGGTTTCCAGCCGTTCCCCGGCCAGTCCGGGTATGCCGGCACCAAGGCGTTCGTCCGCACCTACACCGACGGGCTGCGCGGGGAGCTGGCGGGTACCGGCGTCACCGTGGCCGCGTTGCACCCTGGCCCGGTGCGCACCGAATTCCTGCAGACCGCCGGCATGGACGAGCGCACCTTCGCGTCGGCGTTTCCGAAGCAGCTGTGGATGCCGTCGCGCGCCGTCGCCAAGGCCGGTATCGACGCCCTGGCCGAGGACCGTGGTGCGGTGATCCCGGGTCTGCAGAACGAGATTCCGGCGCGGCTGTTCGAGTTCATGCCGCGCCGGCTGCTGCTACCGCTGTTGGCCAGCCGCCATCCCGCGCTGCGCCGCCGGCGCCGCTAGATCGGCCAGCGGCGCATCCACTCCTCGATCGGCAGATCGAGTCCGTTGCACAACGTGCAGATGGTCCGGTACCAGCCGACAGCGATGAGTAACTCCATGCGCTGTTCCTCAGATAATGTGGCGCCCAGAGCATCCCAGGTCTGTGCTGCCCAGGATCCGGTGCGCTCCACCTCGTCTACCGCGGCGATGAGCACGCGTTCGTCCTGTGACCATCCCGGATCGATTCCGGTGACCAGTGCGTCGCACTCGGCGCCGGACACCCCGGCCAGCGGACCCCAGAAGGCGGCCTGCCCGCCCCACTCGTAGGCGCAACCGAGCAGAGCGCAGATGCGCAGGATCGCCAGGGTGCGCACTCGCGGCGGCAGCTGAGCATCCACATACAGCGACTCGCCGAGTTTGCGCAGCTTGGCCGCCAGAGCCGGATGTCGCTGCAGGCAGCGGACCAGCAGCAGCGGCTCGTAGGTGCGGTCGGGATGCCCCCAGCTGTTGATGCCTGCTGCATCGGCGTCGCTGTACGGCGGGCGCAGCGGCGCGACCCGGCTCATGCGGAAGGCTCCGTCTCGCTCTCGGGGGCGGGCTCCGCGTCCTCGGCTTCGGTGTCGACCCCGTCACCGGGGTCGTCGGGGTCATCGCCGGTGAGCAGGCGTTTGCCGGCGCTGTTGATGAAGGCCAGCAACGGCACTGCCAGCAGCGCGCCGATGATCCCGGCCAGCACCGCGCCCGCGGTGATCGCCAACAACACCGCCAGCGGGTGCAGGCGCACCGCGCGACCCATGATGAACGGTTGCAACACATTTCCCTCGAGCTGCTGCACCGCCAGCACCAGCGCGAGCGTCAGCGCGGCGATCAGGAAGCCCTTCGACAACAGCGCGACGACGACGGCCAGGAACCCGGTGACCACGGCTCCGACCACCGGGATGAAGGCGCCGAGGAAGACCAGCGACGCCAGCGGGAGCGCCAGCGGCACACCCATGATCGCCAGGCCGACGCCGATGCCCACCGCGTCGACCAGCGCAACGAGGAAAGTGGCCCGCACGAACCCGGTCAGGGACCCGAAACCGGTCTTGCCGGCCTCGCGCACTCGTTCGCGTGCCGTCTCCGGGATGATCTGGGTGACGTAGGCCCAGATGCCCCGCCCGCCGTAGAGCAGGAAGATCACGGTGAACAAGATCAGGAAGGTCGCGGTGACGATCTGGGTGACGGTCGTCGCGGTGGAGATGGCACCCGTGGTCAGCCGCGTCTGGTTGTCGGTGATCGCCGAGATCGCGGCGTTGGCCGCGCTGTCGATCTGCTCGCGGCTCAACCCGAGAGGACCCTCGGTGAGCCAATCGGTGAGCGCGGCGATGCTGCGTGTCACCTGACCACTCAGTTCGGGCAGGCCCGCGATCAGCTGGGTGACCACGAACGTCAGCACCCCGCCGAGCAGTGCGCCGCTGATGACCAGCACCAAGGCCACCGACAGGCCACGCGGGACACCCCACCGCGTCAACCGGTCGACCTGCGGCACGAACAGGGCGGTCAGGATGATCGAGATCGCCACCGACACGACGATGAGCTGCACCTGAGCGACCACCCAGATGACCGCAACCAGTGCAGCGCCGATGACGAGCAGCCGCCACGCCCACGCTGTCGTCTTTCGTACCAGCAGCGGAACTGCGTCGAGCACCGGGTCGGAGGCGGGGGAGTTTTCCATCGGTCCAGGCTAGCCACTGCGGGCCCGGGTAAACAGGTTGTGAGACAGCGTTATTGCATTCGCCACCTCGGGGTCATCAGACTTGCGGGACCGGCCGGCGCCCGCGGATCAGCCGGCCGGGCCGGGCGTCGGTGGGGATCCCGTTCTCGGCGATCACCGCGCCGGAGACCACGGTGGCGACATAACCGTCGGCAGTCTGGTCCAGGCGGCGGCCGCCCGCGGGCAGATCCCGGCGGATCACCGGCCGGTGCAGACGTATCGCGTCGGGATCGATCACGTTGAGATCGGCTTTGTAGCCCACCGCGATTCGTCCCCGGTCGTGCAGCCCGGCGACCCGCGCGGGCACCGAGGTCAGCTCGCGGACCGCCTCGGGAATCGACAACCGGCCCGTCGGCCGGTCGCGCACCCAGTGGGTCAGCATGTAGGTCGGAAAGCTTGCGTCGCAGATCATTCCGTAGTGTGCGCCCCCGTCGCCGAGGCCCAGAACCACATCGTCACGGCGGATCAGGTCGGCGACGGTGTCCAGGCTGCCGTCGCGGAAGTTGGCCAGGGTGACCAGGAGCATGGCGTGGCCGTCGTCGTCGAGCAGCCGGTCGTAGGCTTCCTCGAGCGGGCTCACCCCCCGTGCGCGGGCGCGGGCGCCGATCGAATCCGACGGCGCCGGTTCGTAATTCGGCGGGTCTGTCAGTGGGAACATGTAGTCCCACGCTTGCGCCGCGAACATCAGCGGGTGCCCGTCGGAGGCCGGCTTGTCGCCCAGGATCCGTTGCCGCACCTCGGGTTTGCGCATCTCGGCGACCTTCTCGGCCAGCGGGAGCGCGGCGATCTCCCGGAAGCTCGGGTACATCACGAACGGGTTGCCCGACAGCTCGAGGCCCAGCACCAGGCCGATGGGCCGGGGGAAGATCTGCGCGGTGATATCGCCTCCGTTTGCGTTGGCCTTCTCGACCATGGTCAGTGCGTCGAGGAAGAACGGCTCGCCGGCGTTGCCGATCGCCAGCGTGAAGGTGACCGGCAGGCCGACTTCGGCAGCGACGTCGAAGACCGTGCGCAACACCGGCTCGTAGTCACCGGCGACCAGGTCGGGCACGAACTGGATCAGACCTCCGCCCCCCGCTTCGACGCCCCGGGCGATCGCCTCGATCTCCGACCGGTCGGCGTCGTAGCTGGGAATCGGCCGGCCGCTCTCGGTCTTGTGCAGCGTGAAGCGTGACGACGCGAAGCCCAGCGCGCCGGCCCGGACCGCCTCCTCGGCCAGCTTGCGCATCAGGTCGAGGTCTTCGGTGGTGGCCGGTTCGCGCTCCACCCCGCGCCGGCCCATCACGTACACCCGCAGCGGCGAGTGCGGCAGCAGCGCCGCCACATCGATGTCGCGCGGCCGCGATTCCAGCGCGTCGAGGAACTCCGGGAACGTCTCCCAGTGCCACGGCAGCCCGTCGACCATCACCACACCCGGGATGTCCTCGACGCCGGCCATCACGTCGACGAGCACGTCGTGGTCCTCGGGCCGGCACGGCGCGAAGCCGACGCCGCAGTTGCCCATGACGGCGGTGGTGACGCCGTGTGCCGACGAGGGGGTCAGCCGGTCCGACCAGATGGCCTGCCCGTCGTAGTGGGTGTGCAGATCGACGAAGCCCGGTGTGATCAGCAGCCCGGTGGCGTCGATGACGCGGTCGGCGTCGCCGTCGAGGCCGGCGCCGATTCCGACGATGATCCCGTCGCGCACCGCGACGTCCCCGACGACGGGTTCGCCGCCCGATCCGTCGACGATGGTGCCGTTGCGAATCAGCAGATCGAATGTCATACGACGAATGTACGGTGAGGCCATGATCGACCACTTCGGAATCAACTGCGCCGATTGGGACAGCTCGAAGACCTTCTACGACAAGGTGCTCGGGGTCCTCGGTTACTCCAGGCAGATGGACGTCGGAGTGGCGATCGGGTACGGCGCGGACGGCCACCCCGCCTTCTGGATCGCCGACGCGTCGGAGGGCAACGTCGCGGGCCCGAACCGCGAGGTGCATGTCGCGTTCGCCGCCAAGGACCCCGAGTCGGTGCAGGCGTTCTACCAGACAGCGCTGGCGCTGGGGGCCGAGCCGCTGCACGAGCCGCGGCTGTGGCCCGAGTACCACCAGAACTATTACGGGGCGTTCGTACGTGACCCGGATGGCAACAACGTCGAAGCGGTGTTCCACGGCGGCGGGCCGGAGCGGCGGGCGTAGCGTGGAGTGATGTCCGACGCTGACGCTTCCCGCGAACTGCTGCGCGACTTCTTCACCCGGCTGATCGAGCATGTCGACGACCTGACCGACGGCCTGACCGACGAGGTCGCCCTGTACCGCCCGACGCCGGAGGCCAACACGATCGCGTGGCTGATCTGGCACAGCGCGCGCATTCAGGACGCCCAGGTGTGCGACCTCGCCGGCGCCGAGCAGGTGTGGTTCCGTGACGGCTGGGTGGACCGCTTCGCGCTGGACCTGCCGCGGGATGCGCACGGGTACGGCCACACTCCGGAGGACGTCGGCAAGGTCAAGGCGCCGGCCGACCTGCTGGCCGGCTACTACCACGCCGTGCACCGGGAGTCGCTGCAGTATGTCGCCTCGGTGACGGCCGAAGAACTGGGCCGCGTCGTCGACCGGAACTGGAACCCGCCGGTGACGGCCAGCGCCCGGTTGGTCAGCATCGTCGACGACGCAGCCCAGCATCTGGGCCAAGCGGCCTACCTCCGGGGTATCACGCCCAGGCCTTGACGCCTGTCAACACGGCGCGAGACCCATGTCACAGCGGTCGTTAGCATGGACGTCATGACCGCGACGCCCGACGTTGAGTTGCCCGACCCGTTCACCGGCACCGGCACCATCAGGAACCCGGCGACCGGCGCAGTGGCCGGTGAGGTGCACTGGACCGATCCGGCCGACGTGCCGCACCTGGCCGCGGGGCTGCGCGCGGCCCAACGCGAATGGGAGGCGCGCGGCGCCAAGGGCCGCGCCAAGGTTCTGGCCCGCTACGCGGTCTGGCTCGGGGACCACCGCAGCGAAATCGAGGAACTGCTGATCGCCGAGACCGGCAAATCAGCCGTCGACGCCGCGCAGGAAGTCCCGCTGATCCTGATGATCACCTCGTACTACATCCGGACCATGGAGAAGGCGCTGGCGCCGGAGACGCGGCCGGCCGCGCTGCCGTTCCTGTCCATCAAGAAGATCTCGGTGCACTACCGCCCCCGTCCGGTCGTCGGCATCATCGCGCCGTGGAACTATCCGGTCGCCAACGCGTTGATGGACGCGATCGGCGCGTTGGCCGCCGGTTGCGCGGTGCTGCTCAAACCGTCGGAACGCACCCCACTGACCGCGGAGTTGCTGTTGCGCGGGTGGCTGGACTCGGGCGCGCCGGACGTGCTGGCGCTGGCGCAGGGGGCCCGGGCGGTCTCCGAGGCGGTCATCGACAACTCCGACTTCATCCAGTTCACCGGGTCGAGCGCGACCGGCGCCAAAGTGATGGAGCGCGCAGCGCGTCGGCTCACGCCGGTGAGTCTCGAACTCGGCGGCAAGGATCCGATGATCGTGCTCGAGGACGCCGACGTCGACCTGGCGGCACACGCCGCGGTGTGGGGAGCGATGTTCAACGCCGGCCAGACCTGTGTCTCGGTGGAGCGGGTCTACGTGCTCGAGCAGGTCTACGACCAGTTCGTCGACGCGGTGGTGCGCGATGTGAAGAACCTGGCGGTGGGCAGCGGCGCGGGCAACGACATCGGTTCGATGATCGACGAGAGCCAGGTCGACGTCGCCGAGCGGCATGTCGCCGATGCACTGGCCAAGGGAGCGCGGGTGCTGACCGGCGGTAGGCGCGGCACCGGGTCGGGTAGCTTCTTCGAGCCCACGGTGCTCGTCGACGTGGACCATTCGATGGCGTGCATGACCGAGGAGACCTTCGGTCCGACGCTGCCGATCATGAAGGTGTCCTCGGCCGACGAGGCGATCCGGCTGGCCAACGACAGCCCCTACGGGCTCTCGGCGGCGGTGTTCTCCAAGGACGTCGACCGGGCCAAGGAGGTTGCGCTGCAACTTGATTGCGGCGGGGTCAACATCAACGACGTGATCTCGAACCTGATGTGCACCACCGCGCCGATGGGCGGCTGGAAGACCTCCGGTATCGGAGCGCGGTTCGGCGGCCCGGAGGGGCTGCGCAAGTACTGCCGGGTGGAGACCGTCGTCAGCCCGCGTACCGCCGTCGGTGCGGGCGGCAACTACTACAACAATTCGCACCGGGCGTTGCAGCGGATGAACACGATGATGACCAAGCTCGCGCTGATCCGGCCCCGCCGGATGGCCAAATAGGCGCTCTCGCAACACCGATGCGCTTTCTCGCTGCGCTGCTGTTGTGGCTGCTCACGACCGTCGCGCTGGCTGCGGCCGTGCCGGCGCTGTGGGCGCAGGCGACGGTCGTCGACGAGGACGGGTACGCCTCGCTGGCTGCCTCGGCCGCTCGGGACCCCCGGCTCCAGCAGGCGATGGCCAGTGAGCTCGCCACGCAAGCGGTGACGCTGGCCGAGGACAACGGTTACTCCCTCAACCCGCGCCTGGTCGGCCAGGTGGCCGACTCGTACACCCACAACGAGGGCTTCGCCGGACAGTTCGGCCAGGCCAACCGGATCGCGCATCGGTGGATGTTCACCGGCGCGGTGCCCAGTGGCAACTCGACAGATCAGTGGCTGATCGACGTCGCGCCCATGCTCAACGACCCGTCGTTCGACGCGACACTGGGCAGTCTGGATCTGCGGGTGCCCGACACCATGACCGTCCCGATCACCGTCGACTCCCCGGAACTGCGCCCCGGCAAGTTGCGGTGGCTGGCGTCGTGGGGCCCCTGGATCAGTATCGGGGCCGCCGCGGTGACGGTCCTGCTGGCGTTGCTGACGGTCGCGGCAGCGCGTTCGCGTGGCAAAGCCCTGACAGCGCTGGGGGTTTCGGCTCTGTTGGTCGGTGCTGCCGGCTGGGCGGGCATCGAGGTCGCCGACCGGCCTCTCGACGCGGCGCTCGATCGCACCACGGGCGACATCCGCACGGTCGCCGAGGTGATGGTCGAATCCGCCATCGACAGCCTGCATCACTGGCTCAACGTCACCATCGTCGCGGGGGTCGCACTGGTGGTGCTCGGCGCGGTGGCGGCGGGCCTGGGTAGCGTGCTGCGCCGCGGCACGTGAATCAGCTTGGTAGCAAGCCGATCTGCCGGTACACCGCACGCAGGTACCGCCGCATCTCGGGGGTGTCGGGCGGGTCGGGCTGCAGCACCCGGTAGGTGATGGCGCCCACCATCATGTCGATCGCGACCTCCACGTCGGTGTCGGCGGACACCGTGCCGAGGTCGCGGGCCCGCTCGAGGAGCGCCGCCGCCAGCTTCCGGCGCGGGACGATGTAGTGCTGCCAATAGGTGGCCATCAATTCCGGATGGCTGACCGCCGATCCGAAGACCCGCGCCACCAGCGCCCGGTACTGCGCGGTGGTGGTGGCCGCGGCCGCGCCGTCGATCGCGGCTTCGACGAGGGCATAGGGCGATTCGGTGGCGATCTGCTCACTCGACGCCCACTGCACCTCGTCGGCGACCAGGGTCTCCATCGCCGCGGCGATCAGCTCCTCCTTGCCCGACCACCGGCGGTAGACCGTGGGCTTGCCCACCCCGGCCTTCTTGGCGATCTGCTCGATGCTCGTGCCCTCGACACCGCGCTCGATGAACAGTTCCAGGCCGGCGCGCAGGATGGCCCGGTCGGCCTCGGCGTCTCGTGGCCGTCCGCGACCGACCGCACCGGCGGTCACCGGGCCCGACCGGTGTGCAGAGCGTCGGTCAACCAGCGGGAAAGACCGGCGACGTCACCGGCCGCACCGCGCCAGGCCAGATGCGCGTCGGGACGGATCAGCCACATCTGTTCTCCGGTGTGGTGCAGGCCGGTCACGAAGTCGCCGAGATGGGTGCGGGCCACGTCGATCGGGGCCTGACCGTCGGCGCCGGCCGGCAGCAGCAACACGAACCGTCCCCCGAGTTCGCGGTGCACGCTGGTGGGGGTGCCGTCGCGGCGGCGACACGCCAGATCGGGCACCCGATCCCCGGGCCGGGGTTTGCGCCCGGAGCCGCCCAACGGGCCTTTCCGGTAGCTGACCCACAGCTGAGACGCGGTGTAGGTGGTCCAGCGCTGCACCGCCGGCAGGCGGAAGATCCGTGCGGCGACGCGATCGCGCAGGAACCGGCCGACGGGATGGTTGGCGATGTTGACCCGGGTCACCGCACTGGTGCCGCGCAGCACCTCGGTGGCCAGCGGCCGGCGTTCGGCTTCGTAGCTGTCCAGCAGCGGCTCGTCGGCGCGCGCATGGACCACCAGAGCCAGCTTGAAGGCCAGATTCTCGGCGTCGCCGATACCTGTCAACATGCCCTGCCCGCCGAAGGGCGCGTGCGCGTGGGCGGCATCACCGGCGATGAACACCCGCCCCTGCCGGTACCGGTCGGCCAACCTGCGGTGCACGGTGAACACCGACAGCCAGTCCGCGCCGTCGATGCGTGCCTGCCGGCCGGTGCGTTCCGGCAGGATCCGGCGGATGCGTTCCAGGATCTCGTCCTGGTCGGGGCGTTGCGCGAGGCCGGGGTCGTAGGCGAACAGCCGCCAGAGGTTGTCGCCGCCGGACTCGTCGGGCATGGGCATCGCTCCGACGACACCGGCGGGATGGACCCAGCCCGTGGTGCCGGTGCGGTCGACGTCCCAGTCCAGGCGGAGATCGGCCAGTAGCCAGCGTTCGGTGAGTTTGACGCCCGGGAAACCGATACCGGCCAGGGTGCGGGTAGTGCTGGAGGTGCCGTCACAGCCGACCAGCCACCGCGCGCGGATGCCGGTGCCGTCGTCGAGCTCGGCGAGCACGGTGTCGCCGTCACTGCGCAGGCCCGCCAGTCCGTGACCCCATTCGGGGGTCACGCCGAGGTCGGCGAGGCGGGCGCGCAGGGCGGCTTCCACCTTGGCCTGCGAGATCACCATCGGGGGCGCGGCGGTGTGCATCGCGGGATCGCCGAACTCGAGGGTCGCCAGGGGCCGGTCACCCAGATAGTTCGTGATCCGCATGGCGCGCAGCGACTCGTCGGGCAGGCTGCCCAGCGCGCCGATGCGTCCGAGCACCTCGGATCCGCGGGCGTGCAGAAAGTTCGCGCGCGACGTGGTCGCCGGTCCAGCGGCGCGGTCGACGACGCGCACGTCGACGCCGTGCAGGCGTAACCCGCAGGCCAGCGTCAGACCGGTCGGTCCCGCTCCCACCACGACGACATCGGTGTCGATCATGCGTCCAACATAACGAAACGGTTCCGTAACGAAAAGGGTTAGGGCTCGATGATGTGGGACGGATCGGGGCGGCGATGCGGGGGAGCCTGGCTGTAGTCGCCCCAGGGGCCGTCGCGACGGGTGACCGCCGCGCGCACACCGTCGGTCGCGGCGGTGTCGACGAACCGCAACGCATCGGGGGTGTTGCGCATCAGCCCGTCGAGGATGCCGCCGAGGGTCTGCGTCGACGCGAGCCCCATGTTCTCGTAGGCCTGGTTGACGATCAGCTTCTGCGCCTGCAGCTGGGACAGCGGAATCGTGGCGAGCTTGCCGGCGATCTCTGCCACGCGCGCCTCGAGGCGGTCGAACGGGACCGATTCGTTGATCAGCTCGACCGCGGCGGCCTCCCGGCCGGTCAGCGGTTCACCGGTGAGCGCGTGCCATTTCACCTTCGCCAGGGACAACCGGTACAGCCACATCCCGGTCAGGTAGGCGCCCCACATCCGGGAGTAGGGGGTCCCGATGACCGCGTCGTCGCTGGCGATGACCAGGTCAGCGCACAGCGCGTAGTCGCTGGCCCCGCCGACACACCAGCCGTGGACCTGTGCGATCACCGGTTTTGACGCTCGCCAGATCGCCATGAACTTCTGCGTGGGGCCGGTTTCGCGGGCGCTGACCATCGCGAAGTCCTTGCCGGGGTCCCAGCGGCCGTCGGTGTTCATCGCCTCGCCCCAGTGGGTGAACCCGCCGCCGAAGTCGTAGCCGCCGGAGAACGCCCGCCCCGCGCCACGGAGCACGATGACCTTGATGTCGGGGTCGCGTTCGGCCAGACCCACAGCGGCCTCGATCTCGTCGGGCATCGGCGGGACGATGGTGTTGAGCTGCTCGGGCCGGTTCAACGTGATGGTCGCCACCGGCGGTTGCGTCCGGTACAGGATGGTTTCGAACGACGCCATGCCCGACAGTGTGCCCCGCTGGGGTCACTGCGCCGTCGGTACTCTCGGAAAGGATTGTGCCGTCGATCGTCGCGGCGCACGGATCTCGCCACGGAAGGCTGCTCGTTGTCGACAGATAGCATCGCCGAACTCGACGGCCTGGCCGGCTGGACCGTGGATGTCATGGAGCTGCTCGGCGGCCCGGGCGCCGGACTGGCGATCTTCCTGGAGAACATCTTCCCCCCGTTGCCCAGCGAAGTGATCCTGCCGATGGCCGGCTTCGCCGCTCACCTCGGCGTGTTGTCGGTCGCCGCGGCGATCATCTGGACCACCCTCGGCTCGGTCCTCGGCGCCTGGTTGCTCTACTGGCTGGGCGCGAAGTTGGGCCATGACCGCATGCGCCGGGTGCTGAGCCGGTTCCCGTTGATCGACACCGAGGACATCGACAAGTCATCGGCGTGGTTCGCACGGCACGGCACCAAGGCCGTGTTCTTCGGCCGGATGTTGCCCCTGTTCCGCAGTTTCATCTCCGTCCCCGCGGGCACCGAGCGGATGAACTTCCTGGTGTTCACCCTGTTCACCGCGCTGGGCAGCCTGGTCTGGAACAGCGTGTTCGTCGGGCTGGGGTACGGCCTGGGGGCCAATTGGCGTTACGTCGAACCGTATTCGGCGATCTTCCAGTACATCGTGCTGGCAGTCGTCGCGGCGCTGGTGGTCCGGTTCGTGTGGTCGCGGCTGCGCCGCCGCAGGCAGCGGGCGGACGACGACGCGATGGCGGCTAGCGACCGGGTGCCGGCGGATCCGGTATCCGGTGCGCTGGCTGCGCCGAACGAATCCGCCCACCGATCTTGAGGTACGGCGTACGGAAGTAGGCCCATCCGGTCATCAGGATCGCCGCGGCGGCCAGGAACGCCACCGCGCTCTGCAGATCGGGGAGCCCGCCGGCGAACAGCAGGGCCGCGCCGATCGCGCTGCCCGACCAGTAGATCCGCCGCTTGACCGCCCGCGCCGGAAGGTGGGCGGTATCGCGACCGGGGACGACGGCGGCCAGCACCAGCGCCACGGCCCCGGCGATCAGCAGCACATTCGATGCCTGATCCATGTCAGCGCAGCAGCATCTGGAAACCGTCGACGATCTGCTCGGCGTCCCGCTGATACGTCGGGTTCGCACCGTCGGAGGTCTGGATGGTCACCGTCGCCAGATAGGTGGCGTTACCGCTCTGCGCGACCACGGCGTGCATGATGATCGGGCGCCGTGGCGCCGGCCCCATCGGCGGGGCCATGTAGGTCGTCGTCTCCGAGGGCAGCCCGCAGGTGGTGTTGTCCTCGGTCTGCAGATCCGTGGCGTTCATCATGCGGATCAGGTTGGCGCGGTTCTCGTCGAACACCTCTGCGGGGTCGGCTACGCCTCGGGCTTGCTCGAGCGTGACGACGGCGTTCGGCGCGAAACCGTTGGCGATCAACTCCTCGGCGACGATCGCGTACCGGATCACCTGGCTGTCCATCATCGAATTGCGTTTCCAGCCCGCCGGGACCGGGATGCGCAACTGCGGTTCGCGGGGACTCACCGCGGGGATGTCGGCCAGCGGTGCGTCGACGGTCGTGCACTCCGCGGACGATCCCGACGGCCCGCCGGCATCCTGGCCGCCGGCCAAAACCGGTGTCCCGGTGATCTCGCGGGCGCATCCCGTCACCAACAGCGTGGCCGTACAGGCGATCAACACCAGGGCCCGGGTCATGGTCGACATGTCAGCTCCCGTCGAGGATTCGGAGGAGGAACTCGTAGATCAGTGCGGCGCGAAACGCGGTCTGCGGGTTGTCGGCAGCGCCGGCGTGCCCGCCTTCGATGTTCTCGTAGTAGAGCACCGGGTGGCCGGCCGCCTCCAGGGCGGCGGTCATCTTGCGCGCGTGGCCGGGATGGACCCGGTCGTCGCGGGTGGACGTGGTGATCAGCACCGGGGGATAGCGGTGGTGCGCCGAGATGTTCTGATAGGGCGAGTATTTCGAGATGAACGCCCAGTCGTCGGGGTCGTCCGGGTTGCCGTACTCGGCCACCCAGGACGCGCCGGCGAGCAGCAGATGGAAGCGCCTCATGTCCAGCAGCGGCACGCTGCACACCAAAGCGCCGAACAGGTCGGGGTACTGCGTGAGCATGATGCCCATCAGCAGCCCGCCGTTGCTCCCGCCCTGGGCGCCCAACTGTTCGACCGTGGTGATGCCGCGGGCCACCAGATCTTTGGCCACCGCGGCGAAATCCTCGGCGACCAGGTGCCGGCCCTCTCGCATCGCCTGGGTGTGCCAGGTGGGTCCGTACTCGCCGCCGCCGCGGATGTTGGCCAGCACGTAGGTGCCGCCGCGGGACAGCCACAGCCGGCCCAGCACCCCGTCGTAGGACGGGGTGCGGGCCACCTCGAAGCCGCCGTAGCCGCCCAGCAAGGTCGGTCCCGGGCCTTGCGAGTGCCGATGGCCGACAACGAAATACGGGACCGAGGTCCCGTCGGCGGAGGTGGCGAAGTGCTGAGTGACCTCGAGATCGGCCGCATCGAAGAACGACGGGGCCCGCTTGATCTCGCGGAGCTCCGCGCCGGCCGTGCCGTGCAGCAGTCGGGACGCAGTGTCGAAACCCGAGGAGTCGAGAAAGATCTCGTCGCCGTGTTCGTCGGCGGCGACGATCACGGTGTTGGTGTTCTCCGGCAGCCCGCGCACGGGTTCGCTGCGCCACGAGCCCGGCGTGTAGATCTCGACCCGGCTGGCCACATCGGCGAGCGTGACGACCACGAGGTGGTCCCGGGTCCACGCGTAATGATGCAGGCAGGTGTGCGCGTCCGGCTCGAAGACCGTCGTCAACTCGGCGGTGCCCGCCAGGAATTCGTCATAGGGCGCCGCCAGGAGCGAGCCGGCCCGGTACAGCCCGCCGCCGCGCTGCCAGTCGGTGCGCAACTCGATCAGCAGCCACTCCCGATGCAGCGAGATACTCGCATCGGTCGGGGTGTCGATGCGGATCAGCTCCCCGTCGCGCAGCTCGTAGACCTCCTCGTTGAAGAAGTCCAGCGCGCGGGCGATCAGGGTGCGTTCGAATCCCTCGGTACGGTCCACCGACGCCGCGACCACGACGTCGTCGGAGGAACCGCTGAACACGAGCTCGGCCTCGGCAAGGGGTTGGCCGCGCCGCCAGCGGCGCACCTGACGCGGATATCCGGAATCGGTCAGCGAGCCGTCGCCGAAATCCGTTCCGACCAGCAGGGTGTCGTGGTCGGCCCAACCGACCTGCGACTTCGCTTCGGGAAGCTGGAACCCGTCGGTGACGAATTGCCTTGTCACCATGTCGAATTCGCGGACAATGGCGGCGTCGGAGCCGCCGCGGGACAGGCTGACCAGCGCGCGGGAGAAATCCGGCTCGATGACGTGGGCGCCGGCCCACACCCAGTTGGTGTCGTCGGCGGCGGCGAGCGCGTCGACGTCGATCACGACGTCCCACTCGGGTTGCTCCTGCAGATAGCTCTCGAGCGTGGTGCGTCGCCACACGCCTTTCGGGTTGTTCGCGTCGCGCCAGAAGTTGTACAGGTGCTCGCCGCGGCGACGTACGTACGGGATCCGGGTATCGGTGTCGAGCACCTCCAGCGCATCGGCGCGCATCTGTTCGAAGCGTTCACCGCCGAGTTCGGCGAGCGTGGGCTCGTTGTGGGCGCGCACCCAGGCGAGCGCGTCGTCTCCGGTGACGTCCTCGAGCCACAGGTGCGGATCCTCCGTGTCGGCCATCTCCCCATTCTGCGCACCCCGCCCGCGCGCCGCCGTGCCGGGCCGGGCCCCCGGCGTTATCGTCAGAACCGTGATTCCGCTGCCGAGAGCGTCGGCGCTGGCCGGCGTGATGATCGTCGGAGTGGCGATCGGCATGATCGGCGCCATCGCCGCGGCGGTCGAGATCACCGCGACCGTGCGCCCGGACATCGTGATCGCGCTCGTGGTCGGCATCCCCGGAGTGATCGGCCTGATCACCATCCTGGTCTCCAAGCGCCGCTGGGTCACCGCGGTGGGCGCGATGATCCTGGCGATCGGGCCGGGCTGGTTCGGCGCGTTGACCGCCATCCAGGTGGCCACCGGTGGCTGACATCGACCGCGACGGCGGGCCCGGCGAACCCACCGAGGCCTTCACCCCCGAGTTCACCGGTGCCTTCACCGCCGCGTCGGTGCTCGACCAACCCGCGTCCGAGCCGGACGTCTCCCCGCACCCGGCGCAACCGGTCCTGGTCCCCGGGGCCGCCCAGTACCTGAGCCGCTGGCGCTTCGTGTTCGTCATGCTGGCGGTCTGGGTGGTCGCCGCGGCGGCCGGTGCAGGTCTCTACTACTGGTGGTTCCATTCGCTGGACAAGACCATGCCGGTGTTCGTCGTGCTGGTCTACGTGGTGGCCGCCACGGTGGGCAGCCTGCTGACCGCGCTGGTCCAGAACCGGCCTCCGATCGCCGCACTGGCGATCGGCTTGATGTCGGCGCCGATGGCTTCGGTCGCCGGGGCGGCCCTGCTGTACGGCGGGTACGTGTTCGGTTTCCTTTCGGTCTAGCTCGCCGCGCCGGAACCGCCGGCGTCTCCCGAAGTTCCGGCTGTGCCGGCGCTGCCGGCTGAACCCGTCGCCCCGTTGCTGCCCTTGGTGCCACCGGATGTGCCGTTGCCGCCGGTGCCGACCGACCCCGGACTGCCGGCGGTGCCGCCGCTGTTGCCGGAACCGGCAGCACCACCGGTGCCGCCGACGGATGCGCCGCCGTTACCGCCGTCGCCGCCGGGCCCACCGGAGCCGCCGTCGCCCGCGTCTCCGCCATTGCCGCCGTCGCCGCCGCCGGAGACCCCGGTGCCGCCCGCGGTGCCGTTACCGCCCCGCGCGCCGTTCCCGCCCCGGCCGCCGGTACCACCGGCACCGCCCTTGCCGGAGCCGAGGTTCTCTCCACCGTCGCCGCCTCGGCCACCGGCACCACCATCACTGGCGTCACCGCCGCTACCGCCGTTCTGGCCGGTGCCCGCAGCGCCCGCGACACCGTTGCCGCCCACGGCGCCGGCACCGCCGTTGCCGCCGTTGCCGCCGACCCCGGCCGTGCCGCCGCCACCAAGCACGTCGCCACCGTTGCCGCCGTGACCGCCGCTGCCGCCGCCCACCGGTGAGTCGGTGCCCGAGGCTCCGGCGCCGGACCCGGCCGTGCCCGGCGTGCCCGCGGCGCCGTTGCCGCCGTTCCCGCCGCGACCACCGTTGCTGTTGAGCGTGCCCCCGGTGCCACCGTTGCCGCCGTTGCCGCCATTGCCGCCCGGGGTGGTCGCGGTGTAGCCGCTGCCACCGGCACCGCCACCGCCGTTGTTCAAGGTTCGCGGCGGTCCATCGGGGCCGTCGGTACCGTCGACCGACCCGCTGCCGCCCTGGCCACCGGTACCGACACTGCCGACCAGGCCGGCATTGCCGCCATCGCCGCCGTCGGGGTGCGCGGCCGTGCCGGCAGCACCGGCACCACCCCCGCCCGCACCGCCCTGGGTGCCGCCGTTGCCGCCGTTTCCGCCGACACCGTCGGTGCCTGCGGCCCCGTTGGTGGCCGTGCCCGCGGCGCCGCCGTTGCCGCCGTTTCCGCCATCTCCGCCGTCCCCGCCGCTGCCGCCGTCCCCGCCGCGCCCGTCGTTGACGTCGAACGTGCCGGCGCCACCGCTGCCGAGCGCGGTGCCCCCGTCACCTCCCCAGCCGCCGTTACCACCGCGTCCACCGTCGCCGGCCGCGCCCGAGATCACCCCGCCGTTGCCACCGGAGCCGCCGTTACCGCCGGCTCCACCGTCGCCGCCATCGGTGCCGTCGCCTCCGTTGGCACCCAGCTCGGTGGCTCCGGCGCCCTTGGTGCCGACGCCGCCGTAGCCGCCTCTGCCGCCGTTGCCTCCGTCACCGCCGTCGCCGAGGTTTCCGGCGTCGCCGCCGTTGCCACCGGTGCCGCCGGGCTTACCGCCGACGACGGGATCGGTGTAGTTGCCGGTCGAATTGCCGCCGCTGCCGCCGGCGCCGCCGTGACCGCTGGGGATGCCGGGGAGCTGGCCGTCGGCGCCGTCCGCGCCGCGGGTGCCGTCGCCGTTGTCGCCGCCGACGCCGCCGGCGCCGACCAACCCGGCGTTTCCGCCGGCACCGCCGTTGCCTCCGGCACCGCCGGCGCCCGCACTGCCGGTGCCGTTGACGAGGTTTGCGCCACCGATTCCGCCGGCGCCGCCGACACCCCCGTCGCCCCCGGCTCCGCTGTCGCCTCCGGTTCCACCGGACCCACCGGCCCCGTGCGCACCGTCGGAGTAGCCGGCGGCCTGGGCCGATCCTGCGGCGCCGCCCGCACCGCCGGCACCGCCTGCGCCTCCGGCGCCGCCGTTTCCGCCTGCCCCGCCATCGCCGCCGGCCCCGGCAGTCGCGTCGCCGCGCGTGGACGGAACACCCTGAGGCGTCGTGGGATCCTGCAAGCTGCTGACGGCCTGGCCGCCGGTCCCGCCCGCACCGCCGTCACCGCCGCCAGCGCCGTCACCTCCGCTGGCACCGCTACCGCCGGCGCCGCCGTCACCGCCGCTGCCCCGGATGGCTCCGCCGAGCCCACCGGCGCCACCCGCGCCGCCGGCCCCACCGGCCTGGCCGGCCGCTCCGTCGCCGCCCTTGCCGCCGTCCCCGCCGTTGCCGCCGGCCGCGTCGTCATACGCGTCCGCGCGGCCGCCATTGCCGCCGGCGCCGCCGGTCTGCCCGGCTCCGCCGTTACCGCCGCTGCCGCCGTCACCGGCGGTGGCATTGCCGGTCTCCGACACCACGCTGTCACCGACGCTGCCGTCGGCCGCCGGATCTCCGGGATCGGGGTTGGCCCCGTTGTCACCCGCCGCGCCGCTACCGCCGGCGCCGCCGTCACCGCCGTTGCCGATCAGCCCGCCGGCCCCACCGGCACCACCGGCTCCGCCGTTTCCGCCCGCGGCGGTCGCATGGCCGCCGGCGCCGCCGTCGCCGCCGTTGCCGAACAGCCCGGTCTCCGGTCCGGCGCCGCCGTCTGCCCCGTCGGCAGCGTGCACACCTCCGCCGCTGAGCCCACCGGCGCCACCGGTACCGCGGGCGCCCGTGTCACCGCCGGAGCCGCCCGCGCCGCCGGCCCCGCCTGTCGCGCCATCAGCGCCCGCAGCGCCGTTACCGCCGTCACCCGGGGTTCCGCCGTTACCGCCGTCACCTCCCACGCCGCCGACCCCGTGTCGGCCGAAGAATCCGCCCACTCCACCGGCGCCACCACTCCCACCGGCACCCCCGGCGCCGCCGTGGCCGCCCCGTGAACCGTCTCCACCGGCACCGCCCGCGGTGGTCGCGGCCAGACCGTCGGCGCCCCGACTCCCGATCCCGCCGTCACCGCCCACACCGCCGGCGCCGCCGTTGCCTGCGACGCCGAACAGGCGTCCGCCGTTGCCACCGTTGCCGCCGTTGCCGCCGGCGAAACCGGCTCCGCCGTCGACGTGACCGTCGGTGCCGGCTGCACCGTCAGCGCCGTAGCCGCCGTCACCGCCGTCTCCGCCGCGTCCGAAGAACAGCCCGCCGTTGCCGCCGTTGCCGCCGTCGAGTCCGGGGCCTGCGGCATCCCCGCCGTTGCCGCCGTCGGAGTAGAAGAGCCCGCCGTTTCCGCCGTTGCCACCGTTGGCGCCGTTGCCGCCGTTGCCCCAGAGGAGGCCGCCGTTGCCGCCGTTGCAGGCATCGCCGGTGCAGTCGATGGCGGCGTTGAGACCGTTGCCGATCAGCCAGCCACCGTCGCCGATCATCGGCCGCAGCGGGACGCCCGCAGTCAGCAGCGGGTTCGGCGTCGGTGTGGATGACCCGCCGATGAAGCAGTCGACGGCACCGGGCCGGCATTCCGACTCGGTGGACATCAGCGCGATGTTCGCGGTGACCGGGGCCGGGTCGCCGGGCGGGGAAGCGACCAAGACGCCGATCCCGACCAGAGCGGCACCGGCCATCCCGGTGCCCAGAGGTGAGTGACCGCTGGTCCTGACCGCCCGATGTTTTCCGGTCTTGCGCTGCGTCGACATATCTGAGCCTCCCCGGTCGCCCCCGCGACCGTGTACGGAACGCGCGACCGAAATCGACATGATCCGTCGACGACAGCAACGCTGCGGGAGATCGGCGTAGCAATTGCACCGAAAGGCTAAATAACAGCTCTACGTGGCACAAACGGCCGATCCACGGGGAGGTTAGCATCGACTATTACGGTCCCGTCAATATTTCAGTGAATTTCGTTACTCACAGTCGCGATAGCGGCCGGGGGTCTCTGTCGACACTCTTGTCATCATGTGTTCAGATAGACAGATGAATTTGCGGGGACCGCGCGGCACGGTGCTGATGCTGATGGCGAGCCTCGCGCTGCTGGCGGGCTGTGCCACGCCCGCCGGCGATCCGGAGTCTGACCAGATCGTGCTCGCCGAGAGCTATGAGCTCGGCGGCTACAACCCCGTGAACGGGTACTCCGAGTCCGGGGTCTCACCGATCTACGACGGTCTCTACCGCCCCAGCGCGACCACCGACAGCGTCGTCCCCGACCTGACTCCGGCGCTGGCCGCCCGGGAACCCGAGCCGGCCGGCCCGAACCGCTGGCGTATCCCGCTGCGCACCGGCGTGGTGTTCTCCGACGGGAGCTCGTTCGATTCGGCCGACGTGGTCGCCACCTACGCCGCCGTCGCTGATCCGCGGGTCGCCTCGGAGATCTCCACATCGGTGTCGCCGATCGTGTCGCTGACCGCCGATGGTCCAGAGGCCGTCACGGTGGAGTTGACCACCGCGGCCGACCCGCGGCCCTACCTGCTGATCGGGATCCTCCCCTCCGAGCGGGTGGAGGACGCGCCCGCGGCCGACTGGGCGGTCAACACCGCGCCGGTGGGCACCGGCCCGTACCGATTGGAAAGCCTGCGACCCGATCAGGCCGTCATGGTGGCGCGCGACGACTACTGGGGTGAGCCCGCCCAGGTGAACCGACTGGTTTATACCTACACTCCCGACGACAACGCCCGAGCCCAGAGCATGGTCTCCGGCGCCGTCGACGGCACCACCCTGCCGCCGCGGCTGATCGACTCGGTCCGCAGCGACGAGGTGCAGACCGTCGGCGTGCAATCCGCCGACTGGCGCGGTGTCGCGCTCCCGGCCGGCAACCCGTTCACCGCCGACCCGGCGGCCCGGCTCGCAATGAATCTCGGAGTCGACCGCGAGGCCATCGTGGGCGACGTCCTTCGCGGCTACGGCCGCCCCGCCAGCACCCCGGTGGCCGAGGCGTACGGCGATGCGTACAACCCCGATGCCCGCTTCGCTTTCGACCTCGATCGCGCCAAAGCCGTTCTCGACGAGGCCGGCTGGCGCGCCGATGCCGGACAGGTCCGCGAAAAGGACGGCGCACGAGCATCATTCGAGCTGCTGTACAACGCGTCGGACACCCTGCGCCGCGATCTGGCCGTGGCGTACGCCGCGGCGATGAAACCGCTCGGCATCGAGGTGCGGCCGCGCGGCAGCAGCTGGGACGAGATCGACACCCGGTTCGGCGACTCGGCGGTGCTGCTCGGCGGCGGCGCCACGCCCTACAGCATCGATTCGCAGGTCTACGACACGCTGCACACCCGGGTCGCGAACTCCTCGCCGTACTCCAACCCCGGGAACTTCACCGCCCCCGGGCTGGACGAACTGCTCGAGCGCGCGGTCCGGTCGGCGCCCGGACCGGGCAAGGACCAGCTCTACCGCGACATCCAGGCCGGCTACGCCGGCGAACCGTCGCACGTGTTCCTGGTGTTCCTCGACCACACCTACAGCTACCGCGACCGGGGCTGGACGCAGACGCCGCCGATCATGGAGCCGCATTCGCACGGGGTGTCGTGGGGGCCGTGGTGGAACGTGGCGGCATGGACACGCTGACGCCGACCGCGGTCATCGAGCACGCCCCCGCGGGGCGGGGAGCCCGGCCGCTGCGCGCCGCCGGGCGACTGCTGGCTGTGCGGACCGCGATCGCCGTACCGCTGACGGTGGCCCTGTCGGCGGCGATCTTCGCGGTGGCCTCCCTGTCGCCGTTCGACCCGCTGGCCGCGTATCTGGGCAGCAACTACCAGTTCGCCACACCGGCGCAGCGCGACGCCATGCGCGCGGCCTACGGCACCGACCAGTCCTGGTACGCGGCGTGGTGGCAGTGGCTCGGTGGACTGGCCCGTGGCGACCTCGGCTGGTCGTCGACCCAGTCGCAGCCGGTCAGCACCGTGCTGGCCGAACGGCTGCCCTTCACCCTCGCGCTGTCCGGGGCGGCACTGCTGACCGCGACGGTGCTGGCGATCGTGCTGGGCTGTCTGGCCGGCATGCGCCGCGGTGGTGTGCTCGACCGGGCGCTGACGGGACTGTCGGTGGCGTTCGCGGCGGTCCCGCCGTTCGTGGTGTCGCTGGCTCTGGTGGTCGTCGTCGCCGTGGGGCTGCGCTGGCTGCCGGCATCGGGAGCCGCGGCGCCGGGGGCCGACTACACCGTGGCAGGAGTGCTGCGCTACGGGATTCTGCCGTGGCTCGCGTTGACGGTGTCGATGATCCCGTGGCTGCTGTTGACCACGCGCGCGGCGGTGGTGGCGAGCATCGACTCCGACGCCGTGCGCGGGGCCCGAGCGCGCGGCGTGCACGGCTGGGCGTTGCTGCGCGGCCACATCGCGCCGGTCTCGGTGCTCCCGACGCTCGCGCTGCTGGGCACCCGGCTGCCGGAGCTGATCGCCGGTGCGGCGATCGTCGAGACCGTCTTCGGCTGGCCCGGCATGGCCGCGGTGTTGGTCGATTCCGCTGCCGCACTGGACTTTCCGCTGCTGGCCGCGCTGACGGTCGCGGCTGCGGCCGCGGTGCTGGCCGGCTCGGCGCTGTCCGACGCCGCCGCGGTGGCCATCGACCCCCGGATCCGGATGGCCGGATGAGTACCCCCACCCTGCAGCGCGTCCGGTCCGGTCTGACCTGGCCGTGGATCGTGCTGGGCGTCATCGCGGTTGCCGCGGTGGGGATTCCGTGGGTCGCCGGCGAGCAGGTGGCCGACTTCTCGGCTGCGCTGGCACCGCCGAGCACCGAACATCCTGCCGGGACCGATCATTCGGGATATGACCTGTTGACCCGCACCGCCGAGGGTCTGCAGATGTCGCTGCTGATCGCGGTGGTCTGCGCGATCGCCGCCACCGTGCTGGGGGTGGTGATCGGGGTGGCCGCGGCGCTGGTCGGCGGCTGGCCGGACGCGGTGGTGATGCGTCTGGTCGATGGTGTCAACGCGCTGCCGCATCTGGTGGTGGGCATCGTCATCGCCGCGATGTGGCGCGGTGCGCCGCTGGCGATCATCGCCTCGATCGCGCTGACCCACTGGCCCGCGGTGGCCCGGGTGGTGCGCGCCGAGCTGCTCGCGGTCGCCGAGGCGGGCTGGGTCGAGACCGCGCGCTTGGCCGGCGCCTCGCGGTGGTTCGTGGCCCGCCACCACCTGCTGCCGGCGGTGACGGCCCAGGCGCTGGTCGCCATGGTGGTGCTGCTGCCGCATGCGGTGTGGCACGAGTCGACGCTGTCGTTCCTCGGTGTCGGGCTCTCACCGGACCGCGCCAGCCTCGGCACCCTGCTCAGCGAGGCCCGCGGCGACGTCCTCACCGGCGCGTGGTGGACCCTCGCAGTCCCCGCGGCGGCACTCGTGGCGACCGCTCTGGCATTCGCGATGGCGGGCGCCACGCTGCGCAGCCGCAACCGACCACCGACGGGAGCAGTGTGGTGACCTTCTCCGCGGCCCTGACCGGACTGACCGTCGACATCGACTTGCGGCGGGGCCGGCGCTGCGCTGCCGTGCCGGTCCTCGACCAGGTGAACCTCGAGGTCAACGCCGGTCGGGTCACCGCGCTGATCGGCGAATCAGGGTGCGGCAAATCGCTTGTCGCCGCGGCGCTTTCCGGCCTGATGCCGCCGGGGTCGCGGGTCCGGGGTCAGGTGCGCATCGGCGACCGCGAACTGCGCGCCGGCGACGAAGCGGGCTGGCGGGCGCTGCGGGGCCGGCACATCGGCGTCGTCCCCCAGTCGGCCGCGACATCGCTCACCCCGGTGCGGACCGTCGGATCCCAGTTGGCCGAGATCTGCTCGCGGCTCGGCGCCGATCGCACGCCCGAGCAGTTGTGCGCCGCCGTCGCACTCCCTGCCTCCGTGGTGGGGCGCTACCCGCATGAACTGTCCGGCGGGATGGCGCAGCGCGTCGCGATCGCCGCCGCGCTGGCCGGACGTCCCGCCCTGCTGATCGCCGACGAACCGACCTCGGCGCTGGATCCCGACAACGCCGCGCTGGTGTGGCGGCTGCTCGGCGAGGCGGCCGCCGACGGGGCTGCCGTGCTGGTGATCACCCACGATCTGCCGTCGCTGCTGCGCGCCGCGGTGTGCGATGAGGTCGCGGTGATGGCACGCGGCACGGTGCTGTCGCACGAACCGCTCGAGGACACGTTGAGCAGCGCCGACCCCTATCTGCGGGCGCTGCTCGGCACGGTGCCGGTGTGACCGGGATCCGCGCCGCCGGCGTCTCGGTCACCCTGGCCGGCCGGACGGTGCTCGACGGCGTCGACCTGGTCGCCCCGGCCGGTGCCGTCACCGGCGTGACGGGGGCGTCGGGCAGCGGAAAGACCACGCTGTTGCGGGTGCTGGCCGGCCTGCGCGCACCCGACGCCGGCGAAGTCCGTTACGACGGCGGCCCGGTGCCCCCATCCGGCTCGATCGCGCTGCTCGCCCAGCATCCGCGCCAGGTGTGCAACCCGCGCTGGACGCTGGCGCAGATCATCGCCGAACCCGCCGCGATCCGCGGTGCATCGTCGGCCTCGGCGGCCCGGCAGACCCTGGACGAGGTCGCGTTGCGGGTCGGCCTGGAACCGGAGTTGCTGGACCGATATCCCGGCCAGGTCAGCGACGGCCAATTGCAGCGCGCCTGCCTGGGCCGGGCGATGCTCGCCCAGGCGCGTTTCGTGCTGTGCGACGAACCGACGGCGATGCTGGACCCGATCGCCACCGGCTCCGTCGTCTCGGTGCTGAGAGACTTCGCCGCCGCCGGCGCGGCCGTCGTGCTGGTCAGCCACGACCCCGGGTTGGTCGAGACCCTCGCCGATGAGGTGCTGGCCTTGCCGCGACCACTAGGGTTGAGGACGTGACTCACTATGACGTCGTCGTCCTCGGAGCCGGCCCCGGCGGATACGTCGCAGCCATCCGCGCCGCCCAACTCGGGCTGAAGACCGCCATCATCGAACCCAAGTACTGGGGCGGTGTGTGTCTGAACGTCGGGTGCATCCCGTCGAAGGCCTTGCTGCGCAACGCGGAACTGGCCCACCTCTTCACCAAGCAGGCCAAGACCTTCGGCATCACCGGCGAGGCCGAGTTCGACTACGGCGCGGCGTTCGACCGCAGCCGCAAGGTCGCCGACGGCCGCGTTGCCGGCGTGCACTTCCTGATGAAGAAGAACAAGATCACCGAGATCAACGGCTACGGGAAGTTCACCGGCGCCAACAGCATCGAGGTCGATCTCAACGAGGGTGGGACCGAGTCCGTCGAGTTCGACAACGCGATCATCGCGACCGGGGCCAGCACCAAGCTGGTTCCGAACACGTCGCTGTCGGAGAACGTCGTCACCTACGAAGAGCAGATCATGGAGCGCGAACTGCCGGGCTCGATCATCATCGCGGGCGCCGGAGCGATCGGCATGGAGTTCGCGTACGTGATGAAGAACTACGGCGTCGACGTGACCATCGTCGAGTTCCTGCCCCGCGCGCTGCCCAACGAGGACGCTGAGGTCTCCAAGGAGATCGAGAAGCAGTACAAGAAGCTCGGCGTGAAGATCCTGACCGGCACCAAGGTCGAGTCGATCCGTGACGAAGGGGCCGATGGGTCCGTTTATGTGAAGGTCAGCAAGGACGGCAAGAGCGACGAGCTCAAGGCTGACAAGGTGCTGCAGGCCATCGGCTTCGCGCCCAACGTCGAGGGCTTCGGCTTGGACAAGGCCGGCGTGGAGCTGACCGAGCGCAAGGCCATCGGCATCGACGACTACATGCGCACCAACGTCAGCCACATCTACGCGATCGGCGACGTCACCGGCAAGCTGCAGCTGGCCCACGTCGCCGAGGCGATGGGCGTGGTGGCCGCCGAGACCATCGCCGGTGCCGAGACCCTGGCGCTGGGCGACTACCGGATGTTGCCGCGCGCCACGTTCTGTCAGCCGCAGGTGGCCAGCTTCGGGCTGACCGAGGACCAGGCCAAGGACGAGGGTTACGACGTCGTCGTCGCCAAGTTCCCGTTCACCGCGAACGGCAAGGCGCACGGTCTGGGAGACTCCACGGGCTTCGTCAAGCTGGTGGCCGACAAGAAGCATCTCGAGCTGCTCGGCGGGCACCTGATCGGGCCGGACGTCTCCGAGCTGCTGCCCGAGCTGACGCTGGCGCAGAAGTGGGATCTGACCGCCCACGAGCTGGCCCGCAACGTGCACACCCACCCGACCTTGTCGGAGGCGATGCAGGAATGCTTCCACGGCCTGGTCGGCCACATGATCAACTTCTAGTTGAGAGCGGTCTGGGTCGCCGGTCTCGGCGGACTGCTGGTCGGCCACATCCTGTGGCTGGCCGGCATCTCCGCGGCCATCGCGACATCGAACGTGTCGACCTGGGTGCTGGTGGTCGCCGCGGCGTCACTTTTGCTCGGCGCCGCCGCGGGCTGGGCGGGCCGGACCACCTGGCAGCGTCGCGCCAACCCGAACTGGCGGGTCTGGACCGCGTTCTGGTGGACGCTGCCGATATCCCCGGTCTTGCTGTCGCTCGTCGTCCTCGGCGTGACATACCTTTAGCTGTCGTAGACGGGATTTGTCGATGACGTCGAATGTTGCTGCTTGACGTTGTTCACCGGCGACTTCGACAATGAGCCGGTGAGCGATGGCGCTGTGGGGGGCCTGCTGCGCCAGTGGTGGCGTCAGCGTGACGACTATTCGTGGCGCATCGAGTTCCTCCGAAGTCGCGGTCTGCTGCCGGTGCTGCGCTATGTGATCGCCGGCATCGGCGCCGTGATGGGTGTGTTGTCGGTGATCAACGCGGTGCAGCCGCCCGGTGTGGACAGCGCGCTGCTGCGGGCGGGCTGGGCGGTGGTGGCGGTGGGCTCGCTGGCCTGGGCGGCACGCTGGGCGCTGCTGCCGTGGCCGGGGGTGCGGGCATCGGCGGCGCTGGTGGTGTACGTCGACGTGCTCATGACGCTGTCGACCCTGCTCTTCGGGGACCCCAATCTCGCCATGTCCGGCATCCCGATCCTGCTGTGTGCCGGCGGCTACGTCGTCTTCTTCCACGGTCCACGCCTGCACCTCGTGCACATCGCCTGGTGCACGGCCAGCGTGGTCGGCATCGCCGTGTGGCTGGCGGCGACCACCCCGGACTACGGCCTGCAGGTCGCGGTGTCGCGGGCGGTGATCGCGTTGCTGGTCACCGTGTGCATCCTGCCGGCGCTGCAATTCGGTTTCTGGCTGCTGCAAGACAGTTCGATGCAGTCACTGACCGATCCGCTGACCGAACTGACCAACCGGCGTGGTCTGGGAACCGCGGTCAAGCGGCTGCACGAGGCCGCGCGCGCCGATGCCGACCTGTCTGCGCTGCTGATCGACGTCGACGGCTTCAAGAACGTCAACGACAGCCTCGGTCATGCGGTCGGGGACGAGGTGCTGATCCGCACGGCGCGGCGGATCCGGTCGGCCGTGCGCGGCGATGCCGTCGTGGTGCGCTGGGGCGGTGAGGAATTCCTGGTGCTCGACCGGATATCGGCGCGGAAGGCCGGCGCGCTCGCCGAGCGGATCTGCGCGGCGGTGTCGGCACCCGCCGAACCGGCGGTCAGCGTCAGCATCGGGGTGGCGACCTGCGCCGCGGGTGACCGCGACCAGCTCGACCAGGTGATCAAGGCGGCCGACGCGGCGATGTACGAGGCCAAGGAACGCGGCGGGAACTGCGTCGTGGTCTCCGCCGACGGGTTCAGTCCGGGAAGTCCAGCGGTACGCCCAGCGTGGTGATGGTGGCCGCCAGGCCGTCGTATTGCGCTGCCAGCATGCAGAATTCGATCAGCTGCGTGGTGCTCAGATGCGTGGCCAGCCGCTGCCAGGTCTGGCCGGACACCCCGCGGGTGACGACGAATTCATCGGTGGCGGTGATGAGGGTCCGCTCCCGGTCGGACAGGCCGTCGGCGTCCGGGCCGGTGAAGATGCGCACCTGGGTGTCGGCGTCCAGGCCGCGGCTGCGCGCCAGGCGCCGATGCTGCTGTAGTTCGTACTCGCACCCGCGCAGATGGCCGACCCGCAGGATGACGATCTCGGCGTCGCGGCGGGGCAGCTTGCCGGCGTAGAGCAGGTAACCCGACAGCGGCAGCCACGCCCAGAACAGCAGGCGGTGCCGGCCCAGCACGTTGAACAGGCTGAACCGCGGGGCGCGGATACCGCGGGCGCCCAGTTTGGCGGCGACCCAGTTGATCGGGCCGAGTTCCTTGAACCCGCCGGGCGCGACGCGGACGGGGTACGGGTCTGGGGCAGTCATGCGGGCCTCACGAGGTAGGGCGACACCGTCGAGCGGTGTTCGTCGATGTCGAGGGCGCGGCCCAGCGCGGGGAACGCCCGCTGCGGGCAGTTGTCGCGTTCGCAGACGCGGCAGCCGGCGCCGATCGGGGTGGCTCGAACGTTGGAGTCACTGGTGACCAAACCTTCCGAGTAGACCAGCCGGTGGGCGTGCCGCAGTTCACAGCCGAGGCCGATCGCGAACGTCTTGCCCGGCTGACCATAGCGCGATGCGCGCCTTTCCACGGTGCGCGCCACCCACATGTAGCTGCGCCCGTCGGGCATCTCGGCGATCTGCACCAGGATCTTGCCCGGGTTGGCGAACGTCTCGTAGACATTCCACAGCGGGCAGGTGCCGCCGCTGGAGGAGAAGTGAAAGCCGGTGGCGGACTGGCGTTTCGACATGTTGCCGGCGCGGTCCACGCGGACGAAGGAGAACGGAACGCCGCGCATCGAGGGGCGCTGCAGCGTGGACAGCCGGTGGCAGATGGTCTCGTAGCTGGCCGAGTAGTACGCCGAGAGCCGTTCGATGTCGTAGCGGAACTGTTCGGCGACCTGATGGAACTGCCCGTACGGCAGCACCGTCGCCGCGGCGAAGTAGTTGGCCAGGCCCATCCGCGCCAGCCGGCGGGACTCGTCACTGGTGAACTTGCCGTCGTCGGTGAGCTTTTCGATCAAGTCGCCGTACTCCAGGTAGGCGAGTTCGGCGGCCATCCGGAACACCGTCTGCCCGGGTGCGAGTTGGGCACTCAGGTGCAGTGTCTTGGATCCGGGGTCGAAGCGGTGCAGCACACTCTCGCCCAGGTCGTGGCGGCGGATCGTCACGCCGTGCACGAACCGCAGCCGGTCGGAGAGGTCTCCGGCCAGTTCGCCGCGCTGGATCCGCATCCCGGAGGTCAGCTCCTCGGCGGCGGTGTCGAGGTCGTGCAGATAGTTCTGCCGTTGGTAGAAGTAGTCGCGCACCTCTTCATGCGGCATGGTGATCGCCCCTGAGCCCGAACCGCTTCCGTCGTCGAAGCGGCCCTCGGTGGCCGCGGCGAGCTGTGTGGTGGCCAGCTGGTAGCGCCGGTGCAGGTTGACCATCGCGCGGGCCAGCGCCGGGTGGGCGCCCACCATGTCGGCGACCTCGGCGGCGTCGGCGTCGACGTCCAGATCACGGTCGAGCAGCACCTCGCGCAGTTCGGCGATCAACCGGGTGTCGTCCTGGGAGGCGAAGAACGTCGCGTCGACGCCGAACACCTCGGTGATGCGCAGCAGCACCGGAACGGTCAACGGCCGGACGTCGTGTTCGATCTGGTTGAGGTAGCTCGGCGAGATCTCGAGCATCTGGGCCAGCGCCGCCTGGCTGAACCCGCGTTCACTGCGCAGCTGACGCAGGCGCGCGCCGACGAACGTCTTGGCCACGGAACCACCATAGCTGCGATGCGAAGCATGGATTCGCAAAGTTGGGAACCGCCGGCGGTGTGGCAGTATCGATTTTCGTGAGCTTGGCCAAGACCCTGATGCCGGTGCCGGACCCGCACCCTGACGTCTTCGACATCCAGTGGCCGCTGCGGGTCGCCGACGTGGATCGCGAGGGCAGGCTGAAGTTCGACGCGGCCACCCGCCACATCCAGGACATCGGTACCGATCAGCTGCGCGAGATGGGCTACGAGGAGACCCACCCGCTGTGGATCGTGCGGCGCACCATGATCGACATGATCGAGCCGATCATGTTCAAGGACATCCTGCGGCTGCGGCGCTGGTGTTCGGGCACCTCGAACCGTTGGTGCGAGATGCGGGTGCGCATCGAGGGACGCAAAGGCGGCCTGGTCGAATCCGAGGCGTTCTGGATCAACATCAACCGCGAGACCCAGGGGCCCGCGCGCATCTCCGACGACTTCATCGAGGGCCTGCGCCGCACCACCGACGAGAACCGGTTGCGCTGGAAGCCCTACCTGAAGGCGGGCAGCAGAGACGACGCCGAACACATCCGCGATTTCCCGGTCCGGGTCAGCGACATCGACATCTTCGACCACATGAACAACTCCGTGTATTGGAGCGTGGTGGAGGATTACCTGCTCTCCCAGCCGGAGCTGATGCGCGCGCCGCTGCGGGTGACGATCGAACACGATCTGCCGGTTGCCCTCGGCGACAAGCTCGAGATCATCCGCCACGTCTACCCGCCCGGATCGACCGACAAATTCGGTCCGGAGCTGACCGACCGCACTGTTACAACGCTCACATATGCGGTCGGCGAGGAGACGAAAGCGGTCGCCGCCATCTTCGCTCTGTGATCTTGATCGCTTAACAGTACGGGCGTACTGACCTGCGGATATTCGCTACTGTTGGGTAACTTCTGAACCGGTCCAGCTGTTGCAGTCTTCGCAAACTTTGCAAGTTCGGCGTCGCCGTTGGCGAAAGTTCACAACGGAAAGTTCTGGACCTGCGGTTATGGCTTGAGGCATTCTCGGGTTAACGCGCCAGTCATCTCACTGGAGCATTAACAACGGCGACAGGCCCCGGCCTGGACGCTATTTGCAAACCGAAGGAGTTGCGCAATGTCGACCGTTGGCATGCCGAAGAGTCCGGAGCAGATCCAGCACGACTGGGACCACAACCCCCGCTGGAAGGGCGTCACCCGCACCTACACCCCGGCCGACGTCGTCGCCCTGCAGGGCCACGTCGTCGAGGAGCACACGCTGGCCCGCCGCGGCGCGGAGGTGCTCTGGGAGCAGCTCCACGACATGGACTTCGTCAACGCGCTGGGCGCGCTGACCGGCAACATGGCCGTGCAGCAGGTGCGCGCGGGCCTCAAGGCCATCTACCTGTCGGGTTGGCAGGTCGCCGGCGACGCGAACCTGTCCGGCCACACCTACCCCGACCAGAGCCTCTACCCGGCCAACTCGGTGCCGCAGGTGGTGCGCCGCATCAACAACGCGCTGCTGCGCGCCGACGAGATCGCCAAGGTCGAGGGCGACACCTCGGTGGAGAACTGGCTGGCCCCGATCGTCGCCGACGGTGAAGCCGGCTTCGGTGGCGCGCTCAACGTCTACGAGCTGCAGAAGGCGATGATCGCCGCCGGCGTCGCCGGTTCCCACTGGGAGGACCAGCTGGCCTCGGAGAAGAAGTGCGGTCACCTCGGTGGCAAGGTGCTGATCCCGACCCGGCAGCACATCCGCACCCTGACCTCGGCCCGGCTCGCCGCCGATGTGGCCGGCGTGCCCACCGTCGTGATCGCCCGCACCGACGCCGAGGCCGCGACGCTGATCACCTCCGACGTCGACGAGCGCGACCGTCCGTTCATCACCGGCGAGCGCACCTCCGAGGGCTTCTACCGGATCAAGAACGGTCTCGAGCCGTGCATCGCCCGCGCCAAGGCCTACGCGCCATACTCGGACCTGATCTGGATGGAGACCGGCACTCCGGACCTCGAGCTGGCCAAGAAGTTCGCCGAGGGCGTCAAGAGCGAGTTCCCGGACCAGATGCTGGCCTACAACTGCTCGCCGTCGTTCAACTGGCGCAAGCACCTCGACGACGCGACGATCGCGAAGTTCCAGAAGGAACTCGGCGCGATGGGCTTCAAGTTCCAGTTCATCACGCTGGCCGGCTTCCACGCGCTGAACTACTCGATGTTCGATCTGGCCTACGGCTACGCCCGCAACCAGATGAGCGCCTACGTCGACCTGCAGGAGCGCGAGTTCGCCGCCGAGGAGCGCGGTTACACCGCCACCCGCCACCAGCGCGAGGTCGGCGCCGGCTACTTCGACCGGATCGCCACCACCGTGGACCCGACCAGCTCGACCACCGCGCTGACCGGTTCGACCGAAGAGGGCCAGTTCCACTGAGCCTGTAGGCCCTGGTGACTGCCATCAGGCCCCGTCCCTATATTTGGGCGGGGCCTGATGCCGTACTGAGGAGAACTTGTGAGCATGGAACGTGTGGGCGTCGTCGGCGCGGGGCAGATGGGCAGCGGGATCGCCGAGGTGTGCGCGAAAGCCGGCGCGAACGTCGTCGTCTACGAACCCAGTGACACCCTGGTCAATGCGGGGCGCAATCGCATCACCTCGTCGCTGGAGCGCGCGACCACCAAGGGCAAGCTCTCCGAGGACGAGCGCGACGCCGCACTGGGCCGGCTGCGGTTCACCACCGACCTGACCGACCTCGCCGACCGCCAGCTCGTCATCGAGGCGATCATCGAGGACGAGGCAGTCAAGGCCAAGGTCTTCGCCCAGCTCGATGAGGTCGTCACCGACCCCGACGCCGTCCTCGCGTCCAACACCTCCAGCATCCCGATCATGAAAATCGCAGCGGCGACCAAGAATCCGAGCCGCGTGCTCGGGCTGCACTTCTTCAATCCGGTGCCGGTGCTGCCGCTCGTCGAAGTGATCAACACCCTGGTGACGTCCGACGAGGCGGTGGCCCGGGTCGAGCAGTTCGCCGGCGAGGTGCTCGGCAAGAAGGTCGTCCGCTGCGGCGACCGCTCGGGCTTCATCGTCAACGCGCTGCTGGTCCCGTACCTGCTGTCGGCGATCCGGATGGCCGAGGCGGGCGTCGCGACGGTCGAGGACATCGACACCGCCGTCGTGGCCGGGCTGTCGCACCCGATGGGGCCGCTGCGCCTGGCCGACCTGATCGGTCTGGACACCATGAAACTCATCGCCGACTCGATGTACGAGGAGTACCGCGACCCGCACTACGCACCGCCGCCGCTGCTGCAGCGCATGGTGGAGGCCGGCCAGCTCGGCAAGAAGACCGGCAAGGGCTTCTACACCTACTAGGGGGACCTCCTAGCCGCGCCTCGACCGCCGAGTGTGCACTTGTTGGAGGCATTCTTCGAGTGAGGCGTGCGAGATCTGCACTTTCGGCGCAATACCGAGAGCGGACGCGACGCGCTCGACCACCCGTTCGGGTTGGTCGCGAAGCTGGGCCCAGCTGACGCGGACGATCGTCCAGCCCTGCTGCGAGAGGAACTCGAGTCGCTCGATGTCGTGAGCGCGCTGGCGGGAATCGGTCCAGTGCTGTTCGCCGTCGTACTCGACTGCGACTTCGGGTGTCTGCCAGCCCATGTCGAGTCGATACAGGCGCCCATGGCCGCGGACCGGAATCTGAGTTTCGGGCCGAGGCAGTCCGGCTGCGACGAGAAACAGGCGCGTGAGCGTCTCGGGCGGCGACTCCGAGCCGGCATCGACGAGTCGCAGGGCATCCTGCGCGCGCCGAACTCCGCGGGCACCGGGATGGCGTCCGATGACGGCGAGCACGTCGGCCGGGCGGCAACCGGTCGCGTTCAGCAGGGCGTCGATTCGCTGCACGGCGACGAGGAGCGGGGCACGGCGACCGATGTCGAACGCCGTCCGGGCGGGCTTGGTGACGGGCATGTCGCCGATGTGGAAGATATCGCGCGCGCTCACCGTGTCGCTGAAGACCGAGACACCCGCCGGCGCGCGACGGTGGGTGCGGATCAGTTCCGCGGGTGCAGATCCGTCAAGGTAGCGGCTCCCGAGCAAGGCAGCCGCACTCGTGCCGGCGATCGTCGCTGACCGTCCCGACCACAACCACGCGGCAACTGCCTTGTCGCGCGCGGTCACACGGGCTCCGGTGCGCACGTACACGTTGCGGAACAGTTTGGTGTAGTCGCGCGCGAGTTCGCGGCGTGTGACCTGGCCCACCTGCAGTGCTTCGCTCGCCACGATGATGTCGTGTCGCATGGTCGCATCGTCGTTTCCGCCCCCGACGAATCACGTCGACCGTGCTGTAGTTATACACAACCCCCAGGTGAAGCGTGCACCACCTGCACACTCGGCGCACCGCGACTACGCCGAGGCCAACCGCTTCTTCTCTGCCTCGACGTCGAAATCCGGTGGCGGCCAGGCCATGTTGAGTCGCTTGAGGGCCTCGATGAGCAGCTCGGTGACCGCCAACCGGCTGTACCATTTTCGGTTGCACGGCACGATGTGCCAGGGCGCGTAGGGGGTGGACGTGCGGTCCAGCATGGCCTGATAGGCCTGTTCGTAGAGCGGCCATTTCAGCCGCTCATCGATGTCGGCGGGGTTGTACTTCCAGTACTTGTCCGGCCGTTGCAGCCGTGACGCGAGCCGCTTCTTCTGCTCGGCGAGAGAGACGAACATCGCGACCTTCACCAAGGTTGTTCCGCTGTCGGTGAGTTCGCGTTCGAAGGCGTTGATCTCGTCGTAGCGCGGTTCCCAGACCTCCTGCGGCACCAGGTTGTGCACGCGCACGATGAGCACGTCCTCGTAGTGGGACCGGTCGAACACCCCGATATGGCCCGCTGCGGGTAGCGCCTTGCGGATTCGCCACAGGTAGTGGTGGGACAGCTCCTCGGGGGTCGGCTTGCCGAAGCTGTGATACTGGATGCCCTGTGGATTCGCTCCTCCGACAACGTGCTTCACGATGCCGCCCTTGCCGGCGGTGTCCATCCCCTGCAGCACGAGCAGCACCGATCGGTGATCACCGGAGCGGCTGTTCGCGTAGAGCTTCTCCTGCAGCTCGGCGAAGCGGACATTGCGCTCCTCCTGCAGGGTCGGCGCATCTTGCTTGTTGCCGCGGAAACCGGGGGTGGCGTCGGCATCGATGTCGGCGACGAGGTCGCCGGGACGGAACTTGAGGTGCTCGTGCGGTTCGTGCGACCACAGCGACGGCAGATCGAGAGGTTCGCTCATCCGCTCAGTCAAGCAGGAAGGATGGGCGACGGGTGCGGGCTCTGACGGAACCGCTCCAGGGACCCGTTCACCTCGACGATGCCGCACAGCGCGCTCCACGACAGCATCGTCAGGTAGTCGATCAGCTCGTCGGCGGTCATCCTCGGATGCGACATCCACGAGTGCGTGGCCAACTGCACCCCGCCGACGATGTGGAAGGCCCACGGCTCCACGCCGCCGGTGTCCATGCCCACGGCCACCATCCGCCGGCGCAGCATCACCGCCAGCATCCGCGCGATGATCTGTTCGGACTCGGCGACGGCCTTGCTCTTGCTGGCCGAGTTGTTGGCCATGACGAAACGGTAGGGCTCGGGTTCGGCGGCGACGGTCGCGACGTAGACGCGGATGATCTCGCGGGTGAGCTCGTACCCGTCGAGGTTTGACGACAGTGCGGCGGCCATGTTCGGGATCAGCGTGGTCTGCGCGAACCGCATCATCACCGCGGTCGTGAGGTCGTTCTTGTCGACGAAGTAGCGGTAGAGCACCGTCTTCGACACGCCGATCTCGGCGGCGATCTCGTCCATGCTGACGTTGCTGCCGAGCCGGCGGATGGCCTCCAGTGTGCCGTCCACCAGCTCGTTCCGACGCTCGACCTTGTGTCGATGCCAGCGGCGTTTGCGCCCGTCGGTCTTGACCGCCACCTGCGGTGATGTTTGTGCCACGTTCGCGCTGATCCGTTCCGTTGTCCCTGCCGATAATACGGTGACCGACCACCTGCGGCATTGCTGGGACGGAGCAGTCGGTGACGTAGCGGATGATGGTGGACGTGGCACACCGACTACCAGCCGCCGGACCCGCGCGGACGAGCTTCGCCGAGGCGCTCGCCGGTGCCGATTCGGCGGGCGACGCCGAGCGGCGCCGTTCGCTGCGCCGGATGAAGATCGTCGCGCTCAGCTTCCTGCTCGGGGCGACGGTGATCTTCCTGCTGTGCAGCTGGGCCCAGTCCCGCGGTGCCGACCCGTGGGTCGGGTACGTGCGCGCGGCCGCCGAGGCCGGCATGGTCGGTGCGCTGGCGGACTGGTTCGCGGTCACGGCGCTGTTCAAGCATCCGCTCGGGATCCCGATCCCGCACACCGCGATCATCAAGCGCAAGAAGGACCAGCTGGGGGAGGGCCTGGGCACCTTCGTCCGGGAGAACTTCCTGTCCCCGGAGAACATCCGCACGAAGCTGCGTGACGCCGAGGTGGCCGGCCGGGTCGGAAAATGGCTGTCCGACCGTCGGCACGCCGAACGCGTCGCGGCCGAGACGGCGACCGTGCTTCGCGTGCTCGTGGAGATGCTTCGCGACGAGGACGTCCAGCACGTGCTGGACCGGATGATCGTCAAGCGGATCGCCGAACCCCAATGGGGCCCGCCCATCGGCCGGGTGCTGTCGACGATGCTCGCCGAGGGCCGCCAGGAGGCGCTGTTGCAGCTGTTGGCCGACCGGGCGTTCCAGTGGTCGCTCAACGCCGACGAGATCATCGAGCGGGTGGTTGAGCGGGACTCGCCGACCTGGTCGCCGCGTTGGGTCGACCACCTCGTCGGTGACCGCATCCACCGCGAGCTGATGGACTTCACCGACAAGGTGCGCCGCAATCCCGATCACGAGTTGCGCCGCTCGGCGACGCGGTTCCTGTTCGACTTCGCCGACGATCTACAGAACGACACGGTGACCATCCAGAAGGCCGAGAACGTCAAAGAGCAGATCATGGCCCGCGACGAGGTGGCGCGCGCCGCCGAGACGGCGTGGGGGGCGGCCAAGCGGATGATCCTCGAGGGGGTCGACGACCCGTCCTCGGCCCTGCGGGCCCGCACGGCCGACACTGTGGTGCGCATCGGCGAGTCGCTGTGTGAGGACGCCGAGCTGCGCGACAAGGTGGACAACTGGATCGTGCGCGCGGCCGAGCACCTGGTCGGTCAGTACGGCGTCGAGATCACCGCGATCATCACCGAGACCATCGAGCGCTGGGACGCCGCGGAGGCCAGCCGGCGCATCGAACTGCACGTCGGACGGGACCTGCAATTCATCCGCATCAACGGCACGGTGGTGGGCGCGCTCGCCGGGCTGGTGATCTACACCATCGCCCACTTAGCCTTCTGACCTGCGCTAACTAGTGCTTGCAAAAGTTAGCACCCGCGCGTACCGTGGTGATTGTCGGTAACGGATACCCATCGCACGAGGGGGCGACTCATGGCGCAGGAGGAGAATCTCGCCGCTGTCGTGTCCAACGCTGCGCAGGACATCGGTTCGTTCATCCGGAGCCAACGGGAGGCCGCCCAGGTCTCCGTGCGGCAGTTGGCCGAGAAGGCCGGTGTCAGCAATCCGTACCTCAGCCAGATCGAGCGCGGTCTCCGGAAGCCGTCGGCGGACGTGCTCAACCAGATCGCCAAGGCGCTGCGCGTCTCTGCGGAAGTGCTCTACATCCAGGCTGGGATTCTCGAGCCGAGTGAGACGAGCGAGGTTCGGGACGCGATCGTCACCGACACGGCGATCAATGAACGGCAGAAGCAGGTGTTGCTCGACATCTACACCTCGTTCTGTCAGCAGAACGAGGCGGCCCTTGACGCAGCAGGGGCGCTCGACACTGTCAGCAACCCAGACGAGGAGTCGACCACTGAAGCCAAACGCCCATTAGCAATTACGAACTCAGTGTTGATTGACCCCACGCACGTGAATTGAAAGGAACGACCATGGCTGATGACAAGAACCAGTTCGACATCGACGATCTGAAGGCTCCGCTGCTCGCCGCCGTCGGCGCCGCGGACCTCGCCCTCGAGCGCGTCAACGAGATCGTCGCGACGCTGCGCGAGCGCGCCGGCGAGGCTCGCACCGACGCCGAGACCCGCGTCGAGGAGAGCCGCGCCCGGATCAACCGGCTGCAGGAGGACCTGCCCAGCCAGTACGCCGACCTGCGCGGACGGCTCAGCTCGGAGGAACTGCGCAAGTTCGCCGAGACCTACGCCGACGCCGCGCAGACCACCTACAACAAGCTGGTCGAGCGTGGCGAGGCCGCGCTGGAGCGGCTGCGTGCCCAGCCGGCGCTGGAAGAGGCCGCCAGCCGGGTCGAGGGATACACCGACCAGGCCGTCGAGCTGACCCAGGAGGCGCTGGGCAACGTCGCGTCGCAGACCCGCGCGGTCGGTGAGCGGGCCGCCAAGCTGGTCGGCGTGGAACTGCCCAAGCGCGCCGAGGAGACCGCCGAGCCGGTCAAGCAGGCCGCTGAGAAGGCTCCGGCCAAGAAGGCTCCGGCCAAGAAGGCCCCCGCCAAGAAGGCTGCGGCGAAGAAGGCCCCCGCCAAGAAGGCTCCGGCCAAGAAGGTCACCCAGAAGTAATTCGACGCCGACGTTGACGCCCGCATAGGCTGGTGAGGTGATACTTGCCGACCTTGCGGGCGTCATCATTTTGGCGTTGACCCTGATCGTTCTGGTCGTGGGTGTGTACTCGTTCGTGCACGCCGCGATGCAGCGACCGGATGCCTACACCGCAGCCGATAAACTCAGCAAGCCCGCTTGGCTGGCGATCCTGGGTATCAGCATCCTGTTGCTCCTGCTGTTCCGCGGCGTGTTCGGCGCGGCCATCGCGGCCGTCGCCGCGGGCGTCTACCTCGTCGATGTTCGGCCGAGAATCCTCGAGGTGCAAGGGAAGTCACGATAGTGCGGCGCGCCGTGCTCGCCGCCGTCGCGGCGGCGGGTGTGTTGCCGGTCGTCCTCGCACCGAGCGCGGCCGCCACCCCGGCGGGGTCCCCGCCGCCCTATGTCGACCACGTCGAATGGGCCAAGTGGGGCGACCTGTCCAGCCTGCGCGTCTACCCGACGCCGGCGGGGCGGGACACCTCCGGACGGCCCGGCGCCGCCCCCGCGGGTGAACAGGCCTGGGCCGAGGTGCTGACGTTGTCGCCCGACGCGGAGATCCCCGGGATGAAGGAACAGTTTTTCTGCCACTGGAAATTCGCCGAGATCTTCGAACCGGGCAAGACGAGCTGGAATCTGGAACCGTGGCGCCCGCTGGTCAGCCCCGACCAGCTGGTGGCCACCGGCTGCAACCCGGGCGGCACCGAAGAACCCTTCTGATGGGTTCCTACACCCGCGCCCAGGTGGCGGCGCTGATCGATCACACCCTGCTCAAACCCGAGGCGACCGAGCACGACGTCACCGCGTTGGCCGCCGAGGCCGCCGAACTCGGCGTGTTCGCCGTCTGCGTGTCCCCGACGCTGGTCGCCGCGGCCGTCCAGGCCCTGCAGGGGCCGCAGGCGGTGGCCTCGGTCGTGGGATTCCCGTCCGGAAAGCACTTCTCGGTCGTCAAGGCGCAGGAGGCGTCGTTGGCGGCGGCCGCCGGCGCCGTCGAGATCGACATGGTGATCGACGTCGGCGCCGCGCTGCGCGGCGACACCGCCGGAATGCGTGCCGATATCGCCGCCGTGCGCACCGCCGCGCCCGATACCGTGCTCAAGGTCATCGTCGAGTCCGCGGCGCTGCTGCGTCTCGGTGGCGATGAAGCGCTGCGTGGCGCCTGCCGGGCCGCCGAGGACGCCGGCGCGGACTTCGTGAAGACCTCCACCGGTTTTCATCCCGACGGCGGCGCCTCGGTGCATGCGGTCGCGGTGATGGCCGACGCGGTGGGCGCCCGCCTGGGCATCAAGGCCAGCGGCGGGATTCGCACGGCCGCCGATGCCGCGGCGCTGCTCGACGCCGGCGCGACCCGGCTGGGCCTGTCCGCCAGCCGGACCGTGCTGGACGGCTTCGGCTAGACGGTCACAGCCCGCTGAAGCAGGGGTCCTGCGACTGCTTCGGGATGGTGGCGTTGCGGGTCGAGAATTGGCTCACCACACCGGAATCGGTGACCTCGACCGAGTCGGCCTTGATGTCCATGGGGTAGTTCTGCGTCAGCTCGGAGGTGAACGCGTCGAGTGCGGGCTGGACGGCTTCGCGCGGCAAGGTGAAGCCCAGACCGGTGACGCGCTGCACCTGCAGCGCGATGCCGCCGTCGACGACCTGCGGGCGCGCGGTGATGCTGCCCAGCGCACCCTCGAGCTCGATGGTGCCGTCGCTGGGGTTGGTGGTCACGCCGTTGACGAAACTGCCCACCAGCGGGATGGCGCCCTGAATGGTCTGCTTGATGCCTTCGGCGCTCCAGGTGATGTGGGCCAGCAACGACCCCACCGTGCCGCTGGAGGTGGCGGAGTCCTCCAGCCGGACGTCGTTGATGTCCAGCTCGACCTTCATGCCCTGGGCATCGCGGACCTGATTGCCCGCGGTCTCGATCCGGATATTGGTGTAGTGCCCCGATACGTGCTGCAGCAGGAAGGGCGGCAGGGCGCCGAACGACGCTTCGGCGTCGTCCTGAACGACGCACTCGACCACGCCCGCCACCACCGAGTCGGCGCGGTTGCGCGCATACAGCTCGACGGCGAGGAACCCGGCGAACACCAGGGCCACGACGATCACGACCGCCAGGACGACCGACAGCGGGTCGGAGAAAAAGTTCTTCAGCTTGGCCGGCAACGAGGACTCCTCGTGGTCGGTCGGGGGCGGCGGATACCCGGGTGCGGTGCCCGGTGCCGAACCCTGCGGAGCGTTCGGGGGGAACTGTGGTGGCGGTGGGCCGGGTTGCTGAGGCTGACGGGCCCAGGGATCGGTCACGCCCGCGATTCTGCCTTACCGACATGAGCGAACGCTGAGCGGTTGTCCATGACCGCGACGGTGGCGCGTGCCTTGCGGGCCGCGTCGAGGTCGACGTCGCAGACCAGAAGCTGCGGGTCGGCGCCCGCTGACGCGACCACCTCGCCCAGCGCCGACGCGACCACACTGCCCCCCACGCCGGTCGGGCCCAGCTTGGCCAGCTCGTCGCCGGGGTAGGCCTGTCCCACCGCGGCGACCACGCTGCTGGTGTCGATGGCCCGGGCGCGGGCCAGCAGGGTCCATTGGTCGAGTTTGCCGGGACCGGTGCCCCACGACGCGTGCGCGGTGATCACCTCGGCCCCGCGTTCGGCCAGCTCGACGTAGAGCTCGGGGAAGCGGATGTCGTAGCACAACGTCAACCCGACGGTCACGCCGTCGACGGTGATGAGGCAGGGCTCGGTGCCGGGCGCGACGGTCTTGGACTCGGTGAATCCGAACGCGTCGTAGAGGTGGATCTTGTCGTACCGTGCGTCGACGCCGGGCCCGGTGGCGATCAGCGTGTTGGTGACGCGACCGTGGTCGGCCGGCACGAACATCCCCGCGACCACGACGACGCCGGCCCGCTGCGCGATCGCGCGCACCCCGGAAGCCCACGGGCCGTCGAACGGTTCGGCGATCGGGGCCAGCGGTACGCCGAACCGGCACATCGTCGCCTCCGGGAACAGCACCAGCGACGCGCCGGCATCCACGGCCTGCCGGGTGTACTCCTCGACCAGGGCGAGGTTGGCGGTCGGCTCGTCGCTGCTGCGGATCTGGGCCAGTGCGATACGCATGCCACCAGCGTAGTGAGCGGTCCGGGTCCGCGTGGTCAGCCGACCGGCGCCACCGACGACCACGGCACCGTCAGCACGGCGTCCCGGATGCTGCGCCGCGGCGTGGCCACCGGAACACCCTGCCCGGCAAGGACTTCGGTCATCGCTCGCCACCGGGCGCGCGGTCCGAAAACCCCGTGACCGGCCACCGTGGCCCAGGCCTGATCGGCGGCGCTCAGCAGCGCGTGGACGGGCTGGCCCTCGACGTTGTGGTGGATCAGCGCCTTGGGCAGACGTTCGGCCAGGTCGGAGGGCCGTTCGATGGCGAACGGATCGCAGGCCAGCGTGAGGCTGACCGGCGCGTTGGCGTCGAGCAGCACCCAGCAGCACCGGCGGCCCAGCTCGTCGCACGTGCCGTCGACGATCAGGCCGCCCGGCGCCAGGCGCCGTTGCATCTGCGCCCACGCGTCGGGCACGGCGTCGACGGGATACTGGCGCAGCACGTTGAACGCACGCACCAGCAGCGGGCGGTGCCCGGCCAACTCGAAACCGCCGAGCGCGAAGTCGACCCCGGGTGTGGTGGACGCCTCCTGCGCGGCCCGCACCCGGTCCGGGTCGATCTCCAGCCCGACGACGCGGACGTCGGCGCGAACCTCACGCAGGCGGGTCGCGAGCTCGAGGGTGGTGATCGGCTTGGCGCCGTAACCCAGATCGACCACCAGCGGATCGCGGCCGGCCTGCAAAGCGGTGCGGACCCGGGAAGAGTGCACCAGCCAGCGATCGCTGCGGCGCAATCGATTGTGGCCGGTGGTGCCCCGCGTGATCGCACCGACGGGGCGCGCAGGTGGCATGCCTCGATGGTAGGGCCGGACTCAGCTGTTCTCGGTGATCCACCCCGTGGTGAATCGCTGCTCGGCGATCAGCAGGTCCACCAGCTGGTTGCCGATGAAGTTCTCGATCTTGCCGCCGACCAACGGGACGCGGACCTCGACGACGGCGGTGAGGTCCAATCGCGCACGGACGCCTTCGGGAGCCGGGAGCAGCAGCGCGTTGCCGGTGAGGCTGGCCGGGGCACCGGGGATGGAGCCGCTGACCACCGCGCTGGCCTGCCCGTCGACGACGGGTGTCCACATCTCTTCGCGCACGAAACTGAGGTCTCCGCGGTGGAACTGCGTCACCACGGCCGGCAACCGGTCGGCCCGCAGGATCTGGGTGGTCCGGACCCGGATGGCTCCCGAGTCCTCGATGGTCATCTCGTCGAGCCGCACGTGGTCGGCGCCGGAATCCTCCAGGCGCACCAACCAGTACTGCTCGTCGCTGAAGGCGCGGTGAACCTGTTCGACGGTGCCCTCGTATTCGGCGGCCAAGTCGAATGAACGCGGCATAGCAAACCACGCTACCGTTAGCGGCCGTGGTCACTTCGACGCTAGGGGGCGTGGCGGTCGCCGAGCGGGTGCCGCTGGCGCCGCTGACCACGCTGCGCGTCGGACCGGTGGCCGCACGGCTGGTCACCTGCACCAGCACCGACCAGGTGATCGACGCCGTCCGCGCCGCCGACGCCGACGCGCTGGTGCTCGCCGGCGGCTCCAACGTGGTGCTCAGCGACGACCTCGACAACCTGACGGTCATCCGCCTCGCCAACCGCGGCATCGCCGTCGACGGCGAGGTGGTGCGGGCCGAAGCGGGCGCGGGCTGGGACGACGTCGTCGTCACGGCCCTGGCGCACGGGCTGGGCGGGCTGGAGTGCCTGTCCGGCATCCCCGGCTCGGCGGGCGCGACACCGGTGCAGAACGTCGGCGCGTACGGCGCCGAAGTCGCCGACACCCTGCGCCGGGTGCGGCTGCTGGACCGTCGCACCGGCGACGAGCGCTGGGTGACCCCTGACGTCCTCGAATTCGGCTACCGCACAAGCATTCTGAAGAATTCGTCGGCGATGGTGGTGCTCGAGGTGGAGTTCGCCCTCGACAAGTCGGGTCGCAGCGCTCCGCTGCGCTATCGCGAGCTGGCCGCCGCGCTGCACGTCGAACCAGGTGAACGCGCCGACCCGGCCGCGGTGCGGTCGGCGGTGCTCGCATTGCGCGGCGGCAAGGGCATGGTGCTCGACGAGGCCGACCACGACACGTGGAGCGTCGGATCGTTCTTCACCAACCCGGTGGTGTCGCAGGCCGAATTCGACCGCGTCGCCGCGGCGGCCCGACGACCCGTCCCGCACTATCCGGCCCCGGACGGGGTGAAACTGGCCGCCGGCTGGCTCGTCGAGCAGGCCGGTTTCGGCAAGGGCTACCCCGGCCCCGACGCGCCCGCGCGGCTGTCGACCAAGCACGCCTTGGCGTTGACCAACCGCGGTCACGCCACCAGCGCCGACGTGCTCGCGCTGGCCCGCACCGTCCGGGACGGGGTGTCGGCGGCTTTCGGGATCGAACTCACACCGGAACCAACGCTGATCGGGTGCCGCCTCTAGGTACTGTCGACGGGTGTGAGTTCTGCACACCCGGCGCTGAGCAGGCGCCGCGCGTTGGCCGCACTGGCCGTCGGGGTGGTCGCACCCGGCGCACTGGCGGCCTGCGGGTCCGGCGGCGGGCCGCTCGGCGACGTCGCCGACGATGCCCCCGCGCAGCCGAAGGTCACCTTCGACCCGGCCGACGCGGCGCAGGAGGTCAACCCCACCGCCCGTATCGCGGTGCGCGTCGAGGACGGCACCCTCGCCGACATCCGCCTGACCAACACCAACGGCAAGGTGGTGGCGGGGGAGGTGAACCCGGAGCGGACGTCGTTCACGGTCACCGAGCCACTGGGTTACGGCATGACCTACACCTGGTCGGGCAGGGCACTGGGCGCCGACGGCGCCACCGTGCCGGTGGCGGGCGCATTCACCACCGTCAGCCCGGCCACCCAGGTCAACGGCCGCTTCCAGCTCGCCGACGGCCAGACGGTGGGGGTCGCCGCCCCGATCATCCTGCAGTTCAACGCGTCGATCCCGGAGTCGGCCCGCGCGCAGGTGGAGAAGGCTCTCACGGTCACCACCAGCCCGCAGGTCGAGGGTGGCTGGGCCTGGCTGCCCGACGAGGCCGCCGGATCCCGCGCGCACTGGCGGACCCGCGAGTACTACCCGGCCGGCACCACGGTGCACGTCGACGCGAAGCTCTACGGGGTGCCGTTCGGCGACGGCGCCTACGGCGCGGCCGACTCCACGCTGGACTTCGCCATCGGCCGCCGCCAGGTCGTCAAGGCCGAGGCCGGCAGCCACCGCATCCAGGTGCTCGACGGCGCCGGCGCGGTGATCATGGACTTCCCGTGCAGCTACGGCGAGGGCGACCTGGACCGCAACGTCACCCGCAGCGGCGTGCACGTGGTCACCGAGAAGTACGAGGACTTCTACATGACCAACCCGGCGGCCGGCTACGCCAACGTGCGGGAACGGTTCGCGGTGCGGATCTCCAACAACGGCGAGTTCATCCACGCCAACCCGGCCAGCCTGGGCTCCCAGGGCAACAGCAACGTCACCAACGGTTGCATCAACCTGTCGCTGGAAGACGCCGAGCAGTACTTCCACACCGCGGTCTACGGCGATCCGGTCGAGGTCACCGGCACCCGGCTCCAACTGTCCTACGCCGACGGTGACATCTGGGACTGGGCGGTCCCGTGGGAGGAGTGGGTGGCGATGTCGGCGTTGTCCGACCGGAAGTCGCCGGACACCATTCCCGACACCGCGCCGGTGACGCCGTCGCAGGCGCCCCAGCCGGCCGGGGCCCGACCCGGCGGCTAGGTGACCCGGTGGAAGCGGGAACCGGCCGCGCCGCTGACCTGGTCGCGCGGGCGGACCACGATCAAGTCCAGGTCGACGTGCGAGGGCCGGCTGGCGACGAAGCCGATCACCTCGGCGATGTCCTCGGCCACCAGCGGGGTGACGCCCTCGTAGACCTTCTCGGCGCGTTCGGCGTCGCCGGAGAAGCGGTTCAGCGAGAAGTCGGTCTTGACCATCCCGGGCGCGACCTCGGTCAGCCGCACCGGTTTTCCGAGCAGCTCGCTGCGCAGCGTGCGGTGCAGCACGCCTTGGGCGTGCTTGGCCGAGGTGTATCCGCCGCCGTTGTCGTAGATCTCCACCGCCGCGATGGAGGTGACCGTGACGATCAGGCCGTCGCCGGAGTCGATCAGCTTTCCCAGCAGCGCGCGGGTGACGTGCAGGGTGCCCAGCACGTTGGCCTCCCACATCCACCGCCAGTGGTCGATGTCCGCATCGGCCACCGGCTCCAGCCCGCGGGCCCCGCCGGCGTTGTTGACCAGCACGTCCACCCGGTCCAGCCGGCCGGCCATCGCCGCCACCGCCGTCGCGTCGGTGACGTCGGCCACGATCGCGGTGCCGTCGATCTCCGCGGCCAGCGCCTGGATCGGGGCCTCCCGGCGGGCCACGCAGACCACGTGAAAGCCCTGTGCGGCAAGGGTTCTCGCAGTGGCCGCGCCGATTCCGGCGCTGGCGCCGGTGACCACGGCGACTCGGCGGGTGTCAGTAGGCGTCGTCATGGCCTCAACACTAGGCGGCCCGGTGGAGCCGTCGCGCGGGTCGCGCCGAGGCCGGTGCGTGAGTCCGGTCGCCGCGCGGGCGGTGTAGACATGACGGTGTGTCTCTAGCGACCGATCCGTCCGGACTGCCGCAGCCGCGCCGGGTGGCGGTGCTGTCCGTGCACACCTCGCCACTGGCCCAGCCGGGAACCGGCGACGCGGGCGGCATGAACGTCTACGTGCTGCACACGGCGCTCGAGTTGGCCCGCCGCGGCGTGGACGTGGAGATCTTCACCCGGGCGACGTCCTCGGCCGACCCGCCGGTGGTGAAGGTGGCTCCCGGCGTGCTGGTGCGCAACGTGGTGGCCGGACCGTTCGAGGGGCTGGACAAGAACGACCTGCCGACCCAGCTGTGCGCGTTCACCGCGGGGGTGCTGCGGGCCGAGGCGACGCACGAGCCGGGCTATTACGACGTGGTGCATTCGCACTACTGGCTGTCCGGTCAGGTGGGCTGGCTGGCCGCCGATCGCTGGGCTGTGCCGCTGGTCCACACCGCGCATACCCTGGCCGCGGTCAAGAACGCGTCGCTGGCCGACGGGGACAGTCCCGAACCGCCGATGCGGTCCATCGGGGAGCAACAGGTCGCCGACGAGGCCGACCGGCTCATCGTCAACACCGAACATGAGGCGCAGCAACTGGTCTCGCTGCATCACGCAGACCCGGCCCGCATCGACGTCGTGCACCCCGGCGTCGACCTCGACACGTTCACCCCCGGCGAACGCGCAGTGGCACGGGCCCAGCTGGGGTTGCCCGTCGACGAGCCGATCGTCGCGTTCGTCGGCCGCATCCAGCCGCTCAAAGCTCCCGACGTGTTGCTGCGCGCGGCCGCGCGGTTGCCCGGGGTCCGGGTGGTCATCGCCGGCGGACCGTCGGGAAGCGGACTGGCCACCCCGGAGCGCCTGGTTCACCTGGCCGCCGAGCTGGGTATCACCGAGCGTGTGACTTTCCTTCCCCCGCAGTCCCGAGAGGACCTGGTCCGCGTCTACCGCGCCGCCGACATCGTCGCCGTCCCGAGCTATTCGGAGTCGTTCGGGCTGGTCGCGGTGGAGGCGCAGGCCTGCGGTACGCCGGTCGTCGCCGCGGCGGTGGGCGGGCTACCGGTCGCGGTACGCGACGGCGCCAGCGGAGCCCTGGTCGACGGCCACGACATCGACGACTGGGCCGCCACGCTCGCACGGGTGTTCGCCGGCGACCCGGCCGGGATGACCACGGCCGCGGTCGAGCACGCCGCCACGTTCTCGTGGAGGCACACCGTCGATGCGCTGCTGGACAGCTACGGACGTGCCATGGCCGATCACCGGGACGCGAAGGCGGCCGATGCGACGGCACTCTCCGCGGTGCGCCAGGGCCGCCGCTTCTCGCTGCGGCGCGGGGTGTCGGCATGAGTGCCCCGGCCACTCCCGACACCGTGGTCGCGGTCATCGAGAAGACCCTCCACGAACACGAGCTGCCCTACTTCCATCACAAGGGCGCCCACGGCGGCCTGCCCGGGGTCGTGGTGGAACTGCCCGGCGAGCGGCGCCTGAAGACCAACACCATCCTGTCGGTCGGTGAGCACTCGGTGCGCATCGAGGCGTTCGTCTGCCGACGACCCGACGAGAACCACGAGGGCGTCTACCGCTTCCTGCTCAAGCGCAACCGCAGGCTCTACGGGGTCGCGTACACCCTCGACAACGTCGGCGACATCTACCTCGTCGGCCGGATGGCGCTGGCGTCGGTGACCCCTGACGAGGTCGACCGGGTCCTGGGCCAGGTCCTCGAGGCCGTCGACTCGGACTTCAACACGCTGCTCGAGTTGGGGTTCCGCTCGTCGATCGAAAAAGAGTGGGAATGGCGGGTGTCGCGGGGTGAGTCGCTGCAGAACCTGCGCGCCTTCGAGCACCTCATCAGCGACTCCGACGACTGATCTGCGCGCGTGAGAAGATGCCCTACATGGCAGATACCGCGACGCTGATCCTGCTCCGCCACGGCGAGAGTGAGTGGAACGCGCTGAACCTGTTCACCGGCTGGGTCGACGTCGATCTGACCGACAAGGGCCGCGCCGAGGCCGCCCGCGCCGGCGAGTTGCTCGCCGAGCAGGACCGGCTGCCCGACGTCGTCTACACCTCGCTGCTGCGTCGCGCCATCACCACCGCCAACCTCGCCCTGGACAAGGCCGACCGGCACTGGATCCCGGTGCACCGCGACTGGCGGCTCAACGAGCGCCACTACGGCGCGCTGCAGGGACTCGACAAAGCCGAGACCAAGGCCAAGTACGGCGATGAGCAGTTCATGGCGTGGCGGCGCAGCTACGACACCCCGCCGCCGGCCATCGAGGTTGGGTCGCAGTTCAGCCAGGACGCCGATCCGCGCTACGCCGACGTGCCGGGCGGCCCGCCGCTGACCGAGTGCCTCAAGGACGTGGTGGAGCGCTTCGTCCCGTACTACACCGAGACCATCGTGCCGGACCTGAAAGCGGGGAAGACGGTGCTGATCGCCGCGCACGGCAACTCGCTGCGCGCGCTGGTCAAGTATCTGGACGGCATGAGCGACGACGACGTCGTCGGGCTCAACATCCCGACCGGGATCCCGCTGCGCTACGACTTGGATGAGAACCTGTCGCCGGTCCGCCAGGGCGGCACGTATCTCGACCCCGACGCCGCAGCCGCCGGGGCGGCGGCGGTGGCCGCCCAGGGCGCGAAGTAGCGCAGCGCCGGGGCGGGACCGGCACCGGGGACGAACGTCAGGTGAACAGCGCGCGACGACGCGCCGAACACTCGTCTTTCGCGGTGTGAGTTGTCCCGATCTGGCCGCACGCTGCTGGGATGACGTTCACCCGGTACGTACGATCATCGCGTGAGTGTCGTATCGGCGCTGCTGCTCGCAGCGATCGTGGCACTGCTGGCGATGCCGGTCGGTGTGGCGGTCGGGGCCCGAGTGGCTCCGCGCCTGAACGACCGTCGACAGCGCCGGGCCGCGGCGCAGTCCGGGCTCACCGTCTCCCAGATGCTCGAGCGCATCGCCGCGCAATCACCCAACGGTGTGGTGGTCGTCGACACCTTCCGTGACGTTGTGTACTGCAACGACCGCGCCGAGGAACTCGGGGTGGTGCGCGATCGGCTGCTCGACGACCGGGCGTGGGAGGGCGCGCGGCGCACCCTGGCCACCGGCGCCGACGTCGAGATCGACCTGTCGCGCCCCTCGAGCCGGTCCGGCCGCTCGGGTTTGTCGGTGCGCGGACATGTCCGGCTGCTCACCGAAGCCGACAGGCGGTTCGCGGTGATCTACGTCTTCGACCAGTCCGAGCAGGCGCGGATGGAAGCCACCCGCCGCGATTTCGTGGCCAACGTCAGCCACGAGCTCAAGACCCCGGTCGGGGCGATGAGCGTGCTGGCAGAAGCGGTGCTGGCGTCGGCCGACGACGCCGACACGGTGCGGCATTTCGCCGAGAAGATCGTCGCCGAATCCAACCGACTGGCCGACATGGTGGGTGAACTGATCGAACTGTCCCGGCTGCAGGGCGCCGAGGCGCTGCCTGATCTGGGGGTCGTCGAAGTGGACAGCGTGGTCTCCGAGGCGCTGTCCCGGCACAAGGTGGCCGCCGACAACGCCGACATCGCGATCACCACCGACGCTCCCACCGGCTTCCGGGTGCTGGGTGACCAGACGCTGCTGGTGACCGCGATCGCCAACCTCGTGTCCAACGCCATCGCCTATTCACCGCACGGCTCCTCGGTGTCGATCAGCCGGCGCCGCATCGGCAACACGATCGAGATCGCGGTCACCGACCGCGGGATCGGTATCGCCCCGGCCGACCAGGAGCGGGTGTTCGAACGGTTCTTCCGGGTGGACAAGGCCCGCTCCCGCGCCACCGGCGGCACCGGTCTGGGCCTGGCGATCGTCAAACACGTTGCCGCCAACCACAACGGATCCATCCGGCTGTGGAGTCGGCCGGGAACCGGATCGACGTTCACGTTGTCGATTCCGGCGTATCTGCCTGACGAAGACTCCGAACACGACGAACGAGAGGACTAGTGCATCGATGACCAGTGTGTTGATCGTGGAGGACGAGGAGTCCTTGGCCGATCCCCTGGCGTTCCTGCTGCGCAAGGAGGGCTTCGAGACCACCGTGGTGACCGACGGCCCCTCGGCCCTGGCCGAGTTCGACCGCGCCGGCGCCGACATCGTGCTGCTCGATCTGATGCTGCCCGGGATGAGCGGCACCGACGTGTGCCGGCAGCTGCGGTCCCGCTCGAGTGTGCCGGTCATCATGGTGACCGCCCGGGACAGCGAGATCGACAAGGTGGTCGGCCTGGAACTCGGCGCCGACGACTACGTCACCAAGCCGTACTCCGCGCGCGAACTGATCGCGCGGATCCGGGCGGTGCTGCGGCGCGGCGCCGATCACGAGGAACTCGGGCTCGATGACGGGGTGCTGGAGTCCGGCCCGGTCCGGATGGACGTCGAACGTCACGTGGTCAGCGTCAACGGCAATCCGATCACGTTGCCGCTCAAGGAGTTCGACCTGCTGGAATACCTGATGCGCAACAGCGGACGGGTGCTGACCCGCGGCCAGCTCATCGACCGGGTGTGGGGCGCCGATTACGTCGGAGACACCAAGACCCTCGACGTGCACGTCAAACGGCTGCGCAGCAAGATCGAGGCCGACCCGGCCAACCCGGTGCACCTGGTCACCGTTCGCGGGCTGGGTTACAAGCTCGAGGGGTAGCCGCTCACTCCGCGGCCCGGGTGGCCGGATGCACTGCGATCAGTCCTAATGCGCTGCGGCGCTTGCACATCGCCGCCAGCTCCGCGTAGGCCTTCTCGCCGATCAGTTCGGTCAGCTCGGGAGCGTAGGACTGCCACACCGGCTTCTCGCCGACGTGCGCGTTGGGATCACCGGTGCAGTACCAGGTCAGGTCGAGTCCGCCCTCGCCCCAGCCGCGCCGGTCGTATTCGGTGATCGTCGAGCGCAGGATCTCCGAACCGTCCGGGCGGGTCACCCATTCCTGGGTGCGCCGGATCGGCAACTGCCAGCACACCTCGGGCTTGAGCGTCAGCGGTTCGACGCCCAGCTTGAGCGCCTTGCTGTGCAGGGCGCATCCGATACCGCCGGGCCAGCCCGGGCGGTTCAGGAAGATGCAGGCGCCCTTGTACTTCCGGGTCCGCAAGTTGGGTTCGTCATCGACTTCGTCCCACTCGAGGTACCCCTTCTTGCCCAAACCCTTCTCGCGGTACTGCCAGTCCTCGTCGGTCAGCAACTGCACCGCGTCGTCGAGCTTGGCGCGGTCGTCGTCGTCGGACAGAAACGCGCCGTGCGAACAACATCCGTCGTCGGGGCGGTCGTCGACGGTGCCCTTGCAGGCGGGGGTGCCGAACACGCACGTCCACCGGGACAGCAGCCACGTCATGTCGGCCGCGATCAGATGTGTGGGGTCCTCGGGGTCGTAGAACTCCACCCACTCGCGGGCGAAATCCAGCTCGACCTCACCGGGATGGTCCGATCCGCTCACGGTTTCCCACGGTAGACCCATTAGGTTGGGTGGGTGCGATTAGGCGTGCTCGACGTGGGCAGCAACACCGTCCACCTGTTGGTGGTGGACGCGCGCCGCGGTGGGCACCCGACCCCGATGAGTTCGACCAAGGCGTCGCTGCGCCTGGCCGAGGCCACAGACAGTTCGGGCAAGATCACCCGGCGCGGTGCCGAGAAGCTGATCAGCACGGTCGACGAGTTCGCCAAGATCGCCCGGAGTTCGGGCTGCGCGGAGATGATGGCGTTCGCCACCTCCGCGGTGCGGGACGCGACGAATTCCGACGACGTGCTGGCGCGGGTGCGGGCCGAGACGGGGGTCGCGCTGCAGGTGCTCAGCGGCGTCGACGAGTCGCGGCTGACGTTCCTGGCGGTGCGCCGGTGGTACGGGTGGAGCGCCGGACGCATCATCAATATCGACATCGGCGGCGGCTCGCTGGAGTTGTCGAGCGGGGTCGACGAGGAACCCGACGTCGCGCTGTCGTTGCCGCTGGGCGCCGGTCGCCTGACCCGGGAGTGGCTGCCCGACGACCCGCCCGGCCGGCGCCGGGTCAACATGCTGCGGGACTGGCTGGCCAACGAGCTGGCCGGCACCGGCGGTGCCATCACCGCGGCCGGTCCGGCCGACCTGGCGGTGGCCACCTCGAAGACCTTCCGCTCCCTGGCGCGGCTGACCGGCGCGGCGCCCTCGGGCGCCGGTCCGCGGGTCAAGCGGACGCTGACCGCCACCGGGCTTCGCCAGCTCATAGCGTTCATCTCTAGGATGACCGCGTCTGACCGTGCGGAGCTGGAAGGAGTGAGCGCCGACCGGGCGCCGCAGATCGTTGCGGGCGCGCTGGTGGCGGAGGCCAGTATGAAAGCCCTCGGTATCGAAACGGTGGACATCTGTCCCTGGGCGTTGCGGGAGGGGTTGATTCTGCGGAAACTCGACAGCGAGGCCGACGGCACCGCCCTGGTGGGGGGTGCCGGCGAATCGGGCACGCAGCAGATATCGGTGCGCGATGCTGGACGATGAAGCAGCGAGGCGCAAAGGCGACGGACGATGACCCCCTCTGACGACCAGAGCAGTACGCGGCCGATCTCGGTCGCCGAGCTGCTGGCCCGCAACGGCACGATCGGGTCGCCGCCGGTCGGCGGGCGCCGCCGTCGCCGCCGTGGACGGGCTGACGCCGTGACCGTCGCCGAGCTGACCGGCGAGATCCCGGTGATCCGCGACACCGACACCGACACCGCACCGGCGCCGGTCGAGCAGCCGCAGGTCGAGGAACCGGCCGGCGAGGCCGAGTCCGCCGAGACCGTCGAGCCGGCCGATACCGACGAGACGGTCGAGACCGTCGAAGAAGCCGAGACCGTCGAAGAAGCCGAGACTGTCGAGCCGGCCGAGACCGACGAAGAAGCCGAGGTTGTCGAGACTGATGAAGAAGTCGACTCGGAGGAAGCAGCGCAGCCCGGCGAGGACGCGCTGACCGGTGTCGACCTCGACGAGATCGGCGACGCCGACGCCGACGACTACGACTACGCCGACGCGGTCGCCGAGTACTCGGCGCACGTCGGCCGGCACGATGGCGAAGCCGATGGCGAACCCGATGGTGAATCCGGCGCCGCGGACGAGGGACTGGTCCTGACCGACAGCCCGGAACTCGAGGATCTCGACACCGAGGCCGCGTTCGACGAGGACCTCGACGACCGAGACGCCGACGACACCGACACCGACACCGACACCGACACCGACATCGACGACGAAGCCGAGGTCGAGGCCGACACCGACGACGAACTGCCGTCCTACCTGCGCTCCACCTCCGAACCGCTGTTCGGCGGTCAGACCCTGGCCGAGGACGTCGACCGCGCCTCGAGCGACCGCACCGACGTCGAGGATCTCGAGGAGGACCTCGACGAGGACTACGGCGAACCGCGGCGCATGTCGTCGTTCGTGCACGGGTTGTGGATCGTGGGGCAGAGCATCCTGGCGGTCGTCTTCGGCGCCGGCCTGTTCATCGCGTTCGACCAGCTGTGGAAGTGGAACAACATCGTCGCGCTGGTGCTGTCGGTACTGGTGATCCTCGGTCTGGTCGTCGCGGTCCGGGTGGTGCGCAAGACCGAGGACATCGGCAGCACACTGATCGCCGTCGCCGTCGGCGCCCTGGTCACGTTGGGCCCGCTCGCGTTGTTGCAGTCGGGCTGACGGCGGCCAGGTCCAGCATCCATCGTGCGCCCTGCCATCAAGGTCGGACTGTCGACAGCGTCGGTCTATCCGCTTCGTACCGAAGCCGCGTTCGAGTACGCCGCCACGCTCGGCTACGACGGCGTCGAGCTGATGGTGTGGGCCGAATCGATCAGCCAGGACGTAGATGCCATCGAGGAGATGTCGCGCCGCTACGACGTTCCGGTGCTGTCGGTGCATGCACCGTGCCTGCTGATCTCGCAGCGCGTGTGGGGCGCCAATCCGATCCCGAAACTGGAACGCAGCGTCCGCGCCGCCGAGCAGCTCGGCGCGCAGACCGTGGTGGTGCATCCGCCGTTCCGGTGGCAGCGCCGCTACGCCGAGGGGTTCAGCGCCCAGGTCGCCGAATTGGAGGCCGGCAGCGACGTGATGGTGGCCGTGGAGAACATGTTCCCGTTCCGCGCCGACCGGTTCTTCGGCGCCGGCCAGACGTCGATCGAGCGGATGCGCAAACGCGGCGGCCGGCCCGGTCCGGGGCTGTCGGCGTTCGCCCCGTCCTATGATCCGCTTGAGGGTGGGCACGCCCACTACACCCTGGATCTTTCCCATACCGCCACAGCGGGGACCGACGCCGTCGAGATGGCGCAGCGGATGGGTGAGGGGCTGGTGCACCTGCACCTGTGCGACGGCAGCGGCGCGTCGACCGACGAGCACCTGGTCCCCGGCCGGGGCACCCAACCGACGGTCCAGATCTGCGAGATGCTGGCCGCGAGCGACTTCTCCGGCCATGTCATCCTCGAGGTGACCACCTCCGGTGCGCGCACCGCCGCCGAACGCGAGGACCTTCTGACCGAGTCGCTGCAGTTCGCCCGGGCGCATCTGCTGCGCTGAGCCGATACCGCCGAGGATCCGATCATGACCAGCTCGACCCTGTTCACCGACGCGATGGCGCTCACCCCGGCCGGTGAGGGCGTGTATCACGGAGTGCTCAACGAGCATTGGACGATCGGCCCGAAGGTGCACGGCGGGGCGATGCTGGCGCTGTGCGCCAACGCGGCCCGTCACGAGATGCCCGGCGTCGAGCCGATCGCGGTGTCCGGCAACTTCCTGTGGGCGCCCGACCCGGGTGCGATGCAGGTGGTCACGACGGTGCGCAAGCGTGGCCGCCGGGTGAGCCTGGTCGACGTCGAGCTGCGCCAGGGCGATCGGGTGGGCGATGAGCGCTCGCGCGAAGAGCATCGGGTAGCCGTGCGGGCCGCGATCACGATGGGCATCCCCGAACACCATGTGCCGCCGCTGCTGTCGGTGAACCCGGTGCTGCCGCTGATGATGCCCGAGCCGCCGCCGGGGTTGGAGCCGATCGGACCCGGCCACCCGATGGCCGACATCGTCCACCTGTGCCGCGGCTGCGACATCCGGCCGTCGCTGACGACGTTCGCCCCGCGCACCGACGGTGGCCCGCCGATGATCGAGTACTGGGTCCGGCCCAAAGGAGTGGAACCGGACCTGTTGTTCGCGCTGCTGTGCGGCGACGTGTCGGCTCCGGTGACGTACGGAGTCAACAGGTTCGGCTGGGCTCCCACCGTTCAGCTGACCGCCTATCTCCGGGCGCTGCCGGCCGACGGGTGGCTGCGGGTGATGTGCACGACGACCCAGATCGGTCAGGACTGGTTCGACGAGGACCACATCGTGGTCGATTCGCAGGGACACATCGTCGTCCAGACCCGCCAGCTGGCGATGGTGCCCGCAGCTCAGGCCTGACCTGTGCGCGTGGGATGCTGACGGCATGCCCAGAATCGCGATCATCGGCGGCGGAAACATCGGCGAAGCCCTGCTGGCGGGACTGCTGCGGGCGGGTAGGCAGGTCAAGGACCTGGTGGTGGCGGAGAAAAGCCCGGGGCGCGCGGACTACCTGTCCAAGAAGTACTCGGTGCTCGTCACGACGGTTTCCGAGGCCGTCGACACCGCCCACTACGTGGTCATCGCGGTCAAACCTGGGGACATCACCCACGTCATCGGCGACATCGCCGACACCGCCGCGCGGGCCGAGAGCAACGCCGCCGAGCAGGTCTTCGTCAGTGTGGCCGCCGGGGTCAGCACCGAGTTCTACGAGAACAAGCTGCCCGCCGGGTCGCCGGTGGTGCGCGTCATGCCCAACGCTCCGATGCTCGTCGGAGGCGGTGTCAGCGCGCTGGCGCCGGGCCGGTTCGCGACCGATGAACACCTCAAGCAGGTGTCGACGTTGTTCGACGCGGTCGGCGGGGTGCTGACCGTCACCGAGGCCCAGATGGACGCTGTCACGGCGGTGTCGGGTTCAGGCCCGGCGTACTTCTTTCTCATGGTGGAGGCGCTCGTCGACGCCGCGGTCGACGCCGGACTCTCCCGGGCGGTGGCCACCGATCTGGCGGTGCAGACCATGGCGGGTTCGGCGGCCATGTTGCTGGAGCGGCTGGACCAGTCCGCACCGGACGGCGAGGCCGCGCCGGCCGGGCCGATCGCCGCGGTGCTGGACACCTCGCCCGCGGAGCTGCGGGCCACAGTCACGTCCCCCGGCGGCACTACCGCCGCTGGTCTGCGGGAACTCGAGCGCGGGGGCCTCCGGGCCGCTGTCGCCAATGCGGTGGCCGCGGCGAAAACCCGGTCTGAGCAGCTCGGAATTACATCCGAGTAGTTCAGTATTTTCGAACTGAATACCCCACACCCGTCGCAGTAACCCCACCTGCCACGCTATTCTCCCAGTGGTAAGCATGGGTCGGTGCCAGCGGTGGGGAAGCCGCTGGAACTGCCCGTGCCTGATGGATTGGGTTGCGATGACGTCTACGAACGGGCCGTCGGCGCGGGATTCGTCCGGCGGAGGTAAGCCGGCACGAGAAACCGGCCAGGGGGACGGCCAGGCGCCGCGGGCGCAGTTCCTCACTGTCGCCGAGGTGGCCAGCCTGATGCGGGTCAGCAAGATGACGGTGTACCGGCTGGTGCACAACGGCGAGCTGCCGGCGGTCCGGGTCGGGCGGTCGTTTCGTGTGCACGCCAAAGCCGTTCACGACATGTTGGAGAGCTCGTACTTCGACGCCGGGTAGCCGCAGCGCGCGGTTGTTGACGACGCCCGTTTTTCGTTTGACTCGGGGGCCCGGGTAAAGTGGCCGGTCGGGACTGGCGCCGTCGGTCGACGGTGTCTGAATGTCAACACAACTTTAGGTAGCGGAGTTCATGGGTTCTGTCATCAAGAAGCGGCGCAAGCGCATGTCGAAGAAGAAGCACCGCAAGCTGCTGCGTCGCACCCGGGTCCAGCGCAGAAAACTGGGCAAGTAGGTCGATCGCCCGGCCGCTAGGCTGTCCGGATGGATTCGGGAGCCGGCACCGGCGACAGGGGTGACCACTCCGGCACCCGCGACGAGCTCAACTACCCGAAGGTGGTCCTCGTCACGGGTGCCTGTCGTTTTCTCGGCGGGTACCTGACTGCGCGGCTGGCGCAGAATCCCCTCATCAACCAGGTGATCGCCGTCGACGCGGTCGCGCCGAGCAAGGACCTGTTGCGCCGGATGGGGCGCGCCGAGTTCGTACGCGCCGACATCCGCAACCCGTTCATCGCCAAGGTCATCCGCAACGGCGACGTCGATACCGTGGTGCACGCCGCCGCGGCGTCCTACGCGCCGCGTTCGGGCGGACGCGCCGCGCTCAAGGAACTCAACGTGATGGGCGCGATCCAGCTGTTCGCCGCCTGCCAGAAGGCGCCGTCGGTGCGTCGGGTCATCCTGAAGTCCACCTCGGAGGTGTACGGGTCCAGTTCTCGAGATCCGGTCCTGTTCGACGAGAGCAGCAGCCGACGGCGGCCGCCGGGGGAGGGCTTCGCGCGCGACAGCATCGACATCGAGGGGTACGCGCGCGGCCTCGGCCGTCGGCGCCCCGACATCGCGGTGACGATTCTGCGGCTGGCCAACATGATCGGTCCGGCGATGGAGACCGCGCTGTCGCGCTATCTGGCACAGCCCGTGGTGCCGACGGTGATCGGACACGACCCGCGGGTGCAGCTGCTGCACGAGCAGGACGCACTGGGGGCCCTGGAGCGCGCCACGGTGGCCGGGAAACCGGGCACCTACAACATCGGTGCCTCGGGGGTCATCATGATGAGCCAGGCGATCCGCCGGGCCGGCCGCATCGCGCTGCCGCTGCCGCGCTCGGCGCTGGTGCTGGTGGATTCGCTGTGGCGGGCCACCCGCCTCACCGAGCTCGATCGCGAGCAGCTCGACTATCTCAGTTACGGGCGCGTGATGGACACCTCCCGGATGCGCCATGAACTCGGCTATTCCCCGAAGTGGACGACGGCCGAAGCTTTCGACGATTACGTGCGGGGACGGGCGTTGAAACCCATCGTCGACCCGCAGTGGGTACGCTCGGTCGAGGAACGCGCCGTCGCTGCGGCGCAGCGCTGGGGGCGATAGACTCAGTTCCCAGATTTCCGGTCGGGGGTCTGGGGGAGAGGGAACGACGTTGGCGGGCGAGCCGAAGGCCAAAGTGATTCCGCTGCACTCGAATTCGAGTCGCAGCACGGCTGCGCGACGAAGCGCGACACAGCGCGCGGAGAGTTCGCGCCGACATCCGTCCTTCGTGACCGATCGTGACGGCGGCGCCACGGCCGAGGAACTCGACGCCGTCATCCGCGAGATCGACCAACACCGCGCCGGCGCCGACGGCGCCGACGCGACCCCCAACGAGCTCGCCAGAAACATCGCCGCGGTCGCCGACTTCGTCCGCAAGAGGATGACCGGTGACTACACCGTCGACGAGTTCGGCTTCGACCCCCATCTCAACGAAGCTATCTTCCTTCCTTTGCTGAGAGTGTTCTTCAACTCGTGGTTCCGGGTCGAGGTCAGTGGCATCGAGAACCTCCCTGAGTCCGGCGCGGGCCTCGTGGTGGCCAACCACGCGGGCGTGCTGCCGTTCGACGGTCTGATGGCCTCGGTCGCGGTGCGCGACCACCATCCGGCGCAGCGCAACCTGCGGCTGCTGGCCGCGGACATGGTGTTCGACATGCCGGCGGTGGGCCAGGCCGCCCGGAAGGCCGGCCACACCATGGCCTGCACCGACGACGCCCACCGGCTGCTCGTCGCCGGCGAGCTGACCGCGGTGTTCCCCGAGGGCTACAAGGGGCTGGGCAAGCGCTTCAAAGACCGCTACAAGCTGCAGCGCTTCGGCCGTGGAGGGTTCGTCTCGGCGGCGCTGCGCACGAAGGCGCCGATCGTGCCGTGCTCGATCGTCGGGTCCGAGGAGATCTATCCGATGGTCGCCGACGTCAAGCTGCTGGCGCGGCTGTTCGGCCTGCCCTACTTCCCGGTGACGCCGTTGTTCCCGCTGGCCGGCCCGTTGGGTGTGATGCCGCTGCCGTCGAAGTGGTACATCGAGTTCGGCGAGCCGATCCCGACCGCCGACTGGGACGAGTCCGCCGCGGACGACCCGATGATCACCTTCGAGCTGACCGACCAGGTGCGCGAAACCATTCAGCAGACGCTCTACCGGCTGCTGGCCAACCGGCGCAACACCTTCTTCGGCTGACCCCGGCGGCGCCGGTCAGTCGGCCTGCGCAGTTTGCTTGGCAACCATCTTCCGCAGCGCTTCGTCGCGCGCGGAGGCGATCCGGTCGCTGATCTCGTCGGCCTCGGTGTCGGACTGGGCCTCTCCCATCACCGTGACGATGCTGGTGAGGACGGGCTCGCCGTGCTCGTCGGTGACCTCACCTCGGACCTCGGTCACGATGGCGCCGTGGCTCTCGGTCACCGAGTCCAGGTAGGAGTCGAAGAACAGCTTGTCGCCCGCCAGGATCGGTCGGTGGAACCTGATCTTCTGGTCGCGGTGGAGCACCCGTTCCATGTTGATGGGCACGTCGAACTGGTTGAAGATCTCCAGCTGCACCCGCCGCCCGGCGACCGCGAGGAACGTCAGCGAGGCGATCAGGGCGTCGTGACCGCACTCCTCGGCGGCGGCCTCGTCGTAGTGCGCCGGGTGGTCGTCTTTGACCGCGCGGGCGAACTCGCGGATCTTCTCGCGGTCGACCTCGAAGTAGTCCGGGTACCGGTAGTGGGTCCCGATGATGTTCGCGGCGATGCTCATGCCGGCACGCTCTTCCGTCTCTTTCGCAGGTAGCGGCGCGAGCCTATCAGCGGAAAGGGGCCGGCCTGTGCGGCCGAGCCGCCCGGCCGGTCAGTGGCGGTCGCGCCGGGACACCGCGGCGGCCAGCGCCCCGCCCGCAGCGCCGAGGGCGAGCGCCGAGGGCACCCCGATCCGCGCGGCCTTGCGCGCGGTGCGGAAGTCGCGGATCTCCCAGCCGCGCTGACGGGCCAGGTCGCGAAGGTGGGCGTCGGGATTGATGGCCACCGCGGTGCCGACCAGCGACAGCATCGGCACGTCGTTGAAACTGTCGGAGTAGGCGGTGCAGCGGCGCAGGTTCAATCCCTCGCGGATGGCCAGGGAGCGAACCGCGTGTGCCTTGCCCACACCGTGCAGGATGTCGCCGACCAGGCGACCGGTGAACACCCCGTCGACCGACTCGGCCACGGTGCCCAGGGCACCGGTCAGCCCGAGCCGCCGCGCGATGGTCTCCGCCAGCTCATAGGGCGTCGCCGTCACCAACCACACCTGCTGGCCCGCGTCGAGGTGCATCTGCGCCAGCGCCCGGGTGCCGGGCCAGATCTTGTCGGCGATGATCTCGTCGTAGATCTCCTCACCGAGAGCGACCAGCTCGGCGGTCGATCGGCCCTCGATGAACGCCAGCGCCTTGCGCCGGCCGGCAGCCACGTCGTCGCTGTTCTCGCGGCCGGTGAGCTGGAATTTCGCCTGCGCGAGGGCGAACCGGGCGAGATCGGAGTAGGTGAAGAACTCGCGCGCCGCCAGTCCGCGGGCGAAGTGCACCAGCGACGACCCGTGCACCAGGGTGTTGTCGACGTCGAAGAACGCCGCGGCGGTCAGATCGGGGGGCGGGGGCGGCGGGCCCGCGGCCTCCTCGGCCAGCCCGAGAACAGCAGCCTCGGCACTGGCCTGACCGGCCAATTCCTGCGCCCGGTCGACGATCCCGCCCTCCATTTCCCCGGTATCGGACACGGTGACAACACTAAGGCACCTGGGCGCGATACTGGCGGAGTGGATCGGCGCGTGCAGTTGCTCACCCGGCAGGGGTGTCCGATGTGCGCGGCCGCCGCCGCGCGGCTGGCGGAACTGGCCGGCGAGCTGGGCTTCACCCTGACCGTCACCGACGTCGACGACGCCGCCGCGGCCGGTCAGACCGCGCTGCGCGCGGAGTTCGGTGATCGGCTGCCGGTGGTGCTGCTCGACGGAGCCGAACACAGCTACTGGGAGATCGACGAGCCCCGGCTGCGGGCGGATCTGGGCTGCTGACCCCAAGCGCTTAGCTGAACGAATTTGGTGGCCCGACCCTCAGCGACTACCGTGGAATGCGTGGTGAGCGCGGTGATGAAGCCATGAGCGTACTGCTTTTCGGGGTGTCGCACCGCAGCGCGCCGGTGTCCGTGCTCGAGCAGATGAGCACCGACGAGGCCGATCAGGCCAAGATCATCGACGAGATCCTGCGGTCGGCGCTGGTCACCGAGGCGATGGTGCTGTCCACCTGCAACCGCATCGAGGTCTACGCGGTCGTGGAGGCGTTCCACGGCGGCCTGTCGGTGATCGGGCAGGTGCTCGCCGAACACTCGGGCATGTCGCTGCAGGACCTGACCAAGTACGCCTATGTGCGCTACGCCGAGGCCGCCGTCGAGCACTTGTTCGCGGTCGCCAGCGGGCTGGACTCCGCGGTCATCGGCGAACAGCAGGTGCTGGGCCAGGTGCGGCGCGCCTACGCCACCGCCGAGTCCAACCACACCGTGGGACGCACCCTCCACGAGCTGTCGCAGCGTGCACTGTCGGTGGGCAAACGCGTGCACACCGAGACCGGTATCGATGCGGCCGGCGCCTCGGTGGTGTCGGTCGCACTCGACATCGCCGAACGCAAGCTGGGCTCGCTGACCGGCCGCCGCGCCGTGGTGGTGGGTGCCGGTTCGATGGGCGCGCTGGCCGCCAAGCAGCTGCTGCGCGCCGGGGTCGAGCGCATCCATGTCGTCAACCGCACGCTGCCACGGGCCAAGCGGCTGGCCGAGAACATCAACGAGCAGGGCATCGCCGCGGAAGCCTTCCCGTTCGACCACCTGCCGCCGCTGCTGACCGACGCCGACGTCATCGTCAGCTGCACCGGAGCGGTGCGGCCGGTGGTGTCGCTGGCCGACGTGCACCGCGGTCTCGCGCACAGCGCCGAGCGCAAGCAACTGGTGTTCTGCGACCTGGGGATGCCCCGCGACGTCGACCCCACCGTCGCCGGCCTTCCCGACGTGCACGTCATCGACATGGAGCGCATCCAGCGCGAGCCCTCCGCGCGGGCGGCCGCGTCGGACGCCGAAGCCGCCCGCACCATCGTCGCCGCCGAGGTGGCCCTCTACCTGGCCGGACAGCGCATGGCCGAGGTCACCCCGACGGTCACGGCCTTGCGTCAACGCGCCGCCGACGTCGTCGAGGCCGAGTTGCTGCGGTTGGACAACCGGCTCCCCGGGCTGGATGCGGCCCACCGCGACGAGGTCGCCAAGACGGTGCGCCGCGTGGTCGACAAGCTCTTGCACGCCCCGACGGTGCGCGTCAAACAACTGGCCAGCGCCCCCGGCGGGGACAGCTACGCCGAGGCGCTGCGCGAACTCTTCGAACTCGACCAGCAGGCGGTCGACGCCGTGGCCGCCGGCGAGCTGCCGCTCGACGGCCTGGACATCAATGCCGTCAACGGCAGCGAAATATCGGTGGTGACAACAGATTTCGACACGTCCGAGTGACTCCGCACCTGCCGCGAATCGCCCCGTGATCCGTCTGGGAACCCGCGGTAGCCTGCTGGCCACCACCCAGGCCGGAACCGTGCGTGACGCGCTGATCGCGGCCGGCCATCCCGCCGAACTGGTGATCGTCTCCACCGAAGGGGACCGGCGCGCCACCGAGGCGATCGCCGACATCGGCGTCGGGGTGTTCACCGCGGCGCTGCGCGAGGCCATCGCCGACGGCACCGTCGACGCGGCTGTGCACTCCTACAAGGACCTGCCCACCGCGGCCGACCCGCGGTTCACCATCGCCGCGGTTCCCCCGCGTGAGGACGCCCGAGATGCACTGGTGGCCCGCGACGGAATGGTGCTGGGAGAACTGCCGGTGGGGTCGGTGATCGGCACGTCCTCCCCGCGGCGGGCGGCACAGCTTAGAGCACTGGGTCTCGGTTTGGAAATCCGCCCCCTACGAGGCAACCTAGATACCAGGTTGAGCAGGGTAAGCCGCGGTGAACTCGACGCGATCGTGGTGGCCCGTGCGGGGCTGTCCCGCATTGGCCGCGTCAACGTCATCACTGAGACGTTGGAGCCGGTCCAGATGTTGCCGGCGCCGGCGCAGGGAGCGTTGGCCGTCGAGTGCCGTGCCGGCGACACCGACCTGGTGAAGGTGTTGGCGCAGTTGGACGATGCCGACACCCGCGCCGCGGTCACCGCCGAGCGAACCCTGCTGGCCGAACTGGAGGCGGGATGTTCCGCACCGGTGGGCGCGATCGCCGAGGTGGTCGAGTCGATCGATGAGGAGGGTCGCGTCTTCGAAGAGCTGTCGCTGCGCGGCTGCGTGGCGACGCTGGACGGATCCGACGTGATCCGCGCGTCCGGAATCGGGACCGCCGATCGGGCACGGGAGCTGGGGCTCTCGGTGGCCGAGGAGTTGTTCGAGCTGGGGGCACGCGATCTGTTGGACGAAGGCGGGAGAGACACATGAGCTTGCGAGGACGCAAGGGCAAGCCCGGCCGCATCACGTTCGTCGGCTCCGGGCCCGGTGATCCGGGCCTGTTGACCACACGAGCCCGCGCGGTGCTGGCCAACGCCGCCCTGGTGTTCACCGATCCCGACGTGCCCGAGGCGGTCCTGGGGCTGGTGGGCACCGAATTGCCGCCGCCGTCGGGCCCGCTGCCCGACGTGGCCGCCGGTGCGACCAAGACCGACGACGCCGACGGCGCCAAGGGCGCCGCCGAGCCGATGATTCCCGGTGGCCCCGATGTGCGCCCGGCCCTGGGCGACCCCACCGAGGTCGCCAAGACGCTGGCCACCGAAGCCCGTACCGGGGTCGACGTGGTGCGCCTGGTCGCCGGTGATCCGCTGTCGGTGGATTCGGTGATCACCGAGGTCAACGCGCTGGCGCGGACCCAACTGGCTTTCGAGATCGTGCCCGGCCTGCCCGGCACCACCGCAGTGCCCACCTACGCGGGTCTGCCGCTGGGTTCCTCGCACACGGTCGCCGACGTGCGGGATCCCGACGTGGACTGGGCGGCGCTGGCCGCCGCTCCCGGCCCGCTGATCCTGCACGCCACCGCATCGCATCTGCCCGAGGCGGCGCGCACCCTGATCGAATACGGATTGGCCGAGTCCACCCCGGCGGTGGTGACCGGCAACGGCACCACCTGCCAGCAGCGGTCGGTGGAGACCACGCTGGCCGGTCTGCTCGACAAGGCGGTGCTCGACAAGCCGGCGCTGGCCGAGCCCGCCGGTCCGCTGACCGGAACGCTGGTGGTCACCATCGGGCGCACCGTCTCCCACCGGGCGAAGCTCAACTGGTGGGAGAGCCGCGCGCTGTACGGCTGGACCGTGTTGGTGCCGCGCACCAAGGATCAGGCCGGGGAGATGAGCGACCGGCTGGTCACCCACGGCGCGCTGCCCATCGAGGTGCCCACCATCGCCGTGGAACCCCCGCGCAGCCCGGCCCAGATGGAAAGAGCCGTCAAGGGTTTGGTGGACGGCCGGTTCCAGTGGGTGGTGTTCACCTCCACCAACGCGGTGCGTGCGGTGTGGGAGAAGTTCAACGAGTTCGGTCTGGATGCCCGCGCGTTCTCCGGTGTGAAGATCGCCTGCGTCGGTCAGGCGACTGCCGATCGGGTCCGCGCCTTCGGCATCAACCCCGAGCTGGTGCCCAGCGGCGAACAGTCCTCGCTCGGGCTGCTCGACGACTTCCCGCCCTACGACGACGTTTTCGATCCGGTGAACCGGGTGCTGCTGCCCCGCGCCGACATCGCCACCGAGACCCTGGCCGAGGGCCTGCGGGAACGCGGCTGGGAGATCGAGGATGTCACCGCCTACCGGACGGTGCGTGCGGCCCCGCCGCCGGCGCACACCCGCGAGATGATCAAGACGGGCGGCTTCGACGCGGTCTGCTTCACGTCCAGCTCGACGGTGCGCAATCTCGTCGGCATCGCCGGAAAGCCGCACGCCCGCACCATCGTTGCGTGCATCGGGCCCAAGACCGCCGAGACGGCTGCGGAATTCGGCCTGCGCGTCGATGTGCAGCCCGAGGTGGCCGCGGTCGGTCCGCTGGTCGAGGCGCTCGCCGAGCACGCCGCCCGGTTGCGGGCCGAAGGGGCCCTGCCCCCGCCGCGCAAGAAGAGCCGTCGCCGCTAGCGGGATTGTCGATGAGCTTTCCGAGCCACCGCCCCCGGAGGCTGCGGACCACGGCGGCCATGCGCCGCCTGGTCAGCGAGACCACCGTGCAGCCGAGGCATCTCGTGTTGCCGATGTTCGTGGCCGACGGACTGGACGAACCGCGGCCGATCGAGTCCATGCCCGGGGTGGTGCAGCACACCCGCGACTCGCTGCGCCGCGCCGCCGACGAGGCGGTCCGCCTCGGGGTCGGTGGGCTGATGCTATTCGGAGTGCCGCGCGAGTCCGACAAGGACGGTGACGGGTCGGTCGGAGTGCGCCCCGACGGCATCCTCAACGTCGCGCTGCGCGACCTGGCCGCCGATCTCGGGGATACCACGGTGCTGATGGCCGACACGTGCCTCGACGAGTTCACCGATCACGGGCACTGCGGGATCGTGGACGCCTCAGGACGCGTCGACAATGACGCGACCAACCGCCGCTACATCGAACTAGCTGTGGCGCAGGCGGATTCAGGTGCCCACGTGGTGGGGCCGAGCGGGATGATGGACGGTCAGGTCGCCGCGATCCGGGAGGGTCTGGACGCGGCCGGGTTCACCGACACCGCGATCCTGGCCTACGCGGCGAAGTTCGCATCCGGCTTCTACGGCCCGTTCCGCGAGGCGGTGGCCTCGAGCCTGCAGGGCGATCGCCGTACCTACCAACAAGATCCGGGCAACACCCGCGAGGCGATCCGGGAGATCGAGCTCGATCTCGCCGAGGGTGCGGACTTCGTGATGGTCAAACCCGCGATGGCCTACCTCGACGTGGTGCGGGCGGCCGCCGAGATCTCCACGGTTCCGGTGGCGGCCTACCAGGTCTCCGGCGAGTACTCGATGATCTGCGCCGCCGCGGCCAAAGGCTGGATCGACCTGGACACCGTGGTGGCCGAATCGCTGACCTCGATCCGGCGCGCCGGTGCGGACATCGTGCTGACGTACTGGGCCGCCGACGTGGCCCGCCGGCTGTCGTGACCGAACCACAGCACACCCCCGGCGGGCCCGACGAAGCGCCGACGGGGCGGCCGCCGGATGTCGACACCGGGTTCTGGCTGTGGCTGGTGGCGCTGCCGTTGATGGTGGCCGGGTATCTGGTCGACCTGTTCACCGCCGGCCAGGGGGAAGGCGGGCTGTTCCTGGCGATCAACGGGGTCTTCGTCGCGGCGCTCGCGGCGGTCGTCGTGACCTTCCTGTACCTGCTGCGACAGGGCTACCGGTGGGCCCGCACCGCGCTGACCGCCGGGGCGATCGCGGCGGTGGTCTACTCGGTGAGCAACCTGTTCGGCGTAGACCGGCCGTCGGCCGCGGCAGCGCTGGGGTACGCCGCGCCGGTGATCGTCGGATCGGTGCTGATCGTGGGCGGGATGTATCTGCTGCACCGCAAGGAAGCCCATGAATTCTTCACCCGGTGATTGGTTACGCTGACCCGACCATGACCACGTCTGCACCGGGTGACCGCCCCCGTATCGTCGACGTGGCGTTCTGGTGCGTCATCGCCGGCGCTGTGGTGCTCATCGTCGGCGGGCTGATGGCCTCCACCGCCACCTACGAGGCTGCCCGTGCGGCGATCCCGGACAGCGTCTCCGACGACGACGTCCGCACCTACCTGACCGTCTACCGGACCACCGGCATCGGCGCGGTCCTCATCGGCGGTGCACTGGCGTTCCTGGCCGGACGGGCCCGCCGCGGGGACGACCGGTTCCGCCGTGCGCTGCTGGGGCTGACGCTGGCCTGCGTCCTGGTGGTCCTGCTGCTGGCCATCGGCGTCAAGGTCGCCCAGCCGTTGATCCTGATGGCGCTGCTGCCGCTGATGGTCGGCGGGGCTCTCTTGCTGCGGCCCGCCGCGAGCCACTGGTACGACCGGGAGGGACAGCGATGACCGAGACCACCGGCCAGACCGAGGTGCTGTTCTACGAGCAAGGCGCGAGCTGGCTGTGGGTGCTGGCCGGACCGGGCGCCGGTGCGGCGATGGCGCTGATCCAGTTGTCGGCCGGTTACGGCATCCAGTGGGTGGTGCCCGGGCTGTTCTTCGTGCTGGTGACCCTCTTCCTGAGCATCCAGGTCAAGGCGGCGCGGATTCACACCTCGGTCGAACTCACCCCCGAGAAACTGCGGCAGGGCACCGAGGTGACCCTGGTCGACGAGATCGTGCGCGTCTACCCGGAAGCCACCGGTTCGGAGACGCCGAAGTGGCAGTACGCCCGGGCCCTCGGTGAGCTCACCGGTGTGCCGCGGGGGCGCACCGGCATCGGGCTGCGGCTGACCAACGACCGGACCGCCCAGGCCTGGGCCCGCAAGCACGCGCAGCTCCGCGCGGCGCTGACCAACCTGCTCGAGGAGCGCATCCCGCCGGAGTCTGCCCCGTGAGACGACGCGCCATCGGCGAGCTGGTGGTGGCCGTCCTGGCCGCGGCCGGTGCCGTCGTCAGCTGGATCTCGGCCTCGTCGCCGGTCGTGGTCGCTCCGATCCTCGACGGGGAGCCCGCCACGACGTCACAGGTGTACTACACGCCGCTGCTGACGTTGTCGCTGTTGCTGGCCACCGCCGCCGGCGTGCTGGCAGTGCTCGGTGTCGCGCACCTGCGCCGGCGGCGCGGCACGCGCTGAGGTCGGGGACCATTGCCCCTACCCGAGCGGGGCTGGGTCGTCTTTCATCAAAGGCGTGTTCCGGTTCGACGATCCCCTTTGGTATCTGATGCCGGTGCCGGTCGATCACGCACGGGAGTCGGCATGACCAACTACTTCCGCGGCAAGGTCAGCGTCGTGACCGGTGCGGCGTCGGGGATCGGGCAGGCGATCGCCGAGGCACTGCTCGACCACGGTGCCATCGTGGTCCTGACCGACTTCGACGCCGACCGGCTCGCGGCCGTCGCCGAGGGGTTGGGCATGCACGACGGCCGGGTGCATGCGGCCGTGGTCGACGTCACCGACCAGCACCAGGTGCAGGTGACCGTCGAGCATGCGGCCGAGGAACACGGTTCCCTCGATTTCCTATTCAACAACGCCGGTGTGGGCGCCACGATGCCCATCGGTGCGGCGACGCTCGAACACTGGCGGCGCATCGTCGACCTGAACCTGTGGGGCGTCATCTACGGCGTGCACGCCGCGGTGCCGATCATGGCACGTCAGGGCAGCGGCCACATCGTCAACACCGCCTCGCTGGCCGGCCTGGTCCCATTTCCCTACCAATCGCTTTACTGCACAACAAAATACGGCGTCGTAGGACTGTCGGAGTCGTTGCGCTACGAACTGGCCGCCGATGGGATCCGGGTCTCGGTGGTGTGCCCGGGCAACGTGATCAGCCGGATCTTCGGCACGCCGGTCATCGGTCAGCCGTTCGAGGCCGAACCGCCCGAGGACTCGATCCCGGCCGAGGAGGCCGCGCGACTCATCCTGGCCGGGGTCGCCGCCGGGGACGGCATCATCGCGTTTCCGGAGAAGCCGCGCGATCTGTGGCGGTTGTACGCGTCGGACCCGGACAGGGCAGAGAGGTATCTGCAGGAGGTGGCCAGGCAGCGGCGGGCCGCGTTTGCGGCCGGCGACGCCGGGGCGGTCTTCCGTGCGACGCAGACCGCCGGCGGTAGTTGAGCATGGCCGCGCCCTCCACGACCGTCGGCGGTTACGCGCGCACGCAGGCCACCGTCGCCGGAGTGGTCAACATGGTGCTCAACCCCGCCATCGACTGGCTGACCAACCGAGGTAAACCCGCCCAGCCGGTCTGGGGTCTCGACGGTCTGGTGGTCAATTTCGTCATCACGTCCTTGATCCTGTCGACGCTGGTCGGTGCATTCGCCGCCTGGGGCGTGCGCCGCGAGGCGCGCGCGGGGCGCCTCGATCTCACCGGTGCGCCGCGACCGGGGTGGCTGACCGGACTCGGGCTCGGAACGATGGCCGCCGCCCTGACGGTCGCGGTGGCGTGGCTGCTGCACAGCGTCGGCGTCACCACGGCGTCACTGTGGTGGCTGCTGGCAATCAAGGCCGTGTTCGCCGGGACGCTCGGCTTCGTCGTCGCGCGCCGCGTCATCCAGGCGCACCTGCCGTGAGCCCGCTCACAACACGTTGGTACAGAGTGCAGAATTTGTAACACTGTTGCGCATGACGGAGTTGGCGGAGAACACCGAACACCTCGAAGACGCGCTGCCGCTGGGGCCGGAGTCACTGGTCTGGCGCTACTTCGGCGACAACCGGATGTACCTGATCGGCCCGCGCCCGGCCGTGCTGCAGAACATGCTCGCCGAGCTCGGGCAGGGCGTGTACGACCATTCGACGTTCTTCGCCGACACCGCCGAGCGCCTCAAGCGGACCATCCCGCCGATCTTCAACACCGTCTACGGCACCGACGAGCACAACGCCGGCACCCAGGTTCGGGACTTCCACGTCACGGTCAAGGGCGACATGCCCGGCCCCGACGGGCAACCGGCCGGCCGCTACCACGCGCTGGATCCCGACACCTACTTCTGGGCGCACGCGACCTTCGTCGAGCAGATCTACTACTTCGCCGACACGTTCGTGAAGCGGCTCACCGACGCCGAGCGGGAACAGATCTGGCAGGAGTCCAAGACGTGGTATCGCCGCTACGGCGTCAGCGACCGGCCGATGCCGGCCACCTACCACGAGTTCGAGCGGTATTGGGACCGGATGATGAACGAGGTCGTGGTCGCCCACCAGACCGCCCGCTACGGCGTCGGCTACGTCACCAAGGGCTTCCCGAAACCCAAGGCCGTGCACCCGCTGGTGTGGAAGCTCGTCGCCCCGGTGTTCAACCCGCTGGCGGCGTTCCTGACCACCGGCGGGCTGCCGCCGCGGGCACGCACTCTGCTGGAACTGCCCTGGACTGACCGGCAGGAGCGGCGCTATCAGCGCTTCGCGGCGTTCTGGCGGTCGCGGCCGGTGAACTGGCTGTGGGACCGGCTGCCGATGAAGGTGCGCTACAACGGATACGCCGTCCGAGCCTATGAGCGGGGCTGACCGGGCCGCGACCGAGATCCTCGACGCGGCCATTCTGGAGTTCGAGCGGCACGGCTTCCGCCGGGTCGCCCTCGACGACGTTGCGCGCCGTGCCGGAGTCAGCCGCACCACGATCTACCGCCGCTTCGCCAACAAAGACGAGCTCGTCGGCGCGGTGATCGAACGCGAGAACGTCCGCCTGTTCGCCGACATCGCCGCCGAGCTCAAGCAGGCCGAGCCGCAGTCCAACGTCTACGTCGAGGCCTTCACGCTCTCGATCCTGAAGTTTCGGCGCCACCGGGTGCTCAACCAGATGTTCACCGATGAACCTGGTTTGGTGCTCGAACTGGCGGGCCGCTACCACCGTGCCGCGATCGACCGGATGGCCGAGGCGCTGCGGATGATCTTCCCGGCGGGCTTCGCCGAGCGCATCGGCGCCGAGGCCGTCGACGAGCTGGCCGACTGCATCCTGCGCTACGCGGCGATGGTGCTGTTGCTGCCCAGCGCCCAGCCCCTGGAGACCGCCGAGGACATCCGCGCCTTCGCCCGCCAGCACTTTCTGCCCAGCCTCCCGGTGGCGCTGCGCACCGTTGTCGTCTGAAGTTTCGTAGATCACAGTTGTGGTCATCCCGAAGCGCATGGACGACAACACGCCCCAGAACCAGCAAACCAGCGACAAACAGCCGAACGTGCAGATGGACCACGTGACCGAGACGCCCGACCCGAACGACGAGTCGCGGCTCACCCCGAAACCTGAGATCACCGACGAGCATCGGGAGAAGGCCCGGGAGATGGCGAAGGCGAATGCCGACGACCTGCAGACCACGACGCTGCCGGGCAGTGGCGGCACCGTCTCGGGTACGTCGGTCACCGACTGGGTGGACGACGAGCACAAGGGAAAAATCGAGACCACCGCCGAGGAAGGCAACGTCGAGTACCGCAACACCGAGGAGTTCCGCAAGAAGCTCGAGGGGTGACGCACCCGGCGGTGCTTGCCTAGGCTGCTCACCTGTGACACCGCTGGCACAGATCGCCCCCGCCTTCGTGGCCATGGCCCATTCGATCGTGTGGGCGTCGGTGGCCACCGTGGACGCCGACGGCAAGCCCCGAACGCGCGTTCTGCACCCGATCTGGGAGTGGGACGGCACCGACCTGTTCGGTTGGGTCGCCACCGTGCCGACGCCGATCAAGCGCGCGCATCTGGCGGTGCACCCGGACGTGTCGGTGAACTACTGGACCCCCAGTCACGACACCTGTTCGGCGGAATGCCTCGTCGAGTGGTATCGCGACGACGAAACCCGCACCGCGGTCTGGGAGAAATTCGCGACCGGGCCGGAGCCGGTCGGCTACGACCCGGCGATCATCCCGATGTGGGCCGACGGTCCGACCTCCGACGCCTTCGCCGTGTTACGGCTCGCGCCCTACCGGCTGCGGGTCATGCCCGGCACCGTCATGATGCAGGGCCGCGGCGAGGTGCTGCGGTGGCACGCATCGTGACCGCCACCGAGGCGCCCCCGGTCGCATCGTTGCCGCTGGCGCCGCGCAACCCCCTTCCGCCGTGGCAGCTGGCCGGGCTGGTCCGCAGACTGGACACCGGGCAGGAGGTCATCCGCGACGCCGGCGGTCCCGTCACCCGCATCCAGTTCGGCCCGCGCACGCTGATCCCGCCGATCGTGGCGGTGATGTCGCCGGAGGGGATGCGGGACGTGCTGGGCCGCAGCGACGCCGCCTCCGAACGGTGCATCATCCACGAAGAAGTGCAGCATGCGGCCGGTGACAGCCTGTTCGTACTGCCCAACGAGCAGTGGCGGCCCCGCAAACGCGCGTTGCAGCCGGTCTTCACCAAGCACAGCGTGCGCGATTTCGGTGGTCACATGTCCAGGGCTGCACAAGCTTTCGTCGACCGGTGGCCGGCCGGCGGTGAGGTCGACCTGGACGCGGAATGCCGCCGGGTGGCGATGCAGTCGCTGGGCCGGTCGGTACTCGGTGTCGATCTCAACGAGCGTGCCGACACCATCGCCCGCTGTATGCACGTGGCGTCGTCCTACACCGCCGACCGCGCCCTGCGGCCGCTGCGGGCCCCGCGCTGGTTGCCGACGCCGGCGCGGCGCCGTACCCGCGCCGCGGTGGCGGCCATGCGCGCGATCACCGACGACATGGTGCGCGCCTGCCGAGCCGACCCGGCGCGGGACGCGCCGCTCGTGCAGGCCCTGATCGCCGCGACCGACCCGCAGACCGGGCGGCCGCTCTCCGACGCCGACATCTCCAACGACCTCTTGATCTTCATGCTGGCCGGCCACGACACCACCGCGACCGCGCTGACGTACTCGCTGTGGGTGCTCGGGCGCCACCCCGAGGTGCAGCGCCGCGTCGCCGCCGAAGCGGCCGGGATCGGGGACGGCGAACTGACGCCCGACGACGTGCCCCGGCTCGGTTACACCCAGCAGGTGCTGCACGAGGCGCTGCGGTTGTGCCCGCCCGCGGCCGGGGTGGCCCGGCTGGCCACCCGCGACATCGCCGTGGCCGGCTACCGGGTACAGGCCGGCAGCCTCATCGCGCTGGGACTGTATGCGCTGCACCATGATCCGCAGCTGTGGCCGGAGCCGATGGTGTTCGACCCGGACCGGTTCAGCCCGGAGAACGTCAAGAATCGCGACCGGTGGCAGTTCCTGCCGTTCCTCGGTGGTGGCCGCCCGTGCATCGGCGAGCACTTCGCGCGCCTGGAGACGACGCTCGCGCTGGCCACCATCGTGCGGGCCGCGGAGATCGAGTCGGTCGACGACGACTTCCGCTGCGAGGTGCCGTTCACCACCGTGGCCAAAGGCCCGATCCGGGCCAGGCTGCGCCCGCGCGGTTGATCCGGCCGCGCGGCCAACCGCCCAGAATGCGCTGGCGGCGATGAACAAGCCGGTTTGCCGCCCTCACCCCACTGCCGCCGAAGCGTTGCAGTCGGCCGTCGGCGCGGTGACACTTGTCGTCATGGCCTACCTCAAGCCGCCGTGGTTCGTGCGCGCGATCTTCAACCGGGTGGCCATGGCGACCGGGGTCGGCCACAGTCAGACGTTGACGGTGACCAGGCGCGTGAGCAAACAGCCACAGCGAATCCCCGTTGTCGTGCCCGAGGTGGGCGGGGTCAAGTACCTGGTGTCAACGCGCGGCGAGGCCGAGTGGGTGAAGAACGTCCGCGCCGACCCCCGTGTGCGCCTCGGCGACACCGAGTACGTCGCCACCGAGGTGCCCGTCGCCGAGCGCGCGCCGATCATCGCCGCTTACCGGCCGCTGGCCGGCAAAGTCGTCGAAGGCTACTGGAAACAGTTGCCGGCGGACGCGGATCACCCCACGTTCGCGCTCAGGCCGGAGTGAATCCGCCTCCCTGCTCTACTAGGCGTTGTAGTAGATGCGGGGGTAGGGTCCAGACGTGACCACACCCCGAACACGCGCGCGCGGGCTACGCGGCGCGCTGGTGGGTGGGTGCTCGGCCGTGATCACCAGCGGCGCGCACGCCGCGGCCGGCGGCACGCTTCCCGCGGGGTCGGCACTGTTGCTGGTAGGGCTCGTCTGCGCCGTGGTCGGTGCGATCCTCGCCGGCGCCGTCCTGGACGGCCGCGGTGCCCGGTTCACCGCCATCACCGGCGGCCTGCTCACCGCGCAGGCGCTCGGTCACCTCACCTTGGTGGTGGCCGCGGGTCATCACCACGGTGGACTCGGCGTGACCTGGTCGATGGCCGCCGCGCACCTGGCCGGTGCCGTGCTGCTGGGTGCCGCGATCAGCGTCGTCGAATACCTCTACCTGGTCTGCGTCTCGGTGCTGTGCTGGCTGCGGCTGTTCGCCACGGCCCGGCGGCAACCGGCCGCGCCGCGGCGCCCCGCCGAGCCCCGGCAGTCCTTCGCGCAGTCGGTGCTGTGGGCTTCCGGCCTCGGTATGCGCGCGCCGCCGCTCGCGTAGCGGTCCGAACCACTTCCCTCACACCGCGCGGTGACCCCGCGCGGCGCTCGCGCGTCGACCTGTCGAGTCCGCGCCCTTTTGCCTTCCGTCGAAAGAACACGCCACTGTGGCCACATCTGAATCAACTCCTGTCCCCGTCAACCGCCGCGGCAATGCCGCCGTCCTCCGCCGGATCTGGCGGATCCACTTCTGGGTCGCGCTGTTCACCGCGCCGGCCCTGGTGATCCTCGCCTGTTCGGGCCTGGTCATCCTCTACAGCCAACCGCTGGACAACTGGCTGAACCGCTCACTGTTCATCGTCGAGCCACGCGGCGACACCGTCGGGCTCGACGAACAGGTCGCCACAGCCCGAGAGCACGTCGCCGTCGACTACACCGTCGACGCGGTGACCCCGCCGCCAGAGCCGGGACGTTCGACCCGGGTGGACTTCCTGCCGCCCGACGCGGCGGCGTACCCGGCCGCCGAAGGCAACGTCACGCAGGTGTTCGTCGACCCGTACACCGGCGACTACCTCGGGCAGCGCAGCGAGCTGTCCGGGCTGGTGGGCTGGGCCAACCAGGTACACCGGATGTTCGGCAACGACGCCCCCCAGGCGCAACTGCCCTCGCTCGGACATCTCATCGACCCGTCGGCCTATCCGGACGCCACCATCCCGGTGGGGATCGGCAACCTCTGGATGGAGCTGACCGCGGTCTGGATCCTGGTCCTGCTGGCCAGCGGGATCTATCTGTGGTGGCCCCGCGCGATCGAAGCGGCCAAACCGCTGCTGACGGTGCGGTGGCGGCGCGGCGGTCGGGTCCGGTGGCGGGACGTGCACGCGTTGACCGGCGTCGTCATCGCCGTCGTCCTCGTCGGCTACGTGCTGTCGGGGATGACGTGGTCGAGGTACTGGGGCGAGAATTGGCGGGCCTTCTCATCCACCGTCGCGCCGTCGACGCAGATCGACGCGCCGTCGACCCCGGCGGCGATGGGCGACCACGACCGGTTGGGCCGGCGCATCGCGTGGACGGCCGCCGACGACCCCGTCTACGCCTCGGTGCCCGACGGCTCGGTCCCGCAACGACTCTCATTCGCCGATGTCGACCGGATCGCCAAGGGGGAGCACATGGTCCCCGGTTACGCCATCATTCCGCCGTCGGACTCGAGCGTCGACGGGGACACGGTGTACGGCAGCTACACCGTGGTCAACGCGTGGCCGCAGAAGGTTTCCGAGCAGCGCACCCTCTACCTCAACCAGTTCACCGGTCAGACGATCACCAACGCGACCGCAACACAAGACGGCGCCCTGTCGCGGCTGACCAGTTTCGGCATCGCGATGCACATGGGCCACCAGTACGGGGTCCTGACCCGCATCCTCGCGACGGTCGCCTGTCTGGCCGTGCTGCTCAGCGTGCTCACCGGTGTCTTGATGTGGTGGAAACGGCGTCCGGCGGGCGGGACCGGTCTGCCGGCCCCGACCGGCTCGGCCGACCGAGTCGAAACACCCCGCCGTGCAGTTCTTCTCGTCGTCACACTCGCGCTCGGCCTAAGCGTGCTCTTCCCCGTCTTCGGTGTCTCACTGCTCGTGGTGCTGGCGCTCGAGGCGCTGCTCGCCCGTAGACGCCGGATCCGCGAATCCGAATCCCCAGACATCGACGAGTCCGTGACGCTCGTCGATGCACAACTGTCAGGAGACAAGAAATGAAGGTGCGCAGCATGATTCGTAGTTCTGTTGCCGGACTGGCTTTTTCAGCCGTGCTGCTGACGTCGGCGTGCACGTCGCAGGATCAGCCGTCGGCACCGATGGCGGACAACGTGGCGGTGAGCAATCAGTGGGCCGGGGCGGCCGAGCGCGGCGCGATGACCGCGGTGTTCGGCAGTGTCGGCAACGACGGCCCGGGGGAGGCGCGTGTGGTCGGCGGCAGTTCCCCGCAGGCCGCGCGTGTCGAGGTCCACGAGGTGGTGCCCGACGCCGCGGGAACGATGACCATGCAGCCGAAGGACGGCGGTCTGACCGTGCCCGCAGGGCAGACGCGGGAGCTGATCCCCGGCGGGGACCACCTGATGCTGATGGACCTGACCCAGCCGCTGCTGCCGGGTGCCGACGTCGAGGTGATCCTGGAGTTCGCCGATGGATCGACGTTGCCATTCACCGCTCAGGTGCGTGACTTCGCCGGTGGGCACGAGGACTACCGTCCCGATGCCGGTGCCGAGGGGGCGCCGCACCACCATGGCTGAGCGGCCACGACGGGCGGCGGTGAACCGGCGGCACTTCGTCGCCGGGAGTGCCGCCGCCCTGACCGGCGTGAGCCTGGCCGGGTGCGCGACCGCGTCGCCGTCCCGCCGCGTCGAGGACGTCGGCGCCTCCGTGGAGCCGTTCTACGGACGGCATCAGGGCGGTGTCGCGACGGTGCCGCAGGCGCACGCCCAGTTCGTCGGGTTGGATCTGGTGCCTCCGCCGGGTCGCAACGCGCGCGACGCCCTCGGCGCGGTCCTGCGGCTGTGGACCTCCGACGCGGAGCGCCTGACGCAGGGCCGGCCGGCGCTGGCGGACACCGAGCCCGAGCTCGCCGCGCAGCCGGCCCGGCTGACCGTCACCGTCGGGTTGGGCGCATCCGCGTTCGACCGGGCCGGTCTGAACCACACGCGGCCCGCGACGCTGTCGGAGCTGCCGCCGTTCGGTACCGACGAACTCGACCCCCGGTGGTGCGGCGGCGACCTGCTGCTGCAACTGTGCGCCGACGACCCCGTCGCCCTCGCGCACGCCGGCCGGGTCATGCTCAAGAGCGTTCGCTCGATGACCCGGCAGCGGTGGCGGCAGCGGGGCTTCCGCAACGCCCACGGTGTCGGTCGCCCCGGCGGAAGCATGCGCAACCTGATGGGCCAGGTCGACGGCACCGCCAACCTGCGCGAGGACGCCGAGTTCGAGCGGTTGGTGTGGGATGACGGGGCGGATCAGCGGTGGTTCGCCGGCGGGACGGTCCTGGTGCTGCGCCGCATCCGGGCGGAGATGGACACCTGGGACGAGCTCAGCCGAGACGCCAAGGAGCTCGTCGTCGGGCGGCGGCTGGACACCGGCGCGCCGCTGACCGGACAGAAGGAGACCGACGCACCCGACTTCGGTGCCCAGGTGGGCGGCATCCCGGTCATCGCGCCCAACTCCCACATCGCGCTCGCGCATCCCCGCAGCGACGGGGAGCGGTTCCTGCGGCGGCCGTACAACTACGACGACCCGCCGGCGGCCGGTGCGACCACCGACAGCGGACTGCTCTTCGCCACCTATCAGAGGAACCCGGCCACGCAGTTCGTGCCGGTGCAGGAGCGCCTCGCCGCCGCCGACGGGCTCAATCCGTGGATCACCACGATCGGCTCGGCGAGCTTTGCCATCCTGCCCGGTGTGCAGCCGGGCCAGACGCTCGGGGAGGCGCTGCTGGCCTGATGGAGAGGAACTTCGGCCCTTCTCCGGCCGGGCCGCGGCGGTCAGGATGGACACTGACAAACCCGATGACGGAGGTGTCCGATGGCCCGAGGTGCCGGCGAGCGATACGAGTGCAAGGAATGCGGCGCGGTGCTCGTCTACGAGAAAGCGTGTCCCTGTCCGCCCGAGATGGAACACCGGGAGATCTGCTGCGAAAAGCAGATGACGCAGGTGCAGCCCGCATAACCCACGTGAGCGGTACCACTACACCCTGTAGTTGACGCCTTTGTCCCGGCTGGGACACTGGTCGCATGAGCAGAACCGAGGCGTCCGCGAAGCTGTTCGCCGACGCGTCCGCCCTCATCCCGGGCGGGGTGAACTCCCCGGTGCGCGCATTCTCCTCGGTCGGCGGCACCCCGCGGTTCATCACGTCGGCCAAGGGCTGCGAGCTGACCGACGCCGACGGTAACCGCTACGTCGACCTGGTGTGCTCCTGGGGGCCGATGATCCTGGGCCACGCGCACCCCGCCGTCGTCGAGGCGGTGCAGCGGGCCGCCGCCGACGGGTTGAGCTTCGGCGCGCCGACGCCGTCGGAGTCCGAGCTGGCCGCCGAGATCATCGACCGAGTTGCCCCCGTCGAGCGGTTGCGGCTGGTGAACTCAGGTACCGAGGCCACCATGAGCGCGATCCGGCTGGCCCGCGGGTACACCGGCCGGCCCAAGATCGTGAAGTTCTCGGGCTGCTACCACGGACACAGCGACGCGCTGCTGGCCGACGCCGGCTCCGGGGTCGCGACGCTGGGTCTGCCGTCCTCGCCGGGCGTCACGGGCGCGGCCGCGGCCGACACCATCGTGCTGCCCTACAACGACGAAGCCGCCGTCGCCGAGGTCTTCGACCGGGCCGGGGCGGACATCGCGTGCGTCATCACCGAGGCCAGCCCCGGCAACATGGGCGTGGTGCCGCCGCTGCCCGGCTTCAACGCCGCGTTACGCCGTATCACCGCCGCGCACGGGGCCCTGTTGATCGTCGACGAGGTGATGACCGGGTTCCGGGTCAGCCGGTCGGGCTGGTACGGCGTGGATCCGGTCGACGCCGACCTGTTCACCTTCGGCAAGGTGATGAGTGGCGGGCTGCCGGCCGCCGCGTTCGGCGGCTCGGCCGAGGTGATGGGCCGGCTCGCGCCGCTGGGCCCGGTGTACCAGGCGGGCACGCTGTCGGGGAACCCGGTGGCGATGGCCGCCGGGCTGGCCACGCTGCGCGCCGCCGACGACGACGCGTACGCCCTACTGGACGCCAACGCCGACCGGCTGGTCACGCTGATCGGTGCCGCTCTGACCGAAGCGGGTGTGGCATATCAGATTCCGCGGGCCGGCAACATGTTCAGCGTGTTCTTCGGTGATCAACCGGTCACCGATTACGCGGCCGCGCGGGCCACCGACACGTGGCGGTTCCCCGCGTTCTTCCACAGCCTGCTCGACGCCGGGGTGTATCCGCCGCCGAGTGCTTACGAAGCCTGGTTCGTCTCGACCGCGCTCGACGACGGTGCGTTCGACCGCATCGCCGCGGCGCTGCCCGGCGCCGCGCGTGCCGCCGCGGAGGTGCAGAAACCCGCATGACCGAAACTTCCGACACCGCAGTGGCCAAGACTGTGGTCCACGTGATGCGCCACGGCGAGGTGCACAACCCCGACCAGATCCTCTACGGCCGGCTGCCGGACTATCACCTGTCCGAACGGGGCCAGGCGCAGGCCGCCGCGGTCGCCGACTGGCTGGCCCACCGCGACATCGCCCACGTGGTGGCCTCCCCGCTGGAGCGGGCCCAGGAGACCGCGGCGCCCATCGCCCGTCGACACGGCCTGGACATCGCCACCGACGACGAGCTCATCGAATCGCTGAACGTGTTCCAGGGGCAACGGGTTTCGCCCGGCGACGGGGCGCTGCGCGATCCACGCAACTGGTGGCATCTGCGCAATCCCCGCAGCCCGTCGTGGGGGGAGCCCTACACCGATATCGCCGCGCGGATGCGGCGCGCGGTGGGCCGCGCGCGTCAGGCCGCCGCCGGCCACGAGGCGGTGTGTGTCAGCCACCAGCTTCCGGTCGAGACGCTGCGGCGGGCGATGACCGGTGCTCCGCTGCACCACTTCCCGACGCGGCGGCTGTGCAACCTGGCCTCGGTGACGTCGTTCTACTTCCACGGGGATGTCTACGTCGGCTGGGGGTACGCGGAGTTGGCCGGCCGGTGAGCCGGCTGGGGGTGCTACGGCGCGCGCTGGTCACGGTGTGCGTGGCCACTCTCGTGCTGACCGGATGTTCCACCGGCACCGACGCCGTCGCCCAGGGCGGCACCTTCGAGTTCGTCGCCCCCGGCGGCAAGACCGACATCTTCTACGACCCGCCGGCCGACCGCGGCACACCGGGTCCGCTGTCGGGACCCGACCTGATGGACACCGACCGGACCATCTCCCTCGACGACTTCGCCGGCCAGGTGGTGGTGATCAACATCTGGGGGCAGTGGTGCGGGCCGTGCCGCACCGAGATCACCGAACTGCAGCAGGTCTATCAGGCCACCCGCGACCAGGGTGTCGCGTTCCTCGGAATCGACGTGCGCGACAACAACATCGACGCCCCGCGTGACTTCATCGTCGACCGCGGCGTGACGTTCCCGTCGATCTACGACCCGCCGATGCGCACGCTCATCGCGTTCGGCGGGCGATATCCGACCACCGTCATCCCGTCGACGGTGGTGCTCGACCGCTCCCACCGGGTCGCGGCGGTCTTCCTGCGGGAGCTGCTGGCCGAAGACCTGCAGCCGGTCGTCGAACGGGTGGCCGCGGAGCAGTGAACCTCGATCAGCTCGACCAACTGACCGCCACCGGGCCGGTGCTGCTGGCGATGGCGGTCAGCGTGCTGGCCGGGCTGGTGTCGTTCGCGTCGCCGTGCGTGGTGCCGCTGGTGCCCGGCTATCTGTCCTACCTGGCCGCGGTGGTCGGGGTGCAGGAGCACCCCGGCGCCGTCGCGGTGCGCCGCAGCCGGTTGCGGGTGGCCGGTGCGGCGGCGTTGTTCGTCGCCGGGTTCACGGTGGTGTTCGTGATGGGCACCGTCGCGGTGCTGGGGATGACGACCACGCTGATCACCAACCAGTTGCTGCTGCAACGCATCGGCGGGGTGGTCACCATCTTCATGGGGCTGGTGTTCATCGGCCTGGTCCCGGTGCTGCAGCGCGACACCCGCTTCGTGCCGCGGCAGATCTCCACGCTGGCCGGCGCGCCGCTGCTGGGAGCGGTGTTCGCGCTGGGCTGGACGCCGTGTCTGGGGCCCACACTGACCGGCGTCATCGCGGTGGCGTCGGCCACCGAGGGCGCCAACGTGGCCCGCGGTGTGGTTCTGGTGCTGGCCTACTGTTTGGGGCTGGGTATCCCGTTCGTGCTGCTGGCGTTCGGCTCGTCGCGGGCGGTCACCGGGCTGGGCTGGTTGCGCCGCCACACCCGCACCATCCAGATCTTCGGCGGCATCCTGCTCATCGTGGTGGGCACCGCGCTGGTGACGGGGCTGTGGAACGAGTTCGTGTCCTGGATCCGCGACGCCTTCGTCAGCGACGTGAGGCTGCCGATCTGATGATGGTCACTTCCCCGGCGCGAGCAGACGCGGGCACCCCTGGAAAGGACCCGAAATGGGGGCTTGCGCGTCTGTTCGCGGGGGTGCGCAACACCTGGCGGACGCTGACGTCGATGGGCACCGCGCTGGTGCTGCTGTTCCTGCTGGCGCTGGCAGCCATCCCCGGCGCACTGCTGCCCCAGCGCAACCTCAACGAGGCCAAGGTCGCCGAGTACATCGCCGAACACCCGACGCTGGGTCCGTGGCTGGACCGCGTGCAGGCTTTCGACGTCTTCTCCAGTTTCTGGTTCACCGCGATCTACGTGCTGCTGTTCATCTCGCTGGTGGGGTGTCTGACGCCGCGGCTGGCCGAGCATGTCCGCAGCCTGCGGGCGACCCCGGTGGCCGCCCCGCGCAACCTCGCCCGGCTGCCCAAGCACCACCAGACGCAGGTGACCGGCGCCGAGGTGGACGCGGTCGCGTCCGCGGTCGACGGGCGGCTGCGCGGATGGCGGCGCACCACCCGCAGAACCGGAGAGACGACCGAGATCTCCGCCGAGAAGGGCTATCTGCGCGAGTTCGGCAACATCGTGTTCCACTTCTCGCTGCTCGGGCTGCTCGTCGCGATCGCCGCGGGCAAGATGTTCAGTTACGAGGGCAACGTCATCGTCATCGCGGACGGCGGGCCCGGGTTCTGCTCGGCCTCCCCGGCGGCGTTCGACTCGTTTCGCGCGGGCAACACCGTCGACGGCACCTCCCTGTACCCGATCTGCGTGCGGGTCAACGACTTCGAAGCCACCTACCTGGAGAACGGACAGGCCATCGGCTTTCAGGCCGACATCGAGTACCAGGCCGGCGAGGACCTGACCTCGGGCACCTGGCAGCCCTACCGGCTGCAGGTCAACGAGCCGTTGCGCGTCGGCGGAGACCGGGTCTACCTCCAAGGTCACGGGTATGCGCCGACGCTGACGGTGACCTTCCCCGACGGCCAGACCCGCACCCAGACGCTGCAATGGCGGCCTGACGACCAGACCACGCTGCTGTCGTCGGGGGCGATGCGGTTCGACCCGCCGGGTGGCATCTACTCCGACGAGCGGGAACGCCGCCGCAACCAGATCGCCATCCAGGGGCTGTTCGCGCCGACCGCGCAGCTCGACGGCGCGCTGCTGTCGTCGAGCTTCCCCGAACTCAACGACCCGGCTGTCGCGATCGACATCTACAAGGGCGACACCGGGCTGGACACCGGCCGGCCGCAGTCGCTGTTCACGCTCGACGAGCGGATGATCGGCCAGGGCCGGCTCACCAAGATGGCGCGCGTCAACCTGAAGGCCGGCGAGGACACCCGCCTCGAGGACGGCACCGTGGTGCGCTTCGACGGCGCAACCCCGTTCGTCAACCTGCAGGTCTCACACGACCCCGCCCAGATCTGGGTGCTGGTCTTCTCGATGACCATGATGGCCGGGCTGTTGGTGTCGCTGATCGTGCGGCGCCGACGCATCTGGGTTCGGTTGACGCCGGGGGCGCCGGGTACCGTGAACGTCGAGCTGGGCGGGCTGGCCCGCACCGACAACTCCGGCTGGGGTGACGAGTTCGAGCGGCTGACCGAGCGGTTGCTGGCTGACGTCAGCACCTCGGGCGGCGCGACGTCCGAGGTCTCGGCCCGGCAGCACGAAGAGAAGAAGGCAGATCGCGCATGAGCACCACCGTCGACATCGGGTTGGCCCGCTATTCCGACTGGGCGTTCACGTCGTCGGTGCTGGTTCTGCTCGGGGCGCTGCTGCTGCTGGCCATCGAGCTGGCCTACAGCCGCAGCCGCAAGGCCGAGAGCCGGGAGCTGGTCCACGCCGGCGTGACCGCCGACAGTGCCCGCCCCGGCGTCGTCGTCGACGCCCCGCGCCGCCCGTTCGACGAGCGCATCGGCACCTCCGGAGTCGCGCTGGTCTACGTCGGCATCGTGCTGCTGCTGGCCTGCATCGTGCTGCGCGGGCTGTCCACGTCGCGGGTGCCCTGGGGCAACATGTACGAGTTCATCAACCTCACCTGCTGGTGCGGTCTGGTGGCCGCGGCCGTGGTGCTGCGGCGGCCGGGACTGCGCTCGTTGTGGGTGTTCGTGCTGGTGCCCGTGCTGATCCTGCTGACCGTGTCGGGCAAGTGGTTGTACTCGCACGCCGCGCCGGTGATGCCCGCGCTGCAGTCCTACTGGCTGCCCATCCACGTCTCGGTCGTCAGCCTGGGATCCGGCGTGTTCCTGGTCGCGGGCGTGGCCAGCATCCTCTTCCTGCTCAAGATGTCGCGATTCGGGCAGCCGGAGCGCTCGGATGCGCTGAGCCGTGTGGTGGCCAAGCTTCCCGACGCGCAGCTGCTCGACCGCATCGCCTACCGCACCACCATCTTCGCGTTCCCGGTGTTCGGGTTCGGGGTGATCTTCGGCGCCATCTGGGCCGAGGAGGCCTGGGGCCGGTACTGGGGCTGGGACCCCAAGGAGACGGTGTCGTTCATCGCGTGGGTGGTCTACGCGGCTTACCTGCATGCCCGCTCCACCGCCGGCTGGCGGGACCGCAAGGCGGCCTGGATCAACGTGGTCGGCTTCGTGGCGATGGTGTTCAACCTGTTCTTCATCAACCTGGTGACCGTCGGCCTGCACTCGTATGCGGGCGTCGGCTGAGCCGACAAATAGGGCACAGTCGGCTGAGCCGACCGGAAAGGGGGTCGACCGTTGACCGACGTGCCGACGAGTTTTCGCGCGCAACAACGGTTCACCGACCCGATGGCCGCCGTCCCCGCCGAGTGGACCGCGCCGACCCCGCCCGAGGGATTGCCGGCCACGCCGCCGTTCGGGCAGCCCAGCGCACCGCCGCCCGGTGCACCGCAACCCCAGGAGTTGTCGACCGTCGCGCTGCTCGGGCAGACCCGGCGGGGCCCGTCGGCGGGCTGGCGGAAGTGGCTGTACCGGGCGTCGGGCGGCCTGATCGACCTCGGTGAGAGTCCGAAGGTGCTGCGACACGACGCGCTGGTCACCGACGCCGCGCGGCCGCTGCGGGGCTGCTACCGCATCGCGATGCTGTCCCAGAAGGGCGGGGTGGGGAAGACGACGATCACCGCGACGCTGGGGGCGACGTTCGCAGCGCTGCGGGGTGACCGCGTCATCGCCGTCGACGCCAACCCCGACCGTGGCACGCTCAGCCAGAAGGTGCCGGTCGAAACCCCGGCCACCATCCGGCACCTGCTGCGCGACGCCGAGGGCGTCAGCTCGTACAGCGACGTCCGGCAGTACACCTCGCAGGGGGACAGCCGGCTGGAAGTGCTGGCCTCGGAAAGTGATCCGTCGGTGTCGGAGGCGTTCAGCGCGCAGGACTACAGCCGCGCGGTCGAGCTGCTCGAGCAGTACTACAGCCTTGTGCTCACCGATTGCGGTACCGGCATGGTGCATTCGGTGATGTCGGCCGTGCTCGATCGGGCCGACGTACTGCTCGTGGTCAGCTCGGGTTCGGTGGACGGGGCCCGCAGCGCCTCGGCGACGCTGGACTGGCTCGACGCCCACGGCCACGACGACATGGTGCGCAACTCGATCGCGGTGATCAACGGGGTGCGGCCGCGGCGCGGCCGCGGCGGCGGGAAGGTTGACCTCAAGAAGGTCGAGGACCACTTCGCCCGGCGCTGTCGCGCGGTGCTCATGGTGCCGTTCGATCCGCACCTGGAGGAAGGCGCCGAGATCGCGCTGGACCGGTTACGTCCCGACACCCGAGACGCACTGCTGGAATTGGCCGCAGCGGTCGCCGCCGGCTTTCCGAATCTGGACCAGGCCGGCGCGCCGGAGAAACCGGCTCAGGACCGCGGCTGATCGTCGCGCGGGGTGATCCGGCGCAGGAATTCCGGATCGTCGTCCGGACCGATCACCCGGGTGCGCGGTCTGTTCGCGGCCATCCGGGTGGCTCGCCACCCGACGTAAACGACGGCGGCCACGACGAGCATCAAGACCAAGTACGCCACCAAAAACCTCCTTGGTGTCAATATACGCGCCCTCGGTAGGCTCGAACCGTGTCCGAGGACCCGCGCCCGACAGCCCGCCTGCTCGCCGACGTGCTCGCTTACACGGCGGCCCGGCTCTTGCTGGTCGCCGCGCTCGCAGCGGTCATCGTCGGCGGCGGCCACGTCCTCGGCATCCGCGAATTCCCGGTGGTCCTGGCCCTGCTGTTCGCCATCGTCATCGCGCTGCCGCTGGGGATCTGGCTGTTCACGCCGCTGCGGCGGCGCGCCACCGAGAGCATTGCGGTGTGGGACGAACGTCGTCGCCGGGACCGCGAGCAACTGCGGGCTCGGCTGCGCGGCGAGACGGCGCCGCAACCCGCCGACAGCGACATCGAAGGCCGCACCGACGACCGGTCTTGACCGCGAAATATCTGTGCGGCACGGGGTTTGGCAAACCGGCATTGGCGTCGATGGTCCGATCGTTGTTTGCTGGGCAACATCACGGTTGCATAACAGCGCGCCCGGCCGGGTAACCGACGTCACATGAGGGAACAGCAGGTGATCCACCGACCGACAGTTCTCGGTGGTCACAGAAATGTCAGCAGTCCGCGACCGGGCACAGTGCACCGTGCCCTGTACCGGCGGTGGGTGACCGGTCTGTGGAGTGGCCGGTACCGCGCCGAGGACGTGGTCTCCGGCGACTTCGTCGGGCACTGGCCCACCCGTGACGTGCACGGGCCGGCCGAGTTGCAGGCGGTCATCGACGACGTCCGCCGGACTTTCCGGGATCTGCAGTTCGTGATCGATGTCGGTCCGCTGCACGACGGCGACCTGGTCGCCGGACGATGGATCGGGACCGGGGCCACCAGAGACGGCCCGGTGCGATACACCGGCAACGACATCATCCGTATCGCCAACGGCGCGATCGTCGAGTACTGGAACGGTGCGGCGCGCGCCTAACTGCCTGCCGCGTCGCGCAACAGCCGGCGCAGAGTGTCGAGTGGGTCGGCACCGTCCGGATCGAGGAGACGCTGCTGCGGGTCGTCCGGGGCGTCGGGGGCCCCCGCGGGGGGAGCGGGAGCGGAGGCGGCCGGGGGCGGCGGCGACGGTGGCGGGAGGGGTGCCACCGTACCGAGCCCCCGGATCTTGGCCTCGATGCGGGCCGCGGCATCCGCGCGCACCGCCCGCCGTTGCGGATCGGGGTCGTCGTTGCCGGCGAAACACTGCGGCGGCGCGGCGCCGATCACGGCCAGGGCACTCTCGTACCGGGCCCGCGCGGCGTCGCGTCGAGCCTCCCAGGCGTCGATGTCGCCGCGGCGCTCGCGGACCAGCGTGAGGTTGATCCGTACCGCACAGGACTCGGGGTGTTGCAGACCCGCCAGCGCTTCCGAGAAGTGTTGATCCGCCGCGTCGAGCCGCTGCTCGAGCACCGCGAGACTGCCGGCGGCGAAGGCGGTGGTGTTCGGTTCGACCAGGTCGAGCACCTGCAGCACCGCCACATCGGCGGCCATCGCGTCGGCGCGGCCGGCGGCGAAATCACGCTGGGCCGAGCCGCCCGCGAGCACCACCGAGATCAGCTTGGCGGCCACCACGACTACCACCAGCGCCGGCAGCGCCGACCCGAGCACAAGTCGCCGGCGTAACCGCAGCCGCGCGGGGGTCATGACCGCACCTGCCGCTGGGTGGCCCGGGCCCGGCGCAGGTCACGCACCGACAGATAGATCTCACCGAGCAGCAACACCGCCGCAACCGTGGTCAACAGCCAGTAGAACTCGGTGCGCCGCGGGGTGGCCGACGCGTCGGTGGCCACGGCATCGGCCGAATTCGACTGCGCCTGGGGCACTTCGGTGGCTGGGGAGCGCTGGAAGTAGGACACCCCGAGCTGCTCGCCGATCTCACCGAGACCGGCCCGGTCGGGGCCGTAGCCGAACACCGCGCCGTCGTCGACCCCGCTGGACTCGAACGCCACCTGGGGCAGGTCGGGTGGCGTGGTCCCCGAGCCGAAGTAGTAGACCAGGTTCTCCGCGGCCGGGTACTGCTGGCCCGCGGCAATCAGTTGGTAGCGCAGCACATTGGCCGCTGCACCGGGATTCACCTGGTCCTCCGTCGACTCGCCGCCGGCGGTGGGGTACGGGTTCATCGCCGCCACCACCGGATCCAGACTCCAGACGTCGCTGGACAGCGGCCACTCGATCGCCGGCCGCGACGCGAAGCTGATCATCGCGAATCGGGCATCCGGGTGCAGTCGCATCAACGCGGCCATGTCCTCGCGCATCCCCGCGATTCGCGGGGCGCCGCCGTAGTCGGGAGTCGCCGCCGCCGCGGAGCGGTCCACCACGAAGAACACGTTCTCGCCGCCGCCCGCAGCCGCGGCCGACGTCTGCGTGTCGGGCACCTCACCGAGGCCGGGGCGGAACGCGGCCAGCAGCACCAGCACGGACGCGGCCGTCATCGTCGCCCAGCGCAGCACCGACTCCCGGCCGGCGGCGACGGCGGGACGCAGCGTCACCAGTCGCAGGACGACCAGCACCGCGGCGAGCACCGCCAGCGCCGGCGCCGGCACGACGGGATCGAAGGTCATCGCCGCACCGCCATCAGTGCGACCCCCAACAGCGCGGTGACCGCCGCCGCCACCGCCAACAGCACGGCCGGTGCGTCCCTGCGTTCGGCGGTCTCGTCGGATTCCCGCAGATCGGTGAGGATTCCGTCGAGCTGCGCGGGCAACCGGGCCGGGTCGAGCCGGGCGAACTGCCCGCCGGTGGCCGCCGTCACGGAGCTCAGCACCGCGGTGGAACGGCCAGGTGTGGCGACCGCGTCGATGCGCGCCCCAGCCTGCCGCGCCATCTCGGCGACCTCGTCGGCGCTGTAGAGCGAGACCCCGTCGTCCCCGTCGTCCCCGAGCTCACCGGGGCCCAGGTAGACCACCGACCGCTGGGTGTCGCCGCGGGTCTCGAAGTCCGGAAAACCGGTCAGGCACAACGCGAGAACATCGGCGACGCTGGGCGAGTAGTCCCCGTACTCCACGGCGGGCGAGAACGCGGGTCGCTGGTTGCCCGCCGCGGACGGTTGGGCGTAATCGCCGAGGCGACCCGCGGCGAACTGGTAATCGCGGGTCAGCGGGATCACGCGGCGATTCGTCGACGTCAGTCCGATGCGTTCCGCGTCGTACGCGCTGACCCGGTCGGCGAAGTAGCTCAGGAAGGTTCCGGTGGACTCGTCGGTGACGGGTGCTGCGACGCAGAGCATGATGTCGGCGCGTCGCTGCGATCCTGTTGCGTCGAGCACGGGTTCGGTCGGTCGGGCGCCGGCCAGGACGGCAGCCACGAACAACGGGATCGCCAACACCAGCACCAGCACCGTTGCCTGCAGTTGCCTGCGGACCACGCTGCGGTACTCGGGGAGCCGGGTCAACCGGATCGTGTTGGCCAGCTGAAGACGTTGTCGATCCGTCCCTTTCGTGCGCACCAGCGCAGCCACGGCTATGGCCGCGACCAACAGGGTCACGCCCACCACCGCGACGGGCCACCACATCAGCGCCACGTGCGGATCAATTCCTCGGTGTCACGGCCCAGCCGGCCGACGTCGACGGTCGACGAACGATCGAAGCGCGCCGTGCCCAGCGCGTCGAGGAGCGGTGCCGCGGCGCGCAATTCGGAGTCGGCGACGGCGCGGACGTGCATGTACTGGGCACGCTGCCCGGTGGCTTGGTGCAGGAAGCTGCGCAGGGTACGGCTCAGGGCGGCGCCGGCCTGCTCGTCGGTCAACTCGGCGTCGCGGTGCCGGCGGTTGATCGACGCGACCGTCCGCGCGAAGCGGTACCGCAGTACCCGGGCGTGCAGATCGCGGACCGCCGGGATGGCGCGCAGCCGCGCCGACGGCATCGTCGCCACGAAAACCGCGACGTACCAGAAGATCACCGACAACAGCAGGGCCAGTCCCAGCACCAGCCACCACGGTGAGTAACCGGGCGGCCCGCTGACGAAGCGCAGCAGGTCATCCGGCACGGGTGTAGACCCTGGTCATGTCGGCCAGCCGGGAGCGGATGTCGTCGCCGGCGGTGATGGTGGTGTGCGCGATGCCGCGGCGGGTCAGCATCTCGTCGATCCGGGCCGCGCGTTGCTGCTCGGCGCGCCGGTAGGCGGCGACGACGCGCGGGTCGGTCGCTGCTACTCCCAGCACCGGCCGGCCGGTGGCCACATCGAGGCCCCCGTCCGGGCCGACAGCCACCGCCGGCAGGTCGGCCACCATCGCCCACATCATGTCGTGCCGGGCGGCCAATCGGGTCAGCAGGTCCTCGAGGGTGGGGTCGGGCTCGGGCTCGTCGGACACCACCACGATGAGCATGGGGTGGCGGTAATGCTCTGCGACGTAGGTCAATTGGCATGCGATGTCGCTGGGGTTGCGCTGCTGCGCGCTGTGGTCGTGGTAGCGCTGCAGAAGCCTCTCGACGTGGCTCTCGCCGCGGCGCAACCGCACGTTGCTGCTGCCGCGGGCGTCGCCGTAGACCATGCCGACCTCGTCGGAGCGGCCCAGGGTGATCAACCCGATCGCACCCAGGATGTGGGTCGCGATGTCGCACTTGCGTTCTCCGCTGGGGGCCAGCGCGGCCATGTTGGTGCCGGCGTCGGCGACCAGCAGCACCTTGTGGTGTTTGTCGGAGACGAACCGCTTGATCAGCACGTCACCCGAGCGCGCCGACGCCTTCCAGTCGATGTCACGGACGTCGTCACCGGGGACGTAGGGACGCAGCTCGTCGAACTCCAGGCTGCGGGTGTGCAGCAGCGCGTGGCGGCCACCCTCGAGCATGCCGCGGGTGTCGGAGCCGAAGACCGAGCGGGCCCGGTTGAGGTGCTTGCCCACCGCGGCCTCAGGGCACCCGCACTGCCCGCAGGGCCGCGTCGATCACCACGTCGGCGGTGACGCCGGCGCTGGCGGCTTCGAAGCCGAGGATCAGCCGGTGCTGCAGCACCCGGTGGGCGACGTCGGCGACATCGCTGGGCAGCACATGGTCGCGCCCGGCCAGCACGGCCAGTGCGCGCGCCGCGGTGCACAGCGCGATCGTCGCCCGCGGGCTGGCGCCGTAGTCGACCATCCGCGCGACCTGTGCCGGCAGGTACTTCGCCGGCTCCCGGGTCACGGCCACCAACTGACCGGCGTAGAGCATCAGCTCGCGGCTCATGTAGACGTCGCGGGCCACCCGTTGCAGTCGGCGGACCTGCTCCACGGTGGCTACCGGCCGGGTGCGGTGGTCCTTGTCGTAGAGGCCGGCGTCGCGGCGGATCATCACCTCCACCTCCTGCTCGGGAGAGGGATAGCGGACGATCTCTTTGATCAGGAACCGGTCGGTCTGGGCTTCGGAGAGGGCGTAGGTCCCCTCCTGGTCGACCGGGTTCTGGGTGGCCACGACCAGGAACGGTTCCGGGATCGGATACACGGTCCCGGCGATGGTGGTCTGGCGCTCCTCCATCGCCTCGAGCATCGCGCTCTGGGTCTTGGCGCTGGAGCGGTTGATCTCGTCGAGCAGCACGACGTTGGCGTGCACGGGGCCGAGCTGGGTGACGAACGACCCGCTGGACGCGTCGTAGATCTGGGTGCCGACGATGTCGCTGGGCAGCAGATCCGGGGTGCACTGAATGCGGCGGAACTGCCCGTCGATCGACTCGGCGATCACCCGGGCCGCGGTGGTCTTGGCCAGCCCCGGCACGCTCTCGAGCAGCACGTGCCCGCCGGTGAGCAGGCCGATCAGCAGCGATTCCCGCAGGTGTTCCTGCCCGACCACCTTTTCGGAGAACGCCGCGGACAGCGCCGCGACCACCCGGTGGGCGTCGCGGACGTCCTCCGCGGACTCGCGGGGCATCGGGGCAGCGTTCATCCCGCGCTATGTACCACGCCCATCCCGCCCGCAAACCGCCCGCGATTTCGGCGTGCTCATCGTCGCGCAGCGACGGCAATCACGCCGAAATCACCAGGGCGAGGGCTACCGCGACGGCCCACACCAGCATCGTCAGCCCGGTGTCCCGCAGCACCGGGATCAGTTCCTTGCCGCCCTGCCCGCGGCGCACCGGCTTGGCGGCGCGCACGGCCAGCGGCAGCGCGATCAGGCCGACTGCACACCACGGCGTCGCGAGCATGAGCAGCAGCGTCGACGCCAGAGCGACCGCCAGCAGCGTCTGGAACAGCACCCGGGTACGGGCGTCGCCGAGCCGGACCGCCAGCGTGATCTTGCCGGTCTGCGCGTCGGTCGGGATGTCGCGCAGGTTGTTGGCGACCAGCACCGCCGAGGACAGGGCGCCCGTCGCCACCGCCAGCGTCAGCCCCACCCAGTCGACGCGCAGCGCCTGGGTGTACTGCGTGCCCAGCACCGCGACCAGCCCGAAGAACACGAACACCGCGACCTCGCCGAAGCCGCGGTAACCGTAGGGCGTGGAACCGCCGGTGTAGAGCCACGCACCCGCGATGCAGACCGCGCCGACGGCAATCAGCCACGGCGCCGACACCCACGCCAGCACCACACCGGCCGCCGCGGCCACCGTCAGGCTCACCACCGCGGCGGCGAGCACCGCGCGCGGGGTCGCCAGCCGCGAGCCGACCAGGCGCAGCGGCCCGGCGCGCACGTCGTCGGTGCCGCGGATCCCGTCGGAGTAGTCGTTGGCGTAGTTGACGCCGATGATCATCCCGAGCGCGACCAGCAGCGCCAGCGACGCCCGCCACCACGAGGCGGCGTCCAGCGCCGCGGCGGCGCCGGTGCCCGCGACGACGGGGGCGACGGCGTTGGGCAGCGTGCGGGGACGCGCGCCCTCGACCCATTGGGCGAAAGTGGCCACGACGGTCAGTCTTGCAGGTGCAGCCCGTGGCAGACTGAGTGCATGGACGAGCGACTGAGCAAGACCGAGATCGGCAAGGACGCGGTCCAGGAGATCGTGACGGCGGGTGCGTCGGCAGTCGGTGAGGTCACCTCGATCATCACCACCGCGGTCAAGGACGTCGCGAACGCCATCGGCGGATTCGCCACCGATGTGTTCGAGATCCGCGACAGCGCGCGGCGCGCCGCCCAGCAGCCCGACGAGTAATCGGTGCTCGGGGTCATCGGCGGCAGCGGCTTCTACTCGTTCTTCGGGTCCGACGCCCGCGCGGTCAGCCTGGACACGCCGTACGGGCCGCCGAGTGCGCCGATCACGGTCGGCGCCGTCGGCGGCCATGAGGTCGCGTTCCTGCCGCGCCACGGGGTCGACCACGAGTTCTCCCCGCATTCGGTGCCCTACCGCGCCAACATGTGGGCGTTGCGTGCGCTCGGGGTGCGCCGGGTGTTCGGGCCGTGCGCGGTGGGCAGTCTCGACCCCGAGCTCGGTCCCGGCGCGATCGTGGTGCCGGATCAGCTGGTCGACCGCACCTCCGGGCGCGCCGACACCTATTTCGATTCCGGCGGCATCCACGTCGACTTCGCCGACCCGTACTGTCCGTCGCTGCGCGACGCGGTCACCGGCCTGCCCGACGTCGTCGCCGGCGGCGCGATGGTCGTGATCCAGGGGCCCCGCTTCTCGACGCGTGCCGAGAGTCAATGGTTCGCGGCGCAGGGGTTCCGGTTGGTCAACATGACCGGCTACCCAGAGGCGGTGCTGGCCCGAGAACTCGAGATGTGTTATGCCGCAATAGCGTTGGTGACCGATCTGGATGCCGGTATCGACGCCGGCCAGGGGGTTCGCGCGGTAGACGTCTTCGCCGAGTTCCAGCGCAATCTGGTGCCGTTCAAGAAGCTGGTGCACGAGGCCATTGACGCGGTCGACGCCGAGCGCACCTGCACCCACTGCCTGCCGCACCACGGGGTGAAGCTGCCGATCGAGTTGCCGTGAGGGTGCTGCTGACCGGCGCGGCCGGGTTCATCGGTGCGCGGGTGCACACGGCGTTGGCCGCGGCCGGGCACGACGTGGTGGCCGTGGACGCGATGCTGCCCGCCGCGCACGGCCAGGACGCCGCGCCGCCGGCGAAGGTGCATCGCATCGACGTGCGCGACGCCGGGGCGGTCGCCGACGTGCTCGACGGTGTCGACGTGGTCTGCCATCAGGCCGCGGTGGTGGGCGCGGGCGTCGATGCCGCCGACGCGCCGAGATACGCGTCGCACAACGACTTCGGCACCGCGGTGCTGCTGGCGCAGATGTTCGCCGCCGGGTGCCGCCGGCTGGTGCTGGCCTCGTCGATGGTGGTGTACGGGCAGGGCCGCTTCGTCTGCGCCGAGCACGGTGAGGTCGACCCACTGCCGCGGCGCCGCGCGGATCTCGACGCCGGGGTGTTCGACCACCGCTGCCCGGTCGGCGGCGAGCCGGTCGACTGGGCGTTGGTCGGAGAGGACGCCCCGCTGCGGCCGCGCAGCCTGTACGCGGCCAGCAAGGCGGCGCAGGAGCATTACGCGCTGGCCTGGAGCGAAGCGTCCGGGGGTGCGGTCACGGCGCTGCGCTACCACAACGTCTACGGGCCCGGCATGCCCCGCGACACCCCGTACTCGGGCGTCGCGGCCATCTTTCGCTCTGCGCTCGAAAGAGGCGATCCACCAAAGGTTTTCGAAGACGGCGGGCAGATGCGTGACTTTGTCCACGTCGACGACGTCGCGGCGGCCAACGTGGCGGCCGTCGAATCCGGCTTGACCGGCTTCGCCGCGTTCAACGTGTGCTCGGGCCGGCCGGTGACCATCCTCGAGGTGGCGACCGCGCTGTGCCGCGCGCGGGGTGATCTGACCCCGCAGATCACCGGGGCCTACCGCGACGGCGACGTCCGCCATATCGTCGCCGATCCGGCAAAGGCCGCGCAGGAACTGAATTTTCGCGCGGCCGTGGATCCGGCCGACGGGCTGGCCGAGTTCGCCGACGCGCCGCTGCGCGGGTAGGGGCAGGCCCTGCGCCGCACCCTGCTCCGCGCCGTCGCTATCGTCACGTTGGTGGCGACGGGACTGCTCGGGGTGTTGTTCTCCGCGCAGCGCCGCCTGATCTATTTCCCGTCGACCGGGCCGGTACCGTCGGCGGCCTCTGTGCTTCCCGGAGCCCGCGATGTCGTCGTACACACCAGCGACGGACTGGCTTTGGGCGCCTGGTTCCTGCCCGGTGCGCCGGGTCCGGCGACCCTTGTGCTCAGTGGCAACGGCGGCGACCGGACCATGCGGGCTCCGCTGGCCGCCGCGCTGCACGGCATGGGGATGTCGGTGTTGCTGCTGGACTATCGCGGCTACGGCGGCAATCCCGGCCGGCCCACCGAGGAGGGCCTGGCCGCCGACGCACGCGCCGCGCAGGACTGGCTGGCCCGGCAGCCGCAGGTCGACCCGGCGCGCATTGCCTACTTCGGTGAGTCCCTGGGCGGCGCGGTCGCGATCGGTCTGGCGGTCGAGACGCCACCCGCGGCACTGGTGCTGCGGTCCCCGTTCACGTCGCTGACCGACGTCGCCGCCGAGCACTACCCGTGGCTGCCGGCGCGTCGGCTGCTGCTCGACCGCTACCCGAGCATCGAGCGGATCCCGGCGCTGAACGCCGCGCTGCTGGTCGTCGCCGGCGACAGCGACGACATCGTGCCGGCGACACTGTCCCGCCGCCTCTACGACGCCGCACCCGAACCCAAGCAGTACGTGTCGATCCCCGGTGCCGGACACAACGACCGGGCGCTGCTCGACGGAAAACAGATGATCAGCGCCGTCGAGCGGTTCCTCCAGCGGACCCCGGTGCTGGGCTGAAGTCGGGGTCCCGGCCCCACTTTGACACCCGTCAAGTCATACTGGGCCCATGACGTCCACAGCGCTGTGTGAGCAGTACGGCATCGACTTCCCGCTCTTCGCGTTCAGCCACTGCCGCGACGTGGTGGCCGCGGTCACCAATGCGGGCGGGTTCGGCGTGCTCGGCGCCACCGCCTACAGCCCTGAGCAACTCGACCAGGAGCTGGCGTGGATCGACGACGCGGTCGCCGGCAAGCCTTACGGGGTCGACCTGATCGTGCCCGCCAAATTCGAGGGCAAGGGCGAGAAGCTCTCCAGCGACGATCTCGCCGGACGTATCCCGCAGGCCTATCGCGATCTGGTCGACGACCTGCTGCGCCGACACGGAATCGAACCCGAGCCGCAACGCCGGCTGGGCAAGCCGATGCTGTCGGGCAACACCGGCCAGGACCTGCTCGATGTGGCGCTGTCACACCCGATCCGGCTGATCGCCAACGCCCTCGGCGTGCCGCCGGACTACATGATCGACGCCGGTAAAGAACGTGGGATCCCGGTCGCGGCGCTGGTCGGCGCCAAGGAGCACGCGGTCAAGCAGGCCGCCGCCGGGGTGGACCTGATCGTCGCGCAGGGCACCGAGGCCGGCGGCCACTGCGGCGAGGTCAGCACGCTGGTGGTGGTCCCCGAGGTCTTGGAAGCGCTCGAGTCGCTCGGCAGCTCGACGCCCGTCCTCGCCGCCGGCGGCATCGTCACCGGCCGGCAGATGGCCGGCATGGTGGCCATCGGCGCGGCCGGCGCCTGGACCGGTTCGGTGTGGCTGACCACCGAGGAGGCCGAGACCGCGCCGCACACCGTGGCCAAGATGCTGGCCGCCTCCTCCCGGGACACCGTGCGCTCGGCCGGGCGCACCGGCAAGCCGTCGCGGCAGTTGCGCTCGGACTGGACCGACGCGTGGAAGCCCGCCAAGGACGGTCAGCAGCCGCTGCCGTTGCCGCTGCAGTCGATGCTGTGCGAGCCGGTGATCCGCCGCATCGATGTGCTGGCCTCCCAGGGGCACGAGGGGGCGCAGGCGCTGGCTACCTATTTCGTCGGCCAGGGCGTCGGGCTGATGAACAAGGTCAAGCCGGCGCGGGAAGTGGTGCGCGAGTTCATCGAGGACTACCTGGCCGCCGCCGAACGGCTGAGCAACTCGCTGCCGGGCTGATTCTCCGCGGAAGTGCACCCACGGTAGCCGGCATCGTGGCAGTGCTACCCAGAGTGCACCCTCGCGAGCCGCGGGCAAGCTAGTCGGCCAGGGGCAGGCGCACCTCGAAGCGGGCGCCGTGGGCCAGGTTGCGCGCCGTCAGCGTGCCGCGATGTGCCTGCACCAGGCCCGCGGCGATCGCCAGACCCAGCCCGGACCCGCTCGGCAGCGACGAATCCGCCCGCGGCACCCGGTTGTTCGAGCCGCGGTAGGCCACGTCGAACACCCGTGGGAGGTCGGCTTCGTCGATGCCGACGCCGGTGTCGTCGACGCGTGCCCAGGCGCTGTCGCCGTCCGAGCCCAGCGACAGCTCGACCCGGCCACCGGTCGGGGTGTGGGCGATCGCGTTGGCCACCAGGTTCGACAGCACCCGCACCAGCGCCCTGTCGCTGCCCCGCACCCGCACCGGCTGCGCGGGCAGATCGGCGCGCAGCTGCACGCCCGCCCGCTCGGCGGCGATGCGATGCGCGGCCAGAACGTCGTCGACCACCTCGTCGAGCGCGACCTTGTCGAAGGACGGCGTCATGGCCCCGGCATTGATCTTCGACATCTCGAACAGGTCGTCGACCATCTCGCTCAACCGCACCGATTCGTGCTCGATCTGTTTGGCGTGCACCGCCACCTCGTCGGCCGGGACCAGACCGTCGGCCAGCGCCTCCGACACGGCCCGGATCCCGGCCAGCGGGGTCCGCAGGTCATGGCTGACGAACGCCACCAGCTGGCGGCGCGACTGCTCGGCGGCGCGTTCGGAGTCGCGGATCTCGGCTTCCCACACCGTGCGCCGGGCCTGGTAGCGGCCCAGCATGACCGCGGCGGGGATGGTCACGATCGACACCACCACCAGCACCACCGCGGTGCGTTCGAAGGCGCCCGGGGCCATGGAGCCGCTGGCGCCCAGCACGCCGGTGAACGTCGCGAGCACCGGGATCAGCACCAGCGCCACCATGCTGACCGCAAGCGACCAGGAGCGGGCCAGCCGGATCACCGCGGCGCCGACGATGACCACCGGAACCGAGCACGCCAGTGCCCAGCCGACGATCTCGAAAAGCTCAGCTGGCGGCATCCGTGTGTCCGGAGCCGGACTCATCGGACGCCCACATGTAGCCCCGGCCCCACACCGTCTGCACCCGGTGCCGGTCACCGAGCTTGGAGCGCAGCCGCTTGACGTGCACGGTCACCGTCGACAGGTCGCCGAAGTCCCAATGCCACACCTGCTTGAGCAGGTCGTCGCGGGTGAAGACGGTGTCGGTATGGGTGAGGAAGAACAGCAGCAGGTCGAACTCCCGGTTCGTCAGGTTCACCGGGGCACCCGCGACGGTCACCGTGCGCGACGCCGCCGAGACCGACAGGTCACCGGACTGGATCTGGACCGGAGCGGTCCCGTTCGACGGCGCCCGGCGCAGCACCGAACGCACCCGCAGCGCCAGCTCGCGGGGACTGAACGGCTTGGTCAGGTAGTCGTCGGCGCCGGCTTCCAGGCCGGCGATGCGGTCGTCCTCCTCGCCGAGCGCGGTCAGCAGGATGACCGGTATCGAGAAGTCGCCGCCGCGGCGCAGGCTGCGGCACAACGACAGTCCGCTGGGGCCGGGCATCATCACGTCGAGGATGGCCACGTCGATGCGCTGCGAGCGCAGGAGCCGCAGGGCTTCGGCGCCGTCGTGTGCGGTCGACACCTCCAGACCGTCGCGCTCCAGGTAGCGACGCACGACGTTACGCACCACGTCGTCATCGTCGGCGATCAGCACACGGGTCACCACACCGAGGTTAGCGCGCAGCGGCGGCCACCTGCGTGGATGTCACGATTTTGTCAGTCATCTGTCTCGCGTCGGGGACCGGCCTGGCCTAGCGTCGACAGCTATGCCCGACTGTTCCGTCACGGTGGTGCTGCCGTGCCTGAACGAGGCGGAGTCGCTGCCGGGGGTGCTGGCCGCCATCCCGAGCGGGTATCAGGCCCTGGTGGTCGACAACAACAGCACCGACGGCACCGCTGAGGTGGCGCGGGCGCACGGCGCGACGGTGGTCTCCGAGCCCCGGCCGGGGTACGGGTCCGCGGTGCATGCCGGCGTGGTCGCGGCGACGACGCCGGTGGTGGCGGTCATCGACGCCGACGGTTCGCTGGATCCCGGGGAGCTGCCGGCCCTGGTCGCCGAGCTCGATCGCGGTGCCGACATGGTCGTGGGCCGGCGGCGTGCGGAGCCGGGCCTGCGGTGGCCGTGGCACGCGCGGCTGGGGACTGCCGCGGTGTGCTGGCGGCTGCGTCAGCGCCACCGGCTCCCGGTGCACGACATCGCGCCGATGCGGGTGACGCGCAGGCAGGCGTTGCTGGACCTCGGCGTCGCCGACCGGCGGTCGGGGTATCCGCTCGAATTGCTGGTCCGCGCGGCCGCCGGGGACTGGCATGTGGTGGAACGCAACGTTCGGTACGGACCGCGCACCGGCGGCCGGTCCAAGGTGTCGGGCTCACTGCGCGGCAGCGTGACCGCGGCCGTGGACTTCTGGCGGGTGATCTCGTGACGGTGCGACCGGTGACGGTGTTGGTGGTGGCCAAGGCCCCGGTGCCCGGGCTGGCCAAGACGCGGCTGGCCGCGACCGTCGGTGCCGACGCGGCGGCCGATGTGGCCGCGGCAGCGCTGCTCGACACCCTCGACGCGGTGGCCGCCGTTCCGGTGGCGGCGCGGGTGGTGGCGATGACCGGCGACCTGGATCGCGCGTGCCGGTCCGACGAGATCCGGGAGCGGCTGGCGTCCTTCACCGTCGTGCCGCAGCGCGGGGTGGATTTCGCCGAACGCCTGGTCTTCGCGCACGCCGACACCGCCGCCGCAGCGGGCCCGCAGCCGATCGTGCAGATCGGGATGGATACCCCGCAGGTGAGCGGCGAGCTGCTCGCGCGCTGCGCCGACGTCCTCGCGGACGCCCAGGCGGTGCTGGGCCCGGCCGCCGATGGGGGCTGGTGGGTGCTCGGAGTGCGATCGGGTGCGATGGCCGAATGCCTGCGGCCGGTGCCGATGTCGCGACCCGACACCGGTGCGTTGACTCTGAAAGCGTTGCGCGACAAAGGGTATACGGTTTCCCTGGCCGAGGAGCTGGCCGACGTCGACACCGCGGCCGACGTCGAGGGCGTGCGGCGATGTTGTCCGCCGGGCAGTAGGTTCGCCGCGGCAACCCGGTCAGCGGGTCTGTGACGCGACATGATGGGAAACCTGTACGACCGCGCCCTCGACGGGGAACGCTGCTGGATCCGGCGCGACGACGGCGAGGTCAGCAACCTCCCGGTGCGCAGCTGGCTCGGCGGCCGGCACGCCGACGCGCAGTTCGACCGCGCGATCGTCGATCTCTGCGAGGGCCCGACCATCGACCTGGGGTGCGGTCCCGGCCGCCTGGTCGTCGACCTGATCCGACGGGGCATCCCGGCGCTCGGTGTCGACCAGTCGGTCACGGCCGTGCAGTTGGCCAGGCGCAACGGAGCGCAGGCGCTGTGCCGCGACATGTTCGACGTGCTGCCGGGAACCGGCCGGTGGCGCACCGCGCTGCTGGCCGACGGCAACATCGGGCTCGGCGGCGATCCACGCCGCCTGCTGCGCCGGGTGACCGAACTGCTCTCGCGCGGCGGGCGGTGCATCGCCGAGTTCGACCCGACCATCAGCGGCGTGCGGACCGGGATGGTGCGGCTGGAGTCGTCGAACACGATCGGGCCCTGGTTCCGCTGGGCGTCGGTGGGGGTGGACTGCGCTGCGGAGTTGGCCGACGACGTCGGGCTGGCGCTGACCGGCCTGCACCCGGCCGGCAGTCGGGTGCTGGCTAGTCTGGCGATCCGCTGATCCGTCGGGACGCGCGGGCGAGACGGACCACGTAGACCGCGGCGCTGACCGCGAACATCGCGGCCACCAGCAGCAGCCACCGGCCCAGGAAGGGCTGTTGGGTCTGGCCGGTGGCGGCCAGGTACGCCGGGGCGCCCTGTTCGATGATGCCGGGCAGGAAGATCAGCAACGTCAGGCCGGCGCCCAGCGCGGGCACCCGGACGAAGTTGAGCGCCGGCACCCGCGGGGCGGGCCGGAGGCGTTGCGCGGCAAGCAGAATGCGGTCGGCAAGCGCGTACAGGGGGAACAGCACGAGGTCGTGGAGGAGGATCGCGGCGGCGAACCACACCACGATGGACTGCCACCAGGTGTTCGGGTTCCACAGCGCGGCGAACCCGATGGTCGCGACGACGTAGCCGCACAGCGCGAATCCGGCGATCAGCGTGAGCAGGTGCAGCGGGCCCGACCCGTAGAGCCGGCGGAATCTCATCGGTCGCCGCCCGCCGCGAAGTCGATGGTGCCGACCCACTTCGTGTTGTGCACACCCGGCAGCGCGGGCACGATCACGCGCGCGGGAAAGCCGTGGTCGAGGGACAGGTCGACCCCGTTGACCCGAAGTGCCAGCAACGAATCCGGGTGTGCCACCTGGTTGGCCGCCAGCACCGCGCGATTGAACGCGCCGAACCGCTCGATCGAGAACACCCGCGCCGGTCCGCGGTCGGCCTGGCCGGTCAGCGCGGCGAGGTCGCGCAACGGCACCCCGGTCCACGTCTGCACGGTGGACCACCCTTCCACGCACGCGATCGGCAGCACCGCGGTGTGCTGCGGCATGGCCAGCAGCGCGGCACGGTCCAGCTGCACCGGGACCGGACCGCCGAGCAGCGTCAAACGCCAAGCGGGACCCGTGATTTCGGGGGTGATGCGCGCCGCGGCGGCGGTGCGGTTGACCGGGAATCCGTTGGGCCCGTCGCCGGCGTCGCGGCCACGCGGCAGCAACAGCGCGGCGTGCCGGGTCCAGCCTCCGATGGTCTGCCCGGCGGTGAGCACCGCGACGAACAGGGCGCCTCCGCCGACCAGCGCCAGGGCGCCCCGCCTGCTGACGGTCGGTTCGGCGGGGTCCGCCGCAGCCAGCCCGTCGGGTTCGTGCGGCTCGGGCTCGGTGTCGGCACGGCTGGTGCGCAACACTTCTCGCATCGACCGGGAGCGCAGCCCGCGCCACATTCTCGGCAGTTTGATCGCCACGTGCACCGCGAACCCGGCGATGAACACCCACGCGCCGTAATAGTGGGCGGTGTAGAAGCTGAACCCGAAGATGTAGTCGTACTGGATGTTCAGCACGCCGGTGACGATTTCGAACAAGGCGCCGCCGACCAGCATGATCAGCGAGATCCGTTCCAGCAGCTGGGCGGGCGACCGGAACGGCGGCCAGCTGAAGAAGCGGGGGATGACCGACCACAGCTTGGCCAGCACGACCGGGATGAGCACCAGACCGAGGCCGACGTGCAGGCCCTGGGTGAGCCTGTACAACCACGACGGGTCGGTCGGCCAATCGAAGGTGGGCAGCTTGAGGAATCCGACGTCGCCGGGAATGGCCTGCCCGAACTGCGGGCCGTAGGCGATGTAGGACAGCAACCCGGTGATCGTCACGATCGGCAGCGTCACCAGGAGCACCGCGCCCAACACCGAGGTCAGCCACAGCCCGCGCAGGGGACTACGCCAGCGCGGTGGACGTGGTGGTGTTCCCCTCATCGACGGCCGCCTCACCAATTGGTGAAGATGACGTGATTGAGCACCAGGGCGCCCAGCGCGTTGACGGCCAGCCACCAGTGCTGCGATCTCGGGGGCAGCAGTGCCGCGGCGGCGGTCAGCCATACGGTGAACGGCAGCCAGATCCGTTCCACCTCCGCTTTGCTCAGCATGCTCAGGTCGGCGGCCAGCACGGCAGCCAGCGCGCCGAGCACCAGCAGATGGAGTCCGGCGCGGCGGCGCAGCGCGCCGAGGTCGAACACCCGCGCGATACCGGCGACGCTGCCCAGACCGATCGCGAGCACCGTCGCGGCGAGGTTGCCCCACACCCAGTAGGAGAACGGCCGGTCACTGGCGATGCCCTGCCAGTACCGCTCCTGCACCAGGTGGTAGCCGTCGAACCACCAGAATCCGGCCGCGGCGAACACCGCGACCACCGCGACCGCCGCCAGCACGGCAGGCACCAGCGCGCGCATCGCGGCACGCCAGTGCGTGGCACACAGCAGCACCGCCACCGCCGGCAGCGCCATCAAGCCGAGCCCGTAGGACAGGAAGATGGCCCAGCCCAGCAGCAGCCCCGCACCCGCGGCGGCCACGATCGGCCACCGGACCGTGCCAGCGACGGCGAGGGCCAGCAGCGCGATACCCCAGGCCGCCACGCCCACGAAGTAGCCGTCGGCCGACACCGCGATCCAGATGGCGGTCGGCGCGACGGCGACGAACGGCGCCGCCAGCCGGGCGGTGTCCTCGTCGGCCAAAGCCCGCACCGCGACCAGGATCGCCGCCGCCGCACTCGAGCCGACCAGCAGGCACAGCGTCCCGGCCCAGGCGCCGCCGCCGAGGCCGATCCGGTCCAGCCAGACGAACGTCAGCAGCGCGCCGGGCGGGTGGCCGGACACATGGGTGATCCACGAGTCGGGCTGGTAGTCGAGTATCCGGTCGGAGAAGGTGCGGACGGCCTCGCCGACGTCGTCGACGGTGGGCACCTGGCGCAGATACTCGTGGCGCGCTGTCAGGCGGCCCGCGAAGCCGCGCTGCCAGCCGTCGACCATCGCCAGCGAGAACGCCCAGGCCGCCGACGTCGCCCAGGCCACCACGAGCAGCACCCGCCACGGCAACCGACGGGCCAGCCGCTGTCCCCACAGCACCGCGGCCACCGCGATCAGGATCGCCGGGCCGGTGCCCCAGCCGATGTGGTTCTCCCACCAGCCGAAGACGGGCGCCGCGCCGGCGAATGCCGCGAAACGCTCCTCGTCGGCGTTGATCAGCGGGGTGACGCCCAGGTCCAGGCGCGGAACGACGAACGCCGCGGCCACCAGGATGACGCCGAGGGTGACCGCCACCGCTTCTCTACGACCGGGCCGCACCACCCCACCCTAGGAGCATGCGGGTCAATACAGCATCGTGCGCATGTTGGTCTCGTCGAAGTACGTGCTGAGCTGGTCCTCGTCGGCCCACGCGTTGAGCATCTTGACCAACTGCGCGGCGCTGGGCACCGCCGTCGGATCCCAGGTTTCCGGCTGCCAGGCATCCGAGCGCAGGAACGCCTTCGAGCAGTGGAAGAACACCTCTTCGACCGTGATCTCGAGCGCCAGGATCGGGCGCTTGCCGTGCACCGCCAACGCGTCGAAGTAGTCGGCGTCGGCCATCACCCGGGCGCTGCCGTTGATGCGCAGGGTGTCACCGCGGCCGGGGATGACGAACAGCGTGCCCACCCGCGGACGTTCCAGCACGTTGAGGTAGCCGTCGACCCGGCGATTGCCCGGGCGCTCCGGGATGGCGATCGTCGCGTCGTCGAGCACGTGGACGAACCCGGCGGGGTCGCCTTTCGGGGACACGTCGACCCGCCCGGCGGAGTCGGTGGTGGCGACGAAGCCCAGCGGGGACCGCGCCAGCCACAGCCGATGCGCGGGGGCCAACCGGTCCTTGACCTTGTCGGCGACCAGCGAAGTGGGATACCCCACGATCGTGCGCAACTCCTCGGCGGTGGTCACTTCTCGACGCATGCGCCCCATCATGCCGTCGACGACCCCGGCCCGGCCCCGTACGTGCGGGCCAGCGCGCGGCGGTCCACTTTGCCGATGCCGTGGCGCGGCAGCGTTTCGACGATGTGCAGCTCCCGCGGGGCGGCTGTCGGCGCCAAGCGCCCCGCGACGTGTCTGCGGATGTCCTCCAGCGTCAACGTCGCTGCGGGTTCGAGCACCACCGCCGCGACCACCCGCTGACCCAGCCGCTCGTCGGCGACCCCGAACACCGCGCACTCGGCCACCGCGGGGTGGGTGTGCATCGCCGCCTCGACCAGATCCGGCAGCACGGTCAGGCCGCCGGTGCTGATTCCGTCGTCGGCGCGGCCCAGCACCCGGAGAACGCCGGCGTCGTCGATCATGCCGACGTCGTCGGTGCGGAACCAGCCGGTCTCGGCGAACGGGTCCGGCGTGACCGGGTTACGGTAACCCAGCGCCACGGTGGGCCCGCCCAGCGAGATCCGGCCGGTCTCCGAGACCGTCACGCTGACCCCGGCCAGCGGGACACCGTCGTACACGCAGCCGCCCGCGGTTTCGCTCATGCCGTACGTCCGCACCACCGGAACCCCTGCCGCGGAAGCCTTTTCGGACAGCGACACCGGCATCGGGCCGCCCCCGATCAAGACCGCGTCGACATCGGCCAGCGCGTCAGCGGCCGCCGGATCGCGCAGGGCCTTGTCCAACTGCGCGGCCACCAGCGACACATAACGGCGGCCGCCACCCAGAGTGGCGACGGCCGAGACCAACTCGGCCGGCTCGAAGCCGGGGCGAACCGCGACCGGATCGACCCCGGCGATCAGGCTGCGCACCAGCACCTGGAATCCCGCCACGTGATAGGCCGGCAGCGCCAGCAGCCACCGGCCCCGACCGCCCAGCCGGTCATGCGTCGCGCCGGCGCTGGCCGTCAGCGCCGCCGCCGAGAGCAACGCGCCTTTCGGCGCACCGGTCGTACCCGACGTCGACAACACCACCGCGACCGCGTCATCGATCGGCTCGCCGGCCCGCAAAACCGTTGTCAGCAGCGAGGTTTGTGTGGCGTCGGTGGCCGGCACCGGCAACGCGCACACCCGCCCGGCCAGCACGTCGGAGACCACCGGCAGCGCGGACAACGCGGCCGGGCCGGAATCGATCGGGAGGGGGCGCAGCGTGGCGATGGCGGGTCCTGGAGGGCTAACGGGTGTCGCGGCGCAGCGGATGATCCTCGGGTACCTGCACGAAGATCAGGGCCACGCCGTCCGGGTCGGTCACGTGCATCTCGTGCAGACCCCACGGCTCCCGCCGCGCCTCCCGCGCGATAGCGACTCCGCGCGAGCGCAACTCGTCCTGAGTCGCGGCCAGGTCGCGCACCTGCAGCCACAGCGCGCCGGGGAAGGGCGGCGCCCCGGCGGCGGGGCTGCCGTGCCCGGCGATCTCGATCAGCGACTGACCCGCATAGAACACTGTGCCGCCGGCGTATTCGCGGGCGACCGCCAAGCCGAGTTGGTCCCGGTAGAAGGACACCGAACGGGCGTAGTCCTGCGGGCGGAACAGCACCCGGCTGGCCAGGATCTCCATGAAGTCGTGTCTACCATGCGCGTCAGCCGATGTGGCGATCCGCGTCGGCCCAGTACGGTTCGCGCAGCGCGCGTTTGAGGATCTTGCCGCTGGGCGTGCGGGGCAGCGCGTCGACGAGATCGACGCTCTTGGGCAGTTTGAAGCCGCCGAGCCGCGCGCGGGCGAAGGCGATCAATTCGGCGCCGTCGAGCGTGGCGCCGGCGGTGGGTACCACCACGGCCTTCACGGCCTCGCCCCAGCGCCGGTCGGGCACCCCGATGACGGCCACGTCGGCCACCTCGGGGTGGGTCATCAGCACGTTCTCGACTTCGGCGGGGTAGACGTTCTCGCCGCCGGAGACGATCATGTCCTTGACCCGATCGTGCAGGTAGAGGTAGCCGTCGGCGTCGAGGTAGCCGGCGTCGCCGGTGCGCAGCCAGCCGTCGGGGGTCAGGGTGGCCGCGGTGGCGTCGGGATTGTTCCAGTAGCCCAGCATGTTCTGCGCCGACCGGGTCCAGACCTCGCCCACCGAGCCCACCGGCAGCTCGGCGCCGTCAGTACCGACGATGCGAACCTCGACCCACGGATACGGTCGTCCGCACGAGCGCAGCAGATGGGGCTGGTGCTCGGCCCCGTCGAGCTGCGTGATCGACCCGGTGGTCTCGGTCATCCCGTACACCTGGGCGAAGATGCCGCCGAACCGCTCGATGCCGCGCAGCAGCACGTCGTCGCTGATCGGGGACGCGCCGTAGACGATCAGTCGGACCCAGGAAAAATCGGCGTTCGCCACGCCGGGGGTGTCGAGCAGCGACGCGATCACCGCGGGCACCAGCAGCATGTTGGTGACGCGGTGGCGGGCGATCGCGTCGAGGATCTCGGATGGCACGACGTCGCGCAGCAGCACCGTCGCGGCACCTTCCCACAGCCCAGCGAACACCCACCCGGAGCCTGCCATGTGGAACAGCGGCATCACCGCCAGGCTGACCGCGTCGGCGTCGAGCTGCCAGGGCCCGGCGGCCACACCGCCGGTCTTGCACACGTAGTTGGCGTTGCTGAGCATCACGCCTTTGGGCAGTCCGGTGGTGCCCGAGGTGTACATCAGGAACACCAGGTCGTCGGCCGCGGTGCGCACTCCGGGGTCGACGGCGGGATGGCCGGCCACCCAGTCGGTGAAGTCGGGCCAGCGCGCGTGCGTGCCGACGGCGATCACGGTCGCGTCGATGTCGGCTTCGATGGCCTCGAGGTGGGCGAAGAACTCGGCGCCGACGACAACGGCCGCGGCGCCGCTGTCGACGAGAATGTGGCGCATCTCCGGTGCGGCCAGCCGCCAGTTCACCGGCACGCCCACCGCGCCGAGCTTGGCCAGACCGAACGCGACGTCGAAGAACTCGGCGCCGTTCTTGTCGACGAACGCGACTCGGTCGCCGGGGCCGATGCCGGCGGCGGCGAAGGCCTGCGCAGCCCGGTTGGAGCGGGCGTCGAGCTCGCCGAAGGTGATGACCTCCTCGCCGACGATCAGCGCCGGCGCGTCGGGCCGCTGCCGCGCGTGGACCCGGACGATGTCGGCGACGGTGTCGATCATCGGTCTTTCGGCTGCACCCGCTGGCGCTTCATGATGGTGTCCACGGCGGCCGGGGCGATGCTGTTGAGCGCGTGCGCGGTGACCGCGATGCGCGGCGCGATGTGGACGGGCCGGTGCCGAGCGGCGGTGACCATCCAGCCGGCGGCCTCGTCGGCCGACAGCCCGGGCAGCCCCTGGTAGGCCTTGGTGGGTGCGATCATCGGCGTCTTGACCAGCGGGTAGTACAGCGTGGTCGCGTGCACGCCCCGGTCGGCCCACTCGGTCTCGATGATCCGGCTGATCGACGACAACGCGGCCTTCGATGCGTTGTACACGCCGAACAGCGGCGGGGACTCGGTCTTCACGCCCCAGGTCGACACGTTGATGATGTGGCCGTCGCCGCGCTCGAGCATCCCGGGGGCCAGTCCGCGGATCAGCCGCAGCGGCCCGTAGTAGTTCAGGTTCATCGTGCGCTCGACGTCGTGCCAGCGTTGCAGCGACTCGGCCAGCGGCCGGCGGATCGACCGGCCCGCGTTGTTGATCAGGATGTCGACGCCGCCGAACTCCGCGTCGACGTCGGCGACCAGACGGTCGATGGCGTCGAGGTCGGACAGGTCGCAGGCGTGTGCCCGGCCGGCGCCGCCGGCGTCGGTGATGCGCCCGACGAGCGCGTCGAGCAGGTCCTGCCGCCGGGCCACCACGATGACCGTGGCGCCGCGGCGGGCCAGCTTCTCTGCCGCGGCTTCGCCGATTCCCGACGATGCGCCGGTCAGCAGGATCCGCTTGCCGGCCAGGTCGACCGGGGTGTGCGCGGGCCGGTACTGCAGCAGGGTCGGCAGCACCGGGGGACGCATGCTGGTCAGCAGCACCTGGTCGGCCAACCGCCGGAGCGGATTCCTACTCACGTCTCGTCCTCTCGTGATTTCGGCGTGATTGTCGTCGCCCAGCGTCGATAACCACGCCGAAATCGCATCAGAAATAGCGGGGGAACGGCGACCAGTCCGGGTCGCGCTTCTCCAGGAACGCGTCGCGGCCCTCCACGGCCTCGTCGGTCATGTAGGCCAGCCGGGTGGCTTCGCCGGCGAACAGCTGCTGACCGACCAAGCCGTCGTCGAGCAGGTTGAGCGCGTACTTGAGCATTCGGATGGCCTGCGGCGACTTGCCGTTGATCTCCGAAGCCCACTGCAACGCAACGGTTTCCAGCTCTCCATGCTCGACGACCGCGTTGACCGCACCCATCGCGTGCATCTGTTCGGCGGTGTAGGGGCGGCCCAAAAAGAAGATCTCCCGGGCGAACTTCTGCCCGGTCTGGCGGGCCAGATACGCGCTGCCGTAGCCGCCGTCGAAGGAGCCCACGTCAGCGTCGGTCTGCTTGAAGCGGGCGTGCTCCCGGCTGGCCAGCGTCAGGTCGCACACCACGTGCAGCGAGTGCCCGCCTCCGGCGGCCCAGCCGTTGACCAGGCAGATCACCGGCTTGGGCATGAAGCGGATCAGCCGCTGCACCTCAAGGATATGCAGCCGGCCCGCGCGGGCCGGGTCGACGGTCTCGGCGGTGTCCCCGGACGCGTACTGGTAGCCCGAGCGGCCCCGGATGCGCTGGTCACCGCCCGAGCAGAACGCCCAGCCGCCGTCCTTGGGCGACGGACCGTTGCCGGTCAACAGGATCACCCCGACGTCCGACGACATCCGGGCGTGGTCGAGCACCCGGTACAGCTCGTCGACGGTGTGCGGGCGGAACGCATTGCGTACCTCGGGCCGGTCGAAGGCAATACGCACCGTGGGCTGCCGGGCGCCGTCGGCGACGTGGCGGTGGTAGGTGATGTCGGTCAGGCCGTCGAAGCCGGCCACCGGCTCCCACAGGCTCGGGTCGAACGGGTTGCTCGCAACGTCGGTCACGGGGTCACACGCTATCGAAGCGGAACACCGGGCAGCGCCCCGCCAGCGCTTCGAACTCGTCGGGGTGGGGTCCGGTCACCAGGCCGGCGTTGCGCATGAAGCTCACCCCGGTAGGCACCAGCACCGGGAACTGCCGCAGCAGCGGCCGGGCCTGCTCGACGGGCAGCTCGACGAGGCGGACAGGCTCGCGCCGGCGACCCCACAGAACCTCCGCCTTCGGGTTGGCCTGCGCGTTGCGCACCCAGTCGGCGCCGGGCAGCCCACCCACGACGTAGCGGTGGCCGTCCACCTCGAACGGTGTGACCGGTACCGAGCGCGGCTGCCCGGACCTGCGGCCGGTGACCACCAGCACCACCGGCCCGTCCTTGAGCAGTCCGGTCCGGTTCAGCAGGATCATCACCTTGTTGACGTGCTTGAGCCACCACGGCGGCCGAATGCGATCGCTACCCATGCTCATCGAAGTTACGCCGGCAAAGTGATGCCTGTAGCGCTGAGCGCGGCGCGCAGGCCGTCGGGACGTTCGGCTGTCGGCAGTGGGTCGACCAGGGCGAAGTGGCAGCCCACAGAGCGCGCGCCGCCGTCGGCTTCGTCGCTGTCACCCACCATCAGCGCCCGGTGCGGCGGCACCCCGAGCCGCTCCAGCGCGGTCCGGAAGATCGCCGGGTCGGGTTTGACCACGCCGACTTCGAAGGACAGCACGAACTCGTCGACGGCATCGGCCACCCCGAGTGCGTGAAACGCCGGCCGCACGTCGAACGCGATGTTGGACACCACGGCGGTCTTGATGCCGCGCCGGCCCAATCCGTCCAGCACCGCCCCGGTGTCCGGGTAGGGCGTCCAGCACCGCGGGTCGATCACCCTGCCGTACAACGCTTCTGCGTGGTGGCGGGCCAGGCCGGACTGCTGCAGCACATGCAGATAGGCCTCCCGGTGCAGGTGCGGCGCCAGGTCCCGGTTGACCCACGCCTGCAGCGCCTCCGGTGTCATCGACACCGACCGTCCGGTCGGTGCAGTCAGCCGCCGCATCAGCTCGGCCTGCACGTGGCCGTCGATCTCGCGGTCGTTCTCGGTGTCCAGCGTCATCCCGGCGAACCAGCTGTCGTCCTCTTCCAGCCGGAACAACGTCCCGGAGAAGTCGAACAGGACGGCCTGGTGGTCGGTCACGTCTCCCATGGTGCCAGGTGTGAAATCGACGCTCAGCGGCTAAATAGCGATGTGACCGCGATCGACTTGCCACCGCCGATCGTCGTGGTGGTCCCGGCGCACAATGAGGCCACTCATCTGCCGCGTTGTGTCCGCGCCCTGATGATGTCAGCGCTGTGCGTGCCGAACCCGGTCACCATCGTCGTGGTCCTCGACGCGTGCACCGACGGCAGCGCCGCACTCGCCGAAGAGTTCTCCCCGGAGGTGCACTTCGTCGAAGTCGACGCCGGGAATGTCGGGGCGGCGCGCGCGGCGGGCTTCGAGTACGCCCGTACCTCGCTGCCCGCGGTGGGCGAGGACGCCTGGTACGCGACCACCGACGCCGACAGTGTGGTCAACACGGACTGGTTGGTCCGGATGACAGACGCCGACCGTCACGGCGACGCGGACATGGTCCTCGGCGTCGTGCACATCCCGGTGTGGCGGCATTTCTCGCCGGCCGCCGCACGCCGCTATCTGCGCGCCTACCGCGCAAAAGGTGATCGCGGCGAGGGGCATGGCCACATCCACGGTGCCAACATGGGTTTCCGTGCCCGCGCCTACTGGCACGTCGGCGGATTCCGCCCGCTGTCCAGCAGTGAGGACGTCGATCTGGTGCGCCGATTCGAGGACGCGGGGCGGGTCGTGCACCGGGACCGGCACCTGTCGGTGGCGACGTCGGACCGGCGCAACGGCCGCGCCCCCGGCGGGTTCGCCGAGCACCTCCGCGACGTCGATGACCCGGACGGCACCCACCCATCGGGCGTGAGCGCATGAGCGCGCTGCTGGTCCGCGACTGGCTGGCCGCCGGTGAGCTGGACCTCCCGTTGCCTGGTCAGGGCGCGACGGCAGACCGGTGGGAACGGCTCAGCGCACTGGCTGAAGTCGACCTGGTGGCTGCGAGGCTGGCCGAGGCGCACACCGACGCGGCGGCCATCCTGGCCGAACTGGGCGGCCCCGCGCCGGCGCCGGACCAACTGTGGGGCGTATGGGCCGCGGAGTCCAGTGAGGAAGGGCTGACCGCTACCGACGGCGTTCACGGCGTGCTTCTCGACGGGACCAAGCCCTGGTGCTCGGGAGCGGGGCTGTGTTCGCACGCCCTGGTGACTGCGCACCGGGGGTCCGGCCAGCAGGGGCTCTATGCGGTGGATCTCAGCGCTGCGGGCGTGCGGGGCCTGCCTGGCACGTGGGTAGCCCGTGGAATGGCCGAATCCGACACGCGCGCCGTGGAATTCACCGCGGTGCCGGCGGTCGCGGTGGGCGGACCGGGCGAGTACCTGAGCCGGCCGGGCTTCTGGCATGGCGCGATCGGGGTGGCAGCGTGTTGGCTCGGGGGCGCCCGTGCGGTGGGCGCGGTGTTGTACGAGCGGGTGCGCAGCGGTCGCGCCGACGCACACACCGCGGCTCACCTCGGGGCTGTGGACGCCGCGCTCAGTGCCGCGGCTGCGACGCTGACGGTCGCCGCGAAGGAGGTGGACGCCGACCCGGCGAACCGTTCGGGGCGCGCAGAATTGGTGGCTCGCCGGGCCCGCGCGGTGGTGGAGACGGCGGTCGACGAAACTCTCACCCGCACCGCTCGCGCGCTCGGCCCGGCGCCGCTGTGCCTGGACGACGAGCACGCGCAGCGGGTCGCCGACCTGAGCGTCTACGTCCGGCAGAGTCACGCAGAGCGGGACCTGGAACGGTTGGGTGTGCTGGCCGCGGAGGCGGCATGAACACCGCGCGGCTCGCGGCCCAACCGCTCGCCGATGGTGGCACCGCCGTGCAGGAATGGGTCGAGTCACCGTTGTCGCTGCCCGAACTCGACATGCGGGGGTGCGCGGGGCTGGTGGTGGTCGGCGCCCACCCCGACGACGAGACACTCGGTTTCGGAGCCGCCATGGCGATGCTGGCCGAGACGGGTACGGAAGTGCAGATCGTCTCGGCCAGCGACGGTGGGGCGGCGTTCCCGGAGGCGTCGCGCGCCCGGCGCAACCAGCTCGAGCAGCAACGGCGAGCCGAGTTATGCCGGGCTGCAGTGGTTCTCGGGGTCAGGTCGCCGATCGGACTGGGGCTGCCCGACGGCGAGATCGCCCAGCATGAGGGGCGCCTGGCCGACCTGCTCACCGACCTCTTGGCCGCCCGGCCGGCCGGCACCTGGTGTGCTGCGACGTGGCGGGGTGACGGTCATCCCGATCACGAGGCCGTGGGCCGGGCGGCGGCGGTCGCGGCGTCTCGCACCGGAGCCGTCCTTGTCGAATACCCGGTGTGGATGTGGCATTGGGCGCGGCCCGGCGACCCCGCCGTGCCGTGGAGTACGGCGTCGGCGGTGGCTGCCTCCGCGACGGCACTGCGCCGCAAAACTGCTGCCGCCGAATGCTTCCGCAGCCAGTTCGTGCCTCCGGCCCCCGGTGTGGCGCCGGTCCTGCCCGAGTATGTGCTGTCGCGGCTGCTGGCCGTGGGAGAGGTGGTCTTCCGCTGACACCCCGTCTCCCCGACAGCTATTTCGACCGCATGTACGCCCAGGCGGGCGACCCCTGGCGCCTGGAGGATCGGTGGTACGAGCGACGCAAGTACGACATCACCACGGCCCTGCTGCCCTTCGCCCGTTATCGGCACGCCTTCGAGCCGGGATGCTCTGTCGGGGTGCTCACGCAGCGACTCGTCGGCCGCTGCGACCATGTCACCAGTACCGATGTCAGTGTCGTCGCGCTCGACGCCACCTCCCGGCGCCTGCACGACGCGCGCGTGCGGGACCGGGTCACCCTGTTGCGCGGGTCGCTCGATCAGCCCTGGCCGACCGGACCTTTCGACCTCGTGGTGCTCTCCGAGGTCTGCTACTACCTGCAGCCCGCGAGGCTGCGGGAGGTGCTCGAGCGTGAGGTGCCGCGCCTGCGGCCGGCGGCGACGGTGCTGGCCGCGCATTGGCGCCACGACGTCGCGGATTACCCGATGAACGGCGATGAGGCCAACGACATCATCGGCGCTGCCGAAGGATTGCACCACCTCGGCGGCTACCGTGACGCCGATGTGGTGATCGATGTCTTCGACACCGCGGGTGCACTGTCGGTGGCCGCCCGCACCGCGGTGCCCGGCGCTCAATAGCCGAGTACCGAGCCGACGTCGGATCTCTCCCAGAGATTGAGGAAGTTGGTCATCATCAACAGCCGGCTGCGGATCTGCTCGTTTCCGGCGATTGCCGGGTCGAAGCGGTCGGGCACCGAGTCCGGCAGCACTTTGAGCAGGAACCCCGGCACGTCGAGTAGCCAGGTCGTCCCCATGATCGCGACGTAAGCCAGCAGGTGGTCTCGGAGCACCGCCGCATCGAGGCGGGGTCCACCCGCGGCGGCGTACTCGGCGAGGAAGTGCTGTAACAGATGCTCGAAGTGACTGTCCCACATCGCTGTTTCCGCGCTGCACAGCGCGCCCCACACCGCCATCGCCAGGTTCATCCGCCCCACGCACCCCCAGTCCAGCAGCCCGCAATGCAACCGGTCGCCGGCGCGCCAGAACCAGGCGTTGTCGACGTTGGCGTTCCAGTGGCACAGCGCGACGGCATCAGCGTCGACAGCCAGGCGATCCCAGAGTGCGTCGTTCCGCGCGGTAATGACGGCGACGTCGTCGCGCAGGTGCGAGAGGAATGCCGCCGAAACGATGTGCGGCGGAAGCAGGCCCGGGTGCCGGCCGGCGAGTTCGCCCAGCAGATCGACGCGGCGGCGCAGCTGGTCGGCCGAGTAGGGCACCCGGTCCCCGACCGACAGCGATCGGATGTCGACGGCGAAGTCCGCCCCCGCGCCGACCAGGCCGGACTTGTCGCTACCGGCCAGGCGGCCCAGCGCGCTGAACAACGCCTCGTAATGTTGCAGCGGTTCGGGCATCGAGTAGTCGGCGCACTTGTCGTACTGCTCTTCGATCCCGTTGCTGCCGAACGTGATCCGCTCGGTGATCAGGATGCCGCTACCGGTTCCGGTGTGATAGTCGGCGAACAGGCAGCGCGGCACCGCGATCGGGAACGTCGCAGCGCGGGACAACAACGCGAAGCGGATCTCCAGCTCCATCTGGCCGCGTCCGAGATCGCGTGCAGGGTCGTCGAAGTCACGGGAGAACTTGACGAACAGTTGTCGCGGCAGCCGGCCGGGTCCGCGATAGGAGACCGTCAGCAGCGCCTTGCGCCCGGTGCTGCCGCCGTGAAACTCGGCGATGTCGTCGAGCGCGACGACGGCGTCATCGTCGGCGAGGGCGCCGGCACGTCGAAACGCCGCGGTGAGGAACGCCGGCCCCGCTTCCTGCAGCGACGCGGCGTCGGTGGGGAAGTCGAGACCGAGATGATCACCGGGGCAGCTGCGCATGCGGTGATTGTGCCGGGGGCCGTCACACGTAGCGGTGGCGCCCCGCCAACGCTCCGGTCGCGGTCTGCACGATGTAGACCATCAGGAACATCGCCCACGGGACGGTCCACCCGTGGGTCAGGTCGTGCAGTAGACCGAACAGGAACGGGCCGGTACCCGCGATCAGGTAGCCGATGCCCTGCGCCATGCCGGAGAGCGCCGCGGTGTCGGCGGCGGTGCGGGCGCGCAGCCCGATCACCGCCAGCGCCAGGGAGAACGCGCTCAGCCCGGTGCCGAGCAGCACGCTCCACAACAGCGGGTGCGCCGCCGGTGCCAGCATCAGACCGAGGGTGCCGGCGAAACCGAACACGGCCACGCCGACGATCCAGCCGCTCTGGCTGGAGCTGCGGGCCGCGAGCGGAGTCAGCACCAAGGACAGGGGCACCCCGATCAGCGACGTCACCGCCACCAGCAGGCCGGCCTGCACCTTGTCGATGCCGTTGTCGATGAAAACCTGTGGCAGCCAACCCATCATGATGTAGGCCATGAACGCCTGGCAGCCGAAGAAGACGGTGACCGTCCACGCCAGCGGATTGCGCAGCAGCGACGGACGGGCCGCGGCGGGTCGGCTGTGGACGGCCCAGGCGGTGCGGTGGCGGGCGGTGGCCGGAATCCACACCGCCAGCGCCAGCAGCGACACCACCGCCCACGCCATCAACGCTTCCCGCCAGCCGCCCAGCGGCTGCTCCAGACCCGGAGTCGCCGCGGAGCCGAGCGCGCCGCCGCCCTGCAGCGCCGCGGTGTAGATGCCGGTCATCAAACCGATCCGGGCGGGGAAGGACGCCTTGATCACCACGGGGATCAGCACGTTGGCCAGCGCGATACCGGCGCAGGCGATCAGGGTCGCCCCGACGACGACCAGCGCGCCGCCGATGCCGCGCAGCATCAGGCCGGCGGTCAGTGCGACCAGCGCCGTCGAGATCGCCCGGCCGAGACCGATCCGCGAGGACAGCCACGGCGCCGCGAGCCCGGCGCCGGCGAAGCACAGGGCGGGCAGCGTCGTCACCAATCCGGCCCAGGTCGCCGACACCGCCAGGTCGCCGCGGATGTCGGCGAGCAGGGTCGCGATGCTGGTCACCGCGGGACGCAGGTTCAGCGCCGTCAGAACCACGGCGATCGCGAGCAGTGCGCCGCCGGCGACCGACGTGCTTCGTGACGGGGTGGGCGCGCCGACGGTCGTCGGCTGCCGGTCGGTACGCATCCTGGTACCGTGCCATACATCCCATGATTGGACGAAAGGATATTCGTGTGCCGTTGAGCACAGCCCGGCGCTCGGGTCTGGTCGAGCAGGTCATCGAGCAGCTCCGGCACGCCATTGCAGGCGGGCAGTGGCGCATCGGGGAACGGATACCCAACGAGACGGTCCTGGTGGAGAAGCTCGGGGTGGGCCGCAACACGGTGCGGGAGGCGGTGCGTGCGCTCGCCCACGCCGGCCTCCTCGACGTTCGCCAGGGTGACGGCACCTACGTGCGCGCCACCAGCGAGGTGTCCGGCGCGCTGCGCCGACTGTGCGGAACCGAACTGCGCGAGGTTCTCGAGGTGCGCCGGGCGCTGGAGGTGGAGGCCGCCCGCCTGGCCGCCGCCCACCGCACCGCGGCCGACGTCGCGGAGATGCGCGCGCTGTTGGCGCGTCGCGACGAGCATGCCGCCGACGACACCGAGGAGTTCGCGCGCGTCGACGCCGCATTCCACCTCGCCGTGGTGCGCAGCTCAGGCAACCGCACCCTCACCGAGCTGTACCGGGGCCTGATGGAGGCGGTCACCGCCAGTGTGGTGACCACTGGGCCGGTGGAGCACTGCGATCACTGCGCGCTGCTGGACCAGATCGCCGCCGGGGACGGCGAGCGGGCTGCGCGCACCGCCGGCGAGTTCCTCGACCGGATCCTCGCCGCGTCACGTCGGCCGGCCGCCGAGTGTGCAGATTCTGACGCATCTGCCGAGTGGACGCGTCAACAAGCGCACACTCGGCGCTGACTTCATCAGCCGACCGAACGCCCCGCGTCGGCCCAGAACTGAGCCCGCACCGCCTTTTTGTCCGGCTTGCCGAGCGCGGTGATCGGCACCGAGTCGGTCACGACCACCTGCTTGGGCACGTGCACCGAACCCTTGCGCTCCTTCACCGATGCCTGGATCTCGGCGATCATGAGCTCCACTGCCGCGGCGTCCGAATCAGCGTCGGGCCGCAACACCACCACGGCCGTCACCGCCTCGCCCCACTTGTCGTCCGGAGTGCCGATGACGCACACCTGGGCCACCGAAGGATGTTCGGCCACAACGTCTTCCACTTCACGGGGGAACACGTTGAACCCGCCCGTGACGATCATGTCCTTGGTGCGGTCGACGATGTAGTAGAAGCCGTCCTCGTCCTCGCGGGCCAGGTCGCCGGTGTGCATCCAGCCGTCCCGGAACGTGTCCGCGGTGGCCTCGGGCAGGTTCCAGTACCCGCCGGACAGCAGCGGCCCGGACACGCAGATCTCGCCGACCTCGCCCTGGGGCACCGGCCGGCCGTCGGAGTCGAGCAACGCCACGCGCGCGAACAGTGTCGGCCGCCCGCACGACGTGAGCCGCTTCTCGTCGTGGTCCTTCTTCGACAGGTAGGTGATCACCATCGGTGCCTCGGACTGGCCGTAGTACTGCGCGAAGATCGGGCCGAAGCGGCGGATCGCCTCCTTGAGCCGGACCGGGTTCATCGCCGAGGCGCCGTAGTAGACGGTCTCCAGCGACGACAGATCGCGGGTGTGCGAATCCGGGTGGTCCATCAGCGCGTAGATCATCGACGGCACCAGCATCGTCGCGGTGATCTTCTGCTCTTCGATGACGCGCAGCACCTCGGCGGGGTCGAACTTCGTCATCACCCGCAGCTCACCGCCTTTGACGATCACCGGGGTGAAGAAGGCGGCGCCGGCATGCGACAACGGTGTGCACATCAGGAAACGGGGGTTCTCCGGCCATTCCCACTCGGCCAGCTGCACCGTGGTCATCGTGGTGATCGACTGCGTGGTGCCGATGACGCCCTTGGGCTTGCCGGTGGTGCCGCCGGTGTAGGTCAGCCCGCCGATGTGATCGGGCGGCAGATCGGCGGCGACCAGTGGCTGGGCCGGGTACTTCGCGGCTTCGGCGGTCAGGTCGACCGCGGTGACGTCGGCCTCGGCGAGCTCGGGCGGCACCGGGCCGATGGTCAGCACCTGCTTGAGCGACGGCACCTTCTGCACCAACCCCAGAGCCCGCTCGACGAACATCGGGTTCGGGTCGATGATCAGCGACGTGACCTCCGCGTCGGTGAGCACGTAGGCGTGGTCGTCGAGGGAACCCAGAGGGTGTAGGGCCGTGCGCCGGTAGCCCTGGGTCTGGCCGGCGCCGATGATCATCAGCACCTCGGGGCGGTTCAGCGACAGCAGCCCGACCGCCGCACCGGTGCCGGCGCCCAGCGCCTCGAACGCCTGGATGTACTGGCTGATGCGGTCGGCGAGTTCGCCGCCGGTCATCGTGGTGTCGCCGAGGAACAGCACCGGCCGGTCCTTGTGCCGCCGCAACGCCCCGGCGGTGAGGTGTCCGGAGTGCAGGAAATGACGGAGCATCGGGTCCGACGAGCGCTGGCGCGAGGAGGCATCGACTGCGGTCATGGCTACAGACTAGAACGTGTTCCAATTCCAGCAGAAGGGTCCGGGCGGAATCGCCGCGAAGTCGCGCTAGAGCACCCCGCACCCGGCGGCGCCGCACACGAGCGCGCTGCCCAGCAGCAGCGGCCACAGTGCGACCGTGGCGGCCACCGCGATCAGATCGGCGAAGACGGTGAACTGTGGGTTGAGCACCGATTCGACCTGAACCAGCACGGGAATGTGCAGCCCGGTGTACACCACGCCGAACGCGATGTAGATCAGCGCCGCCAGCAGCGCGCGGTCCAGCAACGAGGTGGCGTTGCCTCCGGCTCGGTATGCGTGCAGGAAGCGCCGCTTGGGGGTGAACTCGTCGTCGTCCATCAGGCGAAACAGTCCTGCGGCGGATTCGGCCAGGGCCGAAGGTAATTCAGGGCCATGGCCGAGATCTCGTCGAGGAAGCGCTCGCGCGGGATCGGGGGCCGGTCGAGAATGTAACGGACACAGAGGTGTTCGACCATCCGCACCAGCATCCAGGACGCGGTGTCCAGCGGTGCGTCCGGCCGGACCTGTTTCCGGTTGATGGTCAGATAGGCCACCGTCAGCTCACCGATGCGCTGCTCGAACGCCAGGAGTTTGCCCCCGGTGCCCAGGCGCGGTGTCTGCTCCATCACCGCGCGGAGGAACTCCGGGTGCACGTCGAGAGCGTCGAGCAGCGCCGCAATGGACTCGCGGACGTAGTCGGGTGCCGACAGGGTCAGACGTTCGGCGACGCTGGCGGCCACCCGCGCCGACAACTGATCGCTGTAGCGGTCGATCACCGCGCCGGCGATCGCGTCCTTGTTCGGGAAGTACTGGTACAGCGAGCCGGGGCTGATCCCCGCGGCCTGGGCGATGCGGTTGGTCGACGCGCCGTCGTAGCCGTGGGTGATCAGCACCTGCCGGCCCGCATCGAGGATGCGTTCCACCATCTCGCGGGAGCGCTGCTGGCGCGGAGCGCGGCGCGGAGCCGCCGGAGCCGGATCGCCGGTCATCGAAATGCGAATTGAACGCGAGTGATAGCTCGTGTGACCATGACGTCATGGTGGCACACGACGAGGGTGGGGCGCGACGGCCCCTGGGGGCACAGTCGCTGCTGTGGCGGTGGGCGGGGGACATGCGCATCGCGTTCGAGGGCGGCCCTGCCGGGTTGTTGCAGACGATGCACCCGGCCATCGGTCATGGTCTGATCGACCACTCCGACTTCTTCGACGATCCCGTCGACCGGGTGTTCCGTTCGCTGCCCGGGATCGTGGGCACGGTCTACGACGGACCGCAGGCCGACGCGACCGGCCTGCGGGTCCGCGACTTCCATCACCACATCAAGGGCGAACTGCCCGATGGAGGTCGCTACCACGCCCTGCACCCCGAGACGTTCTGGTGGGCGCACGCCACATTCCAGCGCATGGTGGACCGGATCGCCGAGCACTGGGACGGTCGTCGCCTCAGCGCGTACGAGCGCGAGGAACTCTACGCCGACGGGTGCGAGTGGTACCGGCGCTACGCGATGACCGACACCGTGGTGCCACCCGACCGGGCGGCGTTCGAGGCCGAGGTCGACCGGTATTGCGCCGAGGTGCTGCAGCCCAATCCGGCGTCGGACTATCTCATCGAGTTCATCGGGCGCAGCGCCATCCCGGACATGAGCGCATCCCCGGACTATCCGACCCATCCGCGCCTGCGACCGCTGGCCAACCTGCTGCTGCCCACCCTGCCGGTGCGCGCTGCCCTGGCGCCGCCGTTGCGTCTGGTCATCTTCGGCGGACTGCCACCGCTGGTGCGCGAGCGCTTCGACATCCGGTGGACCCGCGCCGACGAGGCGGCCTACCGGGCCATCCGGGCGACGGTCCGGACGGCGTGGCCGGCGGTGCCCGCGGCGTTCAAGTGGTATCCGCAGGCCCGCAAAGGCTGGCTGCGCGAGCTGGGTTCGGTGCCACGGACATTCACCGCCGAAGGGATTGCCTGATCTGAGAGACCCGTCGTCGGCGCCGGCGCGCGACCGCGCCGCGGCGTCAACAAGTGAATGACCGTTCGTTAGAACAGTGGATTGTCTCCGCGAGGGAGCGCGCCGCGTTAGGGTGTGCCGTATGGCAACGTCTGCGGCCGTCCGCGACGATCGCAGGCGTCCCAAGGATCGTAAGCAGCAGATCGCCCGGGCGTCAGCGGAAGCGTTCAGCGAGTTGGGCTACCACGCGGTCAGTATGGAGGACATCGCGTCGCGGGTGGGCGTAACGGCCGCCTCGCTGTATCGCCACTACTCCGGCAAGTACGACCTGTTCCGCGCTGCCGTGCTCGGGCTCGGCGAGCAGCTGGTCTCGGCCACCGACTTCGCCGACGACGACACCACGTCCGCACCCGGGGACCTCTGGGAGCGCATCGTTGCCGCGTTGATCGACACGTCGATCAAGACCCGCTCCAGCGGAGGGCTCTACCGCTGGGAGGCACGCTATCTTGCGCCGGCCGATCAGACGGTCCTCAACGATCAGGTGAAGCTGGTCAACCGCCGGTTGCAGCGACCGCTGTCGCAGCTGCGGCCCGGGCTGGACAGCCGGCAGCGATGGACCCTGACGGCCTCGGTGCTCAGTGCCCTGGCCAGCATCACCGACCACCGGGCCAAGCTTGCAGCCAACGAAATGCGTCGGTTGCTGGCCGACATGGCCCGGCAGCTGCGCGACGCCGATCTGCCGCCGCACCCCGTCGACGACGAGCCAGGACCCGCGCCGCGCCGGTGCGTCGACACCGCCGGTGAGTACGAGATGATCCTTGCCACCGCGCTGCGGCTGTTCAACGAGCACGGATACCGCGAGACCGGGATGGACGACATCGCCGCGGAAATCGGGCTGCCGGCCTCGAGCATCTACCGCTTCTTCAGCGGCAAGGCCGCGATCCTGACCGCGATCTACCGGCGGGCCGCCGACCGGGTGTCCGGCGATGCGAGCGCGATCCTGACAACGGCACCGGACGCCCGCACGGCCGTCGAGCGACTGATCGACGCGTACGTGTGGAGGTCCTTCGCTGAGCCCGAGCTGGCGTACGTGTACTTTGCCGAGCGGATCAACGTCCCACCCGAGGACCGGGCGGCCCTGCAGAACATCCAGCGGGCCACGGTCGAGGCATGGGTGCGTCAGGTGGTCGCCGCGCGCCCGGCGCTGTCGGCCGTCGAAGCCAGATTCGCTGTGCACGCCGCGCTGGGACTGGTCGTCGACATCGGACGGTTGGTCGGCTACCAGAACACCGAGGCGTCGCGGCAGACCGTCGCCGGACTGCTGCGGGTGCTCCTGCTCGCCGAGGGCGGCGACAAATCTGCGCATCCGTCAATCTCTGGCGACGCGGCTCCATCCGCGTAATAAGTTAATGAAAGATTCCCGAAACCTTGACGCAATCGTCGCGACGGTCATACGGTGACGACCATCGACGACTTGGTCACTTAAGTTGCTCAAGCGGGTGGGGCATCGGAATCGGAAGGCGTGGAACGTGGGCCTGTCATGCGCCTCGGCGAACGGCACGCACGGCCTCGTCTTCCGCGTCCTGCGTCGGGAAGCGCTGCGACGGAGCGGACTTCGGGCATGACGACCGGGGATCAGCCGGTCCGCCGCGATGATTCCGTGCACGTCATGGCCGACTGGGCCGGCGGGTACGTGCGGCGCCACCCGCTGGCGTCGCTGAGCACGGTCGGCGAACAGTTCGTCCTCGGTGTCCGGACGCTGCAGTACTTCTTCCTCGATCTGTTCACCGGGCGCTTCCAATGGCAGGAGTTCATCCGGCAGGGCGCGTTCATGGCCGGCACCGCCGTGCTGCCAACAGTGTTGGTGGCGTTGCCGATCGGGGTGACCTTGTCGATCCAGTTCGCGCTGCTGGCCGGGCAGGTGGGCGCGACCTCGCTGGCCGGCGCGGCCAGCGGGCTGGCGGTAATCCGGCAGGCCGCGTCGCTGGTGGCCGCGATCCTGATGGCCGCCGCGGTCGGATCGGCGATCACCGCCGACCTCGGCTCCCGCACGATGCGCGAGGAGACCGACGCCATGGAGGTGATGGGCGTCTCCGTGGTCCGGCGCCTGGTGGTCCCGCGGTTCGCCGCCGCGATCATGATCGGTGTCGCGCTCACCGGCGTGGTGTGCTTCGTGGGCTTTCTGGCCAGTTACCTGTTCAACGTGTACTTCCAGAACGGCGCGCCGGGCAGCTTCGTGGCCACCTTCGCATCGTTCACCACCACCGGCGACATGATCGTCGCCTTGATCAAGGCGGTGATCTTCGGCGCGATCGTCGCGGTGGTCGCCTGCCAGAAAGGGCTGTCCACCCAGGGTGGTCCCACCGGTGTCGCGAACTCGGTCAACGCCGCCGTCGTCGAATCCATCCTGGTGCTGATGGTCGTCAACGTGGCGGTCAGCCAGCTCTACATCATGATGTTCCCCCGGGTCGGGCTGTAGCAGTGGCCGCCTCGACATTCTCTCCGGCGGTGCTCGGCGGCATGCGGCGTGCCTACCGGCGCACCACCGCGCCGGTCATCCGGCTCGGCCACATGCTGGTGTTCTTCGTCCGCGCGCTGGCCGGGATACCCGTGGCGTTCCGGCACTACCGCAGCGAGTTCGTCCGGCTGCTGTCCGACATCGCCTGGGGCAACGGCTCGTTGGTCGTCGGCGGCGGCACAGCCGGCGTCGCCGTCGTGCTGGGCATCACCGTCGGCGCGCTGGTCGGGATCGAGGGCTACAACTTCCTGGACCTGCTGGGGCTGGGACCGGCGACCGGCATCATCTCGTCGCTGGTCAACACCCGAGAGCTGGCTCCGATCGCGGCGTCGCTGGCCTTCGCCACCCAGGCCGGCTGCCGATTCACCGCGCAGTTGGGGTCGATGCGCATCGCCGAGGAGATCGACGCGCTGGAATCCCTTGGCATCCGGCCCATCCCGTACCTGGTGACGACGCGGTTGATGGCTTCGGTGGTGGCGGTCATCCCGCTCTACGTCGTCTGCCTGGCGGTCAGCTATCTGACCACGCAGGTCGTCGTGCAGGTGATCAGCGGCGGCTCCACGGGGTCCTACCTGCACTACTTCACACTGATGCTGTCCGGTCAGGACATCGTGTACTCGGTACTCAAGACGATCGTCTTCGTCTGGATCGCCTCGACGGTGCAGTGCTACTACGGCTACTACGCCAGCGGCGGTCCGGTCGGGGTCGGTGTCGCCGCCGGCCATGCCATGCGCGCCAGCATCACCGTCGTGATCATGGTCAACATGCTGCTCACGATGGCGTTGTGGTCGGTGGACGCCGGGGCGAGGTTCGGGGGCTGAATGGCGAATTCCTTCGAGCTGGACGGGCGCGGGCCCACCGACCGGCAACTGCTCGGCTGCGGGGTGGCGCTGCTGGCCGTCGTCGCGCTGGTCACCGCGACGCTGTTGGTCAAGTCGACAGGTCGGCTGGAACCGGTGGTGCGCGTCGTCGCGGCCATGGTCAACGTCGGTGACGGTCTGCCGCAGCGCTCCGACGTGAAGTACCACGGGGTGCTGGTCGGTGCGGTCACCGATGTCACGCCCGCCGTGGACGGTGACCCGAACTTCGTGCACATCGACCTGAAACGGGAATACGCCGGATCGATCCCGGCCGGGGTGACCGCGCGGGTGGTGCCCAGCAACGTGTTCGCGGTGTCCTCTGTCCAGCTCGTCGACAGCGGCGCGCCCGGCGGGCCGGCGATCCCGCCCGGCGCCGTCATCCCGGAGAACACCGAGCTGCCGACCGTGCTGTTCCAGACCACGATCACCAAACTGCGCGACATCCTCGCCGCGACCGGGCGCGGCCGCGAGGACCACACGATCGGCATCCTCGCCGCGGTGAACGCGGCCACCGAGGGGCGTCGCACCGAATTGCTCACCAGCGGTGCGCAATTGAACCGGATGGTGGAGGAACTCGACAAGATCGTCGCCACCGAGCCCGGACCGACCACGGTGTCGGCGCTCGTCGACGCGACCCGCGGGCTCGCGCAGACCGCACCCGATCTCGTCGACGCGCTGCACCAGGCAGTTGCGCCGATGCGCACGTTGGTCGAGCAGGACGCACAGCTGACCTCGATGATCAACGGCGGCATCACCACGGTCGGCACCACCCACACCGCACTGAGCAATCACACCGACCGGATGGTGCGGATCACCTCGGAGTTGACCCCGGTTCTCGGCAGCCTCGCCCAAACGGCCCACCACTGGGTGCCGGCGTTCGTCAAGTTGAACGGCCTGTCGGACAAGTTCTTCGACGAGGTGTGGATCCACGAATACGACATCGGCAACATGCGGATAAACCTGTCGTTGACCCCGACCTACAGCTACACCAGGGCCGACTGCCCGCAGTACGCCGGGCTCAAGGGACCGAGTTGCTTCACCGCGCCACTGGTCCCGACCCGACCCGAACTGCCCGATCAGCTGTTGCCGCAGAACTACCAGCCGCCCAAGGATCTTGCGCCGCCCGCCGGCACCGAGATCGGCCCGAACGGCAACCTCGTCGCCGTCGGCCCGCCGCTGGTGAACCCCAACCCCAGCCTGGCGGATCCGAATCCGCCGCTGCCACCGTGGATGCCCCCGTCGCCACCGGTGCCCGGCACCGCCAATCCCGTGCTCGCCCCGACCCCGCAACCGCCGGTGCCGTTGTCTCCGATCGCCCCGGTGGCGCCCAAGCCTCCGCACATGCCCCCGCGCCCGCCGGCGCCCGCGCCCGCCGCGCCGGCGTCGTTCGGCGGCAGCGTCGGTCCCGTCGGCAGCCAGTACGAACGAGATCAGCTGGGCCGCATCACCGGGCAGCCGGCGACGGTGGCCACCCAGCTGCTGCTCGGCCCGGTGACCCGCGGCATGACGGTGTCGGCTGCCGTAACCAGCGGCGAGGAGCCTCGATGAAATACCGCGGTGCGCTGATCGGTTTGTCGCTGTTCATGGTGGTGTCGCTGACGTTGACGTGGCTGGTGTACGTGACGCTGCGCCGAGACGTCGCCGGCAGCACCGTCCCCTACGCGGCGATGTTCACCGATGTGTTCGGCTTGCGTGAGGGCGACGACGTACGGATGGCCGGCGTACGCGTCGGGCGCGTCGAGAAGATCGAGCTGCAGGGCGATCTCGCGAAGGTCTCGTTCGTGGTGCAGCGCGAACAACAGGTGCTGGGCACCACCGTCGCCTCGGTGACCTACCAGAACATCGTCGGCCAGCGGTACCTCGGACTGTCGCTGGGGCGCACCGGCGATCCGGGCCCGCTGCCGCCGAACAGCGTGATCCCGCTCGAGCGCTCGGACCCGTCGTTCGACGTGACGAAGCTGCTCAACGGCTACGAACCATTGTTCAGCCTGCTCAATCCGCGCGATGCCGACAACCTGACCAAGGGGGTCATCCAATCGCTGCAGGGAGACGAGGCCTCGATCTTCGCGCTGGTCAACCAGACCTCCCAGCTGACCGAGTCGTTCGCCGGCCGCGACGAGGAACTGGGCACGGTGATCACCGACCTGAACACCGTGATGGCCAACATGGCCCAGTACAACGACAGTCTGGATCAGGTTCTCACGCAGGTGCAGTCGGCAGTCTCGACCTTCGACCGGCAGCGGCCCGCCCTGGTGGAATCGACCGGGTCGTTGGCCCGGGTGATGACCCAGCTGTCGACGATCACCGACGAGGTGTACCCGTCGTTGAACGAACTCGTCGAGCGCGAACCCGGCTTCGCCGAGCACCTGGTGAGCATCGAACCGCAGTTGGCCTTCACCGGCGCCAACCTGCCATTGCTGCTCAAGGGATTCGCGCGGATCACCAGCGAAGGCTCCTACGCGACCGCCTACGCCTGCGACCTGAACGCCACCGGGTTCTTTCCCGGCCTCAACGACGTGACACCGATCATCGTCGACGCGGCAACCCCCGGCAACAAGGCCAGATACACACCGAAGTGCAGGAACTTGGCAAATGGCTGAACCGAAGAAGGCCCGGCGGCGGCCGCTGGAAGACCGCAACAAGCTCCTGCTGGGCATCGTCGCGGTCGCCGTGGTGGCGGTACTGGTCGGGGCCCTGCTGCTGGTGAAAGCCGCCGACATCGGTTACCGCCACTACCGGGCGCAGTTCCTGCAGGCCGCCGCGTTACAGCCGGGAAACCCGGTCACCGTGGCCGGTATCCCGGTCGGCGAGGTGACCAGCATGACGCTGGCCGGCGATCACGTCGAGGCGAGCTTCAAGGTGAGCAACGACGTTGCGCTCGGCGAGGATTCGCGCGCCGTCATCAAGGTCACCACCATCCTGGGCTCGCGGTACCTCGCGTTGCAGCCCGCAGGGGACGGCTCGATTGAGGGAGGCACGTTCGACCTGGCGCACACCGAGGTCCCGTACGACCTGCAGGAAGCCCTCACCGACGTCACCACCACCTACGAGCAGGTCGACTCCGACAAGTTCGCCGAGACACTGAGCATTCTGGGCCGACAGATGGAGGGACTGCCGGCGATCGTGCCGCAGGCCATGGAGAACACCCACACGCTGTCGACGATCATCGCCGACCGTCGCGACCAACTCGGTGCGCTGCTGGAGACCACCGAAACGGTCAGCACCACACTGCGCCGGCAGCAGGCCAACATCGCGAGCATGGTCCGCCAGGGCAACGACCTGGTGGGGGAGTTCGTGCTGCGCCGGGCGTCCTTCCACGCCATGATGGCGGCGATCACCAACCTGGTTCAGACCCTGAGCGACGTGGTCATCGACGACCGGCCCGAACTGGAAGCCCTGCTGGTCAACGTCCGCGAGCTCTCCGACATGCTCGCCCAGAACGACGATATGGTCCGCAACATCCTGCAGTCCGCCCCGGTGGCGCTACGCGGGCTGGCCAACGCCACCGGAAACGGCAACGCGGTCGACTTCAACGCCGCCAACGGCTTGCTCATCGATTCGTGGATGTGTGCCATCAGCGGCCGGGCCAAACAGTTGGGCATGATCGAGTACTTCAAGGACTGCAAGTGAGCACCAGGGCGAAGGTCGTTGCGCTGATCGCCACCGTGTGTGCGGTGGCGGTGGTCGTCGCCGCGATCGGACTGTCGTACATGAAGGACCGCCTCGACACCATCTCGGTCACCGCGCAATTCGACAGCGCGGCTGGACTGTACGAAGGCAACACGGTGGCGGTGCTGGGGATGCCGGTGGGCGAGGTCACCAGGATCGAACCGAAAGGTGGATACGTCGAGGTCGAGTTCACCGTGGACGGCGACGTGCGAGTGCCCGCCGATGTGCAGGCGGTGACGATCTCGAACTCCATCCTCACCGACCGGCAGATCGAACTGACCCCGCCGTACCGCGACGGGCCCACCCTGCAGAACCACGACACCATCGGGTTGCACCGCACCAGGACGCCGGTGGAGTTCGCCCGCGTCCTCGACGTGCTCGACAAGTTGTCCACCTCTCTGGAGGGCGACGGCAAGGGCAACGGACCGATCCGTGACGTCGTCGACGCCAGCGCGGCCATCGTCGACGGCAACGGCCAGCAGATGAAAGACGCGCTCGGGGAACTGTCGAACGCGCTGCGGCTGAGCTCCGACCGCGGCGCGGTGACCCGCGACCAGTTGACCGCGGTCATCAAGAACGTGAGTACTCTGTTCGAGGCGGCCGCCGACAACGATGCGACACTGCGCGAATTCGGCTCCAGTGTCCGGCAACTCAGCCAGGTGCTGGCCGACGAGAACTTCGGCACCGGCACCACCGGCAAGAAGATCAACGACGTGGTCAACCAGCTGGGCGAGGTGCTCGACACCCACCGCGACGCCATCAAGCAGATCGTCGCCAACGGTGACACCGCGCTGACGACGACCGTCGACCACCAGCGTGACCTCGCCGAGCTGCTCGATGTGGCACCGCTGACCCTGGACAACATCTACAACGCCATCGACCGGCAGAACGGTGCGCTGCGGGTGCACGTCCTGACCGACAAGGTCCTCTTCGACACCCAGACGGTCAAAGAGATGTGCAACATGATGGGGCTGCGACAACTGGGGTGCAGCACCGGGACCCTGCAGGACTTCGGTCCGGATTTCGGGTTGAGTTACATGCTGGACGGTCTCGCGGCGATGGGGCAGAAGTGATGGCCGGCCGCGCGAAGTCGGTCCTGGCCGTGGTGTTCGTCGCGACGCTGCCGTTGTCCGGTTGCGCCACCGAGGGATTGGCCAGCCTGCCGCTGCCGGCGCCGACCGGCGGTTCGGGCGGCTACACCATCAACGCGGTCTTCTCCAACGCGCTCAACCTGCCGGCGATGGCGAAGGTGAAACTCGGGGGCGCCGACATCGGCCAGATGGAGTCGATGGTGGCGAGCAACTACACGGCGGTGACCACGCTGCGCATCCAGGAAGGCGTCCTGCTGCCGGTGGGCAGCACCGCCGAGCTGCGGTCGGCCACCCCGCTGGGTGACGTGTTCGTGTCGATCAAACCGCCCGGCGACGCCGCGCCCGGCGGCCCGCTGCTCGGCGACGGCGACACCATCCCGATCGAATCCACCACCGCCGCAGCGACGGTCGAGTCGGTGCTGAGTTCGGCGGCCATCCTGGTCAACGGCGGCGCGGTGCGCAACTTCACCAACATCATCAATGGCCTGGGCAAGGCGACCGGCGACCAGGGGCAGGCGTTCGGCGACCTGATCCGCAGGACCAACGACACCCTCGGGACCCTCAACGCGCGCTCCGACGAGATCTCCACGGCCATGACCGAGACGTCGCGGCTGGTCGAACAGCTCGACGCCAAGAACGACTCGCTCAGCGAGGTGATGGACGCCGCCGCTCCGGCCACCAACACGTTGGCCGCCCACACCGATCAGATCGCCGACCTGGTGCTGCAACTCGGCGACACGTCAGCCCAGTTGCGCAAGTTCCCGTCGATCGCGGGCACCGACACCAGCGGCCGCAGCGTTATCGCCGACGCCAACACCCTCGCCGCGGCCTGGAACGACGTGGTGTTGACGCCGGATGCGACGTTGTACGCCCTCAACCGGCTGATGCCCCCGTTCGTCAAGTCCACCACCAGCAACGCGATCGCGGTCCGGGCCAGCATCGACCGGTTGATCCTCGGCTCCATCCCCGACATCGGGTTCGCCGGGGACAAGGGACTGCATGGGCCCAAGCGGTACAACTGGCACCAGATGGTGGGCTCCATCCAGTACACGCTGTTCCGGCTTCAGGAACGGATCGTGGGCAAGGGCCCCGGCGTCCCACAGCTGCCGGTCATCCCCAGCCCTACGGAACCGGGACAGACCGTCACGGTCCCGGGCACCGCCGCACCGCCCCCGGTGCCGCAGGCCCCGCCGGCGCAGATCTGGACGCCGCCACCGACTCCCGCGGTGCAATCCCCGCCGGGACCCGGCGCACCCGCGCCTGCGCCTCCGCCGCCGGCTGCACCCCCGGCCCTCCCGGCTGAGGCGCCGCAGTGATCGGCGCCGTCGCCGACCGCGTCGTCGGGGTGGTCCGGGCCGGTCACCGCCGCCGGGCCTGGCTGTCCGCGGGCGCACTGGTGCTGACCTTCGTCATCGCGACCGCGTACCTGTTTCTCGGTGCGCTGCAGGTCAATCCGCTCGCGTCGAGCTATCGCGTCACCGTGTCGCTGCCGGAATCGGCAGGCCTGCTGCCGAACCAGAACGTCACGATGCGCGGTGTGCCGATCGGCCGGGTCGAACGGCTCGACATCACACCCGCGGGCGTCAACGCCGTGGTGAGCGTCGACTCGTCGGTCGCGGTGCCGGCTTCCAGCGCGGTGCGGGTCTCCGGGCTGTCCCCCGCCGGTGAGCAGTACCTCGACTTCGTCGCCGAGAGCGACCAGGGCCCTTATCTGACCGACGGAAGCGTTGTGGCGCAAGACAACACCACGGTTCCGGTCAGCCTGGCCGAGCTGCTGGCCAACGCCGACGGCGCCCTGCGTCAGGTCGACACCGAGAAGCTCGAGCTCATCAAGAGCGAGCTCAGCTTGACCGAAGCCGGCCCGCAGAAGCTGGCCGACATCATCGACGGCGGCACCTTCCTGCTGTCGACACTGGATTCGGTGTTGCCCGAGACCACCAGCATGTTGCGCACCAGCCGCGTGGTCTTCACATTGGCGGCCGACAAGAACGCCGGCATCGGGGTGGCCTCGCAGAACCTCGACCAGACGTTCGCGGGGGTGAACCGGATGCGCGAGGGCTTCCGGACGTTGACCGAACAGACACCGCAGACCTTGACATCGGTCGACAACCTGTTCGCCGACAACTCCGACACGATGGTGTCGCTGTTGGGCAGTCTGGCCAGCACTTCGCAACTGTTGTATCTGCGGGTCCCGGCGCTCAACGCGTTGTTCCCGGACTACCGGACGTCGGTGCTCGACGCCATCGGTGCCACGATGCACGACAGCGGGCTGTGGGCCATCGGCGACATCTACCCCCGCTACTCGTGCGACTACGGAACCCCGCGCCGGCCACCGGCTTCGGCGGATTTCCCGGAGCCGTATCTGTACACCTACTGCCGCGACGATCACCCCGGCGTGCTGGTCCGCGGCGCCAAGAACGCTCCGCGCCCGGCCGGCGACGACACCGCGGGCCCGCCTGCGGGGGCGGACCTGGGCCGGACCACCGACCCGACACCCAAGGGGCGGTACACCATTCCGACGCCCTACGGTGGCCCGACCCTGCCGATCGAGCCGCCGCGATGACCGAGCGCGACACCAGCATGGACACCCGTGCAGCCAGGAGATGAAATGTCAGTGATGACCGACCGAGAGCGCGACGACGAGAAGACCGAGGCCGAACCCACGGACGACGCGCAGGCCGACGAGTCTGCCGCGGAGGCGACGGCCGACGGTGCACAGGACTCCGGCACACCGACCGGGGACGGCGATGGTCGCGGGCCGTGGCGCCGTCGCGTGGCGCTCGGCGCGGTGGCGCTGCTGTTGGTCGGCGCACTGGCCACCTCCGGATTCCTGGGGTGGCAACTGTGGCAGGACCGTCAGGTGGCGCGGGCCGGCGACGAGGCGCGCGCAGCGGCCGTCGAGTACGCCGAGGTGTTGACGAGCATCGATTCGGCGAAGGTGGACGAGAACTTCAACCAGGTGCTCGCCGGCGCGACGGGTGAGTTCAAGGACATGTACTCGCAGTCCAGCGCCGAGCTGCGGCAGCTGCTCATCGACAACAAGGCCAGCGCCCACGGCATCGTCACCGAATCGGCCGTCCAGTCCGCGTCGAAGGACGAAGTGGTCGTGCTGATGTTCGTCGACCAGTCGGTGTCCAACGCCGCCGTGCCCGACCCGCGCATCGACCGCAGCAGGATCAAGATGACCATGCGCAACGTCGACGGCCGCTGGCTGGCAAGCAAAGTCGAGCTGCGCTAGTGATGCGCCGATTCGTTCGGGGGAGCGCAGCCGCCATGGTGGCAGCGGCTGTGCTCGCCACCGCATCGCCGGTGTCGGCGTCAGCTCCCGCATTCTGTGGTGAGCTGGGCGGTCAGTGGGACGGACAATTCTGTACGACATCGGTCGTCTCGGAGCGCAAGGCTGTCCGAAACATCAAGATGGCGCTGCCCGGTGATCTGGTCGAGAATCCCGTCATCCGCCAGTATCTGACCACCCTGATGAACAACTGGCGCAACGCGGCGAAGAACATGGTCCAGGACAGCTTCGGCGAGCAGCAGTTCCAGATCTTCCAGCACGGTGACGCGATGACGGCCGTCTTCCACGAGATGTACTCGGGCACAGTCGGTACCGACGCTCTGGCGCATCCGAACGCGCCGATCATCAGCGACGCCTACCGCACCTTCACCTTCGCCGGCGGGCGGCAGCTGCAACTGGCCGATCTGTTCAAACCGGGCGTCGACCATCTGGCCGAGATCCCGCGTCTTGGTGCGCCGTTCATCGTCGCTGCCCTCGACGCCGCGCCTCCGCCGCACCAGCCGGGCACCTATCCGTTCACCCCGGACCGCTGGACGCCGGACAAGGTGTACTCCGGTGGCTACAAGGCCTGGGCACTGACCCCCGACGAACTGATCCTGTACATGCCGGACTATCCGGTGGGCCGCGACTCGCCGATCAACTTCGCCCCTGGCGCCATGCAGTGGTCGATGGACGGCGGCACGGTACAGCCCCGGATTCCGTTGTCGGTCCTGGCGCCGGTGTTGCGCCCCGAATTCGGCGGGGCCTGACGATGTCTCGCTGGCCGGCCGCGGTGCTGGCGGTGTTGTGCATGGCGGGCGCCGCGCCGGCCGGCGCGCAACCCGACGAGGGCGCCGCCGCACCGACGATGCCGGCCTTCGTGCCGCACCCGTCGGACTGGACGCCCGATTACACCGTCTGGCCCTACAACCTCTGGCAGAACCGAGTGACGCCGGAACAGGTCACCGCGCAGCGCGAGTCGTGTCAGTGGTTCAACGCCCAGTACGACGAGCTGATGACGCAGGCGTTCGGGTTTCAGCGCTTTCTGGGTGACCGGCGTGACGACTGGACAGATCCGGCAGTCCGGGCCACCGCGGACGTCGTCGTGGCCAACCTGAACCAGTCGGCGGCGTTCCTGCAGCCGCGCGCGGACACGTTGTTCATCGTCAACTACCCGGACCAGAGTGAGTATTCTCCGCTGTTCCATGGGGATTCGATCTACCGGCTCTGGTACCAGCTCACCCAGATCAGCGACAAGATCAGCAGAGAGGTCCCGGCGGGGCAGATCAACGCGAACACCGCGACGGCGAACGTGTACGGCACCGTGATCCGAGACTCCGGCGTCTGCGCGGGGGCGTGAACCCGTTGTTGACATGTTGACACAGATAACTAGTCTTTGTGTCATAGCCAACCCCGGGAGGCGTCATGGTCGCAGTCGTCAACGAAGCTCCTCAGCGTGCGGCACAGCCCGTCCGGCCGAAGGTGATGCGGGAGTTCCGGAAGCACTCCGGCAGCGTGTTCGGCGGGTTCTTCGGGGCAGCGGCGTTCGACGAGGTCGCCCTGGTCCCGGTGGCGGCCGCGGTGGACAAAACCGGCCGGTTCGCCGAGAACTTCGCCGATCGCGGTGTGCGCAGCGGTTTTTCGGCATTCCTGGCGATCTGGGGTGATGCGCACGACCGCGCGGCCGAGGGGGAGCGGCTCAAGACCATGCACCGCGAGGTGCGGGGCAGGGGCGTCGGTCATTTCGCCGACGTCCGCTACAGCGCGCTGGACCCCAAGCTGTGGAACTGGATCGCGGTCAGTGGCCTGTTCCTGGTGCTGAACTCCTTCACCCCCGCCACCGGGTACTCGCTCAACGACGCCGAGGAGGAGGCCGCGTACCAACAGCTGCGCGAGGCGTTCAGCGCATTGGAGTTGCCCGGCAGGCACGCCAAGCTTCCCACGACCTACGCCGCGGCCCGCGATTACTACGAGACGATGGTGCGGGAAGAGCTGGCCACCAACCCGTTCCTGCGTCGTGTCACCACCGACCTGACCCGGCTGCCCCTGCCCACGCTGGTGCTGCCGCCGGTGTTGCGCAAGGCGCTCACCCCGCCCTGGCTGGTGCTGCGCCCGGTGGCCGGGCGCGTCGTCAAGGTCTGCTCGTTCGGGATCCTGCACCCCGGCATCCGTGAGCTGACCGGATTCGACTGGCGGCCGCGGCACGACCGCGAGTTCGCGCTCTACACCGCCATGCTGCAGCTCGCGTGGCGCACCCTGCCCGATCGTCTGTTGCTCATTCCGTTGGCGCGCAACCGGATCGAGTACGAGAAGCTGGTGCACGTGCACCGTTCGGTCGCGCTGGATTCGTTCGCGCCACCGGCCGGCCGATGCCCGGTCGGTGGACCGTGATGCGTCGGCGCAACAACGACAGCCGGACCGAGCAGGAGTCGGCGATCCTCAAAGCAGCCGCGGAGGAGGTGTCGCTGGTCGGGGTGGGACGGCTCAGCATGGACGTCGTCGCCCGCCAGGCCGGCGTCAGCCGCAGCACGCTGTACCGGCGCTTTCCCACCCGCGACGCGCTGATCACCGAACTCGGCCGCCAGACCTTCGATTTCGCGATGGCCAGGCTGCAGACGGTGGCCATCGACGACGGCCCGCAGCAGGCCGCGGTCGCCGCGTTCCGCGAGGGGGTGCGGCTGTTGAGCGGCGAGCCGGTGATGCGCCGCTTCTTGCAACTCGAGGGCGGCTTCACCGCCACCGCCGACATGGTCGACGAGGCGCGCGAGTTCCTGGTCAGCGCGGCCCGGGCGATGGCCAAGGCGTTGCGCACCGCGGGTGCGACGATGCCCGACGACGCGCTGCTCGCCGTCTGCGAGCTGCACATCCGGCTGGCCGCCTCGTTGGTCCAGGTCGCCACGCCGACCCTGGATGTCGGCGACGACGCCGCCGTCACCGCCTACGCCCGGGCCCATCTGGCCCCACTGGTGCACTGACCATCGACGAGCAGGAGGTTTTGCGAGAAATGCTGAGCGCCGCAACGGGACATGGGACGCTGTGACCATGTCTGAGCTGCCCGAACCCCGCTTCCTCGACGATCGCCTCGCGCATTGGGCGCGAACCAAGCCCGACGCCGAGGCGATGGACTACCTGGACCGGAACTGGACCTGGGCGCAGTGGAACGACCGCGTCCGCCGTCTGGCCGGAGCGCTCAAGGAACGCGGCGTCGGTCGTGGGGACGTGGTGTCGTTCCTGGACATGAATCACCCGGCCTGTGTCGAGCTGACGTTCGCGGCCGCATCGCTGGGCGCGGCCAACGCGATCATCAACTTCCGGCTGGCGGCCGACGAACTCGATTATGTGATCAACGATTCGGGCGCCAAGCTGCTCGTCGTCGGCGCCGAGTTCAAGCCGGTCATCGACAAAATCGCCGACAAGCTGTCCCACGTCGACCAGATCATCACCGTGTCCCCGGAGGGCGACGACGAGTACGAGGCGATGCTGGACTCGGCCACACCCGTCGAGCGCGGCGACGACGTCGACCCGGAGGACGTCGCGATCATCATGTACTCCTCGGGGACGACGGGCCGGCCCAAAGGTGTCGAGCTGACCCAGAGCAACCTGATCGCCCACATCGTCAACAACCACGACGGGTTCACCTTCGACGAGGGTGACAAGAGCATGGTGTCGATGCCGCTGTTCCACGTCGGCGGATCCTCGTATGTGCAGTTCGGCATCCACGACGGTGTGCCGAGCGTGATGACCCGCGAGGTCGACGGCGGGGCCCTGGCCGGGGCCATCCTTAAGGGCGCCAACCGCACGTTCCTGGTGCCGGCGGTGCTGGCAAAGGTGCTCGAGGCGGGGGAGGACGCGGTCAAATTGTTCGCCGCGCTGAAGACCTTCGGCTACGGCGCCTCGCCCATGCCGCTGCCGCTACTGCGCCAGGCCCTCGAGGCGTGGCCGGACACCGACTTCATCCAGGTGTACGGGCTGACCGAAGTGTGCGGCGTGATCAGCCGCCTCATGCCCGAGGATCACCGCAACGAGCGGCCCGAGCGGCTGCAGAGCGCGGGGCGGTTGACCAACAACGCCGAGGTACGTGTCGTCGACCCCGACACCCTCGAGGAGGTACCCACCAACCAGCAGGGCGAATTGTGGTTCCGCACCAAGCAATTGATGAAGGGCTACCACAACAAGCCGGAGGCCACCGCAGAGGCGATCACCGAGGACGGCTGGTTCCGCACCGGCGACATCGGCCGCGTCGACGAGGACGGGTACATCTTCGTCGAGGACCGGCTCAAGGACATGATCATCTCGGGCGGGGAGAACATCTACTCGATCGAGGTGGAGAGGGTGCTCGCCGAACACGACGCCGTCGTCGACGTCGCAGTGATCGGGGTACCCGACGACAAGTGGGGCGAGGTGGTCAAGGCCGTCGTCGTCACCGAGTCGGAGGTCTCCGAGAAGGACCTGATCGCCTTCGCCCGGGAACGGCTGGCCGGTTACAAGTGCCCCAAGAGTGTCGACATCGTCGACGAGCTGCCGCGCAACCCCACCGGCAAGGTCCTGAAAAAGGAACTGCGCAAACCGCATTGGGAGGGCCGCGACCGCGCCACCGTATAGCCGGGTCCCTCCCGGGTTCCCGGTCGTCTTCCGTAGGCTCGGCACGGTGAAGGCTCACGCCGTGCCACTGTCCGACGTCCTCGACCGCCTGCACGTGGTGTCGTTGCCGATGCGGGTGCGCTTCCGCGGCATCACCGTCCGCGAGGTGGCGTTGATCGACGGGCCGCACGGGTGGGGAGAGTTCGGCGCCTTCGTCGAGTATCCGCCCGCCGAGGCGGCGCTCTGGCTGGCCTCCGGGATCGCGGCCGCCTATCAGCCACCGCCGCACCTGCGCCGAGACCGCATCCCGGTCAACGCCACCGTCCCGGCGGTGCCGGCCGCCGAGGTGGCCGAGATCGTGGCCCGCTATCCGGGCGTGCGTACCGCCAAGGTCAAGGTGGCCGAGCCCGGCCAGTCGCTGGCCGACGACGTCGCGCGGGTCAACGCCGTACGGGAGCTGGTGCCGACGGTGCGGGTGGATGCCAACGGCGGCTGGACCGTCGACGAGGCCGTCGCCGCCGCTCACGCGTTGACCGCGGACGGCGCCCTGGAGTACCTCGAACAGCCCTGCCGCACCGTGGCCGAGCTGGCCGAGCTGCGCGGCCGAATCGACGTTCCGGTGGCCGCGGACGAGAGCATCCGCAAGGCCTCCGATCCGCTGTATGTGGTGCGCAGCGGCGCGGCCGACGTCGCGGTGCTCAAGGTCGCGCCGCTGGGCGGCGTGGCCGCGATGCTCGAGATCGCCGCGGCGATCGACATCCCGATTGTGGTGTCCAGTGCGCTGGATTCGGCGGTGGGCATCGGCACCGGGCTGGCCGCCGCCGCGGCGCTGCCGGTGCTCGACCACGCCTGTGGCCTGGGCACCGGCAGCTTGTTCGTCGAGGACGTCGCCGACCCGCGGACGCCGGTCGACGGCTATCTGCCCGTGGCCACCGTGACCCCGGATCCGGCGCGACTGGCCGCGCTGGCCGCCACCCCGGCGCGGCGACAATGGTGGATCGACCGCATCCGGCGGTGCTGGCCGCTGGTGACGGCTCAGGCCGGCTTGCGGAACCGCTGAATTCCCCAGGCAAGGTGGCCCTGGTCGGCGGCGTCGACCCAATTGCGCAGCCCGAGAACCATTTTGTCGAGATACTCGGGCGAGGACTTCTGCTCGAGCTCGCCGCGCCGTGACTCCAGTTCCTGACGTACCCGGTCGTAATGGGTTCGCAGGTTGTCCACCAGGTCGATCTGGTCGAGCACCTCGAATCCGATGGCCTGCGCGGCCTCCCGGTAGAACCGCATCGAGCCCAGGTCGCGAAGGTTGAGCCGGTCGTACACCGGCTGCAGCACGCCGTCGGGCACGTCGTCGGTCTGCATGGGATCGGTGAACACCAGTTCACCACCGGGCTTGAGCAGTCGGAACGCTTCCTCGATCACCTTGCGGCGGTCGGCGGCGTGCAGGAACGCGTCCTGGGACCAGATGATGTCGGCGCAGGCCGGTGGCATCGGGACGTCGTCGAAACTGCCGTGCACGACCTGGATCCGGCGTTCCAGGCCGGCCTGGCGGTTCTTGGCCCGGTTGGTGTCGTTCTGGGTGTCGGAGATGTTGACGCACGTGACCGTGCACCCATGCATGCGCGCCAGGCGCCGCGCCGATCCGCCGTAGCCGGCGCCCAGGTCGATCACCGTCGCCCCGGCGTTTAGATTGGACAGCAGGCCGGCCATCCGGTCCACGGTCTCGACGCCGGCCGCGCCGATGTCGGTGGTGTCCTCATAGCAGCCGACGTGGATGTCCTCCCCGCCCCAGATCAACGAGTAGAAGTTGTCCGCGTCGTCGCTGTCGTAGTAGGCCTCGGCGGCCTCGGTGACCGTGCCGGCGTCGTCATCGTCCACCGACTTCTCGGCGACGTGGACGAAGAAGTCCGGCTCGTTCTCCTGGTAGGTCTCCTGGAAGTCGCCGTAGGTGCGGACCCGCTCGAAGCCGGCCTCCCGGATCAACCGTCGCACATAGTTCTTGCGCAACGGGAACATGTTGAGCGTGTACTCCGACCCGTCCGGGAAGGTGTACTTGAAACGGGCGAGGCCGTCATCGACATGTTCGGGTTCCGCGGTGACCTGCTCCCCGCAGTAGTAGTACTTGTGCTTCGACGAGAAGCCGTGGTCGAGCATCTCGTCGTAGTTGCGCTGATCCAGAATCAGGATGCCGTCGTGGCGCAACGCGGCGTAGAACTCGGCCAGCGCACGGCGGCGGTCCTGTTCGTCGTGCAGGTGGGTGAACGAGTTTCCCAGGCAGATGATGGCGTCGTACTTGCCCTGAATGCTCTTGTTCAACTGTCGCCAGTCGGCCTGGACGCTCTTGAGGATCAGCCCGCGCCTCTTGCCGTTCTCGAACGCCTTGGCCAGCATTGCGGCCGACCCGTCCGCGCTCGTCACGTCGAAGCCGGCCTCGGTGAGGCGCACCGAATGAAAGCCCGTTCCGGTCGCGACGTCGACCACACTCTTCTTGTCCCGCGCGCGCAGCACGTCGATGAAGAAGCGGCCCTCGGACTGGGCGCGCGCATCCCAGTCGATCAGTTCGTCCCACTTTTCCACGAAGCTCATCACGTACTCGCCGCGGTAGAGATCGGTGTCGCGATCAGCGAGCGGATCATCGCCGTAACTCTGTTCACGCAACCGAAGTTCAGCGTTGTCCCGGGTGGTCGTGGAAGTCATGAGACCTTTCTTTTTCCGTTGCCGTGCGCACGCTCTCGGAAAAAGTGGTCACGCGTGCGCTGATCCGTCACTCATGAGGAAATGCGCACGACGTCCGCGGTTTCGGGGGCGAAGTCGTTGCTGCGCCGTTCCCCGCAGGGCGGGGGACGGGCGACTCCCGCCGCACCCACACCGCGGTTCTACCGTAGTGCACCGGGGAGTTTTCGCGACCGCAGGGCAGCGACGGCGGGTGCCGGGCCCGTCCTCAGCGGTTGGACCACGCCTGGCGACGCGTCTCACTCGGGGCGTCGTCATGGCCGGGGTGGCGGCTGTGATCGCGGGTGAGTGTGCGCGGACTCTCGTGGGTGCGCAGCTGCCGGGACAGATGCCGGATCTCGTCGCGCAGCTCGTCGATCTGGGCGGCGGTGGCCGCACGGTTGGCGGAGTCCTCTTCGGACACGCGCTCGACGATCCACGATGCGACGGTCGCGGTGATGACACCGATGAGGCTGATTCCGCCGATCATCAGCAGCACGGCGATGACCCGGCCGGTGACGGTGACCGGATAGGCGTCGCCGTAACCGACGGTGGTGACGGTGACGATCGACCACCACACCGCTTCGCCGAAGTTGGTGATGCTGGCGTCGGCGGCGTGGCGCTCGGTTTCCAGCATGGCCAGTGACGCGACGTAGACCAGCAACGTCGCGCTGGCCGCGGTGTACATCACGACGCGGCCGCGGATCGCGTCGCCGCCGGCGCGGTGCAGCACCTTCACCAGTACCACCAAACGCAGCAGTCGCAGGGGACGCAGGAAGGGGAGCACGACGATCGCAAAATCGAGCAGATGCCGGAAGAACCACCGGACGCGCTGGGGGGCGAGCGTGAGCCGGACGACGTAGTCGACGACGAAGGTGACGTAGAGCGCCGTCATCGCCGTATTGAGGAGGGCATTCGTTGCACCGGAGGGCTGGGCGAGCACCTGCACCGAGTAGACGATCAGAAACGCGAAGGCGACCGCGGCCAGCGCCCATTCGCTGTGCGACTCCCATCGTTCGAGGCGGGTGGCGGAGCCCATCGATCGCAACCTTCCGGGGTCTGAGGCATCGTGCCTGCACGGCGTCGGAGCCGCCGACCGTCACGCTGCCGAGCTGTCTCTGCAGCAGGGGTACCCGCGACGGGCCCCGAAACCGAACTGTACCCACGCGGGACGGAGTGGAGTTGTCCTGATCTGTGGGATGCGTGGCCTAGACGACAAGGCTGGTCTGGCTCGACACTGGGTTCATGGTGCGCACGGTGCTGATCGTCGGGTTCGCCGGTGTGCAGGCGCTCGACATGGTCGGACCGTTCGAGGTGTTCACCGGCGCGTCGGCGTTCGCGGCCGCGACCGGCGGCGATGGTTACGACGTCCGCGTGGTCTCGTCGGGCGGCGCTCCGGTCAGCACCGGCACCGGGCTGACGCTGGTCGCCGAGCCGCTACCCGACCCCACCCAGCCGGTCGACACCGTCGTCATCCCGGGCGGCGTCGGCACCCACGCGGCGCGCCACGACGACGAGCTGATCGGCTGGATCTCCGCGGTGGCGGGGACCGCCCGCCGCGTGGTCAGCGTCTGCACCGGCGCGGTGCTCGCCGCTCAGGCCGGACTGCTCGACGGCTGCGTCGCCACCACGCACTGGGCCTACGCGGCGCAACTGGCCGCCGAGTTCCCGGCCGTCACCGTCGACCCCGACCCGATCTTCGTGCGCAGCTCGGCGAAGGTGTGGACCGCCGCGGGCGTCACCGCCGGCCTGGATCTGGCGCTGGCGCTGGTCGAGGACGACCACGGCACCGACGCCGCGCAGACCGTCGCCCGCTATCTGGTGATGTACCTCCGGCGGCCGGGCGGACAGACCCAGTTCGCCGCGCCGGTGTGGATGCCGCGCGCTCGGCGCACCCCGGTGCGTGATGCACAGGAGGCGATCGAGGCCGACCCCGGCGGGGCGCACAGCGTCGCCGCGCTGGCCGAGCGCGCCGCGATGAGCCCGCGCCACTTCACCCGGGTGTTCACCGACGAGGTCGGCGAAGCGCCCGGCGCGTATGTCGAACGCATCCGCACCGAGGCGGCCCGCCGTCAGCTCGAGGAAACCGACGACACCATGCCCGTCATCGCCGCCCGCTGCGGTCTCGGCACCGCAGAAACGTTGCGCCGCACCTTCATCCGCCGTCTCGGCATATCGCCCGACCAGTACCGCAAGACCTTCGCCTGAGGAGGCCCGCCATGCAGATCGCCATCATGCTCTACCCCGGCTTCACCGCGCTGGACTTCATCGGCCCCTACGAGTCGCTGCGCTACCTTCCCGGAGCCGAGGTCCGGTTCGTGTGGCACGAGCCGGGACCGGTCGCCGCCGATTCGGCGGTGCTGCTCGTCGGCGCCACCCACAGCTTCGACGAAACCCCGGCCCCGGACGTGCTACTGATCCCGGGCGGCTTCTCCTCGATGGAGCACGCCCGCGACCAGAAAGTGCTCGACTGGGTGCGCGGTGCCCACGAATCCACGACATGGACCGCGTCGGTGTGCTCGGGCTCGATGATCCTGGCCGCGGCCGGCCTGCTCGACGGCAAACGCGCCACCTCGCACTGGGCCGCGCTGCCGTTCCTGCGCACCTTCGGTGTCACCCCCGTCGACGACGAACGCATCGTGCGCGCGGACGACAAGACCGTCACCTGCGCCGGTGTGTCGGCAGGCATCGACCTGGGGCTGTGGCTGGCCGGCCAGATCGGCGGCGAAGCCAAGGCCAAGGCCATCCAGCTGTCGATGGAGTACGACCCCCAACCGCCGTTCGACAGCGGGCACATGTCCAAGGCCTCGGCGTCGACCAAGGCGTCCGCGACCGCGCTGATGGGCCGCGAGCTGGTCAAGCCGGCCGCGCTGGCGGCCTCGACCGGCCTGCTGTGGGGCGCCGCCCTCCAGCGACTTCGGCGTGCTGGGCGTCGCTCAGCGTCGACAATCACGCCGAAATCGCGGCGCGGATGACCGCAATGACGCGCTCGGGGTACTCGGTGAGGTCCAGCCACGTAAAGCGCAGCACCTGCCATTTCTGCACCACGATGTCGTTCTGACGCACCCGGTCGATCTGGAACTCCTCGGCACCGCTGTGGAACGCGAACCCGTCGACCTCGATGGCGACCCTGGCGTCGGGGAACGCGACGTCCACGCGGTAGCCACCCACCCGGTAGTTCGCCTGCCATCCGCGCAACCGGGCGCCGCGCAACAGAGTGTGGAGGAGCCGTTCGGCTGCCGATCGGGCGCCGCTATCCGCGGCCTGGAGTAGCAGCCGGGACCGAGGCGACCCGTATCTGCCGGTGTGGCGGAGATGGGCCGCCCAGAGCGCCGACAGATCGACTCCGTTCTGGAGCGCCCAGTCGAGCAGTCTGGCTCCGCCACCCCGTCGGGCGCTGGCTTCGACGACGGTCAGCGCCAGGTTCGTCACCCACATGCCCCTGATCTCGGTGAGGTCGGCCTTCGCAAGATCCCGCCGGCGCGGCCGGCAGCCGTCGCGTCTGCGACCGTTGCTGTCGCGCGGAATCGTCATCTCGACCTCGTCCGGGGCGAACCTGGTCAGACCGTGCCACCAGGCCGCGGTCAGTCCGCTTCCGGCGGCGCGCGGGCCGTAGCTCCACACCGCAGCTCGGATGCGTGCGGCGTCGGTGAACGGACGGTCGTCGACGAAGTACACACCACGCGCATATCGCACCCAGTGGCCGGATCGGACGCGGCGCTGCACCGCGCCGTGGCTGAGACCCGCCGACCGGGCCTGCGCCAACGTGATGACTCCGTCGTGACTTCGCAAAAGCGCCGCGAGCATGTTCTATCGGACGCGCGCGGGCGGCCTCCGGTTCCGTCCCCCGCGATTTCGGCGTGATTTTCGCTGCTCAGCGTCGACAACCACGCCGAAATCACTAGGCAGTAGCCTCGGCGGGGTGAATCTGGCTTATGACGACCGCGGCTCGGGGGAGCCGGTGCTGTTCATCGCGGGTCGCGGCGGCGCCGGCCGGACCTGGCATCTGCACCAGGTTCCGGTGTTCCTTCGTGCCGGCTACCGGTGTGTGACGTTCGACAACCGCGGCGTCGGTGCCACCGAGAACGCGGAGACCCTGACCACCGAGACCATGGTCGGCGACGTCGTGGACCTGATCGAGCAGCTCGGCCTCGCGCCGGTGCGCATCGTCGGGGTCTCGATGGGCTCCTTCATCGCCCAGGAGTTGATGGTGGTGCGCCCCGAACTGGTCCGTTCGGCGGTGCTGATGGCCACCCGCGGCCGTCATGACCGCACCCGCACCTTCTTCGGGCAGGCCGAGCGGGCGCTGCTGGAGTCCGGTGTGCAGCTGCCGCCCGAATACGACGCGAGACTGCGTCTGCTGGAAAGCTTTTCGCCCAAGACCCTCAACGACGACAACGCAGTCCGCGACTGGATCGACATGTTCACGATGTGGCCGCAGAAGCCCACTCCCGGGCTGCGGGCGCAGATGGCCGTCTCGCCGGAGGACAGCCGACTGCCGGCCTATCAGCACATCCGGACCCCGACACTGGTCATCGGGTTCGAAGACGACGTGCTGCTGCCGTCCTATCTGGGCCGCGAGGTCGCCAACGCGATGCCCAACGCCCGCTTCATCGAGATCCCGGCCACCGGTCACCTGGGTTTCATCGAGAAGCCGGAGGCGGTCAACACCGCGATCCTCAATTTCTTCGCCGATAGTCTGTAGGAGTGAACCCTTCGACGGCGCAGGCCCGCGTGGTCGTCGACGAACTGATTCGCGGCGGCGTCCGCGACGTCGTGCTGTGCCCCGGGTCGCGCAACGCACCGCTGGCGTTCGCGCTGCACGACGCCGACCGCGCCGGCCGGCTGCGCCTGCACGTGCGTATCGACGAGCGCACCGCGGGGTTCCTGGCGGTGGGCCTGGCGGTGGCCGAGCGCGCCCCGGTGTGCGTGGCGATGACCTCGGGCACGGCCGTGGCCAACCTCGGCCCGGCGGTCGTGGAGGCCAACTATGCGCGGGTTCCGCTGATCGTGCTGTCGGCCAACCGGCCCTATGAGCTGCTCGGCACCGGGGCCAACCAAACCTTCGAGCAGCTCGGCTATTTCGGCACCCAGATGCGCGCCAACATCAGCCTGGGCCTGGCTCCCGAACAAGCGGGGGCGGCCGCTGACCTCACCTCCCTCAACGCCCAGTGGCGATCGGCGACCTGTCGAGTTCTGGTGGCCGCCACGGGATCTCGCACCGCCAACGCCGGGCCGGTGCAGTTCGACATCCCGCTGCGGGAACCGCTGGTGCCCGACGCCGCCGAACCCGCGGTGCCCTATGCCCCCGAAGGCCGCCCCGGGGGTAAGCCGTGGACCCACACCCCGCCGGTGACGTTCGATCAGCCGCTCGACATCGACCTGACCCCCGACACCGTGGTCATCGCCGGCCACGGAGCCGGCGAGCACCCGAACCTGGCACATCTGCCGACCGTCGCCGAACCGACCGCACCGTATGCGCAGAACCCGCTACACCCGTTGGCGCTGCGGCTGATTCGGCCCAAGCAGGTGATCATGGCCGGCCGCCCGACGTTGCACCGGCCGGTGTCGACGCTGCTGGCCGACCCCTCGGTACCGGTGTACGCGCTGACAACAGGACCGCGCTGGCCCGATGTGTCGGGCAACTCGCAGGCCACGGGAACCCGGGCGGTGACCGCCGGGGCGCCGTCGCCCGGCTGGCTGCGCCGGTGCGCCGAGGCCAATTGCCACGCGGTCGAGGCGGTGCGCGGTCAACTCGCGGCGCATCCGTTGACGACGGGCCTGCATGTGGCCGCCGCGGTTGCCGACGCGCTGCGTCCCGGTGACCAACTCGTGCTCGGCGCGTCCAACCCGGTCCGCGACATCGCGTTGGTGGGCTTCAACACCGCCGAGGTCAAGGTGCGCTCCAATCGCGGCGTCGCCGGCATCGACGGCACGGTCTCGACGGCGATCGGCGCCGCACTGGCCCACGAAGGCGCGGGCGGGCGCACCGTGGCGCTGATCGGCGACCTGACGTTCGTCCACGACAGCTCCGGCCTGCTGATCGGGCCCACCGAACCCACCCCGCGCAACCTGACGATCGTGGTGTCCAACGACAACGGTGGCGGCATCTTCGAGCTGCTCGAGCAGGGCGATCCGCGGTTCTCCGACGTCTCGTCACGCATCTTCGGCACCCCGCACGACGTGGACGTGGGCGCGTTGTGCCGGGCCTATCACGTGGAGAGCCGCCAGATCGAGGCGGCGCAGCTGGCCGAGGCGCTCGACGAGCCGTTCGACGGGATGCGCGTGCTGGAGGTCAAGGCGGACCGGTCGTCGCTGCGGGCGTTGCACGCGTCGATCAAGGCTGCCCTGTGAGCGGAGCGAACGATCGGGCTCCTGTGAGCGGAGCCGAGGTGCTGCGGCGCCTCACGGCGGCGTGGCAGATCCTGGTTCCGCACCTCTACGGCGAGCCGGGGGAGTCGCGCAGCGCCCGCATCCTGCGACGGGTCCGGATCGGCATCGTCGCCGCGGCATGCCTGGTCACCCTGCAGTCGGTGCTGTTGGTGCTCGGGGCATGGCGCAACGACAACCAGATCGAGGACCACCTGGGCGTGGCCGAGGCCAACGTGCTCGACGCCGGGCAGCGGCGTTCGACCATCGAGTTCGTCACCCCCGACCGGGTGACCTACCGGCCCGAGCTGGGGGTGCTCTACCCCTCGGAGCTGGAGGACGGTATGCGCATCTACGTCGAGTACGACGTCAACAACCCCGACCTGGTGCGGGTGCGCGACCGTGACGCGTCGCTGGCGATCATCCCGGCCGGCTCCATCGCCGTGGTCGGGTGGATCGTCGCCGGCGCCGCCCTCGGCGCCACCGCGCTGATCCAGCGGCGCATCAACAGTACTCAGGAGCCGACGAGCTCGTCGAGCCAGTTGTCGTCGTAGATGTCGAGCTTCTGGCCGGCATCCATGTCGAACACGGTCGGGGTGCCGGCTTCATACGGGTCCACGTCGAACAGGATGGCGAAGTTCGCGTCGTCCATGTCGACGACGTCGACGCCCTCGGTGCCGTCGGCGATGGCGCCAGCCACCTCCTCGGGCAGGCCCGCACTGAGCGCCATGTCGCGCAGCTCCGCGCCGCCGAACGGCTCACCCCCGGGTGTCTGGTTCTCCCACAGCGTTTTGACGAAGCGCTGGAACTCGGCGCCGGTGGCCGCCGCGGTCCCCGCCGGCTGGGCGGCGACGAACATCGCATTGGCCACGGTGGCCGAGTAACCGTCGTAGTCCTCGTCGAGGAAGGTCAGCGGACGGTAGGTCACCTTCAGCGCGCCGACGGTGATGTAGTAGGCGATCGCGTCGCCGAAGTCTCGCTGCAGGTCCGCGCAGTGCGTGCACTGCGGTTCGGTGAAGATCTCGACGTGGGCGGGGGCGTCGTCGAACCCGGCGTCGATGCCGAAGCCATCCTCGGATATCGCCAACGGCGCCGTGACGGCCGACGGAACCGCGGCGCCGGAGAGCTGTCGGGTGCAGCCGACAACCCCGACCAGCAGGCACAACGCCGCGATGAGGACCAGCTTGCGGGAAGAGCGCATGGGCCTATCCTGCCCGTCGGCACAGTTCTCGCGACATATCCCTGGCGGCAACCTCGCGGACAGGTGCCGGTGTCACCGTCGCGGTGTGCGCGTTGCCATCGTCGCAGAGTCCTTCCTCCCGAACGTCAACGGCGTCACCAACTCGGTGTTGCGGGTCATCGAGCACCTGCGCCGCACCGGCCACGAGGTGCTGGTGATCGCCCCCGACACCCCGCCCGGGCAGCCCCCGGCCGACCGGGTGCACGACGGTGTCCGGGTGCACCGGGTGCCCTCGCGGATGTTCCCGACCGTCACGTCGCTGCCGTTGGGCATCCCGTGGCCGCGGATGTTCGGGGTGCTGCGCGGCTTCGACCCCGACGTCGTGCACCTGGCCTCGCCGGCGCTGCTGGGCTGGGGCGGGGTGCATGCGGCGCGCCGGCTCGACGTCCCGACGGTCGCGGTCTTCCAGACCGACGTGGCGGGCTTCGCGCAGAGCTACGGGGTCGGGGCGTTGTCCCGCGCGGCGTGGGCATGGACGCGCCGGCTGCACAATCATGCCGACCGTACCCTCGCGCCGTCCACCGCCGCGATGGAAGACCTTGCCGCCCATGGTGTCTCGCGGATCCACCGGTGGGCGCGCGGGGTGGACGTCACCGGGTTCGCGCCGTCGGCGCGCGACGAGGACCTGCGCTGCGCGTGGTCGCCGCGGGGCAGACCGATCGTCGGCTTCGTCGGTCGGCTGGCGCCGGAGAAGCACGTGGAACGGTTGGCGGCGCTCGGCGATGACGTGCAACTGGTCGTCGTCGGCGACGGGGTGGACCGCGGCAAACTCGAGAAGCTGCTCCCGAGAGCTGTTTTCACCGGTGCGCTCTACGGCGCGGAGTTGGCGACCGCCTACGCCAGCATGGATGTGTTCGTCCATCCCGGCGAGCACGAGACGTTCTGCCAGACCGTGCAGGAGGCGATGGCCTCGGGTCTGCCCGTGGTGGCTCCGGACGCCGGCGGTCCGCGCGACCTGGTGGCCCCGATGCATACCGGTGTGCTGCTACCGGTCGCCGAGTTCGAACGACGCCTCCCCGCAGCCGTGCAGCATCTGCTGGACGAGCGACCCCGTTATGCGGTGACCGCCCGACGCAGCGTGATCGGGCGCACGTGGCCGGTGATCTGCGACGAACTGCTGGGTCACTATGACGACGTACTGGGACGGCGCGGCGTGAGGGCCGCCTGATCGACGACGCCGGGGAAATGGTTGCGCTAGCGCAACTGTTGCGGTAGACGTGGGGGATGGCAGGCAGCGATTCGGCGCTGGTTCACCTCGGAACACGCGTCCTGCGGACACCCGCTTTGATGCGCGCCCCCATCCGGCTGTACCGGGCAGGCCTGGGTTTCGTGTTCGGGTCGCGCCTGCTGATGCTCGAGCACGTCGGTCGCCGCACGGGCCGCACCCGGTATGTCGTACTCGAGGTCATCGGGCACACGGCACCGGATGTCTATGTCGTGGCGTCGGGTTTCGGCGAGCGCGCGCAATGGTTCCGCAACGTGATGGCCCACCCGGAGGTGACCGTCTCGGTGGCGGCCCGGCGTCGGGTGCCGGCCACCGCGCGGCGGTTGTCCGCCCCCGAGGCCGATCGGGAGCTGCAGCACTACATCGATCGCCATCCGCGGGCATGGAACGCGCTGGGCGGGGTGTTGGACGGCACGCTGGACGGACGCGTCGAGCCTCCTGGCACCGAGTTGCCGCTGGTCGAGTTGCGACTTCGGTGATCGGGTACGTTCGGCTGCGTGAACCGCGCGTCGCTGGAGAAGGACCCCCATGAGGTCGCGTCGATGTTCGACGGGGTGGCGCGCCGCTACGACCTGACCAACACGGTGCTGTCACTGGGCCAGGACCGCTTCTGGCGTCGCGCCACCCGCGAGGCGCTGCGGATCGGTCCCGGCGACACGGTGCTCGACCTCGCCGCCGGTACCGCGGTGTCGACGGTGGAGCTGGCCGGCTCCGGCGCGTGGTGTGTGGCCGCGGACTTCTCGGTCGGGATGCTGGCCGCCGGCGCGGCGCGCGACGTGCCGAAGGTGGCCGGCGACGCGACCCGGCTGCCGTTCGGTGACGAGGTCTTCGACGCGGTGACGATCAGCTTCGGGTTGCGCAATGTGGTCGACCATGCGGCGGGGCTGCGCGAGATGGCGCGGGTGACGCGCCCCGGCGGGCGTCTGGTGGTGTGCGAGTTCTCCACGCCGACCAACGGGCTGTTCGCCACGGTGTACAAGGAGTATCTGATGCGGGCGCTGCCGCGGATGGCCCGCGCGGTGTCGTCGAACCCGGACGCGTATGTCTATCTGGCCGAATCGATCCGGGCGTGGCCGGACCAGCGCGAGCTCGCCCAGCGCATCGCCGCAGCGGGCTGGACCGACGTGCGGTGGCGCAACCTGACCGGCGGGATCGTGGCCCTGCACGCCGCGGTCAAACCCTGAGCGACCGATCAGGTCAGCGCGTCGATGAGGTCGCCGACGGTGTGCGCGGCCTCGAGTGGATGCCGGAGCCGGCCCTGCGGGTTGACGGTGTAGATGTTGCGTCGCCCGACCTTGGACTTCTCCAGGTAGCCGTCGGCGATCAGGTCGGCCAGCACGGCCTGCACCGACCGTTCGGTGATCCCGATGCGCAGACTCAACTCGCGGGCGGTCAGCGACTCGCCCTGGGCCAGGCACAGCAGCGCATGGGCGTGGTTGGTCAGAAACGTCCATCCCCGAGGCGATCCCCCGGAGGCTGCACCGTCCCGCATCGAGGGCGTGGTCTTGCGCGCGCCGGGCTTCGCCCCCTGCTTCGCCGTGTCCTTCTGCTTCGCCGCAACCATAGCGGCACCGATCATACTTTGTGATTCACGTCTTGTTCTTCAGTCTTGCGACGCCGTGGTCTTCGGCCGCCGCGTTGCCACGATGCTGGTGACGATGGACACCGCCAGCGTCACGACGATGACCGAGAGGGTCACCGGGATCGGGAGCTTGCCCACCGGGGTTTCCGACAGGATCAGCTTGGCGCCGGCGAAGCACAGCAGGAACGCCAGTCCGTAGTGCAGGTAGACGAATCGTCGCAGCAGGCCCGACAGGCAGAAGTAGAGGCTGCGCAGGCCGAGCACCGCGAATGCGTTGGCCGTCCACACGATGAACGTGCTCGTGGTGATGGCCAGGACCGCGGCCACCGAGTCGATCGCGAAGATCAGGTCGCTGGCCTCTACGGCCACCAGCGCGACGAACAGCAGGGTCGCCACGCGCTTACCGTCGATCCGGACGAACAGCCGGTCGCCGTGGTAGTTCGCGTCGGTCGGGATCACCCGACGGACCAGCCGCACCAGCAGGTTGCGCTGCGGGTCCAGTTGCTGGTCGTGTTTGAACGCCATCTTGTACCCGGTGTAGAGCAGGAAGGCGCCGAACAGGTAGGCCGTCCAGAAGAAGGCGTTGAGCAACTCGACGCCGACGAAGATGAAGACCAACCGCATCAGCAGCGCCCCGATGACACCCCAGAACAGCACCTTGTGCTGGTATCGATCGGGGACGGCGAAGTAGGTGAAGATCAGCGCGAACACGAAGACGTTGTCGACCGACAGCGCCTTCTCGATCAGGTAACCGGCGTAGTACGTGCCCGCCACCTCGCCGCCGTACAGCCACCACATCAGCAGGCCGAAACCCAGTCCGGCCGCGATCCAGATCGTCGACCAGATCGCGGCTTCCCGGAATTCGATGACGTGGTTGTCGCGGTGCATGAACAGATCCACCGCGAGCATCACCACGATGGCCGTCATCAACGCGGCCCAACCCCACACCGGTACGGACAGTGCGTCGCTCATCAAAGTGTCCCGTCCCTCGGCGCTCAACGATCTGGGCGCATCCGAATTTCACTAAAGATAACACGCGAAAAAATATTCGCACGATGCTTGACTCACGAAATGCGACACACGTACTGTCCTTCGTATGTTGGTCGACGGGACGGTCCTGGGAGCGGTGGTGGCAGCGCCGGCGCTGGTGGCGCTCGGTGCGTTCCTGGCCCGCGGGCGCGCTGTCCGCGCGCTGGGCCGCCTCGGGGTGCTGGTTGCCGGCGCCGGGTTCCTGACGGGTGTTGTGCTGGTCCTGCGGCTGTCGGCAGACGGCGATGTCGTCCGCGTCGAGGGCGGGGTCATCAGTCTTGCCGCGGAACGACTCTCGGCGATGCTGCTGCTGCTCGTCTTCGGTGTCAGCGCAGTAGTCCAGGCTTTCGCCACCAGGTATCTGGCCGGAGATCGACGCGCGGGGTGGTTCATCGGCGGTGCGGGCCTGCTGACCGCGGCGTCAGCCGCGCTGGCCACCGCCGCCACGCTGGTCGCCCTCGCGCTCGCCTGGACGCTCGCCGGCGTCGCGCTGTGCCTGCTGCTGGGCACCTACCGGCATTTGCCGGCCGCCCGCGACGGATTACGCCGCACCGCAACCGCTTTCGTCATCGGGGATGCAGCGCTGTGGTCGGCGGTCGCCCTGGTGACCGCTCGGTGGGGTCAGGTCCGGCTCGACGAACTCGCCGCCCACTCCGGTGGGGGCCTGCCCGCGGCGGTGGTGGCAGTCCTCATCGTCGTCGCCGCGCTGTCCCGCTCGGCGCAGCTGCCCTTCCATCGGTGGTTGCCGGCCACGCTGGCCGCGCCCACGCCGGTGTCGGCGCTCCTGCACGCCGGGGTGGTCAACGCCGGCGGCATTCTGCTGATCCGCCTCAGCCCGCTCAGCACTGCCGACCCCGCCGTCGCGCTCACCCTGCTCGCCGGGGCCGCCACCATGGGCTACGGTGCGCTGCTCGCGCTCGTCAAGCCGGATGTCAAAGGTGCCCTGGCCTATTCGACGATGGCCCAGATGGGTTTCATGATGTTCACCGTCGGCCTGGGATTGTGGGCCGCGGCGCTCATCCACCTGGTCGCCCACGGTTTCTACAAGGCGACGCTGTTCCTGTCGTCGGGCTCGGCGATCGCGTACCGCCGCCGGATGGCCGCGGCACCGCCGGCCTCCGTGCCGACCGGTCGGCGACGCGCCGCGGCCCTGTGGGCGGTGGCATTGTCCCTCGCTGCGCTCGCGGTCGGTGTCACGGTTGTGCCCGGGGTCACCGACCACGGTTCCGGCATGGCGCTGCTGGTCTTCGCCGGGATCACCGGCGCGGCCGCCACCTGGGGGTGGCTGATGCGGCGGCCGACGCGGGCCGGGGTGCTCACCGCTGCGGCGGTCCTCACCGCGGCCATGTGCGGCTATCTCGGTGTCGTCAGCGTCGCCACCACTTTCCTCACACCGGCGCTGCCGGCGGAGACGCTGCCACCCGGAGCGGTGGCCACGGTCGTCGCCGTCGCGGTGCTGATGCTCGCCGGGCTCGCTGTGCTGCGCAGGTGGCAGCACGGATCGGGGCTGCACCACGCGCTCTACGCCCACGCGCTGTCCGCAAGCCATCCGACGTCCACAGTGAAGGGAACCCGTCCATGACCAACGAGTCCACCGCCCGCGCCCAAGTGCGCACCGACATCGGGTTGGCCGCGCGGGTGTTGCCGACGCACTATCCGCTGGAGACGTTCATCGCGGTGAACCCGTTGGCCGGGCTGGAGCCGATCCCCTTCGAACAGGCCGTCCGCCGAGCCGGCGACCTGTACGGGGTCCGGGGCACGTTGTCGGAGGACCGGTACCGGAACCTGTACCGCGCCGGGCGGATCAGCGACGGCGACCTCGACCGGGTGCTGTCGCGACGCTACCCGAACCTGACCCGGGAGCCGCACGTGCAGCTGGGACCGCGCAGCCTGACCGCGACGGAACTGATGCGCGCCGATCTGTTGCACGGCGCCCCGGTGCCGGCGCCGGTACGCCGCAACCGCACCCGTGCCGAACAGTGGGCGCCGGAGCTGGCCGACGTGGTCGACGCGCACACCGCGCGGTGGTGCGCGGCGTTCTTCGGCACCGCGTCCTGGCCGATGCCGGGGCGCGAGCGGGGCTTCTACGCCGCGTGGCGTAATCTCGCGCCCCGCGATCGACGGCTGCCGCGCTCCGTCAGGGCCTCGTTGCGCGCGGTGCCCGAACGAGCCGAGGACGCGGTGCTGGAGGCACTCGGCAGGGCGGAGGTCGGGCACGAGGAGCGCATCACCTACCTACAGGCCCATCTGACCCGCCTGCCCGGTTGGGCAGCGCACATCCACTGGTGCACCGGGCGGCGCACCGACATCGACCTGACGCAGTACCTCGCGGTGCGGCTCAGTTACGAGTCGGCGCTGCTGGCCGGACGCTCGGGTGCGGCACTGCCGGCCGGCGCGCCACCGGTACTCCCGTCGGCGCGCGAACGGGTCACCCGCCTGGTGGAACACTGGGGCCTGACCGGCGTCACCGAGACGCAACTGGCCACAGCTGCCCGCATCCTGGCCGCGCTGCCGGTGTCAGCCCGGGAAGCCCTGTGGCAGAACGCTTTCGAGGGTCAGTACCGCGATGGGTTGTTGGCGGCACTGTGCCGGCCCCGAACGCCGGAGTCTGCGCCCGCGGACATCCAGGTGGTCACCTGCATCGACACCCGGTCCGAAGGTCTGCGCAGGCATCTGGAAGCGCGCGACGGTTACCAGACCTTCGGTTTCGCCGGGTTCTTCGGAGTGGCGATCCGCTTCACCGGCCTGCCCGGCGGCCAACCCGCCGATCTGTGCCCGGTCCTGATGGCGCCGGCATACGACGTCGCCGAGCGGGCCGTCGATGACGCGGCCGCAGCCCGCCGCATCGCTGGGCTGACCACGCTCACCGGCGCCGAAACCGCCTTCCACGCAGCCAAGGACGCGATCGCCGCACCGTTCACCCTGGCCGATGCGGCCGGCTGGGTGGCAGCCCCGTGGGCGGCCGCGAAGACGGTCAGCCCGGCAGCCAGCAGTGGTGTGCGCCGGTGGCTGGGTGACCTGATGGCCCCCGCGGCACCGACGCAGCTCGGCTGCGAAGCGATCCCGCTCGACGAGCGGGTGCTGTTCGCCCAGGCGGCACTGGCCACGATGGGATTGACCCGCGACTTCGGTGCCCTGGTGGTGCTGTGCGCGCACGGCAGCAGCACCGAGAACAACCCGTATCAGGCCGCGCTGGACTGCGGGGCCTGCGGCGGGCAGGCCGGCGGGCCCAACGCCCGCACCGCCGCGACGATCCTCAACCAGCCGGAGGTGCGGGAGGCGCTGCGCGGCAACGGGATCGACATCCCCCCGAGTACGCTGTTCGTCGCCGCGCAGCACGACACCGCCACCGATCGCGTGGCGCTGCTCGACAGACACCTGGTGCCCCGCAGCCATCACGGCGTGCTCGGCCAACTGGAGGCCGATCTGAAGGCCGCCGGGACCGCGCTGGCCGCCGAACGCTGCACGACGCTGCCCGGCGCCCGACCGCGGGCATCGGCGAAGCGCTCTGCGCGCCACGTGCTGACCCGATCGGCGGACTGGGCGCAGGTCTACCCGGAGTGGGGTCTGGCGGGCAATGCCGCGTTCATCGTCGCCCCCCGGGCCGTGACCCGTGGAATCGACCTGCAGCGCAGAGCTTTTCTGCATTCCTACGATGCCGACACCGATCCCGATGGCAGCGCCCTGGAAACCATCCTGACCGCCCCACTGGTGGTCGCGCAGTGGATCAACTGCCAGTACTACTTCTCCACGGTGGCGCCCGAGGCGTTCGGCGCCGGCACCAAGACGATCCACAACGTGGTGGGCACGGCCGGGGTGCTGTCCGGCCAATCCGGTGACCTGCGCCTCGGCCTGCCCTGGCAGTCGGTCGCCGCCGGTGACCGACTGATGCACGAACCGCTGCGGCTGCTCGCCGTGGTCCAGGCGCCACTGGACCGGATCGACATGATCGTGGACCGAAACCCGGTGCTGCAAAGGCTGTTCGGTAACGACTGGGTCGCCGTCGCGGCCCGTCGGGACGCCGGGTCGGCGTGGCACCGCTGGACCCGCGGCGGCTGGCACCCCTGGGACGAGACCGAGTCCACCGACCGCACCACCGAGAAGGAGCTGAGCCGATGACCCCCACCCTGTCCGCACTGACCCCGATGACCAAGATCGAGGTCGTCGTCCCCGGTGAGCATGCACCGGCGGTACGCGATCTGATCCGCAGTGTCGGCGCCACCGGCTTCACCAGCCTGTCCGGGGTTTCCGGTCTCGGTCATCACGGATTCCACCAGGGCCGACTGCTGTTCAACCAGCAGGCAGCGCTGGAACTCATCATCACCGTGGTCCCCGACGCCGGGGCCGAGGCGCTGCTGGCCGGCCTGCGGCCGCTGCTCGACGCGACATCCGGGGTGATGTTCGTGACCGAGACCTACGTCAGCCGCCCCGACTACTTCAGCTCCGCACCCACCACCAGAGAGGAAACCCCACGATGAACGACCCGATGACCGCCTGGCAGCGCCTGCGCACCGGCAACCAGAACATCGACCCGGCGACGGTCGCCGCCGAACTGGCCTGCGGCTCAACGGCTGCGGCGGTGTTCCGCTGCGCGGACTCCGCAGTGCCCAGTCACGCCCTGTTCGGTCAGGGCGAAGGTGCGGTACTCGACGTCAGCACCTGGGGCCACGTCATCGACACCGCGGTGCTGGCCACACTGGAGTTCGCGGTGGGGCACCTGCAGGTCCCGCTGATCGTGGTGCTGGGTCACCACGACTGCACGGCGATGCGCCGGGCGCTGCACGCCTGGGAGCGCGCCGATCTGCCCGACGGCGCCACCCGCACTGCCGTCGAGCAGGTGCTGTGGTCGATCGTGCGGCGCCACGCCGCCGCCGACTCGGTCGACGACATCGCCGCCGCCCACGCGGTCGAGACCGGCCTCGGCCTGGTGCAGCGCTCGCCGGTCATCGCCGCGCGCGTCGATGCGCGCCAGTGTGCGATCGTGTGCGCCAGCATCGGCGCCCGCGACGGGCGGTTGCGGACCCACGCCACCATCGGGCCCGTCGGCGAACAATCCGACGTGCTGGCCGAATGCGTCTGATGTCAGCGGCCGCGCCACAGCTCCTCTGACGCCCGCGCGACGTCGGGGTGGTGGATCTGCTGGAAGTTGCGGCCACCGCGGCCGAAGGTCGCCGCCACCGCTGCCGGACAACGGGATTCCGGTAGCGGATCGGACTGCCAGGTGCAGGGCCGCACATGCACCAGGTCGACGTCCTCGCCGTCGGCGTCGTAGAAGTACGGCCCGTCGATCCGGCCCAGCCAGTACCAGCCGTCGGCGTCGCGGGTCCACACCAGGGAGCCGTCGGGCACCGCGGCGAAGCGCTGCACGCGCCGCGGTAGCGCGTGGCCGTGGCCGTGCCGGCCGAAGCCGCACAACCCGTGGGCATGGGCCCGGTCCAACGTCATCTGCGGGTCGATGTCGTCGCTGCGCGAGCGCAGTGGCGCCCGGTACACCTGGGTCACGAGAACGGGCGGCGGGCGTCGATCCGCGTCGACACGCGGCCGGCGGCCCGCCAGATACGTCCGACGGTGTCCTCGTCCTCGTCGGTGACGAAGTTGCCCATCACCCGCACCGCGATCGTCATCAACGCCGCTGACCGCATCGCCACCGGTCCCGCCAACGGCAGGAACCGCGGGAACGTCAACAGCAGCGCCAGCCGGCGGGCCACCGAGAAGCCGCGCGCGTAGTGCGCGTGCAGCACCGCCGGCCAGGCCGCCTCGTAGGACCCCGAGCCCAGCAGCTCGACGGCCAGCCGGCCGGTCTCGAGGCCGTAGTCGATGCCCTCCCCGTTGAGCGGGTTCACGCACGCCGCGGCGTCGCCGATCAGCATCCAGTTCGGCCCGGCCACCCCGGACACCGCGCCTCCCATCGGCAACAGCGCCGACAGCCCCGCGCGGGGGTCGCCGTCGAAGCCCCACTCGTCGCGGCGCAGCCCGGTGTAGTAGTTCAGGAGCGGCCGCAATCCGGCGTCGGCGGGGCGTTTGGCGGTGGCCAGCGCGCCGACGCCGATGTTCACCGCACCGTTGCCGAGCGGGAAGATCCAGCCGTAGCCCGGCAGCACCTCACCGTCGGGGGAGCGCAGCTCCAGGTGCGAGGTGATCCACGGCTCGTCGCTGCGGGGCGTGTCGATGTAGCCGCGGATGGCCACCCCGTAGACGGTCTCCCGGTGCCACTGCCGGCCCAGCGTGCGGCCCAGCGTCGACCGCGCCCCGTCGGCGACGATCAGATGCCGGCAGCGGACGACCTCACCGGAGTCCAGTACCACCGCCGACACCCGTCCCGCGGTATCGCGCTCGACGTCGACGGCCTTGACGCCCAGCGTCATCTTGGCCCCGTCGTCGACGGCCACCAGACGGATCCGGTCGTCGAGTTCGGTGCGCGGAACCGCGCTGCTCCACGGCGGAAACGACCGGCCCGGCCAGGGCACCTCCACATCGGCGCCGAACCCCGACATCCGCAGCCCCCGGTGCGCGATCTGGCCGTCCAGCCAGGGGCCCAGACCCAGCCGGCGCATCTCGGCGATCGCGCGGGGAGTCAGCCCGTCACCGCAGGCCTTGTCGCGGGGGAAATCGGCGGAGTCGACGACCAGCACGTCGTACCCGGCGCGGGCTGCCCACGCCGCAGCCGACGAACCGGCCGGTCCGGCCCCGACGACGACCACGTCAGCCGCAATTGAACCCCGGGTCGCTGCGCTCTCCCCTGGCCTTCGTCCGTGGGCCCAACCCGCCGCCATGTCCATGGTTCCCAGTATGTTGGCAGTGTGAGGACACCGGCGAACGTGGTGGCAGGAGTCGACTTCGGGGATGCCCAGTTCGCCCAGGACGTGCGCGACGGGGTGGCCCGGATCGAAGCGCTGATGTCCGACGAGCTCGGGAAAGCCGACGTGCTGATGGCCGAGGCCGTGCAGCATCTGTTCGAGGCCGGCGGGAAGCGGTTCCGCCCGCTGTTCACGGTGTTGTCCGCGCAGCTGGGACCTGAGCCGGACGCGTGGCAGGTCACCGTCGCGGGTGCGGTCATCGAGCTCGTGCACCTGGCCACGCTGTACCACGACGACGTGATGGACGAGGCGCAGATGCGCCGCGGCGCCCCCAGCGCCAACGCGCGCTGGGGCAACAACATCGCGATCCTGGCCGGGGACTATCTGTTCGCCACCGCGTCGCGGCTGGTCAGCCGGCTCGGCCCGGACGCGGTGCGGATCATCGCCGACACCTTCGCGCTGCTGGTCACCGGTCAGATGCGCGAGACCCGCGGGGCCGCCGACCAGGTCGACTCCGTCGAGCACTACCTGAAGGTCGTCTACGAGAAGACCGCCTGCCTGATCGCGGCCTCGGGCCGGTTCGGGGCCACCTTCTCCGGCGCGGACGACGAGCAGATCGAGCGGCTGGCCCGCATCGGCGCGATCGTCGGGACGGCGTTCCAGATCTCCGACGACATCATCGACATCGACAGCGATGCCGACGAGTCGGGCAAGGTGCCCGGCACCGACCTGCGCGAAGGCGTGCACACCCTGCCCGTGCTCTACGCCCTGCGCGAGACCGGGCCCGGCACCGACCGGCTGCGCGAGCTGCTGGCCGCGCCGGTCGACAACGACGCCGACGTCGCCGAGGCGCTGGCGCTGCTGCGCGCCTCCGGTGGCATCCGCAAGGCCAAGGAGACGGTGGCCGAGTACGCCCGCCAGGCCGAAGCCGAACTTGCCCACTTGCCGGCCGGGCCGGGCCGCGACGCGTTGGCCAGCCTGGTGAACTACACCGTCAGCCGGGACGGCTGACGAACACGGAACCTGTGCGGGCGGTCCGAGCGTTGGGTATGCGATGACTCTTGCAGGTCGGCACGTATTTCGAGGAGGCAAGCCGCGATGACTTGGCATCCGCATGCCAACAGGGCCAAGACGTTCCTGTTGCTGGTGGTGTTCTCGGGTCTGATCGTCGGGGTGGGCGCCTTGTTCGGGCGCAACATCATGTTTCTCGCGGTGTTGTTCGCCATCGGCATGAATGCCTACGTGTATTTCAACAGCGACAAGCTGGCCCTGCGCGCGATGCACGCCCAGCCGGTCAGCGAGATGCAGGCGCCGGTGATGTACCGGATCGTGCGCGAGCTGGCCACCACCGCCCGTCAGCCGATGCCGCGGCTCTACATCAGTGACACCGCCGCGCCGAACGCGTTCGCCACCGGACGTAACCCGCGCAACGCGGCGGTGTGCTGCACCACCGGGATCCTGCAGCTGCTCGACGAGCGGGAGCTGCGCGCAGTGCTGGGCCATGAGCTCAGTCATGTCTACAACCGCGACATCCTCATCTCCTGCGTGGCCGGGGCGATGGCCTCGATCATCACCGCGCTGGCCAACCTGGCGTTCTTCGCCAGCATGTTCGGCGGTAACCGCGAGGGCGGCGCCAATCCCTTTGCGATTCTGCTGGTTTCGCTGCTGGGTCCCATCGCCGCCACGGTCATCCGGATGGCGGTGTCGCGGTCGCGGGAGTACCAGGCCGACCAGTCCGGAGCGGAGCTGACCGGAGACCCGCTGGCGCTGGCCAGCGCACTGCGCAAGATCAGCGCCGGGGTCGAGCGCGCGCCGCTGCCGCCGGAACCCCAACTGGCCGATCAGGCGCACCTGATGATCGCCAACCCGTTCCGGTCCGGGGAGAAGATCGGGCAACTGTTCTCCACGCACCCGCCGATCGCCGACCGCATCGCGCGACTGGAGGCGATGGCCGGCCCGTACCGCTGAGCCCAGGCTGGGCCGAGGAATGAAACACTGCCGGCTGCGGTGACGACACTTAAGCTGTGAAGGTGCTGACCCGATTCCTGATCAGCGCTGCGTGCGTCGCAGCGGCCGGTGCGGTGTACGGTCCCGTCGCCGCAGCTCAGCCGGCGCCGCCCCCGCCGCCCCCGCCCGCGCCGAACGTCAACGCCTTCCCGCCGGTGAGCCCGAAGGACTTCGCGATCTACGAGGGCACCGCCTACGCATTCAGCGTCGGCGACCTGGTGTGCATGCTGCAACGCTCCGGCAGCTACGGCTGCAACGGCCCGCTGCCGGGCGCGCCGCAGGGCGCCAATCTGGTCAGCGGGACGATGGGCGGGGTGCCCGGCTTCGCCGCGGCGCCGGCGCCGATGTACACCGGTCCGGTCAACGCGCTGCCGGCCAACACGCGGTTGAGCTACGGCACGGTCAGCTGTGGCACCGACGGCGCGACCACGTCGTGCGTCGACAGCCGCAACCAGTCGGGATTCGTGGTCACCCCGACCGCCACCTGGGTGGTCAACGAGGTCAACCCGCTGCTGGCCCGGCCGGAGGGCACCAACCCGTTCATCAACTAGGCGCTAGAAGCCCGACCCGTGCACCTCGTGACCGGGCTTCTCGGCGACCAGGCCGCGATAGGCCTGCTCGACGGTCGATCCGTGATTGACCACGCCGTCGACTTCGCGCGCGATCGGCATCGAGATGCCGTACTTGTCGGCGAACTCCATGATTACGCTGGCGGCCTTCACGCCCTCGGCGACCTGGTTCATCGCGGCGATGATTTCCTCGATCGTCTTGCCCTGGCCCAGCTGTTCGCCGACGTGGCGGTTGCGGCTGCGCTGCGATGTGCACGTGACGATCAGGTCTCCCATCCCGGCCAGCCCGGCGAAGGTGTCGCGGTTGCCGCCCATCGCGACCCCCAGTTTCGACATCTCGGCCACCGCGCGCGCCATCACCATGGCGCGGGTGTTCTCGCCGATTCCCAGCGAATACCCCATTCCGACGGCGATGGCGTAGACATTCTTCAACGCGCCGGCCATCTCCACGCCGATCACGTCGTCGGTCGTGTAGGTACGGAACCGCTTGGTGCGGAACAACTGTGCCAGGTTGGCTGCCAGACTCTGGTCGGGCATCGCCAGCACCGCCGCGGCGGCGTAACCCTCGGCGACCTCCCGGGCGATGTTGGGCCCGGCCAGGATTCCGGCGGGGTGGCCGGGCAGGATCTCGTTGACGATCTGGCTCATCCGGTAGTTGGTGCCCTGCTCGAGGCCTTTGACCAGTGACACCACCGGCACCCACGGCCGCAGGTATGCCGCCAGTTCGGTGAGCACGCCGCGGAAGCCGTGCGAGGGCACTCCCATCACGATGACGTCGGCACACTCGGCGGCTTCGCGGAAATCGTTGGTGGCGCGCAGGGAGTGCGCCAACTCCACTTCGTCGCCGAGATACTTCGCGTTGCGATGGCTCTCGTTGATGTCGCGGGCGGTGTCCTCCGAACGCACCCACTGCAGGGTGGGCCCGCGCCGGGCGCAGATGGAGGCGACCGTGGTGCCCCACGAGCCCCCTCCGAGGACCACGACGTTGGCTTCACGCTGCATTGGTGCCATAGGGCATCACATTAAGGTGGCGGACCGGCGGACAGGGCGGATTCGGCCAGCGTGGGCGGATTGCCGTGCAAGCCGGCCGCACACGGTGGGCATAATGAGACACGACTTTGCTGAGGGGGTCGCGGGTGTCGGTCACGCTTTCGACGGTGGAAGCCTCGAACCCGCAGGCAATGACCGCCGCCGCCGGCCGGCTCGCCGGTGCGATCGGCGAACTCGACTCGGTCATGGCGGCTCAACGCCAGGCACTGACCCAGCTGCGTGCCGCGTGGCAGGGCGCCGCCGCGGACGCGGCCGTCGCCCGGGCCGAACGGGACCTGAGCGCGCAGGCGCACCTGCGGGCCCGGCTGCAGGTGATGCAGGAAGCGCTGGCCACCGGTGGTGCGCAACTCGGCACGACGCGCGAGGGCATCCTGGGTCTGGTCTCGGCACTGCGGGCGGCCGGGTGGACGGTGTCCGATGACGGCCGAGCGCACGCCCCGATGTTCCCGCTGCTGCTCAAGCAGTTCGAACCGGGCTTCACCGCGATCATCCAGCGGCTACTGGAGCTGTTCGCCGAGATCGACGCCACCACCGCCGGGGCCATCCGTACGGCACTCGGCGGAGCGCCGCCGGAGAATCCGCCCGGTGTTCCGCTGCCCACGTTGCCGCCGGCGGGGGCGTCGGCCGAGGAGGTCAACCGATGGTGGAATTCGCTGTCCGACGCGGACAAGCAGCAGCTGACCGAAGCGGCTCCTCGCGAGCTGGGCAACCTCGACGGCCTACCGGTCGCGGTGCGCGACGAGATCAATCGCTCCGTGATGGAGCGCGACATCGCCCGCGTCGAGCAGGCTGCGCGCAGCAATGGTGTCAGCACCGAACAGGTCGCCGCCGCTCCCGAACGCTACGGCCTGAGCGAAGCCGACGTCACGGCCTATCAGAACGGGTTGAAAGCACAAGCGGGACTTGAGCATCAGCGTGCGTCCGACAATCCGAACCGTCCTCGGCCGGTGTACCTGTTCGGTTACGACCCGCTGGCCTACGGCGGCGAGGGCACCGCAGCCATCGCGCTGGGTAACCCCGACACCGCCGACAATATCGGCGTGATCGTGCCGGGCACGGGAAGCAGCCTGAGCTCGGGCTGGCTCAACAGCGGGCGCAATGACGGGATCAACCTGCTCGACCAGATGAACAAGGCCGACCCGTCCCAGCAGCACTCCGTGCTGATGTGGATGGGTTATGACGCCCCCGACAGCTTCACCGACCCGCGCATCGCGAACCCGCTGCTGGCCCGTGCCGGCGGCGATCTGCTGGCCGGCGACGTCAACAGCCTGCACGTGACCCACGCCGGTACCGGCACACCGGAGATCACCGTGCTGGGTCACTCCTACGGGTCGACCACGGTGGCCGACGCCTTCGCCGGAAGCGGCATGCAAGCCACCAATGCCGTGCTGTTGGGCTGTCCGGGAACGGACTTGGCGGACAGTGCCGCCGACTTCAACCTGCAGGGCGGGCAGGTCTACGTCGGCAACGCCTCCACCGACCCGGTCGGCTGGATCGGCGCCGGCGATCTGGCCGCCGACGTGCTCAACGGGCCGTTGGGCAGTGAACTCGGCACCGGTATCGGACTCGGAAGCGACGCCGCGGCTGAATCGTTCGGCGCGGTGCGGTTCAAATCCGAGGTGCCCGGCGGGGATCTGCTGGACTTCAACGACCACTCGTACTACTACACGATGGGCAGCGAGTCGCTCTACAGCATGGCCGCGATCTCGTCAGGACACGGTGACGCGTTGGGTGACCTGGGGATGCTGGCCGGCGAACGTGTCCCGCCCACCCTCACCACCCCCGACCGCATTCCGACACCGCTCGGCGACATCCCGCTGCCGCACACCGACATCCCCGTCGGGCCGGCCGTGCTCGACCCGGAAGCCGGGCGTCCCAACCGGTCGCTCACCTCCGACCACAATTACGACAACCCGATCTAGGACGTCATGGAGATCACTCGACTACTGGCCCCGCTGCTGATCGTCTTCGCCCTTGGAGGTTGTGGCATGTCCGAATCCGTTCCCGCACAGGACAACCCGTTCGACGCGCCCCAAGACGCGCTGTCCGACGAGCAGGCCCGCGCGCAGGTCGTCGACCCGGCGGTGGCGGTGGTGCGCGCCGTGCCGCTCGACGACGTCACCGGCGGCTTCTCGTTCGGCTCGTGTAACGACCAGGGGGAGCCGCCGTTCCAGGGTCGGGTCGAGGTGACGTTCCGGCTGCCGGCCGATCCGGAGCCGGTGTACGCCCAGATCCGCGATGCGCTCCTCGCCCAGGGCTGGACCGGCGGCGCCCCAGACGGGCAGGTGGTGCACGGCGCGTCGCTGCACCGCGACGGCGTGAAGGCCACGGTCGGGCCGCGCGCGCTGGACCCCGGCTACGGGTCGCTGCAGTTCTACGGCGAGTGCGGCAACACCGGTGAGCACGGCGCCGAGGGCGCGGTCGACATCACCGGCGAGCTGCGCTGAGTGTGGTGTTGTTACACGCTTTGACACGCTCAGCGTGTAACAACACCACGCTCGGCGTCAGCGGTAGTTGACGAACTGCAGCGCGACCTCGAGGTCGGCGCCCTTGAGCAGTGCGATGACCGCCTGGAGGTCGTCGCGCTTCTTGGAGCTGACGCGGATCTCGTCGCCCTGGATCTGCGCCTTGACGCCTTTGGGGCCCTCGTCGCGGATCAGCTTGGTGATCTTCTTGGCGTTCTCGCTGTCGATGCCCTCCTTGAGGGTGCCCGTCACCTTGTAGGTCTTGCCTGAGGCCTGGGGGTCGCCGGCATCGAACGCCTTCATCGAGATGTCGCGGCGCACCAGCTTCTCTTTGAACACGTCGACGGCGGCCTTCACCCGCTCCTCGGTGGAGGAGACGATCTCGATGGCCTCCTCGCCCTTCCAGGCGATCGTGGTGTCGGTGCCGCGGAAGTCGAAACGCGTGGACAGCTCCTTGGCCGCCTGATTGAGCGCGTTGTCGACCTCCTGGCGGTCGAACTTGCTGACGACGTCGAACGATGAATCCGCCATTGGAATCAATCCTCCCTCGGGTGGTGTCCGGACTTGGCTCCATCTTGGCCGTCGCGACAGAGCCCGCCAACACCGCCCCCTACCCGCCGGTTTGTGTCCGGGGCCGGTGCTCGTTATATCCTGCTGTGCGCGCTCTGCGGCGCATGCAGCACCCCGGCAGGTTGCCCGAGCGGCCAATGGGAGCGGACTGTAAATCCGTCGGCTTACGCCTACAGTGGTTCGAATCCACTACCTGCCACTCAGCTCAGGCCCGGTTTTCACCGGGCCTGTTTGCGTTGCGGCCGTGCGTGAGTACCAATTGTTGGTAGTCTGGCGAAGTGGGTAAGAACACCTCGTTCAGCCTCGATGAGCACTACAGCGCGTTCATCGCGGAGGAAGTCGCCTCCGGCCGCTATCGATCGGCGAGCGACGTGGTCCGCACCGCTCTGCGGCTACTCGAAGACCGCGAGACACGCTTGCGTGCCGTGCGTCAGGCGCTCATCGACGGCGAACGCAGTGGCGAGTCGACACCGTTCGAGTTCGACGAGCTCGTCACACGCAAGCGCAGCGAGACTCCGCCTTCCCGGTGACCCGCTATGTGCTCTCGCCGGCAGCGCGGGCCGACCTGGACGAGATCTGGGACTTCACCCGCGACCTTTGGGGTGACGATCAAGCCGAGAATTCTGTGCGGGAGACCGAGCGGGCAATACTCCGAGTTGTGGGCAACCCGATGATCGGCCGGGCCTGCGACGAGGTGTGGCCCGGCTATCGACGGCACGCCGTGGGATCACACACGCTTTACTACCGCGTGATCGGTGACGTCATCGATGTGGTGCGGATTTTGCACAAGCGAATGGATGTCGACCGGCACCTGGACTGATCGAGGCCTACGGACGCAGCGCGAGGATCCGGTCGTCGCCAGGGCGGGGTGCACCGCGGCCGTCGCGGTTGGACGTGGTGAACCACAGCGCCCCGTCGGGAGCCACCACTACGGTGCGCAGCCGCCCGAACTCGCCGACGAACAACGATGCGGCGTTGCCGACGGTGCCGTCGGCATTCACCGGAATCTGGAACAGTCGCTGACCGCGGAGCGCGGCCATCCACAGCGCGCCGTTGTGGAACGCCAGTCCCGACGGCGACGCCTCGTCGGGCCGCCACTGCAGGACGGGATCGATCAGCCCTTCGCGGCCTGCGCGGCCCTCGACGATGGGCCAGCCGTAGTTGTCGCCCGGCTCGATGCGGTTGAGTTCGTCCCAGGTGTTGGCGCCGTATTCGCTGACCCACAGCCGGCCGGCGGCATCCCACGCCAGGCCCTGCACGTTGCGGTGCCCGAGCGAGAACACCGGCGACGTCGGGTCCGGGTTGTCCGCCGGCACCGACCCGTCCGGGTTGACGCGCAGGATCTTGCCGCCCAACGACGCCGGGTCCTGCGCGAGTTGTGGGCTTCCGGTTTCGCCGGTGGCGATGTAGAGCTTGCCGTCGGGGCCGAACGCGATGCGGCCGCCGTCGTGGATGGTGCCGGCCGGGATGCCGGTGAACACGGGGGTCTGCGGGCTCAGCGCGGTGCCGTCGAACTGCATGGTCACCACCCGGTTGTCGGCGGCGGTGGTGATGTAGGCGTAGACGGTCGAGCCCGCGGTGGCCAATCCCAGCAGCCCGCCCTCGCCCCGCGCCACCACGTCGGCGACCTCGCCGACCGGATTGACGACGCCCGGTTCGGGCATGTGCGCGACTGTGGCGCTGTCGCGTTCGGCGATCAGTGCGGTGCCGTCGGGCAGGAACGCGATTCCCCACGGCACGTCGAGCCCGGTGGCGACGTCAATGGCTGAGCCCGCCGACGGTTGCGCCGGAGACGGCGGGTCGTCGGCGCATGCGGCGAGCAGGATGACAGCGGCGATGACGGTGCCCGCGCGGCGTAGCGAAGTGACCATGGGTGCGGGGTACCCACGAGTCGCATCGGGAAGTCTGACATCATCTCGGGCGTGATCGCGACGAGTCGGCGCCGGTTAACCCTGATGCCGCCGCAGTGATCCCGGCACTGTGCGGTCGGCGGCGACTGGCCGTCCGTCGTTTCGCGGCCGACCGCGGTGAATGGGTCGATGCCGGCGCCGACACGACCCGGGCCGACACCGACGAGCTGACCGTGGCGACGTTCAACGTGTGGAACAAGCCGTCCTTCGCCGAGCAGCGCTACCGCGCCATCGCCGGGTTGTTGGCGCACGACCCGCCCGACGTCATGGTGTTCCAAGAAGTCACGGCCACCGCCGAGGACGTCTTGCTGGGCCAGCCGTGGGTGCGCGAGAGCTATCGATGCGTCGGGGTCGTCGGTGGCAGGCTCGGCGGCTACGGGATGCTGATGCTGTCCCGGCTGCCGATCACCGCGGCGTCGGTGCGCCGGCTGCCCAGCCGCCGACAGCGCAGCTACCTCTACGCCGACCTCGCGATGAACGACCACATCCTGCGTGTGTGCTCGGTGCATCTGGAAAGTGGGCAGGACGGGGCCTGGCTGCGCGCCTGGCAGATGCGTCGCGTGTTCCGCGCGATGTCGGTCGATGACGCGCTGGTTCTCGGGGACTTCAACATGCGCGACGGCGAGGACGACCGGATCCCGCCCGCCTACCGCGACGTCTGGCCCGTCCTGCGTCCCGACGACCCTGGCTACACCGAAGATTCCTGGACGAATCCGACGCTGCGCGACAACAAGAAGAGGCCCCGGCAATTGCGGTTCGATCGGGTGCTGCTCAAAGGGACCCGCTGGGTGCCCAGGGACATCGAGATGCTCGGCACCGAAGCGATCTCGCCGGAGCTGCCGCGGGTGTTCCCGTCCGATCACTTCGGGCTGCGCTGCCGACTCGCCGCTCAGACGCGCTGACCAACAAAGGAAACGATGGGCCAATGGGCCCTAGTGCCGGCCTGAACGCCGGTGTTAGACATCGATCATGAATCGGAAGACGTGGATCGGGTGGGCCGCAGTGGTGATCGGCGTCGGCGGGGTGATCTCTGCGCTCGCTGTCAGTTCGAGTCAGGTCGGGCAGGGATTCGCGTTCGGATTCGGCGCGTTCATCGCCTTCTTCGGGGCGCTGTCGGTCGTCGCGCACAACCGGACCCCTGATCACTGGGGCCTGCTCGTCGTCGGACTGGCCATGTTCACTGTTCCGTTCGTCGGTAACGCCTATAACTACGACCCGGGTGCCTCGTGGACGTGCTGGGTGGCCGGGGGCCTCGCCGTCATCCTCGGTGGCTTCGCCTGGACCCACGACCGCACACCGACCGAGTACGGCATCAGCGAGCTGGGGGACAGTCAGCGGCTGCGGCACCCGTGGAGCTACCTGATCGGGCGGATGGCGTTGGTCATCGGTCTCGCCAGTGTGCTGCTGGGTATCGCGTTGGATTCGACGCCGCCCGGCGCCGCGGTCACGATCGGTATGGGCGCGATGATCGCCGTGGTCGCCGTGTGGTCGCTGCTCGCCTCCGAGCCCACCCACAACTTCCTCACCCTCGCCATCTTCGGTTTCGCGTTGTTCCTTTCGCCTTGGGTGGCCGGGTTCGTCGGCGACGATGTCGCCTGGGCGGCCTGGGTGGCGGGTGCGCTGGCCACCGCGCTCGGCGTCGTGGGGTACGTGCGCGATGAGCGTTCGGACTTTCCTGCCGCTGTCCGCGAGGACTCGGCGCAGCGGTATCGCAGCCAGTTCCGCTGACGTCTCGTTCACCCGAAAGTCCTGCACATCAACACGTTTGCGTGGTCGGTGAATCGCGCAGCCGGGTGATCGGCTCTCGCCGGTAACCTTGACCGCGAGGTCTGGTCACCCGCGCCAGGCGTGTTGCGGTGCAGCGAGATTCGGGAGGCGCCGGTGGGGTGGCGAAGCGTCGCGGCGGTCCCGTCCCAGGCGCTGGATCGACTGGTCGCGGCCACCCCGGACGCACGCGATCGCGTCGTCGACGCGACGCGTGCACTGTGCATCGTGGTGGTGATCGTGTGGCACTGGACGCTGTCGGTCACCTATCGCAGTCCCGACGGCAGCCTGGTGATGTCCAACCCGATCCACGAGATACCGGGCGCATGGCTGGCCACCTGGGTGCTGCAGGTGATGCCGTTGTTCTTCGTGGTCGGTGGATTCGCCAACTCGGCGGCACTCGAGCGCGCACGCTCGGCGGGCGTGCCGGTCCGCCGGTTCGTCGGGGACCGGCTGCGCCGACTGCTCTACCCGACGGCCGCGTGGGCCGCGGTGTGGCTCGCCGGTGAAGGTGTGGCTGCCGCGCTGCCGGGCGAGCACCGCTGGATCTGGCAGTGGTTCCCCGGATATCTGGTGCCGTTGTGGTTCCTCGCTGTCTACGCGGCGATGATCGCGCTGGTTCCGCTGACCTTTGCGTTGCACGCCCGGGCTGCCGGTGCGACCCTGGCCGCACTGGTGCTCCTGATCGCGGCGGGCACAGTGCTGCAGCACTACACCGCGACGGCATGGACCCAGTGGGGCACGGCAGCGCTGGTATGGCTCTTCTGTCATCAACTGGGGTACGCGTGGCGCGGCTGGGACCTGGGCGGGCGCCCGTGGACCGTCCGCGCCGCGGTCGCTGTCGCGGGGCTCGGTGCGCTGACGGCGCTGACGAGCCTCGCGGAGTTCCCCCGCTCGATGGTGGCCACCGTCGGCGCACCCGAATCGAACATGTTCCCGACCACCGCGGCGATCGCGGCGCTTGCGGTGTTTCAGCTGGGCTTGCTGCTCCTGCTGACGCCGGCGGCGCGGCGCGGACTGCAGCGGCCGGCCTGGTGGCGCCCGGTCGTGGCGGTCAACGCGGTGGCGATGACGGTATTCGTCTGGCACATGACCGCCTACCTGGCGGTCGTGTGGCTCTACGAGCGGACAGGCGCAGCGTTGCCGCCCGATCCGACCGCCCACTGGTGGGGTCAGCGCTGGCTGTGGCTGCTGGCCCCGGCGGTGGTGCTCGCCGTGCTGACCGCGGTGTTCGCGCGCGTCGAATTCGCCTCGCGGCGACGACGTCCGTAGCGGGGTGGCGGAACTTCGCGGCTGCGGCCACCCTCACCGCACGCTCGGCGAAAGGCACCCGTTGACTACCCGCCGCCGATCTCCGGCCCCGGCTCGTCACCGCGGGGGCACGCCTCCACCGGCACCGGCACAGTGATCTCCCCGGCCCGGTCGAAGCGGAACGTCACGTCAGTTGTCATCGCGGGCTTCAGATCAGGCGACAACTCGCTCATCTGGACCGCCGGCCGCTCAGTGCCGGTGTCCACCGCCTCGGCGCTCGGCTGACCGAAGGCCACCGTGGAGCGGCGGGGAATCTCGACGCCGGATCCGATGTCGACGATGTTCGCCGCGGACGTCGAGATCTCGGTGAGCCGGTCGACGCTGTCGGAACTGTTGTTGGTGACGGTGAAACGCATCTGCGCGCCGCTGCCGACCTGAATGGCGCAATAGCCGGGCATGAACGTCGGCACGATGAACGCGTTCTCGACCGTGGTCTCCTCGGTCTCCGAGCCCGAGCCGCGGTTGGTCGACGAACCGATCACCTCGTCGCCGCAGCCGGTCGCGGTCACCGCCAGCAGTGCAGCGCCGACGAGTGCCAGGCCCGGTGTCCTGCGTCGGCCGGCGCCCGCAGTCGCGGTACGGATTTCGTTGATCATCGCTGCTCCTTCCGTGTGAGTTGTCGGCCACCCGAGGGCGGTTCTCTACCCGGTGCGCTGGCGTGACCGTGACAGCGCCGACACGCCGGCAGCGACCGCGAGGATGAACACGCCACCTGCGGCCGCGGTGATGGTCAGGGCCCGGCGGTCGTTCAACTCCATGCGGCACAGCGCAACGAAATCGATGTCGGTGATGACCGCCTCGGCCAACTCACCGTCGTTGGCCTGCTTCGCCTGCGACATGTCCGGAGACAGCGGACTGCCACAATCGACCGGAAGGCGGCCGGGCGAGATCGACACGGGGGCCACCAGACCGAGCAGGCCCACCAGCAGAGTGACGGCTCCGACGAAGATCGCAATTTTCTGCATGCCTCCTGGTACCCGTCCCGCCGCCAGACATACATCCCGCCGCGTATCAGCCGGAGCGCATTGGGGTATGCGGTCGTATGGGCAGCAATCTTCACGTCTACCGGGTCAGCGCGGTCCTGAACGCGGCCGCGGTCGCCGTTGCGGGCTGCTCCTCGGGATACGAGGCGCTGGGCACTCATACCGCGACGGTGCAGATCAACGGAAACGACATCGGTGAGCCGTTGGCCGTGCGATGTGAACAGGTCAACTACCAGTGGTACATCGAGTCCCTGGCCGACTCGCCCGGCTTCACCGCGCAGATACAGGCCGGGGAATCGGTGAGTGCGCGAGGGGTCCAGCTCGAGCAGCTGGGTGGATTCACCGGCAGCTACTGGGAATCCACGGTCGGCAGCGCTGAGGCTGAAATCGCCGATGGCACAGTGCAGGTGAGTGGTGTGGCCGAGGGTTACTATCAGCGTGACCCGTCCGAACGGGGGACGGCCGAATTCGTCATCCGAACCGACTGTTGAGCGCTGCTGCTCCGATGTTCGGTGAGCAACGTTGAAGGGCAACGATGTCCGAGATGCAGGTGAGAGGCCGGCAGCGCCGGATGGCTGACCAGGTGGACGCGGTGCTGCGTGCGTCCCGTGCGCTGATCGGGATCGCCGCATCGTCGCTTGCCGGTGTCGACGACGTGGTGACGGTTCCGCAGTGGCGCGTGCTGGTACTGGTGCACACCCGCGGCCCGGTCAACATGGCAACGGTGGCGGCCGAACTCGCGGTCAATCCTTCGAATGCAAGCAGAACCTGCGACCGCCTCACCAGAGCCGGGTTACTCGACCGGCGCGATTCGGAGGCCGACCGTCGCCATGTCACGTTGTCGTTGACCGCCGCGGGCCGGCGACTGGTGCAGAAGGTGACCAGGCAGCGCCGCGCCGCGATCCAGCAGGTACTGGCCGCCATGTCGGCCACCGAACGCGACACGCTGGCCGAGGCGTTGGAGATGTTCGCAGCCGCTGCCGGGGAGGTTCCCGACGGGCTTCTGGTGGACGGCTTGTGGCCGCCGGCCCCCTGACCCCCAGCCGTCGCAATTGTTGCGGTTTGGCAACGATTGCGGGCGGCTGTGTTCGGCGGAGGACGGGCGGGTAGGCGGTCGGCAGGTTTCTCCGACGGCCGAGGAAGGGCATCATGACCGTGACCGCCAGCGACTCACCGGTCGTGGACCCACCGGACGACCCGACGGGTATCGACGAGCTGTTCGACGAGCTCGCCCACGCGTCCGACACCGTTGGTCGGCAGCGCTGTCGACGGCGCATCATCACCGCCTGCGTTCCGATCGCGGACCGCATCGCGCGTCGCTTCGCGGGCCGCGGCGAGCCGTCCGACGACCTGCTGCAGGTGGCTCGGCTGGGTCTGATCCAGGCCGTCGACCGCTACGAGCCGGGCCGGGGACCGTTTCTGTCCTTCGCGGTCCCGACCATCCGCGGGGAACTGAGACGCCACTTCCGGGACAAGACCTGGACGGTTCGGGTGCCGCGCCGGCTGCAGGAGACCCAGCTGCGCGCCCGCGACGCCGTGGCGTCGCTTTCTCAGCGGCTCAACCGTTCTCCCACGGTGGTCGAGCTCGCCGAGGAACTGCACACCGATCCCGACGAGGTGGTGGCCGCGCAAGGTGCGACCTGGGCTTACCAACCGGTGTCGCTCGACGGCGCCGCCCGCCCGGACGGGCCGGACACCGTGGGCTCCCTGCACGGCGCCGAAGATCCGGAGTTCGAGCGGGTGGAGAACCTGATGGTGATCCACGATGCAGTGGCCGAGCTCGACCCCCGGCGGCGAGCCGTGGTTGGGATGATCTACTTCGGCGGTCTCACCCAACGGGAAGTCGCCGAACAGTTCAACGTGTCCCAGGTGCAGATCTCGCGTCTGCTGCGCGATGCGCTGTCCCGGATCAGGGAACAGCTGGGCGCTCCGCTGAGCGGTGCGCTCTGATGTGGTTCGACACCTGGACCGACCTGCTGCGGGTCGTGGTCGCCGGGGTCAGCGCCTATGCCGCGGTGGTGGTCGTGCTCCGGGTGTCCGGGAAACGAACCCTGGCCAAGCTCAACGCGTTCGATCTGGTCGTGACCGTCGCGGTCGGGTCCACGCTGGCCACCATCTTCCTCAACTCCGACGTCTCGATCGCCGAGGGAGTCGCCGCGCTGGCCCTGCTCGCAGCCTTGCAGTTCGTCGTCGCGTCGTTCTCGTCGCGGGTCAAGTGGGGCCGCGACATCGTGACCGCGCGGCCCACCCTGTTGGTGACCCATGGTCGCCTGCTCGCCGACGAACTGCGTACGCAGCGCGTCAGCGCCGCTGACGTCCGCCAGGCGGTGCGCTCGTCCGGACAGGGGGACCTGCGTGCGGTGGGCGCGGTGGTGCTGGAATCCGACGGGTCGCTCAGCGTCATCTCCGAGGACAAGCTCGGTGACGGATCCGCTTTGGACGGAGTGGCGTCCGCCCGGCACTAGCCGAGGTGCTGCTCGACCAGAAACTGCGCGAGCGGTTTGGCGCGCCGCGCCGACTCCGCATCCCCTTCGGCGGCGCACACCACGGCTCCCTTGATCAGGATGTTCAGACTCCAGGCCAGCCCGTCGGGATCGCGCAGACCGGCTCGCGCGGCCCGGTCACGCAGGATCGCGCGGATCGCGTCGAGATGCGCCATGCAAGCCTGACCGATCCGGCCGTCGACGCCCACTTCGAAGAGGACCTTGATGAACGAGCAGGCCTCGTAGTCGCTGCGGCGGTGAAACCACTCGTCGAGCACGTCGAACACTGCGATGAGTTGGGCTTGCGGGTCGTCGGTGGCCCGCGTCGGCGCCCGGTCGATCACCTCGCCCGTCCAGACCTGGGCGCGGCGTTCCAGGAACGCCAGCACCAGGTCGTCCTTCGACGGAAAGTGCCGGTAGAGCGTCGCTTTGGCGACACCGGCGGTGGCCACCACCTCGTCGACGCCGACGTCGCCGATGCCGCGGCGGGTGAACAGGTCGTAGCTGGTGTTGACGATCCGCTCGCGGGCGGTCGGCGCCTCGGTCATTGTCATCGGAAGTACTCCTCGGCTCCAATGTGCGCCAGCCCACATTTTTCGGTTTGAAGACAGACCGGTCTGTCTACTGATGGTGCATGAGCGGTTCGCCCCAGGCCAGCGTCCCGGCCCGGCCGACCGGTTCGTGGAGAGGAGCAACTGATGCCTGAAGTACAGCTGCATCACGACGGCCACCCGGCCTACCGCCGCCAAGTCCGCTTCGACTGGTCGAGTCTGCCGCGGCACTGGGTGCCCGACGACCCGTTCACCAGTCACATGATCAATGTGCTCCATCTGCTGCTCCCCGAGGGCGAACGACACTTCATCAAAGCGGTCCTCGAGGCGTCGTCACTGGTCGACGACCCCGAACTGGAAGCGGCGATCAAGCCGTTCATCCAGCAGGAGTCCTGGCACGCGTGGGCGCACCAGGTGGTGTTGGATCGGCTGGCCGAGCAGGGCATCGACACCGCGCCCTATACCGATCGTCTGGGCCGCACGCTGTCGGTCATGCTCGGTGATCCGCCCAAGTTCTTTCCGCCGGCGTTGAAGCGGTGGTGGTTGTATCGCCGTTTGGCCGACGTCGCGTCGCTGGAGCACTTCACCGCCGTGTTGGGGCAGTGGGTGTTGGAGAACAAAGGTCTGGAGAACGCCGGCGCCGATCCGATGATGCTCGACCTGCTGCGCTGGCACGGCGCCGAGGAGGTCGAACACCGCTCGCTGGTCTACGACGTCTACCAGAACGTCTCGGGCAGCTACCTCATTCGCGCGTTCTCGATGGTGATGACGGCACCGCTGTTCGTCGCCTGGTGGATCGCCGGCGCCAAGTATCTGATGTCTCGGGACGACACCATCGACATGAAGTGGCGATGGCGCGACTGGCACCGGGCCGCCAAGAAGGACCTGCTGCCGGGCCCGTGGAACTTCCTGGTGACGGTGCCGCTGCGCTATCTGCGGTTCAACCACCACCCAGGCCCGGAAGCGGACACCCAGATGGCGCTCGACTACCTCAAGTATTCCCCGGCCGCCCGCGACGCCCGGGAGCGTGCCGAGGCGCACGAACGCGAGAAGGCCGCCAGGGCTGCCCACGTGTGAGCGAATCCAGAAAACCACCAGGGCGAGGGGAGTGACCGGTGAAGGTCATCGTCGATTTCGACACATGTGACGGCAACGGAGTCTGCATGAGCATCTGCCGGGAGATGTTCGACGTCCGCGAAGACGGCTTGCACCTGCTGCAGGAGGATCCACCAGAAGAGTTGCGCGAGAAGCTGGTCGGCGCGCAAGTGTCCTGCCCCACCCGCGCGATCACGGTGAAGGACTGATCGAGATGGCACCGACCCGAAAGTTGAACCAGGTGGTCGTCGTCGGCGCCGGCGTGGCCGGCGCGATGGCCGTGCACACCCTGCGGGCGCAGGGCTACGACGGCGACTTGACGATGGTCGGCGACGAATGGCATGCCCCGTACCACCGGCCGGCGCTGTCGAAGAAATTGCTGACCGGTGAAGTCCACCGCGCGGGTATCGACATGGCACCGCAGAACACGCTGGACCTGCGCGTGCTGCGGGGAGCGCGTGCGGTCGGTGTGGATACCAGGTCGTGCACGCTCGAGATCCGCGACGGCGGCCGGTACGAGACCTTGGACTATGACGGACTGGTCCTGGCCAGCGGCGCCGTCGCCCGGCAGTGGCCGAAAGGCCCTGTGCCCGAAGGCGTCCTGACGTTGCGGACCGTCGAGGACTGCTTCGCGCTGCGGTCGCGGATAGGCCGCCGAACCCGGGTGGTGGTGGTCGGCGGTGGCTTCATCGGCACCGAGGTCGCGGCGAGCCTGAACTCCATGGGAGTGAAGGTGACCCTGGTGTCACGCGGCAATGCGCTGTTGCAGACGGCGTTGGGCGCGCAGATGGGCAGCCACTGGACCGACCTGCACCGCCACCATGGAGTGGATGTGCGACTGGGCGTCGAGGTCGACGCTTTCCTGGGCGGCGGACGTGTGAAGGGTGTGCGGCTCAGCGACGGGTCGAAGGTGCGCGCGGACCTGGTGCTCCTCGGGCTCGGGGTGGAACCGGTCACCGAGTGGCTCCGCGGTTCCGAGATCCCGGTGGACAATGGAATCGTCTGTGATGCGCGTGGATTCGCGCACGGACCATCGGTGGTCGCCGCTGGTGACGTGGCATGTTGGTGGCATCCGCTCTATCAACGGCACCTGCGGACCGAGCACTGGGAGCAGGCGTCGCGGCAGGGCATCACCGCGGCACGCAACCTGCTGCTGGGCCCGGACGGCGCCGAGGAACTCGACGCCGTGCCGTACTTCTGGTCCGACCAGTACGACACCAAACTCCAATTGCTCGGAGTGCCTGAGGGTTACGACACCGTCGAAGTCATCGAGGGTGGCACGGACGACGGCGACTTCACCGCCGCCTACGGCAGGGAAGGGAAGACGATCGCCGTCCTCAGCACGACTCCCGGGCGGGTCAACGACTTCCGGGATGCCCTCGCCGAGGGTGCGGCATTCCCGCCGGTACGCAGCGCCCAGTTGGTGTGACGGGGCCTCAGACCGCCACGGCGTCACCGGCCGGGGAGATCCGGACCAGCGCGCCCGGGGAGTACACCAGCTGATAGATGTCGCCGTCGGGGCCCTGCCGCAGGACCACCGTGGTGCCGGCCTGCAGGTCGAAGTTCTTCGGGTCGTCGCACTGGGTGAAATCGGGGGTGCAGGTCAGCACCCGGACCCAGCCCTGCACCAAGTCTGCGATGAACACCTTGTCCTGATAGTCGTCCCCGAACGTCGATCCGTTGTAGACCAGCACCGAGGTGATCGCCGCCCCGCTGCCGCGCGGATAGGAATAGATGGGGTCGATCAGCCCCGCGCAGCTGCTCGTGCACACCCCCTCGGCGCCCGGCCACCCGTAATTGCCCCCGGCGGTGACCAGGTTCAGCTCCTCCCAGGAGGCCTGCCCGACGTCGGCGACCAGCAGCTGCCCGGTCGGGGCGAAGGTCAGCCGGAACGGGTTGCGCATTCCATAGCCGTAGATCTGCGGCAGCGCGCCGGCACCCAGCACGGGGTTGTCCGACGGTGTGCTGCCGTCGGGGTTCAATCGCAGGATCTTGCCGTGAATGCTGGTGAGGTCCTGGGCGTTCGAGGGCTTCGCGTTGTCGCCGACGCCCCAGTAGAGCTTTCCGTCCGGCCCGAATCCGAGCGCGCCGCCGTGGTGATTGACCGCCGACACATCCGGCGAGCGCAGCAGCACCAACTCCGAGTCCGGGTCGACCGTCTCGCCGACCACCGTCAGCCGGACCAGCTGATTGAACGGGTTCGTGGTGGTGTAGGCGACGTAGAGGTAGCCGTTCTCGTCGAAGTCCGGGTCGACCTCGAGTCCGCTGATCCCGCGTTCACCGAGCGTGCTCACGGACAGTGTGGCGAGGGGCTGCGGCCGCAGCACACCATTCTCGACCAGCCGGATCGCGCCGGCCTTCTCGGCGACGATGATCCGGCCGTCGTCGAGGAAGCGGAAGTCGACGGGCTGGTCGAGTCCGCCGACGACGGTGGCGCGCTCGAACCCGAGGAACACGGTCTGGGTGCTGCGGTGCCCGCTGGAGCCCAGCAATCCGAAGGTGAACAGGTTGAGCAGCCCCGCGGCGCCGTGGATGTGGAACCCGCTCGCGGCATCGCTGACCGTGACGGTGAAGCGGTCCTGCCCGGGGTAAGTGGCCCCGGGGGTGTAGGTGAACGTCCCGTCGGAGTCGATCGTGACGCTGCCGTGGGACGGCCGAGTCGCGGTGTACCGCAGCCGGGTCGAGTCGGGGTCGTTCGGATGCAGATCGCCCTGGATGGTGCCCTCGATGACGGTGTTCTCGCTGGGCTGGTGCGCCAGCGTCGGTGTGGTGTTGGCGAACAGTCGCTGCCACAACGTCGGCGGTTCGGCTTCCGCGGCGGCGGCCTGGAATGTCGCCGCCGACGCTGCGTCGTCGGCCGCGGCGCGGCGGGCTTCGGTACGTGAACTGCGGTGCGCGTCGACGGAGAGCGACAGGTCGGCCTCGTCGGTAGCGGTGGCCTCGGCAGTGTCATCGGCCTCGTCATCGGCCTCGTCGATCGCGTCGGTGTCGATCTCGACATCCTGGTCCGCTTCGGTCTCCGCACCGGACGGCTCCGCAGCGATGTCCACGTCGATCTCGGTTCGCTCGGCGTTCCGCCGCGCCGTCGCCGAGCCGGAATCCGAGCGCGCGGACGGTCCACGGTCGGTGCGCGACTGCGACGACGAACTCGAGGTCTCCCCGGAGTCGGCCGACGCCACCGCCTGCCCGGTCAGCACTGCCGCGCCGATGCCGAGCGCGCAGGCCAGGCCGCCGACGCGTCCGACGTAACGCGCTCCCCTGATATCCACCATCATTGCTCCCCTCGCGCTCGCGCCGTCCAGAGCAAACTGTAGGGCGGGCGGCTGACGGGTATCAGGTTTTCGCCGTGCGCGTCATTTATCGGTTCCCCCGCCGGCTGTCGCCTGCGTGGTCGCGCGAGTTCCGGCCCCGTGTGCCGGGCGCGCTCACCGCGAACGTCTGCACCGCTGATCTTGACAGTCGCCAGCACACCCCCGCTGCGGCGCGCACACCGAAGGCGCGCCTACTGGGGTGGGCGCCGCCGGTGCGGCGACGAACCGCACGAACTTTGCCCGACGCCTGCCGTAAGAAATTCCCGGCTGTTGTCAGCTAACTTCCCGTCGTATACTCGCCAAGGCTCGCGTGGCGGGCCCGAAAATCGGGAGGGGAAACACGATGGCCAAGCACCGCGCCAAGAAGACACGTCGCCGGACAGCGTCGACGTCAGCCATCGGCGTCGCCGCGGTCGCGGTGGCCGGGGCCGCCGTCCTTGGTGCCACGCCGACCCTGGCGACGGGTCCGGACCTGTTGGCGGCGCTGCACTATCTGCGCGGGACCAACATCGGCACCATCCCGACCGACGAACAGTTCACCGACTTCATCGACGAGGTTCTCGTCGGCGCGGACGTCGTCCAGCCCGAGCAGCCGTACCAGAAGGTGCCGTACAACGCCGGCTTCCGGCCGTTCTCGCGCGGCGGGTTCCGCGACCTCACCTACGACGCATCGGTGGCGCAGGGCGTCGAACTCTTGACCGGCCAGAACCCGGCGCCCGGCGACGTCATCTTCGGGTTCTCGCAGGGCGCGGTGGCCGCATCGGCCTACAAGGGCCAGCACACCGGCAACACCTACATCCTGGTCGCCAACCCCGGACGTGCCAACGGCGGTGTGCTGCAACGCTTCAAAGGGATCAAGCTGCCCTTGATCGACGTGTCGTTCACCGGTGCCACGCCCAACAACGGGGACTTCACCATCGACGTCGCCCGCCAATACGACGGGTGGGCCGACTTCCCGACGTATCTGTGGAACCCGGTCGCGGTGGCCAACGCGTTGATGGGTATCGCGCTGGTGCACGGCGACACGCAGTTCGAGCTGACCGCCGAGGATCTCGAGGCGGCGCGGGAGGCCGGTAGTGACTACTACCAGTTCGACGACGACTCCAACACCGCCTACTACGTGATCCGCACGTACCCGGTGCCGCTGCTGATGCCGCTGCAGTCCTTCCTCCCGGCGCCGGTGATCGCCGCCCTCGACGCGCCATTGCGAGCATTCATCGAGACCGCCTACGACCGAAGCGATTACAGCGAACCGACGCGCGCCTCGCTGTTCAAACCGCTGTGGCCGCGCAAGGTGGAGCCGGCAGCGGAGGCGTCGACGGCATCCGTCGACTCCCCGGCGCCAGAAATGGACGCGCTCGACGACACGCTCGACGATGACGCTGCACGCCGGCAGGCCGAGACGCCCGAGCCCGCCGAGACGCACGCGCCTGCCGCGACGTCCGAGCTGATCGGAGTCGACGAAGCCGACGAGGCGGCCGACCCGAGGCAGGACGTTCCGGAACCCGAAACGGCGGCAGACTCCGATGAATCCGGGGCGGCGCAGGAGTCGGATGCACCCGAACGCCGCCACGCCGACCGGGACCGCCAGCAGCGCCGCGGCGGCGCCGACCAGTCGCGGCGCGACCGCAGCGACGCCGCCTGAGCGACCCGTCAGACCGAGAGCACGTGGCCTTCCCGGGCCGGGACGCGACCGTCCAAAAGCGCTGTGTAGCAATCCTCGACGGCGGAACGGCCCTGACCGGCAACCACGCTCAGCCACGGATCCTCGGCGCGGGTCACCGGCTCCATGAATGCGGTCCACGCCGTGGCCAGGCGTTCGCGCAATCCCGCCGTCCCCAGCTCCTCGGCACGCTTGGCGGCCTGATCGGGCGCGAAGAACAGCACCGGTGCCGGGCCCGGCAACTCGGCGTCGCGGCCAGCTTCGGCGTCCCAGTGCGTGACACCGACGGCACAGTCATAGGTCAGCTGATCGCCGAGCCGGCGGTGCACGGCGGCGCGGACCGGGCTGCTGCCGCTGAAATCGACGTACACAGAAGGGTTTTCGGGCAGTGCCGCGTCGATCCGGTCGTAGGTCACCACCTCGTCGTAGCAGCCCAGGGAGCGGGTGAAGTCCGCGTTGGCCGGTGAAGTCAGGCCGATCACCTCGACGTCGTCGCCCTGCCGCCGCGACAGGCAGAACGCGGTGCCGTAGGCCGTCTTGCTCGACGCGCTGGACAGCACCACGGCCTGCGCACCGAAATACCCGTTGTCGTAAAGGAAGTCGTCGAGCAGGAAGGCCGTGGAGAACAACGGGCGCAGCAGCGCCTGCTGGGGTTCGCGTTCGGCGACGTAGCTGGCATCGGAGGTGCACAGGTCGTAGTGCGCATAGACCGGCGGCAGGCCGCGGCGGTGCTCGGCGCCGTCGGCGAAACCGGCGGTCGACACGTCCTGGGGGTAGAGGACCACCTCGTCGGCGATCGGGAAGTACCCGTAGAAGCGCTGCCCGACGTCGACGCCGTCGCAGCGTGACTCGATCACGGTGCCGAAGCCCCAGGTCGGGATGGCGCCGGTTTCCGCGTCGCCGGTCGGGAAGTGCTGCCAGTACCCGAGCGCGTCGCCGAACGTCGCGTAGGTGATGTTGTTGGCGGTCAGCGCGAAAAGATCGATGCGGACTCGCACCGCCCCCGCGTCGAGCTCACCGGCCTCGATGGTGGCCCAGCGGCCCTGCCGGATGTCGTCGCGCCGGACGTCGAATCGGATGGCCACCGGATGCAGCGTAGTCGGCGAGCTTGGGTGGACTGAAGGGTCGGCGGTAGGGTCGACCGTCAGTCGCACACAGATCGGAACCTTCTCATGGACCTTGTACTCGGCTTGTCGATGACGTCGTCATCGTTGCGCTGGGTGCTCGTCGAAGGCGCCGACCAGGACGGCGCCCCGCTCGACCGGGGCGCCATGCCCGTCGACCCGCACCAGGGTATCGACGCAGAGGCACTGGTCAGCGCCCTATTCGCGCGGGCCCACCCGCGCCGTGTCGACGCCATCGGGCTCACCTGGACGACCGACGCGGAAGCGCTGACCAGCGCGGTCTGGCAGGCGCTGACCGAGCGCGGCGTGGAGAACGTCATCGCGGTATCCGACGTCGAGGCCGCCGAGGCGCTGGCCCGGGGCATCGCCGACCTGGCCGGCTGCGACCGCGTGGTGGTCTGCGTCGCCGAGTCCCGCGCCTCGGTGGTGGCGTCGGTCACACCCGAGGCCGTCACGGCCGACAGGGTCGATCCCGCCGCCCTGGTCGACGTCGGGGGCCTTGCTCCCGAGGCGGTGTTCGTCGTCGGCTCCGGCGACGTCGCCACCGTGGTGTCAGTGCTGCGCGAGCGCGTCGATGTGCCGGTCATCTCGGCCGCAGAGGCCGAACTCGCGCTGGCCCGCGGCGCCGCGCTGGCGGCGGCGTCGGCCGTGTCGCTCCTGGATGCCGAGGCCGCGCCCGCCCGGCGGGCGCTGTCCCCGACCGCCACGCTGGCCGGAGTGCTGTCCGCGGCGGTGCTGACCTTCGTGGTGTCGGCGTCGGTGGCGCTGGGCATGAACTTCACCCCCGACACCGAGCAGCTGGCGCGTTCGGTGGACACACCGGCCGTCGACGCGTCGCCGAAACCGGCACCGAAAGCGCCCGAGCCGGTCGACGACGCGCCGGCCCCGGCTGAGAACGCACCCGAACTCGCACCTGAACCCGAACCAGCACCCCCGGCCGAGCCGCCGCCACCGGTGGCCGAGCCGGTCGCCGTCGAGATCGCCGAGCCGCCCGCCGCCCCGCCGCCGCCCGCTCCGGAGGCCCCGGCCCCCGTCTACGAGGAACCCGCCGCTCCGGCCTACGTGCGGCCGGCCCCAGCGTATGTGCCACCCCCGCCGCCGCCGAACTACCTGCCCCCGGCACCGGCCCCGGCCTATGTGCCGCCCCCTGCGCCGGCTCAGCTGGCTCCACCGCCGGTGCCGGCCGCTCCCGTTCAGCCCCGGCTGCGTGACCGGATCATCGAGCGCATCCCGATCATCAACCGGTTCCACGAGCCGGAATACCCCTACGGCCCGTAGCTGTCGGCCGGATTCGTTCCGCAGCAGGCATTTCCGGCGCCCGTCGGACACCCGACCCCCTACCGTCACCCGCCGGCAAGGTGGCCGCCTGACACTGCGCCGTGCCGGTTTGCCGCCGTACGGTCCTCAGAAGCGCGCTCGGGCTCTCGGTCATCCCGTTGGCCGGTTTCACCACCGACCTCCGGCGCAGTCCGGTCCACGCCGATCCGTTCACGCTCGGCGTGGCCTCGGGCGAACCGACCCCGGACGGCGTCGTGCTGTGGACACGCCTGGCCCCTCGGCCGCTGACCGCGGACGGTTCGGGCGGGATGCCGTCGCGGTCGGTCGACGTGGAGTGGGAACTCGCCTCCGACGAGCGGTTCGCACGCGTCGAACAGCGCGGCGTCGTCGCAGCCACGCCGCAGTGGGGGCACAGCGTGCACATCGAAACCACCGGACTCCGGGCGGGCGCCGAGTACTTCTACCGCTTCCGCGCCCAGGGCTTCCTCTCGCCGGTCGGACGCACCCGCACGGCGCCACAACCGGATTCACTCGCGCCGATGACGATGTGCTTCGCGTCGTGCTCGAACTATGAGCAGGGCTGGTTCACCGCCTACCGCCGTCTTGCCGAGGAGGACTCGGACCTCGTTCTGCACTTGGGTGACTATCTTTACGAGACGGTCGCAGGCGGCGCTTTCCGCGCGCACGCCGGCTCCGAGGCCGCGTCGCTGGCGACCTACCGGCAGCGATATGCGCAATACAAGACCGACCCCGACCTGCAGGCCGCGCACGCCGCCGCACCGTGGCTGGTCGTCTTCGACGACCACGAGCTTGACGACAACTGGGCCGGCAGCGTGCCTGAACAGCCGCAGCCCGACTTCCGCACTCGCCGCGCCGCGGCACTGCGGGCGTACTACGAGAACATGCCGTTGCGGTCGACGGCGCTGCCCCGCGGCACTGACATGACGCTCTTCCGGCGCGTCGGCTGGGGCGCGCTGGCGACCTTCCACATGCTCGACACCCGCGGATATCGCACCGACCAGGTCTGCGGCGACGCGTATCGCAGCGACTGCCCGGAGCGCGCCGACCCCGCCGGCTCGCTGCTGGGACCGCACCAGAAACAGTGGTTGCTCAACGGCTTTCGACAGTCACAGGCGCGCTGGGACCTGATCGGACAACAGGTGTTCTTCTCGCAGATCGATCTGACCCCCGGCGCCGCACGGGGGTTCAACCCCGATGCCTGGGACGGTTACGCCGCCGACCGGGACCAGGTCACGGCCGGGCTGCTGAACTCTGCGGTCCGCAATGCGGTGGTGCTCACCGGAGACGTGCACTCGCACTGGGCCGCAGAGGTCCACGAGCGCCCCGGCGACGTGTCGTCCCGCCGAGCGGCCACGGAGCTGGTGACGACGTCGATCTCCTCGGGCGGGGACGGGTCGGACGGTCGCGCCGACATCGACGCGATCCTGCCCGAGAACCCCCACATCCGGTACTTCAGCAATCGTCGTGGTTACGTCCGGACTCGCATCACCGCCGACGCGTTGCGCGCCGACTTCCGCGAGGTGCCCTTCGTGACGCGGCCGGGGGCGCCGGTGCACACGGGCGCGACGTTCGTCGTACCGGACCGCGTGCCCCGGTTGCTGTGATCTCAGGCCTTCGGGGTCAGCTTGATGGCGGCGATGCCCAACCGGCCGACGGCCTCGGTCCACTCCGGCACGGTCGGCACCCGCCCGTCGCGGAACTTCATGCCCATCATGCGCTGCGCCTTCTTGGCCCCGTAATCCGACGCCAACCGGTGCACGATCTCGGCGACCGCGGCCTGATCGGTGATCAGAAGGCCGTGCATCCGCGTGGTCTCGCCGCCGTACGTGACGTTCGCGTCGGCGCCGTCGCGGAAATTGTGCTTCCACGGCGCTTCCAGAACCACGTACAACCCGCCGTCGAGGTGATGCGCGCTCACCGGAACGGAGAACTGCCGTCCGGACTTGCGGCCGCGAAATCCGACGACCATGAACTCGGTGAGCCGGCCGCCCAGCGGCGTCCGCAGCACACGCCGCAAGACCGGATTGAGCGTGCGCAGTAGCGCTTCGGGCGGGTGGGAGATCTCGATCGCGGCCATGCTCCACGGTAGGACGCCGGTGGTCCGGCCGGGGCCGAATGCACCCGCACGGCGCTCGTGAGTGGGCCGGACGTGGTAGAAAAACACCACTTGCAGCGCCTTTCGGCCGGAGGCCCACCGTTCGGGCAACCGGCTGGGAGCCGTCTGACATGCGTCTGGGCAGTCCAGGCAAACTTTGATGTAGCGTCGAGCCACACACCGATCGGCCGCAGCCGAGGAGAGCACCGGTGAATGCGACACCATTCGGGCACTATCGGCTGCAGAAGCTGATCGGCCAGGGCGGAATGGGGGAGGTCTACCAGGCCTACGACACCCGGACCGACCGCATCGTGGCGTTGAAGGTGCTGCCGCACCACATGGCCGCCGACGAGACCTTTCAGGCCCGGTTCCGGCGGGAATCGCAGGCCGCCGCCGGCCTCAACGATCCGCATGTCGTCCCTATCCATGGTTTCGGCGAGATCGACGGGCGGCTCTATCTGGACATGCGGCTGATCGAGGGCCGCAATCTCGGCACCATGCTGGCCGACAGCGAGAAGCCACTCGGAGCGCCGTTCGCGGTCACCATCGTCGAGCAGGTCGCCCACGCGCTGGACGCCGCGCACGCGACGGGCCTGATCCACCGCGACATCAAGCCGTCGAACATCCTGATCACGGGCCGGGACTTCGTCTACCTGATCGACTTCGGGCTGGCCCGCACCGCCGGGGAGCAGGGGCTCACGACGGCGGGCAGCACCCTGGGCACGTTGGCCTACATGGCCCCCGAACGGTTCGAGGGCGGCGAGGTCGACTTCCGCAGTGACATCTATGCGCTGACCTGTGTGCTCTACGAGTGTCTGACCGGGAAGCGGCCCTATCCCGCCGACAGTCTCGAGCAGCAGATCGCCGGTCACATGGTCACCCCGGTGCCGCGACCGTCGGACGTCGACCCGCGGCTGGCCGCGTTCGACGAGGTGATCGCGAAGGGCATGGCCAAGAAGCCCGCCAAGCGCTACCAGTCCGCGGGCGAGTTGGCCGCAGCTGCCCGGCGGGCGCTCAACGCGCCGGTTCGGCGCCCCGGCAGCACGTCACGCCATGCCGCCCGTTCCGAGCGCAGGCTGCCCAAAAGGGCGCTCGCCGTGGCGGCGGCCGCCGTGCTGTTGGTGGCCGGCGGACTGGGGATCTGGACATGGGCCCCATGGGCGGATGGACCCGAGGGCCGTCCGTTGCCCGACGACGCTGTGGAGTCGATCGCCGCGACGGTGCCCGACGACATCCGCGACACCGGCCGGCTGGTGATCGGGGTCAACGTGCCTTACGCGCCGATGGAGTTCAAGAACGCCGACGGCCAACTCGTAGGGTTCGATGTCGACTTGATGGACGCGGTGACGCGGGTCCTGGGGTTGGTGCCCGACTACCGCGACACCTCGTTCGAGAAGATTTTGCCGTCGGTCGTCGACGGCTCTTTCGACGTCGGGTCGTCGTCGGTCACCGACACGCGCGAACGCGAACAGCTGGTCGACTTCGTCACCTACCTCGAAGCCGGCACCCAATGGGCCCGCCGACCCGGTACGTCGCTGGGGCCCGCATCGGCCTGTGGTCTGAAAATCGGTGTCGCGCAGGGCACCCTGCAGGAAACCGAGGAGATGCCCGCCAAGAGCGGTCAGTGCACCGCCGCCGGCATGGCGCCTGTCGAGATGGTGGTCTACGCCAGCCAGGATGAGGTCACCGCGGCGCTGATCGCCGGCGAGATCGACGCGATGTCGGCCGACTCCCCGGTCACGGGTTTCGCGATCAAGCTCAGCCGCGGCGAGCTGGTGCCCGCCGGCGACGTGTTCGACTCCGCACCGTACGGCTGGCCCGTGCGCAAAGGCTCGGCACTGGCCGAATCGCTGCGGCTGGCGCTCGAACACCTGATGGAAACCGGCGAATACCGCACCATCGCGACGATGTGGGGCGTCGAACGCGGCATGATCGACGCACCCGCGATCAACGGCGCCACACGGTAGCGGCACCGGTTTAGGCCCTCCGGCAGCGGGTAGGCGTCCACCTTGTGCCGATGCAGAAGGAGGAGCAGATGAGCAGCGACAACACGTCTGCCCAGACCCGTAGAAGCTTCGTCGAGTCCGTCAAGGGCAAGGCCAAGGAGTGGGTGGGCGCCATCACCGGCAAGAACTCGCTGACTGCCGAGGGGCAGCTGGAACAGCGGCAGGGCAAGGAACGTCGTGCGGCCAGTCGTGTCGCCGCCGAAGCCGACGCCGAGACCGCTCAGGCCAGGGCCCAGGCTCGAGAGGCCGAGCTGGAAGGCGCGACGGAGCGGCAGCAGACAAGGGGACAGGCCGCCGAGGCCAAAGCCGAGGTCCGCGAGCAGCAGATCGCTGCGCGGCGGGCCGCCGACCAGGCCGTCCACCAGGACGCAGCCCGCCGACAGACCGGTGTGGAAGCCGCGGTCCAGCACGAGGCCGAACGCGCGAAGGCCGAGGAGCGCGCGGAGATCCGTTCCGCCAGTGCCGAATACGGCGAGGCCATCGACGATTACAACGACGCCGTCGACGACGCGGTCCGCACCGAGGCCCAGGCTGACCGGCTACGAAGCCGGGTCGAGGGCACCGACCCCGCCCCGTGATCTGCAAGACAGGAGCTGATGATGAGAATCACCGACCTACCGTTCGCGGTGCTGCGCCTGCAGTACCGGTTGGCGCGCACACCGCTGCATCTGCTCGAGCGCGGGCTGCTGTCCCGGATGGACGCCGAGGCGCCGCAGCGGTTGTTCCTTGAGCGCGCACTCGGAGCCGTCGACGTCGCCGCGGGCAGCATGCTGCGGGACGCCGACGTGGAGGCGCAGGGTCTCAGACGCATCGAGAAGGCTGCCGTGCTCGGCGAGGCGGCCCGCCTCGAGGATGTGGCCGACCAGCGAAAGCAGGAGGCCAGCGATGAGCTGAAGCCGCGTCGCGAGCGCGCTGCCCACGCGCCGACCGAAGCGCGCCAGAAGGCACAGGAGCGCATCAGCGAGGCCCGCTCGACGGCGGAACAGGCCAAGCAGCAGGTGGCCCGCGATGCCGCCGCCGTCGCGCAGCAGGCCAAGAACCAGGTCGACAGTGCGGCCCAGCAGAAGGTCGCCGCGGTCGAGAAGACGCGGCGCCATGCGGAGGAGCGCAGCGAGGCGGTCGAAGAAGCGAAGGTGTCGGCCGCCCGGGAGGAGCTCGACGACGCCTCCGACAAGCACCGAGCCGCAATCGACGCGCATCAGCATGCCGAGCGCCTCGGCGAGCTCAGCGCCGTCGAGCAGCACAAGCGCCAGGCCGGCACACCGTGACCGCGACACCTCCGGACCCCGACCCGATGAACACCCCCAGCGGCGAGCCCGCTGGGGGCGTCCCTCCCGGCGAGACCCCGCCGGACTCGGCCCAGACCAGGGCCACCGCCCACCCTGATCCCGCGGCGGGACGAAATCTCAACCCGCGCAGCGCGATCGGGATCGCCGCCATCGTGGCCTTTGTGCTGGTGTTCGCCGCGGTGGCGGTGTTGCTGATAGTGCAAATAGTCGGCGCGTAACTGACCCGGCCGTCAATCCGACGGTCCCGGCGAAAGACCGAGCGCACGGACTATTGCTGGTCGGGGCTGTCTCCGAGCGCTGTCTCACGGATCCCGAACCGTCGCCGGTCGGCTGTGGCAGTGCCCCGCACGAGTTTGCTCGAATTGCGGCGATGCGTCGCCTCCTCTGGCGGTCGTGCGGCGCCTCCACGCCTGCTGAAAATTGACATCGCGTGTCAAAAAACATCGATCATAGGGACGTTGGACCCTAGTTTGCAAGACTTTCGTCATATGGCTATTAACTCGATCAAAAAAAATAGCTGTACGTAATCTCTGGCTAATCACTTCAAGATCACAAAAGCGCTGCGACTGATGTGGCATGTCGACGGCGCTTGCTCGAATGGCCCGCTCTATCGTGCGGTAGTCCTGCAGTAGGGCCTGAGCTGCCCGCGGGTCGCGCGTGCACGGCTATCCACTCTGCGACGCGTTGCTTCGCCTGTGGCAATGGCTCACAGCATTGCTAAAAATGCATTTAAGAGAACATTAAAGCGTTTGCTATCGCAGTTGTTTGCGCCGCCATATCCTCATCTCGAGCCCCGAAAAGGCGACAACGAATCAACATCACACGATCTGGGGGTCGAGATGAGTACCAACTGGCGCAGAGCGGGAACCGTGTGCGGCGCAGCGTTTGCTTCGGTGGCGGTCGCGCTGTCCGCAGCCACGTCCGGCGGGGCTGCCAGCTCCGCGCTGTTCGTCGGCGGAATCGGTCAGCCGACGATGCCCGACCTGCTGATGGCGCCGACGCTGAGCGGGGAGTTCTGGGGACAGGAGCGCGTCAGCGTGGAGTGGCCGGCACAGGCCGGTCCCTACAGCGGCCGCACCCACATGTCGCTCGGCGATTCGATCGCCATCGGTACGGCCAACCTCGACGCCGCGATCACCGAGGCGCTCGCCAAGCTCACCGGCGCAGGCGACAAGGTCTCAGTGGTCGGACTCTCCGGGGGCGCGCTCGTGGTCAACGAGGTGTTGCGGGCGTTGGCCGCCGATGCCGAGGCGCCCGGCAAGGACAAGATCACCTTCTACCTGGTGGCCGATTCGAGTCGGCAGAAGATCATCGACAAGGCCAAGTACAGCTCCCGGTTCGAGTACACGTATCAGCCCGCTCCGGAGACCGCCTACGACATGGTCGTCGTCACCGGTGAGTACGACGGGATGGCCGACTTCCCGGACCGCTGGTGGAATTTCCTGGCGGTGCTGAATGCCATCGCCGGCGGCATCTACATGCACATTCCGTCGGCGTTGGCCGACCTGGACAAGATTCCGGCCGAGAACATCACGGTGGACGTCAACTCGTTGGGCGGTACCACCACCCACTATCTGGTGCCCGCCGCACGGCTGCCGCTGGTTCTGATGCTGCCGTTCCTCGCATCGCGGGAAGCCGAGCTGAAGGCCAAGATCGACAAGGCCTACAGCCGCAATGACGACAAAGTCGCCCAAGCCCGCTCCGCGGTGTCGGAGGTCCCGGCCGTGGTCAGCGAATCGCTGGCGACCGACGTCGCACCCGAACCCGAGCCTGTCGATGCGCCTGCCGAGGCTGACGGCGCCGGCGAGGTCGACGACGCCGTCGAGGTCGAGGTCGAGGACGCTGCCGAGGCGGAGGAGTCCCTGGAAGCCGAGGTGGAGCAGGCCAAGGAAGAGGTTGAGGCCGAAGCCGAGGCGGAGGAGTCGCTGGAAGCCGAGGTGGAGCAGGCCAAGGAAGAGGCTGAGGCCGAAGCAGAAGCCGAAGCCGAGGCTCAGGCCGAAAGCGAGTCCGAGGCCCGCCAGCAGGAGCAGGCCGAGGAGGACACCGCCGGCGCCGACGATGCGCCAGAGACTGTCGGGTCGACCGAGTCCACGGAAGCCTCGGAGTAGCCTCCAGATACTCCCGGCGACCCGACAAGGCGACCCGCGCCCGAAACCCCGGTCCCGCACCGGGGTTTCGTGGTGTCTACGGCTAGGACACCGCGACGGGGCTGCGGTGCTTGTCCTCCAGCGCGGTGCCCTCGATGTCGAGGTCGGGCACGTACCTGTCGAACCACTTGGAGTGCACCCACATCTTGTCGCCGAGCATCGCCATCACGGCCGGGATCAACGTCAGTCGCACTACGAACGCGTCGAGGAACACTCCGACGGCCAGGGTGAGGCCCACCGATTTGATGATGGGGTCGCTGCCCGCGACGAAGGCGATGAAGACGCCGAACATGATCAGTGCCGCGGCGGTGACCACCCGGGCCGACAGGCCGACACCGTTGCGCACCGCGGCCAGCGCACCGTCGGGATCCGAACCCGTGTGGGCCAGCTCCTCTCTGATCCGCGACACCACGAAGACCTCGTAGTCGCTGGACAGGCCGAAGATGATGGCCAGCACGATGATCGGTAGGAAGCTGATCGTCTCGCCGGGTGTGATGCCCAGAAGCGAAGCGCCCCAACCCCACTGGAACACCGCCACCTGCACGCCCAATGCAGCGAACACCGAGAGCAGGAAGCCGATGATCGACGTCAGCGGCACCAGCGCGGTGCGGAAGGCGACGGCCAGCAGGATGAAGGCCAGCCCGACGACGACAATGACGAACACCGGTAGCGCGGCCGCCAGCTTCGCGGAGGTGTCGATGTTGGATGCGGTGTTGCCGCCGACCAGGATCGCTGCACCGGTGTCGGCTTCGATGGCGTCGCGATCGGCGCGGATCAGCTCGACCAGGTCGGCGGTCGCGGGATCATTGGGCCCGGTCTCGGGGATGACCTGGATGACCGCGGTCTGGTTCTCCACGGCGGCCGGTGCCGCCGCGACGACGCCGTCCTCGCGATTGAGGTTCTCCACGAGAGTCGGGACCACGTCAGGACCGGTGGCGTCGGACAGGTCGGCCACCACCAGCAGCGGCCCGTTGAAGCCGGGCCCGAGATGCTCGGCGGTCAGGTCGTAGGCCTGCCGCGACGTGCTGGACTCGGGCTGCGACGAGCCGCTGGGCAGACCGAGCTGCATGCCGAACGCCGGCAGCCCGATCGCCACCAGCGCCGCGGCCCCGCCGAGAAGCAACGGTTTCCGGAACCGGACGACGAACCGAGCCCACGCCGCCCCCATCGTGCGGTGCGGGGTGTAGGCGGCCACCTGCGCCGCCTCCTTCGGGCGGTGCGGCTGCAGCGGCGCTTTGATGAACTTGGCCACCCGGGCCCCGGCGAAGCCGAGCAGCGCCGGCAGCAGGGTCACCGCGATCAGCATCGCGATCAGCACCGAGACCGCAGCCGCGAGGCCCATGTAGGTCAGGAACGGGATGCCGACGACCGCCAGACCGCACAACGCGATGATGACGGTCAGCGCCGCGAACACGACGGCCCCGCCGGCGGTCCCCACGGCCAGCGCGGCCGATTCCTGGCGGGGCATCAACAGCAGCAGGTTGTTGCGGTAGCGGTTGAGGATGAACAGCGCGTAGTCGATGCCGCACGCCAGCCCGAGCATCAGCGCCAGCGAGAGGGCCGCCGACGGCATCTCGACGAACGCGGCCACGATGAAGATGCCCAGCGCACCGATGCCCACGCCGATGCCGGCCGTCAGGATCGGCAGGCCTGCCGCGACGACCGCGCCGAATGTCACCAGCAGGACCAGAAACGCCACCGAGACGCCGATGATCTCGGGCAGATGCGGTACCTCGACTTTGTAGCCGGGGTACACGCTGCCGGTGTACTCGACCCGCAGCCCGGCGTCCTCGACCGGTTGCATCGCCGCCTCCAGTTCGCCGAGCGCGGCGTCGGTCACCTCGCCCAGCGGTGCGGTCCACTGCACGGTGCCCAGGCCGACGCGGCCGTCCTCGGAGATCTGCCGGGTCTGGTTGGGGCCGGCGGCGGCCGCGATGTCCGGCACGGTGTTCAGCTGCGCGACGGCCCGGTTGACGACGTCGGTGAAGGCCGCATCGGTGACCGCGCGGCCCTCCGGTGCTGCGAAGGTGACCTGTGTCTGCGCGCCGCCGAACGCCGGCAGGTTGGCCTGCAGCTGCTCGACGGCCTGCTGGGACTCCGTGCCGGGGATCACGAAGTTGTCGCTGGGCTCGCCGCGGAACCCGACGAACGCGACGGCGACGCCGACCAGCAGCGCCAGCCAGGTGCCGAGCACCCACCAGCGGCGGCGAAAGCTGAAACCACCCAGCGCGAATAGATAGCGCGACATCGTGATCCTTCTTCGTCGATCGAAAAGCTGAACCGGCCGACTGATTCCCGGCGCAGCCAAGCGTTACGCCAACGCGCCGGTGTGATCTTCACGACGGGACATGCCCGGCCCTGTTGCGGATAAACGTGATCCGCACGGATCCGTAGGCGATACGGGTTCCTCGGCACGGATTCCGCACACCTGACGGAGACCTATCTGACTCATCGGTAAGAAATGGCCGAACGCCCTCGGCGGGGGTCCCCACACGGTTGGATCGACCCCATGGGTGCTGGGGCGTACGTGGGTCGGGTCGGTGGGTTGGCGGTAGCTCTCGGAATCGGAGTGGCGGTGGTCGCGGGTGCGGGTGCCGCCGCAGCCGAGGAGGGATCGTCGTCGGCGAGGGGTACCACCGGCTCCACTACGTCCCAGACGTCCGCGTCTTCCCAGGCGTCTCAGGAGTCCCCGACGTCCCGATCGTCGGAATCCTCCGAACGGTCGGTCCGACGTGCCGAAGCCCGCGAGGCGCGGCGCGCCGACCGGTCCGACGCCCGCCAGGCCGAGCGCGAGGCGTCCACGCGGCTCGCCGAGATCGCTGACGAGGTTGAGCAGGGTGGCGGGGTCGAGCCGACCACCGACGACGTGGCGGCGGTCGAACCGGCCGCCGAGCCGGCGGTCGAGCCGCACGTCGAGGTCGCGGAAACCGCCGAGCCGACGGTCGACGCCGAGGCGCAGCCCGCACCTGAACCGCAGCCCGCGCCGGAGCCGGAGAGCGCCGAGGCCGAGCCGGAGATCGGCACGCCGGACCCCGAGCGCGCGGCGTCCGAGCCGGCCGCGATCACGGAGACCACCACCACCACGCTGACCCGGACCGGTCCGCGCCGGGTCGCCGAGGACCCGGCGAACCCCGCGGTGCCGGCCCTGGCGTCGATGATGTTGTCGCTGGTGACCGCGGGTCGGGAGATCACCGCGGAGACCCCGCCCTCATCGTCGATCCAGGCCACCAGCACCGCCCTGGACGCCGAGCCGCCGTACCCGATCCCCACCGACGTCACGGTCACCGAGGCGCCCGCGGCGTTCGAGTGGGTGCAGCGCGTCCCGGTGCTCGGCCCGCTGCTGGTCACCCCGGTGGTGCGCCTGCTGCACGCCATCCCGTTCGTCGGCGACATCCTGCATCCGCTGATCGGCTGGCCGGTCGACCACCGCGCCGACCCCGACGCACCCAAGCCCCGCACCGTGCTCGTCGAATCCTTCGACGGCGCCAAGATGTACGTGCACTTCATGCCGGCCAAGGGGCTACAGGCAGGGGAGTCGGCGCCGACTGTCTTCAACGGACCGGGCCTGGGACTGCCGGGCTCGACGACGCTGGACCTGACCGTCGACAGCTTCCTGCCCAACGACGTGATCGGCATCGGCGCGCTGCGGGAGGCCGGCTACAACGTGGTCACCTGGGATCCGCGCGGGGAATGGCGATCCGAAGGCCGAATGCAGTTGCAGTCGCCGGATTTCGAGGGCCGCGACATCTCCCACATCATCAGCTGGCTGAGCACGCTGCCCGAAGTCGAGACCGACAACGGTGACCCCAAGATCGGCATGGTCGGCGCGTCCTACGGCGGCGGCATCCAGTTGGCCACCGCCGCGATCGACAAGCGTATCGACGCGATCGTGCCGACCATCGCGTGGAACAGCCTGGTCGACGTGTTGTTCCCGGCCGAGGCGGTACGCAGCGGCTGGAGCACGCTGTTGACCTCCGTGCTGGTGCTGACGCTGTCGCGTCCGCACGAGCGGATCCTGCCCGCCGCCATCGTCGGCATCCTGACCGGCCAGGCGTCGCAGTCGGACATCGACCTGCTCAACGACCGCGGCTACGCCGACCGCATCGACCAGATCACCGCGCCCACACTGTTGATGCAGGGCACCGTGGACACACTGTTCACCCTCGACCAGGCCGACCTGAACGCCAAGGCGCTGCTCGATGCGGGCACCACCACGAAAGTGCTCTGGTACTGCGGCGGCCACGGCGCCTGCGTGAGCAGCTACAACGACGGCGACGTGGTGATCGACCGCACGCTGGATTGGCTGGACCGCTACGTCAAGGGGGAAAACGTCGACACCGGGCCGCAATTCGAGTGGGTGGACCAGCGCGGGCAGTGGTTCGGCTCCGACACCTACCCGGTCGAGCCCGACGACACCCCGCTGGTCGCCGAGCGGACCCGGCGCCAGGCCATGGCGTTCGTGCCCTTCCTCGGCGGTTCCGGGCCCGACCCGTGGATCCTCTCGCGCGGCCTCATCGCGACCATCCTCGGCCTGCCGTCGGCCTCGTATGCGTTCAACGCGGTGAACCTGCGCATGCCCGAGGTCACCGAGGTCACGCACGTGGTCGGGGCGCCGTCGCTGACGCTGACGTACTCGGGCACCGGCACCGCCGAACACGTCTACGCCCAGGTCGTCGACAACCGGACCGGTCGGGTGCTGGGACACCAGGTCACGCCGGTCCCGGTGCAGTTGGACGGTCAGACGCGCACGGTGACGGTGGAGTTGGAGCAGATCGCGCACACGCTGAACCCGGGTCAGTCGGTCACGGTGCAGGTGATGACGTCGGCCTTCAACTTCCTGAACTTCTACTCGTGGGGCGGTATCACGGTGGAGGGGATGAGTGTGCGGCTGCCGACGCTCGCGGCGGGCGCGGCGACGCAGGCTCCGGGGATCGCGGCCTAGGTGTACTGTCGACGGTAGGCCGCGTCACATCGCAGCCCGATTCGTCGGACTCGCCCCCATGGCATTCGCGCGCGGCCCGCGACGCGATTTCTTCGCTCGGACCACGTGCGGGTTCGTCCCGTACCTCTCAAGGACACGTCTTATGGATACGTCTGAACTGTTTTCGCACCGTCAGGCGCCGCAGGTCGTCAACACCGACCAGCACTCCCACGAGCCCGTGCAGGCTCCTGTTTTCTCCGATCAGCCCCGCAAGCATTCCTCCGACACCTCGACGAGGTGAACGGGATCGCACGGTCGCGCCGTGCATCCAAGCCGGTCCGCGCCACGTTGGCCCGGGAACTGGGCGGCAGCATCGACGGCGCCTGGTGGCCGCACTCGGCGCTGATCGCCGCGGAACTTCCCGATCTGATCGGCGCGCTGCACCGCACGCTGGGGGAGATCGTCGACATCCGGATCAACTGGTCGGCCACCGAAGGCCAGACCGACCTGGAGACGATCGTCACCGGCGCGCGTCTGATGCGCAGCAACGATCTGTCCCGGCGTCCTCGGCTGATGGTGGTCAAGGGTGCCGGCGGCTGCGCGAAACTGCTCGTGGTGCCCAGCATGACCTCCCAGGCCCTCGGGTCGATCGTGATGCGCGTCGCAGCCGGACTGCCCACCTGGAACGCAGACAGCGATTCCAAGCTGATCGACACCGCCGAGTGCGTGCTGCGCCTCGCCGAGGCCGAAAGTGCGAAATGGGCGGCCCCGCTGGTCTCTTGATCGCCTGTGCCACAAGGGGTTTCGCGGGAGGAGTTCCTGAATCAGCAGGTAGCATGCTACGCTCATGCTGGATGCCGTTCTGGCATCTATTCAGATGAGGAAGTTGAAAAAGTATGGCACAGGGAACTGTGAAGTGGTTCAACGGCGACAAGGGCTTCGGCTTCATCGCCCCCGACGGCGACGCGGGTGACGTTTTCGTTCACTACAGCGAGATCAACGGGAACGGATACCGGTCGCTGGAGGAGAACCAGCGTGTCGAGTTCGAGATCGAGCAAGGCAACAAGGGGCCGCAGGCCGTTCGAGTGACTGCCATCTAAGGCAGACCAAGACTCCAATGTGGGCTGGTGAGTGATCTCACCAGCCCACATTCTTTTCCTACCGAAATTAACCCCGACGCAACGTTTTCCCGCCGTCCGCGAGGCGCAGTCCCGCGGCGAGCGGATGTCCTGCGCGTCCGTGCCCACCGACCACCTCGGACAGGACTCTTGATTGGCCATCTCTGACACGACCGCCTACGCGCACCTGACCGACGAAGACGTCGCCGCGCTCGGTGACGAACTCGACGCCATCCGGCGTGACGTCGAGGAGTCGCTCGGCGCCCGCGACGCTGCCTACATCCGTCGCACCATCGGATTTCAGCGCGGGCTCGACATCGCGGCCCGACTGCTGATCGCGCTCACCCGGTCCCGGGCCGGGTGGCTGGCGGGAACCGCCGCGCTGGCCATCGCCAAGAGCATCGAGAACATGGAGATCGGGCACAACGTCGGCCACGGTCAGTGGGATTGGATGAACGACCCCGAGATCCACTCCTCGACCTGGGAGTGGGACATGGTGGCGGTGTCGGCGCAGTGGCGGTACTCGCACAACTACCGCCACCATGTCTTCAACAACATCGTCGGAGTCGACGACGACCTCGGATTCGGCGTGATGCGGGTGACCCGCGACGAGCCCTGGAAACCCGAGCACCTCGTGCAACCACTGCGAAATGTGCTGCTGGCAGCGATCTTCGAGTGGGGTATCGCGCTGCACGGCGTGCACTCCGAGCGCGACCGCGCCGAGGGCGACACCGAGAGAATCTCCCGGGCCCGCCGGACGCTGGTCGGCAAGATCGGCCGCCAGGTGCTCAAGGACTACCTGGCGCTGCCGGCGCTGAGCGGCCGCCGCTGGCGCCGTGTGCTCGCTGCCAACGCGGTGGCCAACCTCGCCCGCAACCTGTGGGCCTACGTGGTGATCTTCTGCGGCCACTTCCCCGATGGCGCCGAGAAATTCACCGCCGACGTGCTCGACCACGAGTCGCGCGGCGAGTGGTATCTGCGCCAGATTCTGGGCACCGCGAACTTCCGGGCCGGGCGGGTGCTGGCCTTCCTCAGCGGCAACCTGTGCTACCAGATCGAGCACCATTGCTTCCCCGACCTGCCGAGCAACCGGTACGCGCAGCTCGCCGGACCGTTGCGCGCGGTTTGCGACAAGTACGACGTGCCCTACACGACGGGGTCGCTGCCGCGGCAGTACCTGCTCACGCTGCGCACCATCCACAAACTCGCACTGCCGGACCGGTTCTTGGTCGCCACCAGCGACGACGCCCCCGAGACGGCCTCGGAGCGCAGGACGCGCTAGTCGACCAGGGCCAGAGCGTGCGCGCGGCGCAGCTTGCCCGACGCAGTCTTGGGGATGGTGCCGGGCGCGAGCACCACCACCTTTCGGGGCCGTACGTCGACCTCACTGAACACCTCGTGAGCGACCTCGCGCTCGATGCGGCGCACCTGTTCTTCGTCGCCGAAATCCTTGGATTCCACCGCAACCGCGAACGATTCCCGGGACCGGCCGGCATCCAGCCGGACTGCGACGGCACACCCGGGCCGCACCCCGGCGACGCGGGCGGCGGCGCGTTCGATATCGGTCGGGTAGATGTTGCGCCCGGCCATGATGATGACGTCTTTGAGTCGCCCGCACACCACGACCTCACCGGTCTCGGTCAGGTAGCCGAGGTCACCGGTGTCATACCAGCCACACTCATCCTGTGCGGCAATGAATCCCGCGACCGTCGTGTAGCCGTCGGCGACCGGGGCGCCCCGAACCTCGATCACCCCGACACCGCGTGCCGGCAGGTGGGCGCCGTCCTTGTCGACGATGCGCACCTGCAGTCCGCGCAGCGGACGACCCAGCGACACCAGCCGACGGGTACGCCCACCGGTTGCGGGTACCGCGTGGTGCAGCAGAGCGAGCAGGTCGGCGTCGACCTCGTCGACGACCATGCCGCCACCGCACGCGGAGAACGACACCGCCACGGTGGTCTCGGCCATTCCGTAGGCGGGAACGATCGCGGCGGGGTTCAGACCGAACGGGACGGCGGCCGCGCACAGGTCGTCGACGTCGATCGGGTCGACCTGCTCGGCGCCCGACAACGCCCAGCGCAGCGACGACAGGTCGAACTCGCCCGGGGCCGCCTGTCGGCGCAACCGCCGCGCGAGCAAGGTGTAGGCGAAGTTGGGAGCGGCGGTCATGGTGCCGCGATACTTCTGAATCAGGCGCGGCCACAACAGGATATCGCTCAGGAAATCCATCGGGGTGACCTTGACCAGTTCGGCGCCGTAGAACATCGGCACCGTCAGGTAGCCCGTCATGCCCATGTCGTGAAAGCAGGGCAGCCAACTGACGATCACGTCGGTGTCGAGGTCGAATTCGCAGCCCTCGGTCATCGCTTCGGCGTTGGCGACGATGTTGGCGTGGGTGATCCGCACAGCTTTCGGTGATCCGGTGGAGCCGCTGGTCAACTGCATCAGCGCGACCGCGTCATCATCGGTGTCGACCGGGTCGACCGGAGCGCTGCGCAGCAGGTCCTCGACGGTCAGCACGGTCATTCCGAGGTCTTCGAGCACCGGCGCCGCCGCCATGAACGGGTCCGAGACGACGACGGCTTTCGCGGAGATCATCGTGATGACGGCAGTGGTCTCTGCGGCCCAGCGCACCAGGTCGGTGCGCGGCGTGGGCTGGTGCAGCATGGTCAGGCTCGCGCCGCGCATCCAGATGCCCTGGGCGGTCGGCGCGATCTCCACCGGCGCACCCGCCAGCACGGCGACCGCATCACCGGGACCGACGCCGACGGCGGCCAGCCCTCCGGCGATGCACCGGGCGCGCTGGTGCACCTGCGCCCAGGTGTGTCGGACGGGCGCGTGGGGTTCGCCGGTGTTGAGCCCGTGCCTGCTCAGCTGGGCGTTGCGGTACATGGTGTCGGTGAATCTGCTCATTGCAGGGGCTTCCTTCGCCGTGGCGCCTCAACGCCTCAAGTGCGGCAGCCGCTGGAGTTCGACCGTCGGTGGGTGTGGCTGTGGCCTCCCTCGAGTGCACCCCAGATCCGTGGAACTCCCTCAATGTACAGATCAGACGGGCACGAACGTGCCACGCGCGCCGGTCAACGGACGACGATCGTGTGCCGCCCGCGCGGGATCAGCTCTCCGACCACCGGGGCACCCGGGATCTCGCCGGCGATGAGCAGCCCGCCGGAGGTCTGCGCATCGGCCAGCAGCAGGGCGTCGTCGTCCCCGATCGCGGATAGGTCGACGTGCGGGGCCACCCAGTCGAGGTTGCGGCGGGTGCCGCCGCTGACGAAGCCGTCCCGCAACGCGTCGCGGGCACCGTCGAGATAGGGCACCGCGGCCGAGTCGATCACCGCGGTGACACCGCTGGCTCGGGCCAGCTTGTGCAGATGCCCGAGCAATCCGAAACCGGTGACGTCGGTGGCGCATTCGACTCCGGCGCGCAGCGCGGCGGCCGAGGCCGCGGCGTTGAGCGTGGTCATCACCGCGATGGCCTGCTCGAAGCGTTCGCCGGTGTTCTTGTGGCGGCTGTTGAGCACCCCGATGCCCAGCGGCTTGGTCAGCGACAATGGCAGGCCGGGTGCGCCGGTGTCGTTGCGCAGCAACCGGTTCGGGTCGGCGATGCCGGTGACCGCCAGCCCGTACTTGGGTTCGGGGTCGTCGACGCTGTGCCCGCCGGCCAGATGGCAGCCGGCCTCGCCGCACACGTCCATCCCGCCGCGCAGCGTCTCGGCAGCCAGTTCGAACGGCAGCACGTCGCGCGGCCAGCCGAGCAGGTTGACCGCGACCACCGGGCGACCGCCCATCGCGTAGACGTCGGAGAGCGCGTTGGCCGCCGCGATGCGTCCCCAGTCGTACGGATCGTCGACGACCGGGGTGAAGAAATCCGTCGTCGCGATCAGCGCGGTGTCGCCGTCGATGCGCACGGCCGCGGCGTCGTCGCCGTCGTCGAGGCCGACCAGCAGCTCGCCGACGGGGTCGGTCGGGGTGCGGCCGGTCAACCCGCGGACCACGTCCTCGAGCTCGCCGGGCGGGATCTTGCAGGCGCAGCCGCCGCCGTGGGCGTACTGGGTCAGACGCGTCGACATGGCCTCCATGCTGCCCTGCCATGATGGAGACCATGGGTCAGGGAGGCGTATCCGGTCTGGTGACCGGCACGGTCTTCAAAATCGCTGAGCGGCAGATCCTGTCGCTGGCGGGTTCGATTCCCGTCCGCCTCCGCCACCCCTCCCCCCGCGATTTCGGCGTGGTTATCGACGCTGAGCGCACACAAACACGCCGAAATCGCTATGGGTGACCCGCGGCGGCGGGTGCCGCGCACCGATGCGCTGCTGGCCGACCCGCGGCTGGCGAAAGCCGCCGAGCGGCTGGGCCGCACGCTGGTCAAGACGGTGATCGCTGACGCGCAGCAGCGCGCCCGGGCCGGGGAGATCGCCCCCGAGCAGGTCGCCGACCACGCCGTCGCGGCGCTGCCGGTCAGCGCCGCCACGCTGCGGCCGGTTATCAACGCCACCGGCGTGGTGGTGCACACCAATCTGGGCCGCGCGCCGCTGTCGCGGGCGGCGCTCGACGCCGTGCACACCGCCAGCGGCGCCACCGACGTCGAGTTCGACCTGGCCACCGGTCGCCGGGCCCGCCGCGGCCGGGGGGCGCTGGCCGCGCTGGCGCAGGCCGTGCCGAGCGCCGGCGGGGTGCACGTGGTCAACAACAACGCCGCCGCGCTGCTGCTGACGGCGATGACGCTGGCCCCGGGCAAGGAGATCGTGGTCAGCCGCGGCGAGCTGATCGAGATCGGCGACGGGTTCCGGCTGCCCGAGCTGATGGCCTCGGCCGGGGCGCGCATCCGTGAGGTCGGCACCACCAACCGCACGCACCTACGCGACTACACCGACGCGATCGGCCCGGACACCGGGTTCGTCCTCAAGGTGCACCCGTCGAACTACCTGGTGAGCGGATTCACCGCCGCGGTGCCGATCAACGAGCTGGCTCGGCTGGACGCTCCACTGGTGGTCGACATCGGCTCGGGCCTGCTGACGCCGCACCCGGTGATGCCCGACGAACCCGACGCGACGACCGCCCTGCGCGATGGCGCCGACCTGGTCACCGCGAGCGGGGACAAGCTGCTCGGCGGCCCGCAGGCCGGTCTGCTCTTCGGCACCGCCGAGGTGATCGAACGGTTGCGCCGCCATCCCGCCGCGCGGGCACTGCGGGTGGACAAGCTGACCCTGGCCGCTTTGGAGGCGACGGTGGTCGGTCCACCGACGCCGGTCGCGCAGGCGCTGGACGCGGACGTCGACGGGCTACGGGAGCGGGCTCGGCGGCTGGCCGCGCAGCTGCCGCAGGCCGACGCGGTCGACTGTGTGGCCGCGGTCGGGGGTGGGGGCGCGCCGGGGGTCGAATTGCCCAGCGCCGCAATCAGTCTGCCCGAGACCTACGCCGCGCCGCTACGGGTGGGGACGCCGTCGGTGGTCGGCCGGATCGAGGACGGCCGCTGTCTGCTGGATCTGCGCACGGTGGCACCCGACGACGACGACGCGCTGCTGGAGGCCGTTCGGGCGTGTTCGTCGTAACCACTGCCGGCCATGTCGATCACGGCAAATCCACTCTGGTGCACCGGCTTACCGGGATGTGGCCGGACCGGCTGGCCGAGGAGCAGCGGCGCGGGCTGACGATCGACCTCGGCTTCGCGTGGACGACGCTCGAGGACCGGCAGATCGCGTTCGTCGACGTGCCGGGCCACGAACGGTTCGTCGGCAACATGCTGGCCGGGGTGGGGCCGGTGCCGGCAACGATGTTCGTCGTTGCCGCGACCGAAGGCTGGATGCCGCAATCCGAGGAGCACTACGCGGCGCTGCAGGCGCTCGGGGTGCGCCACACGATGGTGGTGATCAGCAAGGCCGACCTCGCCGACCCGGGCCGCACGATCGCGCAGGTGCGGGAACACATTCCGGGCGTCCCGGTGGTGCTCGGCACCGATATGGCCGCGGTACGCAGGGAACTCATGCGGCTCACCGACCGGCTGCCGGCGCCGGACCCGGACGCCGACGTGCGGCTGTGGGTGGACCGGGCCTTCACGGTGCGCGGCGCGGGCACCGTGGTGACCGGCACGCTGACGGCGGGCACGCTGCGAGTCGGCGACGACCTCGAACACGACGGCCGACGGGTCACCGTGCGCGGCCTGCAGTCGCTGGGCGACGACCACACCGAGGTCTCGGCGGTGGCCCGGGTGGCGGTGAACCTGCGTGGGGTGGACCGGCAAGCGATCGGCCGCGGGGACACGGTACGCACCCCGGGCGCGTGGCTGGACACCAGCGAGGTCGATGTCGCGCTGCGCCGGGCCGACACGTTGCACGAACAACTGGTGCTGCACGTCGGCGCAGCCGCGGTGCCGGTGCGGGTGCGACCGCTCGGCGACGCCGCGGCCCGGTTGCGGTTGTCCCGGCCATTGCCTTTGCGCCTCGGCGACACCGGCCTGCTGCGCGACCCCGGCGAACACCGCATCGCCGCCGGCGTCGAAGTGCTCGACGTCCGACCACCCGCACTGCGCCGGCGCGGGGCCGCCCGTGCCCGCGCCGCGCAACTGGCCACCGGCCGCGTGCCGCCCCCGGTCTGCGCACGCGTAACGGAGTTGCGTGCCATGGGTTTCGGCGTCGACGGCACCCGGGTCGGGGAGTGGGTCGTCGACCCGGCGTGGTGGGACGCCCGGCGCGACGCGGCCCGCCACGCGGTGCAGCACTGGTCGGCTGACCACGACGTCGCCGCGGGCATGCCGATGGAGACGCTGCGTCAGCAACTTGAGCTGCCGGCGGTCGAGCTGGTGGCGCCGCTGCTCGACGGCACCGGACTGCAACTGGCCGGCGGGCGGGTGCGCCGGCCCGGTGAGCAGCTGCCCGAGCGGGTCGACGCGGCGGTGCGCCAGATCGAGGCGCGGCTGGCCGACGAACCGTTCCGCGCCCCGGAGGCCGACGAACTGAGCGCGCTCGGTCTCGGTGCGAAGGAGCTGGCCGCGGCGGTGCGCGCGGGGCGGCTGGTCAAGATCGCCGACGGGGTGGTGCTGGGCCGCGACGTGCACGACCGGGCCGCCGCGGCGCTGGCCGGCCTGGCGCCTCCGTTCACTGTCGCCGAGGCCAAGCGGGCGTGGGACACCACCCGCCGCGTCGCGGTGCCGCTGCTGGAAAGCCTGGACGCGAAACGGGTCACGCGCCGAAACGCCGACGGCACCCGGGTGCTCGACGCTCACTGAGAGCCGTCGGTCTGCTCCTTGGGCTTGGTGGCGCGCAGCGAGCCGGGGTGGGCCTTGGCGGTCGGGTCGCGGCGCGTCTTGATCAGGCTGGCGACGGTCACGATGGTCAGGATCACCACGATGACCACCAGGCTCAGGTAGGTGTCCACCTCGGGGATGCTCGGGTTGATGTCGACGTGGGCCCAGTGCAGCACCAGCTTGACCCCGATGAAGGCCAGGATGATCGACAACCCCGTCGACAGGTACACCAACCGGTCCAGCAGGCCCTTCACCAGGAAGAACAGCGCCCGCAGGCCGAGCAACGCAAACGCGTTGGCCGCGAAGACGATGTAGGGCTCGCGGGTGATGCCGAACACCGCGGGGATCGAGTCCAGCGCGAAGAGCAGGTCGACGCTGCCGATCGCGATGAGCACCGCCAGCAGCGGAGTCGCCACCTTCCGCCCGTTGTCCCGGGTGAAGAGCTTGCCGCCGTCGTACTCGTTGCTGATGGGGATGAATCGCCGCGTCGCGCGAATCATGATGTTGTTCTCGATGTCCGGGTCCTCGTCGCGGTGCCGGAACAACTGGATCGCGGTCCAGATCAGCAGGATGCCGAACAGCAGGAACATGAACGAGAACAGCGAGATCAGCGTCGCGCCCAGCGCGATGAAGATCGCGCGCATGATCAGCGCCAGGATGATGCCGAAGGTCAGCACCTTGTGCTGGTGTTCCTCGGGCACCGCGAAGGTGGCCATGATGATCACGAAGACGAACAGGTTGTCGACCGACAGGCTCTTCTCGACGATGTAGCCGGCGAAGTACTCGGTGCCCGCATTGGTGCCGTAGGCCCACAAGAACCACAGCCCGAAGCCGATGGCGACCGCGATGTAGAACACCGACCACGCCGTCGCTTCCCGGAATCCGACCTTGTGCGGCCGCAGTGCCGCCAGGATCAGATCCACCGCCAACAGTCCGATGATCACGGCGACGGTGACGACCCAGGTCAACGGGCTGATCTCGAGCATTCTCCATTTGTACCTGAGCCCACCGGGTTGACGGGGTCTGTAGCGGGTACCTTGAGCAGCGAGGCAGACGAAGGTGGACGGGTTGGACATCAGGAAGCTGTTCGAATCGTGGCCGGTGTATCGGCAGCTCACCGGCGGCGACAAGCTCGGGCGTGGCCGGGCCGCGCAGAGCCCGCGGTCGCTGACGTTGACGCCGCGCACCGTCGACGCCGACCGCGTGGTCAAGTCGGTGTGTCCGTTCTGCGCGGTGGGGTGCGCGCAGAACGTCTACGTCAAAGACGGCACGGTCACCCAGATCGAGGGCAACCCGGACAGCCCGATCTCGCGAGGGCGGTTGTGCCCCAAGGGTTCTGCGAGCAAGCAGCTGGTCACCGGACCGCAGCGGCTCACCACGGTCAAGTACCGTCCGCCCTACGCCACCGAGTGGCAGGAGCTCGACCTCGACACCGCGATGGACATGGTCGCCGACCGCGTCCTCGACGCGCGGGAGAAGGGCTGGCAGCAGTTCGACGCCGACCGGCACACGCTGCGCCGAACCCTGGGCATCGCCAGCCTGGGCGGCGCGACGCTGGACAACGAAGAGAACTACCTGATCAAGAAGTTGTTCACCGCACTGGGCGCGTTGCAGATCGAGAACCAGGCCCGTATTTGACACAGCGCCACGGTTCCCGGTCTGGGAGCTTCCTTCGGTCGCGGCGGGGCGACGGACTACCAGCAGGATCTCGTCAACTCTGACTTCATCGTCATCATGGGCTCGAACATGGCCGAAGCGCACCCCGTCGGCTTCCAGTGGGTGATGGAGGCCAAGGCCCGCGGCACCACGGTCGTGCACATCGACCCGCGGTTCACCCGCACCAGCGCGCTGGCCGACCAGCACGTGTCGCTGCGCGCCGGCAGCGACATCGCGTTCCTGGGCGGGGTGATCAACTACATCCTCAGCAAGGAGCTCGATTTCCGCGAGTACGTCACCGCCTACACCAACGCGTCGTTCCTGGTCGACGAACGGTTCACCGACACCGAGGAGCTCGACGGCCTGTTCAGCGGGTACGACCCGGAGACCGCCTCCTATGATCCGGCGACCTGGGCCTACGAGACCGAAGAACATCAGGGCAAAGACGCCGACACCGAACGCGGCTCCGAGGCCAAGGAGCGGGCCGGCCCGGATCAGCAGGGCTCCGGCGGCGCCCCGATCGAGGTGACGCCCACCGGCTTCAAGACCGACCCGACTCTGCAGCACCCGCGGTGCGTCTACCAGATCCTCAAGCGCCACTTCGCCCGCTACACCCCGGAGATGGTGGAGCGGGTGTGCGGGGTGCCGGCCGAGCAGTTCAGCCGGATCGCGCAGGCCTGGGCGCAGAACTCGGGGCGTGAGAAGACCGCCGCGCTGGTCTACAGCGTCGGCTGGACCCAGCACTCGGTGGGCGCCCAGTACATCCGGGCCGGGTCGATCGTGCAGCTGCTGCTGGGCAACATCGGCCGGCCCGGCGGCGGCATCATCGCGCTGCGCGGGCACGCCAGCATCCAGGGGTCGACCGACGTGCCGACGCTGTTCAACCTGCTGCCCGGGTATCTCGCGATGCCGCGCGCCGGGCACGAGACGCTGTCGGACTATCTGCACGCGATCAAGGGGGAGAACCAGAAAGGGTTCTGGGGCAACGCCGACAGCTACATGGTGTCGCTGCTCAAGGAGTACTGGGGCGACGCGGCCACCGCCGACAACGACTACTGCTTCGACTATCTGCCGCGCATCAACGGCGACCACGGCACCTATCGCACCGTGATGGACATGGTCGACGGCAAGGTGTTCGGCTACTTCCTGCTCGGGCAGAATCCGGCGGTGGGGTCGGCGCACGGCCGGCTTCAGCGCCTCGGCATGGCCAACCTGGACTGGCTGGTGGTGCGCGACCTGGTCGAGATCGAGAGCGCGAGCTTCTGGAAGGACTCACCGGAGGTGGAGACCGGGGAGATCACTCCGGAGACCTGCCGCACCGAGGTGTTCCTGTTCCCGGCGGCCTCACACGTCGAGAAGGCCGGCACCTTCACCCAGACCCAGCGCATGCTGCAGTGGCGCGACCAGGCCGTCGAACCGCCCGGCGACGCCCGCTCGGAGCTGTGGTTCTTCTACCACCTGGGCCGGATCCTGCGCGAGAAGCTCGCCGGGTCCAGCGACGAGCGGGACCGCCCGCTGCTGGACTTGTTCTGGGACTACGCGATGGACGGCGACGAGCCGTCCGGCGAGGACGTGCTGCGCCGGATCAGCGGGGTGGATCTGACGACCGGCCGCGCGGTCAGCGGCTACACCGACCTCAAGGCCGACGGCTCCACGTTGAGCGGCTGCTGGATCTACAGCGGGGTGTACGCCGACGAGGTCAACCAGGCCGCGCGGCGCAAACCGCACACCGAGCAGGGCCCCTACGACAACGAGTGGGGCTGGACGTGGCCGCTGAACCGCCGCGTGCTCTACAACCGGGCGTCGGCCGATCCGCAGGGCCGGCCGTGGAGCGAACGCAAGAAGCTGGTCTGGTGGGATTCCGAGAAGAGCGAGTGGACCGGCCACGACGTCCCCGACTTCGAGAAGACCAAGCCGCCGGACTACCGGCCGCCGCAGGGCGCGTCGGGGGTGGAGGCGCTGCGCGGCGACGACCCGTTCGTGATGCAGGCCGACGGCAAGGGCTGGTTGTTCGCGCCCAACGGGGTGCTCGACGGGCCGATGCCCACGCACTACGAGCCGCACGAGTCGCCGATCCGCAACTCGCTCTACGCCCAGCAGGGCAACCCGGCGCGCAAAGTGTATGGGCGCGCGGACAACCCGTCGAACCCGTCGCCGCCGGAGTCCCACCACGAGGTGTTCCCGTTCGTGCTGAGCACCGCGCGGCTGACCGAACACCACACCGCGGGCGGCATGAGCCGGCAGCTGCCGTACCTGTCGGAGCTGCAGCCGGCGTTGTTCGTGGAGGTCTCACCGGCGCTGGCGAAGGAACGCGGGCTCGAGCATTTGCAGTGGGCGCATGTGGTCACCAGCCGCACCGCGGTGGACGCCCGGGTGGTGGTCACCGACCGGATGCGCCCGCTGCGGGTGGAAGACCATGTCGTGCACCAGATCTGGATGCCCTACCACTGGGGCGGCAACGGTCTGATCGACGGGGACATCGTCAACGACCTGTTCGGGGTGGTGGCCGACCCCAACGTGTTCATCCAGGAAAGCAAGGTGACCACTTGCGACATCCAGCCGGGCCGGCGCCCGCGCGGCCCGCTGCTGCTGGAATACGTCGGCATGTATCGCGACCGGGCGGGTATCACCGTGCACACCGGCACGACGCTGGACACCACCGAGCCGGCGGGTGACCACTCCGAGGAGACGCCATGAGCGCCAACAGCTTTTACGGTCCACTGGAGGATCCGGCCGCCGACGCCGGCTACGAGGGGCACCCGCCGCGGGTCGGCTTCTTCACCGACACGTCGGTCTGCATCGGCTGCAAAGCCTGCGAGGTGGCGTGCAAGGAATGGAACGACGTGCCGGTCTCCGGGGATGGGGACGGGTACAACCTGCTGGGCATGTCGTTCGACAACACCGGTGAGCTGGGCGCCAATTCGTGGCGACATGTCGCGTTCATCGAGCAGCCTGCCCGTCAGACAGAAGACCTCGGCATGCCCGGCTTCGAACGGCCCGGCGAGGCGCTGCCCGCCGAGACCCGCCAGGACTTCCGTTGGCTGATGAGCTCGGATGTGTGCAAGCACTGCACCCACGCGGGATGCCTGGACGTCTGCCCGACCGGCGCGCTGTTCCGCACCGAATTCTCCACTGTGGTTGTGCAGCAGGACATCTGCAACGGCTGCGGCTACTGCGTGTCCGGCTGTCCGTACGGGGTGATCGAGCGGCGCGAGGGTGACGGCCGGGCCTGGAAGTGCACGCTGTGCTACGACCGGCTGCACGACGGCCTGGAGCCCGCGTGCGCGAAGGCCTGCCCGACCGATTCGATCCAGTTCGGCGTGCTCGACGAGCTGCGCGAGCGCGCGGCGCTGCGCGTAGAGGAACTGCACGAGCGCGGGTTCACCGAGGCGCGGCTCTACGGGCACGACCCCAACGACGGCGTCGGCGGCGACGGCGCGTTCTTCCTGCTGCTCGACGAGCCGGAAGTGTATGGGCTGCCGCCGGATCCGGTGGTGCCCACCCGCGACGCGGGTGCGATGTGGCGCTACGCGGGGATGGCCGCGTCGGCGTTGGTGGGGCTGACGGTGTCGGCGTTCCTGGGGCGGCACAGGTGAAAGAACAGCTGGCCGTCCCGAAAGCCGAGTTCCGGTCCTACTACGGCCGGCAGATCCTCAAGCCTCCGGTGTGGGACTGGAAGATCGCGGCCTACTTGTTCAGCGGCGGCCTGTCGGGAGGTTCGGCGCTGCTGGCCGCCGGGGCGGACCTGACCGGGCGGCCGCAGCTGCGCAAGGTGTCCAGGCTCGGCGCGCTGGCCAGCCTGCTGGCGAGCATGTACTTCCTGATCTTCGATCTCGGCCGGCCCGAACGGTTTCACCACATGCTCCGGGTGGCCAAGCCCAGTTCGCCGATGAGCATGGGCACCTGGATGCTCGGCGCGTACGGGCCGGGCGCGGGGGTGGCCGCGGTGGCCGAGCTGATGCCGCGCCGGCTGCGGCGCACCCGGCTCGGGACGCTGGTCACCCGGCTGGCCCGCCCGGCCGGTCTGGAGGCCGCCGCGGTGGCCCCCGGCGTCGCGTCCTACACCGCGGTGTTGTTGTCGCAGACCGCGGTTCCGGGCTGGCGCGAGGCGCACCGGTTTCTGCCGTTCGTGTTCGTCGGTTCGGCCGCGGCCAGCGGCGCGGGCCTGGGCATGCTGCTGGCGCCGGTGGCCGAGACCGGCCCGGCGCGACGGCTGGCGGTCACCGGCGCCGCGCTGGAGGTGGCGGCGTCGCGGACCATGCAGCACCGGATCGGCCTGGCCGGCGAGACGTACACCACCGGCCGGGCGCACACGCTGCGCACGTGGTCGGAGATCCTGACTGTCGGCGGCGCGGTCGGTGCGGCGGTGTCGGGCCGCCGGCGGGGGGCGGTCGCGACCTCGGGTGCGGCGCTGCTGGCCGGCAGTCTGCTGCAGCGGTTCGGGGTGTTCGAAGCCGGCGTGGCCTCGACGAAGGACCCGAAGTATGTGGTGGTGCCGCAGCGCGAGCGGCTCGACGCCGCGGCGGTGACTTAACGCTCGTGGTCGCCGGTTTCGGCGCTGCGTTGCCGGTCGACGCGGTCCCGCGCGGCCTTGCCGTCGGCCTCGCCGGCCAGCGCGCCGTACACGGTGTCGGCCTTGGCGTCGGGCATCAGCGGCGGCAGCAGCGGCGTGGCGGCGTCCACCACCGCTTCGATCACCACCGGATGGGCGGCCTCGAACGCGCGCTGCCACGCGATGGTGGCCTGGGCGGAGTCGGTGACCCGGATTCCGCCCAGGCCGAGCAACTCGGCGTAGTCGGCGTACGGGAACGACGGAACATCCTGTGACGCCGGGAATCTCGGGTCGCCTTCCATCTCGCGCTGCTCCCACGACACTTCGGACAGGTCACCGTTGTGCAGCACCAGCACCACGAAGCGGGGATCGTCCCACTGCTGCCAGCGCTCGGCGATGGTGATCAACTCCAGCAGCCCGGACATCTGCATCGCGCCGTCGCCGACCAGCGCGACGACGGGCTTGTCGGGGGCGTCGAGTTTGGCGGCGATGCCGTAGGGCAGCGCGCACCCCATCGACGCCAGATAGCCCGACACGTGGGCGGGCACCGCGGGCGGCAGCCGCAGGTGCCGGGCATACCAGTAGGTAGCCGAGCCGACGTCGACGGCGACGCGGGCGTTGCCCGGCAGGTACTCCGACAGTTCGCGGACCACGAACTCGGGGTTGGCGTGCACCGTCTGCTCGCGGCAGCGTTGTTCGGCCAGCGCCAGCCACGTTCCGGTCCAGTGGTGGATCTGGTGTTCCCAGGTGTGGTCTGTGTTGTGGTCGAGCAGCGGCAGCAGGTCGAACAGTGCCTGGCGCGCGTCTCCGCTGACCGCGACCTCGACGGGGTACTTGGCGCCGAGCACCCGCGGTTCGATGTCGATCTGGACGGCGCGAGCCTGCCCGGGCGCGGGATAGAACTCGGTCCACGGATCGTTGCAGCCGACGATCAGCAGGGTGTCGCAGTGTGCCATCAGCTCCGAGCTGGCGGTGGTGCCCAGATGTCCCATCACCCCGGTGTGCCAGGGCAGCGACTCGTCGAGCACCGGTTTGCCCAGCAGCGACGTCGTCGCCCCGGCGCCCAGCGCATCGACCACCGCGGCGATCTCGTCAGCCGCACCGGCCGCGCCGCGGCCCACCAGCAGCGCGACCCGGCGCCCGGCGTTGAGCACCTCGGCGGCCGCGCGGATCTGTTCCGGCGGCGCGGTGATCCGGGGTCGCGCCGACGTCGCGGTGGACGGCACCACGCCGTGGCTGTGCGGAAGCTCGTCGGGCATCTCGGCCTTCTGCACGTCGTGCGGGATGATCAGACACGTCGGGGTGGACGTGGCGATCGCGGTGCGCATCGCGTTGTCCAGTGCGGTCAGCGCCTGCTCGGGCGCGAACACCGTCTGCACGTACTGCGCGCAGACGTCCTTGAACAGCGCATGCAGGTCCACTTCCTGCAGGTAGCCGCTGCCCAGCGCAGTGCTCACCACCTGCCCGACGATCGCGACGACGGGCCGGCGGTCCAGCTTGGCGTCGTAGAGCCCGGCCAGCAGGTGGATCGCGCCGGGCCCCTGGGTGGCCAGACACACCCCGACCTCGCCGCTGTACTTCGCGTGCCCGCACGCCGCGAACGCGGCGAGCTCCTCATGCCGGGTCGCCACGAAGTCGGGACCGTCGGCGCGGCGCAGCGCGCCCAGCAGGGTGTTGACGCCGTCTCCGGCGTATCCGAACACCCGGCTGACCTCCCACTCCTGCAGGCGGGCGATCAGGGCGTCGGCGACGTTCATGGCGGCTCCTCAGGTCGTTCGGTGCGGCTACCCGGGGGCAGGGCCGGGTAACCCGTTTGGCGGAGTCGGCGATGCGGGTAACTCGGATGGGTGGAGCGGCTCAGTGGTCTGGATGCGGGTCTTCTGTACAGCGAATCGGCGACGGTGCCGCTGCACGTGTGTTCGGTGCTCGAGCTCGACACCTCGACGGTGCCTGGCGGGTACAGCTTCGAGCGCTTCCGCGACGAGCTTGCCAAGCGGATCCCCGCGTTGCCGGAATTTCGCACGAAGCTCGGTGACAGCGGCCTGAACCTGGACCACCCGGTATGGGTGGAGGACAACGACTTCGAGCTGTCGCGCCACCTGCACCGGGTCGCGGTGCCGGCGCCCGGCGGACGCGAGGAGCTGGCCGAGGTGTGCGGCCAGATCGCGGCGGTGCCGCTGGACCGCGGCAAACCGCTGTGGGAGTTGTGGGCGATCGAAGGCACCGGCGAGGACCGGCTGGCGGTCATGGTCAAGGTGCATCACGCCGCGGTCGACGGGGTGTCGGCGGCCAACCTGCTCGAGCAGCTGCTCGACGTCGAACCCGACGCACCGCCTCCGGCCCCGGTCGACGGTCCCGGCACCCCTTCTGCGCTGCAGATCGCCGCCGACGGGTTCGTCCGGTTCGCGACGCGGCCGCTGCAGCTGGCCCGGACGATCCCCGACACCGCTGCGTTGCTCGCCAAGACGGTCGGCCGCGCGGTCACCGGCCAGGCGATGGCCGCGCCGTTCTCGGCGCCGACGACCCGGTTCAACGCGCAGCTGACCGCCGAGCGCGCCATCGCACTCGCGCAGCTGAACCTCAACGACGTCAAGAAGGTCAAGGAGAGCTGCGGGGTCAAGGTCAACGACGTCGTGATGGCGCTGTGCTCGGGGGCGCTGCGCGGCTTCCTCGACGAGCTGGACGAGCTGCCGGACAAACCGTTGATCGCGGTGGTGCCGGCGTCGGTGCACGGACAGTCCGACCGGCCGGGCCGCAACCAGCTCTCGGGCATGTTCTGCAATCTGCACACCGACCTCGACGATCCTTGGGAGCGGTTGCAAACCATCGCGGAGTCCGACCGTCGCGCCAAGGACCACAGCGCCGCGCTGGGCCCGACGGTGTTCGTCGACCTGGCCCAGAGCATCTCGCGGGCGGGTTTCTCCTGGCTGCTCGGGCTGTTGGCGCGCACCCCGCTGGCCAGCACCACGATCCACAACGTGGTGATCTCCAATGTGGCCGGCCCGCCGACCACGCTGTACAGCTGCGGGGCCCGGGTCGAGGCGCTGTATCCGCTGGGCCCGATCTTCCACGGGTCTGGGCTGAACATCACAGTGATGTCGCTGGGCGACTCCCTTAACGTGGGCATCATCTCGTGCCCGACGCTGGCCGGTGACCTGTGGGATCTCGCCGATCGCTTTCAGACCGAGCTGGACGCGCTGCTGCGGCGTTGCTGACCCGGCGGTTAGGGGGCCGCGGGATGCGGGAAACCTATCGCCCGGCAGGCGACGACGGAAGGACGGCATGTGAGCTCGACGAAGGGTGGCGCTCGGCTGGGCACCCGGTTCGGGCCCTATGAGCTGCAGTCGCTGATCGGCGTCGGGGGCATGGGCGAGGTGTACCGCGCCTACGACACCGAGCGGGAACGCATGGTCGCGATCAAGCTGCTGCGACCGGAGATGGCCGCCGACCCGAGCTTTCAGCATCGGTTCCGCCGAGAGTCCCGGGTCGCCGCGCGGCTGCAGGAACCGCACGTCATCCCGGTGCACAACTTCGGTGAGATCGACGGCGTGCTCTACATCGACATGCGGTTGGTGGAGGGCGTCAGCCTCAAGGAGGTGCTGCGCCGCGACGGTCCGCTGCCGCCGGCGCGGGCGGTGGCGATCCTGCGCCAGGTGGCCGCGGCGCTGGACGACGCGCACGCCAACGGCCTGGTGCACCGCGACATCAAACCCGAGAACGTGCTGCTGACCGCTGACGACTTCTGCTACCTGGTCGACTTCGGCATCGCGCACGGCGGCGGCGAGGCCTCGGTGACGTCGACCGGCCTGGTGGTCGGGTCCAGCGCGTACATGGCGCCGGAGCGCTTCAGCGGGGAGCGTGGCGGCCCGGCCTCGGACATCTACTCGCTGGCGTGTCTGCTCTACGAGGCGCTGACCGGCCGGGCGCCCTATGACGCCGGCGATCTGCGGCAGGTGATGAGCGCCCACATGTTCTCCCCGCCGCCGCGGCCGAGCATCATGCGCCGTGGGGTGCCCCGCACCTTCGACGACGTCGTCGCACGCGGGATGGCGAAGACCCCGGATGCCCGCTATCCGTCGGCCGGCGAGCTGGCGCGGGCGGCGTCCGCGGCGGTGTCCGCCCCGGCGGCCCCGGCTCCCGCTCCGTCACCGCCGGCTGAGCCGCCGCGGTCGACACGGCAGTTCTCCCGGGTGTATCCCAACCCGGCGGAGACCGGGTACGCGCCGTATCCGCCGGCGCCCACCCCGCCGCCGGCCCCGCGGCCGGCGCGGCGCTTCGGCCCGGGCCAGGTCGGCTTGATCGTCACCACGGTGGCCCTGCTGGCCGCGGCGTTGGTGCTGGCGCTGGTGCTGGTGTTCAGCAGCGGGGACACCGGTTCCTCGACAGCGCGATCGCCCCTGGCTCCGGCACCGACGTCGGATACGCCGACGTCCTCGTCACCGACGACCTCCCGCCCCGGTGACGGCGAGGGCATCTCCGGGGTGTCGGGCACCGATTCGCAGGGCTTCGTGGGCCACACCGCCCGCTGCGACTCCTCCAGCGAGCCGGCGGCCGCGATCCGGACATCGCTGTCGCTGGCGATCATCTGCGAGACCTCCGACGGCGACTACTACTACCGCGGCGAGCGGCTGCGCGACGGCGCCAACATTCGGCTGGAGAACGCGCGCCGCTCCGGCGACGGCTTCGTCGCCGTGAACCCCGACGACGGCGCGCGCTACGACGTACAGCCCGACCAGCTGACGATCTCGAGCCGCGGCAGCGTGGATTCCGCCGAGCCGGCGCTGGAGTACGGCCCGAGCTAGTCGGTTCTCGTTGAGTCTGCGCTGACGGTGCGGTTCGCTTCGCAAGTTGCCACCCTGGACGCAGTCTCGATCCGGCGGTCGCGATGATGCGATGATGGCTGCTGTCGAAGGCAGAGGAGTCTGAGGATGGCGTTCGAACGAATCGACGAGCTTCTCCACAACGCGACCGCCGGCGGGGCGCTGCACGGTGTCGCCGCCACGGTGGTCGACCGCGACGGCGTGCTGTACCAGGGTGCCGCGGGAGATGCCAAGCCCGACAGCATGTTCCGTAACGCGTCGATGACCAAGGCCGTCGCGACCACCGCGGCGCTGCAGCTCGTCGAACAGGGACGTATCGACCTGGATGCGCCCGTCGCGTCGATCGTGCCCGAGTTCGGGGAGCTGCAGGTGCTCGAGCGCTTCGAGGGCCGCGAGCCGGTGCTGCGGGCCCCCAGGACCCAGGCCACGGTCCGGCATCTGATGAACCACACCGCCGGCTGCGGCTACCACTTCCTCAACGAGAAGCTCTACGCCTACTGCAACGAGAAGGACTTCCCGCATCCGCTGTCGGGCGTCAAGCAGAGCCTCAGCGCGCCGCTGGTGCACGACCCCGGCACGGTGTGGGAATACGGCGTCAGCACCGACTGGCTCGGCATGGTCGTCGAGGCGGTCAGCGGCCAGACGCTGGCCGACTACCTCGCCGAGCACATTTACCGCCCACTGGGCATGACCGACTCGACGTTCGACCCGAGCGACGAGCAGCGCGCCCGCTTGCTGCCCATCCGGTTCCGGGCGCCCGACGGCAGCCTGGTGCCCACCGACCTGGACCTGCCGGCCCAGCCGGAGTGGGACGCCGCCGGCCACGGGTCCTACGGGACGGTGGCCGACTACGGCCGGTTCGTGCGGGCCTGGCTCAACGGCGGCGAGCTCGACGGGGCGCGCATCCTCAAGCAGGAGACGGTCGAGCTGGCGCTGCGTGATCACCTCGACGGGGCGCCGCTGCCGAAGGGGATGGAGCCGACCATCCCCGAGCTGGCCCGTCCGGTCGAGCTGCTCGACGTGCCGCAGGGCTGGGGCCTGGGCTTCCACCTGTACCTGGTCGACCTGCCCGGCATGCGCAGCGCCGGCTCGGCCGACTGGTCGGGACTGTTCAACAGTTTCTTCTGGATCGACCGCAAGGCGGGCATCGGCGCGGTGATCGCGACGCAGCTGCTGCCGTTCTTCGACGACAAGATGGTCGCGACGATCCTGGGCTTCGAAGCGGCGGTCTACGCCGAACTCGCCTCGGCCTGAGTCCCGGCGGCGCGCGCGGCATGACGTCGCCGTGACGCCGAGGATCTGGAAAAGAGCCGCCAGATGTCGAATCGCTACGCTGGCGTCAGTGCGCTGCGCGCCGACGTGTGCAAGAACAGCGCGAGCGATGAGTTGAGGATCGAACAGTCATGCGGGCCGACAGAGCGCAACCACAGGTCATTGCCGCGACCGCGCCGGCCGAACCCCCGAGATCCCGCCGTCGACGGCGTCTGTTGGCCGTCCTCGCCACACCGTTGGTGTTGCTGATCGGCGCCTACCTCGGTGACCTGCTGTACAGCAAAGACAGGGTGGTCCGGGGAGTGACCGCTGCAGGCGTGCCCATCGGCGGTCTGACGCTGCGCGACGCGGAGCAACGGTTGCGCGCCGAGGTCACCCCGCGAACAACCCAACCCATCCCCGTCACCGCCGGCGCCGAGCGCAGCACCATCGACCCGACGTCGGCCGGTCTGTCCGTCGACTGGCACGCCACCGTCGACGCCGCCGGCGACCAACCCCTGAACCCGTTCACCCGCCTCTCATCGTTCTTCACCTCGCGGGAGATCGGCGTCGTGTCCACCGCCGACGACGAGGCACTCACCGCCGCCCTCGGGCAACTGGGGGCCGACGTCGCCCAGGATCCGGTCGAGGGCACCGTGCGCTTCGAGGGTCGCGAACCCGTCGCGATGCCTCCGGAGGCCGGCCGCCGGCTCGACATCGACGCCGCCGCCGAACTCCTCAAGCGCGACTGGGCCACCGGCGGCACAGTGGATCTGCCCGTCGTGGAATTGGATACCCGCACAACGGCGTCCGACGTCGAGGCTGCCATCGACGACATCGCCGCGCCGGCGGTCTCTGCGCCGGTGGTCATCAACGGTGACGACGACACCCGGGCGATCATCGACGAGGACGTCATCGCTGCAGCACTGTCGTTCGACGTCGAGGACGGCGACATCGTGGCGACCGTCGACGAGACCGTCATCGCCGACGTGGCCAGGCCCCAGCTCGCCGGGTCCGAGACACCTCGGCGCGACGCGACCATCGACTTCGCGGTGTCCCCGCCGGTGAAGGTGCCGTCACAGGACGGCCGTCGCATCGACTATGACCAGACCCTCGCCGACCTGATGGACGTGCTGACCGACACCACCGATCGCGAGCTCGCGGCCGTGTATGTGGACGAGCCCGCGACGTTCACCACCGCCGACATCGAGGCGCTCGGTCCCGTCCAGGTCATCGGCGAATTCCAGACGTCGGGCTTTGCCGGTGACTCGGGTGTCAACATCAAACGCGCCGCGGGCGCCATCGACGGCCTCGTCGTCGCGCCCGGCGAGACGTTCAGCCTCAACGGCGCCACCAACCCGCGCACCGCCGCCAACGGCTATGTCGAGGCCGGCATCATCCTGAACGGCAGGCCGGACAGCGGCGTCGGGGGAGGCGTGTCCCAGGTGGCCACCACGCTGTTCAACGCGGCGTACTTCGCCGGCATGGAACTCGTCGAGCATCAGGAGCACAGCTACTACATCAGCCGCTATCCGGCGGGCCGGGAGGCCACCGTCTTCGGCGACGCCATCGACGTCAAGTTCCGCAACGACGGACCGACCCCGGTGCAGATCCGGACCACCTGGACATCGTCGTCGATCACGGTCGAGGTGGTGGGGATCAAACGCTACGAGGTGACGTCGGCGCAGAGTGCGCGGTCGGCGCCGACGAGCCCCAGGACGATCACCATCCCGGAAGGGGAGTCGTGCAGCGCCAGCAGCGGCGCACCGGGATTCACCATCACCGACACCCGCACCCTGCGCGACATCGCCACGGGCGAGACTCGCCGAGAGTCCCACACGGTGCGTTATGACCCGATTCCCAAGGTGGTGTGCGGAGGTTGACGGTCTTTTCCGCGTGTTTCGCCGCGTTCAGCCAGCGACAGGACTAGAGAAGAGCTGTGACGACCCCGAACACCCGAAGCCTGGACGAGATCCGCGGCGCGCTCGAGCACTGTTACTCCGCGATGGAGACACTGTGCGCCGACCTCAGCGACGACGAATGGCAGACGCAGTCCCTGTGCCCGGACTGGGATGTCCGCGGCGTGGTCGACCACGTCGTCAGCATCGAGGCCGTGATGGCCGGCTGGTTGCCCGAGGACGACACCACGCTGCCGCCGTTCGAGCGGGCGGCGGAGTTCTTCGCCGACACCAGCCCGTACGTGGAGAAGATGCGCGCGGTCTTCGACCGCCGCCGCCGTGACCTGGCCGCCCTGTCCAGCGAGGACCTCGACCGGCCGTCCTGGATGCCCGTCGGGCCGGGCACCTACGGCCGGTTCCTGCAGATCCGCGTCTTCGACATCTGGGTGCACGAACGCGACATCACCACCCCGCTGGGCCGCGCGACCGACGACACCGGTGTCCCGGCGGAGATGGCGCTGGCCCAGGTGGAGAACTCGATCGGCTACATCGTCGGGAAGAAGGTCGGCCTGCCCGAGGGCAAGAGCCTCACATTCGACCTCACCGGACCGATCGTCCGTCAGCTCCACGTCGCCGTCGACGGCCGGGCCAAGCGGGTCGACCACCTCGACAACCCCGACGTGACGGTGACGACCGACTCGACGACGTTCATCCAACTCGCCTGCGGGCGCATCGATCCGCAGGCGCAGATCGACTCCGGCGCGATCCGCTGGCAGGGCGACGACGAGCTGGGTGACCGCGCCGCCCGCAACCTGAGGTTCACGATGTGACCGAGCACCCGACCGCCGTCGACTTCCACTTCGACGTCATGTGCCCGTTCGCGTATCAGACGTCGCGGTGGATCCGCGCGGTGCGCGAGCGGACCGGTCTGGAGGTGAACTGGCGGTTCTTCAGCCTCGAGGAGATCAACCGGCAGGAGGGCAAGAAGCACCCGTGGGAGCGGGAGTGGTCCTACGGCTGGTCGATGATGCGCATCGGCGCGCTGCTGCGCCGGCAGTCGATGGCCGACGTCGACGCGTGGTACGAGCGCGCGGCGCGGGCGCTGCACGTCGACGGGCACAAGCCGCACGAAAAGGCCGTCGCCCGACACCTTTTGGCGGAGCTCGGCTTCGACCCGGGGCTGGTCGACGCGGCGATCGCCGACCCGACGACCGGCGACGAGGTGATGGCCGACCATCAGCGCGTCGTCGACGCCGGCGGCTACGGGGTACCGACGCTGTTCTTCCCCGACGGCCAGTGCCTGTTCGGCCCGGTGCTCATCGACCCGCCGACCGGGGACGCGGCGGTGCGGCTGTGGGACGCCGTCGTCGCGTGGACGGAGTTCCCGCATCTCTACGAGTTGCAGCGGCCCAAGATGCCCGCCGACGGGCAGGCGATCACCGAGACGTTGCGGCCGTACCTGGAGGCCAGGGACTGGGTGTCGATCAACCGGGGCAAGGTCATCAGCTTCGACCCGCCGCAGTGAGGTGACTTCGGTCCACCGTTTCGCCTGGGAGCGCTGGGGGTAGCCGTGTCCGGTGTTGCGGCAGGGCGGGCCATGAGCTTCAAGGGCGCGGTGAACCGGGCCACCGACAGCCGCACCGTGGAATGGATCGCCCGCGCCGGCTACCCCGTCAGCGGGCTGTTGCACGTGCTGATCGCCTACATCATCCTGCAGATCGCGTTCGGGTCGACGGGCGACGCCGACCAGACCGGCGCGCTGGCGACGCTGGCCGCCCAGCCCGGCGGGGAGGCCTCGCTGTGGGTCGTCGCGTTCGGACTGGTGGCGTTGGCCCTGTGGCGGCTGGCCGAGACGGTGCTGGGCCTGCACCCCGGGGAGCACAGCTTCGCGCACATGCGCGAGTCTCCACTGATCAACCGGCTCAAAGCGTTTGGCCTGGCTCTGCTCTATCTAGGGCTGGCCTTCGCCGCCGTTCAGTTCGCGCTGGGGGTGGGCCGGCAGGGCAGTGAGCGGGCCGAAGGCCTCAGCGCGCGGTTGATGCAATCCGACGGCGGGCAGGCCGTCCTGGTGGCTGTCGGCTTGGCCATCGCCGGGTTCGGCGGCTACTTCGTCTACAAGGGGGCGTCGAAGAAGTTCCTCGAGGATCTGACCGTGCCCGGTGGCCCGTTGATCACGGTGCTGGGCATGTGCGGGCATGTCGCGGAGGGTTTGGTGTTGTTCGCGGCGGGGACTTCGGTGATCGGCGCAACGTTCCTGCACGACCCGACGCGGGCGACCGGGCTCGACGCCGCGGTGGAGGCGATCGGTGACGCGCAGTTCGGGCAGACGATGCTGGTGGCCGCCGCGGCGGGGTTCGCGGCCTACGGTCTGTACAGCTTTGCGTTGACGCGTTTTTCGCGGATGTGACTCAGCACGGGGCCTTGATCTCGAACGGCATCGACCGGGAGCCGCCCGGGGTGGTGCCGTCGTTGCCGACGACGGTGCCGGTGATGGTGTAGACGTTGTGGTCGTTGACGGTGACCTCGATGTCGCCGGTGTCGCGGTCGGCGACGCCGTGGTGGCCCTCGATGCCCTGCATGCTGACGCTGGTGACGCGCGGTTGCAGACCGCCCAGCTCGACGAACGCCCGCGCTTGGCCCTCGTTGCCGGTCGCGTCGATGGTCATCAGCCACTGCGTCTGCGTGCACTGCACCGACCGGGTGGACTCCTGGCGGCCGTCGATGCGCAGGAACCCGGACTGGGCGGGCGGCTCGGTCGACGCGGTGCCGGTCAGGCCGCAGCCCGCGGTCAGGGCGGCGGCGGCGACGGTCAGCACGAGCGGTTTTCTCATAGGTGGGCCCTCAGGTAGGTGAGTACTTCGTCGGCGGTGGCGAAACCGCCGAGGTGGCTTTCGGCATGGCGCAGGACGAGTTCGGCGCTGGGCAGCCGATCGACGGCGGCCTGGGCCTCGGCCAGCGGCACGATGTTGTCGGCGTCGCCGTGCCACCAGCGCACCGGCGCGGACACGTCGGCGAGCCGGAAACCCCAGTCGCGCCCGAACAGCCGGGCGTCGTCGACGATCGCCTGGAAGCGGCCCTTGGCCACCAGCACCAGATCGTCGATGAACATCCCTTCCATCTCCGGGTCGTGCAGCACCCGGCGGTCTCCTTCGGGGACCACGCCGGCGTAGGCCCGGCAGGCGAAGTGCGCCAACGGAATCAGCGGCATGATCACGAGATTGGCGCTCTGGGCCAGGGGCTGGCGCAGCATGTGCAGCAGTGGGGCGAAACGGCGGGCCAGGTCGACCGCACCGGTGGCCAGCGCGTCGGGCCCGACCGACGGGACGACACCGCCGAGCACCGCGACAGCTTTGACCCGGGTTTTCAGTGGCGGGACCGCGGCGCAGGCCAGCGCGTAAGGCCCGCCGCCGGACAGCCCGGCCACCGCCAGCTCTTCGGCGCCGAGCGCGTCGGCGACGTGGGACACGTCGTGGGCCCAGTCGGCGATCGAGGTGTACGGGTGCGGGTCGGACAACCCGCTGCCGGGCCGCCCGACGACCACCACCCGCAGCCCGAGCTTCTCGGCCGCGCGCCGCCCGCACAGCGGGAATTGGCGCCGCCCGCCCGGGGTGCCGTGGAACCACAGCACGGCGTCACCGGCCGGGTCGCCGAATTCGGCGAAGCCCAGTCGGCGTCCAGAGGGCAGATAGAAGCGGCCCTCGGCCCGTGGCTTTTCGGTCCGGGGGACGCGAATCGGATGACGCATCGGGTTGGCCACTGCGACGAATGTAGGGCGGCGGTGGTCGGCGGCGCAGGAAATTGGTGCACGGACCGGATGAATCTCGCCGAACTCACACAGTCGGCGCAGGCCGATATCGACCGGATAGCAGCGGAACACCCGAACTGGGCTGCGGGGCCGCCCGTCTCACCGAACCCCAACCCGCCGGCCGCCTACCGGGAATGGCGTGGCCGCCTGGATGCGGCCAGGCATCAGCTCGACGGGTTGGCCACCGTGCAGGCCGAGTTGCAGTCCAACGACGGCACACCGCGCCTGCTCGGCCTGCTCGACGATCAGGGGCGCGCAGCAGTGTCGATCGGCAATCCCGATACTGCCTCCCACAGCGCCACTTTCGTTCCGGGAACGGGGCAGGACCTGGTGCGCATGCCGTACAGCACCGAGGATGCCGAGGCGATGTTTCAGGCGGCTTTGCGGGCAAACCAAGACCTCGCGCCGGAGGATCTTTCCGTCACGACCTGGATGGGCTACGACCGGCCGATGGACCTGTTCGATGCGGCCTCACCGGATTTCGCGCGGGGTGGTGGCGCCGACTTGGCGGCTTTCCAGGAGGGGATGCGCGTTACCCACGAGGGTGGACAGTCAGTCAACACGGTCATCGGTCACAGCTACGGTTCCACCTTGGTCGGGGCTGCCGCGTCCGGTGGCAACGAACTCGAGGTCGACAACGTCATCGCCGTCGGCAGCCCCGGCATGCTGGTGGACCAGGCCGCGGATCTCGGCCTCGGTGCGGGCGCCGACGTGTACGCGACCCGCGCCCGCTTCGACCCGATCAACCTGGCGACCGGCTTCACGCTCGGTTCGAGCCCCACCACGGATGGCTTCGGCGCCATCCAGCTGCAGGCAGCGGCTGGGCCGAACACCGGACCGCCCATTCTGGATCTGCCCTCCATCGCCGCGCACAGCAGCTACTGGGATCAGGGCAATCCCGCGCTGCGCAACATGGGCGCCATCATCGGCGGAATGCCGCCGCCCCACATCGTGCCTCCGGGAGGATGATCGGTTGTGATGCGAACCATCCGACGTAGACCTCGTCCGACGAATGCCCTCGTGGCGGCCGCGCTTCTCGTCGTCGTCGTGAGTGCGTGCAGTGGCGACCAGGGTGACATTGGGCCGCCGACCCCCACAGGCGCCACCGACATTGGAGGACCTTCGATGACGTCCGCTCCGCCGCCTCCTCCCGGTTGGGAACTCGAACCGCTGATCCCGACAAGTCAACAGCAAGCCCAAGATACGGTGATCGGCTACCTGACCCGGACGGTCGAGGCGTTGCCCGCGGGCACCCGGCTCGACGCCACGCGGTATCGGGTGGGCAACGGCAATCGTTCGTGCGATGACCTGCCCACCGGGTCGGACAAGCCCGAGATGATGTTCACCGATGTGCGGCAGGTGCTGCTGCCCGAGGGTGCGGACGCTGCCGGGGTCATCAGTGAGGTCGGCGATATCTGGCGGAGCTGGGGCTGGCACGTGTTCGAACGCGATGATTTTCCTCGCCCCAACCAGTTCGGCTACGGCCCCGATGGATACCGGCTGCAGATCGAATCCTCCACCCCGCCCGGTCATCCGCCGACGATCAGCGGTATCTCACCATGCTTCCCCGGAAGCGTGGCCTCCGATGACGTCGCGGTCCCGACCGTGATTCCGTCGACGTAATCCTGAGCAGCGACCCGGCACGTTCCGCGCTGGACAACCGTCACGCCGGCGGCGGTGGAGGTAATGGCGGCGGTGCAGGTGGCGGCGGCGGTGCAGGTGGCGGTGGTGGCGGGGGAGGCGGTGCCGCCCACGGCAGCACGATGGGCGGCAGACCGGGAATCTGGATGACGTTGGCCGGTGGCGGCGGGGGCGGGGGCGCGTCGGGTGGTGGCGGTGGGGGCGCCTCGCTGGGCGGCGGCGGTTGGTACACCGGCGCCGGGGCGATCCCGGTGCTGGTGAGGATCGTGACGATCGACCCGGGAATCGTGCGTCCGCGTGGCGTGGTGCCGATGACCGCGCCCCGCGGGGACCCGCTGTTCACCGCGGTCGGTTCCGGGGCGACCTGAAAACCGGCGTCGGCCAACTTCTTCCGGGCCGCGTCGAGTTTCATGCCGGCCACGCCGGGCACCTCGCTGCCGGGGCCGCCGTCGACGTAGCGCGGATCGGTCGGCGGCATGGTGATCGGGCCGAAGTCCTCGGCGATCGGGTCCATCGCCAGATACCAGGTGCGGGCGGGTTCGGTGCCGCCGTAGACGTTGCCGCTCCCGCATTTGCGCAGCGGGTAGGAGCACAGACCCGTCGGGGTCGGCGAGTCGTCGAAGACGTAGTTCGCGGCGGCGTAGCGGTTGGTGAAGCCGAGGAAGCCCGACGACCGGTGCGACTCGGTGGTGCCGGTCTTGCCCGCCATCGGCAGATCCCAGCCGACCGAGCCCGCCGCGCCGGTGGCGGTGCCACCCGTGTGGTCCTTGCCCAGCGCATTGGCCAGCGTGTTGGCCAGGCCCTCGGGCACGACCTGCTCGCAGGCCTGGGTCTGCAGCTCCACCTCGGCGCCGTGCCGGTCGAACACCGCGTCGATCGGGTTGGGCGGGCACCACATGCCGCCTGAGGCCAGCGTCGCGCCGACATTGGACAGTTCAAGCGGGTTGAGCTCGAGCGGGCCCAGCGTGAAGGACCCGAGGTTCTGCCGCTTGACGAAGTCGGCGAGGCTCTCGTTGGACTCGGGGTCGTAGTCGCGGGCGGTGCCCGGTTCGGCGTAGGACCGCAGCCCCAACCGGACCGCCATATCGACCGCGCGCGGCACCCCGATCTGGGCGATCAGCTTCGCGAACGCGGTGTTGGGCGACTTGGCCAGCGCATCGGTGACGTTCATCTGGCCGGCGAACCCGGCCACGTTGCGCACGCACCAGGTCTTGGGTGGACAGCCCGGGTCGGCGCTGTCGCCCAGCCCGGTGGCCCGGAAGGTCTGGGGCACGTCGAGGGTGGCGTTGATGCCCAGGCCCATCTCCAGCGCGGCGGCGGTGGTGAAGATCTTGAAGATGGAGCCGGCGCCGTCGCCGACGAGGGAGAACGGCTGCGGCTGCACGGTCTGGCCGGCGGCCAGGTCTAGCCCGTAGGTGCGGTTGTCGGCCATCGCGACGACGTCGTGGCGGTCCTTGCCGGGGGTGATCACGCTCATCACGCTGGCCACGCCGACGGCGGTCGGGTCGGCCAGTTCGTCGACGGCGCTCTTGACGCTGCGCTGCACCTTCGGGTCCAGGGTGGTGCGGATCAGGTAGCCGTTGCGGGCGACGTCCTGCTTGCTCAGCCCGGCGCGGGCCAGAAACTGCAGCGCGTAGTCGCAGAAGAACGCGCGGTCGCGCGCGGCGATGCAGCCCTGCGGCAGCGGGTCGGGCCGGGGCAGCACGCCCAGCGGTTTGGCCTTGGCGGCGCGCAGTTCGTCGGCCTGGGCGGGCAGGTTCGCGATCATGGTGTTCAGCACCAGGTTTCGCCGTTGCAGCGCCGCGTCGGGGTTGGTGTAGGGGTCAAGCGAGGTGGGGGAGCGCACCATGCCGGCCAGCAGGGCGGCCTGCTGCCAGTTGAGGTCGGCGGCGTTGACGCCGAAGTAGGTGCGCGCGGCGTCCTGCACTCCGTAGGCGCCGTTGCCGAACGACACCAAGTTCAGGTAACGGGCCAGGATCTCCGATTTGGGCAGCGCGGCGTTCAGCGCCAGGGCCGCCCGGATCTCACGCAGCTTGCGGGCCGGGCTGATCTCCACGGCGGCGCGGCGCTCGGCGTTGGTCTGCGCGGTGACCAGCAGGTTGAAGTTCTTGGCGTACTGCTGCTCGATGGTGGACCCGCCGCGGGTGGACAGGTCGCCGCGCAGGTATCCGGTCAGGCCGGTCAGGGTGCCCTGCCAGTCGACGCCGTTGTGTTCGGTGAAGCGTTTGTCCTCGATCGCGACGATGGCCAGCTTGATGGTGTTGGCGATCCGGTGGCTGGGGACCTCCCAGCGGCGCTGCTCGTAGAGCCACGCGATCGGGGTGCCCTCGGCGTCCACCATGGTCGAGACCAGCGGCGCTTCGCCTTCGATGAGCTGCGTGGATTCCGCGCTGGCAGAGTCGGATACGCCCATCAGCGTGGCTCCGACGCCGCCGACGAACGGGAACATCAGCGCAGCGACGAGCAGCCCGGCCAGCAGACAACACCCTGCCAGCTGGGCGACGACGACCCCTGGAGCCCGACCCCTGCCGCGCATGGCGCCAGCTTAGGGGCGGCGCGCGGGGCCGCGGGCTGGATCGGACGGAGGGCCCAAACCGATATTGACGCGCTGGTCGTAGATCCGTGAACCGCATCCGGAGGGCCGGTGCGCACGGTAAGCAGGAAGCCGTGGCTGCGGGGGACTGCGTGGGTCGGGTCGGTGGGTTGGCGGTCGCTCTGGGGATCGGGGCGGCGATTCTGGCGGGGGCCGGCGCGGCGCTCGCCGACGACGGGGGCTCGTCGGTGTCGTCGGCGAGGTCGTCGCAGACCTCGGAGTCCGGGTCGCCGCGGGCCGAGCGGGCGACCGGGGAGCGGCGGGACGCGCGGCGGGGAACCGAGCGGGAGAAGGCCGACGTCACCGAGGTCGATGTCGCGGCTGCCGAGCCTGGGGTCGTCGACGTTCTCGAGGAAGTCGTACCCGTCGCCGAGGAGGGGTCGGAGGACGAGGCCGAGCCTGTCGCGGCTCCGGTCTCGACCGTCGTGGCTGGGGATGACGTCGGCGCCGACGGCGAGGAGCCCGCGCAGGCCGCGGTGGCGCTCAGCGCGCTTGCGACGGCGCGGGTCCGAACGGATGAGGAGACGGCGGCCGGCCCGCAGGTGACGACCAGCCTAGCCGCCGATGACTATGAACTCCCGACCGACGTGCAGGTGCGCGAGATAACCGCGCCGCTGCAGTGGCTGCAGATGGTGCCGGTGGTCGGGCGATTCGTGATGACGCCGATCGTGCAGCTGCTCCACGCCACCCCGTTCCTGTCGGAGATCCTGCATCCGCTGTTCGGGTTCCCGATCGACCACGCCGCCGCGCCCGGTTCGCCCCGGGCGCGCAGTTACAAGGTGACGTCGTTCGACGGCGCCGAGATCTACGTGCACTTCATGCCGGCCAAGGGGCTGCAGGCGGGCGAGGCGGCACCGACGGTGCTCAACGGTCCCGGCGTGGGGTTGCCGGGGGCGACGTCGTTGAACAATCGGCTCGACAGTTTCCTGCCCTACGACGTGGTCGGGGTGGGGCGGCTGCGCGAAGAGGGTTACAACGTGGTGAGCTGGGATCCGCGCGGGGAGTGGAACTCCGGGGGCCGGATGCAGTTGCAGTCGCCGGACTTCGAGGGCCGCGACATCTCGCACATCATCAGCTGGCTGTCCACGCTGGACGCGGTGCAGACGGTCGACGGGGACCCCAAGATCGGGATGGTGGGGGTGTCCTACGGCGGCGGGGTGCAGTTCTCCGCCGCGATCGCCGACCGCCGCATCGGCGCAATCGTGCCGACCATCGCGTGGAACAGCCTGGTGGACGCGATTTTTCCGCGGCAGGCTGTGAGCAGCGTGTGGGGCACGTTCCTGAGCGCACTGCTCACTATCACCGGGGCGCGACCCAACGAGCGGGTGCTGCCGGCGGTGATCGGTGCGGTGCTCACCGGCGAGGCCAGCCAGTCCGACATCGACCTGTTCAACAGCCTCAACTTCGCCGACCGGCTCGACGAGATCACCGCGCCGACCCTGTTGATGCAGGGCACCGTCGACACGCTGGTGCCGCTGGCCCACGCCGACCTCAACGCCACGGCGCTGATCGCGGCGGGCACCACGACGAAGGTGGTGTGGTTCTGCGGCGGGCATGGTGCGTGCCTGAGCAGCCGCAACGACGGGCAGGTGGTGTGGCGCGAGACGATGGAGTGGCTGGACCGCTACGTCAAGGGCGACGAAAGTGTTGATCCAGGACCGCAATTCGAGTGGGTCGACCAGCGCGGTGACTGGTATTCCTCGGACACCTACCCGGTGAGCACCGGCGAATCGGTCACGGCTGTGTCGACGCGCACCCGCAGGATCGGATATATCCCGCTGCTGGGTGGCTCGGGACCGAACCCGTGGGTCATCACCCGCGGTCTGGTGCCCGCGATCATGGGGTTGGCGTCGGGTGCGCCGGCGCTGAACGCGGTGAACCTGCGCGTGCCCGACGCCACCGAGTTCACCCACCTGATCGGCGCGCCGGAGCTGACGCTGACCTACTCGGGCACCGGCAACGCCGAGCATGTCTACGCCCAGCTGGTCGACAACCGCACCGGCCTGGTGCTGGGCAACCAGGTAACGCCGATTCCCGTTGTGCTGGATGGAGAATCCCGCACGGTGACGTTCTCGATGGAGCACATCGCGCACACCCTGCGGCCCGGCGAGTCGCTGACGCTGCAGCTGGTGACCTCGGCGTTCCAATTCGTGAACTTCTACTCCTGGGGGACGGTCAGCGTGGAGGGAATGTCGCTGGAGCTGCCGACGCTGGCGGCGGCGCAGGTGGTGGGGGTAGCGGCGTGAAAAGGCTAGACCGTGCGGTTCCAGGGGCAGTAGGTCATGTGGGCAGTAGGTCATTCACGCGATCGCCACGTAGACCGCAGCGCAATCCCAATCGAACGACGGGTTGTTAGACCGAACGATTTCCCGACACAGACCATGCACATAGCGGACGGTGCTAATAGGGCTGGTGTAGACGCTCCCTACCTTTTCCAGGCGAATCGAGAGAATCTTATAAAGCGGCGCGGCACTGGGCGACGCGGTCGTCCTGACGGCAATCAACATGCCGCGAAAGACGCCTTCGAGATACCGTGACTTTGTGGGTTCACCGGGGGAGGCTCCATGCCGTCGTTGATCGCGTGGCTTGACGCGTCGAGTGAGGATCAGCGCCGGATGCGCGAGATCGTCAACTTATTCAGCGAGCGTGAAAGTCGCGACGAGCTCGGCATTGGCCAAGTTCGCGACGCCCTGAGCGACTTGCTATGGCCGGGAACGTCGACGCTGTTCACGCGCGCGCGCTACTTCCTCCTTATACCGTGGTGCTTCCGCACCGCAGCCAAAGCGCGCAACGACGTCGATAAGGCGACGGCGGCCGCTGACTACAACGAACGTCGCTTGATTCGCGGACTACTCGACGCAGGCGAGAAGGACGGAGTGATTGGCGCGAACGTTGGTTTTGCGCTGAAGAACCTGCCGTCCACTCTGTATTGGGGCGCCATGGGGACCCACGGCGTCCTCAGCGATCCCGCTCTCAGCAGGGCTGACGCAATCATGGCCGAAATCGATCGCGCACACCCGCGCCGGACGGCCGCGGACTTCGATGACGAGGTCGCTAACAGCTGGCACACCGGCGCCTTCCATGCCACGCTGCCCACTGTTCCGAGCGGGTTTCCAGCCGAGGTGCCGGGCGGGTTCGCCATGCCCCAGAGTGAAGCGGCATGGCTGCGCGACCGGATGCTCTCGAGCTCGCCTGGCACCATGCTGGAGTACGCCCTGGAGCACCGTCCCGATACCGGCAGTGAAGTGCCATGGGAGGATTCGGTGCTCACCGGTGCCTCCGGGGAGCGTGCGCAGGTGCTCGACGACGCTCGGCGCTTCTCCATCCTCATGAACAGTGCGGCACTCGTTTACAACCTACTATTGGCGGAGGCATACGAGGACGAGGGGTTCGACCGGGTCGACAATCCGGTCGACCGGTATCGCCAGCGGATCGAGGAGTGGGCTGAGCAACCGAGCCTTAGCCAAGACATCCACACCTGGAATCGAGATGCGTTCTGGCGCCGAGTCCTCGAACAGAATCCCGGCGTCAACCTCCGATCACGTCGTTTCATCGACACCTGGCTCGATCTACTCAGTACCGCGAACCTAGCTGGCCTCGCAACCAACGACAGCGTGCGGTCCTTCATCTACCGACGCGAGCGCGAGCACAAGCGAGCACAAGCAAGGCTGTCGAACAAACGGCTGCTGCAAGCGTGGCTAGGAGCATCTGGAAGTAACCGACTCGTTTACCGGTGGACACAGCTGCGCCCCGTGATACAGGACATCCACGATGGATTGGAGCGCGCGAGTGCTTGAACCAGACGGCCGCGCCGCGCTCACCGAGCAGCTACGACCACCAAGTGGATTTCAGCTTGCGCACGCGGTGGCAACCACTTTTAGCCTCGACCTGACCACCGCCTTGTCGGTGCCACTTGCCTTCGCGGCGCACCGGGTCCATGAGAGTCGCGACCCGATTGCGATTCTCGACGCAGTACGTCGCGCGGCGGACAAGATCGACGTCTTCGCCCAAGCCGGCCAGATCTTCGAACCTCGCACGCCCTCTGACCTATTTGCACTTCTCGAACCGATGATCCACCCCGCCAGCGCGCCACGCCCGACGATGCTGTTCCATCCGAAAGTCTGGATCCTTGAGTATGCCGATGGGGATGCGCGAAGCTACCGACTTCTCTGCGCCAGCCGCAATCTCACCAACGACCGTAGCTGGGACCTGGTGGTGCGGCTCGACGGCTTCGCCGGCGACGAACCCGCAGAACAGAGCACGCCGCTCGCAGCGTTCGTGCGGGCGCTTCCTGAAATGTCCGTGCAGAAACTACCCGATCACAGGGCAGCTCGAATCGATGAGCTGGCGGCCGCGGTCGCCAGGGTCGAGTGGGAACGTCCTAGCGATGTTCGATCGATGCAGTTCCACCCCTTTGGGGTTCCCGAGATTACAGCCAAGCCGCTCCGCGAGCTATTCGAGGGAACGCGCCACGGAATTATCTCACCGTTTCTCAGCGACGAAGGTATCCGCCGGATCCTTCCGCAGCGGTCAGAATCAGTGATCATTTTGGCGCTTCGCGAACAACTCGATCGGCTCGACAGCGCGACGCTAGAACGCGTCGAGGCTTTGATTCTCGACGATGCAGCCAATGACGACGCGGAAACTGAAGGGGGGCAAGCGGAGGCGGAACTGGCGACGACGCCGCGGGCCGAATCTCTGGTCGGCCTGCACGCGAAGGCGTATGTCGTTGATCGGCAGAGTGGGGCGCATCTGTTCGTCGGTTCGGCGAACGCCACTGAGGCTGCGTTCGGCGGCAACGTAGAAATGCTTGTCGAGTTCGAAGGCCCGTACACCAAGCTCGGTGTGCTCGCCCTGCTCGGCGAGGCCTCACCACTACGGGCGCTGACCATTCCATTCGAGCCGGTGGGTAGCGCCGAGGTTTCGGAAGACGAACTGGCAGACCACAAGCTCGAGCAGGCGCTACGAGTACTGGCGGCGCGCCGGTACTTCGCCCAGGTCGAGGCAGGGGAGGGCGCATCGGCCGAAACCGGCTACTTCATGAGACTTTCCGCCGAAGGCCCCTTAAGCATCCCGGAGGGTATGAGTGCCCGGGTCACTCTATTGACACGTCCGGCCAACACCGCGATGGTCCCCGGTGTGTCTGTCGTGTTCGAGCGCTTAGCGTTGACCGACATCACGCCGTTCATCGTCATCCGAGTTACCGATCCGCGCGGCACTACCGCCTCGACGGTAGTCACGGCTTTGCTTGAAGGCGACGTTCCCGGCCGCCAAGACGCGGTGATCGCCCGACAGTTGGAGGATCGGGCCGCTTTCCTGAAACTTCTAGCGCTTCTGCTGGCCCTTGAAGGGGGAGATAGACTTTTCAACTTCGATTCGGCGGGTGGGTTCGGCGTCGAGTGGACGGAGGATAGCAGTGGCATTTTTGAGACGCTCGTACGAGCTATTGGCGTCGAACACGGCGGCCTGGCCGATCTTCGGCGAATCATCCAACATGTGAAGGCCGCGGAAACCCGTCGTCCCGAGGGGGCGCCGCCGGTGCTGCCGGACGGGTTCGATGAACTGTGGGAATCCGTATGGTCTGCCTACTCGACACTGTCGGCGGCACGATGAACCGGCCCGAGGTCGAACGGATACTACGCGGACTCAAGGGGTTCCAGCGCGATGCAGTGGAGCACGTCACTGACCGGCTCTTCCGGTCGCCAGACTCCAGCGGACGCTTCCTCATCGCCGACGAGACGGGACTTGGGAAGAGTGTCATCGCCCGCGGCGTGATCGCATCTGCGATAGCTGAACTTCAGGACGCGGCGCATGTCGACCGCATCGACGTGGTGTATATCTGCTCGAGCACTGACCTTGCCAAGCAGAACCTACGCCGCCTCAACGTCACTGGCGATCCTCACATCGGTATCACCAGCAGGCTTACATTGCTTGCGCTCGAAAGTCGGCGCTTTGCCTCCGATTCAGGGATCGCGGGCAAGAAGGTGAACCTTGTGTCATTTACGCCGGGAACCTCGTTCGAGATGGGATGGCAAACCGGCTCTCAAGAGGAACGCCAGTTGTTACACATCCTGCTCAACGGGATGGACGTTCAAGACCGGGAGGCAGAGAGGGCCTCGGCGTTGTTCTTTCAAGGACAAGTGAAACGGCTGTCGGACTTCGAGGACGGAATCGCTCGCATGCGCGATGCCCTCGGCGTCGGCCCGGATGAAGTCATCCAACGCGAATTCGCCGCGGCAATCCAGGCCAGCGGCCTCCGAACGGAATTCGATTCGGTATGTGAGCGACTCGGTGGCCTGGATGTGCTGCCCGACGAGCTGAAGCCGCGGGTTAAGTCACTCATCTCCAGGCTGCGTGGAGAGCTGGCAAAGGCGAGCGTGGAGTCGCTGGAGCCAGACCTCGTCATTCTCGATGAGTTCCAGCGATTTCGACATTTAATCGACCCCAATAATGGCACCGATGCCAGCGAGCTCGCTCACCATCTGTTCAACTATCCACACGCCAAAGTCTTGCTGTTGTCGGCGACACCCTACAAGGCGTACACCACAGTCGCTGATGGCACCGAGGACGACCATTACGGCGACTTCATGACCACGCTGGAGTTCCTCGCTGACGGTGACGACGCTGCGCTCGAACGAATCCGACAGGGGTTTCGCAACTACCGAGAGACTGCAATCAGCGGTTCCAATGCGGCGAGTGAGGCAGCTGAGCTGCGTAATGCGCTGCTTCCCTTTATGTCCCGTTCAGAGCGACCCAGGATGGAAGAAGGCCGCGATCTTCACGTTCGGCGCATCGTCAGTGAGGTGCCGACACCTGAAGACTTGCGAGATTTCGCGGCCCTGCAGAACTTCGCGCGCGAGATCGACTCGCCAGTGAGCCTGGACTATTGGAAGTCTATCCCGTACTTCGCCAGTTTCATGGAGGGATATCGACCCGGGGAGCATGCTCGTCACCTGCTCAAAACAGGAACCGGGACAGCGGAGTTGACAGCAAGTGTCAGCAGGCTTCGATCGGTCGACCCGCAACTGATCAAGAAATACGAGCAAGTCGACTACGGAAATGCGCGCCTCCGCGCCTTCGCCGCCGAGACCGTCGAGAAAGATTGGTGGAGGCTGTTGTGGGTTCCGCCTTCGATGCCCTACCTCGCTCCGGGGAAGGTGTATTCACCGTTTTCGGACGGTTCTGTCACGAAGCGTTTGATTTTCTCGGCGTGGTCTGGTGTGCCGACATCGGTGGCGAGTCTGCTGAGTTATGAAGCAGAACGGCGGATGGTCGCTGGTTCCGGATTGACCGAGAATACGGCGGAGGCGAGACGCGCGGTGTCGTCGCGATTCGACTATGTGATCCGTGAAGACAGGGCGGCGAGTATGTCCACCCTTGCGCTGTTCTGGCCGCACCCGGCGCTGGCCGAAGTCGGTGATCCGCTAGACCTGCTGGAGGAAGGACGCCCGATCGAAGCCGACGTCGCGAAGACAGCGGTCGAGGAACGTATTCGGGCTCGGATTACGTCCGCTGAACACGCACATGCGGAAGCGGCGTGGGAGGCGTTCTTCGCCTGGCCGGATGGCTGGCCCAAGGGCGTACACCGTCGATCCGATGCCGCCGCATACTGGCTGGCCGGGCGCGGTGGCGGCGCCACGTCGACGGAAGACACCGGTTCAGGCCGTGCGCTGCCGGCGCACGCCAAGGTGGCGCTAGCGCAAACGGCCTCGCCACATTGGCACGACGACCTGGCATTGCTCGCGCTGCACAGCCCGGGCAACATCGCGTACCGAGCGCTGGCCAGAATCTGCGATGAGATCGATCAAGAACTTCGCAAAGACCTGTGGCGCAACGCAGCACGCCTCGCCAATGGTATCCGGACACTGTTCAACCGGATGGATGTCATGTTCCTGCTCGACCAGCTCTACGGGACCGAGCAGCCGTATTGGAGGTCGGTCCTGCAGTACTGCGCCGACGGCAATCTGCAGGCGGTGCTCGATGAATACTGCTACCAGCTCAAGCTCGAGCTCGCCGGGGTTCGGATCGACGCCGCCACTCTGAGCCAGATTGCAGATCGAGCAATCGAGGCCCTGACACTACGTACGTCGCGGTACACCGCGCGGGCCACCAACGCAGAGTTCACGAGGATTCCGATCACCGTGCGATTCGCGCTGCGCTACGGTGCCGCGGGCAAAGACACCGAGAGCGTTCGAGCGCCGGAGGTCCGCAACGCGTTTAACAGCCCGTTCTGGCCCTTCGTCTTGGCGTCGACGAGCGTCGGGCAGGAAGGGATCGACTTCCACTGGTGGAGCCATTCTGTAGTGCATTGGAACCTTCCCTCCAACCCGGTGGACTTCGAGCAGCGCGAGGGTCGCGTGAACCGTTTCGGCGGGCACGCAGTGCGCAAGAACGTTGCGTCTGCGCATGGTCAGGCGGCGCTCGCGGCGGCACGGTCCGGGCGCCACCCCTGGGAGTGCGCATTCGATGCGGCGGTCGACCACACCGAACTCGGCGAATTCTCACCGTGGTGGATCTATCCGGGCCAGGCCCGTGTTGAGCGGCTCGTCGTGCACTTCCCCCTCAGCCGAGAGGATGCTCAGTATCAGCGGCTCCGGGACTCGCTCACGCTGTACCGCATGATGCTGGGCCAGCCCCGGCAGGAGGACATGATGGAGTTGCTGCGGCAGCGCGGGGTGACCGACAGCGACGTCGCGCAGCTGGATCTACGACCGCCAGCTCGGGCTTGAGGGCGGGATGCGCGACGAGCGCAACCTGGGCAAATAATCCCGAGCGTGTCGGTATGACACGGTATCCGTAGGAACCGGCGGCGCGAAAGCAGCAACGCCACTAATGTGCGAAGGTAAGCAGGAGACGGGGGTGTTTCAGACGTTCATCCGGTGGGCGCGAAGTGCCTAGATACAGATTCCGCTGGTCAAACCTGCCATCGTCCCTATTAGACGAGTTGTGTGGGAACTTGTTCGCTGACTGCGGTGGGCTCGCTCCGCCCGAGGCCCTGCAACTTACCTACGGAGCACGTCCTCGGGAAGAGTTCGTTCAGGAGGCGTGGGAAACGCTTCGAGACGGTTGGCTACGCCGGGACAAGGAGGCGCGCGAGCGTGTCGTGCAGGCCCTCCTCGCCCGGCGAGGTGAAGACGGCCAGATCACGAATCGGCGGGCGCAGATCGAGTTCCTGCGCGGACTGCGCAACGCGAAGAACCTACGCGAAGTCGTCCTGCAGGAGTTCATCGACCTCGGCGAGGTCGAAGCCCAAGCTGCGCCGCCAACACCACAACCGCCGCCCAGCCCGAAACCACCGCCACCGCCTGTTCCAAGATCCCCTGCGCCGACCCCCGGAGAGAAGTTGACCCCTACCGTCGAGACCACAGCAACCAACGACCTCAACGTCGCACCAGGATCCATCGTGGTCGTTCGCGATGAGGAGTGGCTGGTCACCAAGGCTGAGCAGGGCAGTGACGGCTGGCTGGTCTACGTCCGCGGGCTATCCGAACTGGTCGCCGAGACGACGGCCGCGTTCTACTCCAGCCTCGACACGATCGAGCCGCAGGATCCCAAAGAGGCGAAAGTGGTCGCCGACGGTTCCTCGGGATATCGCGACTCCCGGCTGTGGCTCGAAGCACTGCTGCGTAAGACACCCGTGCCGTACGGCGACCAGGCGCTGACGGTGTCGACGCACATGCTCGCCGATTCGCTCGCCTTTCAGCAGGCCGCGGTGACCCGTGCGCTCGACCCCATGCACATCCGCCCGCGAATCCTGATCGCCGATGCGGTCGGCCTCGGCAAAACCATCGAGATCGGCATGATCCTGTCCGAGCTGGTGCGGCGCGGCCGCGGCGAACGCATCCTGATCGTCACCCCGAAACATGTGCTCGAACAGATGCAGCACGAGCTGTGGTGCCGGTTCGCGTTGCCGTTCGTGCGACTCGACTCGGCCGGGATCCAGAAGGTGCGCCAGAAGTTGCCAGCCACGCGTAACCCGTTCACCTACTTCAAGCGGTCGATCATCTCGATCGACACGCTGAAGAGCCCCCGCTACAAAGCACACCTGGAGCGCCAGCAGTGGGACGCGGTCGTCATCGACGAGTCACACAACCTCACCAACGTCGGCACCCAGAACAACGAGCTGGCCCGCGTCCTAGCGCCGAACACCGAGGCGCTCATCCTGGCCTCGGCCACCCCGCACAACGGCCGGGAAGAATCGTTCGCCGAGTTGCTGCGGCTGCTCGACCCGACCGTGGTGCAGCCCGATGGCACCTTCACCAAGCAGGACGTCGAATCCCTGCTTATCCGGCGGCACCGCCACAGCCCCGACGTCGCCGCAGAAGTGGGCGGCGACTGGGCCGAGCGCGCCGAGCCGGTGCACCGGCTGGTCAAGCCGTCTCCGGCCGAGGACGCCGTAGCCGCCGAGCTGTCGCATACCTGGTTGCACCCGGCGACGGGCAGCTCCCCATACTCCGGCGACACCAAAGCCCTGTTCCCGTGGACACTGGCGAAGGCCTTCCTCTCCTCACCTGCCGCCCTTGCCGAGTCGATCAAGCAACGACGCAACAAACTCGACAACACCGACCGCGAGCAGCGCAAAGAGCTGCAGGCGCTGCAGACCCTCGATGATCTCAACGCCAAGGCCATCAACGAACGCGCCGGGAAGTTCTCGGCGCTCGTTGCGCGCCTCAAAGAGATCGGCGTCGCGCCGGGATCGTCGATGCGCGCCGTAGTGTTCGCCGAACGGATTGCCACGCTGAGGTGGCTGCGAGAGCACCTCCCAGCCGCGACCGGGCTGAAACCCGACAACATTGCGATGCTGCACGGCGGTCTGTCGGACGTCGAGCAGCAGGAAATCGTCGACAGTTTCAAGTTGGAAACCTCGCCGATCCGTGTTCTGGTGACCGGCGACGTCGCCTCAGAGGGCGTGAACCTCCACCGACAGTGTCATCACCTCATCCACTACGACATCCCGTGGAGCCTCATACGCATCGAGCAGCGCAACGGCCGCATCGACCGGTACGGGCAGAAGTTCCCTCCAGTGATCTCCTCGCTGATCCTCGAACCATCCGATCCGGAGTTCTCCGGTGACCTACGCGTCTTGTCACGGCTACTGGAACGCGAGAACCAGGCGCACTCCATGCTCGGCGACATCGCCTCGCTGATGGGTAAGCACAGCGTGACCGAGGAGGAAAACGTCATCCGCGACGTGCTGGCGAAAGGCATGGAGCTCGACGACGCGGTCCGCACCGCCGACGAAGTGGCCGAGGGTGACGATCTGGATGCGTTCTTCGCGCAGTTCGACACGGTCGACGACGCACCCCCAGCGTTGCCGGCGTCGACGCGGCAGAGTCTGTACCCCGACGATCTCACCTTCCTCGACGAGGCGTTGCAGGCCGCATTCCACGACGTACCGCATGCCCCGCCGGCGAAGGGCGGGGTCCTCTGGACGGTCAGCAAGACGCACGGCATCGCCGAATTGAACCCGCCGAAAGACCTACAGCAGCGGTTGGGCCAACTGCCGCAGAACTATCTGCAGCACGGCCGCGTGTTGGAACGGCTCAAACTCGCCACCACACCGTCCGTCGGCGAGGAGCAGTTGCGCATCGCTCGAGAAGGCAAGGGCATAGACAACACGACGTGGCCTGAAGCGCACTTCCTCGGGCCGCTGCATCCGGTGCTGGACTGGGCCAGCGACCGCGCCCTAACGGCGCTGGGCCGCAATCAGGTCTTCGTGATACGTGGCGACGTGGACGCGCCGACCGTACTGCTGATGGGTACGTTGACCAACAAACGCGGACAACTGATTTCGCGAGTTTTCTCCACTGCCGTGTTCCCCAACCCGTCTAATCCGGAGTTCTGCATGGTCGAGGCGCTCGAAGACCTCAACTTCCTCACCGCCGACACGGGCCTCAAACCCGGATCATCGAATCCCGGGCCGGTCGCTGACGTCGAGCGCTACCGCGCGCTGATCCCGGTCGCGGTTGAGCATGCCCGCCGCGAGATGCGGTGGGTGCTCGACGCGCAAGAGAAGGCCACCACCGAACGCCTCGCGCACTGGCGGCAGCGCGCGGAACGGTGGCACACCGAAGCCGATCATTTGGATCTTCGCGGAGCCCAGAAGTCCCGCATCGGCAGGCTCGGGCAGCGCATTCACGATGAGCAACGCCTCGCCGACCTGTTGTCCCCCACCCAGCAGCTGGTGCGCCCGCTGCTGGTGATCGTGGGCACCGACACCGCCGCCGCTGGAAAGGAGCGTTGAGCCGTGCCCTCGTACGATTCCATCGTCGTCGGTGAAGACTGGATCAGCGAGCACTACTTCACCACCGACTCGCCACGAGAGTCCTTCCAAGGCAAGGTAATCGAGCTGCGCAAGCAGTGGGATGCCGAAACCGCCGAGGGTCGAGAGACCGTACGGAGCCGACTGCTCGGCGCGGCCCGCGATGTACAGACCGCGTTGTCGACGCTCGCCGAGGAGCCGAGCGGGGCGCCTGAAGCACATGCCATGATCCGTCAGGCGCTCGGCTTCACCGAAGCATTGACCGACTACGACGGTACGCGGGCGGGAACCGAACTCCGACTGCCGAAAGCACAACTCCCGGGTGTGACGAGCACCCTTGTGCTCCAGGCCAACCCGGTGGAGTCGATCGACGACCTGCTCGATCCTCAGACTGGACTGCTGCTCGAACCGGGTGATGAGGACAACAAGCCGATCGACGTGGTGTCCAAGGCGGTGTCGGCGGCGTTCCGCAGCGACGAGCCACCCGCGTTCATCGTCGTGCAAGCCGGCCAATGGCTATTGCTCGCGGAGGGCGCACGGTGGGCGGAAGGCCGCTACCTTGCCGTCGACCTGCTGGTGGTGCTCGAACGGCGCGATGAGAAGCGAGGCGGTGAGATCGACCGATTCGCCGCGATGTTCGGCCGACAGGCGCTACTACCGGACGCGGACGGAAATATTTGGTGGACCGGCGTGCTCGAAGACTCGGTCAAGCACACCGTCGGCGTATCCAAGGATCTCCGCGAAGGCATCCGGCTCTCTATCGAAATCATCGCCAACGACGTGGTACGCCGCCGCGCCGAACGTGATTTGCCGCTAACTCAGATCGACGGACAACAGCTCGCCAAGCACGCGCTGCGCTTCCTCTACCGCATTCTGTTCCTGCTCTACGCGGAAGCCTCGCCCGAATTGCGGGTCCTTCCGGCGGGCGCCCCCGAGTACGGCGAGGGCTACGGCCTGGACCGACTGCGCGAGCTAACCCTGACCGAGCTCGTCTCGCCCACCGCGAAAAACGGCACGCACCTCTACCAATCTTTAGCAACCCTGTTCCGACTCGTAGACATCGGACACACGCCCGCAGCGGTCGACAGCGACATCGCCGACGACCCGGCACCTGGGCTTGAGTTCAACGCCTTGCGGGCAGATCTGTTCCACCCCAAGGCAACCGAACTCATCGACCAAGTTGGCCTCGGCAATGAGGCGACACAGCAGGTGCTCCAACATCTGCTGCTCTCCAAGGAGTCCAAGGGGCGAAAGGGCGCCGACCGCGGCTTCATCTCCTATGCCGAACTCGGCATCAACCAACTCGGTGCGGTCTATGAGGGGCTGATGTCGTACACCGGCTTTTTCGCCGAGGAAGACCTCTACGAGGTCGCTAAGAACGGCGACCCGGAAAAGGGCTCGTGGGTGGTTCCGGTGTCGCGCGCCGATCACCTGTCTGCGTCTGATTTTGTGACGACCATCGACGAGGCGACCGGCGAGCCGATCGCGGTGATTCATCGACAGGGCACCTTTGTGTTCCGCCTCGCCGGCCGGGAACGTCAGCAGTCGGCCTCCTACTACACCCCCGAGGTGTTGACGAAGTTCGTCGTGTCCCAGGCACTTGAAGAACTCCTCGACCAGAACAGTGAACGAACAACACCCGAGCAGATCCTCCAACTGACGATCTGCGAGCCGGCTCTCGGGTCCGGAGCCTTCGCAATCGAGGCGGTACGCCAACTCGCCGCCGAATACCTCAAGCGTAAGCAGGAAGATATCGGTGAGGTCATCGACGCGGACCAATACCAAGTCGAGCTGCAGAAGGTGAAGGCGCACATCGCACTTCACCAGGTGTACGGCGTCGACCTCAACGCCACGGCGGTAGAGCTAGCCGAGATCTCGTTGTGGCTGGACACCATGGTCGCGGGTTTGCAGGCCCCATGGTTCGGGCTGCACCTGCGACGCGGCAACTCGTTGATCGGGGCTCGCCGCGCGGTATATGCGCCTGGGCTGCTAGCGAAGAAGGCGTGGCTGTCGACTGCACCGGACGATGTGCCACTCGGTGCTGAGATCGGTGCGGGTATTCACCACTTCCTGGTGCCTTCGCATGGTTGGGGCACGGTGATCGACACTCCCGAAGCCAAGACGTATGCGCCTGACAAGCGGGAAGAGCTGCGGTTGTGGCGCAACGGGATTCGCGGCAATCCGAGCGCCCCGATCAAGAAGCGGCTTACCGCTCTCGCGCAGCGGGTCGAAACACTGTGGGAGTTCACGCTGCGACGGTTGACCATCGCGGAGTCGGAGATCCGGCGCGACATCAACCTGTGGGGCCAGGAGCGGGACGATGGGTCCGCACCGGCGGTGACGCGTGAGCAGATCGAAGCGGTGCTGCACGACGAAAACGGCGCATACCGGCGGCTACGACGGGTGATGGACGCCTGGTGCGCACTGTGGTCCTGGCCGCTCACCACCGACATTGAACCACCAGATTTGGATCAGTGGGTCGGCGGTCTCGAAGCGATCCTCGGCGTGCCGCCGAAGGCTGGAAAGTTCGAAAAGTACGGGCAGACCAGCCTCGCGGTCGACATGAGCTGGGCTGAGCTGGATGTCGCTGAGGACACCGACCGTACGTTCTCCCAAGTAGTTCCAATCGATAGGGCACTCGACGGGTATCCGTGGCTGGCGGTATGCGGATCGATCGCCGAACAGCAGGGCTTCTTTCACTGGGAGTTGGACTTCGCGCCGGTGTTCGCCCGTGGTGGGTTTGATCTGCAAGTTGGAAATCCGCCGTGGGTTCGCCCTGACTGGGACGAAGCGGGAGTGTTGGCGGAGTTCGACCCGTGGTGGCAGCTGGCGGACAAACCGGCTGAGACGGTTAAGCAGCGGAAGCGGGAGGAGACGCTCGCTGAGCCGAAAGGTCTGGACGCGTACCTGACCGAGCGAGCAGAGCAGGCGGGGTTAAGTGAACATCTAGGCTCGGATGTAGATCGACCGGTCCTGTCGGGATTGCAGCCTGATCTGTACCGCTGCTTTATTGAACGGACCTGGCGATCCATGGCGCCGAATGGGATCGTGGGCCTAATCCACCCCGAAAGTCACTTCACTGAGCTCCGGGCGAGGACACTTCGTCGTGAGACATATCGACGTCTCCGCCGCCATTGGGAATTTCGGAATGAGCTAAGACTCTTTGAAATCGACCATGCGAAGCAGTACGGCGTGCATGTCTATGGCGCCGCTGTTAGGACCGATTTCTTGCAAGCGGCATCCCTCTATCACCCGCAGACCGTGACGCGGTCACTGCATCACGACGGCTCGGGTCCAATTCCGGGGATAAAGGATGAAACCGGGCACTGGGATCAACGGCCGCATGCCGAGCGCGTGATAAGGGTCACAGAAGCAGAACTGGCAAGGTGGGCAGCCCTCGTCGACGAGTCTGAGACTCCGCCCGCCGAAGCTCGCATGCTATATCCGGTGAACCGAGCCAGTGGCACAGTACTTGACAAGATTGCGGCCGCACCGCGTCTCGGAAGCAAATACTTTCAATGGACTGCGGGATGGCATGAATCTGCCGACCGCAAGGCGGGATTCTTCAAGTCCGCCTCCGCGGTGCCGGGGCGTTGGGAGGACGTCATCCTCCAGGGCCCACACCTGACGGTCGCTACTCCGCTGTCTAAGCAACCGGCCGAAACCATGCGCAACAACCTCGACACCTCGGAGATCACCCTTGAGCAAATCAACGAGAACTTTATCCCCCGAACAAGCTACCAGCGCGCTGTGCCATATCCTGAGTACATCGCGGCCTATCCCAAATGGAACGGCAAACCTACTTCGGCATATTTCCGACTAGCATGGCGGGAGATGAGCCAGCCGGTGAAGGCTGTCCGCACTCTGCAAACTGCACTTATCCCGCCAGGGCCTACTCACGTCCACGCTGTCCATTCATTTTCGTTGCCGCGGGATAATCGACGGCTCGCTCTTATGGCAGGGGTGAGCCATTCGGTTGTAGCCGATTTCATGATCAAAGTGATCGGCAGCGGTCACATCAATGCCTCAACGTGGTTGCAGATTCCTGCTCCTAATGGATCTCCGATTGAGTCCCACCTGGTTCTTCGCACCCTCCGTCTCAACTGTCTCGTCCAGCCCCACGCCCCACTGTGGGAAGAGCTATATGACAAAGCATGGCAGCAGGATTCGTGGGTTCCACACATCGGCGTGGACTACACCGGCCGTGCACCGCTAGGTGCCGTCGACCAGAAATGGCAGTGGGCGACACCGCTGCGCCGCGCTGCGGACCGTCGCCAAGCCCTCGTCGAGATCGATGTGATCGTCGCTATCATGCTCGGCATCACCGCCGAAGAACTGACCACGATTTACCGCACTCAGTTCCCGGTGCTGCAGAAGTATGAGCGCGATGCGCTCTACGACGCCAATGGTCGCCAACTACCCGGCAAGCTCGCATCTGAGTACCGCAAGAAGGGCGCTTTGAAGCCGGATGGCCTCACCGTGGACGGCACTACCTATGTGGAACCGTTCGTCGGGGTTGATCGCGAGCGCGATATGGAACTGGCGCACAAGCACTTCAGCGATATCGCGAACGGCTGATGGCAGACGAGATGGGACAAGGAAACGGCCGTTCACCCGCACACGAAACCCTGGATAGGGCGGCGCGCGACAGACTTGCCGACGCCGTTGAGGTGCTGGATCCGCAACCTCGCGAACGACGTTGGGTCAGTCTGAGCCTGTGCATCCTCGACGCAGTGTGGAGCATCGGAGCCAACTACGACAACGTCGTGGTCCCGTTGACGCGGAATCTGGCCAAGGAGTTCGGCGTCGACAGGCCCGTTGTTCCGATGACGGATGCGCTTGATGTCGACCCCTTACCCGTCACACGACTGGGAGAACTCGGTGTCGAGGAGCTGGCGCGGCGCACAAATCGGCAACGAACTTCGACACGCGGCGGAATACTCAAAGCCGATGCGGTGCTGCGCCACATCAACGAATTCGTCAAACACGATGTCACCACCCTACGCGACGGGATTGACCTGTTGGCGGACAGCGATCGGTTCGCCGCTGTCGATAAGGACCTGCGCTCGATTCCCGGTGAGGGCGCGCGCGGGGTTCGGCGGAACTATCTGTGGATGTTGATCGGGCAGGACGACCTAATCAAACCGGACCGGATGGTGCTGCGATGGTTCCGCCACCACGGGGTGATCGTCGATCCCGCTGACGCGCGCGACATCATCACCGCGTTGGTGCCCATCGTCAGCCAACGTCTTCGGCGGGACGTCACCGCATGGGAGATCGACCACGCTCTGTGGTTAGCCGGACGAGGGATGTAGGCCATGGGCACGCTGCTTCCCACCTTACAGGCCGAGCACCTGCGCGAAGGCCTCACAGACTACCTCGCAACAACATTCGCGCTGACCGACCCTGACGCGCAGTCGGCGTTGACCGACTTCATCAGCGATCCTGAAAACGGGATGTTCAAAGGGCCATATGTGCGCCTACGGCTTCCGTTCGCGCCCGCCGACGACGATTGGGTCGAGCACCTCGACTGGTGGCCAGATGGTTTCATCCCGTACGGACACCAGGCCGCCGCATTCGAACGGCTGTCGACCAAGCATCGAGACAGACCGCAACCTACCCTGGTCACCACCGGCACTGGGTCGGGAAAGACAGAAGCGTTCCTGTACCCAATCCTCGATCATGTGCTGCGCGCCAAGAAATCCGGTGTCACCGGGATGAAGGCACTGATCCTCTACCCGATGAACGCGCTGGCCAACGATCAGGCCGAGCGACTCGCCGCGGTCATCTCCGGCGACCCCGCACTGGCCGCAGTAACCGCCGGTCTCTACACCGGCGAGCAAGCAAGCGGCGGACGCACCCGAGTCTCGGCCGATGGACTTATCACCGATCGGGCGCTCATGCACGACGCACCGCCCGACATCCTGCTCACCAACTACAAAATGCTCGACCACATGCTGCTGCATCCCGGACGCGCTGACATGTGGCGGCAATCCGCAGAATCGCTGCAATTTCTGGTGCTTGACGAGTTCCACACCTACGACGGCGCTCAGGGCACCGATGTAGCCATGCTGTTGCGGCGTCTCGGCCTCACGTTGAAGAGCCACTGGACAGAGACATCGCGGGTGACCGATGACGACCGCGGGCGCCCCCTGGGCCGAATTACTCCGGTCGCCACCTCGGCCACCCTGGGTTCACGCGCTGAACCCGTCGCCATGCTCGGTTTCGCGCACACCGTGTTCGGGGAAGCGTTCGAAGCCGATGGGGTGATCAGCGAGACCAGACTCACGCCCGACGAATGGCGCAACGCGCGGCTCGGACGTCGCGACAAGGACTGGAGGCTCGTCGAACCCGCCCTCCCGGACGCCCTGGAGCGGATCACCGAGGTCGACCGCGCCACCTACGGAAACGAGGCGCTCGCCGCTGCTGTATTCGCCGAACTCTTCGAACCGCTGACCGGCACGGGTCCGTCCACCGGCGAACCGCCCCTGGATGCTGCGGACATGCTCGACCAACTCAAACGCCACCGGTTCATCCAGGCGGTGCTGGAAAGCTCTATCGACGCGGTGCCGCTTGCAGAACTAGCCAACCGGGTGTTTCCGGCGGCGCCCGTCGACCGCGACGCGGCCCGCACCCATGCCAACCGAATGCGCTTCCTGGAGTTCGTCTTCGCGATGCTCTCCCACGTCCGAGCGCAGGCTGGCCGCGCGGCACTCGGCGTCGATGTGCACCTGTGGATTCGCGAACTCAGCCGGGTCGACCGCGCCGTTCGCGCCGGCACGGAGTACCGCTGGTCCGACGACGGAGCCCTGGCCGAGGACACCGAAATGTACCTGCCCGCCGTGTACTGCCGGCACTGCGGAAGATCGGGCTGGGGTGCCCGCCTCGCACCAACCGGTGCCACCCTCGACGTGACCGACGACGCGATCCGTGCCGACCATGCCGCCGGAGCGGCACGGTTCCGCGCACTGATCTCCGCGCCGGCCGAGTCGCAGGTGGATGATCCGGTGGAAGGCCTCCGATGGTTCCACCTCGACCACCGCGAGCTCGTCGACGAGGCGCCCGACCCCGACAGCGCCGAAGCGGTCGACGGGCGAGCGCTGCCGGTGCTCACCCTGGTGGGGCCTGAGGCGGACGAGGACTCCAAGAACGACGTCTGCCCAGCCTGTGGCGCGGGCGACGGCATCCGCTTCCTGGGCAGCGCAGTGGCCACGCAGCTCTCGGTGACATTGTCGAACCTGTTCGGCGACAAGCATCTTGATGCGGCCGAGAAAAAGGCGCTGATGTTCACCGACAGCGTGCAGGACGCCGCACACCGCGCCGGATTCGTCCAAGCCCGCTCACATACCCTGAGCCTGCGCGCGGCGCTGCGGGCCGCGCTCGGGGACAGCGAACTCGACCTTACCGAGCTGACCCAGGCCGTGATCAACCGCGCGGGCGACAATCCGATCCTCCGCTACCAGCTGCTGCCGCCCGACATCGTCGACCGGGACGAATTCGTCGCATTCTGGAAAGCCAACGCGCACCCCAACAGCCGCCGTGCCGCGGAGAACAAGGCCAAGCGGCGGTTGCAGTTCGACGTCGACCTCGAGCTCGGCCTCCAGTCGCGCACCGGCCGCACGTTGGAACTCACCGGAAGCGTTGCCGCCGAGGTCTATCTGGGCGCACCCCAGCGTTCGGCGATCATCGGACGCCGGGCAGTAGAAAAGGCCGTCGAAGCCGGCTCGGGCACACAGGTTCCATTGAGCGACATCGACGACGCAGCACTGACCAGGTGGGTGCGCGGCACTGTCGAACGCATCCGCACACGCGGGGCCATCCACCACGACTGGCTGCGCCGCTACCTCGAAAAGAACGCCAACCGCTACCACATCTGGGGTGGCCGGCCACGCGGGCAAGGCATGCCCCCATTCCCGAAAGGCCGCCCAGCACCCGCGTTCCCGGCGATCAAGTCCGGAACCGGCTCTCTGCCGGAAGGATTCGACCCGATCACCTCAGCCGCGTCCTGGTACGCCCGATGGGCGTCCCGCTGCCTCGGCATCTCCCCGTACGACGGGACATTCTTCGCCAAGGCGTTGTTCACCGAACTCGCTGAACAGATGCTGTTGTCCACCGTGACCACCGAGACGGGTTCGGTCATCTACGGGTTGTCGGCGACCAACGTTCAAGTCACCGCGCCCGCGCTTGAATCACTGCTCGACTCACGGCACATGCTGACCTGTGATGTCTGCCAAACCCCCAGCCCGGGCAGCGTCACCACCATCGACGAACTCGACGGCGCGCCCTGCATGCTCATCCGCTGCCCAGGCACATTGCGCCGCGCCCCGAAAGCGGACAACTTCTACCGTCGCCTCTACAACTCGACCGAGATGAAACGCGTCGTGGCGCGCGAGCACACTGGACTGTTACCCGCCAAAGTTCGACTCGACTACGAAGCCGCCTTCAAACGCGGCGGCGACGACCCGCAGGCACCCAACGTGTTGGTCGCCACCCCGACCTTGGAGATGGGTATCGACATTGGCGACCTCTCCACCGTGATGCTCGGATCCTTGCCGCGGTCGGTGGCGTCGTATCTCCAACGTGTCGGACGCGCGGGGCGCCTCACCGGCAACTCGCTGGCGTTGGCCTACGTCCGCGGCCGCGGCGAACATCTCCCTAAGCTGTTCGAGCCGCTGTCGGTGATCCAAGGCGATGTGCGACCGCCCGCCACCTTCCTCAGCGCCGAGGAAATCCTGCAACGCCAATACGTGGCCCACATCATCGACTCGTTCGGTCGCGATCCTGAGGCGGAAGCACCAAAGGATGCGCGCACCGTGCTCGGCGACACTGACGACGGCAGCTGGCTCTCCAGACTGCTAGAGGTCGCCGCCGACGCAGAACCGCAACTCGACGGGTTCCTAGCGCAATTCGGCGACCACCTCAGTGCGGACGCAATCGATTCGCTGCGGTCATGGGCCAGCCCCCCTCCTGAAGGCGGTCCCAGCGGCCTGACCGAGCGGCTGCTGTCGGCCGCATACCAGTGGCGCGTCGATCTCGACGAACTCACCAAACGCCTAGCCACCATCGAAGCCGACCTGCCCGAGTTCGAACGCCGAGCGTCGTCACCGGCAGCGACAGATGACGACAAGCGCGCGCTTCGCATTGCCCGCGGATCACGCAAACTTCTTGGCGCGCAGATCAATTCCCTCACGCGAGACTACTGGATCTCGGTGCTCGAACGCTACGGCGTGCTACCCAACTACACACTGCTCGATGATTCGGTCACCCTCGATGTGGGAGTCACCTGGATCGACCCCGACAGCAACGACTACATGGGTGAAGAGCTCAGTTACCAGCGCGGTTCCCGCGTCGCGCTCACCGAGCTCGCCCCCGGCGCGACCTTCTACGCCCAGGGGCTGGCGGTGACCATCGACGCAGTCGACTTGGGCACCGGGGAGTCCAACATTCACTCCTGGCAGCTGTGCCCGCAATGCGGCTGGGTTCACATCAACCCGTCCGCAGTCATCACGGAGCCGGTGTCCTCGTGTCCGCGCTGCCACAACCCCGGCATCGCCGATGTAAGCCAGCACATGCAGGTCGTCGAGATGACCCGGGTGTCGGCGGAGGTGCGCCGCGACGAGGCCACCATCAACGACATCCGAGACGACCGTCGCCGCGAACCCTTCACAGTCGCGGTCGCCGCCGATATCGACCCGGCGCAGGTGGGTCGCACGTGGTTTCGACGCGACTCCGAATTCGGGGCAGAGTACCTGCGCCGCCTGGATATCCGATGGCTCAACCTCGGCCGACGCACCTCACAGGGCAAGAAGCGGAACATCGCCGGACAGGAATCGGCCAGTGGGTTGTTTCGGGTCTGCGCGTCGTGTGGGCAACTCGACAGCGCTGCCGGCCGCAACAATCGCTACGAACACCGCACCTGGTGTCGGCTGCGCGATGTCGCCACCGAGGATGTGCGTGAGATCGCGCTGGCGCGCACGCTGCGCACCCAAGGGGTGCTGCTGCATTTGCCGCCGCAGATGGAATACGACAATTTCGCCCATCCCAGCCTCGCTGCGGCCATCATGCTCGGGCTGCGGCATGTGATCGGTGGATCGCCCGAACACCTCGACGTCGCGGTCATTCGAGACGCGCTTCGCGCACCTGACCGCCGCGCCCTGCTGCTGCACGACACCGTCCCGGGTGGCACCGGCTACCTCGCCGAATTCTCCGACCATGCCAAGGTGTGGTCGGTACTGACGGCTGCTCGGCAGATCGTCCGCGAATGCCCGTGCCGCAACGAAGATCGGCTGGCCTGCCATCGCTGCCTGCTGCCGTTCGCCGCACCACACGAGATGGACCGAGTCTCTCGCACCACCGCGCTAAAGCTGCTCGATGAGATCCTCGACATCGGAGCGCACACCAACCCGGATCTCGACGACTGGAGCTCCGGAGTCACCGAGACCGCACCGCCACCCACTCCGATTAGCGACGAATCCTTCCTCGAGCGCGACTTCTACTCGTCGTTCATCGAGCGGCTCAAACTGATCGGCGCCGCCGTCGTCGAAAAGCCGGGAACCTACGGCCCGTCGGCGACCATCACGCTGCAAGGCAAGAAAGCGCGTAAATGGTCACTGCGGCCCCAAGTGTCGTTCGACTTCGTCAAGCCCGACTTCGTACTGCAGACCGCTGACCCCGACATTCCTCAGATCGCGATCTTCGCCGATGGCCGCTCCTTCCACGCAGTGTCGGGCTGCAACCGTGTCGGCGACGACGCCGACAAACGCGCCGCGCTGCGCAAGGCGGGTCACCTGGTGTGGTCTTTCAGTCACGACGACTTGCAACGCTTCAAGGCAGGCGACACTGCTGAGCCGGAGTGGTTCGACCAGAAGGCCGCCGCCATCATCACCAGTAAGTTCCATGTCCAGCCTGGGCTTGTCCGGCTGCTCGCTCGGGATCCCGTGTCACAACTGCTGGAGTTCATGCTCGAACCGGACATTGATGCGTGGCAGACATTCAGTGACTGGATGCCTTATCTGTTCGTCCGCAGTGACAACCGCGCCCACTCCGATGCGGACGCGCTCGGGCCGGCCGCGATCGCCGCGCTTGACGGTGACGCACCATTCACCGCGGCCGGCACCGCAATGTGCTGGGCCTACACCGACGGTGAGCTCACCGTCACCTCGGGGGTAGTCACCACCGCCGATCCACCCCGTGCCGTCCTAGCCGTCGACGATCGCGACGACCGTCTGGAAAACCTAGACGGCAAGGCATGGAAAGAGTGGCTGCGTCTATCGAACTGGCTTGGTATCAGCGATCGTCATCGCGTTACCACGCGCACACTCCTAGCCGCGGCGCCCGAGACTATTGCGGTTGGGTCCGACCAAGCGGCGCTGTCTTTCGAATGGCAGACGCTGCTCGATGATGCGGTGTCCGACGCCGAACGCGAACTGATTCGAGCGCTTGCTGAGGCTGGAGCAGCAGCGCCCGTGCTGGGTTACGAAACGGCTGACGGCGAGGTGCTGGATCTGGCCTGGATGAATGCGCGGGTCGCTGTGAAGTTCGACGAGGACGCGAAGGCAGATGGATGGACCATATGCCCGCCCGACCCTGCGCAGATCGTCGAAGCATTGAAACTGAACGGAGTGGCGTAGATGGCGAATCTGGTTATCGCCTCCAACAGCAAGGCGATGTCGAAGCTGGACGGTTCGGTCAAGAACAAGGTCTACGACTTCTTCGAGAAGCTGAATAAGGACGACACTTCTCCCAAACTGCACATCGAACCCTTGAAGGCAGCGGTCGATCCTCGGGTACGAACCGGCCGGGTCGACCTGTATTGGCGTGCCATCCTGTTCCGTATCGACGACAAGTCGAGCGGCACCACCTACATCTATATGGGAACGTGGCCGCACGACGATGCGATCAAGCTTGCTGAGCGGGCTACGCTGCGCGTCAACCCGATCAACGGCACCCTCGAAGGACTGATCGGCGAAGTCCCTGCCAATGAGCAGCCGGCGGTTTCGACGCCCACCAAACCGCCACCCGCGCCGGAGCTCTCTTACCTCGAGGGAGTCGGCTACACGCTGGCAGATCTGACCGAAGGTCTCGGAATCGACCCAGCGCTGGCCGATCGGGCCATGGCCGCCCCCGACGAGTCGGCGCTGCTCGAGGTGGCCGAAGCCGGGCTCGAATGGGAGGGCAGCGCCCTTCTCGATCTCGCGACCGGCATCGCGATCGAAACGATCCGAGACAAACACGGGTTCACCGACCAGCCGATCGACACCTCCGTCGACGAGGATCAGCAGATCATCGCGGCGCTCGAACGTCCAGCGTCGAAGATGCAGTTCGCGTTCATCGAAGACGACGAGGAACTGCGCCGCGTCATCGAGGGAGGGGACTTCGCCGCGTGGCGCATATTCCTGCACCCGGAGCAACGCCGCTATGTCGAATCGAATTACGGTGGTGCGTTCCGCCTCTCGGGTGGCGCCGGAACCGGCAAGACCGTCGTCGCGATTCACCGTGCACGTCGGCTCTCCCGCACCAACCCGAACGCGCGGATTATTTTGACCACCTTCAACGCCACCCTCGCACAAGGGCTAAAGGCTGATCTGGCCACCCTTGACTCCACCATTTCCATCGCCGAGAAGCCCGGCGATCGCGGCGTCTACGTCGGCGGCATCGATGCACTGGGCCGAGACGTACTGCACCGTGCCGGGGGTCTAGCAGACGCGGCAGCCGAACGCATCTTCGGGCACCGAGTCGAATTCGGTTCGCGCCGAACCGCACCCGATACCGTGTGGAGAGAAGTCGCACAAACCGTCGACTCGGGACTCGACAAGAAGTTGGCCACACCCGCGTTCTTGGAAACCGAGTACGTCGCGGTCGTCCTGGCGAATCAAATCACCACACTCGAGCAATACGCCAAGGTACCGCGTCCTGGTCGAGGCGTACGACTCAGCCGGCCACAGCGCATCGCCGTATGGAAGCTGGTCGAGGCATACCGTCGGCAGAGCCAGATGGACGAGACCATCAGCTTTCCGGAAGTTCTCGCGCTGGCCGCCGAGGCCCTGCGCATCCGGACGGAAAAGGACGGCAGTTATCTCGCCGATCATGTCATCGTGGACGAAGCGCAAGACCTGCACGCAACGCACTGGGCGTTGTTGCGATCCCTGGCGGCCGAGGGGCCGAACGATCTATTCATCGCCGAGGACTCACACCAACGGATCTACGGTAGCCCGATCGTGCTGAGTCGCTTCGGAATCAAAATCGTCGGGCGGTCGCGTCGGTTGACACTGAATTACCGAACCACCGCCCAAAACCTCCGATTCGCGGTGGGTGTGTTGTCTGGTGCCGAGTACAGCGACCTCGAACAGGAAGAAGAGACAACAACCGACTACCGTTCAGCCCGCAGCGGACCCGAGCCCGAATTGATTCCCTGCGAGAACCTTGCCGATGAGTTGAAAACCGTTGCCGCGAAGATCAAAACGTGGCTCGAAGAGGACGCCGTAGAACCTGAAAGTATCGCCGTGCTCACCCGCAGCCAGGACGAACGTGACCGGTTTGTTCGCGGCCTCGGCGAGCATGGTGTCCCGGCGCGCGCCGTCGATAAGAACGCCGCGGTACCCGGTCAACCTCTAGTCATGACCATGCACCGGGCGAAGGGGATGGAGTTCTCCCGGGTGATTCTCGCCGGTGCCGACGATAAGCACGTCCCGTCGCCTGCGACGTTGCGCTCTATCCCCGACGAGGAGCGTGACGAAGCGCTACTGCGCGAACGGTCGTTGTTATATGTCGCGAGCAGCCGCGCGCGCGACGCGTTGGTAGTGACGTGGAGCGGACGGCGCTCGGAGTTGTTGGGAGCGGGGAAGTAACACATGACCGTTGACGAGCAACCAACCCCCGGCGAACCGAAGACCGACATGGTGCCGGTGCCGCTGGCGGAGTCCGACCCAGGGCACGACCTGGCGATCTCGGTGACCAATGAGGGGATGCTGGTCGACGGGCACCCCGATGTCGTCGAGCGGTACATCAACAAGATCAAAGAGGCAGCCGGACAACTTGTCGACGTCGCGAACGTGAGCAAGGGCGCCCTCGGCAATGCCGCCGCCGCGGCTGTCGGCGCGGCGGCGATGTTTGCCCAGCACGGGCAGTTTGTCCAGTTGTCGGCAAGAAGCATGGAGGCGATCCGCGCCGGCAACCTGATGCCGGGCGATCCCGGTTTCTACCGCATGACCACCGTCGACAATGCGGGCCAATTCCTGCAGCAGTTGCAGTGGCGGCAAGTATCGCTCGGCCCGACCGAGATGGTTTCGGTACAGATGATCGCGGTCCAAATGGCCCTGAAAATGGCCATCGCCGAGGTCAATGATTCGATCAGCCGTGTTGAGGGCAAAGTCGAATCAATTCTCAAGTTGGTCGAGGCCAACCGGATTGGCGACGTAAAAGGCCACCACGCGACCGTCGAGCGAATGGCCCGCAATCTAGACAACAACGGCGCGCTGCCCGCTACCGATTGGCAGTCGATCGCGGCCCTGGGACCCGACTTAATCGTCACCGTTGAGCGCCTGCGCGCCCACGCACTACGAACGCTCGACGACTTCGACACATCCAGACCAGTGCAGGAGCGCGCCGAGATCCTGCGACAGGCAGTGGAGGAGAACCGCCTCGGAGAAACCCTGAACTTGCTCGTCGTCGCCGAAGAGTCTCTGAACAACTGGCAGCGTCTGCGCCTGGCGCGAGTCCAGGACGTCGAGCCCGAACATCGCGAACAGGTCGTTGCGGACGCATTCGATTTGCTCGCCACCCAGGTCGCCGAAGACGGCAAGCTATATGCCCGGGCCGCCGAAGTGCTGGAATCCTACCGGCGGACGAACCGCATCGACGGGTTCCGATACTGGTCGGTGCGCGATGTGGCAAAGCACAGCAAGCAGCTGCAAGACGATTTGGATGCGTTCGCCCGCGCCCGTCGCCACCAGATCGCGCAGTGGCAAGACCTCAACACCCCCTCCGTCCGGGACGCGGCCGGTCACGTGCTTGCAGTCGCAGGTGACTACGCCGGCCGCGCGCTCAACGCCGCAAGCGAAAGAATCGCCAGCGTAACCAGCCTATTGCCGGAGGAAGGCCACGCAAAGGGCAAGGAAACCGTCCGCCGGACGAAACGCTTCCCGCGCTTTCAACGTGGCGAGGACCAGTCCTAGGGACTAATTATGCGACAACTCGATGCGCGGTATGTGTGGCTCGGCGGTTGCGCACGACGGCTCGAACTCGAGCGAGTGAGCAACCACCCCTCAGAGCGGACCGCCGCTGCCGGAGCGGGGTTGGGTGCGTGTCTGTCGGTGCCTTGTCTTATGGTCGACTGCTACGTCAATAAGCGGATGTGAAGGTTTGCGGGGGACAAGTGCCATGGATGAGGAAAGCAGGTCGCTGCTCGATTGGCTGAGCGATGAGGACTACCGGCTACGTGTCGCTCTAGAACCTGTGAATCTCGTCGCAGAGTTGAACCTCAACGCCGACGAAGTGCGCACCGCTCAATCGAAGTACGGCGCCGCCGCCCGCGGCATGCTCGGCCGCGGTCACCGGTACGACGATGTAATCAAGAAGTACCCGGCGTTGACGCTCGCCATCTTGGTCGGTCACGCCGCACTCGCATACGACCAGGGCGCATATTGGGATGAGTTCTGGTCCGAGCTCGGGCTCGGGCGCGACAACTACTTCGAGAACGCAATGCGGCGACAACTGGTGCCGTTGTTGAACAAATTCAAACTTGCCCGATTCACGAAACTCGAACGTCAGAATCAGTACGTCATGATCCTGGCAATGCACGCGGGCATTCCTGCGCATTGTCTTCGGGATCTGCTGCAGATGATCGACAGTCACCTGGTACAGGGCCGGGAGGCCACGGGTGTGGCGCTATTGGAATGGCTGGAGGAACCGGGTAAGCAGTACCGCACGAATGCGCTCGACGTCCCGGTCAGAAACTTCCTCCGTTATGGCGGGGAATTCGCCGTCGACATCCTTGACCGGATCATCGAGGTCGTCGATGCTGCCGTCGTCGATCCGGGCTTGCTCGACTCAGGATTAGACACCGCAACTACTGGCCTGCCGACGGTCTTAGTCGATGAGCTCGTCCACCAACTTCGTGATCACCCAATCGAGTGGAAGGGCCGACGCGCGACAAGCAGCTCCGTCCAGCGGCGCCCCGCGCTCGCATATTCCGTGGACGACGACCAGCTTGTGGTGAGCGTGCCGTACCCGCGGTCGAGCCCGGGGCTTCCGTGGCGCGTGTCGTTCGACGGTGCAGTCCGTGAGGTGCACGCCGAACGCAGTTGGGGCGTTACAGACGGAAATCATGCGCCCACGTTGATACCGGTGCCGATGCCAATACGGGAGATTCTGCTTTGGCATGACGCCAGCGATTCAAGCTTCTCGCTGCAAGTTGTTGGCACGACGGATCCGATGCTCACGTTCGCCGCCGATGGCACGTGGATTCCTCGCCGGGACGCGCTAAAAGACGCGGTTTGGGTGATCCACCCCTCCGACGCCGAACTCTATGACCCGCAGGCCGACCGTGTTGTGGATGCGCGCACGGACTCCGGCGCGCCTGCCGGCTGGATCGGTTGGCGCAGCACGTATGTCGACCTCGCAGACGTGGAAGCGCTGCAGCTACGACGGAACGGAAGACCGATCGGGACCACGCACCCGGTCCGCAAGGACGCTGTTCCGACGTTCCATCTCAGCGAGCCGGTACCGGGCTGTCGTACGCAGGACGGCCGCCCGGTCTACGCGGAGCGTCCATGGGTAATGCTTCCGCCTTCGTCAAGCCGCGCGACTACAAAGTGGCGGGTCCGAACCCGGTTGTTCGGGCAGACCGAATGGATATCCGACGACGAATGGAATGCAGAGGAAGAGCAGACCTGTGTCGATCCTTTCGACGACGCGGAATCAGGCTTGCTTGGGCTTTTCGAGATTGTCGTGACGGGACCGCTTGGGGCAGATGTGCGAGCAGTCGTGTTTGTGGCGGAAGGTCTCGATGCTGATTTCGACAGTGAGCTGAGGATACCGGTTCCAGGGGGGCTCAGCCCGTGCACCGCAGCGTTGGGATCCTCGACATCCCTGCAGGTTTCGCCCGACCTGATCGAATTTGCTGTGGACAAGCCAGAGCGGCTCATCACGTTGAGCAGTGACGAGCGTTCCGCCGATGTCGTTGTTCGGCCAGAGCACATCACGATGCGCACCGGGCTCAGGGGAGAACCCGCAACCTGGCGCACTACCGCGGATACATGTGCACCGGGCGACCTGGCGCAGGACCGCTACGTGGCAGTACGCCTACCCAAAGGGATGGACGCATATTTCACCTTCGTCGATGGCGCCGGAGAAGTTATTCACGTTGAGCAAGCACGGCGCAAACCAGGCGGGGTATTTGAAACAGCCACAGCACGATTCGCGGATTCAGCGCGCCACGCCGAAATCGGCAAGGTCGTTGCGAACATTGCGTGTGAAACAGGGAATCTTGAGGTAGTTGTTCTCGCTGTTCGACCGCCGCAGGTGTGTTCCGGCGTCCGTCTCGTTAATGGCTCACTGGTTTTCAATGGTCTGCTCGACTCTGCGGACCTCGCCGTGCACGTCTGGCCCACCACCGCCCCATGGCTGCCCGCCCAGTCACTACCGCTGGACGGCGACACCTTGGAACTACCCGACGATTTAGTGAACGCTGGTGAGCTGTGTTGTCAGGTATTCGTCGACGACCCCTGGGTGCTCGTCGAGCCACCACAGCGACCAGATGACACGGCATTCCGAGTCGCCCAACCTGGTTGGGTAGTGTCGCAGGACACCGGTCGGACCAAGCTCTCGCAATTCTTGGCAGGTGAGGGTTCCGCACCTGAGGCAGTCGGTGCGATGCCGGAGGTGTGGTCGGCGCTGGCGATGCTCGGATTCGACTCGAGTGACACAGTGGCCAGTCGCACTAGGTCGGCGCTGATCAAGATGCTGGGCCAGGAGCCGCGCAGGGCTCTCGAAGGCCTCGGCAACAGCACTATTGCCCTGCGCGACAAAATGGGCATGCTCGTGGGTTCGGAACTGGTCAACCGAAGCTTCGCAACGACGTTCACTCTGAACGAACTTCACGCGGACCCGTGGTTCGGTTGCATGGTGGAGATCTCCGACCTGCCGTCACTGCACCGGAGGAAGGATGAGGTCCGTGAAGAACGCGCGGAAACCCTTGCGTATCTGCGTGATAAGGGTGGCGACTTACTGATTGACACGCTCGCGACCGGCAAGGCAGCTTCGTTGGCCGAGGGATGCTTCGACCGCAATGTCTTCAGGCTAGACGCCATGCCGGCCAGCCAGGTGGAGGAACTGTTAGTCGGTCTTCGTCTGGTGCCCGGGGCCCTACTCGACGCTGACACACGGGTGGCGGGCAACGTCGAAGCGTTCCACCAGCGGGCAGCCTGGATGCGTACTGGATGGTCGGATGGTTTCGCTGCTCAGACGTCGTTTGCGCTGTCGCCGATCAAGCGGGCCTGCCCCGACGCCTACGAGATCATCAGCGCACGAAGCGAAGCCTTGCGCGGCGTGCCCACGGCACAACACCCCTGGATGTTGATGTCGGTGCAGTCCTTGACGCTAGCGGTCTTAGCCCGATTGGAAGCACACGACAGGATCATGGGTCAATATCTCAACTCAGGCATGCTCAGTGCCTGGGCTGTGATGGCCCAGCTCTGTCCTCGACTAGTCGCGACGGATCTGCTTATCGCAGAAGCATTAATCGTGCACTTCTGTCGCGGTGACCTCACCCGGGAGTACTGATGACCGACCGGCTCGACCCGCTAGCGACCGCCAAGCAAATTGAGGCGACTTACAAGAGGTACTTGAAGACGCTGCTCGCGCCCGCCGACCTCGCCATGGCGGAGGCCTTCGATGAGGCCATCAATCAGACCAGGCTTCTGACCAAGGGGCCGCTTCTCGAGCTCACGCCGCCGTACGAGACGGGAGCCACGCTCCAGGAGTTGATTGGTGAAGGCGTTCTCCACCCCGACTTCACCCGGTTGAACAGCCCGGCCGTGCCTCTCACACGACCGCTCTATCGACATCAAGAGCAGGCGATCCGAAAGTTCATCGCCGGTCGAAACCTGGTCGTTAGCACCGGAACCGGATCCGGCAAGACGGAAAGCTTCCTGCTCCCGATACTTGACTCGCTGATTCGTGAGAGTGCGGCGGGCACGCTCGGCCCAGGTGTACGAGCACTTCTCCTATACCCGATGAACGCGCTGGCGAATGATCAGTTGAAGCGTCTTCGCGCAGCTCTTCGCGTCGCACCGGACATCACATTCGGACGCTACACGGGCGAAACCTTAGAGAAGGCAAGCGACGCCGAGTCCGACTTCCTCGCTACCAACGTCGGCGAGCAGCGGCTTCCAAACGAACTCTTGAGCCGGCAGGAGATGCGCAGCACGCCACCACACATCCTGTTAACCAACTACGCCATGCTCGAGTACCTGCTGTTGCGCGCCGCTGACATCGACCTGTTCGACGGACCTCACTCCGGTACGTGGCGCTTCCTGGTATTGGATGAGGCCCACGTATACGACGGTGCCCAGGGCTCCGAAGTCGCGCTGCTGTTGCGGCGGCTACGCCAACGGGTTGCGCCTGACACGAATCTGCAATGTGTGGCTACGTCGGCGTCCCTCGAAGGAAGCTCGCCGGATGCAGCTCCGGGCGAGGCTATGACGTTTGCGCGCAGTTTATTCAACGCCACGTTCGAATTCGTCAACAGCGATGTACAACGGCAGGATCTCGTCAAGCCGACCCGGCAACAGCGAAGAGCCAAACCGACGTGGCAGATGACCGATGAGCAGCTCCTGCGACTCGGTATGCCCGATGCTGATGTTACGGAACTTTCACAGTTGGGTGGGGGAGCGCCTAGCGAAGCACTCCATGCGGAGCGCACCATCGCGGATCTCAAGGGTGCGCTTGCTGCAGGGCCGGTAGCAGCAGACGTTCTCCAACGCCGGCTCTGGCCAGAAGACCCCGACTCATCCCGCAAGCTTGAATCACTGGTTGCGCTTGGCAGCCAAGTGTGCGACGAGGCGGGCAATCCAGTCCTTTCCGCCAGGTATCACATGTTTGTGCGCGCCACCGAAGGTGCCTTTGTGAGCTTCGGTTCCGATGGACCGCGGATATTTCTCGGCCGCCACGAGATTGACCCAGAGACCGGACGCGCAGTCTTCGAATTCGGGACCTGTCAACGCTGTGGTGCTGTTCACCTCGCCGGCGACGTCGAGCACCGTGACGGACGGGAGTTCTTCCTTCCAAGCACCAAGAACGACGCATCGGTCAAATGGCTGGTATTGACCGATGGCGGGGACGACACAGTCATTGACGAGGACGAGATGACTCTCGCGAACGATGACTCAAAGGCCGACCCGACGATTAGATATCTCTGCACCGGATGCGGCCTTCTCGCTGACTCCGGTGCTGCGGGATGTGCATCAGCATCGTGTCCGGGGGGTGATATGCGCCGCGTACGCGAACATCGAGCCGCGACGCGCGTGATGAGTCGCTGTACCGAATGCGGTGCTCAGGCGAGGCAGGTCATCCGTCGGCTGAGAACCGACACCAATGCTGCGCCGGCGGTGATTACTACCGCGCTCTACCAGGAGCTGCCGGTGGCAACGGACGAGGCTGCGGACGAGGTTGGCAGTGGCCGAAAACTTTTGATGTTCTCGGACTCGCGCCAGGCTGCCGCGTTCGCGGCACCGTACCTGGACCGGACCTACGGCCGTTTCCTGGAACGCCGATACATCGTTCAGGCACTGCAGGATCCGAAGTACTCGGATGAACCGCTGACGATTGAGGACATCGCGATCGTCACGCGCAAGAAGGCCAGTGGTGCCGGACACTTTCCCGACGGTATGGGCACCATCGCGAAGAACAAGGCGGTCAATGAGTGGGCGATCGGCGAGCTGATGGCTCTCGACACGCGTCAGTCGCTCGAGGGTCTCGGATTGATGCGGGTGACGTTGAGGCGACCCCGTGGCGCCGTGCTACCGCGGGCCTTCTCGACCCTCGGCCTCACGGAGGACGAGGCCTGGTCACTGCTCGATGAACTCGTGAAGACGGCACGGCTGCAAGGCGCCATGGATCTTCTCGACGACGTCGACATCCAATCGGAGCGATTCGAGCCTCGCAACGCCCGCATCCGCATGAGATCCCGCGGATCTGACCGGCAACGAAAGATCATTAGTTGGCTTCCCAGCGGGCCCGGCAGGACAAACGGACGAATCACATTCGTGCAGAAAGTTCTCAATGCGCTCGGCAGTTCCGAATCCGCCGAGAAGGTCCTGGAGGGCTGTTGGAACTACCTTGAGCAACAGAAATACTTCGTTGTGGAATCCGACCGTAACCGCGGGCCGGTATTCCAGGTCGATCACACTAAGCTGTTGGTCCAGAATGGACTCGATTGCACGTGGTATCTCTGCGACAAATGCCGAAAGCTCACTGCCTGCAGCGTTCGAGGAGTATGTCCGAACAGCAGCTGCGCGGGCAAGTTGCATAGCCACGTCGTGCCTCCCAGTGACGCGGACACCAATCACTATCGGGTGACGTATCAGACGATGGGTACCGCTCCGCTGGCGGCTAGAGAGCACACAGCACAATGGGATGCCAAGCAGGCTGCACAAATTCAGCGCGACTTCATCGATGGACGCGTCAACGTCCTGTCGTGTTCGACCACCTTTGAACTAGGTGTTGACGTGGGCGACCTTCAGTCCGTCGTCATGCGAAACATGCCGCCGAAGACGGCGAACTACGTGCAACGCGCGGGCCGTGCTGGCCGCCGTGCAGCATCAGCGGCTCTGGTACTGACCTACGCGAATCGCGCCTCGCACGATCTGGCTAAGTATCAGTATCCGGAATCGATGATCGCAGGACAGATGCGAATTCCCTGGGTCCCCGTGGACAATGCACGCATTGCACGTCGCCATGCGCATTCCGTGGCACTCGCGGCCTACTTTCGACACTGCGCCGACCAAGGGATGACTTGGCGGCATGCAGGTGAGTTCTTCTCTCCGACTTCTGACGGCCAAGACTCACCGGCGTCGCGGGTCCGGAAGTTTCTTACTCCTATTCCACCCGAACTAAAAGCGGCTGTAAGGGCGTCGATTCCGGAGCAGGTGCACGCTGAAATCGGTATCGAGGATGACTCCTGGGTGGAGCGCTTGGTGGATCTCTTGGCCAAGGTCGAGCAGGAAGTTGGCGATGATATCAAGACATTTAACGATCTCATCGATGCAGCTATTCGTGAGAAGAATCTCCGCCACGGAGACCGGCTTCAGAGGACGTTGGCAACGATTGAGAAGCGTCCGTTGATCGGTTTCTTGGCGAACAAGAACGTGTTGCCAAAGTACGGGTTCCCGGTTGACACCGTCGAACTTCGAACGTTGCATTGTGCCGAGCCGGTCGGGCGGAGCCTGGATCTCGCCCGTGACCTTAGCTTGGCTATCTACGACTATGCACCGGGAAACGAGGTGGTCGCCGGCGGAAAGGTGTGGACGTCGCGAGGGCTTCGACGGATGCCGGGCCGTGAGCTGGACGAGCGGAAATACAGAGTGTGTTTGTCCTGCAAACGGTTTCAATGCGCGCGCGAGTTGGATGCGGGCGAGTTGTGCCCGATATGTGGCGAGCCGTTCGGCAGAACTCGCCGACTGGTACTGCCCGAGTTTGGATTCGTCGCGGACCGCCAGGCGCGGGATGTCGGTACCGCGCCTCCAGAGAGGCGCTGGCACGGAGCAAGCTACGTCGAAGACGTCGGCGATGAAGTTGACACCTTCCGATGGTCAGGTGCGTCTGGCACTGCCGTGGCGGCGCGTGCGGGGACTCGTGCGACGCTGGCGGTGATCTCTGAGGGAGAAGGCAACGGCTTTCAGGTCTGCCAGTGGTGCGGATGGGCCGATGCTGCGGTCCGAGGCGCACGACGACGCGCACACCAGCGGCCAGAAAGTGGAAAGGAATGCGATGGCCCGCTCGAGGTGGTTTGCCTCGGGCATCGGTACCAATCTGACGTAGCGGAGTTCACGTTCGACGGCGTCGAGTATCAGCGGGCAGCGGAGGCTAGTTGGCTATCAGCGCTTTACGCGATGCTCGAGGGCGCTTCGGAGGCGTTAGAAATCAGTCGAGACGATATCGACGGCGCACTCTCGTGGACAAAGGACAATCGGCGAAGCATTGTGTTGTTCGACACCGTCCCAGGCGGCGCCGGCGCAGCAAGGCGAATCGCAGAGAACCTTGAACTGGTGCTCCGCTCTGCTGTCGACCGCGTGCAGCAATGCGATTGTGGTCCGGAGACATCTTGTTACGGCTGTCTACGGTCTTTTCGCAATGCGCGCGTACACGACGAACTGTCACGAGATGGAGCGCAAGCGATCTTGGGTCCGCTTGGGGTCAACGGTGTTCGGAGCGAGATGTCTGAGGAGTGGGGTGGTCAGGTCGACCTCGCGTCCGACGCGGTGAAGCTCCTTCTGGCTGAACTTGCCCGTCTTGGGGTCGACGAGCCTGAGGTCGGCATAGAAATGGGCGAGTATTACTGGCCTGTGGAAGTTGTGTGGCCGAATCAGCGGATCGTCATCGTGGACGGGTCCGATGTGGAGAGAGATCGTTCACTTGAATCCGATGGATACAGCGTCTATCACGCGCACGAGGCCGAGGTCACTGAGATCTGCAAGGCTCTGACCGGAGCCTCGATGACTTCGTGACGGGACGTAAAGGTGTGGAAATTGTTTGGATGCTGAGGCAATACTTTGTATCGGGTTTGTAAGCCTGTCGAGGTCCGGGGAGTCTTGTAGTGCTGCCTGATCCGGGTGGGTTAGGCCGTGAGTGCGGGCATGGCGTTGGTCCCTGTCATACCAGTCGTTGGTCATGGCCGTCGCTTGACCACACCAGATACATCGCCGTAGTTAGGGGGCGGACCCGAAATCTAGCCATAATTGGTCACCTGGAGCTTTGGGGACCGCGGCCGCTGGCGATGTTGAGGACCGGCCGCTGACAAGATCCGAGAGTTGAGCAACGTCGGCGAGTTGCTCTGCCCCTGCGTCGACCAAGGCTCTGTTGCTGGGTCCGCTGCCAGCACCTACCCAGGATACGATCCGTCCATATCCGCGTTCGATCGCGTCGAGTGCCCCATCCCACGTAGGCCCGCGCTCACGGGCACACGCCATCACGATGGTGCAGTCAGATATGCCGTATACAAGTCGGTCGACTCCGGGTTGACTTGGGGTGACCGGGGTCGACGGTGCGTCAGAGGTGACAAGGCAAATACGCCCACCTATCACTCCTTTGCGAATACGCGGTCGTGAAATTACCTGTTGCAAAGGCACTTCAGGCACCCCGATGACTGAACCGTCTGCTTCGAACGCGGCATTCATCGCTTGCCTTCCAACACCATCATCCACACGCGACACGACAGCGCGTGCCGATTTTGCTAACGATTCCGCTAACAGTTGTGTTACACGCACGGCATCGGTGGTGAGATGGGAATCGCCGACGATTCCGATGCATTCCATACTGAGGATTCCGGTTTCGCCTACTCCATGTAGGACGACGGGCCTGTCATCACGCAGTTGCTGACGCAGCCGCTTAGGGTAGTTCTGCCCTAGCCCAGTCATTGTCCAGATGCCCGAGTGATCAAGCGTTTCAATTGCGATCGCTAGCCCGGTGGCGTGATTAAGCAGGTGTGTGATGCGTTCGGCCATCTCAACGGTCGTGGAATACTCAGTGACTATTTCGTCGGCACTGAGACCGAGGAAGTTAGAGGGTTCATGCGCTTGGGACAGCTCCCAGAATTCCCTCGCAGACAGTGGCTCGGTTTCTTCGCCCACCAAGCGACTGGTCAACGCGATAGCCGCGAGGTCGGCGTCGTTGAGCGGCGTCATCCTTTCGTCTTGCCCACAGTGAACGGGTAGACAGGTCCTCCGCCCTCGGCTTGCAGCAGTTCCCCCACTACTGTCAGCGTCCATCGTGAGTCGACAAAATCATCGACCAACAGGATAGGGCCGTCAGGGACGTTGCCCACGACCGTGAAGGCTCCGTCGACATTCAAGAGTTGTTGAGCGCTGTTCTCCTTCGTTCCTTGTGGTGCGGTTGTCCGTGTCTTGGCGAGGCAAGCAACCGAACGGATGCCGAGGTGCCGCGCGAGGCGGGTGGCGAAATCACGAACTGGATCGCCGTCGTCTGACGACGGCACATAGGTGACAGAGCCGCAGAACTCGGGTAGCCAGTCGTTGATCAGCGCCGCAGACGCTAATACGAGCTCGTCGTCGATCGGCCCTCCAGTCGATGTCGAATCAAGCAGCTGGTCGCCCCATCCTGGGTCAGTCAGGTAGCACAGAGCTCTGCCTGTTTCGAGGGGCTTCGTTATGCGTCCACGACGATGACCAACCCACATCTTGCGCGGCTCAATCTCTATCGGACGTCGCCGAATGAACGAGAGAGCCTGCCCCACAGTGCGTTTCTTCGGGCGGCGGTTGTACCGCTTGCCAGCGCAGTTGTCGCAGCGACCGCAGGCCGTGGCGTCGGTGTCGTCCAGTGATTTGCGGAGAAATTGCATGCGGCAATCGGTTGTCGTCGCATAATCGCGCATCGCTTGATGCTCTGCTAAGCGCGCATCGCGGACGCGTTCGATCCGTTCAGTGTCGAACTTCCACGGACGGAGTGTTCGGCGAAACTTGGAGTGCTCCTTCTCAATTGCGCCTTCGACATCGAGAACCTTGAGTAGACCAGCAATTCGTGAGCTTGGCATGTTCACGGTCAGCTCGATCTCGCGCTGTCCAACCCAGTCTCCGGCAGTCTCGAGGTATTCGACGACCTGCTCGGCATGCCATTGAATCGGTAGGCTCGTCTCCAGGAAGTACCGCCAAATGTCCTCGTCGCGCTGGCTCCACAAAAGTACTACCTCAGCGCTGTCGACTGCGCGGCCGGCTCGTCCGACCTGCTGGTAGTATGCGACCGGCGAATCCGGCGATTGATAGTGGATGACAAACGATAGATCTGGTTTGTCGTAGCCCATTCCGAGGGCGGATGTCGCGGCCAGGACCTTCAGTTGGTTGGCTTTGAGTTGCCCCTCCAATTCAATACGACGTTCAGAGTCGGTGTCGCCTGAATACGAGGCTGCAGCGATACCGTTGGCGCACAACCAGTCCGCGACACGGTTGGTGTCAGAGACAGTGAGGCAATAAACAATGCCGGAACCCGGCATTGCAGGAATCCGCTCAGCGAGCCACGCGAGTCGCTCAACGATGGTCGGCATCTTCACCGCGTGAAGAGAGAGGCTCTCGCGGTTGAGGCTTCCCCGCTTGACAGTTACTTCGTCGCCAAGTTGATGACGGATATCTGTGACCACGCGGTCGTTGGCAGTTGCCGTCGTGCAAAGTACGGGCACTCGGTATGGTATGCGCTCAAGCACTGCAACAATTCGGCGATAGTCGGGTCGGAAGTCGTGGCCCCAGTCACTGATGCAGTGGGCCTCGTCGACGACAAAGAGTCCAATATTGCGAAGCAGGGGAGGGAGTAGTCGACTTCGAAAATCTGGATTGTTGAAGCGCTCGGGCGACACCAGGAGGACATCCACCTTTCCCGCTGCCAGGTCCCTCTCGATAGCTTCCCAGGCGTCCGCATTGCTGCTGTTGATGGTGACCGCATGCAAGTACTTGGATGCCGCATCTATCTGGTCGCGCATCAGAGCCAGAAGCGGGGACACGATGACCGTGGGCCCTGCGCCCTTGTCGCGAAGGATTCGGGTGGCCACAAAATAGACAGCGCTCTTCCCCCATCCGGTTCGTTGTACGACGAGAAGCCGTCCGCGCTCCTCAACCAGTGTTCTAATAGCTTCGAGTTGCCCGTCTCGAAACGCCGCGGTCGGACCTAGCCCTCGCCGGAGTACGGCGAGCGCTTCGTCGTTGATCTTCGACATAAGTTCGATACCCCCGGTGGACTGAACGAATCGAAAACCAGCTTACTTAGGACGTGGCACCCCTCGTCTTCGCTCACCACGATGGAAAGCTGACATCGAGCCGCTCGCGTCGCCTATACCCCGACCACGTCGGCACACCGGCAGGCTGACCCCGATAGATTCCGCGGGCGGCCGCGACGACGCGCTCATGTTGCGTCGGCCACTGCAGGGCAGATGCAATCTCCTCCAAAACTATTCGATCGCGCCTTAATGCCCGGTCGACCAATCCGACAGCCGGAAGCGCCCCGCTCTTGTCGCCATTGCACCGTGCGCACGCCAGCACCAGATTTGACAGCCCGTCGATACCGACCACTGACCACGGCAGAACATGATCGATCGGATTGTTTGTCGGCAGATGGGCCGCGCAGTAAAAGCAGTGCGGCCCGAAAGCATCCTTGAACGGTTCGCGCACCGCTGACAGGGCCGCCCGCTCACGGCCGAACAGGTGCCCGGCGACGTCCGGAACCTCCGCATCGAGGAACTTGTTCATCCGGCGTACGTCCTCGACCCACATGATCTCGAGGGCCGGTTTTAGGAGGCCGGCCAGTCGTGCCAGCCCTGCGGCGACTCCTGGCCTGAGCTCGATGGCATCGCCGTGCGCGCGCAGCGTCGAACGTGACACATGGTCATGGAGAAACCCGTCGTCGTAGAGGAACGGATCGCTACCGTCCGCACCGGGCAGCTTTTGCAGCCGATGCAACGGCTGCTGCGCCAGGCAAAGCGTGATGTCCTCGATTGCCTTCTGATAGGCGGTCGGCGCGCGTAGACACGCGATCTCCACCGATCCTGCCCGGCCTGCAGCGTCGCGGAGCTCGTTGGTGGCGATCAGAATCCGCGCGCGGGGTTGCGTTGACTGCCGCAGTTCGTGCCCATCGAATGGTCGCACCTGCCGCCAGTAGGTCCTCAACACCCGATGCGCCAGCTCAGGCAGCGGCACGCGGAGAGGGTCGTCGGGGTTTTCGGGCAGGTTCTCGATGCAGTGCTCGATGAGGGCCATCAGCGTGGCCAGCTTGTACGTCGCCGTCCGTAGGCCCGTCTCGAGGATGGCGACCACCCGCTGGCCGAGCAGCAGCGGATCAGGCGCCTCAGATGTCATCGACCGGCCCTCACTGTCACCCTGCCCAGGTACAACTGCACCATCGCAGTATGACGAGAACGGGGGACAACATGAGCAAACTCGTCCGAGACAAGATTCCCGACCTCATCCGGGCGGCGGGGCGAACTGCGCACGTTTCGGTGCTGCCGCCAAGCGCCTATCGCGAAGCCCTCATCGACAAGCTTCATGAGGAAGCTGAAGAGCTTCGAGCTGCGCAAACGCAGGAGGCGATCCTCGAGGAAGCCGCCGATGTGCTGGAGGTTCTCAGTGCAATCGCGGCCGAACACGACGCGACTCTCGATACCATCGGCGAAGTCGCACGAAAGAAACGGGAAAAGCGGGGAGGCTTTGCCATGCGGCTGTGGCTCGAGTTCGTCGATCCACCACAGGGGGAGCTGTGACGACCTCGTCTGCTGATGAGGCCGACGCGGGCCCGGACGCGCGGCTGAAGAACTATGTCCTAGCCCGCGCCGACGAAGATGCCGCCCTCAGCGAGGAGGCCCGACTGGTCGTGCTGGCGGCCATGGAAGGCGCCGACGACCTGGCCGAGGTCCTCGGTGAGGGCGCCACGCGAACCGAACTCGTCACAGCGCTGACCACCCCGACCAGCACTGCGGCCGAACCTGCGGGCGCCTACCTCACCTCCATTAGCGTCGCCGGATTCCGCGGGATAGGCCCGCAAGCGACACTGCCGCTGAGGCCCGGACCCGGCCTGACGGTCGTGGCCGGCCGCAACGGATCAGGCAAGTCGACACTGGCCGAGGCGTTGGAGCTCGCCCTAACCGGCACCAATTCCCGCTGGAAGAACAAGCCTGCGATCTGGTCGCAGGACTGGCGCAACCTCCATGTCGGCGACACGTCGCAGATCCGGGTCGGTCTAGCGGAGGAGGGCGCCGGGACCACGGTCATCGGCGTGGACTGGTCCGTCGGTGCTATAGCCGTCGACGAGTGCACCACCTGGGTCCAGCGCGCCGGAAAGAAGCAGGAGAACGTCGCGACGCTGGGGTGGGACAGCGCACTCGAGATGTACCGCCCCCTTCTGAGTTACGACGAGCTCAGCGGCATCCTCGAAGGCAGCCCGAGCGCCTTCTACGACCAGCTCTACAAGCTGCTCGGCCTCGAACAACTCAACGATGCGATCACCCGTCTCGATAGTGAGGTCAAGCAGCTACGTCAGCCCGCCTACGAGGCCCGTAAGGCGCGTGACGCGCTCAAGCCAAAGCTGGAGTCCCTTGCGGACCCGCGCGCCGCCACGGCGCTGTCGCAACTCAAGAAGACCAAACCTGACCTCGACGCCGTGCGGCCCCTGATCACCGACGGCACGCAGAGCGCTGTCCCGCAGGCGTGGATACGCGCCGAGCGCCTGAGCGCGCCGGAGTCCGAGGACATCGCTCTTAAATGCGAGGCGTTGCGTTCTGCCGCCGACAACCAGCGCCAGGAGATGCAGCGATCGGATGCGCTTGCGGCCGAGCGGGCCAAGCTGCTGGAGATGGGGCTCGACTTTCACGGACACTTCGGCGACCAGAAGTGCCCGGTGTGCGGGCACGGCACACTCGACGACACCTGGGCCGTCGCCGCACGCGCCGCACTTGAGCAGGATCAGGAAGCGGCGCGAGCGCTGACCGCCGCGCGGGCCGCCGTGGAGCAGGCTCGGTCATCCGTGCTCAACGTGCTGCGTGACGTCGCCGCCCCACCACCCACCGACCCAGACCTGACGACACTCGGTGTCGCCCGCGCGGCCTATGACGCCTTCATTAAGGTGCCCGACGACGGTGAGGCTGCCCTGGCAGAACACGTGTCCGAGAAGCTCGGTCCGCTACGCGAGGCGTACGCCAACCTTCGTGGAGAGGCTGCCCAATTGATCCAGGAGCGCGCCGACGCTTGGGGAGCGGTCGCAGTGGAGTTGGCCGAGTGGGTCGGCAAGGCCGAAAAAGCAGCCGAGGCGGCGCCGACGCTGAAGATGGCCGACGAGGCGATCAAGTGGCTGCAGAGGAATGCCGGGGAGCTTCGCAACGAACGGATCACCCCGTTGGCAGAGGAAGCCAAACGCATCTGGGGCGCGCTCCGGCAGGAGAGCAATGTCGAACTGGGCGAGATCCGCCTGGAGGGTCAGAAGACTTCTCGTCGAGTGGTTCTCAAAGCCGAGGTGGACGGCTCCGATACTGATGCGTTCGGTGTGATGAGTCAGGGCGAGTTGCAGGCGTTGTCCCTGGCGATCTTCATCCCGCGCGCGACCTCGTCATCAAGTCCTTTCCGGTTCCTGGTCCTCGACGACCCCATTCAGGCCATGGATCCGTCGAAGATTGACGGCTTCCTCGAGGTCCTGGTCCGGCTCGCCGAAGCCCGGCAGGTCATCGTCTTTACCCACGATGATCGGTTGCCCTCAGTGATTCGTTCCACCCGGGCCCCAGCACACATCATCGAGATTGTTCGCGGCCCGAACTCCGTTGTTTCGGTGGTTGATTCGACCCGACCAGCTGACCGACTGCTCGATGACGCCTACGCCATCGCCATCGACGACGCGGTTCCGGTCGACGTCAAGAGGAAGGCCGTTCCCATGCTGTGTAGGGAGGCATTGGAAGTTGTTGCCTGGGACGTTTTCTCGGCACGACATTTCGCCAAGGGGCATTCGCGAGTCAATACCGAGGAAGTGTGGGGGGCAGCGACCACGACGCGTCAGCGCGTCGGTCTGGCCGTGGACCCGTCCGACGACGCGGTGATCGACAGGTGGCTGTCCGGCGGTTCGGCCCGACGCGCCACGATGGCGGTGGCGACCAAAGGAGCACATGCCGGAGTGGACGACTATGTCGATGTTGTCAGGTGTGCGCGCCTGGCGACCGCGGACTTGGCGAAGCTGACGCGATGACTGGCCGTGTCTCCTTGCTCGACCATGCCGACCGATTGCTCGACGGCGCCTACGGGCTTGAAGCTCGCGGACCGCGGATTGCGGCGTTGCTGGCGCGATCCGTGCTCGAGGAATGGCTTGACGCGCAGAACGCTTCGTGGGTGCAGCATGCATCCGGCTATCCGACGACTCGGTCCAAACTCATTGCGCTGGAGCCTCTTCGTGGGCGGCAACTTGCAGTCCGTGCCAAACGCGTCTGGCACGGACTCAGCCGCGCCGTGCACCGACATGCCTACGAACTGCAACCCTCCGTTGCGGAGGTCAGGCACCTGGTCGGCGAAGTACGCAAGCTTGAACTCGACCTGGGCAGTTCCAAGTGACATGTATTCCCGAGGCGACGACGGCAACTAATCGCCGGTCCGCACCCGGCAAAGCAGAGAAACGATGACAGCGGCCGAGACGCCACCGTCGAAAAGTTCAACTCAACGACAGGAAAGAAATGGTAGGGAGCAGCATTCAACTCAGTAAACTCGTCCAGGTGCCGCTTCGCGAGGTTTGGAAGCACGAAGCGTTGGACTTCACGCAGTGGCTTGCTATCCCGGAAAATATCCAGCTCCTTAGCGAGGTAATCGGTGTCGAGATTGTCGAAACCCAGAGCGAGGTGGGCGTCGGACAGTTCTTCGTCGATATTTTGGCCACCGACGAGAATGACCGCCGCATAGTCATCGAGAATCAGCTGGCCCCGACCGACCACGATCATCTTGGGAAGATCATCACCTACGCAGCCGGCCTTCACGCCGACGTGGTTGTGTGGATCGTGGAGCGGGCTCGTGAGGAGCACGAACAGGCTGTCAACTGGCTTAATGAAAACACGACCGACCAGGCAAACTTCTTTCTTCTCCAGATAGAGGCTTGGAAGATCGGTGACTCACTGCCGGCCCCACGCTTCAATATCGTGGCCAAACCCAATGACTGGGCGAAGGCGGTAAAGCAGACTGCAGCGAGTGGGACAGTGAGCGAGTTGAAGCTCAAGCAGCAAGATTTTTTTGAGCGGGTACGCGAGTACGGCGAAGCGCACGCGAAGTACATCAAGAGCTGGGCGAAACCTGCTCCGCAGCACTGGTATGACGTGGCCATCGGCACGTCTCAGGCCTACATTGATCTGACAGTGAACTCGCTACAGAAACACGTCGGGGTCGGCCTCTACATCATCAATAACAAGGAGCTCTACGCAAAACTCAACGACGCACGCGAAGAGATAGAGAGCCAGCTCGGGCTAGTTCTGGACTGGCAGGAGCTCCCTCAGAAGAAAGCCAGTCGCATAACAATCACTCGCAATGGAGATTTCGCTGATCCCGGTCAACTTGATGAAATCATTAGTTGGATGGCGACGACCGCCGACGCGTTCGCGAAGGTTTTTCCGAAGTACTTGTAGCGATGAGATCAGCTCGTCACCCAATGAGAACCGCAGAGGTGCTCCAGCGATATGAATGTGCGTCAATTGACTGACCGTCGTGCGATCGCGACGGGTCCAAAACAGGCCTTCGGGCGGGCTTGCCCGCGGAATCAAGCACGTTGCTTATCAGGATCAGGTGACAGGTCGGTGGATCGCGTGTACGCACGTGCCGTGCCGATCGTCCCCTCGGGGCGCTGTGGTGCGGTTACGCGGCGGCAGGGACGGCGTGTCTGGAGCCCTTAAGCCAGCTCATGGGCGTTATTCGAATAGGCGGCGGCGCCGACAAGCACCCTGAATGGTGAGGCCCCATTGTCGCAGAACTCCGCGTGACGTACGGGACTGCTAGCCTGCGGAACGGGGTGTTGAATTTTGGATCGGGAACTTGGCTTCGGCGCTGACGTGTACGGCCAGCGTGTCCGGGGACTTGTCGGGCGAATCATCGAGTTGTTCGGACTGAGGCTGCCCCGATGACCGCAGTGCCCAGACCAGAACCTCTGTTGACCCCGTCCAAGGTGACGGCCTGGCTGGATTGCGCCCACTACCTGGCGCTGAGCGCGCAGGTCGAGGACGGAACACTGCCCAGGCCGCCGTCGAGCTTCGGATCCTTCGCTGAGCTGTTACTCGACAAGGGCCTCGCCCATGAACAGGATTGTCTCGCCAACTATCGGCTCGAAGGCAAAAGCATCTTGGAAGTGCCAGAGAAGGCCGACGGGCAGTCATTCTCGTCGTGGGTAGCGAGCATCGGCAATCCGCTGAGCGGCGATCACGATGTGATCTATCAGATGCCACTCATTAACAACGGAATTCGTGGCGTCGCCGACTTCGTGGTGCGAGTACAGGACCCGGATAGCGGGGCCATCAGCTACGAACCAGTCGATGCCAAGCTCACCCGAAAAGACGCCAAACCCGGCCACGTGCTGCAGCTGTGCTTCTACGCAGACGCCATCGAAGAACTGACGGGCCGACGTCCCGAGCATATGCATATCTGGCTGGGTTCTGGAGGCGTGGAGACGCTGCGGGTCAAAGACTTCCAGCCATACTGGCGTCGGCTACAGCGCCAGCTCGCGGCGGCGTTAGCTGCCGGACCGGCCGCCGGAACGGTCGCGGAACGGTGCACGCACTGTCAGTTCTGCGAGTTCGGCCCCGTCTGCGAGACTCACTGGCGCGCGACCGACTCGCTGATCTACGTGGCCAACATCCTCAAATCCGACCGAGCCGCATTGGCCGAGGCGAACATCGCTACCCTCACGGCGTTGGCGACAAGCGACGGCCCGGTCGAGCACCTCGCCCCTGAACGCCTGACCCGGCTGCGCGGACAGGCGGCCCTACAGCTGGCCGCTCAGCAGCTGGCGGGAGATACGCCGCCGTTCGAACTGATCGAACCGGGCGAGGAACCCTGGGGCCATGGCTTCGAAATGCTGCCGCATCCCGATGACGGCGACGTGTTCCTCGACTTCGAAGGCCACCCGTTCTGGCGCGCCGACACCGGGTTATTTTTCCTGTTCGGGCTCTTGGAGCAGGGGCCCAGTGACCAATGGCGGTACCGCTCCTGGTGGGCGCACGACCTCGGCCGGGAGGGTGCCGCGGTCGAAGCTCTCATCGACTACCTCGCCCGCCGACGTGGGCAGTTCCCCGGGATGCACGTCTATCACTACAACCACACCGAACGCTCGGCACTGGAAGCGATGACGAGAACCCACGGCGTTGCCGAAGTCGCGCTCGCTCAGTTGATCGACACCGGTGCGTTCATCGACCTGCTGACTGTGGTGCGCAACAGTATCCAAGTCGGCACCGAGTCCTACGGGTTGAAGCAGCTGGAGCGGCTCACTGACTTCGTCCGCAACCACGAGATCGATCAGGGTGCCGGGGCGGTTGTCCAGTATGAGCATTACATGGCCGAACCCAACCAGGCCGACCTCGATGCCATCGCTGCCTACAACGAGGACGACGTCCGAGCGACCCGTGCCCTGCGGGACTGGCTGATCGATCATCGGCCACCGGGGATGAACTGGAGGGACGCTGTTCTCGATCCCGATCCTGGAATGCCCGAGCTGTCGGAGGCTATTGCCCGCCTGCATGAGTATCCCTCCGGAACCGATGAACACAATCTCGGTGATCTGCTGTCTTATTGGCGTACCGAATGGTTCGCCTACATCGCTCCCAAGAAGGTGAAGCTGGCAGCCGACCCGGTCGACCTACTCGACGACGTCGACGTCATCGCGGACTTGAGCCAGCTTGGCGAGGTCGAACGCTTCAGCAAGAACGGACGATCGATCACGCCAGCAATGCGTTTTGAGTTCCCGCAGCAGGATATCGACGAGTTTCCGCGTGGTGGCGGGACGGTCATGTTCGCCGGCCCGGGGGAGCAACGGCTGTACGCAAGCATCGTCGGCCTAGACCGCGACACTCGGGCTCTCGACCTGCTATGGGGCAAGAAGTTGCAGGACGAGGGGGCTATCCCCCGCAGCGTGGTGTTGCACGACTGGGTCGATGCGACAACGAAATTCGAGGCTCTAGAAGCCTTTGCCGTCGAGATGCTCGACCGTAGAAGGCCTAACCCGGTCACACTGGCGCTGCTGCGCCGGGACTTGCCGCGTTTCGCTGACCGGCCCCGCGAGGTGTTCGTCGACGACCTCGACGATATGACGGCGTGGGTCACTAAACTTGACCACAGCGTCGTCGCGGTGCAGGGCCCGCCAGGTACCGGGAAGACCTACCGTGGCGCCCGACTGATCAGAGAGCTGATCCGGGACGGTCAGCGCGTCGGCATTACTGCGGTCAGCCATCATGCGATCGCCAATCTGCTCGAGGCGGTGGTGGACGCGCTGTCCGAAGATGGTGTGCTGCACCAGCTACACGCGGTTTGCAAGGACGGCGGCTCGCGGAACGCGCTGTCCGGAGTCACCTACACGGGCGACAACGCCAGGTGCGCCCGCGAAGAGTTCAATTTGGTTGCCGGCACAACGTGGCTGTTCTCCAACCCGGTGATGCGCGACGCTCCGGTCGACGTGCTGGTCATCGATGAGGCAGGCCAGCTGGCGCTCGCCGATGCGCTGGCAGCCTCGGGCGCGGCCCGTAACCTCGTACTACTCGGAGACCCGCTTCAACTGCCGCAGGTCGCCCAAGCCAACCACCCCGGCATAGCAGGGCGCAGCGTGCTGGATCACATTGTCGGCGATGACGTGCTGCTGCCCGCCAATCGAGGTGTCTTCCTGCACGAGACCCGACGGATGCACCCCGATGTCTGCGACTTCATCTCCAGCCAAATCTATGACGGATGCCTGCACAGCTTCGAGGACTGCAGGCAGCAGTCGACGGTGGCCGGCACCGGGCTGCGCTGGCTACGCGTCGACCACGAAGGCAACCGAACGTGGTCGCCACAAGAAGCCGACGCCATCGCCGAGGAACTGTCGCGGCTGATCGGCACGCCGTGGACCAATCACACAGGCGAGACAAAGCCCTTGAGCCCCGACGATTTCATGGTCGTGGCACCCTTCAACCTGCAGGTAAACACCATTCGTGCCCGACTAAGCCGGGATGCGGCACTGGCTGACGTTCCGGTCGGCACAGTGGACAAGTTCCAGGGTCGCGAAGCCGCGGTGGTGTTCTTCAGCATGGCCACCTCCACCGGTGAGGACATCACCCGCGGCCTGGACTTCCTGTTCTCGCGCAACCGGCTCAATGTCGCCGTGAGCCGCGCCCGCTGCCTGGCGTACCTGGTGTGCACCGACGCCTTGTTGGATACCCGCGCACGCTCCGTGGAGGACATGCGGCTCGTCGCGACACTGAACGCGTTCGTTGAAGTTGCGACCCACCAGACCTACCGCTCGTCGACGGAGACCGCTGCGCCGTAGTGCGCGCCCTCATCCTCTAACGTTGCGTACCTACGGTTTCGTCATACTCGTTCTCCGGCCATAGTTTCGAGAGCGCTGAACAACTTTTCACTCTGTTCAGCCGAGAGCGTGCCGGCATCCTCGGCGACGCTGATCCAGAACAGGTCGTCATCCTCGGGCACCGCCTCGCAGCGTCGGTACACCTCTACCCAGTCGGCCGCATCCGGACCGACGTTCCTGCGGGCGTGCCACCGGCCCCGCACCGCGGACACCAGGTGTTCGAACGGCAGCGTGCCCAACTCGTACATCCGAACCAGTCCACGCACGTGCGCACCCGGGGCCGGCGGCCGCGGCGCCCAGCACTCAGCCGGAGCGTCCGGACGGCACGACTCGTGCACGGATGCCGGGATATAGCGACCGCCGAGTCCGCGTCGGTTCCGGTAGTCCTCCTCGCCGCGGCGGTGTTGCTGCAACGTGCGCTCCCGCGCTTCATCTACTGGTGCGTCGGCGAATCCGCCGTACACGGCGTAGCCTGCTCCCTTCAGATCTGTGACATGTTGGGTCGCACGCTGGCTGTTCATTGGGATCTCCCACAGCACGTTGCAGTTCTCGCGGTAAGCCCTCTGCGCCAGCCGGTTCGCGAGCTCCCAGGCTTCCTCGTGGACGAGCGCGCTGGACTCCATCGGGGAGAGACCCTCGACAGCCGGGATCATTCCGCGGCGGGCCATCTCCACCTCGATGTCCTCTGCGTCGAGGATGAGGAACCTCTCCGGCGTCAGGTTGTTGTCGGGGTTGGCCCGGAGGGTCGTTTTGCCGGCCCCGGCGAGACCTCCCAGGACATACGCGACTCCAGCCCTCGGCACGTCGCGCGCGTGCTCATCCCACAGATCGTCGACCAGCGCACGCTGCAAGTTTCGCCGCTCGGTGCACCACACCGTCCAACCACGCTCGACACGTCCGCAAATCGACCGGGAATCCGTCCCGGCACTGCGTAACTGGGACAGGAGCTCCTCGACCCGGTCGGTATGTGCCCGGTAGTCCGGATCGGTGAACTGGAATGCCATGTGGCCTCCTCGTCCTATCTGGCGCTGACTGCCGGCGTCAGCCGGTCCAGTGCGGCGCGAAACGCCGGGTTCGGACGGGCGTTCGGCAGAACCTGCTGGACCGCCTCGAGTACTTGGTGCGCGTCGCACCCAGACATGCGCGACCCATATAGCGCCGCGACCGCCGGCGTCCGGCTCTGCGCTTCCACGCAGTGCAGCAGCACGGTCTTGTCCTGTTGGCGGAAGTGCTCGATCGCGCGCACCGCTTCCAGCAGGACGAAATCCAGATGCGGATTGTCGTCGGCGCCGGCCCGATCGATCAGCCGCACTTCGACGTGCGGAACACCCTGCGGGACATCGTCATCACCGACTCGGCACAATGACACCACCGCGTCGACCCCGCGGGGCAGCTCGCGCAGCGCGCCGACCCCTCCCAGCAGGACGCCCTCGTCGTACGGATGCGGCTCCAGCGCACCGATCCGATAGCCGGGATACCGGGAATCGAAGCGATCGGGCTGACCCCTCCGCGCGATCGATCCCGCCAACCTCACCAGCCCACGTGCGGGCATCTTGGGCCAGCCGTGCAGCAGGCTGCGCCACGCCAGCGGGACGGCTGACGCCCCGTGGACCGCGCCGAGCAGACCGCCGGCGATCGCCGCCACCGTGTCGGTGTCGAACCCGGCCCGTACCGCAGCATCAAGGGCTGAGCGCAGATGATCAGCGCGGAACACACCCGCGGACGGGTCGTTGTCGGGGACCGGTGTCGTGACGATCGCCGACCACGCCGCCTGCAGCGCCGCCACCACCCAGCCGTTATTCCGAAAGTCCGCCGGACGCGAACGCTCGGCCACCTCGAGGTGTTCGACCCACAGCGCACGTCGCTTGGAAGCTAGGTGCCGCAACCCGACACGCACGTCAAGCTCTCCGGTCAGCACCGCATGACGAATCGCGCTGCACCACAACACACACGCGTCGCCGGCGTCCGGGTCGAAGTGCGTCAGCTCGCTGATCGTTCGCGCCGCCTCCACCATGGCGTCCTCGTCATCGAGGTATGCCAGCGCGACCGGCGCGGTGCGCATCAGCGAGCCGTTGCCCGCGGTGCGACCCGTCCTCGCGTGCAGGTCCTCCGACACCGACCGCGCCCGCTTCGCCGTGATCGTCGAGCCGATGGCCGCGGTCCGCAGCACCGACCCCGTCTGGATCCCGATGTCCTTGGTGTGGCGAGACCACTCCAGCCAGCGCTGCACGATCTGGTCCTGCGCTGCCTCATCACGCAGGTCGGCGCCCGTCGCCGCGACTTCGGCGATGGCGATGGCCATCGCGGTGTCGTCGGTCCACTCGCCGGGCTCCCACACGCCGCCACCAGCCATTACCACCTCGAGTTCCGGCCCCCGCGGCGGCTGGAACTCGTACGGCGCCCCCAGTGCGTCGCCAGCTGCCGTCGCCAGCAGCACCCCTTCGATTCGATCGTCTCGTGCTGTCATGACGCACCCCCGGTTCCGATTTAGAGCGAATATGAGCTAATTGTAGCAGACCGGTTCGCTTCACACTGATTTGCAAATACTTGCGCTATGTGGCCGCGCTACGCTGTAGCGGCCATGGACAGCGACGAATACCGGGACAGCCGCGGCAAGACGCTGGCCGACTACCCTCGGCCGTCGGTCGCGGTGGACACCGCCGTCCTCACCCTGGACGACGAGCACGGCCTGCTCGTCCTGGAGGTCCGGCGGGCCTCAGGTCGCGGATGGGCGTTGCCCGGAACGTTCCTGCACCCGGGGGAGACCCTCGCCGACGCGGTCGACCGGTCGCTGCGGCTGAAAGCCAATGTCGGCGGCCTGCATCCCCGCCAACTGCACGTCTTCGACGACCCCCGCCGCGACGACCGGGGTTGGGTGCTCTCCGTCGCCCACCTCGACGTGGTACAGCCCGAGAGGCTGCAGTACCGCTTTCCGGAAGCCACCCGACTGATGCCGGTGTCCGCCCCGGGGCGATTGATCTATGACCATGCCGACATCGTCGCCCGCGCGGTCGAGCATCTGCGGGCGCGCTACCTCGACAAACCGGACCCGTACCGCCTGTTGGGGGAGCAGTTCACCATCCGCGAGCTGCGCTTGGCGCACGAACATGTCGCCGGGCGCCCACTGCAACGCGACTGGTTCCGCCGCACCATGGAACCTCAGCTCGTCCCCACCGGAACCATGGTGAGCCGTGGCCGGGGGCGGCCGGCCGAGCTGTTCCGCCGTCACGAAGACTGAGGCCGCGACGACCCGGCAAGCAGCCGGGCGAACGCGTCGCGTGACGCTTCGGGACTCGGCGGATGCACCTGCTGCCAAATGCGCAGCGGAACGTCCGCACCGCGATCGAAACTGGCTGCCAACCGAGGGTATTCATGCCTTTTCCAGTCACGCAACCGCTGATCACCCCGCCGGAAATCGTCCAGCCGCGCCAGCTGGCGCTCCTGAACCTCGGGGCTGGCGTTGAGGCGCACTCCGATGCCGTTCATCAGGCTGTGCCGACCGAGGTTCAACGGTTCGACCCCCCATCGCCGTCGTGCAGAGGAGTTGACCGCACGGCAGTCCGCGCACGCCAACCACGACCAGCGGGACGGCCCGCCCGCGGTCGCCCGGAAGCAGATGACGCACAGGTCGCACTCTCGGGACACGTCGGCCCACGCCCACTTCACGGGGACGTCCTCGCAGCGGCACGACTGCCAAAGCATCGCCGTCACCGACCCCGCGCGACGCACCGGGCCGCAGATTCCGCCGCACGGGATATGCACCGAAAGCTCGGTAATCCGTTGTCGCTCAGCAGTATCAGTCGACATATCATCGTTTCCGGTCATCGCAGTGCCATCTCTGGCGACGCCACCCTCGGGCGCCCACCGCTTGCACGCCTGCGGCGTACCCGCTCTTCCCCTGGGGCACCGTGCGGTGGTCGCGCGGTTGCCGGGACGACGGGCCAGGTACCCGAACAGCCGTCCGCTCGTGAGCTGACCCCAGGATAGACGATGCCACGGACATGTCAGTAGCCCTTGCTAGCGTGTAGTTGTCGGACCGGTGCGAACGTGGGAAGCGCTTCCGCCCCACGGTTGAGGTCAGGCATCCCCGCGCCGCACAGCAGATGCCCCACGCGACCAAGCCACGCCTCTGAACAAGGGGCCAATGAAAAGGGGGAACATGAGGGCACACCTCGACACCGCGGGGTACGACGTCATCGGGGACGTCCACGGCTGCGCCGACGCACTGCACGAGCTGCTCGACGCCATGGGCTACCAGCCCACCGGGCCCGGCGGCGCGTACGCGCACCCCACCCGGACGGCGATCTTCGTCGGCGACCTGATCGACCGCGGCCCCCAGCAGAAACAGGTGCTGGAGACCGTCAAAGCGATGGTCGACGCCGGCACCGCGCGAATGGTCCTGGGAAACCACGAATTCAACGCGATGGCCTACGCCACCGAGTGGCCGGACAAGCCCGGGAAATTCCTGCGGCCGCACGACGACTCGGACGACCCACGGTCGGCGAAGAACGCAGACCAGCACGCCGCGTTCCTCAAACAGCTCAGCGCCGACCAGCGCGACTTCTACCTGAAGTGGTTCTGGATTCAGCCGCTGTGGCTCGACCTAGGCGACATCCGCGTCGTGCACGCCTGCTGGCACGAGGACTCCATCGCCGTCCTGCAGCGCGAGCTGGGCGGCGACAAGTTCACCACGGTCGACCAGCTGGCGCGGGCGTCCACCGAAGGCGATCCGCTCTACGACGCCGTGGAGACCCTGCTAAAAGGCCCCGAGATCAGCCTCGCGGACCATGACCAACCCTCCTACCGCGACAAGGACGGGCACCTGCGTGACCGGGCCCGGATGTCCTGGTGGAACGGCGACGCTTCGACGTTGCGGAGTCTCGCCGAGATGGACGGCAACTTCACCACCGAAGCCGGCGAGCCATATCCCGACCTGCCAGACCTCGAGGTGGCAGCCGAGCACCGCGCCTACGTCTACACCCACGAGGTGCCGGTCTTCTACGGCCACTACTGGCGCTCCGGGCAGCCGCGCCGCCTGCACGACTGGACCGACTACACCGCGTGCGTGGACTTCAGTGCGGTGAAGGCCGGCACCCTGTTCGCCTACCGCTGGTCGGGGGAGGACCGCATCCGACCCGAGAACTACTTCCGCGTCGACCGACTCCGCGGAATCACAACGGATCCTCGACAGAAGAGAGACAGTCACGTGACTGACGGCGACAGGCCCATGCCGCCAGAATCAATCGAATCGGCCTTCGGCGCGTTGGCGTCAGCGTGGGACCCCGAAACCGCAGCGATCAACGCCGCTGTCGAACGGCTGGAGACCCTTTCCGAGGCCGAGCAATCAGAATTCTTGGCCACCGTGAGCCAGCGACTCGGCGCTGCAGTTCGCCAACTCGATGACGGATGGCTGGCGGCCACCGCGCTTTTCATGGTCGACGACCTGTACAAGAGCTGTGTCCACGGCATCCGTTGGTCAATCACCGCCGGACGTTACGTATCCGCGAGCGCAGGAGCGGTCCTACACGAGCTGACCCGTCGCGGATACGTGCTGCATGTGGTCATCGACAACACCCGGTCGGCGGTGACCCAACTCGAAACGCTGGAGGTCGTGTCGACGGTCTACCTCGCGGCGGGGTTGATGGTGACCGGACCGCAGCTGATGGCGCTGGAGCTCATGGAGCGGGACAACGAACAAGAGCGAGACGCCGCAGCGGTGGCGCGGTATCGCGAGGAAGGCCATCATGTGGCGAACATGATGATCGCGCGTTGCCATCGCGAGCGCCGGCATTCTGCCTACCTGAACTTTGACCTCGATGACGACACGACAGGATTAGCGCTCGACGTGGCGCTGTCGCAGGCTTCGGCGACAGGCGCCATCGTCGTCTTCCGTAACCAGCCGCCCATCATGGGCTCGATGGCCCAGATCGCGTTGCCGCCGGGCGTGGAAATGCCGACGGGCACAGTGTGATCGCAGCGGAAGTCACTCGGTAGTGCGGTGTTGACATCATCACCGCCTCGATCTATTCAATTGGAAAGTTCTCGTTCCTCAGCCGTTCGAGCGCCCGACCGTCGGCAAGTTCACCGCGGTTCTCCGGATGTAGCCAGTAGTGCCGGATCATCCAGTACAGCGCGGCGCCGTTGGTTGCGTACCCACTGGCGTTGCCGATTGCGAAAGGCTTGCGGACATCTCGGATGTGAATCGAGATCGCCTTACCGCCGCGAAATTGCGGTGCCGTGTCGGTGACGTCGGTGACATCATCCCAAGATGCGGTGCGGACCGCCAGGACCTCGATGTTCTCGATCTCCATAGGGGTCAAGCGCAAACGGCCCCTTCCGTGAACGAGGATGGCAGCCACACAAAGGAGCGACAGCACAAGCAACGTTGACAGGACCGCGGGCTGATTGAGTCGGTCGGCGGTCGAGAAGGGCAGGGGAGCGCCGTCGCGTCCTCGGTACACAAGGAGCAGGCCAAATGTCATGGCAGCGCCGGCGAAACTGAACCCGAGCAGCACAGTGGCCACGGTGTCTGCCCGGAAGGTAATTCCTGATTCTTCGACTTCGCCGACCAATCGGTGCGAACGGAGCCTTCCGACGACGAGACCGGCGAGGACACCCAGCGTCCAGACGGTGAAGCCGACCGCGATGAGTGTCGCGGGAGGATCTTCCCGACCGACCGCCTCGGCCGTCTGGACGATGCCGTAGATGCCCCCTGCCAGGAGCATGCACAAGCCGAGGACCAAGGGGGCCCGGCGCATGGGCCAGTTCGCGGGCTTCGGCAGTTTGCCTACCGACAAAACATTTCTCCTACCTTCGTGCCGAGCGACTCCATTCCTTCGCCGACAAGCAGAGAACCGCCTACCGCAAGGGTGGGCACCGCGACGGCCTGTACCGCCGGGTTGGGAATCATCAGACCGGCAGCGCCCCCGCCCGCGGCGCCACCAACCTCGCCGACCACCTTGAAGCCGCCGGCGAAACCGTTGACGCAGCGCTCGTAGGGCGTCTCGGCCGCGGCCATCGAATAGATCGTGCTGAGGATGCCGACGGCAGGCCCACCGAATTTCGCGCCCTTGCCGACGCTCTCGGCCGCGTCCATCGACACCATCGGCAGCCGGCCACCACGGCCGACGTGCGCGTCCAACCCGGTCAGAGCGCCGCCGACCACGGTCGGTACCGGGCCGGTGAAGAACGGGTTGTCCGGCGGCAGCACGCCGTGGCGGCCATCAGCCAGCGTGAAGCCCGCCGTGCGGACACCGTCGGGCGTCTCCGTCGCGGTGAAGATCGTGCCGTCGGGCCACTCGATCTCCGTCTTGCGGACACCGTCGATCGTCGTCCATGACATCGCACTGGAAACGACCTCTCCCTCGGGGTCGTAATGCATCTGGCTCACCGTGGGGTAATCCTCGGAGCCGTACTCCCACACCACGTGCTTGCTGCCGTCCTGCATGACGAGGGTCTTCCGGAACTCGTCGCCATTGACGATCTCCTCCTTCGTGTCGCGGACGGTGGTGGCCATGTCCTCCCCGCGCAGCATCGACTGCTGAAGGAGCCCCAGGGGCTCGCGCGGGTTGGGCACTTCATCGTCGGGCTTTCCCGCGCCTGGCAGCAGAAGACCGCCCAAGCCGTTGAGCATCGGCTCGCCGGCGCCCAACGGTTCCATTGCAGCGCAGAGTTTCTCGGCGGTGGTGTCGTCGGCGTCTCCGACAGCGTTCAGCAACTCATTGACGATGGCCTGCTCGGACGCAGCCTGCTCGAGCAGGGCCGCGACCTTCTCCGCGGACAGCGCGGCGGGGCGGATGAGCACCACCCACTGCTCGGTCACATACAGCTCGCCGAGGTCGATCTCGTCGGCCTTGTCCAACAACGCCCGCCGTGCGGGGCCCAGCGAGTCAGCCCCGTCATGAAGTATCTGACCGATTGCGGCAGTGCAGTCGGCGAAGCGGCGCGCGTCAGCGTGTGCGCGTTCGAACATCGCTTCGGCCGCGTCGTGGGCGCGTCCCCCCCAGGAGCGGGCTTCGGGCATGGCTGTGAGATTGGCACTGAGTCGGCCCACGACAGACTGCAGGCTCTGGCCGGACGAGATGACCGCAGCCCCAGTCGAATGCAGATCATCGGGAGCCCAGCTGGTCAACCGGGACCGTGACGGCAGCATCCATCCCCCTCCCCATGCCTTCGATGCCGTTATCAACCTAACGGACGACGGTGGGGGGCCCTGACGCCAATTCGTCCGGACAGCCCGCGCTACGCCGTGCGCGCCCGGGTGAACTCTCGCGCGAACGTCGCCGCCAGATCGGCGGCGCGGCGGTGGTACTCGACACTGTCAAGAGCGCTGTCGCCCAGTGCATATCGTGAGGCCAGCCGGGCCAGCGCGTCGGCGCCCTCGTTGAGCGGCTCGCCCTGGTGGCCTTTCACCCAGACCGGCGTGATCCGGTCGCGCTCCTCGAAGATCATGCGCTGCGCGCGCACCAGACTGGGCGTGCGGCCGCTCTCCCGGTAGGCGGTGTAGCCCTCGGGCAGCAGGTCCTCGCCGGCCAGCCACCGCCGCACCATCGCCACCGCGGGTTTGCAGTCGCTGAGCACGGTGATGTCGCGGCCGCGCAGCTTCTGCACGGCCGCCCCGATCGCGCGCAACTCGGCGACGAGCACCACGTGCGGACCGATCAGCTTCGTCGAGTGCCGGAAGCCCTGCAAGCCGTACTCGCCCGAGGACGCCAGCCAGCCGTAGCCGGTGAACTTGCCCCGCACCGAGCCGTCGGTGGCCACCCACACCGGTTCGGCCGCCGTTGGCGCGGGCTCCCGCAGACCCGCCCACGCCTGCCGGACCAACGCCTCGTCGGCGAGCCGGGGCCGCTCGACCCAGACACCGGGCATCAGCAGTTCGATCTCGTCGCGCAGCGCCCACAACAGGCTGCGACCCGGCATCCGGATCAGGAACCGGATCCTCTCCGCCTCCGACTCCTCGCGGATGCGCCGGATGGCGTCGAGGGACGCGGTGTCGACGCACTCGGCCTCCACGGTCCCGGCCCAGCGCTGCCCGACGGAAGCCGCCGAGTACCGGAACGCGGTCTCGCCGTGTCGCGTCACCGCGAGCGCGACCGTCGTGGCCGGGCGGGGCCGCGCCGGGACGATGTCGACCGGCATGGCGCCGGGTGCGGATTTGGGTGCCATATCCGTCTCCTCCCCGAACTGGATAGGTGTGCCGGAAATGTATGCGTAGGGTCTGACAACCCGGGCCGGCTCGACCCGCGGAGACGCGTTCACGGCCGGTCTCACCGGGACATTCGTCGCCACGCACACGGGCGCGACAGGTCGCCGAATACGCGACGAGTGTCCCCGAAATTTGCCGACCGGTCACCGCTGCGTCAGCCACTCGACTGCTCCCGCAGCCCGGAGCGCCCGTTCTGGCAGCGTGCGCCATCGGAACAAGATCGGGTGTTGCGCGGCGCGGCGCTTATTGTCGCGCTTATTATTTTTTGCCATGCCCCTCGACCAGGTGAATCTCGGATTCACCGCGGAGCGGCCAGAGATCCCGGTGGACCTGGCGCGCACCTTGCTGGGTGTCGTGCGCCAGCGGCTGGGGCTCGATATCGCGTGGCTGTCGTCGTTCCACGACGGCATGCAGGTCATCGAGGTGCTCGACGGCGCGGCCGACGCGCTGGACGTCTCGCCGGGACAGCGCTCCCGGCTGTCGGAGTCCTACTGCGTGCGGGTCATCGACGGCCGGCTGCCGGCGGTCATCCCCGACACCGCGGCCAACCAGATCACCGCGGCGCTGCCCATCACCAGCGTGGCCAACATCGGCGCCTACGTCGGGGTGCCGGTGCTCAGCCAGTCGGGGGCGATGGTCGGCATGGTCTGTGTGGCCAGCCAGCAGGCCAAGCCCTACCTCGCCGACGACGACCTGCGCGTCGTCAAACAGGTCGCCGACCTGATCGGCACGTTGGTCGACACCCCGCCGCGCGGCGCCGACCCGACCGCTGAACAGCGCAAAGCGATCCGGCGGGTGGTCTGCGACCACGACTTCGAGGTCGTGTTCCAGGCGCTCTACGACGCAGAGACCGGCAGGGTGGTCGGCGTCGAAGCGTTGTCCCGGTTCCCGTGCGAACCGTTCCAGCCCGACGCGTTCTTCACCCAGGCCGCGCTGCTGGGGCTCGACGTCGAACTGGAGACCGCGATCGTGCGCCGCGTGCTGTCGTTGATCCCGCAGCTCCCCGCCGATGTGTTCGTCTCGATGAACATCTCGCCGGCGGCCGCGCTGGCTGTGCCGTGGTCTGATCTGCTCGCCCAGATCGACCCGGCGCGCCTGGTCCTGGAGATCACCGAACATGACGCCGTCCCCGACTACGGCGCCCTCGACGAGGTGCTGGAACCGTGCCGGGCCCGGGGCATGCGGCTGGCCGTCGACGACGTCGGCGCCGGGTTCGCATCGTTTTCTCACGTGCTGGAACTGGCCCCGGAGTTCGTCAAGATCGATCAGTCGATCATCCGGCACATCGACGTCGACGATGCGCGGCGCCGCCTGGCCCGGGCCATCGCGGAATTCGCGGGGCAGATCGGCGCGGCCGTCGTCGCCGAAGGGGTGGAGACCCAGGGCGAGCTCGACGCCGTCGCCGCCGCCGGCATCCCGCTGGCCCAGGGCTACCACCTGGGCCGGCCCCAGCCGCACGGCCACGGCTTCGCGCCCGGCCCCACCGCCGTCGGCGCCGAGCCGACCCCGACCACCGTCGACCTGCTGGGGGAGCGGCCGTTCGAGCTGGCGCTGGCGCACTCGCCGATCGGCATGGCCGTCGTCGGGCTCGACGGCACATTCCTGCGCACCAACCGGGCGCTGCGCTCGATGCTCGGCTACAGCAGGCGCACCCTGGCCGGGATGACGTTTCAGGAGATCACCCACCCCGACGACCTGGACAAAGACCTGGCGCTGGTCAACGACTGCCTCACCGGGCGCCGACGGTCCTACCGCATGGACAAGCGCTACATCGCCGCCGACGGCCACGTGGTGTGGTGCGCGCTGACCGCAGTGCTGGTGCACGCCACCCGCGACCGACCATTGTGTTTCGTCTCCCAGATCGTCGACGTGACCGCCGACCGGCTGCGCGAGGCCGAACTGGCCCGCCGAGCCGCCACCGACCCGCTGACCGCGATCGCCAACCGGTCGGCCGGCTGGGGCCGGCTGGAGGACCTCGACGCCAGCGGCGCGGGCTACGGCGTGCTGTTCTGCGACATCGAACGCTTCAAGTCGGTCAACGACCGCTGCGGCCACCACGCCGGCGACCACCTGCTGGTCGAGGTCGCCGCCCGGCTGCTGGCCGCCGTCGACGACGACGATCTGGTGGCCCGGTGGGGCGGCGACGAGTTCCTGGTCATCACCGACACCGTCGACGACGCCGGCTTGGCTCGGCTGGCCGAGCGAATCACCGCGCAGTTGGAGCGGGCCCCCATCACCCTGCCCGACGGCACCGACACCCGCATCGCGCTGACGATCGGGTACGCCGCGCACCGGCCCGGCGACGGCCGCGGCATCGATGCGGTGCTCGACGACGCCGATCAAGCCATGTACGACCAACGCCGCAGCGCATCCCTGCCGACATAGCGGCGCGGTTGCGCATGTGTGGGGTGGGTACACATAGTGGCGATCATGGATGTCTACACCCTGGCTTTCGAATGGACCGAGACAAACCGGCACTGGCTGATCGAAGTTCCCATCCGGATCGCCGCCTACATCCTCGTCGTGCTCATCGCGCGATATGTGTTGCACCGGATGATCGATCGGGCTGCCACCGGCAAGAGCCGTAAGGACCGCGGTGACGACGGCGAACCGTCGAAGCGGCCGATGCTGCTGCGCCATCTGCGGGACCGCACCCCGTCGTCGGCGACCGGCGCCCGCAGCGCCGAGCGACGCCAGCAGCGTGCCCAGACCATCGCCTCGGTGATGAAGTCGACCGTGTCGATCGTGCTGCTGGTCTGGGTGGTGCTGGCGATCCTCAACGTGGTCGGCGTCAACATCGCGCCGTTCATCGCGTCGGCCGGCGTCGTCGGTTTGGCCATCGGCTTCGGCGCGCAGAACCTGGTCCGCGACTTCGTCACCGGTGTGTTCATGCTGCTCGAAGACCAGTACGGCGTCGGCGACATCGTCGACTTGGGTGAGGCGATCGGTGAGGTGGAGACTGTCGGCCTGCGCGTGACCACGGTGCGCGACATCGACGGCACCCTCTGGTACGTCCGCAATGGCGAGATCGCCCGTGTCGGCAACATGAGCCAGGACTACGCGGTGGCCCGCATCGAGGTGCCCGTGGCGCTGAGCGCCGACGTCGCCCACGCCGAGGACGTCGCCGTCGAGGCCGCCGCGCAGGCCATCGAGGCCGACGCGACGCTGGCCGCCAAGGTGCTCGGCGAACCGGAGATGCTCGGCGTGCAGGAACTGCTGGCCGACCAGGTGACGCTGCGGATGACCGTCAAGACCAAGCCCAGCGCCCAGTGGTCGGTGCAACGCCGGCTGCGCCGCGAGATCCTGAAGGCCTACGACCAGAACGGCATCGAGCTGCCCTACCCGCCCAGCCGCATCCCGACGCTGGTCGGCGGCATCGGCGAGTAGGGAGATCCCAATATTCGTCGACAAGCTCAGACTGTGCGGTGCGTCATGACAGGGTCAGATGTTGGAGGCGTCGGCAGGGAAGTCGGCGCCCAGCCGATCGAAGATCGGCACTGCCGGTAACGCTCCGCTCTTTTCACCATTGCAGCGGGCACATGCGAGTGAGCGGACGACGTCGGCGGCCGGTTCGCCTTGTACTCTGGCGCCAGTAGCGCCAAAATGGCTCCATGCCAAGTGTGCAGATCAAAGATGTTCCGGACGACACACACCGGGTCTTGCGGGAGCGGGCGGCGCGGGCGCATCAATCGCTTCAGGAGTACCTTCGCAGCCGACTGATCGCCGAGGCGAGCCAGCCCACTGCTGACGAGGTCTTCGAACGTGCTGCCGCGCGCAAAGGCGGGAAGGTGTCGTTCAGCGCGGCGGTGGGTGACATCCGGGCTGAACGTGATCGTCGTTGACGCGAGCGTCTTGGCGGTGGCGCTGGGCGACGACGGCGCAGATGGCCGTCGCGCCCGTCAGCGGTTGACCGGCGAGACGCTGGCAGCTCCTGAACTCATCGATCTCGAGGTCGCCTCTGTCTGGCGGCGTCACATCGCGGCCAAGCTGATGACCGCTCGACGCGCCGACGCTGCAATATCGGATCTTGAGGACCTGCCACTGCGGCGATGCTCGCATCGTCCGCTGCTGGAACGTATCTGGGCGCTGCGTCGCACGGTGACGCCCTATGACGCTGCGTATGCCGCGCTGGCCGAAGCCCTCGGACTGGTTTTGGTGACCGCCGATACACGACTCGCGCGAGCGCCGGGCCTCACATGTGACGTCGAGGTAATCGGAAGCTCCGGCTGAGCCGCTGCCAATCGCCCGCATCCCGACGAGACCGGACTGCCGCAGCGCGTCGTCGAGCACGTCCATGGCCCGGGAACAGCGCGCCTCGCTATCTGCGTAACCCAGGGATCCTCTACAAAGCCCCCGGCGCGCACGAATTCGGTTAGGGCGTCGGCCCCACTGGCTACCATCACCCCTGACGGAGGGGAGGACGTCTAGTGACCATCACCGTCGCCGAGACGCCCAGGCTGGCCAACGGGGCCGAACGCCGGGTATGGCAGACACTGATCGACCAACTCGAACCGGGGGACCTGGTGATCCCGGGCAAGCGGGTCACCGATCACCTCAAGGACCACGAGATCGACTTCTTCGTCGCCATCGAGGGCGCGGGCATCGTCTGCATCGAGGTCAAGGGCGGCGAGGTCTGGCACGACGGCGACAGTTGGCGCCAGCGCGGCCGCGGCACCGAACGCAAGATCGACCCGGTGCGCCAGGCCCGCGAGGCCTGCTACGCAATCCGCAGCTTCATCGAGACCGACCCCGCCTGGACGCAGGGCCGGCTGCGCTGGGACCACGTCGTGGTGCTGCCCAACACCGACCTGCCGGAGGACTTCGCGCTGCCGGACTGCCCGCGCTGGAAGGTCATCGACCGCACCGATCTGCCCGACATCGCCGCCAAGCTGCGCGACATCCTGCACAGCCAGGAACTCGACCGGCCGCTGCTGACCCGCGAAGGGCTCGCGCAACTGAACGAGGCGCTGTCCGGTCGCGGGCTGCCGCAACGCTCCGTGGTGGCCCGTGCGCTGGAGAACGAGGACGCCGCCGACATCCTCACCGAGCATCAGTCGGTGATCCTCGACGCGATCCGGCTGCTGCACCGCGTCGAAATCCGCGGCGGCGCCGGCAGCGGCAAGACCTTCCTGGCCATGGAGCAGGCCCGCCGCCTTGCGCGCGAGGGTAAACGTGTTGCGCTGGTGTGCTATTCGCATGGTCTGGCGTCCTACCTGGAACGCATCACCGACGCGTGGAACCGTCGCCAGCGCCCCGCCTACGTCGGCGAGTTCCACGACCTCGGCAAGAAATGGGGCGCCCCCGAAGGCCCGGACGAGGCGCTGCGCACCGAGGAGACGGTGCAGTTCTGGGAGCACGACCTGCCCGCGCAGATGACCCAGCTGGCAGCACAATTGGAGCCCGGCCACCGCTTCGACGCGATCGTCGTCGACGAGGCGCAGGACTTCGCCGACGCGTGGTGGGAACCGCTGCTGGCCGCACTGAAAGACGAAGACACCGGCGCGCTCTACGTGTTCACCGACGAAGGTCAGCGGGTGTTCAACCGCTACGGCTCCCCGCCGGTGCCGCTCGTGCCCTTGGTGCTCGACCACAACCTGCGCAACACCCGCCAGATCGCCAACGCGTTCCAGCCGCTGGTCGACCACCCGATGCGCTTCCTCGGCGGCGAGGGCCCGGCCGTGAAATACGTGGCGTGCTCGGCCGCCGAGGCCATGGAAGCCGGCGACGACGAAGTCGAGGCGCTGCTCGAACAAGGCTGGCGCCCCGAGGATGTCGCGCTGCTGACCACCGGAACCCGCCACCCCGAACAGCGCGAACGCCAGGCTGCCGGCAACGCCGCGTACTGGGACAGCTTCTGGGACGCCGAGCAGGTGTTCTACGGACACGTGCTCGGCTTCAAGGGTCTGGAGCGGCGCGCGGTCGTGCTGGTGGTCAACGAGGCCTCGGCGTTCGACCGGTCCCGCGAGCGGCTCTACGTCGGGCTGTCCCGGGCGCGCGATCAGCTGGTGGTGTGCGGGGATCCGGAATTCATCCGCTCCGTCGGCGGGCCGGATCTGGCCCGGCGGCTGAATATCGACGCCTAGTTCTCGGCATTGAGACCGCGGTGGCGGCGGGGGCTGCTCGCATTTTCCCGCCGTGGGGGCAGTCTCGACGCCGACTCACCCCGCCCGGGGGTGCTCGTCGCCGCCGGTCAATGCCGCCAACAGCGCGACGAACTCGTCATCGACGAAATGGGTGTGCGGCAACTGGGTCAGGCGTGCGAGCAGCAGCGGGGGCAGCGTCGGATCCTGGCTCCGTGAAACGGCTCTGAGCGCGAGCACCATGGCCTCGCCGTACTCGCCGATGCCCAGCAGCACGAACGCGGTGTTCGCCTCGGCGTCGGTCAGCGCTGCGCGGCAGTGCTCGACGAGCTCCCACGCCACGTCGCCGAGCTCGGTCCGGTCCACAGCGTCAATTCTCGGGCACACTCAGCGCCGGCGCGCGCCTAGAGGTCAGCGCACCGCCAGATAGTGATGCGACTCCGGTTCGCCGACCACGTGGGCCAGCACCGCCTGCTCGATCAGCAGGTCCTGACCGGTCAGCCGGGTGTAGTGCTGATGCAGGTGCTCGCCCCAGGAGCGCACGATGAACGTCTCCACGAACGTCGCCTCCTGCTCGATGGCGCGGTACAGCTGCCACTGCGTAGCCCCGGTGCGCTGCCGGGAGCGGCCCTGCACCGCGACCGCCGCCAGGAACCCGGGCTCGTCCTCGGGGTTGACCCGGTAGGTGATCGACACCATCACCGGCCCGTCGAGCGGCTCAGGTTCGAACACCAGCATCGGCTCGGGCCAGTGCGCCGACGGCGTCAGATCCAGGTTGCCGGTCTTGGCGTGCAGCGGCCACCACAGCGCCGACAGCGCGCACACCCCCAACAGCGCCGTGCTGACCAGCAGGCTGGTGACGCTGCTGGTGCCGCCGGCCAACAAGCCCCACGCCAGCGACCCGAGCGCCTGCCCGCCCATGAAGATCAGCTGGTACATCGACAGGCCGCGGGCGCGCACCCAGGCCGGCAGGCTCAGCTGCATCGACGCGTTGAGCGTGGACAGCGACAGCAGCCACGACGCCCCGCCGAGCACCAGCGCCGGCACCACCAGCGCGAACACCGACACCAGCGCGAGCACCGCGGTGGCGACCGCGAAGCCGACCGCGCCGAAGGTCAGCAGCGCGTTCTGGTCGAACCAGCGGCGCAACACCGACAGCGAGAACGCCCCGGCCACCGCACCCACGCCGAGCGAGCCCAGCAGCAGACCGTAGCCCGACGACGACAGCCCCAGCTGGTTGGCCGCGATCACCGGCAGCAGCCCCCACAGCGCGCTGGCCGGGGCGATGAACAGCGCCGCGCGCAGCAGGATCCGGCGCACGATCGGCGAGCGGCGGATGTAGCGGCCCCCGGCGGTCAGCGCGGCCAGCGCCCGCTCCGACGGGTACTCGTTCTCCACCGCCGGGCGCCGCCACCAGATCAGCACCAGCACGATGCCGATGAACGAGATCGCGTTGAGCCCGAACACCAGCGTCGGCCCGGCCACCGAGACCAGCACGCCGGCGATCGCCGGGCCGATCGCCCGCGCGCCGTTCATGCTCATGCTGCCCAGCGCCGCGGCCGCCGGAATCTGCTGCGACGGAACCAGATCCGGCTGGGTGGCCTGCCACGCCGGCATGGTGAGCGCCTGCCCGCACCCGATCAGGAACAGCAGCGTCAGCAGCACCGCCGGAGTGGTCAACCCGAACCCGGTCAGCGACGCGAGCAGACCGACCCCGGCGGCCATCGCACCCTGGGTGGCGATCAGCAACCGGCGCCGGTCGACCAGATCGGCCAGCACCCCCGACGGCAACGCCAGCAGCATCACCGGCAGCGTGGTGGCGGTCTGCACCAGCGGCACCAGCACCGCTGCGCCGGGGTCTTCGACCAGCATCCACTGCGCGCCCACCGTCTGCATCCAGGTGCCCAGATTGGAGACGAACTGCGCGATCCACAGCGCGCGGAACACCGGTGAGCCCAGCGGTGCCCAGGTCGACGTCGATCGCGTGGTGTCTGCCGTGGTCATCCGCCGCTCCCCGGGGCCGGTCCCTGTCGTCACAGTAGGGGTGGGTACCCGCTGCCGCGCTTAGCATGAGGTGTTTCGCATCGACGGAGGCCATCGAAGGAGGCAGGGTGTCCCTGGTCGTTGAGCGGTTCGGTGAACTCGGCATCATCCGGCTGTCCCGGTGGATCTTCAACTGCTACCTGATCCGCGGCGAGAGCTCCTGGACCGTCGTCGACGCCGGCATGCCCGGCAGCGCCGACGACGTCGCCGGCGTGCTGTCGGTGCTGGGCGGTTCCGTCGGCGCGGTGGTGGCCACCCACGGCCACAGCGACCACGTCGCCGGGGCGCCGCGGCTGGCCACCGAACACGCTGCGCCGCTCTATGTTCCGGCGGTCACCGTCGAGTACCTGGACGGGTCGCGGCAGCCGCGGACCCCGGCCCTGAGCAAGGTGGCCCAGATCTGGCCGACCCTGCTCAGCCAGCCGCTGGACCTGACCGGGCTGCGCGGCTTCGCCGACGGGGCGCGCATCGCCGGCTACGGCGGACGCCGCGGCATGATCGCCGATGGGCTCGCCGCGGCGCGGCCGTTGGCCGACGGTCAGCTGCTGCCCGGTCTGGCGGGATGGCAGGTGCTGCATGTGCCCGGCCACACCGACGACTCCACCGCGTTCTGGCACCCCGACAGCGCGACGCTGCTCTCCGGCGACGCCGTGCTGAGCGCCGACGGTCGGGCCTGGTTCACCCCGGAGACCGTCGACGCCGACGCCGCGGCCCGCAGCGAGGCGCGGATGCGGGCGCTGCCGGTCGAACATCTGCTGCCCGGCCACGGGCTCCCGGTGCACGGGCGCGACGTCTGGGCCGCGGCGCGCTGACTCACGCCCCGGCGTACCAGTGCGCGACGTCGTCGCCGCGGTCATAGCGGGTGAACCACCGTTCGGCGAACTCCGGCGTCGGTTCGTGCGCCGGGTCGTGTACCGGTGTCTGGCTCAGCAAGACCCGGGATGCTGTGTGCAGCTTGCGTTTCCAGGGGATCCGGTGAAACGCCGCTGGCACGCGGGGTTGGCGGGTCACCGTGGCGCGCAGCGCCGTCGCCAGACCGGTGAGCGGTTTGATCGTGGTGGTGTCGATGGCCCGCTCCGCCAGCGGCACATGGTCGTTGATGCCGTCCATGATCAGGGTGCTGACCAACAACAGGTGCCGGACCATCCGCGGCAAGACGAGGGTCCGGTAGGCCTTGCTGCCCACCACCGCGTCGTAGACGATCAGCGCCGAGCTGCGATGCTCGACCTCCTCGACGAAGTGCCACACGAACAGTGACGAGACCCGGTCGTCGCCGGTGCGGAACAGCGTGTCCTCGTAGTCGAGCAGCATCTTGAAGAACGGGGTGAACGTCGCCTCCAGGTCGGCGATGTAGGCCAACCGGTAACGCAGCGGTGTGGTCTCGGTCAGCTGGTCGTAGGCCGCGACCGACGCGTCGAGGGTGTGCTGCAGCCCCGGGTAGGCGCGGATCAAAGCCCGTACGTGTTGGCGGTGGGCGTTGGCGTGCTGGGCTTCCTGCCGCAGGAACGCCTCGGCTTCGTCAGCGACGTCGGGATCGGTGAGGTGCGGCATGGCTTCTCGGACCGCGGCGACGATCATCTTCTCGAAGCAGATCGCCATGATCGACACCATGTTCATGTAGGTCGAGAAGGCGGGGTTGGCCGGGTTCCAGTTGAACGGCACCGCGTCGTCGAAATCGAACCGGATGCGCCGGATCTGCAAGTCGGTCATCGATCTCCTCGGGCCACCGAAACTGCGACGATACAGTCGTAGCAGAGGTGTATCGTCGCTGTAAAGGTTAGAGTCGCTGCCGTGCGCACCCACGGCTGGCAGGGTGAGCCGCCGACCTCCGACGACGAGGCGGTGGCGCGGATCATCGCGGCCACCCACCGCTGCGTCGACGAGCGCGGTGCGCAGACGACGATCGCGCATGTGGCCGCCGCGCTCGGCGTCAGCAGAGCGACCGTCTACCGCTACTTTCCGAGCACCAGCGCGCTGCTGCACGCCGCCGCGGCGGACGGCACCCGGCGCTTCCTGGAGCGGATGGGCGAACAGCTGCGCTCGTTCGACGACGTCACCGAGGCGATCATCGACGGCGTGGTGCAGACCGTCGCCGCGGTGCCGCGCGAGCCCTACCTGCAGCTGCTGCTCGACGAACCGTCGCACACGCTGTTGCGCAGCGTCACCTCCGAGGCCGCGCTGCACATCGGCCGGGCCATGCTGCTGGAGAACACCGCCATCGACTGGACACAGGTGAACCCGGACGTCGCCGGCCTCGACGAACTGGTTGAGTGGGCGCTGCGCATCGTGCAGTCGTTCCTGACCAACCCCGGCGACCCCGCCCGCACCCCGGAGCAGCTGCGGGCGCACCTGCAGCGCTGGCTGGGCCCGGCCGTGCGGGAGTGGGCGGCCTCATCGGCGTTGTCGTCCGCGCTCAGCGCAGCTCCGTCAACCGCGTCGTGAGCCGATCCAGTACCGCGTAGTCGGTGTCGAGCTCCAACACGATCGCGCCGACGTCGATGGTTCCCTTGGCGTGTGCCAGGAGGCGGGGAAACGCGTCGACCAGTTCGACGAACTCGTCGATGAACACCCGGAACCCTTCCAACGGCTGGTGCAGCACCCGGGCGCAATCGCGCAACACGTCGGTATACGCCGCCGACGCGGAGAAGCTGCGGCCCTCCTCGGAGAGCTCGAGCAACCGCAGGTGGTAGTCCATCAGCCGATTGGCGACGTGCTCGATGGTCGCGGCATCGGGTTCGACGCCCCCTTTGTCCAACGCTCGCATGAAACTCGGCGCCGACAGGAACGCCTCGATCTGCTGCATGAGCTCGAGCAGCTGGTCGAGCACGGAGTAGATGCGCTGGGCCAGATGCGTGCCGCTGTCGATGCGCACCGCCGTCGGCGGCACGAACCCCAGCGCGCTGTCCCGGAGCCGCGAAGCCAGAGATTCCCTGCGCTGCAGCAGAATTGACGCGAACAGCGCCCAGTGCCACTGCTGCGCGCGGCCGGTGCGCAACACGGCCAGCTCGTAGGGGGAGCGGGCGATGGTCGCGATCGGGAGGTCGTCATCTTCGTCGTCGGTGCCATCGTCGGTGACCCGGCGCATCGCCGCCGCGCCGTCGGCGCCGTACACGGCACGGTCATCGCCGATCAGCTCCCAACGGTGCTGCCGGTCGGCGCGGATCTTCAGATCCTTCTCACGCTCCCGGGCCCGCTCGGCAGCCTCCTTCTGCAGCTCGTCCTGGCGTTGCAGCCACACGAACAGCGCATACAGCAGCCCGGTCGCCGCCACCGTGCCCACGATCCACCAGAAGTACTCGATCACCACCCCGAGCAGCACGATGAAGATGAACGCGGCGGCGAAACCGCCGCCGGAATTCGACCGTCGTCCCCCCATGTCGGCACGGTAAACCCGGGCACCGACATGTCCCGACGGGCCGCGGTGTCGTCGGTCACAGGATTTGGTCCGCAACCCTCCAGTGTGGGTAGAGTTCGGGGCCGCAGCGGTTCGCCCTCGCGAAAGCTGCCCCGATCCCTTGTCTTTCGCGCAACGACGCGCGCTGGATGATGCCCGCGTCGCGCGAGAGGAAGTGTGTGCCTACCGTCACCACCCCCCAACAGGAACAGTCCGTACTCGCTGCGCTGCGCTCGCCGCGGCGGCTGCGCACCGAAGCGCTCGCCGGTCTGGTGGTCGCGCTGGCGCTGATCCCCGAGGCGATCTCGTTTTCCATCATCGCCGGGGTCGACCCGCGCGTCGGTCTGTTCGCGTCGTTCACGATGGCGGTGACCATCGCGATCGTCGGCGGCCGGCCGGCGATGATCTCCGCCGCGACCGGCGCCGTCGCACTCGTCGTCGCACCGCTGGTCGCCAGCCACGGGCTGGACTACCTGATCGCCGCGGTCATCCTGGCCGGCGTGCTGCAGATGGTCCTCGGCGGCGTCGGGGTGGCCCGCCTGATGCGGTTCATCCCGCGCAGCGTGATGGTCGGCTTCGTCAACGCGCTGGCCATCCTGATCTTCCTGTCGCAGATGCCCCACCTGCTCGGGGTGCCGTGGCTGGTGTATCCGCTGGTCGCGGTCGGCATCCTGGTGATCGTCGCGCTGCCGAGGCTCACCACCGCCGTGCCGGCGCCGCTGGTCGCGATCGTGGCGCTGACCGCGGCCGTCGTCGCGTTCGGCTGGGCGGTGCCCGACGTGGGGGACGAGGGCCGGTTGCCGTCGAGCCTGCCGCAGTGGTTCATCCCCGATGTCCCGCTCACGATGGAGACGCTGGGCATCATCGGGCCCTACGCGCTGGCGATGGCTCTGGTCGGCCTGCTCGAATCGCTGATGACGGCCAAGCTCGTCGACGACATCACCGATACCCACTCCAACAAGTCCCGCGAGGCGGTCGGTCAGGGCACCGCCAACCTGGTCAGCGGATTCTTCGGCGGCATGGGCGGTTGCGCGATGATCGGCCAGACGATGATCAACGTCAAGGTTAGCGGGGCCCGCACCCGCATCTCCACCTTCCTGGCCGGCGTCTTTCTGCTCGTGTTGGTGGTCGGTCTGGGCGATGTGGTGGCCATGATCCCGATGGCCGCGCTGGTGGCCGTGATGATCATGGTGGCGGTGGCCACGCTGGACTGGCACAGCGTGCACCCGAAGACGCTGCGGCGCATGCCCAAGAGCGAGACCCTGGTGATGGTGTCGACCGTCGTCGTCACCGTCGCCACCCACAACCTCGCCTACGGCGTCGCGGTCGGCACGCTCGCCGCGATGGTGCTGTTCGCCCGCCGGGTCGCCCACCTCACCGAGGTCACCCCGGTGCCCAGCCCCGACGACACCCGCGTCTACGTCGTGACCGGCGAGCTGTTCTTCGCGTCCAGCAACGACATGGTCTACCAGTTCGACTACGTCAACGACCCGGACAATATCGTCATCGACATGAGCGACGCCCACATCTGGGACGCGTCCACCGTGGCCACACTCGACGCCATCACCACCAAGTACGCGGCGAAGGGCAAGACCGTCACGATCATCGGGATGAACGACAGCAGCGCTGAACGGCATGCGCGGCTGTCCGGACAGCTGACCGCGGCGCACTGAACCGATGGCCGAGCTGTTGCGCATCGGAGACGTCGCTGCGCGGACCGAGCTGTCCATCAAGACGATTCGGCATTACGACGACGTCGGGCTGGTCACCCCGTCGGCGCGCTCCGGCGGCGGCTTCCGGCTCTACACCGCCGAGGACGTCGACCTGCTGATCGCGATCCGCCGGATGAAACCGCTCGGGTTCACCCTCGACGAGATGCGCGAACTGCTCGCCGCGCTGGACACCCTGGCGTCGGAAGACACCGGCGACGCCGCCCGGGCGCAGGCCGCCGAATTCCTCGCGGACTGCCATGCACGCGCCGAGCAGGCGTGCGCGACGTTGACCCGCCAACTCGGTTACGCCCGCGAACTGACCGATCAGCTGGCCCGATACCGGCGCTGACCTGTAGTCCGAGCACTATCCTCGGCAGACATGGTGTGGGAACTCGACTCCTCGGACGGTCGGCTCGAGCTGACCACCGGGGTGACCGGCCCGGCGGCGCGAATGGGCCACCGGCTGACCATCGCAATGGCGTGGCGGGCCAGCGTGCAATGGAGCGGTGACGAGCCGACCGCGGTCGAGCTGACCGTCGACGTCGACAGCCTCGAGGTGGTGCGCGGTGAAGGCGGCGTCACCCCGCTGTCCGGACCGGAGAAGGCGGTGGCCCGCGCCAACGCACTGAAAGTACTTGATGGCAAGAAGTTTCCGCACATCGTGTACCGGACGTCCGCGGTGGCCGAGGCTGCCGAGGGCTATGTGTTGACGGGCACGCTGCAGATCCGTGATCGCGTGCGCGACTGCGCGATCGACTTGAGGGTGGAAGATCTCGGCGACTCTTGGCGGATGTCGTGTGACGCCGTGGTCAGTCACGCCGACTTCGGGCTCAAGCCGTATTCACTGATGATGGGCGCGATGAAGGTCGCCGACGAGGTGGCGGTGTCGTTCACCGCGGAGCGCGCGAAAACCGGGTGATCTGTCAGGAGTTCGAGATGCGTTGCGCGACCTCGCCGTAGCGTTCGAACCGGTCCATGTCCGACAGCGCGTTGTAGAGCACCAGCCGGGTGGCCGTCCCGCCGTAGCGTTCGGTCAGCGCGTCGGCCAGGCCGTCCCACGTCGACTCGGTGGCGAAGGCGGCCAGATGCTCGTCGCTGATCTGGGCGGCCATGCCCGCGAAGTCGCCGGCCTTCTGCTTTTCCCGGATCCTGGCCGTGGTTCCCTCGAAGCCGGCCTCGTCCCAGATGAACGCGTAGTTGGGGGTGCTGCCGTAGAAGCTCATGCTGGCGCGCACCAGCTCGCGCTCGCGGTGGCGCTCTTCGTCGGTGTCGCCGACAATCGTCATCACCGGCACGATGATCGCCAGCTCGTCCGCGGAGCGACCCGACTTCGCCGCCCCCTCGGCAAGACTGGGCAGCACATGGCGGGCGATGTAGCCCGGCTCGCCCAGCGGGTGCACGTGCACGCCGTCGGCCACCTCGCCGGCCATCCGCAGCATCCACGGGTTCACCGCGGCGACATCGACTTTCGGGTCCGGCGCGTCGATCGGTCCCGCGCTCCACTGCGGGGTGATGAAGTCCAGGCTGTAGAAGTCGCCGCGGTGTTCCAGCGTTCCGGTCCGGAACGCGGTGAAGCACGCCTTGACCGCACGCACGTAATCGCGCAGCCGCGGGCCCGGACGTTCGAACTCCACCCCGTAGCGGCGCACCACATGGGTGCGCACCTGCGTGCCCAGGCCCAGCCGGAAGTTGCCGCCGGTGGCCTCCTGCAACTCCCACGCCATCGCCGCGGTGACGAACGGGCTGCGCGGGAACGCCACCGCCACCCCGGTGGACAGCTCCAGTCCCGGCGCGGCCTGCGCCGCGAGCGCTGCGTTCAGATAGGGGGTGCGCCCGGTCTCGGTGAACAACATCCCGTCGAAGCCGGCGGCCTGCGTGCGCTGGGCCAGGTCACCGATGCTCTGCAGGGGCTGCGGGGTGGTCATCACGTCGACACGCACGGCCCGCACCATACGCCGGGCTCGCCAGACATCCTTTACTTTCGCCGCAAGTTGGCTAAGTTGTCCCGAAGTGCGCTGCGTATCTGGAATCCGACGTGCCGGGGGTGGCAATGACCGATCAGTTCCTGGAACCCGCTCCGACCAAAGCCGAGCTTGCCATCTCGAAGGGATGGGTTCAGGGCGTGGCCCTGGTCATGGTTTTCGGCTTCCTGGTGATGGGAATGCTGGCCGCCCGAACCTATTCCGACTCCATGCCGCTGCCGCAGCGCGTCGTCGGCCCCGATGGCCAGACGCTGTTCACCGAACAACAGATCACCGCAGGCCAGCAGATCTTCCTGCGGCGCGGACTGCAACAGTACGGCTCGGTGATGGGCCATGGCGGCTACCTCGGACCCGACTACACCGCCGAATACCTCCGGCTGTCCGCCGACCACGTCGGCCAGGAGCTGCGCGACGCCGGGGCGCAGGACCCGACCGCCGCCGTCGTCGAGATGATGCGGACCAACCGCTACGACGAGGCCACCGGCACGCTGCAGTTCACCGCCGAGCAGGTCAGCGCGTTCGAGGAGATCCGCGGCCACTACGCCGACTTCTTCGGCACCGACTCGACGGAGTACGGGCTGATCCCGCAGGTCATCACCGACCCGCAGGAGATCAACGACCTGACGGCTTTCTTCGCATGGACCGCCTGGGCCAGCGCCGCCGAACGCGAAGGCCACTCCTACTCCTACACCAACAACTGGCCCCCCGAACAACGCGTCGACAACACCCCGACCGCCGACATCCTGGTCTGGTCGGCGATGTCGCTGATCGCCCTGCTGGGCGGGCTGGGCGCGCTGTTCGCGCTTTACGGCCGCTGGAGCCGCAAGATCGGCTGGCACGCAACGGAAACCCCGTCGCTGGCGTTCCGGCAGCCCGGCAAGGTGGAGATCACCCCGTCGCAGAAGGCGACCGCCTGGTTCTTCCTCGTCGTCGCGGTGCTCTTCCTGGCTCAGGCGGTCCTGGGCGGCGCCATCGAGCATTACCGCGCCGAGCTGAGCAACTTCTTCGGGTTGGACCTGGCCCAGCTGCTGCCATTCAATCTGGCCCGGACCTGGCACGTGCAGCTGTCGTTGCTGTGGACCGCAGCATCATTCCTGGCCGCCGGAATCTTCCTGGCCCCGATCATCTCTGGCCGCGAACCACGACGACAATCCTGGCTGACCTACGGTCTCCTGGGCGCGCTGTTCGTCGTCGTCGCCGGCACGCTGATCGGTACCGCGTTGAGCACCTTCGGCGTCGACTGGGCCAAGGGCTCGATCTTCTTCGACCAGCAGTGGGAGTACCTCGACCTGCCCAGGTTCTGGCAGATCCTGCTGGTCGTCGGGCTCTTTCTGTGGATGGCGATCATCTTCCGCTCCATCCGGTCTCGGTTGAAGACCGAGAGCAAGCTGAACATGCCGTGGCTGTTCTTCTACGCCGGTCTGGCGATCCCGGCGTTCTACGCCGTCGGCATGCTCGCCGGCACCGAGACCCACCTGACCGTCGCCGAGTTCTGGCGGTTCTGGGTGGTGCACCTGTGGGTCGAGGACTTCTTGGAGCTGTTCACCACCGTGATGGTGGCCTACATCTTCGTGATGCTGGGCGTGGTGCGCCGCAAGATCGCCATCCAGCTGATCTTCCTCGACGTGATCCTCTACTCGGTGGGCGGCGTGATCGGCACGATGCACCACCTGTACTTCTCCGGCACCCCCGTCGAGCACATGGCGCTCGGCGCGTTCTTCTCCGCCCTGGAAGTGATCCCGCTGACCTTCTTGACCGTGGAGGCGTGGACGTTCCTGCAACTGGGTTCGCGACAGCAGTCCCGCAGCAGCGCCCCGTTCCCGCACCGGTGGGCGGTGATGTTCCTGGTAGCCGTCGGCTTCTGGAACTTCGTCGGCGCAGGCGTTTTCGGCTTCCTGATCAACCTGCCGATCGTGTCGTACTACCAGATCGGCACCGCTCTGACCGCCAACCACGCACACGGCGCGATGATGGGCGTCTACGGCATGCTGGCCGTCGGACTGGCGTTGTTCGCGCTGCGCTACATCATCCCGCCGCAGCGCTGGCCCGACAAGCTGGCCAAACTGTCCTTCTGGTCGCTGAACATCGGCCTGGCCTGGATGGTGTTCGCGACCCTGCTGCCCCTCGGTGTGCTGCAGCTGTGGCACTCGGTCAACGACGGCTACTACGAGGCCCGAACGCTGACCTACATCACCCAGCAGGGCAACGTTGTGCTCGAATGGTTGCGCATGCCTGGGGATTTCGTGTTCATCCTCGGCGGCGTGCTGCCGTTCCTGTGGATCGCCTGGTTGGGTGTGCGCTACGGCATCAAGGCCACGACCCACACCCTGCCCGCCGAGACCCTGTTCGTGGAGGAACACGACGAGGCGGCCGAAGACCGCACCGGGCTGGTGACACCCCAGCGCAGCCGCTACGCCTCGGACAACCGTGCGGTCACCGACGACACCGGGGCCGGGCCGTGATCGCCGGCATCGGCATCGCGGCCTGGCTGACGATCGGGTACGCCGCGGTGCTCGTCGCCATCGCCTACGGCATCGACACGTTCGCGCGCCGCGCCGCGGCCAAGGTCGAACAGCACCGCTCGGGCGCCTTCGTCTACCACGAGGACCACGACGCCTGGCAGTGCCCCCAGGATCAGTGGCTGTGGCCCACCTCGTTCGACCCGGACAACCGCGTGATGCGCTACCGCGGCCGGCCGGCGGTGTGCAACGCCTGCCCGGTCAAGCACACCTGCACCTCTTCGCACGACGGCCGGGAGATGAGCCGCGCCGTCGACAGCTGGCCGGCCTCGGAGTCGGCGCGCTTCCACCGCGGAATCGCCTGCGCGGTGGGCGTCATCGCGGTGGTCCTGCCGCTGGCCACCGCGCTGGCGGCCGGCACCGCGCCCGAGGCTCTGCTGCTGGTGGGATCGGCGGCCGTGGCCGGCGCGGCGACGTGGCCGCTGTGGTCGCACCTGCGCCGTACCCCGGCGGTGCCGGTCGGTGTGACGTTTCAGACCCTCGACGACAACCTCGAGGACCGGAAACGCATCGCCGAGAACGAGAGTCGCCGACGCACCTCCTACGCGTCGGACCGGAGGGAGGTGCGCTGATGGCTGCATGGATGGTCGTCGTCGTGTTCCTCGTGCTCGTGGTGGTGGCACTGGGCGTCGGGTCCCTGCGCGTGATCAAGGAGTACGAACGGGGGGTGGCGTTCCGGCTCGGCCGGTTGCGCGGACCGCTCGGCCCCGGCCTGGTCATCGTCCTGCCCGGTCTCGACAAACTCGTGCGGGTGGACCTCCGGACCGTGACGCTGACCATCCCGCCGCAGGAGGTGATCACCCGCGACAATGTCACCGCGCGGGTCAACGCGGTCGTGTTGTTCCGCGTCACGGAGCCGACCAAGTCCGTCATGGCCGTAGAGAACTTCGCGGTCGCGACGTCGCAGATCGCGCAGACGACGCTGCGCTCGGTGGTCGGGCGTGCAGACCTCGACACCCTGCTGGCCCACCGGGCCGACCTCAACGAGGACCTCGCCGCCTCGATCGCCCGGCAGACCGAGCCATGGGGGATCCGCGTCGAGGTCGTCGAGATCAAGGATGTCGAGATCCCCGAGATGATGCAGCGGGCCATGGCCCGCGAAGCCGAAGCGGAGCGGGAGCGGCGCGCCAAGGTGATCAGCGCGCACGGCGAGCTGCAGGCCTCGGCCGAACTGCGCGATGCGGCGATCACCCTCAGCGAGAGCCCGGCCTCGCTGCAGCTGCGCTATCTGCAGACCCTGCTCGAACTCGGCGCCGACCAGAACTCGACGGTCGTCTTCCCGATCCCGATGGACATCGTCCGCCCGTTCCTCGAGAACGGACGGACCACATCCGACCGGCCCGGTGGCGACCCCGCGGTACCCCATATCAGGAGGGTGAAAGCCGATGAGTGACAATGTAACCGACCGGGGCGACGAAGTGGCTCCCGGACGTCCCGTGGTACTCGAAGCGACCCCGCCGGGCCTGTGGCGGGCCCTGCTCGGAGGGGCGGTCGCGGTGCTCGCGCCGCTGTTCGGCTTCCTGGTCGGCGGCATGCTCGGCGCCGGCACTACCGGCGACTCCATGGACCCGATGTTCCTGGCCTTGTTCACCGGCATCGTGATCGGTGGGCTCGGCGTACTGGTCGCGCTGTCCGGCGGCGCGCGCCTGTGGCGGCACTTCCACCGCAACGCCGCGGCGGACGCCGAGACGACCCGGCGCAACGTCACACCACGTTAATCACGGTGACATAGCTCTGCCACACGGTTGTCCTTCACTGGGTTCACCCCCAGTCGCCGTCAGAAGGACTGCCCGTGACACTCGACGCGCCCAAGCAGCTGACGATCGTCCGGGGGGCCTGCCCCCATGACTGCCCGGACACCTGCGCCATGCTCTACCACGTCGAGGACGGCAAACTCGTTGACGTCACAGGGGATCCGGACCATCCGATGACCCGCGGCGGGCTGTGCGTCAAGGTCAAGAACTTCCACGAACACCACTACCAGCCCGACCGGCTGCTGTACCCGATGCGGCGGGTCGGCGCCAAAGGCGCCGGCGAGTTCGAGCGCATCACCTGGGACGAGGCGCTGGCCGAGATCAAGACGCGCTGGACGTCGATCATCGCCGAGTACGGTAGCCAGGCCATCATGCCGCACGCCTACCTCGGCCACCAGGGCGTGCTCAACGGACTCACCTCCGGCGACGCGTTCTTCAACCGGCTCGGCGCGACCGTGGCCGAGAAGACCTACTGCGAATCCGGGTCGTCGACCGCCTGGCACATGACCGTCGGCGGGTCGGGCGGACTGGACGTCGAGTCGATGGCGTACTCGAAGTACATCATCGTCTGGGGCATGAACATGACCAGCACCAACCTGCACGGCTGGCCGTTCCTGCTGGAGGCGCGCAAGAACCACGGCGCCAAGATCGTCGTCATCGACCCGGTGCGCAATCGCACGGCCCGCCAGGCGGATTGGCACATCCCGATCCGGCCCGGCACCGACGGCGCGCTCGCGATGGGCCTGATCGGTCAGATCATCGCCCAGGGCCTGGTCGACACCGACTACGTGCAGCGCTACACCGTCGGCTACGACGAACTGGCCGCCCGCGCCGCCCAGTACCCACCCGAACGGGTCGAGGAGATCACCGGTATCCCGGCCGACGACATCCGCACGCTGGCCTACGAATACGCCACCACCCAGCCGGCCGCGATCCGCCAGGGCGTCGCGCTGGAACGCAGCCGCGGCGGCGGCCAGGCGATCCGCGCCATCACCTGCCTGCCCGCTCTGGTCGGCGCGTGGCGCCACGTCGGCGGCGGCACCATGGAGATGCCGATCTGGGAGTTCCCGACCAAGTTCGACGCGATCTGCAAGCCGGAGTGGATCCCGGAGGGCACCCGGGTGGTCAACGAACTCGACCTCGGTATGGCGCTGACCGGCGAGCTGGATCTCGACCCGCCGATCAAGTCGCTGTTCGTGTACAACTCCAACCCGGTCTCGCAGGGCCCGGCTCAGGAGAAGACGATGCGCGGCCTGCTGCGCGAGGACCTGTTCACCGTCGTCAGCGAGCACTTCATCACCGACACCGCGAAATTCGCCGACCTGTTGCTGCCGGCGACCATGCAGGCCGAGCAGCTCGACATCATGGTCACCTGGGGTCACCTCTACATCTCGCTGAACCAGCCCGCGATCGAGCCGCCCGGGGAGTGCGTGCCCAACGTGGAATTGTTCCGACGGCTGGCCCGGCTCATGGAGTTCGACGACGAGTCGATGGCCTACTGGAACCGCACCGACCGGCAGATGCTCATCGACTTCCACGACTGGGATGCCCCGGCGCTGGCCGGCATCACCTACGAGAAGCTCGAAGAGGTCGGCTGGATGCGGTTGAACGTCGGCACCCCCGACGTCCGCGCCCCGCACGCCGAAGGCAACTTCCCGACCCCGTCAGGCAGGTGTGAGTTCAAGTCCAGCCTCGCCGAGGGTGGCAACTTCGTCGTTCCGGTGTGGCGGTCGATGTACGAGGCGATGCAACCCGGCGGATATGTCGACCCGGTTCCCGACTACATACCGCCGTTCGAGTCGCCGCAGTCCAATCCAGTTCTGGCGCAACGGTATCCGCTGTCGATCATCTCGCCGAAGCCGCACGCCTTCCTCAACAGCCAGTACGGCAACTCCGCGGACAAGCAGAAAGTGCAGGGCGGGCAGCGGGTGTTCATCCATCCCGCCGACGCCGCCGAACGCGGCATCGGCGAGGGCGAGCTGGTCCGGGTGTTCAACGACCGCGGCACCTTCCAGGGCCCGGCAGCGTTGGACGACGGCCTGATCCCGGGCCTGGTGATGGCCAATGTCGGGCACTGGCAGGGAAAGTCGGGACCGACCACGGTCAACGCGATCACCGCCGACCGGCACTGCGGCCTCGGCAACGCCGGGGTCTACGGCGACAACCTGGTCGAGGTCGAGAAGGTGGACGAGCGCGACGTCCGGGCCAAGGCCGCCGGCTGAGCTACGACAGCCGCGCGTCGAGGATCTTCAGCGCCTCGGACAGTTCGGACTGCGGTAGCGGGTTGTCGTCGGAGATCGCGATGAGTACGCCGACGATGGCGCCGGCGGTCACCCGCCGCTCGAACTCTTCGGTGTCCGGCCCGAGGCGCTCGGCCAGCGCGTCGGTGAGCAGACCGATCAGCCGGATGTACTCGGTGTAGATCAGGCCGCGCGCCTCCGGGACCTGATAGAGCATCTGCTGCCCGGCGATCGCGTTCACGCGTTCATCGGCCGACAGGCCGCCGAACACCTGCTCCATCGCGTGCCGGTAGGCGGCCACGACCGACAGCTCAGCCGGTGCGTCGACGAACGCGCGCACGATCGGCGAACTGTGGTCGTCCGAGATCAGCAGCGCTTCCTTGATCTTGAAGTACCGGTAGAAGGTGCGCGGCGAGACCTCGGCGGCCTCGGCGATCTGTTCCACGGTGGTGTTCGCGTACCCCTGTTCGTCGAACAGCCGAAACGCCTCGCGCCGAATCGCGAGCCGCGTCTGCGCCTTTTTTCGTTCGCGCAGACTGCTGGACTGAATCTCAGACACGAACGCCCCTCAAGTTTTCATGATCAGACAGTGTTCGCCAAGGTCGTCGGGGGATTACCGTTCCATGACCTTTTCCGTGAATCCCAGAATCGGCTCCTTCAGCGCGGTGATCGCGTCGGGATCGCCATCGGTCAGGGCCTGGGTGACCAGCATCGAAATCGCGGCTACCAGCATCTGGCAGGCGAACCGGTCGTCTTTGCTGCGGGCATCGAAAATGGTCGCGACGCCGGTTATGAACTGCTGCTGCAATTCCACCCGGCGACGGATGGCGTCGGGGCCGGCCGCGTAGACCTCGACCAGGAACAACCGTGCCGTGGGCGGGTCCAGGGACAGAAAGCCCAGGTAGCGGTCCAGCATCACCGTGAACCGCTCCATCGTTGTACCGGTCTTCGGGACGGCCTGAACAGCGGCGATGACGTGCTGCTGCATCCGGGCGTAGGCGGACATGAAGCAGTCCTGCTTGGAGGTGAAGTGCTGATAGAACGTCGCCTTGGATACCCCGGCCTCCTTGATCAGGTCGTCGACCGTGGTGCTGTGGTAGCCCTTGTTGCCCATCACCGCCGTGAGCGCCTTGAACAAACGTTGCTGCTGGTTGGCGGCGACCTGTTCCCGGGAAAGACGATGGCGACCGGATGCGAGTCGTTCGGCCATACGGTGGCCTCCTCTGACCCAACTGCCGTGCTGCCCGAAGTATAGGTGCGACAAACGCTGATACGTCGGCGCGAAGAACAGTCGAAGTGCATTTGCGCATTGGTTGCGAATTCAAAAACCGCTTCGTTTTTCGCAAACGTTGGCGTTTATGTACTATCAGTTCGGTTCGTCTCGTCCGGGCGGCCGGGGCGCGCCCAGTGAGGGGTTGAGCGGAGCCCCCTTTGACCGGGCAGGGGACTTCCGGTGTCGCCACAGCGGGGGAGTGGCGACACCTCCGCCCGGCTTCTGCGCCGGTTCTGGGCCGGTTTCGGTCTGACCGGCACCGATTCGTCACCTCCCGTTCAGGTGGTGATCGTGATGCGCTCACCTGGGCACGCCAAGCTGCCAGCCGTCCGATGAGCACAACTGAAGAGGGTGACCGATGACGGCCTCGCACCTGGTCCGCGCGACGGCGACCGCGACGATCGCGGCACTGCTGCTGGCAGGGTGCTCGCGGGACACCGACCGCGAGACGGGCGCGGAAGCGCCGTCTACCCCGGAGCGCGCGACGGCGGCCGTCGACTTCGAGCTGCCCGACGCCCAGCGCTATCACCGCATGGCCACTTACCCGGTGTATCTGAACGCGCCGGCCGACCGACGCGACGACGAGACGGTCGCCGAGATCTCCACCGTCACCCCGGATGGCAACACCGTCATCTACACCGACGCCGCCGGCAAACGCATCGGCTTCCTCGACGTTCGTGACCCCGCCAATCCCGTTGGACAGGGCACGCTTTCGCTCTCCGAACTGGGCAACGCCGACGACCAGCCCACCTCGGTGGCCGCGGTCGGCGAGTACGTGCTCGTCGTCGTCGACACCACCGGCGGCGATTTCACCAACCCGTCGGGCCGCGTCGACGTGGTCCGCGTCGCCGACCGCAGCCGGGTGCACAGCGTCGAACTCGGCGGCCAGCCCGACTCCATCGCCGTCGCCGACAACGGAGCATTCGCCGCCATCGCCATCGAGAACCAGCGCGACGAAGAGTTCACCCCGCCCGGCGGCGCCGAAGGTGGCCTCCCGCAGCCGCCCACGGGGTTCGTCGCGCTGCTCGACCTCACCGGCGCACCGCAGGCGTGGACCCCGCGGCGGGTCGACTTCGACGTCGAGACCGCGCGCGCCGCAGGGCTGGACACCCCCGAGGACCTCGAACCTGAATACGTCAGCATCAACTCCCGCAGCCAGGTCGCGGTGACGCTGCAGGAGAACAACGGCATCGCCATCATCGACGGCCGCACCGGCGTGGTCGAGCAGATCTTCAGTGCCGGAAGCCAATCCGTGTCCGGCATCGACACCGCCGAGGACGGGCGGGTCGACCAGAGCGGCGCCATCACCGACACCCCGCGCGAACCCGACGCCATCGGCTGGATCGGTGAGCGCCACGTCGCCACCGCCAACGAAGGCGACTGGAAGGGCGGCACCCGCGGCTGGACCATCTTCGACGCCGGCACCGGCGAGGTGACCTGGGACGCCGGCAACAGCATCGAACAGCTGGCCGTGCGCACCGGCCTGCACATCGAGGACCGCGCCGAATCGAAGGGGCCGGAACCGGAGGGGCTCGCGATCACCGAGATCGGCGGCCGCCCGGTCGCGTTGGTGGCCTCGGAACGCAGCAATTTCGTCGCGGTCTACGACGTCGGCGACGTCGCCGCGCCACGGTTCCGGCAGATCCTGCCCACCACCGCCGGCCCGGAGGGCATCCTGCCGGTCCCGGCCCGTGACCTGCTGGTCATCTCCACGGAGGCCGACGACGCGGAGGCCGGCGTGCGGGCCGCGGTGAACGTCTACGGTTTCGGTGAGCAATTCGCCGCCCTCGGGGGCCGCCCGCCGTTCCCGTCGATCGTGTCGGGTGACGTCGACGGCACCCCGATCCCCTGGGGTGCGTTGGGCGCTCTGACCGCGGATCCGGCCGACGAGAACCGGCTCTACACGTCCACCGACAATGCCTACGGGCCGTCCCGGATCCTGGGCATCGACCTGACCCGGACCCCGGCGCTGATCGACACCGAGCTGCCGATCACCGACGGCGGTGAACCCGTCGCGCTCGACGTCGAGGGGCTGGCAGCCCAGCCCGACGGCGGCTTCGTGCTGGCGGTCGAGGGCGAGGAGGGGCTTGGCAACCAACTGGTGTTCGTCGCCGCCGACGGCACGATCCAGACCCGGGTGTCGCTGCCGTCCGACGTCGCGGAGAATCTGGGCGGCCAGGGCTTCGAGGGTGTGGCGGTCGACGGTGACGCGGTGTGGGTCGCGGTGCAACGGGAGGTGAAGACCGACCCGAAAGGGGTGGCCCGGCTGGGCCGATACAGCCCCGCCGACGACCGCTGGGAGTGGTTCGGCTATCCGCTGGACACCACCGACGCCGAAGGCGACTGGATCGGCCTGTCCGAGATCCAGGTGCACGACGGGTCGCTGCTGATCCTGGAGCGCGACAAGCTCAATGGGCCCGACGCCCGCGTGAAGGCCATCTACCGGGTTTCGCTGCCAACCGAACAGGGAAACGTGCAGGTGCTGCCGAAGACGTTGGCCCGCAACCTGCTTCCCGACCTGCAGGCGGGCCGCGGCTACACGCAGGAGAAGGTGGAGGGCTTCGCGGTCGCCGGCAACGGCAACCTCTACGTCGTCACCGACAACGACGGCCTCGACGACGCCAACGGCGAGACCGTGTTCCTCGACCTGGGGCCGGCGCGGGAGGCGCTCGGCGGCTGACCGCGACGCACGGCTCAGACCGGCGCGGGCACCTTGGCTTCGGTGCGCATCTCCCGGCGCAGCGCGGTGAATTCCGAGATCGTGCGGGTCGCCACGGTCGCGACCGGGCGGGCGTTGCGGCCGGTGGCCTCGGTCTTGGACACCATCACCACGCTGTCGATGTAGGGCTGGATGGTCGTGGCGTTCTGCACGGTCGCGACGATCACCAGCTGGAAACCGAACTTGCGGAACGCCTGCAGCGCCTGCTGGGCGAACTGCGGATCGGACTTGGAGAACGCCTCGTCGAGCATCAGCTGCGCGAACACCGGCCTATTGTCGGTATCACCCGGCGCCGCGAGGTTGAAGCTCAGCGCACCGGCCAGGCAGAACGCCATCAGCTTCTCCTGCTCACCACCGGAGTTGTCGCCGGCGTTGGAGTGCGTGCGGATCAACTCCTCGGACGCCACATCCCATTCGGCGCAGTCGAAGGTGAACCGGTTGCGCACGTCGAGCGCGTCACGCGTCCACGCCCTGTCCTCCGGCGCCGTGGACGCCAAACGGTTGCGCAGCCGCAGGATGTCGGCGTACTGGTCCAGGATCGCCTGCTTGTCGCCGAGGCCCACCTCGGCGATGCGCCGGCTGATCGACCGCACGATCTCGGTCAGCTCCGCCACCGCCGGCAGCGAGCGCGGCGTCGCGCGCAGCGTCAGCCGGGTGCCGCGGTTGAACTCCACCGCACCCAGACCGGTGTTGACGCGCTCGATCTGCTCGGCGATGCGCCGCGCCTCCTGCTCGGCGACCCGGTGCAGCGTCAGGATCGCGTCCGGGGCCTGCTCGGTGACCAGCCGCATCATCCGCTCGTAGGCCTCGGGCAGCTCACGCTCGTCGATGTGGCGGCACAGCGCGACGTAGTCGTGCACCCGCTCGTCAAAGTTGTCGCTGTCGTTGGGAATCGCGTCGGGGAACGCGGTGTCGAAGGTGTTGAGGATGCGGGCCAACTCGTCGTAGGAGCGCCGCCGGCTCTCGCGCAGCTGCTCGCGCTCCTTCTTGATGGCGGTGACCAGCGCGTCGCGGTGCGGCTCGGGTTCGAGCAGCTCCAGCGCGACCGGCACCTGGTGGGCGTAACGCCGCAGCAACTCGGTCAGCGGCTCGGACACAAACGCGGGCTGCAGCCGCTCTTGCAGTTCGAGGAGCTGCGTGCGTCGGGAGTCGAGGTCGTCGCGGCGGGTCTGGATCGCCCCGCGGCGGGTCATGAGTTTCTGGATCTGCGACCAGCATTCGTCGGCGCGGGCGTTGAGCGCCTCGATGTCGGGGTTGTCGGCCAGCAGCAGCTCGTACTGCTCGCGCAGCCGGTCGGCGTGCCCGTCGGCGGTCTCGACGTCGATCTGGCTCCACTGCCCGAACTGCTCGCAGATCGCCTTGCAGGCCGCGGCCCGGTCGCGCCACTGCTGACGCTGCGCGGCGATCTCGTCGGCGGTGTGCCGGGCCTTCTGGTAGGCCTGCTCGGCGGCGGCCAGGTCGACGGTCAGCGCGTTGATCTTGGCGGACACGTCGCCCTGGTACAGGTATTCGGACTGCTTGAGCGGGCGCCGGTCGTCTTTGATCGCGACCCGGTCGGAGTCCTTGTACAGGCCGGTGTCGGTGACCGCGCGGCGAAAGCGGGCGAACACCTCGGGGGTGTCGACGCAGATGTGGTCACCGGCGGCGGCGACGATGTCGACGGCCTCGGCCGCGCACGGATGGTCCGGGTCGACCGCAAAAAGCTTGCCGGCCAGGGTGTTCGGCTCCGGGTCCGTCGGCGCGGTGCCGTAGGTCTTGGTGCGTACGTGATGCAGCGCCAGCCGGCCCCGCATGTTGGTCTCGTTGACGAACCGCAGCACCTTCGTCCAGTGCTGATCGGGTACCAGCAGCCGCAGCCCCGCCCCGCGCAGCACCTTCTCCACCGCGGTGCGCCAGCGGGTCTGGTCGGCACGCAGGTCCATCAGCTCCGCGACATAGGGCAGCTCGGCGGTGTCGACACCGACGGCGGCGCAGATGTGTTCGCGCATCGCCAACGCGAACTCCGGCAGCGCCGACCCGACGTGTTCGACCCGTTTGAGTTCTTTGGCGGCGTCGTCACGCGTGATCCGGGCCGCCTTCTGCGCATACTCGGCGTCGGTGGAGGCTTCGCGGTGGCGTTCGACCGTGGCCAGCAGCTCGGTGGCCTCGGCGAGCAGTTCTTCGCGCAGGTTCCAGAACTCGTCGGGGCCCGCGGGGACGTCGAGCCCCTGCGCGGCCAGCATGTCCTCATAGGCCGCGCGGCGGCGCGACACCTGCTCGGCGGCGGTCTCGGCGGCGGTGACCTGCGACTGCAGCGGACCGAGGCTGGCGCTGTTGCCGCTGATCTGCGCGTTGAGCGAATCTGCTTCGGCCTTAGCCAGATTCAGCGAGCGCGTGACGTCTTCGTACTCGTTGTCCAGCTGGTCGATGGTGGAGTCCAGCTGCGCAATCTGCTCCGGGCACTGCGCGACCCGCACATGGTCGGTGTAGGCCCGCACCATCGGCGCGTCGACCAGGTCGATGATGCCCAGATCCGAGGACTCCGACGCGTAGCGCTGCTGGATCTTCTCGATGTCGCCGAGGATCTTGCGTTTACGCTGCGCGACGGCGAGCAACTCGCGGGCCTCGACCAGCGGGTCGATCTGCTTGAGCGCCTCGGGCAACCGGGCCAGGCTGTCCGGCTCGTCCAGCATGAATTCGCGGACGAACTGCTCGAGCCCGCCGACGCTCTTGAGCGACTTGGCCTTACCGAGCAACTGCTGAGCCGCGTCGGACGCGCGGATGCCGATGGTCGCGTACAGCTGCGCCAGGTACTGTGACTCCACCTTGGTGGTGAACCGCCACCCGTTCTCCTTGAAGACGCCCGTGTCGAAACGCCCTGCGGCCCAGCGGTTACAGACGTCCTCGATGTCCAGGTCGCCGTCACCGAGGACGAACCGGCTCGACGAGTCGTTGCGGGACTCGCCGGTCAGCCATTTGAGCACCAGCCCGGTGACGGTGCGGCCGGAGTCGCTGCTGTAGGTGACCGCCACGGCCGACCAGGCGGTGCCCTCCCCGCGCAGATACATCACCCGACTGGCGGCGCCGTCGCTGCGCTGGCCCCACGCGCCGCGCACATACTTGTCGACGGTGCGCCGGCCCGCACTGGACCCAGCGGCGGTGTTGTCGCCCGAGGCGTTGAAGTTGCGCCGGTTGAACGGCAGGAAGCCCAGCGAGATCGCGTCCAGCAGCGACGATTTTCCGCTGCCCGAGGCGCCGGCGATCAGCGCACCGCCGGGGCTGAACGCAATCGAGTGGTAGCCGTCGAACACCCCCCAGTTGATGACCTGCAACCGGGACAGGTGGAACTGTTCAGTCACCGTCTTCTCCCTCGGCGGGTGCGCCACCCGTGGCCAGCTGTTCGAACTGCTGTTGCAGCTCGGTGATCACGCTGGCGGTCATCACCGCGGTGATCACCGGGCTGATGGTGTAGCTGTCCTCGTCGTCGCGGCTGCGGCGCAGAATCTCCAGACCGGCCAGCCGCGCGATCGCGCCGTCGACGCGCGCGGTGAACGTCACCGCATCGCGGTCGGTGTCGTTGAGCACCCCGGAGAACAGACCGTGCATCTCCTCGCGGCTGATCAGCACGCTCTGCCCGCCGGCGGCGCGCATCATCTGCGCCAGGTGCAGCGCCAGGATCGAGTCGTAGGTGCCCAGCGGTTCGCGGCGCAGCAGCTTGACGCCCCTGGCGGATTCGTAGCGCGCCTGCTCGACGAACGCGATGTCGGTGCCCTCGGCGACACGCAGCAGCAGATCCAGCTCGGAGAGCCGCACCGCCAGCTGGTCGCGGTACTCCAGCACCCACGCGTAGAGGTCGCTGTCGGATTCGGCGCTGATGTAGCGGCGCGTCAACAGGTGCTGCAGCGCCCAGCAGGCCCGGTCGGGCAGTTCGGAGACGTCGCCGTCGAAGCGGGGCCGGCGCTGCTGCGGCGGGCGGGCGTTCTGGTCGACCTGCGGCAGGGAGGAGAAGTCGATGTCCTCGGCGGATCGGTCCGTGGTGGTCATGTCAGCGCTCCGGCGATCGGTTCGGTGAAATGCAGTTCCGGCACGGCGATTTCGCGGTCCTTGCCGTCGAGGGAGCGGAATCGGATAGTCGTGGAGTCCGGGATGTTCTCGTGGGGTTGCTTGAGCGCCCACGACCACAGCACGATGACGTGCCCGAGGTAGGCCCCCGCACCGTCGCGGCCGACCAGGTCGACCGCCTGGGCCAGCGACACCGGGCCGCGGCGGATCGCGGCGTTGAGCATGTCGGTCATCGCGGGCGCGTCGACCTGGGTGGTCAGCGCGGCGAAGCTGGCCAGGTCGACCTCGCCGTCGGCCGACTGGGCGGGCTTCGGCGCCGACAGGTCGCCGATCCGGAAGCTCAGCGCACCGACCGAGCTGATCGCGTGGCGGGCCAGCGGCACCTCGATGTCGTCCAGCCGGGAGTCGGTCAGGCTGGTCTTCAGCAGGGCGCGCGCGGCGCCGATGGCGTCGTTGAGCTGGCGGGCCACGCCGCGGCTCTGCTCCAGCGTGCCGAACGCGGTGAACCGCTTGACCCGCTGCGCGCAGCGCTGCTGGATGCGCTCGACCTCGTCGATCTGATGGCCGACCAGCTCGAAGAAGCCGGCCATCACCTTGCGCAGCTCCGGGTTCAGCGCGGGCAGCCCCTCGGCGACCGCGGCGACGTCGGCCTCGAACTCGGCGCGCTGATCGGGGTCGTTGATCATCCGCAGGAACGCGCGGTGGCTGTCGCGGCCCTGCGATTCCCACGCGGCCTGGTAGTCGGCGTACATCTGGCGCTGCCGGTCGCGGTAGGCGACATTGCTGTCGATCGGCTCGTCCAGCGCTGCGGTGGCCTGCTCGATCATCGCGCCGTACTGGCCGATGTCGGTGATCAACCGCTCCATCTGCAGCGCGATCGCGCGGGCCTCGTCGTAGCAGTCGGTGACGTCGGGCTCCGGGCGCCGGCCGGCGTCGAGGTCGTCGAGTTCGGCTTGGAGCGCGGCGATCTCGGCCTCGATGTGCTTGCGCACCCGGGCCGGGTCGCCGTCGACGCGGACCGCGATCTGCTTGAGCCGCGACGCGATGCCGTTGATCGAGCCGCCGGTGGCGATGGTGTCGTTGCGGCGCATGCCGCGCAGGAAGTCCAGCGCGCGACGGGTGTCCTGGGTCAGGTAACAGACGTTGCGGTCGCTGCGCTCGTCGACGACGCGGTGCAGCCAGCCCTGGCTGGCCCACGACTTGATCAGCGCCAGCCCGGACTGCCCGTCGGCGGCGTCGAGCTCTGCCAGGTCGCGCTCCAGCGCCACCACCAACTCGGTCTCGCCGACCACGCCGTCGCACAGGTGGCGCTCCATCAGCGTCGCGTACAGACCCAGGTTGGTGGTGGCGAGCAGCCGCAGCGCCCGGGAGTTCTGCAGGTCGCGGTTGAGTCCGTGCAGGTCGGCGACCGACAGTGCGCCGTGGTCGTCCACCTGGCCTCCTTCGTGCGTCTCGATCGGTGCGGACGGTTCAACATAGGCCACCCCGGCGACAGCGCAGGGGACGCGGTGGTGTGGTGTCGCCGACCCGCTGTCACTCCTGGGGCGGATGTGATCGGTGAGGTTCGCTGTGGCCGCTGACCAGCGGCGATGTCGGTTCCCGCGGGTAAAATCTGTGCAGGGTTCGGAGGGGGAGGCGTGTCGTTGACCGATTGGCCGGTGTGTGGGATGTGCGGTGCGGCCGCACCGTTTGGCTGGATGGGCGGAGTGCACGACTGCGACGCGACGACGCGATCCGAGCAGCCGCTGCTGGTGTCGCTGCCGGATCCTGAGATGGCGCACGGGTTCCCGTGCGGCAACGCGGTGCGGACCCGCGTCGTGATGGAAAGTTGGGTCGAGGGCGACGAGCTGGCGCACCTGACGCGCTACATGGAACGGGTGCGCGATGACGACGACGCGACCGAGATGCGCGTCGTGGTGCGCGGCGACGGGTCGCTGCAATTCTTCGCACCGGACTGCATCTACAGCGCGCCTGTCGGCGCCGCGGAGTAAGCCGGGAAGCGGCCATGTCAGGATGACGCCATGACGGTGGTGTTCGTACACGGCAACCCGGAAACCTCAGCGATCTGGGGACCACTGGTCGACGTGCTGGGCCGCGACGACGTGGTGCTGCTGTCGCCGCCCGGTTTCGGGGCGCCGCTGCCCGCCGGGTTCGGCGCCACCTACCTGGAGTACCGGGACTGGCTCGAAGACGAGCTGTCGCGCATCGACGGCCCGATCGACCTGGTCGGCCACGACTGGGGCGGCGGGCACGTCCTCAATGTCGTGATGCACCGGCCCGAGCTCGTCCGCAGCTGGGTCAGCGACGTCGTCGGGCTGTTCGACCCGGATTACGTCTGGCACGACATGGCCCAGGTGTGGCAGACCCCGGGCGCGGGTGAGGAACTGATCGCGAACATGATGGGCGGCGGTGTGGAGGCCCGTACCGAGTTGATGCGGTCGCTGGGCATTCCTGCCGATATCGCCGCGGCGCTGGCCGAACACCAGAACGATGACATGGGCCGGGCGATCCTCGCGCTGTACCGGTCGGCCGCCCAGCCCGCGATGGCCGAGGCCGGCAAGTCGTTGGAGAACGCGGCGGCCCGCCCGGGCCTGTCGCTGCTGGCCACCGCTGACCCCTACATCGGGAAGATCGGCACCCGGCACCGGGCCGCCGAGCGGGCCGGCGCCCGGACCGAGATGCTCGACGGGTTGGGGCACTGGTGGATGGTCGAGGACCCGGCGCGCGGCGCGGCGGCGCTGACCGCGTTCTGGTCGACGCTGGACTAGGTGCCGGTCCCGGCCAGACGCGCGATGACCGCCGCGGCCGGTTCGGTCGAGGTGACCTGCCCGACGGCCTGTCCCGCGTTGATCGGCGCGACCGCATAGTCGTCGGCGGCGATCGCCGCGCGCAGGCAATCTCTGGCGGCGTCGTCTATCTCGTCTTCGCGGCCGCGCCAGCGGTCGGTGAAGGTGTTGCGCAGCACCCGTTCCGGTAGCTCGAGCGGCCACGGATAGCCCAGGGCGACGTCGAACGCCCGGGTGGTCAGGGTGTCGGCGCTGTGCGCGTCGAACATCGTCGCGCGGGCCGGGTCGGTCAGCAGCGACTCTTCACAGGCCGCCAGCGCCGTCCCGACCCAGGCGCCCGCCGCTCCGGCCGCCAGCACCGCCGAAAGCGCACGGGCCGAACCGATTCCACCGGCCGCGAGCACCGGCACCGACATCTGCTCGACGACCTCGGCGAGCAGCGGCAGCGTGCCGACGCGGGGCCGGCCGTGGCCGCCGCCCTCGGCGCCGCGGGCGACCAGCACGTCGACGCCGGCGTCCGCGGCGCGCCGCGCCTCGTCCAGGTCGGCGACCTGGGTGGCGGTGGTGGCGCCGGCGTCGTGGGCGCGGGCCACCCAGGACCAGTCGTCACCGAAGCTGACCGACAGCAGCGCCGGCCGGGCGGCCAGCGCGGCGTCCAGCAGCGCGGGCTCCCGGTCGACGACCCAGCCGATCAGGCCGATCCCTAACGGGCGGTCCAGGCCGCGGGTGTGGGCGAGTTCGTCTTCCAGCTTCGCTGTCGTTGCGCTGCTGCCCATTCCGATCATGCCCAACCCCCCGGCGCGCGACACCGCCGCGGCGAGCCGGCCACCGGCCACCCCGCCCATCGGGGCGTTGACGATCGGCACCTGCAGTGCCATCGCCGCCGACCAGGTTGTCACGTCAGATAGCGTACGTGCGCGGTGCGTGCTGCACCGACACCCAGTGATCGGTGGTGAACTCGTCGATGGCCCACTGACCGCCGAACCGCCCGATCCCGGAGTCCTTCTCGCCACCGAACGCGGTGTTGGCGTCGTCGTTGACCGGCGCGTCGTTGATGTGGGTCATGCCTGCCTCGATGCGCCGCCCGAAGCGGACCGCGCGCTCGACATCGCGGCTGAAAACCGCTGAGGACAAGCCGTATTCGGTGTCGTTGGCAATGCGCAGCGCGTCTTCTTCGCCGTCGGCGCGGATCACCGTCATCACCGGGCCGAACACCTCCTCGCGGGCGGTGGCGACGTCGTTGGTGCCGGTGAGCACGTGCGGGGGCAGACACTGGCCCGTCGGGCCGAACGGATCGCCGCCGAGCACCACCTCCGCGCCGTCGTCGCGGGCGCGCTGCAGTTTGTCCTGGATGCTCTCCACCTGCGAGGAGTTGATGATGGGGCCGAGCTGCACGTCCGGGTCGCGGGGGTCGCCGACGGTGAGCGTCTTGACCTTCGCGACGAAGCGGTCCAGGAATTCGTCATAGATGGCGGCGTCGGCGATGATCCGGTTGGCGATCATACAGATCTGGCCCTGGTGGAAGAACGAACCGAACACCCCGGCCTGCACCGCCAGCTCGAGGTCGGCGTCGTCGAGCACCACGAACGGGCCGTTGCCGCCCAGTTCGAGCGCCAGCTTTTTCAGACCCGCCTTCTCCGCGATGCCCTTGCCCACCGGGGTCGACCCGGTGAAGCTGACCACCCGCGGGGTGGGGTGGGTGACGATCGCGTCGCCGATGTCCGAGCCGGAACCCACCACCACCGACAGCAGCCCGTCGGGCAGCCCGGCTTCCTCGAAGATCCGGGCCAGCAGCAGACCACCGGTGACCGGGGTGTCACCGGCCGGCTTGAGCACCACCGCGTTGCCGACGGCCAAAGCCGGTGCGACAGAACGATTCGACAGCTGCATCGGGAAGTTCCATGGCGAGATCACCGCCACCACCCCGACCGGTTCGCGGTAGACGCGGCTCTCCTTGCCGGGGATGTCGGAGGGAATGATGCGGCCGGCGACATGGTGGGGCATGCCCGCCGCCTCCCACATCACCGAGCGCACCAGGCTCCACTCCAGCTCCGCCTTGGCCAGCGTGCCGCCGGTCTCGCGGACCAGCCAGTCGACGATCTCGTCCTTGCGGTCGGTCATCACATCCGCGGCGGCGCGGAGCACGCCGGCGCGTTCCCCCGGCGGCGCGTCGGCCCAGTCCCGTTGTGCGTCAACGGCGGACCGGTAGGCCTCATTGAGGTCGTCCTCGTCGGCCTGTGCGATCTCGGTCAGGGTGTCGCCGGTGTACGGATCGGTGCTGGCCCGCGTCTTGCCGGCCGAGCCCGCCCGCCACCGGGTGCCGATCGGCATGGTGTCGAAGGCAGGGTAGGTGCTCATCAGGGGACGACTCCGATCTTGACGTGCGGGCAGTGCGCCTGGTTCGGCCAGGCCGTGTCGGCTTCCTCGACATCGTCGACGCGGGGCGTCCCTGCGGTTGTCGCCAGTACCGCGGCGCGCATCGGGACCTCCCTGATCGTTGCGTGTCCGTCGCGGCTACCCGTCGCAGCCGCCGCGAAACACGCCTCAGGCCCGGTGGGCCGGTCCCGGCTCGGGTGGGGTCGCCGGGGTGGCGGGTGTCTCCGGGATTTCGTCGGGCGTCAGACGCTCCGGCACCTCGGTGGGGGCGAGCCGGTCTGGCGGTTCCTCGGGTGTGCTCATGTGTGCAGGCGTACCCCGATCAGGTCAGCGCGAAGCGCAGGCCCGCGACCGCGGTGCCATTCCAGATGTCGGCAGCCACCTCCTCGGAGCGCGCGGCGATGACGTTTCCGCCGCGCTCGAGTACCGTGACCGCGATCCGGGAGAGCAGGTCATAGCCGTCGTCGCGGTAGTCGAGCCGGCCGTCGGTGTCATCGAGGCGGCCGAGGATGTCGACGGTGAAGTCGTAGATCAGCGTCGAGACCGCGCCGGCCACGGCGGCCCGCGCAATGTCGGCGAGGTCGGTGGCCACCAAACCCCGGGCCACTCCGTCGCCGATGTCGTCGGCCAGTGCGGTGATCCGCGCGGCGTTGAGGGTCGCGAGCTGCGGCCGGATCGCGTCGTCGATCTGATCCGGACGCAGCGCATCCGGCGCGCCGGGCACCGGTACCACGTGCCGCTTGTGGTCCAGGCCCCGGTAGAGGTTTAACAGCGGGTCGGTCGCGAACAGGAACAGCGGCTGCGTCGCGGCCGGATCAACCAGTCCCAGTTCCGTTTCCACCGCTTCGGCCACCCGCTTGGCGTAGGTCTCCAGTAGCACCTTCTTGCCTTCGTCGCCGACCAGCCGGCCGACATGGTCACGGTCGCGGACCGTCGCACGGTGGGTCGCCTCGGCGACGTCGACGGCGTACTCACCCGTCAGCGGGAGCTCCTCGGCGCGGGTGCTGGCCGTGGCCTGCCAGAGGTTCCAGCCGCTGGCCGACAGCGTCAACGCGTACGCCTCCTGCGGGGTGGTGACCGCGCGGACCAGCTGACCGATGTCGAAGTAGATACCCACCTGGGACTGCGTGACCAGCGCGTTCGGCAGTACGTAGACCTCGTGGAAATCGTCGGCGAGGAACAGGGCCAGGGACCGCGACGGGCGCAGCCACAGCTCGGAGCCGGCGATCTGATCCCAACGGTCGCGCAGACGCTGTTCGACACCACCGCCCACACCGCGCTCCCGCATCGCACGCAGGGCCGCGTCGACGGCACTCTTGGCGGTCAACAGATTGGTGTCGCGATGATCGGGGCCGGGCTGGGTTTCGGCGTACACGGTGATGGCGATCTCGTGTGGTTCGCCGAGCCGGCGCAGATCGGCGGTATCGGGCAACTGGTAGCGCGTCACCACTCACTCCTTTGTGTCGTGTGATGGCCTCCATGGTACGGAAAGTTCCCACGACGCGACCACGACGTGATCTTGATTCAGCTGAATACGGTTGTCGTGCAGCCTCAGTCGTGAGTCAGAGCAGCCCGCGCAGGGTGTTCAGCACGTCGTCGATCTCGCCGTCGGTCGTCGACCACGCGCACACGAACCGCACCACCGGAACCTCGAGGTCGGGCTGGTGCACGGCGTAGTACTCGCCGAGCCGGCGATGGGTCTCGGCGTCGAGTTCGACGAACACCTCGTTGGCCTCGACCGGGCACGCCAGGCGCAGCCCGAGCCGTTGGAACCCGGCGCCCAACTGCGCGGCCTGCGCGTTGGCGTGCGTGGCCGTGCGCAGCCACAGGTCATCGCGCAGAAACGCCAGGAACTGCGCGGCGACGAACCGGTTCTTGCTGGCCAGGTGTCCGATCTGCTTCTGCACGAACCGGATTCCCGGGAAGTGCCGCGGGGTGCGCACCAGCAGCGCGTCGCCGAACAGCATGCCGTTCTTGGTGCCGCCGACGGTGATGATGTCGGCGTCGCCGATGGCTTCCTCTGGGGAGACGCCGAGCGCGGCAACGGCATTGGCCAGGCGGGAGCCGTCGACGTGGACGAGTAGGTCGAGGTCGTGGGCGTGGTCGACGAACTGCGTCATCGCTGGTGCCGGCCAGACACGGCCGTTCTCGGTGGATTGCGTGATGCTGACGATGCGCGGCTGGGAGTGGTGCACCGGCCCGCGCCGCGCCGCGTGCCGATCGAGTGCGGTCGGGTCGATCAGGCCGTCGCTGCTGGGCAGCCGGGTCAGCTGAGCTCCGGAGAGCCGCACCGGCCCGCCGGCCTCGTCGACGAGGATGTGGGCGATGTCGCTGCACAGGATTTCCTGCCATGGCTGCACCGCCGAGGCCAACGCGATGATGTTGGCCGCGGTGCCGGTGAAGGTGAACAGCACCTCGGCATCCGGGCAGCCGAACGTCTCGCGCAGCGCATCCGCAGCGTGCGCGGTGACCTCGTCTGCGCCGTACGCGGCGGCCGAGCCGTCGTTGACCTGCTGCAGCGCCACCAGCGCCGCCGGGTGCGCCGGGGCCGCATTGTCGGAGGCGAACGCGGTGGACACAGACACCTGCGCCATGATTCCACGCGGCGCCGAGTGAGAGCTCAGGGCTGCGGTATGGGGGTTGACCGCAGCCGGGACTGCTATTCCGCGGGGGTGGGGGCGCGGCCGGCCAGCCAGCTGAAGAAGTCCTCCGCGCAGAACACCGGCTTGCCGTACTCCACGGCTTTGCGTGCCTTGCCCGACTGCGTGCCGGCCTCGGCGGTCACCAGGACGTCGCAGCGGGTTTTGGTCACCGACTTCACCGGCGTCAGCCCGGCCGAGCGGGCCAGGTCCTCCATCTCCCAGCGTTCGACCACCCGGCCGTCGGCGTCCTGTGCGGTTCCGGTGAAGCAGATCCGCGCCTGCGGCACCAGCACCGCCGTGATGTCCTCGTCGTGCCCACACAGATCGTCGACGTCGATGTCGACGCCCAGCACCCGCGACGCCTCCCGCAGCCGCGCGGCCACCTGCGCGGGCAGCTGCACCCGCGCCGCGGCTGCGCGCAACTGGTCGGCCACCGACCGCGCCGCCGCGGTGTCCCACGACGAATCCAGGCTGCGCGCCACCTCCGCGCCGAGCAGCACCGCGCCGACGTCGCGGCTGACCCGCAGCAGCGCCGACAACCCGGGCAGGTGGTCGGCCCTCGGGGTCGCGACGTCGGGGTCGCGGCTGACGAGCAGACCCGAAACCGATTCCGCAGCCTCCGGTTCCGCGAACGCCGACGAGCCCGGCTCGGCGTCGACACCCTGGTGGGCGTCCAGCTGGGCGCGGGCCCGATCCAGGGCAGTCTGCCCGGTGACGCGGCGGCCGCGCAGCTCCACACCCAGCGGCATCGCCGTCACATACCCGAGCCGTTTGAGCTCGAAGTCGAGCAGGCCCAGCTGCTCGTCGATGCCGACGCCGACGGGGGTGCAGCCCTCCAGCATCGGCGCGATGACCGTCCAGGCCTCCCGCAGCGTCGGCGCGAGCAACACGTCGGAAACACTGATGCCGAACGCTGTTCGCGCGTCCGCCAGATCGCGCTGCGGGTTGATCAGCGTCGAGATCGCGGTGCCGTCGTCGAACGCGACCGCGAGTTCCACCGGCCGGGGCCGCGACATCCGTCCCTCGTCGCCGACGGTCAGCATCCCGATCGCGCAGTAGCGCCGTGCGTGCGCGTCGCCGGCGGCGCTGCGCAGGAACCGCGCGATGCGCCGGTCGGTCTTCAGATCCTTCGGCAGCACAGGACGTTTGAGCACCAGGCCGGACAGAGACGTGCAGCGGCTCAGCGCCACGTAGAGCTGGCCGGTCGAGAACATCCCGCCGGTCAGGTCGACGACCACCCGGTCCAGCGTCTGGCCCTGACTCTTGTGGATGGTGATCGCCCACGCCAACTTGAACGGCAGCTGCGTGTAGGTGCCGACCACCTCGCGGCCCAGCGACGACCCGGACACCACCGGGCGCGTCACCTCCCAGGTGTAGGGGGTGACGTCGGCGACCGAACCGTCGGGGAATTCGACCTCGACCACCGCGCCGTACCGGTCGTAACCCACCCCGACCACGCGGCCGATGCTGCCGTTGACCCAGCGGTCGGCCTGGTCGTTGTTGAGCATCATCACCTGCGCACCGACTTTGAAGCGCAGCGTCTCCTCGACCGGTGCCTCGAACAGCGTCAGATCACCCGATGCCCGCGCCTGGTGTGCCATCTCGTCGCCGGAAAGTCGTTGCAGCTGTTGGCGATTGCGGGCAGTGACGAGCCTGTTGGTCGGTGCCAGGGTCAACCACAGCTCATCGTCGGGCGGCACGAAGTCCTTGTCGGCCCGGGCGTTGAGCTGCTCCATGGCATGGCCGAGCAACACGCCCTCGCGGATCTCGTTGAGAATTGCGGTCATCCGGTCGTCGCCGAGCTGGCGGAACACCGTCGTCAACGACACCGTCGGGAAGTCGTCGCGGCGGAAACTGTGCGCCGAGAAGAAGTACGGCGTCTCATACGTCGACGCGAAGAAGCTCGTCTCGTGTTCGCTGACGACCGGAGGCAGCTGGTAGAGATCGCCGACCAGCACGATCTGTACGCCGCCGAACGGCGCACCGGGTTGCGGCCCGAACCGCTCCAGCGCGGCGGCCACCATGTCGAACACGTCGGCGCGCACCATCGAGGCTTCGTCGATGATCAGCGTGTCCAGCGATGCGAGGGTCTTGGTGAAGCGGCCCGGCCGGTACTCGCCGGAGCGGACATCCTCAAGCGTGGTCGTCGCGCGAAAACCGAAGAGCCGGTGGATGGTGTAGCCGTCGACGTTGAGCGCGGCGATCCCGGTCGGGGCGACCACGACGACGTTGCGGTCGGTGTCGGCGAGGTAGCGGCGGATCAGCGTCGACTTGCCGGTTCCCGCCTTTCCGGTCAGGAACAGGTGCCCTCCGCCGGCCAACAGGTTCAGCGCGTGGCGGAACTCGTCGGTGAGCACGATGGGCGTCATTGCCGGGACCGCCACCTCTGCCAGCCGCGGCGCGCGGCGAACACGCCGACCACCGCCGTCAGGCACCACACCACGATCGCCGCGGTCAACAGCGGCGCAGAGAACTCCCCGAGCGTCGAACCGAGCGCGGTGTAGACGAACGCGCGCGGCGCCGACCCGATGAACGCCCCGGCGGCCATCTGCCACAGCGGGACCCCGAACGCGCCGAACGCATAGGACGCCAACGCATCTGAGATCCCCGGCACGAAGCGCTGACCGACCACCGCCCACAACCCGCCTCTGGCGATGAGCCCGTCGATCCGGTCGGCGCGCTGCGGACCCAGCAGCGCGCGGGCACTGTCGCGGCCGGCGCGTCGCCCGGCCAGGCTGGCCATCATCGCGGTGCCCACCGTCGCGCCCAGTGTGACGAACGTGCCCAGCAGCGGACCGAACAGGAAGCCGCTGGCCGCCGCCAGCACCGGTCCGGGCACCAGCGCCGCCCCCAGCGTCGCCGACACCACCACGTAGGCCAGCGGGGCCAGCGGCCCGGTCGAGGCCACCACGGACCGTACCTGCTCGACGTCGATCACCCGCTGCACCGCGACCAGGTAGAACAGCACGCCGAGGAACACCACGAACACGGCCAACCGCGCGATGTGGCGGCGCCGCGAGATATCGGGGGCGTCGTCGACGCTGTCTGGGCTGTTCATCTCACCGGCAATCCTGCCCGACTAGCGTGGAGCGGGTGAACGAGCACGTCTTCATCAGCGCCGATGAGGTGGCGCGCCGGCTGGATGCGGGGGAGCCGCTCACGCTGCTCGATGTCCGGTGGACGCTGGCCGAACCCGACGGCACGCAGGCCTACCAACGCGGCCACCTGCCGGGCGCGGTGTACGTCTCGCTCGAGGACGAGCTCAGCGATCACGCGGTCACCGGCCGCGGCCGTCACCCACTGCCGACCGGGGCTGCGGTGCAGGCCGCCGCCCGGCGCTGGGGCGTGCGCCAGGGTGTACCGCTGGTGGTCTACGACGACTGGAACCGCGCCGGGTCGGCCCGCGCCTGGTGGGTGCTGACCGCCGCGGGCATCCCGCAGGTGCGCATCCTCGACGGTGGACTCCGCGCATGGAGCGGTGAATTGCAGACGGGCACAGTCGATCCCGATCCCGGCGATGTCGTCGTCACCCACGATGATCTGTACGCCGGCGCGTTGCGCACCGTCACCGCCGACGCGGCGGCCGGGGCCGACGTGCTCCTGGACGCGCGGGCACCCGAGCGCTACCGCGGCGAGGTCGAGCCCGTCGACCCGGTTGCCGGCCACATCCCCGGGGCGCGCAACCTGCCGAGCACCGCGCTGCTGGCTGACGGTGCGCTGCTGCCGGAGCAGGAGCTGCGGGAGGCGCTCGGCGAGACTGGCGAGGATGTCGCGGTGTACTGCGGATCCGGGGTGACCGCGTCGCTGGTGGTCGCAGCGCTGGCGTCGCTGGGTGTCGATGCGGCGCTGTTTCCGGGCTCGTGGTCGCAGTGGAGTTCCGACCCGACACGCCCGGTCGCGCGAAAGTGAATCCAGCGTTGTGATCGCTCGCCGTTGACTACCGTGAGATCACTTTCGCGGCGAGGGGGAGCGTTATGCGTGGTGCCATCGTGTCGGGGTTGGCGATCGCGCTGCTGGTGGTCGGATGCGCCGGGCAGCAGGAGACGTCGACGGAGTCTGCGGAGTCGCCCACCGCGGCGGCGCAGGCCCAGGGTCCGGAAGCCGCGACGGACGACGGCGACGGCACGATGGTCGTCACCTACCAGGACGCCTCGAGCCCCGAAGCGGTCAACGGCCGCGCGCTGCTGCAGGACAACACGGTGCTCGAGGACCTCGCCGCCGACATCAACGAATCGCTGATCCTGCCGTACGACATCGCGCTGATCGGCGCGGAATGCGGCGAGGCCAACGCGTACTGGGATCCGGCCGAGGACAGCATCACGATCTGCTACGAGGACGCCGACGGGGCGTTGGCGACCTTCACCGCCGACGGCGTGCCGGACCCGACCGCGGCGATGCTGAACTCCGAGATCGCCACCTTCTATCACGAGGTCGGGCACATGGCGATCAGCATCTACGACCTGCCGATCACCGGACGGGAAGAGGACGTCGCCGACCAGTTGGCGGCCTACGTGCTCCTGCAACCCGGGGACGACGGCAGGCCCGACCCCGAAGCCGTGCAGGCGGTCAAGGATTTCGCGCGCACGTTCCAGGAAGGGGACAGCGGCGAGCTCGGCGCGGAGGACTTCGCCGACACCCACTCCTTCGGCGAGACCCGCGCCTACAACCTGCAGTGCTGGATCTACGGCGCCGATCCCGACGCCAACGCCGACCTGGTCGGTGACGGCGGGCTGCCGCAGGACCGCGCCGACGGCTGCGAGGACGAGTACACCCAGCTCGACAATGCGTGGTCGACGCTGCTGGAGCCGCACCTGAAGTAGTCGCTCAGCCTGCGGGCGGGGCCGGAGCGGCGACTTGCGTAACCGTGTGGCGAATCTGGGGCTCCAGAGCGCCATGTGGTTGCGCAACTTTGGTGGCCGGCGGCGCCGGCTCCGTTAGCCCGCTGGTGGCGCCGGCGGCGGGAGGGGGGCTCCCGGCGGGAGCGGGGCTCCCGGGGGCAAGGGCGCTCCCGGTGGCGGCGGAGGCGGAGGCGGAGGTGGGACGAGCAGCCGGACGATGTCTGGCTTCATCGCCTGCAGCTGCGCTCCCCAGTACGCCCAGCTGTGGGTGCCGTTGGGCGGGAAATTGAACACCGCGTTGCGCCCGCCCGCGGCGAGGTACTTCTCGCGGAACTCCTTGTTGGTGCTCAGCGTGATGGTCTCCAGGTAGCCGGCGCTGAAGCTGGCGCCGAAGTCGGAGCCGGTGTCCATGTCGGAGGGGACCCCGTTGCCGCAGTAGATCCAGAGCGCGGTGCGGTTGGCCACCAGCCGGTTGATGTTGGCGGTCGGGTCGGCGCGCAGCCAGGCCTGCGAGCCCGGCTTGCCCCACATGTCGAAGGAGTCGAAGCCGCCGGCGTCCTGCATCGCGATGTCGATGAGGGTCGGCCACAGGCCTTGTGACGGGGCCAGATACCCCGACAGCGACGACGCGAACTTGAACATCTGCGGATACCAGGCCGCGAGCGTCAGCGCGGCACTGCCCGACATCGACAGCCCCACAACCGCATTGCCGAACGGGTCCTGACCTCGGTTGGCCGCCAGCCAGGTGGGCAGCTCGCGGGTCAGGAACGTCTCCCACTTGTAGGTCAGCGTGCCCGCGTGGCCCCGGGCCGGGCGGTACCAGTCGGCGTAGAAGCTGGACTGGCCGCCGACCGGCATGACGACCGAGACCCCGGACTCGTGGAACCACTCGAACGCGGCGGTGTTGATGTTCCAGCCGTTGTGGTCGTCCTGCGCGCGCAGGCCGTCGAGCAGCAACAGCGAATGCGGGCCGCCGTGCTGGTACTCGACGCGGATGGTGCGCCCCATCGACGGCGACGGGACGTCGAGCTGCTCGATCGGCAGACCCTCCCGGGAGAACGCGTGCGCGGGTGCCGGAGGCGTCACGGTCAGCAGCGCGGCAGGCAACAGCACCGCGGCGGCCAGCCGTGCGCCGACGCGACGGATCCGGTGTCGGAGAAACGCCACGCGCGTGACGGTACGTAGCCCGCTCGGCGACGCCGGGGCAGCGCGCAGGGCAGTGACCGGGTCGTTACGAACCTGCGATTTCGGCGTGCTTATCGAGGCCGGCCGACGACGAACACGCCGAAATCGCGGGGGAGGGGGGAGAGGTCAGCAGCACAGGTCCCTGCGCCATGAAGCGGGGTGTGGTGCCGCGGTGTTCGTCGGCGGCGTGCACCGTCAGTGGATGCACCAGGTACACGTCGCCCGGGTCTCCGGTGGCGTGGTGGACCGGCCGGTGCGCGCTGGCGGGCTCAACACGTTGCGCGGCCGAGACGGCATCGAGCGGCTCATCGCCCAGCACGGCAGCAGCGTCGCGGTGTGAGCCGGCCCGCAGACGGGTCGGCGCGTCGTCGATCGTCACCTCCGAGAGCAGCGTCAGAATCAGCAGCGTGTACGGGCGGCTGGTCACCGCCCAGGAGCCGTCCGGCAGTGGGGTGTTCAGGTCGATGTGCCAGCCGCGGTCGTCGGCCGGCGGCGACACCGGGAACCGGACCGGGATGTTGCCCAGCGAACCGCGCGGGAGCCAACCGCCCGGGCCGCACAGCGCGTCGAGCACCTCGGCCACCCGAGGGCTGCGGGCGATCTCACCGCACGGTCCGGCGCCGGTCAGGTCGGCCGTCCACAGCACCGGCTGCGTCCAGGTCGACGGATCGTCGGGCTCGGCGGCCAGGCCTTCCCACAACAGGGTGCGTGCCGCGTCGGCGACCTCGCGCGGGGCGGCCCCGTCGATCTTGACGAAACCGTCGGTTGCGAACCCATCGATGTCGATCACGCGGGCCAGGATCGCACGCCGCGACCGGGTGTAGCACGCGAATTTCGGCGTGGTTGTCGACGCTGAGCGACGACAAACACGCCGAAATCACTACAAGGGGACCGACATCGGGCCGACGCCCCAGATCTGCGCGCAGTACTCCTGGATCGCCCGGTCCGACGAGAAGCGTCCGCTGCGCGCGGTGTTGCGGATCGACATCCGCGACCAGGCGTCGCGGTCCAGCCACACCTTCGACACCTCGGCCTGCCGGTCCACATAGGAGCGGTAGTCGGCAAGTACCAGGAACGGGTCGTGGTGGACGAGATTGTCCACGATCGGGCGCAGCACCTCGGTGTCCCCTCGGGTGAACTCGCCGCGCGCGATCAACTCCAGCACCGCGGCCAGCTCCGGGTCGGATTCGACGTGGCTCAACGGCCGGTAGCCGTTCGCCTGAACCTCGGCGACCTGCTCCTCGGTCAGGCCGAACAGGAAGAAGTTCTCGGCGCCGGCTTCCTGGCGGATCTCGACGTTGGCCCCGTCGAGGGTGCCGATCGTCAGCGCCCCGTTGATCATGAACTTCATGTTCCCGGTGCCGGAGGCCTCCTTGCCCGCGGTGGAGATCTGCTCGCTGAGGTTGGCCGCCGGATAGACCAGGTGCGCGGTCTTGACGTTGAAGTTCGGCAGGAACACCACTTTCAGGCAGCGGTTGACCTCCGGGTCGGCGTTGACGGTCTCACCGACGGCGTTGATCAGCTTGATGATCCGCTTGGCCATGTGATAGCCCGGCGCCGCCTTGCCGCCGAAGATGAACGCCCGCGGCGGGATCACCAGTCCCGGTTCGGTTTTCAGCCGATGGTAGAGCGCGATGATATGCAGCGCCATCAAGTGCTGACGCTTGTACTCGTGGATGCGCTTGACCTGCACGTCGAACATCCACGTCGGGTCCAGCTCGATGCCGGTGCTGGCGTGCACATACTCGGCCAGCCGGGACTTGTTGGCCCGCTTGATCTCCCGCCACCGCCGCCGGAACTCCGGATCTCCGATCGAAGCCTCGAGCCCTTTGAGGCGATCGAGGTTGGTCATCCAGCCCGGCCCGATGGTGTCGTCGAGCAGCTCGCGCAGCCCGGGGTTGGACAGCGCCAGGAACCGGCGCGGCGTCACCCCGTTGGTGACGTTGCCGAACCGCTGCGGCCACATCTCGTGAAAGTCCTTCAGCACGCTGGACTTGAGCAGCTCCGAGTGCAGCGCCGCGACCCCGTTGACGGTGTGGCTGCCGACCGTGGCCAGGTGCGCCATCCGCACCGTCTGGCCGTCCTCGGAGATCAGCGACATGCGCCGCACCCGGTCCTCGTCGCCGGGGAACGCGGCGCGCACCTCGTCGAGGAAGCGCGCGTTGATCTCGTAGATCAGCTCCAGGTGCCGCGGCAGCGCCTCACCGAAGATGCTCAGCGGCCACGTCTCCAGCGCCTCGGGCAGCAGTGTGTGGTTGGTGTAGCCGAACGTACGCACCGTGAGGTCCCACGCGGTGTTCCACTCCAGCTGATGCTCGTCGATCAGCAACCGCATCAGCTCGGCCACCGCGATCGACGGGTGGGTGTCGTTGAGCTGGATCGCCCACTTATCAGGCAGCGCCGCCAACGGGCGGTGCGCACGGTGCAGATGGATGTCGAGGATGTCCTGCAGCGAGCAGGTGACGAAGAAGTACTGCTGCAGCAGCCGCAGTCGCTTGCCGGCTTCGGGCTCGTCGTTGGGGTAGAGCACTTTCGACACCGTCTCGGAGATGACCTCCTCGTCGACGGCGCGGTAGAAGTCGCCGGTGTTGAACGCGTCGAGGGCGAACGACTCCACCGCCCGCGCGCTCCACAACGTCAGCGTGTTGCAGGTGTTGACGCCGTACCCCTGCACCGGGGTGTCGTAGGAGACACCCTTGAGCACCCGTTGCGGCACCCACCGCACACGCCGCCGGCCGGTGACGTCGGTGTAGCCCTCGGTGTGTCCGCCCCAGTTCACCTGGTAGCTCGCGTCGGGCTTGGCGATCTCCCACGGGTTGCCGTGCGCCAGCCAGTTGTCGGTCTTCTCCACCTGCCAGCCGTCGCTGATCTCCTGGCTGAAGATGCCGAACTCGTAGCGGATGCCGTAGCCGACCGCCGGCCGTTCCAGCGCGGCCAGCGAGTCCAGGTAGCACGCCGCCAGCCGGCCCAGGCCACCGTTGCCCAGTCCCGGCTCGCCCTCACAGGCCAGGATCACGTCGAGGTCCTGCCCGAGCTCGGCCATCGCAGCGCGGGCCTGCTCCTCGATGCCGAGGGCGATCAGGTTGTTGCCCAGCTGCGGACCCATCAGGAACTCCGCGGACAGATAGCAGACCACCTTCGCCGAGAGGTCCAGCCAGTTCTGTGTGGTGGCCATCCAGCGCTTCTGCATGCGGTCGCGCACCGCCAGCGACAGCGCCCGGTAGTAGTGCTCGGGGGTCAGCACCGCCGGCGGCCGCGCGATCGAGTAGACCAGGTGATCGGTGACCGCGGCCCGCAGCGCGTCGGCGCCCAAACCGGTGCGGGTCTGCCCGGTCGGACCCGCCGCAGCGCCGTTGACCTGGGATGACGGCGCGTCTCGGACGTCGGTCACGGAACCTCCAGCGGTCGGTGCAACAGCGGTCGCGTCATTGTCGCGTCCCGGTGTTTCCGGCACGCGTCGGCAGTGTGAACACGAATGTGAACACCGCGGCGCACCGACACGTGCGCCGCGAGGATCGCCAGGGATTGCCGGAACGTTAATTGACGGGGTTGACTAGTTAGATGTCGTCGAGCGCGAGACCGCTGGCCGCCGGCTTTGCCGGTGGCTGGGCGCGGCTGCGTGCCCGGCTGTTCGCGGCCGATCTGTTTCCCTCGTGGTGGCCCCTGCTGGCGTGGGCCGTCGCGGTCGGGGTCACGTCGTTCTCCATGCGCTGGCTGGCCACGCTGGACGGCCGCACGTTCACCGTGGCGTGGCCGGCCGCCGCGCTGCAGCTGGTCGCGCTGCTGACCACGCGGCCCCGGCACTGGCCGGCGTACCTGGCGGCGTTCGCGCTGTGCCAGTACGTCCCGGCGTGGCTGTTGCTGGGCCAGCGGCCGGACCTGGCGGCCTTGTCCACGTTCGCCGCCGTGGTGCTGGCCGCGTCGGTGCTGCACTCCGACCAGGACTGGGTGCGCGGACGCAGCGACTCCCTGCACAGCTGGCGCCGCTTCGTGCTGTACGGCGTGGTACTCGGTCCGCTGCTGGCCGCGGTGATCGGCGCCGCGAGCCTCGCGTTGGACCAGCAGGGCGACGTCGACGCCCAGTCGCTGCTGACGGCGGGCCTGATGTGGTACCTGACCGAGGCCGTCGGTATCGCGTTCCTGGCGCCGGTGCTGCTGCGCTGGCGGCGCTACTGGCGGCGCTACACCACCCGGCAGCTGCTGACCGGTTTCGGCTTCTCGCTGCTGATGGTGGCACTGGGCGCGCTGGCGGTCATCGAATCCAGCTTCGTGCTGCTGATCCTCAGCGCGGTGCCGGCGTTGCTGGTGCTCATCGAGTTCGGCATCGCCGCGGCGTTCTGGCAGATGGCGGTCGGGGCGACGATCATTCTGAGCGCGACCCTGGTGGGCGACGGGCCGTTCGCCGAGAACCACCCCTACACCACCGCGATGATCCAGGCGCAGGTGTTCCTGCTGGCCGGGTACGCGATGGTGGTGCTGGTGGCCGCGGCGCTGGAGGAACGCAACCGGCTGTCCGCGCTCGACCACGCCAGCCACGAGGTCTACGACCTGGTCGCCGACCTGACCGGCGACCTGGTGATCGTCGTCGACGACCGTGGTGACGTGCTGCACCACGCGTTCACCGGGCACAGCACCCTCAACCTGTCCGGCGACCGCATTGCGCGCGCGCAGTGGGAGAGCGAGGTGCATCCCGACGATGTGCGCGTTATCGCCGACCACTGGGCCTCGACGCGCACCGGCCCCTCGCAGCCGTTCCGGATCAGGTCCCGCGACGGGTCGTGGTGCTGGTTCGTCATGCACAGCCGCCGTTCCCGCCACGGATTGTCCGCGGCGGTGCTGCGCGACGTCACGCTGGAGCGCGAGGTGCAGGAGTCGCTGACCGACATGGCGCACACCGACGCGCTCACCGGTCTCGCGAACCGGCGCGGCCTCAGCCAGCGGGCCCGCGAGGTCTGGCTGCGCGCCCTGGAAACCGACCAGCCGCTGACCGCGCTGTTCATCGACGTCGACCACTTCAAGGCCTACAACGACCACTTCGGCCACCAGGCCGGCGACGCCTGTCTGCGCGAGGTCGCCGAGGTGCTGCAGAACCTGGCCGACGCCGACACCTGCGTGTCGGCCCGCTACGGCGGCGAGGAGTTCGCGGTGGTGCTCGCCGGCTGCGACGGCCCGTACACGTTCGCCGCAGGTCTGGCGTCGGCGATCCGGGCGCTGGCCATCGGGCATCCGGCCACGCCGTGCGGTGTGGTGACGGTCAGCATCGGGGTGGCCACCGTGCATCCCCGCGACGAGGTCCGCTACAGCCGCGTCGATCCCGACGTCGACGACGCCGTCGCGACGCTGCTCGACCGCGCCGACCGGGCGCTGTATTCGGCCAAGTCGGGCGGCCGGGACCGGATCGCGTTGGCCCCCGACGCGCGGGTGTCAGTCGGCCAGCAGGTGCACCGCCCCGGCGAACCCGCTCGGGAGGTGGCCGGCCGCCGGCACGATGAGTGACCGCAGCGGCGACGTCGCCGCCCGTAACAGCCCGACCGTCAGCCACCGGTAGCGCCGGCTCATCCGCCGCCAGCCCGCGTCGTAGTCACCGGGCCGGTCGGCCACCACACAGGTCACCGCCCACTCGGCCGCCGCGAACGCCAGCCCCACCCCCTCCCCGGTGAGCGCGTCGACGTAGCCGGCGGCGTCGCCGACCAACAGGACGCGCCCGGACGCGCGGGCGCGCACCCGTTGCCGCAGCGGACCGGCCGCCCGGTCCGGCGCGTGCGGGCGGCCGGCAAGCCGGGCGCGCAACGGCGCGAACGCGGACAAGTGCTCGTCGAACGGCGCCTGGCGCGACGACAGCATCGCCACCCCGACGCAGTCGTCGGACAGCGGCGTCACGTAGGCCTCCCCGACCGCGGGGTCCGGTGACCAGTACACCTCCACCCGGTCGCTCCACGGCGCGACGGACACGTGGCGTTTGATGCCCCAGCGCCGGGGACGCGCCGGCGGCAGCGTCAGACCCAGCTGCGCTCGGATCGGGGAGAGCAGACCGTCGGCCGCGACGAGGTACCGGGCGCGCAGCCCGTTCACCGTCACCGCAGCCTCGTCCTGGGCGACGGCACCGGCGCGCTGCTGCACGAACGTCACCCCGGCGTCGGCGGCGTGTGTCAGCAGCGCCGCGTGCAGGGCGGTGCGACGCACCCCCAGCCCCGGACCGTCGGCGAACGCCGCGCTGACCGACCGGCGGTCATCGAGGTAGGTGATGCCGTCGAACGGGCGGCCCTGCGGCAGCGGGCCCAGTGCCCGCAGCCGGCGCACCGCATGAGGCATCAAGCCCTCACCGCAGGCCTTGTCGATGGGGCCGCGCCGTTGTTCGACGACGGTCACCTGCAGGCCGGCCCGCGCGGCGTGGATCGCGGTGGCCAACCCCGCGGGTCCGCCGCCGACGACGAGCAGATCGATCAGTGGTGCAGCGATCGCAGGGCCTCGTCCTCGATGCGGATGCGGGTGCGCAGCAGCGCGGCGTTGAGCACGGTGAACACCAGCGCGGTGATCCAGGCCGAGTGCACCAGCGGCAGCGCGATGCCCTCGGCGACGACGGCGACATAGTTCGGGTGCGTCAGGAACCGGTACGGCCCGCCGGTGACGCGGCGGGCGCCGGGAACCACGACGACGCGGGTGTTCCACTGGTAGCCCAGTGTCGCGATGCACCACCACCGCAGTGCCTGCGCGGCGACCACGACCGCCAGCATCGGCCAGCCCAACGCCGGCAGGAACTCCCGATGCGCCGCCTCCACCACACACCCGACCAGCAATCCGGTGTGCAGCACCACCATCACCGGGTAGTGCCGGGCGCCGAACTCAACACCGCCGCGGGCCCGACTGACGCGCAGGTTACGTTGCGAGGCAACGAGTTCGGCGACGCGTTCCGCCGCGATCGCACCGATCAGCAGCAGGTAGGCGGTCACGGCCAGTCCAGCAGCACGAGCTCGGCGCAGAAGCCCGGCCCCATCGCCATCATCACCCCGGGCCCGCCGGCCGGTTTCTTGGTGCGGGTGTCACGCAGCACGTGCAGCACCGACGACGACGACAGGTTGCCCACCTCGGCCAGCGACCGCCAGGTCAGCTCCAGCGCATCGTCGGACAGTCCCAGCGTGGCCGTGATGGCCTCGATGACCTTCGGCCCGCCGGGGTGCGACACCCAGGTGTCGATGTCGGCGACGGTCAGGTCGTGGGCGCCGAGGAACTCGGCCACATCGTCGGCCAGGTAGCGCTCGATCAACTGCGGCAGATCCGGTGAGAGCACCAGCTCGAAGCCGTTGCCGCCCACCTGCCAGCCCATGATGTCCAGCGAATCCGGATACAGCCGGCTGCGGGAGTCGCGCACCGCCGGTCCGGCGGGGGCGGTGCGTTCGGCCCGCCGCTCACCCACCGCGATGACCGCAGCGGCGCCGTCGCCGAACAGCGCACTGCCGACCAGGGTCGCGATCGACGGCCGGGCGGCAGGAAAGGTCAACGAGCACAACTCGACCGACACCAGCGCGGCGACGTGATCGGGTGCGCCGCGCAGGTAGTCGTGCATCCGGGCGACGCCGGCCGCGCCGGCCACACAGCCCAGCCCGAACAGCGGAAGCCGGCGCACGTCGGGCCGCAAACCCAGCCGTGCGGCGATCCGGGCGTCCAGCGACGGAACCGCCACCCCGGTCACGGTGGTGGTCATGATCATGTCCAGATCGGTGGGCTGCATCCCGGATTCGTCGAGGGCCGCGGTCAGCGCGCGACAGCCGAGGTCGACGGCGTGCTCGAGGTAGAGGTCGTTGGCGGCACCGAAGTCGGTCAGCGCCGGGTAGTCGGACAGCGGCAGCACGAAGTGGCGGGCGCGTACCTTGGCGTGCTCGTGCAGATCGCGCACCAGGGTCTCGGCGGCGGCGAACGCGGGAACCTGCAGGAATGCGTCGGTGATCTCGTGCTGGCTGTACCGGTGTGGCGGCAGCGCGCCCTGCACGCCGGCGATGATGCTGATTGTCATGACGGGATCCGTTCTCGGGCAGGGGGTTCCTCGCTGATACTGACCCGGTGGTGCACCCGCCGCAGCCACGGCGGCGCCCACCAGTTCCAGCCCCCCATCAGGTGCATGGCCGAGGGCACCAGCACCATCCGCACCAAGGTGGCGTCCACCAGGACCGCCAGCGTCAGGCCGAGTCCGAACATCCGCATGAAGGACACGTTCGATGCGATCAGCGCCGCGAACGAGATCGACATGATCAACGCGGCGGCGGTGATCACGCGTCCGGTGTAGGCGATGCCGAGCGCGACGGCCTCGTCATTATCCCGGCGTCCGGAACCCATTCGCGCCAGCCAGATTTCGCGGATCCGCGCGACCAGGAACACCTCGTAGTCCATGGACAGGCCGAACGCGATGCAGAACAGCAGCACCGGCATGTTGGCCACCAGCGTGCCGGTCGGGGTGGTGCCCAGACCCGCCAGGTGCCCGTCCTGGAAGATCCACACCAGCGCACCGAACGCCGCGGTCAGCGAAAGAATGTTGCACAGCAACGCTTTCACGGGCACGACGATGCTGCCGGTCAGCGCGAACAGTAGGACGAACATGATGACCGCGATCAGGGTGAGCACCCACGGCAGCGTCGAGGTGATCGCGGCGACGCTGTCGCGGTTGACCTGGGCGGTCCCCGTCATCTGCACGGTGCGGCCGTCCGGGCCCGGGACCGCGTGCAGGCGGTCCAGTTGGGTCTCCGACGCGTCGGAGAACAGCGGCGTGGTGGTGAGCACGGTCAGAAATGCGCTGCCGTCGCGCGCACCGGCCGGTGCCGACGGCGGCCCGGCCGCGACCCCGCCGGCGAAGGTGCCGGTCGGCGCCGACACCGCGACCACGTCGGGCACGCGGGACAGCGCCGCCGCGTACGTCGACAGCGCGTCGGCGCCGAGCCCTGCGGTGTCGGGCAGCACCACGGTGACCGCGGTGTCGGTGTTGTTGGTGAAGTCCTCGCGCAGCCGGTCGCCGACCTGGTGCGCCGACGCCGACGGCGGCAGTACCCGGTCGTCGGGAAAGCCCCACCGCACCCCGAGGAACGGGGCGCCGAGCACCAGCAGCAGCACCACCACCGCGAGCCCGAACGGCACCGCGCGGCGCATCACGGTGTGGGCGCAGCGGTACCAGAACCGCTGGGTCACCGGCACCGGCGCCGGTTCGGGCCGGCGCAGCAGCCGTCGCGCCGGACGGTGCAGGTCCAGCGCGTCGATCCGGTCGCCGAGCAGCACCAGCGCCGCGGGCGTGACGATGATCGCCGCCGCCGCGGCGAACGCCACCGTCGCGACGCCGGCGTAGGCGAACGACTTGAGGAAGTGCATCGGGAAAAGCACCATCGCGGCCATCGACAGGGCGACCGTCGTCGCCGAGAAGACGACGGTGCGCCCGGCGGTGACCATGGTGCGCCGGATGGCGGCGGTGCGCTGCGCGCCGGCGGACACCTCGTCGCGATAGCGCGACAGGATCAGCAGCGTGTAGTCGATGGCCAGCGCCAGACCCATCGCAGTGGCCAGGTTGAGTGCGAAGATCGACACGTCGGTGGCGAAGGTGAACACCCGCAGCACCGCCAGCGCACCGACGATCGCGATACCGCCGATGGCCACCGGCAGCGCCGCGGCGACCAGCCCGCCGAACACCCACACCAGCACCAGAAAGCTCAGCGGGATCGCGATGGCCTCCATGACCAGGAGGTCGCGCTGGGACTGCGCGGTGATCTGCACGTTGACCATCGCGGTTCCGCCCGTGCGCACCGTCACGCCGTCGTCGTCGCGGGTGACGGCGTCGGAGATCTCGCGGGCGCGGGTCTGCTGTTCGGCTTCGGTGCCGGTGATGCCGGCGACGATCAGACCGGCGCGGCGGTCGGTGCTGACCAGGTCGGCAGCCGGGGAGGTCCAGGCCGAATCGATGGTGGCGACGTGCGGGTTGTCGCGCAGCATCGCGACGATGTCGTCGGCGGCGTCACGGACTGCGGCGCTGTCGATCCCGGCGTCGCTGGAGACCATGATCACCAGCTGGACATCGCCCTGGCCGAACTTGTCGGCGAGAAGCGCTGCCGCGTGCGAGGATTCGGCGCCGGGATCCTGAAATCCGCTGGGCGACAGATGCTTGGCGACCGGGGCGCCGAAGACCGCGAGCGCGACCGTCAGCAACGCCGCGACGACCAGGATTCGGCGCGGTGCTGCAACAGCCCAGAGCGCGAGTCGGTGAAGCAGGGGCGTCTCCGTTCGAGGTGGTACCCGAATTTACGCCACCGACAGCGCCTGGTGGGAGCTCACTTTCTTTCGAAATGCTGAAAATCGAGCGGGGTGCGCCAGTGTCCGCCCCAGGCCCAGCCGCGGTCGGTGAACGCGCGCACCGCCGGATCGCCGTCGTGCAGCATCCCGGGGTCGGTGCGGTCGCGGTCGACCCACGGGCCGCTGTTGGCCGGCTGGTAGTCGCCGCGCCGGTCGATGTACGGGTTGAGCTTCGGGTTGATGTCGATGGCGCGGCCGTAGGCGTGCAGCGACCAGCTGCCGGTGCCCGGAATGTCGCGGCAGCTGAACGCCGAGGTGTTGTTGTCGCGCATCGAGAGCTCGTCGTCGGCGTTCGGGTAGTTGTCGGGGGTGGTCATCTTCTCGATCGGGAAACCGAGGCGATAGAGCGCGTCGAACGCGTCGATGACCTCGGCGGTGAGGTCCTGGTGCACCACCAGCACACCGCGGTGGGTCTGCCCGTCGAAGCCGAGGTGGTTCAGTTCCACGCGACGCAACTGGTCGGGCGGCAGCGGACAGCCGGGCCGCCACGTGGTGCCCAGCTCGGCGGCAGTGACAGGGGAGACCGCCGCGGGTTGCGGCCGCGGTGTCGGTGTGACGGTGCGGACGGTCTCCGGGGGAAGGGCCGGTCCAGCGGGCTGGGGCGGCGGCGCGGTCGGTTCGGCGCGCGTGGTCTCCGGCGGCGCGGCGCACTGCACCAGAGTCGCTGTCAGTACCGCCAGCGCGGCCAGTCGTAAGGGGGTCACTGACGACCAACGTACCGCTATTAGTTGCGCTAATCAGTTCTGTTAGTTGACCTTTCGAATTGACGCGCAGGTCACAAGGTTGTCGCTGAAGATGTGACACAGGCCATTGCCGGGCTATAGTGTGTGCGCGATCACAGAAAGGCGGGCCATGGTGGGAATCGGCGAGGGCGCAGCGGTGCCCCCGGAGGTCGAAGCGCAGCACGGCGTGCATTCGTCCAGCTCGGTGAACTGGGCGATCGTTTCCTTGATGTTCCTGATCTTCGTGGCGGCGGTCGCCGGCGTGGTGGTGGCGCTGTCGAGCGGCATGCCGACCGTGGCCATCGTCATCGCGCTGGTCAGTGGCGCGGTGTTTGCCGGAGTGCTCTGCTGAGCTGACGGCGCGTGCCCCGGCCGCGGCGCGGCGATGAGTTCTGCCGACCGCCACGGTCAGCACCATCGATGTCGACAGCAGGAGTGAATCGATGGTGATCGTCGCCGGGCACCTCAGGGTCGACCCGCAGCAGCGGGAAATCTATCTGGCCGGTTGTGTGCCGGTCGTCGCGCAGGCGCGCCGTAGCGCCGGTTGCCTGGACTTCGCGATCAGCGCCGACCCGGTCGACGCGGATCGCGTCAACATCGTCGAGCGTTGGGCGTCGCAGGCCGCGGTGGACGCGTTCCGTGAAAGTGGTCCCGAGTTCGAGCACGCCGCGCTGATCCGAGAAGCAGCGGTCGCCGAGTACGACGTCGCCGACGCGCGCCCGCTGTAGCTCCGCCGTCGCCACGCTCGCCAGTGAGCATCCACGGTCGTTGATCGGGCCGGATCGCGACCAGGAATTCTATTCCGCGGGGAAGCGGGCCGCTCAGATCATGTTGTTGCGGGTCAGCCAGCGCATGATCGGCCAGCCCACGAACACCGGCAGCCACACCGTCAGGATCCGGTAGAGCAGCACCGACGGCACCGCCACGGCGGCGGGCACGCCGAACGCGGCAAGGCCGCCGATCAGCGCGGCCTCCACTGCGCCCACGCCGCCGGGGGTCGGCGCCGCCGAGGCCAGCGTGCCGCCGACCATCGTCACGATCGTGACCGTCACGAAGCTGGCGTCGCCGCCGAACGCCTCGATGCTCGCCCACAACGCCAACGCGGCACCGAGAGTGGTTGTCGCACAACCGAAGATGATCATGGCCAGCCGCCCGGGTTCGCGGGCCAGCTCCTTGAGGTCGTCGAGCACCTCCTCCAGTCGCGGGCGCACCGCGGTGGCCAGCCAGTGCCGCAGCTTGGGCACGAACAGGAAGATGCCCAGCCCGCCGAGCACCACGCCGGCGAGCAGATACAGCACGGTGGCGTCGGGCACGAACCGCGACAGGTCCGTCGAGGCTCCGGCGGCGAAGCTGAAGATGACCAGCAGGGTCAGGTGCGTGACGACCTGAACCGATTGCTGCAGCGCCACCGCGGTGGTGGCGCGCAGCGCGCCCAGGCCGCCCTTCTGCAGGAACCGCGCGCTGAGCGCCAGCCCGCCGACACCGGCCGGGGTGGTGGTCGCGGCGAACGTGTTGGCCACCTGCATGATGGCCAGGTTGCGGAAGCTGACCAGGCCGTCCGCGCACGCCCACAGCGCAGCTCCGGCGCCCAGATACTTCAGCCCCGAGACCGCCAGCCCGGCCAGCGCCCACCACCAGTTCGCCGACCGCAGCTCGGAGAAGAACACCGGCACCGAGCTGATGAACGGATACGCCACATAGACCAGCGCCACCAGCAGCACCAGCTGGATCACCTGGTTGCGGGTGAACCGGGTGATCGTCGCGGTCGGGATCTGATCGGCCCCGGTCTGGCCTTTCACCTCGTCGCGCAGCGTCGACAGCGCCGTGCCCGCGTCGCGCACCGAAGCCCGCACCCGCTTGGGCACCGCGGCTTTGGTCAGGCGGCGCGACGCCCCGAGCACCTCGTCCTTGCCGAACACCGTGATCGCGGCAGTCACGGCGGCCTCGGCGCCGTACAGGTCGGCGGTGGTGACCAGCAGCTGCGCGATGTCGGTGTGCAGGTGGGCCTCCGAAGCCCCGTACTCCGCGCTGGTGAATCCGCCGAACAGCGGGGTGCCGTCGTCGATGGTGATCTGGGTGGCGCGCAGATCACCGTGCGCGATCTGCTGGCTGTGCAGCAGGCCCAGCGCGTCCCACACCCGCGCCACCGGGGTGCTCTCGTGACAGTGGTCGACCGAGACACCGCGTGCGGGCCGGTGCGCGTACAACGTCCAGCCGCGATCCAGGGTCGCCACCGCGATCGGGGACGTGTTGGCCAGGCCGAGCTCGCCGACGGCGATGGCCATCAACGCCCGGTGTTCCACCCGGCGCCGCATCGAGGTGTGCAGCGGCGCGGTCTCGCTGTCCCGCAGCCGCACCTTGCTCCAGAACTGGGCCAGGAAACCACCGCCGCGCTGGTGCGGACCGTAGAGTTCGCAGACCGCGATGTCGGGGGCCTCCCCGGTCGGGTCGCGGCGCGCCGACAGCACCAGGGGTCCACGCCCGGCGGGCCGGATCACCGTCAGCGCGGTCACGCGGAAGCCGCGTCGCGCCATCGCCCGGACCGCGTCGTCGAGGGGCACCTCCAGCGCCGGGGTGCCGACCACCAGCACCACCAGCGCGCCGACGAACCAGCCCACCGCCAGGCCGAGCAACGACCGCGCCGGGACCACCGCGCTGACCACCAGGTGGATCGGCACGAACGCCAGCAGCAACGCCCACCACCAGCGGCGCCACCGGGCCGGCAGCCACGGCCCCGACACCGTCAGCACCGCGGCCAGCATCGCGATCCAGCGCGGGTCGTCGAGGAACTGCGACAGCATGGTGTCGAGCCGCCCGTTGAGATCGAAGTGCCACCGCGGCGCCGAGATCCCGTTCCCGGTGATCGACAGCGACAGGATCGCGGTCACCCCGGCGGCGGCGTAGGCGCCCAGCAGCTTCCACTGCTGCTGCACGATCAGCCCGATCAGGATCGCGAACGGCAGCGCCACGATGGCCACGGCGTAGACCAGGTACACGGCGTTGGACTGGGTGGGGCTGAGGACGCCGACGATCCCGGAGATGGACCGCTCGAGCGTCTCCCACTCGTAGCGGGTGATCAGCGTGCTGGTCACCACCACGACCAAAAAGACGCTGGCCAGCACCAGGCGCAGGATGTCGTTGGTGCGCCGGGTCAGGGGCTGCAGCAGGTTGCCGGTGACAGCGATGTCGCGCCCGTCAACTCGCATGCCCAACGATCCTCTGATTGGCCGGTGAACCGTCGTCGGCTCATCCGACAACTTAGCGAAAGGTCCCCGCTTACCGGCGCAGGCGACGGGCCAGGCCGGACGCCCGTAATGCCCGCCGGTCGATCGCGGCGCGGATCGCCGACTCGGGCCCGACGACCCGGACCCGGGCCTTGGCGCGGGTGACGGCGGTGTAGAACAACTCCCGCGTCAGCAGCCGGGACTCCGGAGGCGGCATCAGCACCGTGACATCGTCGGCCTGGCTGCCCTGGCTCTTGTGAATGGTCATCGCGTGCATGGTCTCGATCTCGGCGAGCCGGCTCGGCCGCAGCCGTGTGCCCCCGATGACCACCTCCAGCGCCTCGTCGCGCACCACGGTCACCCCGGTGTCGCCATTGAACAGCCGCAGTCCGTAGTCGTTGGCCGTGACCAGCACCGGCCGGCCCGGGTACCACTGCGACCACAGCGGTTCCCCGGTCGCGTCGGCCAGCCACCGCTGCACCTGGTGGTTCCAATGCGCGACGCCGTAGGGGCCGCGCCGGTGCGCGCACAGCAGGCGATGGCCGTCGAGCGCGCGCACCGCGGCGTCGGCGTCGCCCAGGATCGCGGCGCGTCGCAGCAGCGTCGCCTGCTCCAGCAGCGGACCGCGCAGCTGCTCGGTGGGCTCCTCGCCGTCCAGCCATTCGAGGTGATCGCCGCCGGTACGCAGCAGTTCGAGCACCTGCTCGGCCTCGCCGCGGCGGATGGCCCCGGCCAGCGCGCCGATGTTCGCACCGAACCGGTGCGACGTCTGCAGCGCCGCGACCCGCACATCCGCACGGCCACCCAGACCCTCGACCAGGTCGGCCAGCACCGCACCGGCCTCCACCGAGGCGAGCTGATCGGCGTCGCCGACCAGCAGCAGCCGGCTGTCCGGCCGGACGGCTTCGAGCAGGCGCGCCATCAACGTCAGCGACACCATCGAGGTCTCGTCGACGACCACGACGTCGTGGGGCAGCCGGTTCTCCCGGTGGTGGCGGAACCGCGACGAACTGCCCGGCCGCGGCTGCAGCAGCCGGTGCAGCGTGGAGGCCGTCAACTCGCCGAGCCGGTCGCGGTCCTCGGCGTCGAGCCCGCCGATCTGATAGCGCACCGCCTCGGCCAGCCGCGCGGCCGCCTTCCCAGTGGGCGCGGCCAGCGCGATGCGCAGCGGTGGGCGCCCGGCCAGCGCCGCCTGTTCGGCCAGCAGCGCCAGCAGGCGGGCCACGGTGGTGGTCTTACCGGTGCCGGGCCCGCCGGTGAGCACCGTCAGCGACTGCCCCAGCGCGACCTCGGCGGCGCGGCGCTGCTCCTCCCACCCGGCCGGGAACAGCCGGTCCAGGCCGGGCGCCCCGGCGGTCAGCGGGGTGGCCACCAACGCGAGCACGTCGTCGCAGACCTGCTCCTCCTCCCGCCAGTACCGGTCGAAGTACAGCAGGTCGTCGACGAACCGCAGCACCTGCTCGGCGGCCAGCGCGCTGCCCCGGACCGCGCCCAGCCACGCCGACGGCTCGGGCCAGGGCAGCTCGGGCCGCGCCACCTGCTCGGCGACCGACCGCAGGTCCACACACACCGATCCGGAGCGCAGCGCCCGCACGACGAACGCGGCGGCCAGCGTCACCGTCTGGTCGTCGTCGCCGGCCAGGGCGCACAGCCGGGTCGCGACGTGGACGTCGGCGGGTTCGAACACCTCGGCCGCGATGAACGGAGTCAGCAGCTCGGCCGCGGTCATGCCACGCCTCCGGCGAGCGCGTCGGACACCGCGGTCACCAGCGACGCCGGCGGGCGCCAGCTGAACACGCCGCACGGATGACCGTCGACGACCGGGGTGCCGGGCCCGCACATCCCGCGCAGGAACAGATACAGCACGCCCCCGAGATGGTCGGCGGGCCGGTAGCCGGCCAGCCGCCAGCGCAGGAAGCGGTGCAGCACCACCGAATACAGCAAGGCCTGCAGCGGATAGTCGGAGTGCGTCATCGCCTCGACCATCCGGGGCGCGGTGTAGTCGGCGGCCGTGAGCGCGGCGCCGGGTTCCCCGAGCCAGTTGGTCTTGTAGTCGACCACCACGAACCGCCGGTCGGGCAGGCGCAGCACCGCGTCGACCGAACCGGTCAGATAGCCACGCAGCGACTGCTCGGCCAGCGCGCCGTGCGACAACCGGGCGGCATAGCCGGCCAGGATGTCGTCGCCGGGCACGTGTTCGGCGAACAACCGGCCGACGTCGGCGACGGTGACCCGCGGCGCCGCGCCCCGCCGGTCGCCGCCGGCGAGCGGGAACTCGAAGTCCAGCTCCCGCAATCGGTCCCGCAACCCGACCTGCCGCAACGTCAGACCCGGCGCGAGCGGACCCAGCGGCGTGTCGTGCAGCGGCACCAGCGCCTGGGCCAGCTCCTCGGCGGGCACGTCGACCGGCCACCACTGCGAGTGTTCGCGCACCTTGCGCTCGAGCTCTGCGGCCAGGTCGGTGGCCATCGGGTCGGCGGTCTCCAGCACCGCGTGCACCAGCGTGCCGAACTTGGCGCCCATCGGCAGCTCGGCCATCGGCGAAGGCACCCGCGCGTCGGCATCGGCGCTCTCGGTCAGCGCGATCTCGGCGGTCTCGTCGTCGAGTTCGACGACCTCGGGTTCACTGGCCACGCCCGCCCCGGTCTCCGACGATTCCGAGGCGCGTAGCAATCCCGAATACGAGGTGCGCCGCCAGGCGGTGTCGATGTGGCGGTGAAAATGCCGCGCCCCCAACCCCTCCGGCAACGGCGACGGCGGCACCGCGGCGGGCTGGGCGACGACGGACTCCTCCAGCACCGGGCCGCCGAGATCCGCCCACGCGCGCAGCGCCGCCATGGCGTCGGCGTCGTCGACCTTGGGTGGGACGCAGCGGTCGGGTACCACGGCCTCGCCCGGGCGGCGGCCGCGCAGCAGCCGCGACAGCCCCCCGTTGGGTTCGTCGAACGACGGCGCCCACCACGCGATGACCTGCGACTGGGCCCGGGTGAGCGCCACGTAGGTCAACCGCACGTCATCGGAGGCCGCCTCCCGGCGCCCGAGCGCGGCCACGGCGTCGTAGTCCGGACTGCGCTGACCACCGATGTGCAGACACCGGGTGTCGCCGTCATGGAAGAGCACCACGTCGCGGGTCTGGATGTTGCGGTTGAACGCGAACGGCAGGTACACCACCGGATACTGCAGACCCTTGGCCGCCCACACCGTCATGATCTGCACGGCGGCGGCGTCGCTGTCCAGGCGGCGGTTGCGTTCGGCCGCGCCGTTGCGCTCGTCGCGCTGGGTGCGCAGCCAATCGCGCAGCGCGGCGAGCCCGAAATGCTCGCGGTGCGCGGTGTCGTGCAACACCTGCGTGATGTGCGCCAGGTCGGTCATGTGCCGGTCGCCGTCGTGCCACGACAGCACGCGGCGGCTCATTCCGGCCAGTTGCGCCGCCTCGAACACCGCGGCCACGCCCCGCTCCCGCGCGTGATCTGCCCACTCCCGCAGCCGGTGGGTGACCCGGTCGGTCAGGTCGTCGCCCTGTGCGGCAAGGGTTTCCGCGGTCTCCCCGAAGAACATCGTGGTGGCCGCCGCGCGCACCAACCCGGACCGGTGGGGCTGGTCGAACGCCTCCAGCAGGCACAGCCAGTCGTCGGCGGCCTGCGAGCCGAACACGTCCGAGTCGCCGGTGTAGACCGCGGGGATGCCGGCCTGCGCCAGCGCGTCGAAGCAGGCCCGCGCGTCCTTGTGGGTCTCGACGATCACCGCGATGTCCTTGGCCTGCAACGGGTCCGCGCCGAAGGTGGCTTCGGCGGCCAGCAGCGCGCCGATGTCGGCGGCCAGGTCGGCGCCGATGTGCCGACGCAGCCGGTCCATCGGGATGACCCGGCCCGCACGCGTGTTCAGCCCGTCGCGGGTGACCACACGCAGCCGGAACGGGTCGTTGCGCGGCGCGCCGCGCAAGCGGTGGCCGCGGTGGTGGGCCGCGATCGGCCGCACCACGATGCGGGGGTCGCCGAGTTCGGCGTCGCGCAGCACCACCTGCAGCGCGTCGACGAGCGCGCTGTCGCTGCGCCAGTTGGTCGCCAGCGTGCGACGGTCGCCGGCCCGCTCGGCGGCGTGCAGGTAGGTGACGATGTCGCCGCCGCGGAACGCGTAGATGGCCTGCTTGGGGTCGCCGATCAGGATCACCGTCGAACGGCCCGAGAACGCCCGGTCGATCACCTGCCACTGCACGGGATCGGTGTCCTGGAACTCGTCGACCATCACGATCGGCCACCGGCGGTGCATCCGCGCGCGGGCCGGAGAGTCGTTGTCGCGCAGGGCGTCGGCCAGGCGGGACAGCAGATCGTCGTAGTGCAGCACACCCAGGCGGCGTTTGCGCCGCTCCAGTTCCGCGCACACCTGCGCGGCGAAGGTGACGCGCACCTCGGCCTCCGAACCCGGCTCGGGCGCGTCCGGCCGCAACTGCGTCCCGGCGTTGTTGACGACCTCGCGGGCCAACGCCAGCGCCTGGTCGCGGCGCAGCACCGGGTTCTCGGGCTGGTGGCCGAAGTGCGCCAGATACAGGTCGTCGACGATCTCGGCGGTGAGGTCGTCGAGACTCTCGACCAGCCGCACCCCGGCGTCGCTGTCACCGGCCACCCCCAGCGAGGTGAGCACCAGTTGGCAGAACTGATGGGTGGTGGCGATGGTCGCGGCGTCGAAGGTGGCCAGCGCGTCGCGCAGCCGCTGCCGTCGCACGCGGAGTTCCTCGTCGGTGCCCTCGAGAAGGTGGGCCACCAACGCGTTGTCGGCGGTCGCCGGCACATCGGTCAACGCGGCCAGGGCGTCGACGAGCTGGCTGCGCACCCGCTCGCGCAGTTCCTGGCTGGCCGCGCGCCCGAACGTGATCAACAGCATCTGGTCCAGGGTTGCCTCGCCCTCGGCGAGGTATCGCGTCACCAGCCCGGCCAACGCGAACGTCTTGCCGGTGCCCGCGCTGGCTTCCAGCACCGTGGTCGACCGCGGCGCCGGCAGCGGTCCCAGCAGATCGAACTCCTGCATCAGTGCGGATCCCTCTCCGCGTGCAGCATCGGCAGCCACAACCGGCACGCGTAGGCGCCCAGGCGGGTGGACTCCCCGTCGTACTCCTCGCCCGGGCGCACGGGCGTCAGCAGGACCTCCAGGTCGGTGTACTTTCCCCAGACCTGCTGGTGGGCGGGTTCCTCGTTCTCTCCGGGGAAGCGGCTGCTGTTCCACCGGAAACCGGCGTCGCGCAGAGGGTCGGCGCGGCTGAACCGCGCCTCGGCCCACGCGTAGGACGTCTTGAGCGGCAACGGGATCGGCTCACGGCGGCCGGCGTCGTACATGGCGACCAGGTCGGCCAGGACGTCGACGGGGGACTGCTCGGGCCGGCCCAGCATCCGCAGCCGGGGAGTGGCGCCCCGTTTGGGCCGCCCAACACACACCGCGGTCCAGTCGCCGGAACGCGCGGCGGTCAACGCCACCAACTGAATCCACGAGGTCAGCAGATGGCGGCCGTCGAGCTTCGAGTACGTGACCGCCACCAGCCGGTCGCCGTAGACCTTGGGTACGGTGCCGGTGACGCGGCGACCACCCCCGATCGGGATGTCGACGTCGAAGGCGCGCGGGGCCCGCGCCCGGTGGCGCTCTGCGGCCCCGGCCAGCGCGGCCACCTGGTCGCGCAGTTCGATCGCCTTGCGCCAACCCAGCCGGCCCGGCGGCAGCGCCCCGCGACGCCACTCGGCCTGCTGCGCCGTGGCGGGGTCCATGCCGCGCAGCACATCGTCGAGCATCCGGTCGCCGACCTTCCATTCCTGCAGCGCGTCGATCTCGACCGGCATCGCGTCCTCGACGGTGTCGACGTCCCACGGCAGCGTGTAGTCCAGTGCCCGGAAGAACCCCTTCACCGGGTCCTTGAAGAACCCGATGAGGTCGTCGAGGGCGACGTCGTCGGGCGGCGGCGGCGGAAGTGGTGCCGACAGCAGCGACGGCTGCGGGACGCGGTGGCCGGCCGCGACCGCGGCGGCGTCGCGGGCGGTCGGGTCGAAGGTGAACGGCTCGCCGGGCGGCATGCCGAGTTCGCCCGGGGTGACATTGCGGATGTCGAACGGCTGCAACGGATGTTCGACCAGAACCCGTTTGCGGACGGAGCGGCCGACGGTCAGATCCAGCGCGTCGAGCACCTCGACCAGCGGCACGGCGGGCGGTTTTCGCTGGCCGGTGTGGGCGTCGGCGCCGGTGTAGGTGACGACGAGCTTCTCGGTGGCCGCGGAGATGGCGTCCAGCAGCAATTGCCGGTCCTCGGAGCGGATGTCGCGCTCGCCGGTGCGGGGGTCGCGGGCCAGGACGTCGTCCCCGTCGACGACGCCGTGGCGCGGGAACACCCCGTCGTCGAGTCCGACCAGGCACACCACGCGGTGCGGCACCGAGCGCATCGGCACCATCGTGCACACCGTCAGCGTTCCGGTCCGGAAGTTGGCACGGGTGGGCCGGCCGGCGAGGCGACGGGCCAGCAGCGCCTTGACGTCGGAACACCGCAACTCGACGTCGCGGTGAGGGCCGGCCGTGGTGAGGATCTCGGCGAACTCGCGTTCGACCTGCCGCACCTGCCACTCGTCGCCGTCGGGGACCGCGGTCACCGCGTCGAGGGCCGCGGCCAGCGCGGACAGCCACCGCGCCAGCGGCGCTGTGCCGGAGAGGGATTCGACCCCGCGGTGCAGCAGGTCGACGTAGTCGGCGAACCGGCCGGCCAGCTCCACGTGGTTGCTGCCGACGTCGTCGAGGGGCAGCGTGGTGTCCAGCCATGCCTGCGAGTCGTCGGACATCGCCACGCCCGCCAGTACCCGGTCCACGCCGAACCGCCACGTGTTCTGGACGAAGTCCACCCCGTAGGGCAGCCGCGACTCCCGGTCGAAACCCCAGCGGATGTTGGCCTGACGGACCCAGTCGCCGATGGTGTCGAGGTCGTCGTCGGAGAAACCGAACCGGTGGCGCACCGGCGCCGACTCGGCCAGGTTGAGCACCTCGCTGGCGGTGGCGCGGCCACCGGCGAGCGCCAGGATCTGCCCGGCCACCCCCAGCAGCGGATTCGTCTGGGTCAGCGCGCGGTCGGCCAGTTGCACCCGCAGCCGGTGCGCCGGATGCGCGCCGGCCACCACGTCACCGAGACCGAAATCGGCCACCAGCAGCGGCGCGTAGGTCTCGATGTCGGGGCACATCACGAGGATGTCGCGTGGCTCCAGCGTCGGGTCGTCCTCCAGCAGGCCGAGCAGCACCTCCCGCAGCACGTCGATCTGCCGGGCCGCGCCGTGGCAGCTGTGCACCTGCACCGAACGGTCGGAAGCGCGGTGGTCTCGGTCGCCGGGACGCACCGCGTCGGCCGCGATGTCGGACTGCAGCCAGCCCAGCAGGGTGTCGGGCCTGGGCGCGGCGCCGAGGCATTCGTCGGTGTCCGGAGCGGCGGGCAGCCCGCGCTGCAACTCGCGCAGATCACGCCCGAGGGTGGCCAGCAGCGGATGGCCGACCGCGCGGTGGGTGGTGTCGTCGCGCCGGGGCACGATGTCGTGCACCCCGCGCAGCGACGCCCACAGGTCGTCGCTCGGATGCGGCAGCCACAGGTGCAGGTCGTGATGGGCGCTCAGGGCGTGCAGCAGTTCGATGTCGGTCACCGGCAGTCGGGTGTGACCGAACAGCGACACCCGGTGCGGCAGCTCGGTGGGCGAGTTCTGCAGGCGGGCAACGGTGTTGGCGTGGCGAACGTGGGGCGGGTCGGCGTCGATGCGCGCGACCAGCGCGCGGTAGAGCGGGGGCTGCCACGCCAGATCGTCGTCGAGGCCGTCGGTGCGGTGCTCGAGCCAGTCGACGAGCAGCCCGGGCCGTTGCCGGGCGTAGGAGGCGAACAGCCCGGCCAGTCGGCGGGCGACCGCGTAGCGGCGGCCGCGGCGCAACTCCTGTTCCTCCCCGTGCTCGAAGTGCCCGAAATGCGCCGCGAGGGTGCTGCACCAGGGCTCGTCGAGCGAGCAGTCGATCACGTCGAGTAGCGGCCACACCATCGTGTCGGGCGACCACGGGTCGTCGTCGACGGTGCCGGTGAGTTCGGCGATCAGGGAGGCGGGATGGCGGAACGTCACCCCGGCGCAGACCCCGTCGTCACCGGAGCCGCGCCCGAGGACATGCGAGAGCCGCTGACTGAGCCAGCGCTCCATGCCGCGCGCGGACACCAGCACCAGGTCCTCGGCGAAGGGGTCAGCCGGGGGAGTGCTCAGCAGCGTGCCGAGGCCGTCGGCGAGCAGGTCGGTCCGGTCGGCCCGATGGAGGTGGAGCGCCATCGAGGCCCAAGACTACGGCGTGCCCCCGACAGGTCGTTGTTCGACGATGTTGCGGGATCCCGACCGGGAGACCTCCGGGGCGCCGGTGCGATAGGTGATCTGGTTGTCGAGGCCCGACGCGGTGATGGTCTCGGCCGTCTCGACGGTGACGATGTTGTCGACCCCGGAGACGACGATTCCCGCACAGGGGCCCTGCACGTCGACGACGTTCCGGACGCCGCTGACACTCACCGTGCCGCCGTCGCAGCGGACCGTGCGTTCGCTCTCGACGCCGCCCAGGCTGACACTGGCTCCGGGCCCGACCGTGACGAGTCGCTCGCCCGGATCGACCCCGAGCCCGGGCGCGACCGGCGCCGCGGGCACCTCGGGTGCGTCGATGGAGCCGCCGCCGCCGGCGATGCCCGGTCGCGGCGCGGACACCTCCGGCGCGCTGGTCACGAAGAACGCGACCGCGACGATCGCCGTGGCCACCACCACCACCCCGACGACCACCGGCACCAGCCACAGCGCCGTCGAGGCCGAGCGCTTGTGCACCACCCGTTGCGGCGGCGCGTAGTAGGGGGATTCGCCGAACGACTGCGGATACGGTGCGGGCGGAGGCACCGGCACCCCCGCCGACGTCGGGTAGGGCTGGGTGCCCAGCTCGCTGGCGCGGGCCCGCTCGGCCAGCGGACGCTCGAGATCGCGAATCCTCGCCTCCGGGTCCGCATCCGGCTCCATGCGCAGATGGTTGCACATCCGTGGGTGAGCGGCACGGCTTTGCCCACGTCGTGCCATTTTCACGTGGCGCGGTCCGCCATTATTCGTCACGTTCCGCAGGCATGGCGAATTCACCGGAATTCAGCGTCAGCTGATGTGCGGAAGAATGAATTCGCGCTGCCGCCGAACGAAATATCGCGCCATTTCCGCGGTCAGTCCCGACGGTGTGGTGTGCCGCGTGCGCTGGTGCGTCAGCCCTCGTCAGGACCGTTCCGGTCGCTTGCGTCGCGGGAGCAATTCGCCGGACTCCGCAGATTTCGCGCGCTTCGCGGCGCGCTTTTCCTTGAGGGTCATCGCAGGCTTCTTGAGAAGGCGACCGTGAGATTTACTCGCCACAGTTATTCCTTTCGCTTTCCGCCGATCGCCACCGACCATACTCGAGAAAAAAATAAAAGCCAGCGGACGCCGGGTCCGTCGTCACCGCACGTCAACGGCGGTTGCGCACCGCGCCGGCGTGGTACTCCCAGGACATGGCGTCAGCGGGATTCCTTGCGATCGGCAGTGGGCCGGCGGGCGTCAGCGCGGCCGAGACCTTCCGCAGCAAGCACCGCAACATCGCGGTGGGCATCCTGTCCGACGACCCGGCGTTGCCCTACGCCAAGCCGCCACTGAGCAAGCAGTTCCTGTGCGGCGAGCCCACCGAACTCGAGCTGCACAGCGCCGGTTGGTTCGAGCGCAACGACATCGAGCTGAGCCTCGGCGTGCGGGTGGCCCACATCGACACCGCCACCCAGCAGGTGATCACCACGGGCGGCGCGCGCTACCGCTACTGGCATCTGGTGTTGGCCGTCGGGTCCACCGCGGTGCCGCTCGCGGTGCCGGGCGGTGAATCCGCTTTGACGCTGCGCTCTTTCGCCGACGCCGTGGCGCTGAAGATGGCCGCCCGGCACGCCGCCACCGCGGTGGTCGTCGGCGGCGGCCTGATCGGCTGCGAGGCGGCGTCCTGCCTGGCCGCGCTCGGCGTGGACACCACCCTCGTTGCGCCCGAGACGGTCCCGCTGCAACGTCGGTTCGGCGTCGACGTCGGCGAACGTGTGGTCAAGATGCTCTCCGAGGCGGGGGTGCATTTCGTCGGCGCCGCGCAGGTCACCGCGGTCGAGGACGCGGGGGTCACGCTGGACAGTGGGGAAGCCCTCGGCGGCGAGCTCGTCGTCGCGGCGACCGGCGCCCGCCCCGACGTCCGGCTGGCCGTCGCGGCCGGGTTGGTCACCCACGAGGGGCGCGTCGTCGTCGACGAGCACATGCGGACCTCGGCCCACAACGTCTACGCCGCGGGGGACATCACGATCGCCCACAACGTCGCCGCCGGGCGGCCGGTGATCGCCGAGCACTGGCGTGATGCCGCGCTGCAAGGCCGCGTCGCCGGGCTGACGGCCGCCGGATTCGACTCGAGTTGGGACCGGGTCCCCGGATTCTCCTGCGTCGTCGGCGGATTCACGCTCACCTACCGCGGCTGGGGCGGCCGCCACGATGCCTGCACCGTGACCGAGCGCGCCAACGGCTTCCGCGCGCACTACTCGCTGCAAGGCCGGGCGATCGGAACTTTGGACGCTACAGCCAATCCCGCTTCTTGAACGTCAAGTACAACACCACCACCAGCACCACGATCAGGGCGCTGCTGACCACGAAGCCGCCGACGGTGTTCACGCCCGGATAGGCCAGGTTCTGGCCGTAGTAGCCGGTGATGGCGGTGGGGACGGCGATGATCGCCGCCCACCCGGTGAGCTTCTTCATCACGATGTTGAGCCGGGCATCCTGCAAACTGAGGTTGGTCTCGAACACCGTGGTGATCATGTCGCGCAACGACTCCGTCCACTCGGAGACCCGCAGCACGTGGTCGTACAGGTCGGCATAGACCGGGTCGAGCTCGACGGCGGTGCTGGTCGCGTCCATCCTGCGGTGCTGGATCACGGTGACCACCTCACGCATCGGCAGCACCGCGCGGCGCAGCGCGACCAGATCCTTGCGCAGCTGGAACGTCTTGCGCTGCACACCTTTGCGCGGTGCACGCTCGGCGAACAGATCGTCCTCGAGGCTCTCGATGGCGTCGTCGAGTGCCTGTACGGCGTCGAAGTGACCGTCGACCACGACGTCGAGCAGGCCGTGCACGAGTGCGCCGGCCCCGTACTTCTGGCCGCCGAGCTCGTCGAACCGTCGCGACACCTGCTCGATGTCGTAGCCCGACCCCAACCGCACCGTGATCACGCCGCGCGGCAGCACGAACACCGAGATGCGGTGCATGGTCAACAGGGATTCGGAGAACTCGGCGGTCAGCGGGGCTTGGCTGACGGTCACCCCGTACACCGTGAAGAACGTGTGCGTCTTGTACACCATGGCCTTGGTGCGCTCCGCCTCGGCCAGCGTGTCCTCGACCGCCCACTCGTTGAGCCCGATCTCGTGGGCGAGATCTCTGAGCGTGGCGTGGTCGGGGGCGTCGATGTCACACCAGGCCAGCGTGTTCTCGGTGGCCAGATACTCCGACAGGGCGAAGAAGTCGAACCCGTCGCGAGGCTGGCCGTCCACCCAGATCCGGCCACGGATGTGGGTCACCGCTCGGTCGAACCGCCCAGCGCGAACTCTGCTGCCAGCCCGTCGATTCCGGCGCGGATCGCGGTCAGCGCGCCGTGTCGGGCCTTGAGCTTGGTGGCCAGGTGCGCACCGGCCTGCAGCCCGGTCGCGGCTTCCTGCGCGACGTGCTGGGCGCGGGCGAGAACCTGATCGGCCTCGACGATTTCGTCGAGCCAGCCGGCGTGGATAGCTTCGTCACCGACGAAGGTCACCGCCAGATTGGCTGCCCGGTCGAACGCCGCCGGGGTCAGCCGCATCCGCATCAGCTCCAGCGCCGCGTTGGGAATCACCATGCCGATCGCGACCTCGATGGCCTGACACCGCGTCTTCGGTCCGCCCACCCGGTGATCAGCCGCCATCAACAGAAACGAGCCCATCGCGATCGCCGGCCCGGTCGCGGCGATCACCACCGGCACCGGAAACGTCAGGGTTCGCACCGCGAGCTCGAAGCCCCCGGCGAGCATGCCGAGCGCCGCATCGGGGTCACCGGACTGAAAGATCGACAGGTCGAAGCCACCGCTGAAGACCCGCGAGTTCCCGGCCAGCACGACGGCTTTGGCCTTGTCCGCCTCGGCCCGGTCGAGGGCTTCGTGGACCGCGGCCTGCATCGCAGGTCCAAGGACGTTGACCTTGCCGTCGTCGAGGGTGACAGTGGCCACCGAGTCGGCGACTTCGTAGGCGACGTTGCTGCTCATGCTTCTCCTCGGATGGCGGGTCGCAACGAACCTAGCAGCGCCGGGCTCGTCAGCCGCCCATCAGCATGCGCCACTGGTCCAGATTGCCGGCGCGGTAGACGTAGTTGGTCTGACGCACCTGTTCCAGCGGTGCGCTGGGTTCCGCGGAGTACCAATGGCCCGGGAACACGGTGGGGTCCCCGGGCAGCTGCGCGAGCGCCTGCAGGCTGCGGAACATGTCGTCGGCATTGCCGCCCGGAAAGTCGGTGCGCCCGCAGCCGTCGAGGAACAGGGTGTCGCCGGCGACGAGTCGACCGTCGAGCAGGAAGCACTGGCTGCCCGGCGTGTGGCCCGGGGTGTGCAACAGCTCGATGTCGATCTGCCCGACGCTGACCCGGTCGCCGTGCCGGTGTTCGGTCAGCTCGCTGGGCGCGATCCCGGTGATCCGCGACACCCAGTCCGCCTCGTGGGTGTTGACGTGTACCGGCACGCTGACCCGCTCCAACAGCTCGGCCAGTCCTCTGAGTTCGAAGCCCATCATCGAGCCGCCGACGTGGTCGGGGTGGTGATGGGTGACCAGCACCCCCGACAGGTGCATGCCGTCGGCCTCCAGGGCGTCGACCAGATCCTGCGCCGCATAGGCGGGATCGACCACCACGGCGTCGCCGGTCTCCCGGTCGCCGATCAGGTAGGCGAAGTTGCGCATCTGCTGGGCGATCATGTCGCCCACCGCGAAATCACGGCCCGAGAGCAATTGGCGGAAGTAGAGGCGGTCGGAGTCAGCCATGTCCGTCAGGGTAAACCAGTGGAGATCAGCCGTTTCGGCTGCTTCCCGGCGCGGATGACCAGCGGTTTGGCGTCCGAATCGGTGAGAATGTACCCTCTTTAAGGCTCGGCGCTGGTGCGCAGTGTCGAGCGCAGTGACAGGCCCCCTTAGCTCAGTCGGCAGAGCGTTTCCATGGTAAGGAAAAGGTCAACGGTTCGATTCCGTTAGGGGGCTCGGTGGAAACGGGCGGAGCGCCCGACAGCTCCCAGCCTGGCTCCGTCGGGGCGGTGTAGCTCAGCTGGTTAGAGCGCACGACTCATAATCGTGAGGTCGGGGGATCGAGCCCCCCCACCGCTACAAGTAGAGAAGAACCGAGCTCTGAAACGAGGCACCGAAGGTGGCGTCCAGTACTGACGTACGGCCCAAGATCACGTTGGCCTGCGAGGTGTGCAAGCACCGTAACTACATCACGAAGAAGAACCGTCGCAACGATCCCGACCGGCTCGAGATCAAGAAGTTCTGCCCCAACTGCGGCAAGCACCAGCCGCACAAAGAGTCGCGCTAGGCGACCCGACGGCACCCGCTTTCAACACTCGTGTCATTTCTGGACGGACTGGTCGGGGCGCACTACCGCTATCCCGACCGCTACGTCGTGGGTCGCGAGAAGATCCGCGAGTACGCCACTGCGGTCAAGAACGACGACGCCGCGTTCTTCGACGAGGACGCGGCCGCGGAGCTCGGCCATGACGCGTTGCTGGCGCCGCTGACCTTCATCTCGGTGTTCGGTTACACGGCGCAGCTGGCGATGTTCAAGGCTCACAACATCGCGATCTCCGACGCGCAGATCGTCCAGGTCGACCAGGTGCTGAAATTCGTCCGTCCCGTCCGGGCCGGCGACGAGCTCTACTGCGACGTGTGGGTCGACTCGGTCCGCCAGGCCCACGGCACCGACATCATCGTGACCAAGAACATCGTCAGCAACACCAACGGCGATGTCGTGCAGGAGTGCTACACCACCCTGGCGGGGCGTAGCGAAGAAGACGGGGAGAGTGGCTTTTCACATGGCACTGCGTGAGTTCAGTTCGGTACAGGTCGGCGATCAGCTGCCCGAAAAGGTCATTCCGCTGACCCGGGCTGACCTGGTCAACTACGCCGGAGTGAGCGGCGACCTGAACCCGATCCACTGGGACGACGACATCGCCAAGCAGGTCGGCCTGGACACCGCGATCGCCCACGGCATGCTCACGATGGGTCTGGGCGGCGGCTACGTCACCTCCTGGGTCGGCGACCCGGCCGCGGTCACCGAGTACAACGTCCGATTCACCGCGGTGGTGCCGGTACCCAACGACGGCAAGGGCGCCGAGATCGTCTTCAACGGCCGGGTGAAGTCCGCCGACCCGGAGACGAAGACGGTCACCATCGCGCTGAGCGCGACGTCGGGTGGCAAGAAGATCTTCGGTCGTGCCGTGGCCGTCGCGAAGCTGGCGTGACCGATGGCTCTCAAGACTGACATCCGCGGAATGGTCTGGGAGTACCCCGACACCTTCGTGGTGGGGCGCGAACAGATCCGGCAGTTCGCCAAGTCCGTCAAGGTCACCGATCCGGCCACGCTGGACGAGACCGCTGCCGCCGAACTGGGGCATGAGTCGCTGATCGCGCCACTGACATTCATGTCGATCTTCGCGGTCATGATCCAGAACCACTTCTTCCAGCACGTCGACGTCGGCCTGGAGACCATGCAGATCGTCCAGGTGGATCAGAAGTTCCACTTTCACCGGCCGATCAAGGCGGGTGACGCGCTCTCGGGCACGATGCACATCGAGACCGTGGACGAGCGGTTCGGCGCGGACATCGTGACCACGCGCAACGTGTTGACCGACCCAGCCGGAGACGTCGTGATGGAGTCCTACACGACGCTGATGGGCCACGAAGGCGACAACTCCATCTCCGTGAAGTGGGATCCCGAGACCGGGCAGGTCCTCCGCACGGCGGAGACCGGGTAGCGCCGGGCGATTAGTAACTCCGACCGCCAGCGCGCTACACTCTGGCTTCGGGGTTTTCCCAGTTTAAGCGCGCTGTCCGTCGGCTTCGATCGACCGAACGGGGAGCGCGCAAATTGTGTGGGCCCCGCAGGTCATCCCTGAAGGGGCGTAGCTCAACTGGCAGAGCAGCGGTCTCCAAAACCGCAGGTTGCAGGTTCAAGTCCTGTCGCCCCTGCTCAACTGAATACTCGGCAAGTGTGGAAACTCGTCCGGTCTGGATACTGGGGGGTGACCGCGATCGACACGACCAGAAAAGGGAGCATGCGGTGAGCGACGAGCGCGACGCAGGCACCGAGAGTGGCGCCCCGACCGGTGACGGCGACGGTGACACCCGGAGCCAGACCGCGGTCGTGACCGGACCGCTGCGCCCGACGGGCAAGCGGTCGCGGCGCGGCGCGGCGGTCGTCGAGACCGACGACACCGACACGGGACCCGAGACCGACGCATCCGGCGCGAAGGACGACGGCGACGGGCCCAGGTCGAAGCGGAAGAAGAAGACGGCCAAGAAGCCCAAGGACGGGCCGTCGCGCAATCCGTTCACCTTCGTCTTCAACTACCTGGCCGAGGTGATCGGCGAGCTGCGCAAGGTCATCTGGCCGAACCGCAAGCAGATGGTCACCTACACGACCGTGGTGCTGCTGTTCCTGGCGTTCATGGTGGCCATGATCGGCCTGGCGGACCTGGGTCTGGCGAAGCTGGTGAGCATCATCTTCGGCTGACCGCCGTGCCGATGAGCGCCAGAAACGATATTTCAGAGAGGACTGACACGTGACTAGCTTCGACGGCGAATCGCCCTCGGGCGAGACCGTCGACACCATGAACGTCGACGAGGCCAACGCGGAAGCCGTGAGCACCGAGGAGGACGCCGCGCCCGCCGAGGTCAGTGCCGACGCGGCCGGTGCCGAAGATGACGCGGCTGGTGCCGAAGATGACGCGGCTGGTGCCGAAGAAATCCCCGAGGAAGAAGAGGACCCGGCCGTCGCGCTCAAGAAGGAGCTGCGCCTCAAGCCGGGCGACTGGTACGTCATCCACTCCTACGCCGGCTACGAGAACAAGGTGAAGGCCAACCTCGAGACCCGCGTGCAGAACCTCGACGTCGGCGACTACATCTTCCAGGTCGAGGTGCCCACCGAAGAGGTCACCGAGATCAAGAACGGCCAGCGCAAGCAGGTCAACCGCAAGGTGCTGCCGGGCTACATCCTGGTGCGCATGGAGCTCAACGACGAGTCGTGGGGTGCGGTGCGCAACACGCCGGGCGTCACGGGCTTCGTGGGCGCGACCTCGCGGCCGTCCCCGTTGTCGCTGGACGACGTGGTGAAGTTCCTGCTGCCGCAGACCCCGGCCAAGAAGGCCGGCAAGGTGGCCGCGGCGAGCACCGCCGCTGCCGAGGCCGGCGGTATCGAGCGTCCGGTCATCGAGGTCGACTTCGAGGTCGGCGAGTCGGTCACCGTCATGGACGGCCCGTTCGCGACGCTGCCGGCGTCGATCAGCGAGGTCAACGCCGAACAGCAGAAGCTCAAGGTGCTGGTGTCGATCTTCGGTCGTGAGACGCCGGTCGAATTGACCTTCAACCAGGTCGCCAAGATTTAACGCGGGCCGTCAAGCCCACCTGAGGAAAAGAAGGAAAGCACAGCCATGCCCCCGAAGAAGAAGGTCGTCGGGCTGATCAAGTTGCAGATCCAGGCCGGGCAGGCCAACCCCGCCCCGCCGGTCGGTCCCGCGCTCGGCCAGCACGGCGTCAACATCATGGAGTTCTGCAAGGCGTACAACGCCGCGACCGAGTCGCAGCGTGGCAACGTCATCCCCGTCGAGATCAGCGTCTACGAGGACCGCAGCTTCACGTTCGCTCTGAAGACCCCGCCCGCCGCCAAGCTGTTGCTCAAGGCCGCCGGTGTGCAGAAGGGTTCGGGCGAGCCGCACAAGACCAAGGTCGCGAAGGTGACCTGGGATCAGGTGCGCGAGATCGCCGAGACCAAGAAGGAAGATCTCAACGCCAACGACATCGACCAGGCCGCCAAGATCATCGCCGGCACGGCCCGGTCCATGGGGATCACCGTCGAATAAGGCGGATCTCGTGGGAGGGCTGGCATCGGCCCGCACCACAACTTCTGAACACAAGGAGAAATGAAATGAGCAAGACCAGCAAGGCGTACCGCGCCGCCGCTGAGAAGGTCGACAAGACCCGCCTGTACACGCCGCTCGAGGCCGCGAAGCTGGCCAAGGAGACGTCGTCGGCAAAGCAGGACGCCACCGTGGAGGTCGCGATCCGACTCGGGGTGGACCCCCGCAAGGCCGACCAGATGGTGCGCGGCACCGTGAACCTGCCGCACGGCACCGGAAAGACCGCGCGTGTCGCGGTGTTCGCCGTCGGCGACAAGGCCGAAGCCGCGACCGCCGCCGGCGCCGACATCGTCGGCAGCGACGACCTCATCGAGCAGATCCAGGGCGGCATGCTCGACTTCGACGCCGCGATCGCGACTCCGGATCAGATGGCCAAGGTCGGCCGCATCGCTCGCATCCTCGGTCCGCGCGGGCTGATGCCGAACCCCAAGACCGGCACCGTGACGCCCGACGTCGCCAAGGCCGTCGCCGACATCAAGGGCGGCAAGATCAACTTCCGCGTCGACAAGCAGGCCAACCTGCACTTCGTGATCGGCAAGGCCTCGTTCGACGAGAAGGCGCTGGCCGAGAACTACGGCGCCGCGCTCGACGAGATCCTGCGCGCCAAGCCGTCGTCGTCGAAGGGCCGCTACCTGAAGAAGGTCGTGGTGTCGACGACTACGGGCCCCGGCATCCCCGTGGATCCGGCGGTCACCCGCAACTTTGCGGAGGCTTAACAGCATCGACGAGAAGCCCCGCGCCTTGTGCAGGCGCGGGGCTTCTTCGTGATGAGGCCTTTCGGAGTGCTCCTCGGCCGCCGTTCCCGCTGACCGCGTCCGGCCGCCGTCCCCCACGAACGGCTGACCGGGCGCCCCGATCGGCGGTAGCTGGCGTGTCCCCCAACGGCCTGGCGTGGTGACCGAGAAGCACCCCCGCAGCAACATAACATCGGACCCGTCAATAGGGGATGGCAATCGGCGAGTTCGCCGTGGATCGCGGCCGGTTTTGTGTGATCGTTGACACATGCGTCACCAGGCCCGCACGCTGTTTTTGGTCATCCTGTCGGTTTTCACCGCGATCGTGCTCGGCGTCGCGTCGGCGTTCGTGTCCGCGGTGGCACTGGGCGCGACCGCGCTCATCGTGCCCGGCACCGGCACGCCCGAGCCGGACAGGGTCGAGAACTACATGGAGAACGCGTGGAACCGCTATATCGACGGCGTCGCGTGCACCGATCCCGTCGACTGCGCCGACCCGACGCTCACCGGCATTCCGTACCCCGCCTCGTTCTGGCCGCTGTCGTTCATTCCCAACTGGTGTGTACCGGGCCGGTGCGAGAAGTGGGACGAATCGGTCGGCGTCGGCGTCGAGAACCTGAAGGCGGCACTGGAGCCGTTCCTGTCCCCGACCTCCGACGAGGACGTGTTCATCTTCGGGTACTCGCAGGGTGGCGCCGTGGTGGCCAACGCGTTGGAGTATCTGGGCGGTCTGGGCCTCGCCGACGAGGTCAAGGAGCGGTTGCAGGTCGTCACGATCGGCGGGATCGAGAACCCGGACGGTGGCATGTGGCAGCGGCTGGCGTGGCTGCGCTACCTGTTGGGCTCGCCTGTTCCGGTCTTGGACATCACCTTCGAGCCGGCCATGCCGGTGGACACCGGGATCCAGACCACGAGCATCGGGTTCGAGTACGACCCGGTGGTGCTGGCACCCCGGTTCTGGGGGAACCCGTTCGCGGTCCTCAACGCCCTCGCCGCGTTCGACACCGTGCACGGCTACTACCTGTCGCCCGACGGCAATGACGAGCCGACCACGACGATGCCCTACGGCTACACGCCGGAAACGCTGGCACCGCAGCTGGACTGCAGCCTGAATGAGAAGAACTGCCGCACAGACAGTTTCGGCAACGTCTATATCACCATTCCGGCGCTGAGCCTGCCGCTGACCGACCTGGTGCGGTCGTTCGCCGATTCGGCCGGGCTGGGCTGGCTGGCCAAACCGTTCATCGACCTCGTCGAACCGGTGCTGCGCGAAGCGGTCGACCTCGGCTACGACTGGAGCGGAGATCCGGGCGTGCCGCGCAGTCTGAGCGTCCTGCCCTTCAAGCTGTTCCAGAACTGGATCAAGGTCGGCATCGATTTCGCGGTCGCCGCCGTCAAGGGCGTGGAGGCGTTCCTCGGCAACTTCATCAAGCCGCGGACGACCACTGAGATCGAGCCCAGCGAGCGGTCGGAGCGCCCAGAACTCACCATCGAGTACGAGGCCGCCCCGGTAGCCACGGACCGGCGCCGGGATACGACCCCCGAGGTGAAGCTGTCGGTTGTCCCGGAGGCCGACTCGCCCGAGGTGGTCGAGGAAGACCTGACCGAGGAGACCGTCACCGAGGAGGACGTCACCGAGGACGACGTCACCGAGGAGGACGTCGTCGAGGAGGACGCCGCCGACGAGACGGAGTCGGCGGGCGAGCAGGCCGGGGAGGACGCCCCGGCGGTCAGCGAGCGGGACCGCGACGGCGCCGCCGACGCGCCGGCCCGGACCAAGCGCACCCGGGCGGCGGCCTGAGGCCGGTCGTCGTCAGGCCGCGGCGGCGCCGGGCTTGAGGTAGGTGACGAGGCTGACGTCGATGCTCTCGTCGATGAAGTAGTACTGGCAGCCCTTCAGGTACCGCATGTAATTGTCGTAGGTCTGCTGGTCGGTCGCGGCGATCGCGGCGTCCTTGCTGCGCTCCAACCGGTCGGCCCAGATGCCGAGCGTCTTGATGTAGTGGTTGCGCAGCGACAGCGGCTGGGGCACCACGAAACCGGCCTTCTCACCGTGCTCGACCATCATCTGGGTGGTCGGCAGCCGCCCGCCGGGGAAGATCTCGGTGATCATGAACTTGATGAATCGGGCCAGCTCGAAGGTCAGCTTCTTGCCGCGCTCGGCCAGGTCGTAGGGGTGGTAACCGACGCTGCTCTGGACCGTCATCCGGCCGTCGTCGGGCATGACCTCGAAACACATCTTGAAGAAGTCGTCGTAGCGCTCGAAGCCGAAGTGCTCGAACGCCTCGATCGAGACGATGCGGTCCACAGGGGAGTGGAACTGCTCCCAGCCCTCGAGACGCACGTCATAGGTGCGCTCGGTGTCGATCTTGCTGAGGAGCTGATCGCAGTAGGCCTTCTGGTTCTTCGACAGCGTCAAACCGATGACGTTGACGTCGTACTTCTCCATCGCCCGCTGCAGGGTCAGGCCCCAGCCGCAGCCGACCTCGAGCAGCGTCATGCCCGGCTTGAGGTCGAGTTTCTCGAGGTGCTGGTCGACGTTGGCGACCTGAGCCTCCGACAACGTGCAGTCGGGGCCGGTGAACAGGCCGCAGCTGTACTTGCGGGTGGGGTCCTGGAAGACGCCGAAGAAATCGTCCGACAGATCATAGTGCGCCTGGATGTCCTCGAAATGAGGCGTCATATCCTTCGTGCCGGTGGATTGGTCAGACATATTTCCCCTGCTCTTGCTTTCCCACGATTGCGAGTGTCCAACGAACGATGTCGCTGACGACCGTACCCATACAGCTGCTCGTCCTTGCTGCGAACACGCGTCGTGCGTCGTTCAGACTAGCGCTCGGCCACTCATGGGAGCCAATTCATGCCGCCGGTTGCTTGGCCAGAGTGAATTGGTTGACGTCGATGTAGCCGACGCGGAAGCCGTGCGCGCAGCCGGTCAGGTAGTGCATATAGCGGTCGTAGACCTCCTGCGACTGCGTCGCGACCGCCTGCTCGCGCTGTGATTCCAGCCCCGCGGCCCAGGTGTCGAGGGTGCGCGCGTAGTGCGGCTGCAGTGACTGTCGCCGCGTCAGCTCGAACCCCGATCCGGCCGAGCGTTCCTCGACCAGTTCGATCGACGGGAGATACCCGCCGGGGAAGATCTCGGTCAGGATGAACTTGACGAAACGTGCCACCGAGAACGTCAGCGGCATCCCGGCGTCGGCCATCTGCGGAAGCGTCAGCGCGGTGATGGTGTGCAGCAGCATCATCCCGTCATCGGGGAGTACCTGGTGGGCCATCGCGAAGAAGTCATCGTACCGGTCCCTGCCGAAGTGCTCGAATGCGCCGATCGACACTATTCGGTCCACGGGCTCGTCGAAGTCCTCCCAGCCCTGCAGCAGCACCCGCTTGGTGCGCGGGCTGTCGGACTCGTCGAGGGCCTGCTGGACGTGCGCGTGCTGATTCTTGCTCAACGTCAGGCCCACGACGTTGACGTCGTACTTGTCCAGAGCGCGCAGCATCGTCGACCCCCAGCCGCAGCCGACATCGAGCAGCGTCATCCCGGGCTGCAGGCCCAGCTTGCCCAGCGCGAGGTCGATTTTGGCCAGTTGCGCTTCGGCCAGCGTCATGTCGTCACGTTCGAAATATGCGCAGCTGTAGGTCTGCGACGCGTCCAGGAAAAGCCGGAAGAAGTCATCGGAGAGGTCGTAGTGAGCCTGGACATCGTCGAAATGCGGCGTCAGCTTGGGCTTGCGTCGCGTGGATTGCTTACTGCTCGGGGCCATCAGGCCTTCCTCGGGGCCGGCCCGAAGAGGGTCTCCTGTACGGCGATCAGCCCGGGACCGACGCTACGGCAAATCCGGCAACCGCGCCGAACGGGTCAGTCCGCTTCGGCGAACGTCGTCGTCAGCTCGGCGATGATGTCGTCCCACAGCGGCTCGGGCAGCTCATGGCCCATGCCGTCGAAGAGCACCAACCGCGCGCCGTCGATCGCTTTGGCGATCGACTTTCCGCCCGTCGGGCGCATCAGCTTGTCGGCGGTGCCGTGGATGACCACGGTCGGGGCGGAGGTCTGCCGGTTGTAGGGCAGCAGGCTGCCGGTACCGGTGATCGCGTTGAACTGGCGCGCGATGCCCTGCGGGTAGAACGAGCGGTCGTAGTACGCGACGGCGTCGGCCCGAAGCTGCTCGTCGGTCGACGGATACCCGGGGCTGCCGATGATCCGGCTGACGCGGACCTGGTTGTCGATGATCACCTCACGCGGGGAGTTCGGCGAGGGCCCGCTGATGACGGCCAGCAGCTGTCTCGGTCCCGGAGGTGGCAACAGCGCCCGGTTGTTCGACGAGAAGATCACCCCGAGGCTGCGGGTGCGTTCGGCGTGCCGGGCCGCGAAGATCTGCGCGATCATGCCGCCCATCGAGCCGCCGACGATGTGAGCGCGGTCGATGTCGAGGTGGTCGAGCACCGCGGCGGTGTCGTCGGCCATGTCCTCCAGCGTGTACACCGACGGGCTCCGGCGCCCGATCAGCGACCGGGCCATGTTGCCGACCTGAGAGCCCAGGGTGCGATGCCCGTCGAACTTCGACGACAGCCCCACGTCGCGGTTGTCGAAGCGGATGACGCGCAGGCCCTGCTCGATGAGCTTGTGGCAGAACGCGTCGCGCCAGAAGACCAGCTGCGCGCCCAGCCCCATGATCAGCAGCACCGCCGGATCGTCGGGGTGGCCCATGTCCTCGTAGTGGATCGCCAGGTCACCGGACGGGGCCTTGCCCTCCCGAACGTCGATCATGCGTCGTCGCCAGGCGAGCGCTCGTCGCCAGTCGATGGCTCCTCGCGCGAGCGCTCGTCGCTGTGTTCCCGGCTGACCTCGACCATGAAGTTCGCGAAGTACCCCGTCAGCGCCGGGTCGCTCATCATCTGCCACTTGGGCGCCAGCAGCTTCATGTAGCGCTCCACATACAGGAACTGCTTGCCGATCAGCACCAGCTCGCGTGGCAGTTTCACGTCGTAGGCCTCGGCCAGCGCGGAGAGCTGTTTGCCGATCTCGGCGTAGCTCATGTCGCCCAGCGAGGTCATGGTCAGCGGCGTGGCGAACTTCTCCAGGTCCTTGGCCGCCTGGGCCTCCGGCTTCATCGTGCCGACCGCGCCCATCAGCACCACGATCTTGCCGGCCGCGGCGTGGTCCTTCTTGACCAGCAGCGCGTACACCAGCTCGCGTAGCAGCCAGCGGGTGCGGGGATCGATGCGGCCCATGATGCCGAAGTCGAAGAACACGATCTTGCCGTCGTCGTCGACGTAGAGGTTGCCGGCATGCAGGTCACCGTGGAACAGGCCGTGACGCAGCCCGCCCTCGAACACGCTGAACAGCAGTGCCTTCACCAGCTCGGTGCCGTCGAAGCCCTTCTTGCGGATGGCGGCGACGTCGTCGATGCGTACCCCGGTGATGCGCTCCATGGTCAGCACGCGCTCACTGGTCAGATCCCAGTACACCTGCGGCACCCGGATGTTGCGCCCCAGCGGGGACGCGTGCATGTGCGCCACCCAGGCGTCCATCGACTGCGCCTCGAGCCGGAAATCCAGCTCCTCGGCGAGGTTGTCGGCGAAGTCGGCGACGACGTTCTGCGCCGACAGGCGCTGACCCATCTTGGCGAACTCCACCAGCCGGGCGCCGCGCTTGAGGATCTGCAGGTCGGCGGCGACGCGTCGCCGGATGCCCGGCCGCTGGATCTTGACCACGACCTCCTCGCCGGAGTGCAGCGTCGCGTAATGCACCTGGGCGATGGACGCCGACGCGAACGGCTTGTCGTCGAACGACTTGAACAGGTTGGCCGGCTCGTCGCCCAGTTCCTCCTGGAAGAGCCGGTGCACGGCCTTCGGATCCGCCGGGGGCACCCGGTCGAGCAGGCTGCGGAACTCCCGGCTCAACGGTTCCCCGAACGCGCCCGGGCTGGACGCGATGATCTGGCCGAACTTGACGTAGGTGGGACCCAGGTCGGCGAAGGTCTGCGGAACCTGCTTGACGATCTTCTGCTGCAGCGAACCGCGTCGCATCAGCGTGCCCGCCACACGCGCGCCGGTGCGGGTGACCTGCCAGCCGGTGGCGCCGACGCGGGCGACCTCGACGGGCAACGGCACCCGGTCCAGCCGGGCACCCTCGCGCTGCTGGGTCTGCTTGGTGTTCCGGGTGGTGCTCATATCAGCAGTGTCCCAAAAAGCCGCGGTCAGCGAAAAAACGTGTGGACGGGGTCACAATCGGCCGCGGGGGATCAGGCGCGCGCGAACGACTCCTCGATGTCCTCGCGCGACCGCACCGGATCCGAGCCTGGCTGGTAGGTCGGCACCGTGTGCGGCGCCAGCTCGGGATCGAGTCCGCCGGCCACGCGGGCCTTGGCCTGCTCGAACTCCCGCACCGGACCGGACGCGACGTGGATGCCGTTGATGACCGACCACACCAGCGCGCGGCGTGCGGTGCGCTCGACGATGATGGGGTCGCGGTGCTGGATCAGGCCCTTCGCCCACGGCGGCATGGTGTCGCGCACCGCCCAGTTCAGCGCGCTCTGCGGCAGCGGCAGATCGGGCCCGGTAGCCATCGCGGTGCCATAGGTGACGGCGAGCCGGGGCAGGTAGGACTTCAGGCAGTCCAGCGTCTCGGCCTTGGTGGTCGGCAGGTCGGTGCCGCCCAGGGCGTGCCCGACCCGCACGAACTCTCCGTAGTAGCGGTCGAGTTCCTTGCCGCGCAACGGGTTCGGGTGATACAGCTCGTGCGCGGTGGCCAGCCCCCACACCACCGTCGCGTAGTTCCAGCGCAGCCACTCGGGGTCGTCGGCGTCGTAGCGTGCACCGTCGGGGCGGGTGCCCTTGATGGTGTGATGCATCGAGCGCACTGCCAGCGCGAGGCGTTCGGCGGTCTCGGTGCTGCCATAGGCGGTGCCGATGAAGAACGCCACGGAATGACCCAACCGCACCAACGCCCCCTTCGGGTCGATCTGGGGCATCGGGTCGTCGCGGCTCTCCGGTTTGACCAGCCGGGAGTGGTGCACGCCCATCCAGTAGATCGACGGGTCGAGCCGCTCCAGGAACGCCGCGCACTGCAGCCCGAACACCAGCGCCTGGGTGTGTGAGTGCACGTGCCAGACCGCGCTGCCCGGCCCGAACCAGCCCGGATCGCCGGCCGGCGCGGCGAACTCCATGCCTTTGAAGAAGTGCCGACGGATGTCCCGGTCGAATTGTCGATCGAAGAAGTTTCCGACGAGCTGGTGCGGCAGGAACATCGAAGGCCTCCAAAGTGGTCACAGGTGTACCCAGAATAGCGGTTGGTGACGATTGTGACCAGAATTGGGCGTGTCGGCCTACCCTGATGGGGTGTCCGGCCCCTCGTCTCCGTCGGCGAACCCGACCAGGTGGGCCGGGGTCCCGCTGACCGACCGTCGGGCCGAGCGCCGCGCGTTGCTGATCGACGCTGCGTTCCGGCTGTTCGGTGAGGGGGGAGAGCCGGCGCTGTCGGTGCGTTCGGTGTGCCGCGCGTGCGGCCTGAACACCCGCTACTTCTACGAGAGTTTCGCCGACACCGACGAACTGCTCGGCGCCGTCTACGACCGGGTCAGCGCCGACCTGGCCGCTGAGGTCGAACGCGCCATGCGCGGTGCGTCCGACTCGCTGCGCGCCCGCACCCGCGCAGGCATGGCCGCGGTGTTGCATTTCAGCTCGGCCGACCCGCGCCGCGGCCGGGTGTTGTTCACCGATGCCCGCGCCAATCCGGTGTTGACCGCGCGGCGCAGCGCAACCCAGGACGTGCTGCGCGAAGCCGTCCTGACCGAGGGGTGGCGGCTGCATCCGGACACCGCCCCCGTCGCGGCGATGGTCGGCGCGGCGATGTACACCGGTGCGATGGCCGAACTGGCCCAGCAATGGCTCGCCGGGCAACTCGGCGACGACCTGGAGGCCGTCGTGGACTTCGCGCTGCAGCTCGTCCTGCGTTGAGACGGAGCTGAAAACGCGCTCGCAGCGGCGGATTCCTGCCACCTGCCGATCAATTCCTGCCACCGGAATTAAACCTCTGACCTGCTGGTTTAACGGTTCATCGAGACAAGATCACACAAGAAGCAGGTACCGATCATGAAGAAGTTCACCATCGTCACCGCCGCCGCTGCTGGACTGTCGACCGCCGTTCTGGGACTGGCCGCTCCCGCCCTCGCCGCGCCGTCGGGTAACGGGAATGCCAAGGCGACCATCAGCCAGCTCGAGGCCGACGGGCACCGGGTCATCGTGAACCGGCAGGGCAGCACGCCGCTCTCGGAAGCCGACGTGGTCGCGGTCCGCCCGGGACCGGAGTTCAGCAAGTGGGTGTGGGACGCCCAGCGCGACGACCGCATCCTGGTCCCCGCGGGCCGCACCTACTTCGTCGACGTCGCCTGACCGGCGCACTGACCAGCCAGTTGGAAAGGGGCACCCCTCCCCTCGGGGGTGCCCCTTTCGTATGCCTGCTACGAGGCCGGTGTCGGTGCCCAGGGGGTCAACCACTCCGTCGCCGGCCAGCCTTCGAGGCCGGCCAGCAGCTCGTAGAGCGTCGCCCCGTCGATGCTCTCGCGGATGATGTCGCCTTGGCCGGCGTGGCGGGCCAGCTCCTCGATCATGTGGAAGAACACCCAGCGCACCGACCACGCCGGAACGTCCTTCGGAAACCAGGGCACGTGCTGGGGGATCGGTACCGCCGCGCCGAGGTCGACCGACTCGACCAGCGCAAGGGTCGCCGCGTTCTGCCGGTCGAACGCGGCCAGCAGATCGGCCAGCGTCTCGTCGGGACCCATGAAGAACTCATCGCCGTAGTCGGTAGCCTGTTCGGTCATCGGCCGACGGTCGGACTCACACAACTCCGGGGCCGCCGCGACCCGGTTCATCCAGCCCCGCTGGCAACTCGTCACATGCTTGATCAGGCCGCCGATCGACAGCGCGCTGACCGACGGAGTGGCGCGGGCCTGGTCGTCGGTCAGGCCGAACGCGATGGCGTGGAACGCGTACTGCTGGGCGGCGAGATAGTGCTTGAGTCCGTCGCGTTCGTCGGCGATGGGCGGGGGCATGGCGGGCATGTCAGTTCGTCCTTTCGGTGTGGGCATAGAGGTCGCGCAACAACGAGATCTCTGCGCCGTGGTGGATGACTTCGCGGTTGATGTGCAGGATCAGTTCGCTCATCGGGTGGTCGGCCCATTCGCCCTCGGCCGGTCCGACGGGTCGGCTCAGCGCAGCGTCGTCCAGGCCTCGGACGCCGTCGTTCCACCGCCGGTACGCATCGTCGAGCTGGGCCAGTGCCGTCGCCGCGTCGGTGGCGTAGTCCCAGGACGCGTAGTCGGCCGGCGGGCCGCCGAAATGGGCGTGCACCCGCACGGCCAGTACGCCGACGATCACGTGCGCCAACCGCCACGCGATCGTGGTGACCGGCTCCGGCTGCGGAGGCGGGTAGGCGAAATCGACGGTGCCGTCGCGGTGCACCGTCCAGCAGTTCGGTACCGGCTCCCAGAAGTACTCGGGGTCGGTCAGTCCGTGGAGACGGGGGCGGAGTTGGGCGCCCCAGTGGAAGTCCAGCTGCTCGGCCAGCTGCTCGGCGAGGGTCATGACCTCACTGTCGCACCGATAACGGACAGCTTCTGTCCGCGATAGGAGCAGACTGGTGGCTATGTCCGAGACCACCGCCCGGGTGCTGCACTTGCTCGGCTTGCTGCAGTCGCGCCGGGTGTGGAGCGGACAGGATCTCGCCGACCGCCTCGGGGTGACCACCCGCAGCGTGCGGCGGGACGTCGACCGGCTGCGCGAGCTGGGCTACCCGGTGCACGCCAGCGCCGGCGTCGGCGGTGGCTACCAGCTCGGCGCAGGGGCCGCCCTGCCCCCGCTGTTGCTCGACCCCGAAGAGGCAGTGGCGATGGCGGTGTGCCTGCGGGTGGCCGCGGGCGGCAGCGTCGCCGGGGTCGGGGAGTCGGCGCTGCGCGCGCTGACCAAACTCGACCAGGTGATGCCGGCGCGGCTGCGCTCGCAGGTCGCCGCGGTGCACGAGTCGACGGTCACGCTCGGTGCGGCCACCGACACCCCGGTGGCTCCCGACGTGCTGATGACGCTGGCGCGCGCCAGTCGCGATCACGAGCACGTCACCGCGACCTACCGCGACGTCCGCGGCACCGTCACCGCGCGCCGAGTGGAGCCTTATCACCTGGTCACCACCGGGCGGCGCTGGTACCTGCTGTGCTTCGACCGGGACCGCGACGACTGGCGCAGCCTGCGGCTGGACCGGATGTCCGATGTCACGGCCGTGGGCAGCACGTTTCGGCCGAGACCGGCGCCGGACCCGGCGTCCTACGTGCGCCGCGCGATCACCTCCTCGCCGTACCCGTATGTCGCCCGGGTCCGCTACTTCGCTCCCAGCAGCACGGTGGCCCGGGTCTTCTCCGCGGCGTCGGTCGACATCGAGCCGGACGGGCCGAACGCGTGCCTGCTCACCGCCGGCGGCGACGACCCGGCCCGGCTGGCGGCATGGCTGGCGCTGCCGGACTGCGACTTCGAGGTGCTCGAATCGCCCGAGGTGATCGCGGCGATGCGCACGATGTCGGGCCGTCTGGCGGCGGCGGTCGCCGGATGACCGTGTTGGCACTCGACATCGGTGGCACGAAGCTGGCCGCCGGCGTCGTCGACGAGGACGGGACACTGCTGTACCGGGCTGTGCGCCCCACGCCCGGCGGCTCCGCCGACGAGATCTGGCACGCGATCGAGACCCTGCTGACCGACGTCACGCGGGGTTCGGCCCGCCGGCCCGGCGCGGTCGGCGTGTCCTCGGCCGGGCCGATCGACGTGCGTCGCGGCACCGTCAACCCGATCAACATCAGCGCCTGGAACGACTTCCCGATCGCGGCGCGGGTGTCGGAGGCGACCGGACTGCCGGTGCGGCTCGGCGGCGACGGTCTGTGCATGACGCTCGGCGAGGTCGCGCACGGCGCCGCCCGGGGCGCGGGGTTCGTGCTCGGCATGGTGGTGTCGACCGGGATCGGGGGCGGCCTGGTGGTCGATGGCCGCCCCGTTCACGGCCGCAGCGGCAACGCCGGCCACGTCGGCCACGTCGTCGTCGAACCCGACGGGTTGCCCTGCACGTGCGGTGGTCGTGGGTGCGTGGAGACCGTGGCGTCCGGGCCCAGTCTGGTGCGCTGGGCCCGCAGCCAGGGCTGGCACGCACCGGCCGATGCGGACGCGCGGGTGCTCGCCGAGGCCGCGCGCGCCGGGGATCAGGCGGCGGTGCGCGCCTTCCGGCGCGGGGGCGACGCTCTGGCCAGGACGATCTCGTCGGTGGCCGCGGTGTGCGACCTGGACCTCGTCGTGGTCGGCGGCGGTGTCGCGGCGGCGGGACCGCTGCTGTTCGATCCGCTGCGCGCGGCGCTGAGCTCGTATGCCGGCCTGGACTTCCTCCGGGGTCTGCGCGTGGTGGCCGCCGAACTCGGCGGCGACGCCGGCCTGGTCGGGGCGGCGGTCCTGGCGCAGCGTTTTGGCTGATGGGGACCTGACGCGCTATGGTGGTCCGGTTCCACCAAAGACCGTCGGTCACCAGTGCAACTGGTCGAAGGTCCGGGTTCAACCCGGCGGCCCACGCAGGAGGACGAGGCTAGTACGTGATCTGTGCGCCCCGACCTGTCTGCGTCGGGGCGTTCGTGTTTTCTCGGGCAGTTGCGGCGTTCGCGGTGGGACGACCGAAACCAACCACGAGGAGCATGCATGGCCAAGGATGACAAGGCCGAAGCGGTTGCCGACATCGTCGAGCGGTTCAATTCCTCGACGGCCACCCTCGTCACCGAGTACCGCGGGCTGTCGGTCGCCGGCCTCGCCCAGCTCCGCCGTTCGCTCGGCGACTCGGCGAGCTATCGCGTCGCCAAGAACACGCTGGTCAAGCGTGCCGCGGCGGAGGCGGGCATCGAAGGACTCGACGAGCTGTTCGTCGGGCCCACGGCGATCGCCTTCGTCACGGGTGAGGCCGTCGACGCGGCCAAGGCGATCAAGACCTTCGCCAAGGACAACAAGGCGCTGGTCATCAAGGGCGGCTACATGGACGGCCGCCCGCTGACCGTCGACGAGGTCAACCGCATCGCCGACCTCGAGTCGCGCGAGGTGCTACTGGCCAAGATGGCCGGCGCGATGAAGGCGAATCTGGCCAAGGCTGCCGGGCTGTTCAACGCTCCGGCGTCGCAGGTCGCCCGTCTGGCTGCCGCACTGGAAGAGAAAAAAGCCGGCGAGGAAGCGGCGTAGCAGCCGTATCGCACCACCCACTAGCCAAGAAGTAAGTAGAAGGAAGGACCATCATGGCAAAGCTGTCCACCGATGAATTGCTCGACGCTTTCAAGGAGCTGACGCTGCTGGAGCTCTCGGAGTTCGTCAAGAAGTTCGAGGAGACCTTCGAGGTCACCGCCGCCGCTCCGGTCGCCGTGGCCGCTGCGGGCCCCGCCGCCGGTGGTGCGCCGGCCGAGGCCGCCGAGGAGCAGTCGGAGTTCGACGTCATCCTCGAGTCCGCCGGTGACAAGAAGATCGGCGTCATCAAGGTTGTCCGTGAGATCGTCTCCGGCCTGGGCCTCAAGGAGGCCAAGGACCTCGTCGACAGCGCGCCCAAGCCGCTGCTCGAGAAGGTCGCCAAAGAGGCCGCCGACGACGCCAAGGGCAAGCTGGAGGCTGCCGGCGCGACGGTTACCGTCAAGTAGTTCCAACCGCCTGCTGGGGTCGGCCCGTTTCGGGCCGGCCCCACTGGTGTTCGTTGGGTATTTCTACCCATGGCTCAAGGCGCTGAACTGCGCTTACGGTTGATCCGTGTTTGCCGCCGCTTCCCGTCTCACGCGTTTCGCCGCCCTCGCGCCCGCACTGTTGGTGACCGCGTGCAGTTTCTCCTTCTCGGCCGGCGGGCCGGATTACGACAAGCTCGAGTCCGGCATCGCCGACAAGCTCGACGACACCTACGCGCAGATCTCGCGGAGCACGTCCGGCGTCACCTGTCCGAGGTCGCAGCCCCGCCCGAGCGCCGGAGACACCTTCCTTTGTCACGCAGAACTCGACGGTGAGCAGGTCCGTGTCGAAGTAACCGTCGAGGACGATGACGGGAACGTGCGGTTCGACACCCTCGACATCGTCTTCGATATGGCGAAGACGGCCGCGCTGCTCGACGCGGACATCGAGGAGCAAGTGGGCTTTCCCGTGACCGTGCAGTGCGGTGACGGGTTGAAGGTCGTCCCGCGGGGCGGCGCTTTCACCTGCACCGCCGTGGACCGCAAGTTCGTCGAGAAGACGGTTCAGGTGGCGGTCGATTCGGACGGCAACGACAATTGGCAGATCGTTGACTAGACACCTCACCCGCACGATCGTCGTCGGCGTCGCTCCGGGCTTGGCCCTCCTTGCAGGATGCGGTTCGGGTTTGGACTACGACGCCCTGGAGTCCAACGTCGGCAACACGCTGAAAGAGTCGTACGCGGGCATGCCCGTCGAGGTCGCCGGGGTCGACTGCCAGCGGATCGATGACCCGATGCCGCACGACACATTCACCTGCCTCGCCGACATCGGCGCCCCAGACAAGGTTCGCGTCGAGGTCACGGTGACCGCCATCAACGACTACAAGGTGGACTACGAGACCGTCGACGTCGTCTTCGACCTCGCCGACACCGTCGACGTCCTGCAGCGCGAGATCTCCGACTTCGCCGAGACCCGGATCACCGTCGACTGCGGCGAGGGGATCATCGTGGTCGCGGTCGGGGACACTTTCGTCTGCCGGGCCACCGAGCCCGTCGAGGACGAGAGCGCTGACATCGTCGTGACCGCGAAGAACGCCCAGGGCGACGTCAGCTGGGAAGTCGTCGAGTAGCACATCGACTCGCGGGCGGCACCAACTGCGTTAACCTTGCCTGCACAATGGCGGGCATCGCGTGGCGGCCGGATCTGACCGACACCCTGCGCAAAGGGTGGCAACATGCCTGCCACGGCGCCGGCGGCACTCTCGTCCTGCTCGGCGACGCGGGAATCGGAAAATCCGAAGCGATTTCGTGGCTCGCCGGTTTCATCGGGACACCCGCACGGCTGGTGGTCTGCCAGGGCGGTGACCTGTCGGCACCGATGTCGGCCGCCGCGGGGATCGCGCAGGCTCTGGGTGACGATCACGCGGCGGCCCGGATTCTGGGCGAGATCGACCCGCTACAGGCCGCGGAGGCGTTGACGGGGGCGCTGGTCGACCGTGGGAGCGCCGGTCCCGGTGCCGTGCTGATCGACGACATCCACGATGCCGACCCGGCGAGCGTCACGGCGCTCAACCTCGCGTTGCGGCGCTGCGCGCCCGGCGATGTTCTGGTCGTCGTGACCGGTCGGCCCGTGCCGTCGGCGGAGGCGTTCGCCGAGGGGTTCCCCGTCCATCGGCTTCGGGGACTCGACGCCGACGGCGCCGCAACCCTGCTGCACCAATCCAGCCCGGTCCCGATCGCCGGTCACGTGGCCGAGCGGTTGTTGGAGGTTTCGGGGGGCAACCCGCTGGCGCTGACCCACCTGCCCGCGTCGCTGTCGCCCCAGCAACTCGCCGGCAATCAGTTGTTGCCGGAGGACTTCCCGCTGACCGGCGCCCTGCACACCGTGTTCACCGCACAGTTGGCCCGATTGAGCCCGGAGTCTCGCGAGGTGCTCGAGCTGGCCGCCGTCTCCGCCGATGGATCGTGGTCGCTGCTGACCGCGCTTCGGCCGGGGGCCGGGGGCCGAGCGTTGACAGAACTGGAGGAAGCCGGGCTGGCCGGTCTCGACGGGGGTCGGTTGGTGCTCAGCCACCCACTCCTGCGCAATGCGACCGTCAACCGAATGCCCCGGCATCGGTGGCGACAGCTCAATCTGGAGTTGGCCGATGCGACGTCGCTGCCCGAGGAGGTGCGACTGGCTCACCGCGCGCGCGGCACCACCGGGCCCGATGATGCTCTGGTCGACGAGATCGCCGAAGCGTCGTGGCAGTTGCGTGCCCGCGGGGGAGCCGAGGCGGCGGCGCGGCTCCTCGACCGTGCAGTCGACATCACCGGCGACGAGGCGCGGCGCGGCCGGCTTCGCGTCGACGCCGCCACCCTGCTCGCCGCCGCAGGCGAAGCCGGCGCCGCCCGGCGTCGTCTGCAGGACGTGCTGGACGACCCGGCGGACACCCAGCCGCGCACCACGGCGATGCTCAGGATGGCGACGCTGGAGGCCCTCCACGGCGAGCCGGCCCGGGCCTGGCAGCGACTGCAGGAAGCCGCAGCCGGCGCCGCCGCCGACGAGCAGGGCGTGGTCTACGCCACGATGGCCCTGCCGCTGGGCATGTTGGGGATGGTCGGCGAGGTGGGCAGAAGTGCAGAGGTGGCCGTCGCCCGGAGTCGCCCCGGTTCGCCGCAGCAAGCCGTGGCCCGGGTGATCCTGGCCCACGCCGTGAGCGCGCAGAACGAGGCGCGGGCCAATGAGATCGTCGAAACGCTCCACGAGGCCATCGACCCCGCCGCGCTGATCGAGGTGGACCCCTTGGTCGGATTGCACCTCGGGCGGGCGTTCGCCCTCGCCGAGAGATATGACGCGGCCGCCACGCATCTGACTGCGTTGATCGCGCACTCCCGCCGGATGGGTGCCCGAGCATCGCTGGCGATGGCGTTCGGCGCGCTCGGTGAGACGCAGGTGCGCGCATCCCGGTTCGACGAGGCGATGGACTGCCTCGACGAGTCGATCGCACTCAGCCTGGCCACCGGACAGCGGGCGTTCGCCCCGTTCTGGCTGTCTCTTCGTGGGCGGGTGCACGCGATCCGCGGCGACGACGAGGCAGCGGCACACGACTTCCGGCTGGGGTTCGACATCTCCGACCAGCAGTCGACATTTGGCGCCCGGTACTTCCTGCTCGCCAACGCCGGCCTGGCCGCACTCCTGGCGGGACGGCACGCGGACGCCGTCACCCATCTCGCGGAATGCTGGTCGTTCGAGCAGATCAGCGGCCTCCTGGCGCCGCAGCTAGCGCGCTGGCACGCCGACCTGGTGGAGGCCTACGTGGCTCTCGGTCGCAGCGAGGAGGCCGGCGCCGTCGTCGCCCACCTGCGAGAGGTCGCCCAGACCCCCGGCGCGAGCCGGTGGACGGCCGCGACCGCGTGGCGTGCCGGCGCGATCTGTACGGTCGCGCGAGATCCCGCCGCCGCGCTCGACATGTTCGATCGCGCGATCGCGGGGTACGACCCCGAAACGGACCTGTTCGACCGGGCACGCACCCTGTTGGACAAGGCGCAGCTGCTGGAAAGCGGTCCCGAGTTCGACCGGACCCTCGCCGATGCGCAGTACGCCGTGCGCCGCCTCGGCGCGGGGGTGTGGGCTGCGCGGCTGACTGAGCTGAGTAACCCGCACCTCGGTCCGGCCGTGGTCGACCGGCTGACCGACGTCGAACGCCGGGTGCTCGACGAGGTGGCGCGAGGCCTGACCAATCAGCAGATCGCCACGCGGCTGCATCTGAGCCCCAAGACGGTCGCCAACCACCTCTACCGCGTTTACCGGAAGCTCGGCGTCGCCTCGCGTACGGAAGCCGCGCGCCATGTGCTGCTCGGCGCCGAGCCTGTCGGCTGAGATCCGATCCGGCAAAGGTGCGCGCGGGGCCGCCGAGATGTCCAACCTGCGGATCTTGGTCCGGTGTTGCCCGCGTGGAGCGTAAGCTACAGTGACTCAAGCCACAGGCGGGATGTGTGTGGTGAGGAATCCGGGACTGGTTGAGAGGAATCCGCGTGGGCATTGGCATTCAGGTTGAGGGACTGACGAAGTCCTTCGGAGCCCAGCGAATCTGGGAGGACGTCACGTTCGACCTCCCCGCAGGTGAGGTCAGCGTTCTGCTCGGCCCGTCAGGTACCGGCAAATCAGTCTTCCTGAAGTCGCTGATCGGTCTGCTGCGCCCCGAGCGCGGCCGGATCATCGTCGACGGCACCAACATCATCGAGTGCTCGGCCAAGGAGCTCTACGAGATCCGCACGCTGTTCGGCGTGATGTTCCAGGACGGCGCACTGTTCGGCTCGATGAGCCTCTACGACAACACCGCGTTCCCGCTTCGTGAGCACACGAAGAAGAAGGAATCCGAGATCCGCAAGATCGTCATGGAGAAGCTGGACCTGGTTGGTCTGGGCGGGGACGAGAACAAGTTCCCCGGCGAGATCTCCGGCGGTATGCGCAAGCGCGCCGGCCTGGCCCGCTCGCTGGTGCTCGACCCGCAGATCATCCTCTGCGACGAGCCGGACTCCGGTCTTGACCCGGTGCGTACCGCCTACCTGTCCCAGCTGCTGATCGACATCAACGCCCAGATCGACTGCACGATCCTGATCGTGACGCACAACATCAACATCGCCCGGACCGTGCCCGACAACATGGGCATGCTGTTCCGCAAGAAGCTGGTCATGTTCGGCCCCCGCGAGGTGCTGCTGACCAGTGACGAGCCGGTGGTCAAGCAGTTCCTCAACGGTCGCCGGATCGGGCCGATCGGCATGTCCGAGGAGAAGGACGAGTCGACGATGGCCGAGGAGCAGGCCATGATCGACGCCGGCCACCACGACGGTGGCGTGGAGGAGATCGAGGGCGTGCCGCCGCAGGTCATGGCCACCCCCGGGATGCCCGAGCGCAAGGCCGTCGCGCGCCGCCAGGCTCGCGTGCGCGAGATCATGCACACGCTGCCGCCGGCCGCCCAGGAAGCCATCCGGCAGGACCTCGAGGGCCAGCAGCACTCCGTGCAGGACTACCCCGACGACAGCACCACGCGTCAGCAGCACGCCGAGGACGATGCGCCGACGGGTCGCATCCCGGTGGCAGGAGACCGCTGACCAGCTGAGCTTCACCCGAGAAGGCCGGGTCCGGACGTCGCGTCCGGGCCCGGCCCTTTTTGTGTGTTCGGTCCCGGCTCGGGCCGGCGGGATCCGCGCACGCGCGGGGCAGAAGTGGCCACCGTTGCTGATTTTGCACTGACAGCAGTCAAGATTTGGACGCCTCTCGCGACTCCGCGCTGTCCGACGCCCGGTGCCACCTGATATCAGACCTCTATCAGCGGAATCGAGGGAATGCCGGGCGGCTGCCATTTTTTCGTGTCGCGGGGTTGCGAAATTGACGCTGGCGCTTATAGAGTTTGCCAGGATCGCGTGCGCGTGCACATTTCTGTGGTACTCAACCCGGGAGAAGAATGGTCGACCGCTATCGAGTCCTGTTGGGGGCAGGCGTATTGGCGGGGGGTGTGTCAGCTGCGATGTTCGCCGGAGCGGGCGTCGCGAATGCCGAGGGAAGTGCGTCAGCAGCGGATTCCGGGGCGCCCGCGTCCAGCCGGACCGCTGACTCCAAGGCCGGTTCGCAGGACAGACGCACCGAATCGACGTCGCGGGCGGATGCGCGGCTCGACCGCGCCGCGCGCGTCGAGAGCCGCCGTGCGGCGCTACGTCGGGAACCCGAACCCGAGCCGGATGTCGAGCGAACCGACGTCGAGGCCGGTACCGCGGAGGCCGAGACGCCGGAGCGGACCTCGGATGACGTGGCCGCACCGGAGGAACCTGCGCCGTCTCTCCCCGTGGGGGACGACGAGAAGAAGGCGCAGCGCGTCGACGACGAGGTCCCCGCCGATGCGGCCGACGACGAGGTCCCCGATGAGAGCACGTTCGTGCAGAGCATCGAGACCGACTTCTCTTCGCGCGACGACGCGGTGGTGCTGCGGGCGTCGGCCGCGCAGAACCCGTGGGTGGGCGCGGCGAACGAGCTGGCCAAGGTCTTCGACACGCTCAACGACATCGGTACCGCGGTGTACAACCTCTACACCCGCACGATGGAGTTTCTCGCCGGTCCGTTGCGGGCCCCGTTCGGTAGCCGGGTCCGCGCCGAGCGCTCCACCCTGGTGCTCGGAGACGGTGTCGAGGTGAAGGCCGACTGGTACTTCCCAACCAGCACTCGCCGCCCGACCGGGATCATCTACTTCCAGCACGGCTTCCTGGCCACCGCATCGTTCTACAGCGCGACGGCGGCCTACCTGGCGGAGAAGACCAACAGCATCGTCGTCGCGCCGACGCTGACGTGGAACGTCTTCGACCTCGAGAACTACCCGCTGATGCTGCCGCACACCTATCGCGCGATCGCCGACCTGTTCACCGGGGATCGGGAGGCGCTGCAGGCCAGCGCCAAGCTCGCCGGGTACAACGGGCGGCTGCCCGACCGGGTCGTGCTGTCTGGCCACTCGGCCGGCGGTGGCGCGGCGGTCGGCGCGGCCGGCTATCTCGTCGAGCGGGGCGAGGCCGACGACCTCGCCGGTGTGGTGATGCTCGACGGTGCCGCGTTCTTCGGCACTATGGCGACCGCGCTGGCCAAGATCCCCACCTCGATCCCGGTGTACAACCTGGCCGCCGAACCGGCCAACTGGAACGTCTACGGCGAGGCCAGCTATCACCTCGCCAAGGCCCGCCCGGGGGAGTTCACCGGCCTCCTGCTCAGCGGCGGCAAGCACTCCGACGGGATGCAGAGCGCCAGCCCGACGGTGCAATTCCTGGCCTACCTGGCCACCGGCTTCTCCGCGCCGGGCAACGTCGCGGTCAGCGAGACCGTCGCTGCGGGGTGGATCGGCGACCTGCTCCGGGGCACCCACACCGCCAAGTTCTACGGCCAGCCGGGCTCGTCGCTGGAGATCCTCGCCGGCTGGTGGCGCCAGGAGGCCGAGGTGCTGTCGGTGGAGACGATTCCGCTCGGCTCGCTGCACCAGGTGTTCGCGTGCCTGCTCAACCCGGCTGCCGTCGACTGCCGGCCGGCTGGCCGGTTGGCGGCCTGAGCGTCGCATGCGTTTTCCGCGAAGGTGCACGCACGGTCGTCATCGGCCGGTCGCCGCGACGCTCAGTGCACTTTGGCCGGACAACGCCGGCCAAATCGGCGCGGCTGTGGTCGGTGCGCGGTAGCGTTTGCCGGATTCGGGCGCCAAGGGACGGGGGCTGTCGATGCGGCGACGAGTGACTTCGCTGGTCGGTGCCGGCATCGTCACCGCGGGACTGTCGGCAGCCATGCTCGCCGGCGCCGGGGTGGCCGACGCGGAAACCGGGGACGGGCCAGACACGAGGTCCAGTGCCACATCGGCCGACACCGGCAGCGCCCGCGCCGAGACGCGGGCAGACCGCACTGAGACGCGCCGCGAGAGACGTCAGCGCTCCGGGACGCGGCCGGTCGAGGCTGTGGTCGAACACGAGTCCGTCGACACGGAACCGGTCGAAGAGAAACCGACCCAAGAAGAGCCGACCGAGACAGAACCGACCCAAGAAGAGCCGACCGAGACAGAACCGACCGAGACAGAGCCGGCCGAGACAGCGCCGGCCGAGACAGGGCCGGTCGACGAGCCGGCGGAGGAGCCCGACCCTCGACCTGTCGAGCGGCGCATCGTTGCCACAGAAGCCGCGGCGCCGGACGCCGCAGCACCCACGGAATCTCCGGCGTCGGTGCGTCGGGCCCTGCGCAACGCCGAGGCCTCCGCGGCGGCAACCGGACCCGGCCGGCCGACCGTGCTCAGCCTGCTCGGCAGCGCCGTGTTCAACGTCTACGGGCTGGCGCTGCGGGTGCTCGGCGGACCGCCGATCCTGCCGCGCGACAGCGACGTGACCGTCTCCACCTCGATGCTCGAGATCGATTGCGGGGACGGCTACCGTGCCCTGGCGGACTGGTACGTGCCCGACGGCCCGCCGCCGACCCGGTTGATCTATTTCCAGCACGGATTCCTGGCGGCCGGCCCGTTCTACAGCCACACAGCCGCCCGGTTGGCCGAGGCCACCGACAGCGTCGTCGTCACCGTGTCGCTCACCTCGAACTTCCTGGCCTGCGACGGGTGCTGGTTGGGCGGGTCGCCGATGCACCAGGCGGTGGCGAAGCTGTTCGCGGCGGACAGCACCGCACTGGCCGACAGTGCGCAGGCCGCGGGGTACGGCACGCTGCTGGCCGGGGTGGACGACGTGGTGTTCGTCGGGCACTCCCTCGGCGGGGGCCTGGCCGCCGGTGCCGCCGGAGCGATGGCGGGCGCGGGCACGCTGGACCGGCTGGCCGGGGTGGTGATGCTCGACGGGGTCGGCTTCGGGCCGGTGGTGCCCAACGCGCTGGCCGCACTCCCGGTCGACGTGCCCGTCTTCAACCTGTCGGGCAAGTCCTACTTCTGGAACCAGAACGGGGCGGCCAACACCGCCCTGGCGACCGCACGACCCGGCGCGTTCACCGGAGTGCGGTTGATCGGCGGACTGCATTCCGACCCGATGACCGGCGGCAACCCGCTCGTCCAGCTGTCGCTGAACCTGGTCACCGGTATCTCCAGGGCCGAGAACGTCAAGGCGGCCGAACTGCTCAGCGCCGCGTGGATCAACGACATGTTCGCCGGACTCGGTCCCGACCTGCAGTCGCCGTACTACGGGGCCGCCGGAGAGGTCCTGCAGATCGCCACGTCGCGGGGCCCGGCGCAGGCCTACGTCTCGCCCGGGCCGCCGGAACGGCTGACCCTGATCGACGTGGTGTTCACCGCGTTCTCGCAGTGGATCTTCACGCTGAACCTCACCGGCTGCCTGCCCGCATCGGACACCGGCGCCGCGCACCTGTCGAAAAACTCCACACCAAACACCGCGTTATCTCTTGACGACGGGGCGAAACCGGGCCAATCTATTGGCCAGCATGTATGCACGGGTTGAGACGGCCAGCCAGCGCCCGACCGGCCACGCGCCCCATGTAGTCGAGGATGCACGCGGTTGTTGAGGAATGTTGCGTCCTGCGCTATTGTTGGACGTTGCGCTGGCTGCATCCTGCCCACTCCGGTTTTCCAAGACCCGCTTCGCACGCGGTTCTCTGAGGTCTGCTCAGAGATCTAGATCCGTGCCCTGCGTCCGGACAGGTTGGTGAAGCCAGCCGAACCGACGCAGATGCGCGGCGCAGGGTCCGGTGGCACACCTCCATCCGGAGCATCCGGATCCTGAGAAACGTCGCTTGAGGTGCTGGAAGGATGCATCTTGGCAGGGTCCCGCCAGATCGAGTCAAATACCGCTACCACTAATAGCTCTGTTCCCGGAGCGCCGAACCGAATTTCATTCGCAAAACTCCGTGAGCCGCTCGAGGTTCCGGGGCTTCTCGACGTTCAGACCGAGTCTTTCGAGTGGCTGGTCGGCTCGGAGGAGTGGTTCCAGCGCGCCGTCGATCGCGGCGACGTGGACCCCCGAGGGGGTCTGCAGGAGGTGCTCGAAGAGCTCAGCCCGATCGAGGACTTCTCCGGCTCGATGTCGCTGTCCTTCTCCGATCCGCGCTTCGACGAGGTGAAGGCACCCGTCGACGAGTGCAAAGACAAGGACATGACCTACGCGGCGCCGCTGTTCGTCACCGCGGAGTTCATCAACAACAACACCGGTGAGATCAAGAGCCAGACGGTCTTCATGGGCGACTTCCCGATGATGACCGAGAAGGGCACCTTCATCATCAACGGCACCGAGCGTGTCGTGGTGAGCCAGCTGGTCCGGTCGCCCGGTGTGTACTTCGACGAATCCATCGACAAGTCCACCGAGAAGACGCTGCACAGCGTCAAGGTGATTCCCGGCCGCGGCGCGTGGCTGGAGTTCGACGTCGACAAGCGCGACACCGTCGGCGTGCGTATCGACCGCAAGCGTCGTCAGCCCGTCACCGTGCTGCTCAAGGCGCTCGGCTGGACCAACGAGCAGATCACCGAGCGGTTCGGCTTCTCCGAGATCATGATGAGCACGCTGGAGAAGGACAACACGGCCGGCACCGACGAGGCGCTGCTCGACATCTACCGCAAGCTACGTCCGGGCGAGCCGCCCACCAAGGAATCCGCGCAGACCCTGCTGGAGAACCTGTTCTTCAAGGAGAAGCGCTACGACCTGGCCCGCGTGGGCCGCTACAAGGTCAACAAGAAGCTGGGGCTGAACGTCGGTGAGCCGATCACCAGCTCGACGCTGACCGAAGAGGACGTCGTCGCGACCATCGAGTATCTGGTCCGTCTGCACCAGGGCGACAAGACGATGACTGTCCCCGGCGGCACCGAGGTGCCGGTCGAGGTGGACGACATCGACCACTTCGGTAACCGTCGTCTGCGCACCGTGGGCGAGCTGATCCAGAACCAGATCCGGGTCGGCCTGTCCCGGATGGAGCGCGTCGTGCGCGAGCGCATGACCACCCAGGACGTCGAGGCGATCACGCCGCAGACCCTGATCAACATCCGTCCCGTCGTGGCGGCGATCAAGGAGTTCTTCGGCACGTCGCAGCTGTCGCAGTTCATGGACCAGAACAACCCGCTGTCGGGCCTGACCCACAAGCGTCGCCTGTCGGCGCTGGGCCCCGGCGGTCTGTCCCGCGAGCGCGCCGGCCTCGAGGTCCGCGACGTGCACCCCAGCCACTACGGCCGCATGTGCCCGATCGAGACCCCGGAGGGTCCGAACATCGGTCTGATCGGCTCGCTGTCGGTGTACGCCCGGGTCAACCCGTTCGGCTTCATCGAGACGCCGTACCGCAAGGTCGTCGACGGTGTTGTTACGGATGACATCGAGTACCTGACCGCCGACGAGGAGGACCGCCACGTCGTGGCGCAGGCCAACTCGCCGATCGACGCGAACGGGCGGTTCGAAGAGGAGCGCGTGCTGGTCCGCCGAAAGGGCGGCGAGGTCGAGTACGTCTCCAGCGCCGAGGTCGACTACATGGACGTCTCGCCGCGCCAGATGGTGTCGGTCGCGACGGCGATGATCCCGTTCCTCGAGCACGACGACGCCAACCGTGCCCTGATGGGTGCCAACATGCAGCGCCAGGCGGTTCCGCTGGTGCGCAGCGAGGCCCCGCTGGTCGGTACCGGGATGGAGCTGCGCGCCGCGATCGACGCCGGTGACGTCGTCGTCGCCGACAAGGCCGGCGTCATCGAGGAGGTCAGTGCCGACTACGTCACGGTGATGGCCGACGACGGCACCCGGCACACCTACCGGATGCGCAAGTTCGCCCGCTCCAACCACGGCACCTGCGCCAACCAGCGTCCGATCGTCGACACCGGTCAGCGCGTCGAGGCCGGCCAGGTCATCGCCGACGGGCCGTGCACCGAGAACGGTGAGATGGCACTGGGCAAGAACCTGCTCGTGGCGATCATGCCGTGGGAGGGCCACAACTACGAGGACGCGATCATCCTCTCCAACCGTCTGGTGGAGGAGGACGTGCTCACTTCGATCCACATCGAGGAGCACGAGATCGACGCCCGCGACACCAAGCTGGGCGCCGAGGAGATCACCCGGGACATCCCGAACGTCTCCGACGAGGTGCTCGCTGATCTCGACGAGCGCGGCATCGTCCGCATCGGCGCCGAGGTCCGCGACGGCGACATCCTGGTCGGCAAGGTCACCCCGAAGGGTGAGACCGAGCTGACCCCGGAGGAGCGGCTGCTCCGCGCGATCTTCGGCGAGAAGGCGCGCGAGGTCCGCGACACGTCGCTGAAGGTGCCGCACGGTGAGTCCGGCAAGGTCATCGGCATCCGCGTGTTCTCCCGTGAGGACGACGACGAGCTGCCCGCCGGTGTCAACGAGCTGGTGCGCGTCTACGTCGCGCAGAAGCGCAAGATCTCCGACGGTGACAAGCTGGCCGGCCGCCACGGCAACAAGGGCGTCATCGGCAAGATCCTGCCCGTCGAGGACATGCCGTTCCTGCCCGACGGCACCCCGGTCGACATCATCCTGAACACCCACGGTGTGCCGCGTCGTATGAACATCGGCCAGATCCTGGAAACCCACCTCGGTTGGGTCGCCAAGGCCGGCTGGAACCTCAACGTCGCGGGTACCGAGGGGGTCCCGGACTGGGCGGAGAAGCTGCCCGAGGAGCTGCACTCGGCTCCCGCGGACAGCTTGGTGGCCACCCCGGTATTCGACGGTGCGCAAGAGGGCGAGCTGTCCGGTCTGCTCGGGTCGACGCTGCCCAACCGCGACGGCGAGACGATGGTCGACGCCGACGGCAAGGCCGTGCTCTACGACGGCCGCAGCGGCGAGCCGTTCCCGTACCCGGTGACGGTCGGCTACATGTACATCCTGAAGCTGCACCACCTGGTGGACGACAAGATCCACGCCCGCTCGACCGGTCCGTACTCGATGATCACCCAGCAGCCGCTGGGCGGTAAGGCGCAGTTCGGTGGTCAGCGGTTCGGCGAGATGGAGTGCTGGGCCATGCAGGCCTACGGCGCCGCCTACACGCTGCAGGAACTGCTCACCATCAAGTCCGACGACACGGTGGGCCGCGTGAAGGTGTACGAGGCCATCGTCAAGGGCGAGAACATCCCCGAGCCGGGCATCCCGGAGTCGTTCAAGGTGCTGCTCAAGGAGTTGCAGTCGCTGTGCCTGAACGTCGAGGTGCTGTCTTCGGACGGTGCGGCGATCGAGATGCGTGACGGCGACGACGAGGACCTGGAGCGCGCTGCCGCGAACCTGGGAATCAACCTGTCGCGCAACGAATCTGCCTCTGTCGAAGATCTCGCTTAGTTATTGGTCACTAAACCCGCAAGGGGAAAGGGAGTTACGTGCTCGACGTCAACTTCTTCGATGAACTCCGCATCGGTCTCGCGACCGCGGACGACATCCGCAACTGGTCCTACGGCGAGGTCAAGAAGCCGGAGACCATCAACTACCGCACGCTCAAGCCCGAGAAGGACGGCCTGTTCTGCGAGAAGATCTTCGGACCGACTCGCGACTGGGAGTGCTACTGCGGTAAGTACAAGCGCGTCCGCTTCAAGGGCATCATCTGTGAGCGCTGCGGCGTCGAGGTGACCCGCGCCAAGGTGCGCCGTGAGCGGATGGGCCATATCGAACTGGCCGCGCCGGTCACCCACATCTGGTACTTCAAGGGTGTCCCGTCGCGGCTCGGGTATCTGCTCGACCTCGCGCCCAAGGATCTCGAGAAGATCATCTACTTCGCGGCGTACGTGATCACCAGCGTCGACGACGAGATGCGGCACAACGAGCTGTCCACCCTCGAAGCGGAGATGGCCGTCGAACGCAAGGCGCTCGAGGATCAGCGCGACGCCGACCTCGAGGCGCGGGCGCAGAAGCTCGAGGCCGACCTCAAGGAGCTCGAGGAGGAGGGCGCCAAGTCTGATGTGCGCCGCAAGGTGCGCGACGGCGGCGAGCGCGAGATGCGTCAGCTGCGTGACCGGGCCCAGCGCGAGCTCGACCGGCTCGAGGAGATCTGGACGACGTTCACCAAGCTGGCTCCCAAGCAGCTGATCGTCGACGAGCTGCTCTACCGCGAGCTGCAGGATCGCTACGGCGAGTACTTCGAAGGCGCCATGGGCGCGGAGTCGATCAAGAAGCTGATCGAGACCTTCGACATCGAGGCCGAGGCCGACAACCTGCGCGACGTCATCCGCAACGGCAAGGGCCAGAAGAAGCTGCGTGCGCTGAAGCGTCTGAAGGTCGTTGCGGCGTTCCAGACCAATCGGAACTCGCCGATGGGCATGGTGCTCGACGCGGTTCCGGTGATCCCGCCGGAGCTGCGCCCGATGGTGCAGCTCGACGGTGGCCGTTTCGCCACCTCGGACCTCAACGACCTGTACCGCCGCGTCATCAACCGCAACAACCGGTTGAAGCGACTGATCGACCTCGGCGCGCCCGAGATCATCGTCAACAACGAGAAGCGCATGCTGCAGGAGTCGGTGGACGCGCTGTTCGACAACGGCCGCCGTGGCCGCCCGGTCACCGGGCCCGGCAACCGTCCGCTGAAGTCGCTGTCGGATCTGCTCAAGGGCAAGCAGGGCCGGTTCCGCCAGAACCTGCTCGGCAAGCGCGTCGACTACTCGGGCCGTTCGGTCATCGTGGTCGGCCCGCAGCTCAAGCTGCACCAGTGCGGTCTGCCCAAGCTGATGGCACTCGAGCTGTTCAAGCCGTTCGTGATGAAGCGTCTGGTCGACCTGAACCATGCGCAGAACATCAAGAGCGCCAAGCGCATGGTCGAGCGGCAGCGTCCGCAGGTGTGGGACGTCCTCGAAGAGGTCATCGCCGAGCATCCGGTGCTGCTCAACCGCGCGCCGACGCTGCACCGCCTGGGTATCCAGGCCTTCGAGCCGCAGCTGGTCGAGGGCAAGGCGATCCAGCTGCACCCGCTGGTGTGTGAGGCGTTCAACGCCGACTTCGACGGCGACCAGATGGCCGTGCACCTGCCGCTGTCCGCCGAGGCGCAGGCCGAGGCCCGCATCCTGATGCTGTCCTCGAACAACATCCTCTCGCCCGCGTCGGGCCGCCCGCTGGCCATGCCGCGTCTGGACATGGTGACCGGCCTGTACTACCTGACCACCATGGTCGAGGGCGACAAGGGCGAGTACGCCCCGGCCGGCAAGGATCAGCCGGAGACCGGCGTGTACAGCTCCCCGGCCGAGGCCATCATGGCGATGGACCGCGGTGCGCTGAGCGTGCGGGCCAAGATCCGGGTGCGGTTGACGCATCAGCGTCCGCCGACCGAGCTCGAGGCCGAGCTGTTCCCGGAGGGCTGGGAGTTCGGTCGGCCGTGGACGGCCGAGACGACGCTGGGCCGCGTGATGTTCAACGAGCTGTTGCCGCCGACGTACGCGTTCATCAACGAGCAGATGCACAAGAAGGTGCAGGCCCGGATCATCAACGATCTGGCCGAGCGGTTCCCGATGATCGTCGTCGCGCAGACCGTCGACAAGCTCAAGGACGCCGGCTTCTACTGGGCCACCCGCTCGGGTGTCACCGTGTCGATGGCTGATGTGCTCGTTCCACCGCAGAAACAGGAGATCCTGGAGCGGTACGAATCCGAGGCCGACGGCATCGAGAAGAAGTACCAGCGCGGCGCGCTGAACCGCGACGAGCGCAACGAGGCCCTGGTCAAGATCTGGCAGGACGCCACCGAAGAAGTCGGTAAGGCGCTCGAGGAGTTCTACCCCGAGGACAACCCGATCATCACGATCGTGAAGTCCGGAGCGACGGGTAACTTCACCCAGACGCGCACGCTGGCCGGCATGAAGGGTCTGGTGACCAACCCCAAGGGCGAGTTCATCCCGCGTCCGATCAAGTCCTCGTTCCGCGAGGGCCTGACGGTGCTGGAGTACTTCATCAACACCCACGGCGCCCGTAAGGGTCTTGCGGACACCGCGCTGCGTACCGCCGACTCGGGTTACCTGACCCGACGTCTGGTCGACGTGAGCCAGGACGTCATCGTCCGCGAGACCGACTGCGAGACCGAGCGCGGCATCACCGTCACGCTGGCCGAGCAGGCCGAGGACGGCACGCTGGTGCGCGATCAGCACATCGAGACCTCGGCGTACGCCCGGACGCTGGCCACCGACGCGGTCGACACCGACGGCAACGTCGTCGTCGAGCGCGGCCACGACCTGGGTGACCCGGCGATCGACGCGCTGTTGGCCGCCGGCATCACCGAGGTCAAGGTCCGCTCCGTGCTGACGTGTGCAACCGGCACCGGCGTGTGCGCGATGTGCTACGGCCGTTCGATGGCGACCGGCAAGCTGGTCGACATCGGCGAGGCGGTCGGCATCGTGGCCGCGCAGTCCATCGGTGAGCCAGGCACGCAGCTGACGATGCGCACCTTCCACCAGGGTGGTGTGACCGGTGGCGCCGACATCGTCGGTGGTCTGCCCCGTGTGCAGGAGCTGTTCGAGGCCCGCGTTCCGCGTAACCGTGCCCCGATCGCCGACGTCAGCGGGCGGATCCAGCTGGAGGAGAGCGACAAGTTCTACAAGATCACCATCGTCCCCGATGACGGGGGCGAGGAGGTCGTGTACGACAAGCTCTCGCGGCGTCAGCGCCTGAAGGTGTTCAAGCACGACGACGGCTCCGAGCGCCTGCTGACCGACGGCGACCACGTCGAGGTGGGCCAGCAGCTGCTGGAAGGCTCGGCCGACCCGCACGAGGTGCTGCGCGTCCAGGGCCCCCGCGAGGTGCAGATCCACCTCGTCAAGGAGGTCCAGGAGGTCTACCGCGCCCAGGGTGTGTCGATCCACGACAAGCACATCGAGGTCATCGTCCGGCAGATGCTGCGCCGCGTCACGATCATCGATTCGGGTGCGACGGAGTTCCTGCCCGGCTCGCTGACCGAGCGTGGCGAGTTCGAGACCGAGAACCGTCGGGTCGTCGCCGAGGGTGGCGAGCCCGCGGCCGGCCGTCCGGTGTTGATGGGTATCACCAAGGCGTCGCTGGCCACCGATTCGTGGCTGTCGGCGGCGTCGTTCCAGGAGACCACCCGCGTGCTGACCGATGCGGCGATCAATTGCCGCAGCGACAAGCTGCAGGGTCTGAAGGAGAACGTGATCATCGGCAAGCTGATCCCGGCCGGTACCGGTATCAACCGCTACCGCAACATCCAGGTGCAGCCGACCGAAGAGGCCCGCGCTGCGGCGTACACGATCCCGTCCTACGAGGATCAGTACTACAGCCCGGACTTCGGCCAGGCCACCGGTGCCGCGGTGCCGTTGGACGACTACGGCTACTCGGACTACCGGTAAGCAACAACGGAAAAGGCCCCCGCATTCGTGCGGGGGCTTTTTCGTTGGGCGCACTGACGCAATGTCGCGCTGAGAACGCCGGGAAGGGTATATGTACACGGCAACGCCCTCAGGGTGACGTTGTGGCGCTCACTTAGGTCCCGCCTAGACTCGGCGTCGTGCTCATAGGTTCCCATGTCCACGGTGACGATCCCCTGGCTGCGGCGCAGGCCGACGGCGCCGACGTGGTGCAGTTCTTCCTCGGCAACCCGCAGAGCTGGAAGAAGCCCAAGCCGCGCGACGACGCCGAAACGCTCAAGGCCGCACCGATCCCGGTCTACGTGCATGCGCCGTACCTGATCAACGTGGCGTCGGCGAACAACCGTGTGCGAATCCCGTCACGCAAGATCCTGCAGGACACCTGCGACGCGGCCGCCGACGTCGGTGCCACCGCGGTGATCGTGCACGGCGGGCACGCCGACGACAACGACATGGACGCCGGCTTCGAACGCTGGGTCAAGGCGCTGGACTACCTCGAGACCGACGTGCCGGTCTATCTGGAGAACACTGCCGGCGGCGACCACGCGATGGCCCGGCACTTCGACACGATTGCGCGGCTGTGGGATCACATCGGCGACAAGGGCATCGGCTTCTGTCTGGACACCTGCCACGCGTGGGCGGCCGGCGAGGCCTTGATCGACGCGGTGGATCGGATCAAGGCGATCACCGGGCGCATCGACCTGGTGCACTGCAACGACTCCCGCGACGCAGCAGGCTCGGGCGCCGACCGGCACGCCAACTTCGGGCTCGGCCAGATCGACCCGCAGCTGCTCGTCGCGGTGGTCCAGGCGGCCGATGCGCCGGTGATCTGCGAGACCGCCGACGAAGGGCGTAAGGACGACATCGCCTTCCTGCGCGAGCACGTGAAGTGACGGAATTGGTCACACTTCGGTAGCCAAACGCAACATGAACGACGTTCGGCCGAGAGGTTAATTAGGCTATCGCCCGGGAATCACCCCACCCCGCGACGAAAGGCCGACGTGTCCGTTGACGAGGCGTCTCGTGCGTCGACGCAGGTCGTGCCGGATGTCGACGCCTCCGACACGGCCGAAACCGTCGACACCCCCGCCACCGTCGACACGGCCGAGACCGTCGATACGGCCGAGACCGTCGATTCCGGCGCGACCGATCGCCGGGCCCGTCGGCTGCGGGTGCTGCGCTGGGTGGCGGTCTCGGTCTGGGCGGGTGTGGTGGTCTACCGCACGGTCACCGACGGCTTCGCCTTCAACCGCGAGCTGCTGCTGCTCTACATCGCCACCGGTCTGCTGGCCGCGAGCATCGGGCAGGGCCGACGGATGCTCTACGTCGTGCGCGACTGGCTGCCGTTCGCGCTGGTGTTGCTGGCCTACGACCTCAGCCGCGGTGCCGCCACGCTGATCGGCCGCCCGACGCTGTGGCACTGGCAGGTCGACGCCGATCGGTGGCTGTTCTTCGGTGTCATGCCGACGGTGTGGCTGCAGGAACGGCTCAAGCTGCCCACGCCGCCGTGGTGGGAGGTCGTGCTCAGCTCGGTCTACATGTCCTTCTTCATCCTCCCGTACGTCGTCGCCGGCGTGCTGTGGCTGCGCAACCGCGACGAGTGGAAGCGGTTCGTCGCGATGTTCGTCGGCCTGAACTTCGCCGCGTTGGTGGTGTATGCACTCGTCCCGGCCGCGCCGCCGTGGGCGGCGGCCCGGTGCACCCCCGACGACGTGGACGGCGGGCCGTCCGGGCCCTCGTGCATGTTCCGCTCGGCACGCGGTGTCGACGACGGCGGACTGCTGGGGGCGTTGCAGACCTCCCAGGACGGCGCCAACGACTGGATCGAGCGGATCGTCGGGCGGGGGTGGGGCAAGCTCAACCTGCATTCGGCGTCCGCGCTGATCGATCAAGGGCAGGCCGCGGTGAACCTGGTCGCGGCCATCCCGTCCCTGCACGCCGGGATGACGGCTGCAGTCGCCGCGTTCCTGTGGACCCGGGTCAACCGGAAGTGGCGCCCCCTGTTGGTCGCCTATCCGCTGGTCATGGCGTTCACTCTGGTCTACACCGCCGAGCACTTCGTCGTCGACATCCTGCTGGGCTGGGCGTTCGCCGCGGCCGCGGTGGCGATCCTGCATCGCTTCGACCGGCGACGACGAGCCGGTCAGGACGCCTGACGCCGCGCCAAGGCGGGTATGTGTCCGCACATGGGCATCGACATCCTGCTCGCCACCGTCGGTCTGCTTGGTGTTGCCGTCGCCGCGCTGTCGGCGAAGATGCGCCGGCTGCCGATCTCTGAACCGCTGCTCGGGCTGATCGCCGGCGTGCTGATCGGCCCCGCCGCGCTCGACGCGTTGCAGCTGCCACCGATCACCGAAGAGACCACGCTGGTACACGAAGTCAGCCGCGTGCTGCTGGCCGTGTCGGTCATGGCCGTGGCGCTGCGGTACCGCGCGGACGTGCTCAAACACCTGTGGCGGCCGTTGGCGCTGCTGCTTCTGGTGGCGATGCCGGGGATGGCGCTGGTCACCGGTGCGCTCAGTTGGCTCCTGCTCGCCGTCCCGTTTGCGTCCGCCGCGCTGCTCGGTGCGGCCCTGTGCCCGACCGACCCGGTGCTGGCGTCCAGCGTGGTCACCGGCGAGGACGCCGAGCGTGATCTCCCGGCGCGGAACCGCCAGTTGCTGTCGCTGGAGTCGGGCGCCAATGACGGCCTGGCGCTGCCGCTGGTGCTGGCCGCGGTCGCGATCGCCGGCGGGATGAGCGCCGGAGCAGCCGCGCTGGAGTCTCTGTGGCAGGTGCTCGGCGCCGTCGGGTTCGGCGCCGCGGCCGGCTTCGCCGGCGGAAAGGCACTGCGGTGGGGCGAGAAGTACGGAGCCACCGACGCCGCGCCGGCGCTGTTCTTCACCGTGGTACTGGCGCTGGGGATCCTGGGCGTGTCGGGCATCCTGCACGTCGACGGCATCCTCTCCGTCTTCGTCGGCGGCCTGCTGTTCAACGTGGCCGGCACCGGCGCCGACCGGACCGCCGAGGTCCCGATCGACGAGGCCATCAACCGCTTCGCGGTGCTGCCGCTGTTCGTGCTGCTCGGTGCGGCGCTGCCCTGGGAGGCGTGGACGGCTCTGGGCTGGGGTGGCATCGGATTGGCGGTCGCTGTGCTCCTCCTGCGTCGATTGCCGCTGCTGTTGCTGCTGCGCCGGCCGCTGACGTTGACGACGCCCGACGCCCTCTACCTCGGATGGTTCGGGCCGGTCGGGGTGTCGGCCCTGTTCTATCTGACGATGGAGGCCGACCGTCTCGGTATCGACGAGACGGTGCTCGCCGCCGGGACGTTGGTGCTGGTGGCCAGCACGGTGGCCTTCGGTCTCACCGGGGTCGTCGGCCGCGCCCTGTACGCGAAGTCGGCGGCGTCGGCACCCGCCGCACCCTGAGGTATTACAACTCTTGTGTGGCCGTCGTGAAAATGTAACAGTGGACGTATGGACACCCATGTGGTCACCAATCAGGTCCCGCCCCTGGAGGACTTCAACCCGGCCGCGTCGCCGGTGCTGGCCGAAGCGCTGATCCGCGAGGGTGGCGAGTGGGGCGTCGACGAGGTCCACGAGTTGGGCGCAGTCGGTGGCTCCCCCCGGGCGCAGCGCTGGGGCGACCTCGCCGACCGCAACCGGCCGGTGCTGCACACCCACGACCGCTACGGCCACCGCGTCGATGAAGTCGAGTACGACCCGGCCTATCACGAGTTGATGACCGTCGCGATCGGTCACGGACTGCACGCCGCACCGTGGGCCGACGAGCGGTCCGGCGCGCACGTCGTCCGTGCCGCGAAGACGTCGGTGTGGACACCCGAACCCGGCCACATCTGTCCGATCTCGATGACCTACGCGGTGGTGCCGGCGCTGCGGCACAACCCCGACCTGGCCGCCGCCTACGAACCGTTGCTGACCAGCCGCGTCTACGACCCGGAGCTGAAGGTGCCCGCCACCAAGGCCGGCATCACCGCCGGCATGTCGATGACCGAGAAGCAGGGCGGCTCCGATGTCCGCGCCGGGACCACCGAGGCCACCCCCAACGGTGACGGCAGCTACTCGCTGCGGGGACACAAGTGGTTCACCTCCGCGCCGATGTGCGACGTCTTCTTGGTGCTCGCCCAGGCGCCGGGCGGCCTGAGCTGCTTCTTCCTGCCGCGCGTGCTGCCCGACGGCACTCGCAACCGGATGTTCCTGCAGCGTCTCAAGGACAAGTTGGGTAATCACGCCAACGCGTCGAGCGAAGTCGAATACGACGGCGCCACAGCCTGGTTGGTCGGTGAAGAGGGCAGAGGAGTGCCGACGATCATCGAGATGGTCAACCTGACCCGGCTGGACTGCACGCTGGGCAGCGCGACCAGCATGCGCAACGGGCTGATGCGGGCCACCCATCACGCTCAGCACCGCAGCGCGTTCGGGGCCTACCTGATCGATCAGCCGCTGATGCGCAACGTGCTCGCCGACCTCGCCGTCGAGGCCGAGGCCGCGACGATGCTGGCGATGCGGATGGCCGGGGCCACCGACCGCGCCGTCCGCGGCGATGAGCGCGAAACCCTTTTTCGCAGAATCGGTCTCGCCGCGGCCAAGTACTGGGTGTGCAAGCGTGCCACCGGCCACGCCGCGGAGGCGATGGAATGTCTGGGTGGTAACGGCTACGTCGAGGACTCCGGCATGCCGCGGCTCTACCGTGAGGCGCCGCTGATGGGGATCTGGGAGGGGTCGGGCAACGTCAGCGCACTGGACACGTTGCGCGCCATGGCCACCCAGCCCGAGTGCATCGAGGTGCTGTTCGACGAGTTGGCCGCGACCCGGGGCCATGATCCGCGGCTGGACGCCCACGTCGACGCGCTGCGGCCGCAGCTCGAGGATCTGGAGAGCATCCAGTACCGGGGCCGCAAGGTCACCGAGGACATCGCGCTGGCACTGCAGGGCGCGCTGGTGGTCCGCCATGGTCACCCGGCCGTCGCGGAAGCGTTCCTGGCCAGCCGGCTCGGCGGTCAGTGGGGAGGTGCCTACGGCACGCTGCCGACGGGGCTGGATCTCGCGCCGATCCTCGAGCGCGCCCTGGTCAAGGCATGACTCACGCCATCAGGCCCGTCGACTTCGACAACCTCAAGACGATGACCTACGAGGTCACCGGCCGCGTCGCCCGCATCACGTTCAACCGGCCCGAGGCGGGCAATGCGATCATCGCCGACACGCCCTTGGAACTGTCGGCGCTCGTGGAACGGGCCGATCTGGACCCCAACGTCCACGTCATCCTGGTGTCCGGGCGCGGCCAGGGGTTCTGCGCCGGGTTCGACCTGTCCGCCTACGCCGAGGGTGCGTCGTCGGCCGGCGGCGGCAGCCCGTACCGAGACACCGTGCTCTCGGGCAGGACGCAGGCGATCAACCATCTGCCCGACCAGCCGTGGGACCCGATGATCGACTACCAGATGATGAGCCGGTTCGTGCGGGGCTTCTCCAGCCTGATGCGCGCCGACAAGCCCACCGTGGTCAAGATCCACGGGTACTGCGTGGCCGGCGGGACCGACATCGCGCTGCACGCAGACCAGGTGATCGCCGCGGCCGACGCCAAGATCGGTTACCCACCCACCCGGGTGTGGGGAGTTCCGGCGGCGGGCATGTGGGCCCACCGGCTCGGTGACCAGCGCGCCAAACGTCTACTGCTGACCGGTGATTGCCTCACCGGCGCGCAGGCCGCGGAATGGGGGCTGGCCGTCGAGGCGCCCGAACCCGACCAACTCGACGAGCGCACCGAGCGGCTGGTCGAACGGATCGCTGCCGTCCCGATCAACCAGCTGATCATGGTCAAACTGGCGATGAACAGCGCCCTATACAACCAGGGCGTGGCCAACAGCGCGATGATCTCCACGGTGTTCGACGGCATCGCCCGGCACACGCCCGAAGGGCATGCGTTCGTCGCGCAGGCCCGCGAACACGGGTTCCGCGACGCGGTCCGCCGCCGCGACGAGCCGTTCGGTGACCACGGGCGCACCGCCTCGGGGGTCTGACAGTGACGCAGCCGCTGACGCGTATGACGGCGCGCTCGGTCATCCTCAGCGTGCTGCTCGGCGCTCATCCGGCCTCGGCCGGCGCGGCCGAACTCGTCCGCCTCACCGCCGATTTCGGCATCCGGGAGGCCACCGTGCGCGTCGCGTTGACGCGCATGGTCGCCGCGGGCGATCTGGTCCGGGCGGCAGACGGCTACCGGCTCTCCGAACGGCTGATGGCCCGGCAGCGCCGGCAGGACGATGCGATCGATCCGCGCCGCCGCGCCTGGGACGGCACCTGGACGGCGCTGGTGGTAACCAGCGTCGGCGCCGACCCGCGCACCCGCGCGGGACTGCGAAACACTCTGCAGAACAGCCGGTTCGGTGAACTCCGCGAGGGTCTGTGGCTGCGCCCGGACAACCTCGAGAACCAGCTTGCCGACGACATCACCGAGCATGTGCGCGTGCTGAGCGTGCGCGACGCCGAACCGGCCGGATTGGCCGCGCAACTGTGGGATCTGCACGGCTGGGCGCAGACGGGGGAGACACTGCTCTCGGCGATGGCCGATGCGACCGACGTCCCGGGCCGTTTTCTGGTGGCCGCGGCCATCGTCCGGCACCTGCTCACCGACCCGGTGCTGCCCGACGAACTGTTGCCGGCGCACTGGCCCGGCGAGCGGTTGCGCAGCGCCTACCAGGATTTCGCCGCCGAACTGGTGGCGCGACGCGACGGAGCGGCCCTGATGGAGGCGACATGAGCGGAGGCGGCATGAGCGGTGGAGTGCGAGTCGAGAAGAGCGGGCCGGTCACCACGGTGATCATGAACCGGCCGCAGGCCCGCAACGCCGTCAACGGCCCGGCGGCCGAGGAGTTGCACGCGGCGTTCGACGAGTTCGACCGGGACGACGCGGCGGCGGTGGCGGTGCTGTGGGGCGACAACGGAACATTCTGTGCGGGTGCCGATCTCAAGGCGCTCGGCACACCGGACTCCAACCCGGTGCACCGCACCGGCCCGGGACCGATGGGGCCGAGCCGCATGGTGTTGTCCAAGCCGGTGATCGCGGCGGTGAGCGGCTACGCCGTCGCGGGCGGCCTGGAACTGGCGCTGTGGTGTGACCTGCGGGTGGTCGAGCAGGACGCCGTCATGGGCGTGTTCTGCCGGCGCTGGGGGGTCCCCCTGATCGACGGCGGCACCGTGCGGCTGCCCCGGCTCATCGGCCACAGCCGCGCGATGGACCTGATCCTGACCGGGCGCGCGGTCCACGCCGACGAGGCACAGGCGATCGGGCTCGCCAACCGCGTGGTGCCGACCGGGCAGGCCCGTGAACGCGCCGAGGAGCTGGCCGCCGAACTGGCCGCGCTACCCCAGCAGTGCCTGCGGGCCGACCGGATGTCGGTGCTCAACCAGTGGGGCTGCTCGGAAGCCGAGGCGATGGACTTCGAGTTCGGGAGCATGTCGCGGGTCGCGGCGGAATCCCTGGCCGGAGCCGCCCGATTCGCGGGCGGCGCGGGCCGTCACGGCGCCCCGGCCTGACGCGCCGGTCTCAACCGCGGGTGATGCTGTTGTTGTTGCCGGTGTCGTTCACCTGGGGGTCGCCGGCGCGGTAGGTGACGGTGTTGTTGAGTCCGACCACCGACAGTTCCTTGTCCACCCGGTCGAAGTTGATGCGGTTGTCCGATCCGCCGATGTTGACGTTGGCGCAGGTCCCGACCACCGTCAGGGTGTTGTTGGAACCGCCGACGTTCAGCGACTTGCCGTCCGCGCAGTCGATCTCGGTCGTGGTGCTGAACGAGCCGTAGTTGATCGTGTTGCCGATCTCGATCTGGGCCCCGGACGAGCCCGCGGTGGCCGTGGGGTCGGTGTCGTCCTCGCTGGTGGCACCGCAGCCGGCCAGCGTCAGCGCCAGTGCGGACAGGGCGGCGATTCCGTACGAACGCAAAGACATGTCAAGCGGGTACCCGATTGATCCGGTTGGTCATCCCCAATTCCCGGCCGCGGTCCCACACGATCGGCTCGCCGCCCTTGTAGAACACCGTCTGGTCGTAGCCGTAGACGGTGATGTCGTTGATCACGTTGTCTACGACGACGACGTTCGACGAGCCCTGCACCGTCACCGCCCAGCAGGTGCCGATCGCGTTGACCTGGTTGTTGGCACCGTTGACGAACACCGTCGCGTTCTTGCAGTCGATGGTCTGGACCATGCCCACCCCGGTGATGTGGGTGTCGCCGTTCTCTGCCGACGCCGGCGGCGCCGCGAACACCGCGGCGAATCCGAGCGCACCTACGACCAGCAACCGTCCCGCAGACGTCGACTTCATGGCGAAAAGCCTACGACGCCACAAGGTGCTTGAGCTAGTTCCTCTCGGTACCGTGAGCGGCAATGATGCGTCAACGTGCCGGGGTGTGGATCGGGGCGGCCCTGTCCGCGCTGATCGTCGCCGGCTGCGCGCAGACCGTGCCGGGCACCGCCCAGCGCGAGGACGCGAACGCCGACAGCGGTCGCAGTTACGGATACGTCGACGACAGCTGCGGACTGCTCGACGACTCGACGGTGAAGGAAACGCTGGGCGCCGACGAGCTGGCACGGCCCTACAGCGGGGCGGTGTGTCAGTACGTGCTGTCGAGGGGTGCGGCTCCGGCGCTCATCGACGTCACGTTCTCGTGGTTCGCGACCGGGACGCTGGCGCGGGAGCGGACGTTGGCCGAGCGGCGCGGCGGCGTCGTCACCGACATCGTGGTGGAACGGCGCCCGGCGTTCACCGCGCGTCGCGACGTCACCGGGGCGGCATGCTCGGCGACCGCGGCCGCCGGGTCGGGGGTCGTGAGCTGGTGGGTGCAGTACCGGGGGCGCGACGCCGGAGAACCGTGCGTGGCCGCCGAGAAATTGCTGACCGCGACGCTGCGCTCGGACATGTGACGTGCGGATCCTCCAGCAGCTGTCCATCGCCGCCGTCGGTCTGGCCCTGGCCGGGTGCGGCGGCACCGAGCCGCCGGCCGAACCGGCATCCGCCACGGCGTCCGGATTCGAGAGCCGGGACTGCAACGGCATCACCGACGCCGACGTCGACGCCGCCGTCGGCGCGCCGATGTTCGAGCAGGCCGTGGTGGGCGACGCCGGCTGCTTCTGGCAGGAAGACACGGTGATCGGCTTCGTCGGGGTCGGCATGGGCATCTCGACGTGGTGGTACCGCGGCAGCGACATGAACACCGAACGCGAGCTCGAAGCGCTGGCCGGGCGCACCCTGGCCGAGCTGTCCATCGACGGCAACAAGGGCTTCAAGGCCTACGACAACACCGCGTGCAGTATCTACGTCGCCAAGGGCGGCGATGTCATCACCTGGTCGATCCAGACGCTGAACTCGGCGACGTTGCCAGACTTGTGTTCGGTCGTCGAACAGCTGGCGCAGCTCAGCCAGGAGCGGGTGAACTAGAGTTGCGCGACATGGCAGTCCGGCCGCCGCGTTCGGCGAAATTGAGTCGCGACGCCATCGTCAACGCCGCACTGACCTTCCTGGATCGCGAGGGCTGGGACGCGCTGACCATCAACGCGCTGGCCAACCAGCTCGGCACCAAGGGCCCGTCGCTGTACAACCACGTGCACAGCCTCGACGACCTGCGGCGCACCGTCCGCATGCGGGTGGTCGGCGACATCATCGAGATGCTCAACACCGTCGCACAGGGGCGCAGCCCCGACGACGCGGTGGTGGTCATGGCCAGCGCCTACCGCAGCTACGCCCACCACCATCCCGGGCGGTACTCGGCGTTCACCCGGATGCCGCTGGGCGGCGACGACCCCGAGTTCACCGACGCCACCCACGCGGCCGCCGCACCGGTCATCTCGGTGCTGGCGGCCTACGGCCTCGACGAGGAGGCCGCGTTCTACGCCGCGCTGGAGTTCTGGTCGGCGATGCACGGCTTCGTCCTGCTGGAGATGACCGGGGTGATGGCCGGCATCGACACCGACGCCGTCTTCACGGACATGGTCATGCGTCTGGCCGCCGGAATGCGGTCCCGCTGACGCCTCCGGAGCCGAGATCCGCAGGTCAGCGGGTTTTGTCGAGGTCCGCGACCCTGGTATTGTGGATCGTCGTGCCTGGCAGACAAGGGCGCCTGCGGTTCCTGACTGTCTCAAGAACCACGAGCAAAGCCTGCACTCCGGGCCAATTTGCATGTCCTCCGTGTTCGGTGAGTCGGGAATTGCCCGAGAGCCACGGCTGGCCGCATGCGACACGCCCGGCTGCGGGGTAAGCAGCGGGGGCGTAACAGCAGGACAAGAGAACTTAGAACAGCAAGCACCACAGAACGAGCAACACAGAAAGCCGGTACATGCCAACCATCAACCAGCTGGTCCGTAAGGGTCGCCGCGACAAGATCGCCAAGGTGAAGACCGCGGCCCTCAAGGGCAGCCCGCAGCGTCGCGGTGTGTGCACCCGCGTGTACACGACGACCCCGAAGAAGCCGAACTCGGCGCTTCGCAAGGTCGCGCGTGTGCGGCTGACCAGCGCGGTCGAGGTCACCGCCTACATCCCGGGCGAGGGCCACAACCTGCAGGAGCACTCGATGGTGCTGGTGCGCGGCGGTCGTGTGAAGGACCTGCCCGGTGTGCGCTACAAGATCATCCGCGGGTCCCTGGACACCCAGGGTGTGAAGAACCGCAAGCAGGCCCGCAGCCGTTACGGCGCGAAGAAGGAGAAGAGCTGATGCCGCGCAAGGGACCCGCGCCCAAGCGTCCGTTGGTCAACGATCCGGTCTACGGGTCGCAGCTGGTCACCCAGCTGGTCAACAAAGTTCTGCTGGACGGGAAGAAATCACTGGCCGAGCGCATTGTTTACGGTGCGCTCGAACAGGCCCGTGAGAAGACCGGCACCGACCCCGTGGTGACGCTCAAGCGCGCCATGGACAACGTCAAGCCCGCCCTCGAGGTCCGCAGCCGTCGCGTCGGTGGTGCGACCTACCAGGTTCCCGTCGAGGTCCGGCCGGACCGGTCGACCACGCTGGCCCTGCGCTGGCTGGTGAGTTTCTCCAAGCAGCGTCGCGAGAAGACCATGATCGAGCGCCTGGCCAACGAGATCCTCGACGCCAGCAACGGCCTGGGTGCCGCCGTCAAACGACGCGAGGACACCCACAAGATGGCCGAAGCGAACCGGGCCTTCGCGCACTACCGCTGGTGACGGCCGCCGGCGGCGCCGGCGAATGAACAGCAAACTACCAAGCGAAAGAGAAGACTTCTGTGGCACAGAAGGACGTGCTTACCGACCTGAACCGGGTCCGCAACATCGGCATCATGGCGCACATCGATGCCGGCAAGACGACGACGACCGAGCGCATCCTGTACTACACGGGCGTCAACTACAAGATCGGTGAGACGCACGACGGTGCGTCGACCACCGACTGGATGGAGCAGGAGCAGGAGCGCGGCATCACGATCACCTCGGCCGCAGTGACCTGCTTCTGGAACGACAACCAGATCAACATCATCGACACCCCCGGGCACGTCGACTTCACCGTCGAGGTGGAGCGCTCGCTGCGCGTCCTCGACGGCGCCGTGGCCGTGTTCGACGGCAAAGAGGGCGTGGAGCCGCAGTCCGAGCAGGTGTGGCGGCAGGCCGACAAGTACGACGTCCCGCGTATCTGCTTCGTCAACAAGATGGACAAGCTGGGCGCGGACTTCTACTTCACCGTGCGCACCATCGAGGAGCGCCTGGGCGCCAAGCCGCTGGTCATCCAGCTGCCGATCGGCGCGGAGAACGACTTCATCGGCATCATCGACCTGGTCGAGATGAAGGCCAAGGTGTGGCGCGGCGAGACCGCCCTCGGTGAGAAGTACGAGGTCGAGGACATCCCGGCCGAGCTCGCCGAGCAGGCCGACGAGTACCGCACCAAGCTGCTCGAGACGGTCGCCGAGACCGACGAGGAGCTGCTGGAGAAGTACTTCGGTGGCGAAGAGCTCACGGTCGACGAGATCAAGGGCGCGATCCGCAAGCTGACCGTGGCCAGCGAGCTGTACCCGGTGCTGTGCGGCAGCGCGTTCAAGAACAAGGGCGTACAGCCCATGCTCGACGCCGTCATCGACTACCTGCCCTCGCCGCTGGACGTCGAGAACGTGCAGGGCCACGTCCCCAACAAGGAGGACGAGGTCATCACCCGCAGGCCGTCGACCGACGAGCCGTTCTCGGCGCTGGCGTTCAAGATCGCGGTGCACCCGTTCTTCGGCAAGCTGACCTACGTCCGGGTGTACTCGGGCACCGTCGAGTCCGGCTCGCAGGTCGTGAACTCCACGAAGGGCAAGAAGGAGCGGCTGGGCAAGCTGTTCCAGATGCACGCCAACAAGGAGAACCCGGTCGAGCGGGCCAGCGCGGGTCACATCTACGCCGTGATCGGGCTGAAGGACACCACCACCGGTGACACCCTCTCCGACGCCAACGAGCAGATCGTGCTCGAGTCGATGACCTTCCCGGATCCGGTGATCGAGGTGGCCATCGAGCCCAAGACCAAGAGTGACCAGGAGAAGCTGGGCACCGCGATCCAGAAGCTCGCCGAAGAGGATCCGACCTTCAAGGTGCACCTGGACCAGGAGACCGGCCAGACCGTGATCGGCGGCATGGGCGAGCTGCACCTGGACATCCTGGTGGACCGCATGCGCCGCGAGTTCAAGGTCGAGGCCAACGTCGGCAAGCCGCAGGTGGCCTACCGCGAGACCATCAAGCGCAAGGTCGAGAAGGTCGAGTTCACCCACAAGAAGCAGACGGGTGGCTCCGGCCAGTTCGCCAAGGTGCTCATCGACCTCGAGCCGTTCAGCGGCGAGGACGGTGCCACCTACGAGTTCGAGAACAAGGTCACCGGTGGCCGTATCCCGCGTGAGTACATCCCGTCGGTGGATGCCGGTGCGCAGGACGCCATGCAGTACGGCGTGCTCGCCGGCTACCCGCTGGTGAACCTGAAGGTCACGCTGCTCGACGGCGCCTTCCACGAGGTCGACTCGTCGGAAATGGCGTTCAAGGTGGCCGGCTCCCAGGTGCTGAAGAAGGCCGCGCAGGCCGCGCAGCCCGTCATCCTGGAGCCCATCATGGCCGTCGAGGTCACCACCCCCGAGGACTACATGGGTGAGGTGATCGGCGACCTGAACTCCCGCCGTGGTCAGATCCAGGCCATGGAGGAGCGGAGCGGTGCCCGTGTCGTCAAGGCGCAGGTCCCGCTCTCGGAGATGTTCGGCTACGTCGGAGACCTTCGGTCGAAGACCCAGGGCCGGGCGAACTACTCCATGGTGTTCGACTCGTACGCCGAGGTTCCGGCGAACGTGTCGAAGGAGATCATCGCGAAGGCGACGGGTCAGTGAGCATCGACGGCCGCCCAGCGGCCCGAGGCGCGGAGCTGATCCGGAGTCGAGCAATGGGCAGCGCGAAGGCGACGGGTCAGTAATCCCGCGTTCTCGCAGGTCTGGTAAGACCACACAACTGAACACATCGAAATTGCTTTAGAAGAAGCACCAACACAGTCCAGGAGGACAACACAGTGGCGAAGGCGAAGTTCGAGCGGACGAAGCCGCACGTCAACATCGGGACCATCGGTCACGTTGACCACGGCAAGACCACGCTGACCGCAGCTATCACCAAGGTTCTGCACGACAAGTTCCCGGAGTTGAACGAGTCGCGCGCATTCGACCAGATCGACAATGCGCCCGAGGAGCGTCAGCGCGGTATCACGATCAACATCTCCCACGTGGAGTACCAGACCGACAAGCGGCACTACGCCCACGTGGATGCCCCCGGTCACGCTGACTACATCAAGAACATGATCACCGGTGCCGCCCAGATGGACGGCGCGATCCTGGTGGTCGCCGCCACGGACGGCCCGATGCCCCAGACCCGTGAGCACGTGCTGCTCGGCCGCCAGGTCGGCGTGCCCTACATCCTGGTCGCGTTGAACAAGGCCGACATGGTCGACGACGAGGAGCTGCTCGAGCTCGTCGAGATGGAGGTCCGCGAGCTGCTGGCCGCCCAGGACTTCGACGAGGACGCCCCGGTCATCCGCGTCTCGGCGCTGAAGGCGCTCGAGGGCGACGAGAAGTGGGTCAAGTCCGTCGAGGAGCTCATGGAGGCCGTGGACGAGTCCATCCCGGACCCGGTTCGCGAGACCGACAAGCCGTTCCTGATGCCCGTCGAGGACGTCTTCACGATCACCGGCCGCGGCACCGTGGTCACCGGTCGTGTGGAGCGCGGTGTGGTCAACGTGAACGAGGAAGTCGAGATCGTCGGCATCCGCGAGGGGACCACCAAGACCACCGTCACCGGTGTCGAGATGTTCCGCAAGCTGCTCGATCAGGGCCAGGCCGGTGACAACGTCGGTCTGTTGCTGCGCGGTATCAAGCGTGAGGACGTCGAGCGCGGCCAGGTCGTGGTCAAGCCCGGCACCACCACCCCGCACACCGAGTTCGAGGGCAGCGTCTACATCCTGTCCAAGGACGAGGGTGGCCGCCACACGCCGTTCTTCAACAACTACCGTCCGCAGTTCTACTTCCGGACCACGGACGTGACCGGCGTGGTGACCCTGCCCGAGGGCACCGAGATGGTGATGCCCGGTGACAACACCGACATCTCCGTCAAGCTGATCCAGCCCGTCGCCATGGACGAGGGCCTGCGCTTCGCGATCCGCGAGGGCGGCCGTACCGTCGGCGCCGGCCGCGTCACCAAGATCGTCAAGTGACGATCTGACTCAGTACCGCGAAGCGGCGCTCACCTTCGGGTGGGCGCCGCTTTTCGTTTTCTCGACTTCTACCGGTGCTGGTCCGCGCGGAATTGTTCGACAATCGCTGAGGAAATCCTGCCGCGGTCTCCGACCGCCAGGCCCCGTTCCCGTGCCCAGGCCCGGATTTCCCTGTCTCCCACCGGCTCCGGTGCGGCCGGAGTCTCTGGCCGGCCTCGGAAGTCGGTGGCGGTGTGCAGTTCATGTTCGTGCAGACAGGCACCCAGCCAGCGGTAGATCCATTCCTGGGCCAGCGCGCGCGATTCGACGAACACGATCGGCAGTGACGGGAAGCGCGCCTGCGCCTCGGCCAGCGCTTCGGCCACAGCGGAGGCGCTGACGTGCTCGAGCCTGAAGATCCGCGAGTACCCCGACTCGACGACGACGGCCGCGCGCGGGAGGCTTGCCAGCTCGGCCAATTGATAGGTGAGCTTGCCGGACAGCAGCCCGGCGGACAGATCTTCGATGCTCTTGCGTTCCGCTGAAGCGACCAGCACATCGCCGCAGTAGACGGCGTAGTCTCCGGCCGGCAGCGCGCGGCGGATCGTGGTGGCCTGTTGGTCGCCGAACTTGTAGCCGTAACGCTCGTGGCTGTCCACCGCGATCTCCAGGGTCCGGCCGTGTGCTCGGGCGGTGGGCAGTGCGACATTGGGTCGCGCTTGTCGGGCGGTGCGGCGAGATTGCCAGAACACCATCTCGCGGCCACGGGCTCGGGTGAGCACGAATTGCGACCGGTTCTCTCGTCCGCGTTCGAGCACCAGATCGATGGCGGCCCCACGTCTGCTGATCGAGCGGACCGCCAGCCGCTCAATCACTTCGGCGTCCGCCGGCCACTGTTCGAGCCGGTGGCAGTACACCTTGTTGGTCCGTGGCCACGTCTCCCGGGTCTTCAAGATCACGCCTTCGGTGCCCAAGGGCAACCGAATGAGGTACGGCAATGTCGTACCTTCCTCCGGGTTTCGGGCGATGAGCATGTCCTCGGGCATCGGTCTCACCCTGCATCACGCGTGTAGCGGTGGCAACGCTGTAACGCCGCACGCCGGGCGGGCGATGTATGTCTCGACGGTCGTCGAGGGGTCGGCCGGCACACCGTGCCATCAGAACTAAGAGGTTGTTCGTTGTCTCATCGCAGAACTGGGTTCGCGGCGCTGGCCGCTGCCGCGAGTGCCGTGGCCATGGCGGGTCTGGGCGCGGGTGTCGCGTCCGCTCAGCCCGAGTGCCCCGACGTACATGTGATCGGCGCGGCCGGCTCCGGTGAGCGGGCCGGTGACATGTCCGCCGACGGCGGCATGGGCCGTGTGGTCTACAAGTCCTACCGCGACCTGGCGCAGCTGGTGCAGCAGGACGGGCGCACCATCACCGCCGAGGCCGTCGCCTATCCCGCGACCGCCGTGCCGGAGGACGGCGGCATCCTGGACTGGGCCGCGTTCATGGGCAGTGTCGACGCCGGTGCGACAGCGCTCGGACAGCAATACCAGGCCTTCGTCGCGCAGTGCCCCACCAGCCAAGTGGTGCTGGCCGGTTACTCCCAGGGCGCCATGGTGGTGCACCGCAACCTGCACGCGCTCGACGCGAGCCCGAACCTGGCCGCGGCGCTGCTGGTCGCCGACGGTGACCGGCGCCCCGAGGACCCGACGATCAACCTCGGCTCGGTCGCATCGGTGCCCGGTGCGGGGATGGGGGTCGCGCAGGACTGGCCGATCCTCGCCAAGGCGCCGGCTCCGCTGCCGGTCTCGGTCGGGATGCGCACGATCAGTGTCTGCAACCTCGGTGACGCGGTGTGCGACTACGATCCCGACGCCGAGGACGAGATGAACCCGGCCGCGGTGGCCGTGCACACCAGCTACGCGCGCAACGCGGCGGCGATGGACTCGTGGACGATGCCGCTGTACCAGATGGTGTCCACCGGCGACTCCCCGGAGGCCACCCCGGCGCCGAGCGCCCCGGTCTTCGTCGCCGCCGGCTGACTCTGACCGCGAACCGCGGCAGAGAAGGCGTCGCGCAGCGATAATGCTGCCATGTCGACGTTCTGGCGATACGTGCGCGTTCAGCTGTTCGTGCTGCTGTGCGGCATCGTCGGCCCGCTCTTCCTGGTCATCTACTTCGCCAGCGGTGCCGACCCGATGTTGGGCTGGATGTTGTGGACCGGCCTGCTGGTCACCGCGCTCGATGTCTTGATCGCGCTCGTGATCACGGGTTTCGGCGCCAAGTCCGCGGCCAGGACCGCGGAGATGGAATCCACCGGCGTACTGGCGTTGGCTCTGGTCACCGGCATCCACGAGACCAACACCCGGATCAACGACCGCCCCCTGGTCAAGCTCGACCTGCAGGTGTCCGGTCCGGGTATCACGCCGTTCGCGACTCAGGACAAGGTGGTCGCATCGGTCAGCCGCCTGCCGATGATCACCAGCCGCAAGCTGGTCGCGCTGGTGGACCCTGTCACCAACGATTACCAGATCGATTGGGAGCGAAGCGCTTTGGTCAGCGGCATGATGCCGGCGACATTCACCGTGGCCGAGGACAACCGGACCTACGACCTCACCGGCCACGCCGAACCGCTGATGGAGATCCTGCAGGTGCTCAAGACGCACGGCATCCCCGTCGACAACATGATCGACCTGCGGTCCAATCCTGCTGCCCGTCAGCAGGTCCAGGCCATCGTCCGGCACGCCGCGGCGCAACAGGCGGCGCAGGTGCCGGCACCTGTGGCCCCGGTTGCCCAGCCCGCCGAGCCGACGATCGCAGAACGGCTGCAGAAGCTGGAAACGCTGCGGGCGACCGGGTCCATCACCGACGCCGAGTACTCGGCCAAGCGGGCCGAGATCATCGCCGACCTGTGAGCGGGACAAACCTAGAACGCGTTCTAGTTCTGCTGTTAGCCTGACCCGATGAGCTCTGGTGCACCACTGGAAGGCCGCGTCGCGCTGATCACCGGTGCCGCGCGTGGGCAGGGGCGGGCGCACGCCGTCCGGCTGGCCCACGACGGCGCCGACATCATCGCCATCGACGTCTGCAAATCGGTCTCCGACACGGTGACCTACCCGATGCCGACTCCCGACGACCTGGCCGAGACCGTCGCCCTGGTGGAGCAGGCTGGCCGCAAGGCCCTGGCCCGTGAGGTCGACATCCGTGACCTCGCCGCGCAGCAGGACGTGGTGGCCGCGGGGATGGAGCAGTTCGGGCGGCTGGACATCGTCGTCGCCAATGCCGGCATCCTCAGCTGGGGCCGCATCTGGGAGATGTCGGAAGAACAGTGGGACACCGTCATCGACGTCAACCTCAACGGCACCTGGCGCACCATCCGCGCCGCGGTCCCGGCCATGATCGAGGCGGGCAACGGCGGGTCCATCATCGTCGTCAGCTCGTCGGCCGGGCTGAAGGCCACGCCGGGCAACGCCCACTACGCGGCGTCCAAACACGGTCTGGTCGCCCTGACCAACGCCTTGGCTCTCGAGGCGGGGGAGTTCGGCATCCGGGTCAACTCGATCCACCCGTACTCGATCAACACGCCGATGATCGAGCCCGAGGCCATGGCGGCGATCTTCGCCAAGCATCCGACCTTCCTGCACAGCTTCGCACCCATGCCGCTGAAGCCCGTTGCGCGCGAGGGTAAGCCGGGCCTTCAGGAGTTCATGTCCGTCGAGGAGGTCGCCGACGTGGTGGCCTGGCTCGCCGGCGACGGTTCCATGACCGTGTCCGGCTCGCAGATCGCGGTCGACCGTGGCGTGATGAAGTACTGACCTCCCGCCGTAATGCTGAGCGCTCACCTGTGGGGTGGGCTACACCTGCGTCGCCGCATCGTGTAAAAAGCCCACGTGAGCACTTCAGCGGGGCAGAGTGGCCCGAACGGTGTCGTGATCGTCGGCGGCGGTCTGGCCGCGGCACGCACGGCCGAGCAGCTACGTCGGTCCGAGTACAGCGGTCCGGTGACCATCGTCAGCGACGAGGACCACCTGCCCTACGACCGTCCGCCCTTGTCGAAGGAGGTGCTGCGCGCCGAAACCGACGACGTCACGCTCAAGCCGGCGGAGTTCTACGCCGAGAACGACATCACGGTGCTGCTCGGCAACGGGGCCCGCGCGGTCGACACCGCCGCCCAGACCCTGACGCTGGCCGACGGCACCCAACTGCCCTATGACGAACTCGTCATCGCGACCGGTCTGGTGCCCAAGCGCATCCCGTCTTTCCCCGACCTTCCGGGCATCCATGTCCTGCGCAATTTCGACGAGAGCCTCGCGCTGCGCAAGGAGGCGGCCACGGCCAAGCATGCCGTCGTGGTCGGTGCCGGATTCATCGGGTGCGAGGTGGCGGCGAGCCTGCGCAAGCTGGGCGTCGACGTGGTGCTGGTCGAGCCGCAGCCCGCCCCGCTGGCCTCGGTCCTCGGTGAGCAGATCGGCGAACTGATCACCCGGTTGCACCGCGCCGAAGGTGTCGACGTGCGCTGCGGCGTCGGCGTGGCCGGCGTGCAGGGCGACGACCGGGTCCGCAAGGTCACGCTCAGTGACGGCGCCGAGGTGGACGCCGACGTCGTCATCGTCGGAATCGGCTCGCGCCCCAACACTGACTGGCTCGAGGGCAGCGGCATCTCCGTCGACAACGGCGTGGTCTGTGACGACGCCGGCCGCGGGAGCGCACCGCACGTGTGGGCTATCGGGGACGTCGCATCCTGGCGTGACCAGGTCGGCGGCCAGGTGCGCGTCGAGCACTGGAGCAACGTCGCCGACCAAGCCCGCGTGCTGGTGCCCACCATGCTCGGCCAGCAGCCGGCGTCGGCGGTGACCGTGCCGTACTTCTGGAGCGATCAGTACGACGTGAAGATCCAGGCGCTCGGCGAGCCCGAGGCCACCGACACCGTCCACATCGTCGAGGACGACGGCCGCAAGTTCCTGGCCTACTACGAGCGCGACGGCGTCGTGGTCGGTGTGGTCGGCGGCGGCTTCCCGGGCAAGGTGATGAAGACCCGCAACAAGATCGCCTCTGGCGCACAGATTTCCGAGCTGTTGGGGTAGTCCGGCCCCGCGGCCGAATTGCTGCGTCATCGTGTCGGTGGGGGTTGGCATAATCGAACTTGTGTTCGATTCGTTATTTGCCGAGGCGTCTGATGAGGCGATCGTGGGCTGGATCGAGCGCAGTGCGCGGGAGGAGGCGCGGATTTGTGCGCGCCGGTCGGCGGCGATCGCGGAGTTGGTGCACCGTCATGTCGATGAGGATGACGAGCGCGGTGGGTGGGTTTTTGATCCGTGGGCCGCGACGGCCGCGCAGGTGGCCGCGGCGCTCAACGTCGGGCAGCGTAAGGCTTCGGGGCAGATGCATATTGCGGTGGCGTTGCGCTACCGGCTGCCCAAGGTCGCGCAGTTGTTCACCGATGGGGTAATCGGGGCGCGGGTGGTTTCGGAGATCAGTTGGCGGACCCAGTTGGTCGAGGATCCGGCGGTGTTGGCCCGCATTGATGACCGGTTGGCCGGCGCGGCGCGTGATTGGGGTCGGCTTTCGGGGGACAAACTCAAGGCGGCCATTGATGAGGTGGTCGAGCGGTTCGACCCCGACGGGGTGCGGCGTAGCAGGGAGATCATGCGGGTCCGCGATATTCATGTCGGGGCCAGTGATGATCCCAGTGAGGTCGCCGCGTTGTGGGGGCAGTTGTTGGCCAGCGATGGCCGGCTGCTCAAAGCGCGCCTTGCTGAGATGGTGGGTGGGTTGTGTGCCGAGGATCCGCGCCCGGCCGGGGAGCGGCGCTCCGATGCGATGGGCGCGATCATCCGGGGGGAGTTTCATCTGAACTGCCGGTGCGCATCTGCGGACTGTCCGGTGCCCGTCCGGCCGACACGGTCCAACGCGGTGATCAAGATCATCGCCGATCAAGCTGCGATCGAGGCCGCCCACGCCCTCATCGCCCATGACACCGCCACCGCCGCCGCCAACACCGCCGCCGCCAAAGCCGAGAAGGCCGCCGAAGCCGAAAAAGCCGCTCTGTCCGAAAGCGCGGCTGCGGCCGAAGATCCCGAGCTTTCGCAGGATCCTGCGCTGCCGGAGGGCCCTGAGGTGCCCCAAGACCGCGCGTTGTCGGAGAACACCGCTGCCTCGGAAGGCCCTGCTGCATCCGCAGATGCCGCAGCGGCGGACGATTCGACGGCCTCGCCCGCCGCGGCCCCCGCGCCGGGTGGGGTGGTGGATCGGGGGGCCGCGCTGGGCCTGGATGGGCGGCCGGTGCCGATCGCGCTGCTGGCCGAGATGATCCGTAATGGCGCGAAGACCTCCGAACTGACCCTGCCCGGCCCGCAGCCCGAGCCGCGGTATCGGCCCTCAGCAGCGCTGGCGGAGTTCGTGCGCATGCGCGATCTGTTCTGCCGCTTCCCCGGCTGTGACATCCCGGCCGAACGCTGCGATATCGACCACACCGTGCCCTATCCGTTCGGGCCCACCCACGCCTCCAACCTCAGCTGCAAGTGCCGCGGCCACCACCTGCTCAAAACGTTCTGGTGCGGCCCCGGTGGCTGGCGCGATGAACAGCACCCCGACGGCACCCTGATCTGGACCGCCCCGACCGGGCACCGCTATGCCACCAAACCCGGCAGCCGCCTGTATTTCCCCAGCGCGGCCATCACCACCGCCGACCTGCCCCCACCACCGACACCTCCGCCGGGCTATGCCGCCGGCACCCTGAAAATGCCGCGACGCCGACGCAACCGCGCCGCCGACACCGCCGCACGCAACAAAGCCGAACGCGCCCACAACGCCGAACAACGCGCCCAAGAACTCCAACGCGCCCAAGAACTGCGACGCGCCCGGGAAAAGAAGCTGGGACAGGCACAACCGCCGCCCGAAACAGGCGCCGACCCGCCGCCGTTCTAGAACTCCCCGAGATAGAACCGGGTGCCCTGGTCGTCGGTGCACAGCGCGGACTTGCCGTAGGACTGCTGCGACGGCTCCTCGATGACCGTGCCGCCGGCCTCCCGCACCCGCGCCACCGCGGCGTCGACGTCCTCGACGGTCCACATCGGCACGACGACCGGTTCGGCAGTTCCACCGGCCACGCCTGCCATGGGATGCGTGCCCATCACCTGCCAGCCGTCGTCAACGCGTCCCGGTTCAAACGTCCAGAACAGCAGACCGCCGTAGAAGGCTTTGAACACAGCTGAATTCGGCACCTGGTAGGTGATGTAGGACAGCTCTCCGGGACCACTGCCGTTGAGCTTCGGCCGTGGCTGCTCAGACGAGGGTTCGAACACCGCGAACGGCAGCCCTTGCGGATCGGTCGCACTCACCACGTCGCCGAAGTCGAGACGTTCGACCTCGCCGACCTGTCCGCCGGCGCCGAGAATGCTCTGCTGCGCGCCGTTCTGGTCGGTGACGGCGTAGCCACACACCAGTGTGTTCGGCCCCGAGGTCAGTCGGATTCGCTGCCCGATACCGGTCACCGTCCGGGTTCGGGAGTCATAGGTCCACCCGAGCACATGCGCGTAGAACGCCGCCGCTCGCTCAGGGTCCGGTGTACAGAGCGCGACATAGCCGACATCACCGTGCTGGATCGGCACGGCAGCGCCGGTAACGGGCCCGGTGAGCATCCAGCGATGCCCGAACGGATCGACCAGGGCAGCGCCGCGTGCCCCGTGCGCCTCGTAGGGTTCGCGCTGAATGGTGGCGCCCGCCTCCCGGGCCCGGCGCAGGGCGGCGTCGGTGTCGGACACGGCCAACATCAGGCTCACTGAAACATGCTGCGGTGACGGCGCTTTCAGGCTGACCTCGGGAAACTCATCGGCCAGGTACAGAATTCCGCCGCCGAGTGACAATTCCGCATGGCCGATCCGGCCGTCGTCCATCTCGACAGGGTCACCCGTCAGCGCGGCCCCGAACGCGTCGGCATACCAGGTGATGGCCGCGCGGGCATCGGTGACGGTCAGATAGGCGATCACCGCGGATCGGGGCTCGACCGGCGGTGCAGCCGCCTCGGCCAGTTCGGCGATCATCGTGTCGGTTCCGCTCATGACAACTCCTCCGGTTCGACGGGGTAAGGACGCGGCCGCTTGCAGCCGGGCACGGAGGCGGGCGGCGAAGGCCGGGTCGGGCGCGACGGGAAGATCGTCGCTGTTGAGCACGGTCAACGGATCCCGGTTGTCGTTCACGGCTTCCTCCTTTCCGGCTCCGGGTAGTTCGATCGGAATGCGCGGCGGGCCCGCACGAGCAGGGCCTCGGTGGCGTGCACGGTGCGGCCGATCAGCTCCGCGCACTCGGGCACCGACCGGTCGTCCATGTAGCGCAACGCCAGAACGGTGCGATGGTGCTCCGGCAGCCTGGCGAGCACGCTCTCGGCGACGATGCGGTCGAGCTGGGCGTCCCAGGTGTCGGCCGTCTCGGTTGCCTCCGGCACGTCGGCGACCGGGACGCTGAACCGGTCGTGGCGGCGCCGGTAGTGGTCGGCCAGCTTGTGGCGCGCCACCCCGATCAGCCACGGCACGCTCAGCTCGGGCGGTGAGGGCTTGCGGGCGGCGTCCATCGCCGCCAGAAAGGTCTCTGACGTCAGGTCCTCGGCCGTCCCGCGGTCACCGCAGCGCCGGACGAAGTACCCGTAGACCGCGGGCAGGGCCTCGTCGTACAGCGCGAGCAGTGCGCGCGGAGCGTCCGTGCCATCCGGTTCGGCGCTCACACCTACATCGTCGCCGCCGAGGCCGTTACTCCGACACCCCGATTTCCAGTTGGTCCAGACCGCCGGCCGTCATGTCGAATGCGCCGCCCAGCGCGGTGGCCAGCGACACCGTCTCGTCGGCCAGCCAGTGCTCGTAGGCCGCCAGCGCCACCGCCAGCATCGACCACGCCACCGTCTGCGGCACCAGGTCCTGTTCCGTGAGGCCCAGGCGACGCGCCACGAAACCTGCCACCACTGCCCGCCACCCGGCGTACATCGTCATCGAATAGGCTTGCAACGTCTCGGTTTCCAGGATCAACCGCATGCGCTGCCGGTGGCGGTCGCCGTCGTCGAAGTCGTTGAAGGCCAGCAGGGCGGCGCGCAACGCCTCCCGGATCGGCACGTTGGGATCGGCCCCGTCGAGCAGTGTGCGCATGTGCTCGAGGTGCGCATCGAAGTCGCCCCAGGGCAGCGCATTCTTCGACGGGTAGTAGCGGAACAGTGTCCGGCGGGCGATTCCCGCGGCGGCCGCCACGTCGTCGACGCTGACCTCGTCGAAGCCGCGCGTCGTGAACAGGTCGATCGCGACGTCGCTGATGTGCTCCCAACTCGTGGATCGACGACGGCCCACCCGCGGTTTCGTGGCATCCACCGCGACCCCCTCTTCCGTTTCGGCACTCGATGCCATATTGTTAGCGACCTGCGTCACAAAAGTCGAGAGTCAGAAAGGTGACATCCATGGATTCGAGCGAGAACACCCAGAACGACGAGCTGGTGACCGAGAGCCTGGTCGAGGAAGTCTCGATCGACGGGATGTGCGGGGTCTACTGAGCATGACTGCGCCGACCTCTTTCGACGCGGGCCGACGCTGGCGGTTGCACCCGCAGGTGGCGGTCCGGCCGGAGCCGTTCGGCGCGTTGCTCTACCACTTCGGGACCCGCAAGCTCTCGTTTCTGAAGAATCGGACGATCGTCGAGGTGATCAACTCGCTGGGTGATCACCCCGACGTTCGCTCCGCCTGCCGCGCTGCCGGTGTCGACGACGACGCGCAGGCGCCCTACCTCCATGCACTGGGCGTGCTCGTCCAGTCCAACATGCTTGTCGCGGAAGAGGATCGATGACTGTCACTGCCCCCGTGCCCCGGCTGGTCGACCAGTTCGAGCGCGGACTGGACGCCCCCATCTGTCTGACCTGGGAGCTGACCTACGCGTGCAATCTGTCGTGCGTGCACTGCCTGTCGTCCTCGGGTAAACGCGACCCGCGTGAGCTGAGCACCCAGCAGTGCAAGGACATCATCGACGAGCTCGAGCGTATGCAGGTGTTCTACGTCAACATCGGCGGCGGGGAGCCGACCGTGCGCAGCGACTTCTGGGAGCTCGTCGACTACGCCACCGAGCACCACGTCGGCGTCAAGTTCTCCACCAACGGAGTGCGGATCACCCCGGACGTAGCCGCCAAACTGGCCGCCAGCGACTACGTCGACGTCCAGATCTCGCTGGACGGCGCGACCGCCGAGGTCAACGACGCGGTGCGCGGCCCGGGATCCTTCGCGATGGCGGTGCGCGCGCTGGAGAACCTGCGCGACGCCGGATTCACCGACGCCAAGATCTCGGTGGTCGTCACCCGCCACAACGTTGACCAGCTCGACGACTTCAAGGCACTGGCCGACGCCTATGGCGCGACGCTGCGCATCACCCGGCTGCGTCCGTCGGGCCGCGGCGCCGACGTGTGGGACGAACTGCACCCGACCTCGGACCAGCAGGTCCAGCTCTACAACTGGCTGGTCGCGCACGGCGAACGCGTGCTCACCGGCGACTCGTTCTTCCACCTGTCCGGCCTCGGCGAACCCGGCGCGCTGGCCGGGCTGAACCTGTGCGGCGCCGGCCGCGTGGTCTGCCTGATCGACCCGGTCGGCGACGTCTACGCCTGCCCGTTCGCCATCCACGACAAGTTCCTGGCAGGAAACGTGTTGCGGGACGGCGGTTTCGACACGGTGTGGAAGCACTCCGAGCTGTTTCGTGAGCTGCGCGAACCACAGTCGGCCGGCGCCTGCAGCGGCTGCGGGCATTACGACGCGTGCCGTGGCGGCTGCATGGCGGCCAAGTTCTTCACCGGCCTGCCGATGGACGGACCCGATCCCGAATGCGTGCAGGGCTACGGCGAACCCGCGCTGGCACTCGAACGCGACAAGCCCAAGTCGAGCGTGGATCACTCCCGCTCGGGCGGCCGCGCGCCGAAGGGCCCCATCCCGCTCACCCTGCTGAGCGCTCCTCCCAAAAAGTTCTGCAACGAAAGTCCTGTGTAACCCCATGGCACGTGATACCTGGTTCGAAACCGTCGCCATCGCCCAGCAACGGGCGAAGAAGAGGCTGCCGAAGTCGGCCTACTCCTCGCTGATCTCGGCCAGCGAGAAGGGCGTGACGGTCACCGACAACGTCGAGTCCTTCGCCGAACTCGGCTTCGCCCCCCACGTCATCGGCGCCACCGAAAAGCGTGACATGGCGACAACTGTGATGGGACAGGACATTTCGCTGCCCGTCGTCATCTCGCCGACCGGCGTGCAGGCGATCGACCCCGACGGTGAAGTGGCGGTGGCCCGGGCCGCGGCGGCCCGCGGCACGGCCATGGGTCTGTCGTCGTTCGCGAGCAAGCCGATGGAAGAGGTCACCGCGGTCAACGACAAGATCTTCTTCCAGATCTACTGGCTGGGCAGCCGCGACGAGATCCTCGCGAGAATGGAACGCGCCCGCGCTGCCGGCGCCAAGGGGCTGATCCTGACCACCGACTGGAGCTTCGCCCACGGCCGCGACTGGGGCAGCCCGAAGATTCCGGAGCGGATGGACCTCAAGACCATGATCCGGATGTCGCCGGAGGTGATCACCAAGCCGAGGTGGTTCTACAGCTTCGCCAAGACGCTGCGCCCACCGGACCTGCGGGTGCCCAACCAGGCCCGCCGCGGTGAGCCCGGTCCGACGTTCTTCGAGGCCTACGGGCAGTGGATGGGCACCCCGCCGCCGACCTGGGAGGACGTGGCCTGGCTGCGTGAGCAGTGGGGCGGACCGTTCCTGCTCAAGGGCACCGTCCGCGTTGACGACGCCAAACGCGCTGTGGACGCGGGCGTTTCGGCGATCACGGTGTCCAATCACGGCGGTAACAACCTCGACGGCACGCCCGCGGCGATCCGGTGCCTGCCGGCCATCGCCGACGCTGTCGGCGACCAGATCGAGGTGTTGCTCGACGGTGGAGTCCGGCGCGGCAGCGACGTGGTCAAGGCGGTAGCCCTGGGCGCCCGCGCGGTGATGATCGGGCGGGCCTATCTGTGGGGCCTGGCAGCGAACGGGCAAGCCGGTGTCGAGAACGTTCTGGACATCCTGCGCGGCGGTATCGACTCGGCGCTGATGGGGCTGGGCAAGTCCTCGATCCACGAGCTGACCCGCGACGACGTACTGGTCCCGGAGGGCTTCACCCGCACCCTGGGGGTGTGACCGTCCCCTGGTGCCAACGGGGCGCAGGGGGCGGGGGTGAACCGCCTGGGCGACGCAGCAGAAAATCAGTCGTCCGGTGAGCCAACAATTGGCGCGCAACAGGTGAATTGGGCCTACCATCGTCGCGTGGCTTTCCCCATCGAGCTCGGAAACTCGACGTCGCGGCAGCTACATGAAACGTCTCCGGCCCTGATCGTCCCGGTCGGATCCACCGAACAACACGGGCCCCATCTGCCCCTCGATACCGACACCCGCATCGCGTCCGCGGTGGCCGACGGCCTCATCCGGCGACTCCGCGCCGCCGACACCGGCGTGTGGCAGGTCGCGCCGCCGGTCAGCTACGGAGCCAGCGGCGAGCACGAAGGCTTCCCCGGCACCATCTCGATCGGCACGGCAGCGCTGACGGAGCTGTTGGTCGAGTTCGGACGCTCCGCGTGCCGATGGGCCTCCCGGCTGGTGTTCGTCAACGGCCACGGCGGCAACGTCGCCGCGTTGCGCCGGGCCTGCACGCTGCTGCGCTCCGAGGGCCGCGATGTCGCGTGGTGTTCCTGCGTGTCCCGCGACGCCGACGCGCACGCCGGTCACACCGAGACGTCGGTGTTGTTGCACATCGCCCCGGATGCCGTCGGCGACGACCGGGTCGTCGGGAACGCCGCCCCGTTGGCCGAGTTGATGCCGGCACTGCGCGAGGGGGGCGTGGCCGCGGTGAGCCCGGTGGGGGTTTTGGGGGACCCGACAACGGCTACCGCACACGACGGAAGCAGAATTCTTACCGAGATGGTGGACGCGTGCACGGCGCGCGTCACACGCTGGCAGCCAGACAGTGGGGGGATGCTGACATGACCGGCCCGCGTCTCCCGGACGGGTTCGCCGTCCAGGTGGACCGCCGGGTGCGCGTGCTCGGAGAGGGCACGGCGTTGCTCGGCGGCTCACCGACCCGGTTGCTGCGCTTGGCGCCGGCCGCGCAGACGCTGCTACGCGGCGGCCGGCTGGAAGTTCACGACGCGGTCAGTGCCCAGCTGGCCCGCACCCTGCTCGACGCGACCGTCGCACACCCGCGGCCGCTGAGCGGGCCCTCGCACCGCGACATCACCGTCGTTATCCCGGTGAAGGACAACCCTATCGGGCTGATGCGCCTGGTGTCGTCGCTGCGCGGTATGCGTGTGGTGATTGTCGACGACGGCTCCGTGGACCCGGTGCGCGAGGCCGACTTCGCAGCGATGCACTGCGACGTGCGGGTGCTGCGCCACCCGTACAGCAAGGGTCCGGCCGCGGCCCGCAACACCGGGCTGGCGGTCTGCGACACCGACTTCGTCGCGTTCCTGGACTCCGACGTGGTGCCGCGCCGCGGCTGGCTGGAAGCGCTGTGCGGCCACTTCTGCGACCCCGCGGTCGCGTTGGTGGCGCCCCGCATCGTGGCGCTGAACAACACCGCCGGCGCGGTGGCGCGGTACGAGGCGGTCCGCTCCTCGCTGGACCTCGGGCTGCGCGAGGCGCCCGTCGTGCCGTACGGCACCGTCTCCTACGTGCCCAGTGCCGCGATCATCTGCCGCCGAGCGGCCCTGCTCGACATCGGCGGATTCGACGAGACCCTGACCTCCGGCGAAGACGTCGACCTGTGCTGGCGCCTCAACGAGGCCGGTGCCCGGCTGCGCTACGAGCCGATCGCCACGGTGGCCCACGATCATCGCACCGATCTGCGGAAGTGGTTCGTGCGCAAGGCGTTCTACGGCAGCGCCGCAGCCCCGTTGACCATCCGTCATCCCGGGAAGACGGCGCCGCTGGTGATCTCCGGCCCGACCCTGGCGGCGTGGCTGCTGGCCGCGCGGGGTTCGGGCATCGGCTATGTGGCGTCGGTGGTCGTCGCGGTCCTCACCGGGCGCCGCATCGCCAAGACACTGTCCGGAGTCCCGACCGAGCCGCTGGAGGTGGCCGCGGTGGCCACCCAGGCGATGTGGTCGGGGGCCGCCCAACTCGCCGCGGCCATCTGCCGGCACTACTGGCCGCTGGCGCTGCTGGCGGCGACGCTGTCGAGGCGATGCCGTCGCGTGGTGCTGGTCGCCGCGGTGCTCGACGGCCTGCTCGACTGGCTGGTGCGCACCGGTCGTGTCGACGACGACGGCAAGCGGGTCGGGGTGCTGACCTACCTGCTGCTCAAACGCCTCGACGACATCGCCTACGGCCTGGGGCTGTGGAGCGGCGTGCTGCGCGAGCGCCACGCCGGCGCCCTGAAGCCGCAGATCCGCCGCTGAGCCTGATGACCGATGTCCTGATCATCGGTGCGGGCAGCGCGGGCTCGGTGCTCGCCGAGCGGCTCTCCGCCGACGAACGCTGCACGGTCACCGTCGTCGAGTGGGGCCCGAGCGCCACCGACGCCCGGGTGGCGGATCAGATCGCCGACGGCCTTCGGCTGCCGATCGGACCCGCCAGTTCGGTCGTGCACCGCTACCCGACCGTGTTGACCGATGATCCGCGCCGGACCGCGCAACTGATGCGCGGCGCGGTGGTGGGCGGCTCGGGAGCGGTCAACGGCGGCTACTTCTGTCGCGCGCTGCCGACCGACTTCGACGGCTGGGGTCTGCCGGGGTGGGCGTGGGCCGACGTGCTGCCGCACTTCCGCGCCATCGAGCACGATCTCGACTTCGACACCCCGGTGCACGGGCAGGACGGCCCGATCACGGTACGTCGCGTCGCCGTATTCGACGGCGCCACCGGTGCATTCGTCGATGCTGCGCGCGCTGCGGGCTACCCGTGGGTCGAGGATCTCAACGGCGCCACCGCCGGTCTGCAGCTCCCCGCCGGCATCGGTGCGGTGCCGCTGAACATCGACGGCGGTCAGCGGGTGGGACCCGGTGGCGCTTTCCTGCAGCCCGTGCTGGGCCGGCCCAACCTGACCGTGCACACCGAGACCCGGGTGCAACGCCTGCTGCTGCAGGGCACTCGGGCGGTCGGGGTGCAGTGCCGCGGCCCAGATGGCGCCTCAGAGCTGTTCGCCGACCGAATCATCCTGTGCGCCGGGGCGATCGAGACGGCTCGGCTGTTGCTACTCTCCGGCATCGGACCGGCTGCTCAGGTGCGTGCCGCCGATGTTCCCGTCGTCGCCGACCTTCCCGTGGGGGTCGCGACCATCGACCACCCGGAATGGGTGCTGCCGGTCCGGTGGACGCCGACCCACGGGGTTCCACCGCTCGAGGCGATTCTGACCACGGATAAGGGTGTCGAGATCCGGCCCTACACAGCGGGATTCGGAGCCATGGTGGGTGGTGACCACGATGACCCGGCCGATCACCCGCACCTCGGAATCACGCTGATGCGGCCGCATTCACGCGGGCGGGTCCGCCTCCGGGGAACCGATCCGGTCATCGAACATCGTTACGACAGTGCGCCGCTCGACGTCCTACTGCTCAGCGAAGCAACGGAGCTCGCGCGCGAGCTGGCCGGTGCGGCTGCGGAGGGGCAGGAAGCCGTATGGGCAACCTCGCAACATCTGTGCGGCACCGCGAAAATGGGGAGCGACGACGATCCCGACGCCATGGTCGACAACCGGTGCCACGTGTTCGGCGTGGACGGCCTGTCAATCGTCGACGGGTCCATCCTTCCGATGGCGCCCAGTCGCGGCCCGCACGCCACCATCGCGATGATCGGCCACCGGGCTGCGGAATTCTTCGCGTGAGCCACGGCGCAGCGGCGCCCACTGCCGGCCGTCCCGCCCGGGTGACCACACGGCGACAAACAGCGCGCCGGCCAGCGTGACCACCGAGAGCACCAGCAGCGCCTGACTCATCGAGTGCAGGAACGCGTCCTCGGCCAGCCGGGTCAGTTCCGCTCCCTGCGGTCCCATGCGTTCGGCGATGGACAGCGCATAGGCCAGCGAATCGGTCGCGCCGGAACGGATCTCGTCGGGGAAGGCTTCCAGGCGCGGGGCCAGCGAGGAGTGGTAGAGCGCGGCCAGAATCGATCCGGCGACCGCGATACCCACCGCGGCTCCGATCTCGCGGGTGGCGTCGTTGACCGCCGAGGCAACGCCCTGCTTCTCGTCGGGGGTGGCGTTCATGATCGCCGACGTCGTCGGGGCGGTGCAGAACCCGATGCCCGAGGCCATGACCAGCATGGGCCACATCAGGTCGGTGAAGGTCGAATCCCCGTCGAGGAAACGCATCAGGTACAGCCCGGTTGCGATCAGCAGCAGCCCGACGGTGACCGCGAAGCGCAAACCCACCTTCGGCAGGTAGAGGTGCAGGCTGAAACCCAGCACCAGCACGGGAAGTGCCAACGGCGACAGCGCAAAAGCGGTCTGCAGCGGGGTGTATCCCATCACCAGCTGCATATGCTGCATCGCGAGATAGAAGAAGCCGAAATTCGCCATGAAGATGAACGTGATTCCCACCGCACCGGTCGCGAAGTCAGGTCGGCGGAACAGCCGCACGTCGAGCAGCGGGTGGGTGCGGCGCAACTGCACCACTGCGAACACCGCGGCCAGTGCCGGGCCCGCACCGAGACATCCCAGCACGATCGGGTCGGTCCACCCGCGCACCGGCGCTTCGACGATGCCGAGCACGAAGACCGCGATCGCCGTCGCGATCAGGCTGCCACCCAGCCAGTCGATCGGGGCCGCGGTCTCGTCGCGGGAGGACCCGATCGTCAGCGTCGCGACGAACAACAGCAGCGCCGCGGCGGTGAAGGCGTAGAAGATCGACTGCCAGGAGAAGAATTGCAGCATCAGCCCGGTGCCGAGGAAGCCGACGACCGCACCCGAGCCGGCGACACCGGCCCAGATGCCGACGGCCTTGTTGCGCTCGTCTTTCGGGAACGCGGCCGTCAGCAGTGACAGCGTGGCCGGCATGATGAACGCAGCACCGACACCGGCCACGGCGCGCGCCACGATGATCTGGGTCGGGCTGTCGAGCACCGTCGGCGCGCACGACGCCACCCCGAAGATCACCAGGCCGACCAGCAGGGCGCCGCGCCGGCCGAAGCGGTCACCCAGAGCGCCGGCCGGCAGCAGCAGACAGGCCAGCGCCAGCGTGTACCCGTCGACGATCCACGTGAGCTGGGACTGGGTGGCCGACGTCTCCAGCGCGAGGTCAGGCAGAGCGGCGTTGAGCGCCACCATCGACGAGATCACCAGCAGCACGTTGAAGCTCGCGACGACGAGCAGCCAGATGCGTCCGCGTTTCGGCAGGGACGCGACCTCGCCGTCGATATCCTGGGCAGATCCAGACAGGGTGACCATGGCGTCTCTTCCAGCAGGAGGTTTCAAGACTGTTGGTCTCAAAAAGACAAACCGAGACTAACAGTCTCGTTGCAAGACCAATAGTCTTGTGCACATTCCCGCTGTCGGGGCGGGCGAAACCGAGGAGGCGGAAACCATGACCGGCGACCCGCGGCCGGCCCGGTCCCGGGCCCGTCTGCTGGAGGCGGCCACCGCGCTGCTGCGCGCCGGCGGGCCGGCGGCGGTGACGATCGACGCGGTCACCCGACAGGCCAATGTCGCCCGCGCGACGTTGTATCGCCACTTTCCGAGCGGTAACGACCTCGTCGCGGCGGCCTTCACCAGTCTGATCCCGCCGCCGCCGATGCCGCCCGAGCGCGGCACGCTGCGCGAGAGGCTCCAGGCGATCGTGGTCGAGTGGGCCGATTCGATCGCCGAGGCCCCCACCACGCTCACCGCGATGGCGTGGCTGTCGCTGGGGCCCGACATCACCGGGGTGCCCCTCGCGGACGGGACTCCGGTCAGTTCACTGCGCGAACGGATCGTCGAGCAGTACGCGGCGCCGTTCGAGACCGTCTTCGACAGCGCCGACGCCGCCGAACAACTCCAGCCCGTCGACCGCCCGATCGCCCTTGCGCTGCTGGTCGGACCGTTGGCCTTCGGCCGGATCAGCACGCTGCCCGACTTCGACTACCGGGCGGCGGCCGTCGCAGCGGTCGACGGCTTTCTCAACGCGTACGCAAAGCCCGGTCAGCGCAGCGAGTAACGCACCGGCAGATGCTTGAGGCCGCCGACGAAGGTGGTCGCCGACAGTTCGGGCTTCCCCGCCAGCTCGATCGAGTCCAGCCGCGGCAACAGCTCGGTGAACAGGCTGTTCATCTCCATCCGGGCCAGAGCCGCGCCGAGGCAGAAGTGCACTCCGTAGCCGAAGGCGACGTGCTTGTTCGGGTCGCGACCGACGTCGAAACGGAACGGCTCGTCGAAGACCTCCTCGTCGCGGTTGCCCGACACGTAGGCCAGATACACCGACTCGCCCTTGGCGATGGGCACCCCGCGGATCTCGGTGTCCTCGGCGGCAGTGCGCATGAACTCCTTGACCGGGGTGGACCAGCGGATCATCTCCTCGACGGCGGTGCCCATCAAGCTGAGATCGCCTTTGAGGCGGGCCATTTCGGCGGGGTTCTCGATCAGCGCGAGCAGGCCCCCGGAGATGGCGTCCTTGGTGGTGTCGTGGCCGGCGCTGGCGACGATGACGTAGTAGGACAGCGTGTCCACGTCGGACATGAGCTCGCCGTCGACGCGGCCGTTGGCGATCGCCGACGCCAGATCGTCGGTCGGGTGCTCCCGCCGCGACGCCGTCAAAGCGCCGAAGTAGTTGAAGAAGTCGGTCAGCACCGCCATCTGCTCTTCCGGTGTGGTGCCGCGCTTGTACTCGTCGTCGTCGCCGCCGAACATCTCCTGGGTCAGCATGTGCATCCGGCCGAAGTCCTCTTCGGGCAGGCCGAGCAGCGACAGGATCACATACAGCGGGAAGTTGACCGCGATGTCGGTGACGAAGTCGCACTCCGGGCCGATCTCGGCCATTTTGTCCACGTAGCGCTTGGCCAGCTCGTCGACACGAACCTTCAGGTCCCGCATGGCTTTCGGGCGGAACCAGTCGGCGCCGATGGCGCGCACCTTGCGGTGGTGCGGGTCATCCATGTGGATCAGGGTGCGCAACCCGAACCCGGCCTCCAGCTGCGCCTTGGCCAGATCGTCGGCCTCGGCGGTGGCCAGCAGCGGCCGGGGCTCGGACAACCACAGGTCGTTGGCGCGCTCGATGGCCATGATGTCGGCGTGCTTGGTGATCGCCCAGAACGGCCGGTACGGACCGTGATCGACGTAGGCGACGGGGTTGTTGGCGCGCAGGTGCGCCAACGCGGCGTGCAGCCGGGCATCGTCGGCGTAAGCCGTCGGGTCGGCCAGTACCTTCGCCGCTTCGTCCATCTTGAGATCCATCGCGGACGCGCTCATCGGGCTCCTCACACAGCAGTACTTGACGGGTGTCAAACACAGTCTATGTGATCGGGGCCACTTGTCGAGTGGCGGGCCGCCTATGTCACAGCGCCGGACTCAGCGCAGTCCGTACCGGATCGGTAGGTGCTTGAGGCCGCCGACGAAGATCGTCGCGATGAACTCCGGGTCGCCGGCCAGTTCGATGGACTCCAGCCGGGGGACCAGTTCGGTGAAGAAGCTGTTGATCTCCATCCGCGCGAGCGCGGCGCCCAGGCAGAAGTGCACGCCGTAACCGAACGACAGGTGCTTGTTCGGGTCGCGGCCGACGTCGAAGCGGAACGGCTCGTCGAAGATGTCCTCGTCGCGGTTGGCCGAGACGTAGGACAGCAGCACCGACTCGCCCTCCTTGATCGGCACGCCGTGCACCTCGGTGTCGGCGGTGGCGGTGCGCATGAACTCCTTGACCGGGGTGGTCCACCGGATCATCTCCTCGACCGCGGTGCCCATCAGGTCCGGGTGGGCCTTCAGCCGCGCCAGTTGATCCTGGTTCTCGATCAACGCGAGCAGGCCGCCGGAGATGGCGGCGCTGGTGGTGTCGTGGCCGGCGCTGGCGACGATGACGTAGTAGGACAGGCAGTCGATGTCGTTGAGGTACTCGCCGTCGATCTTGGCGTTGGCGATCGCCGAGGCCAGATCGTCGGTGGGGTGGGCCCGGCGTTCGGCGGTCAGCGCGGTGAAGTACCGGAAGAAGTCGGTGATGACCTCGTGCAGTTCCTCCGGGCTCTTGCCGCGGGTGAACTCGTCGTCGTCACCGCCGAACATCTCCTGGGTGAGCTTGAGCATCCGGCCGAAGTCGGATTCGGGCAGGCCCAGCAGCGACAGGATCACGTACAGCGGGAAGTTGACCGCGACTTCCTGGACGAAGTCGCACTCGGGGCCCTTCTCCACCATCTTGTCGACGTAGATCTTGGCCAGCTCGTCGACGCGGGTCTTCAGCGCCCGCATGGCCTTGGGGCGGAACCAGTCCGCGCCGACCTTGCGGATGTCGCGGTGCAGCGGGTCGTCCATGTGGATCAAGGTGCGGATGCCGCCGCCGGCGGCCAGGTTGGCCTGGGACAGGTCGTCGGTGGCGGCGGTGACGAGCATCGGGCGCGGTGCGTTGATCCACAGCTCGTTGTCCCGCTCGATGGCCATGATGTCGGCGTGCTTGGTGACCGCCCAGAACGGCCGGTAGTCCGGGACGTCCACGTAGGAGACCGGGGCGTGCCGGCGCAGGTGGGTCAGCGCGGCGTGCAGGCGCGCCTCGTCGGTGTAGGCCTTCGGATCGGCCAGGACGCCGCCGGTGACGGGCGTGCTCATGGTGCCTCGCTCGGGATTAACTTGACAGGTGTCAAGAACACTGTAACCCACGTCGCAAGTAGGCTCGGACGTCGTGCCGAAACGACTGCTCAGCGTGGCGCTCGTGCTGCTGTGCGCGGTCGGGTGTGTGCATGCGGCGGACCCCGTGGCGGTGCCTGCGCCCGCCGATCCGGCGGTGGTGCAGACCGGTACGGGCGCGGTGCGCGGCGTCGAGGATCCCGGGCACAGCTTCTTCGGCGGCATCCCGTACGCGGCCCCGCCGGTCGGCCCGTTGCGGTTCCGGCCGCCGGAGCCCGCGCTCCGCTGGGACGGGGTACGGGACGCGTCACGGCCCGGCCCCCGATGCCTGCAGGCCCCCGGGCCCGACCCGGAGTTCGGCACCGGCAGCGGGGAGGATTGCCTGTCGCTGAACGTGTGGACGCCGGCGACACCCGACGAGCCCAAGGCCGTGCTGGTCTGGTTCCACGGCGGCAGCTTCATCAACGGCGACGGCGGCATGTTCGGCGCGCGCCGCCTGGTCGAACGCGGCGACATCGTCGTGGTCACCCTCAACTACCGGCTGGGCGCGCTCGGATTCCTGGCCCACCCCGCGCTGGGCCCGCCGGGCGACGTCGGCAACTACGGCCTGGCCGATCAGCAGGCTGCGCTGCGCTGGGTGCGCGAGAACATCGCCGCGTTCGGCGGTGACCCGGATCGGGTCACGGTGGCCGGGGAGTCGGCCGGCGCGATGTCGGTGTGCGACCACCTGGCCGCGCCCGGCTCGCGGGGTCTGTTCCACGGCGCGATCATCATGAGCGGTCCCTGTCAGGCCCAGGCCGCACTGCCGCACGCCAGGCGCGTCAGCCTCGACTATGCCGCGGCAGCCGGATGCGGTGACGTCGCCGCGGCAGCCGGGTGTCTGCGCGGCGCCCGGGTCGACAGGCTGCGCGAACCGGTCTTCTACGCCCGGCTCGGCGTCGAGCAACTGACCGGCCCGGTGACCGCAACGACGGCGCTGCCGGTCGATCCGCTCACCGCCGCCGCCGACGGGACCACGGCACGGGTTCCGGTGCTGATCGGCACCACTCGCGACGAGTTCACCCTGTTCACCGGGCTGCGCTATCTGCGCACCGGGCAGCGGATCGGCGCCGCGGGGTATCCGCATGCCCTCGCCGAGGTCTTCGGGCCCGATGCGGCCGCGGTGGCGCAGCGCTACCCGGCCGACCGCTACCGCGAGCCCGAGCTGGCCTACTCGGCCGCGCTGACCGATGCGGAGTTCGCGTGCGTGGCCGACCGGCTCGCCGCCGACCTGAACCGGCACCAACCGGTCTACGCCTACGAGTTCGCCGACCAGGACGCGCCGGCCCCCGAACCGCTGACGACGTTGCCGTTCCCGGTCGGCGCGAGCCACTCGCTGGACGTGCGCTACGTCTTCGACGTCGGCGGGGCGCCGGACCTGACCGCCGCGCAGCGTGACCTGAGCCGGCAGATGGTCGACTACTGGGCCGCGTTCGTGCGGACCGGAGCCCCCGCGACGGACTGGCCGAGGCGCGGTTCCGGTCGGGTGATGACGCTGCGCCCGGACGGCAATACGGTGGTCGACGACTATGACAGGGCGCACCAGTGCGCCTTCTGGGACGCGCTAGGCTGACGCAGGTCCGGGGCTCGCGGCCGGGATTTGGAGCACGTCCCGATCTAGGGCATACTGTTCGGGTTGCCTTGAGCCGGGTTCGCTCGGCCGGGCATGCGACCGGCGCCCCTCGGGGCGCGTCTGGTCCCCAACCTTCGATCGCGACGAAAATCCGCCGCCTTCGAGCGTGCGTTCGGGCGACACACCCGACCGCGGGGACCGGTGAACCAGAGACAGGTAAACAGCGGCGGCACAGCCAGGCCCAGCAGGGTTCCGGATCTCCCGGACGGCGTGGGGCCATGAGTAGTGAGGTAGGAGAAGCGTGGCGGGACAGAAGATCCGCATCAGGCTCAAGGCCTACGACCATGAGGCGATCGACGCCTCGGCGCGCAAGATCGTCGAGACGGTCACCCGGACGGGCGCCAGCGTGGTCGGCCCGGTGCCGCTGCCGACCGAGAAGAACGTGTATTGCGTCATCCGGTCTCCGCACAAGTACAAGGACTCGCGCGAGCACTTCGAGATGCGCACCCACAAGCGCCTGATCGACATCCTCGACCCGACGCCGAAGACGGTCGACGCGTTGATGCGCATCGATCTGCCGGCCAGCGTCGACGTCAACATCCAGTAGGAGACCCACAAGAATGGCACCCTCAAGCAATTCGGGCGCTCCGCGCCGCGGCATTCTGGGCACCAAGCTGGGCATGACGCAGGTGTTCGACGAGAACAACAAGGTCGTGCCGGTGACGGTCGTCAAGGCCGGGCCCAACGTCGTCACGCGCATCCGCACCGCGGAGCGCGACGGGTACAGCGCCGTGCAGCTCGCCTACGGCGAGATCAGCCCGCGCAAGGTGAACAAGCCGCTTTCGGGGCAGTACGCCGTCGCCGGCGTGAACCCCCGCCGCCACCTCGCCGAGCTGCGGCTCGACGACGAGGCCGCGGCCGCCGAGTACGAAGTCGGCCAGGAGCTGACCGCCGAGATCTTCGCCGACGGCAGCTACGTCGACGTGACCGGCACCAGCAAGGGCAAGGGCTTCGCCGGCACCATGAAGCGGCACGGCTTCCGCGGCCAGGGCGCCTCCCACGGCGCGCAGGCCGTGCACCGCCGGCCGGGCTCGATCGGTGGCTGCGCCACCCCGGGCCGTGTCTTCAAGGGCACCCGCATGTCGGGCCGGATGGGCAACGACCGCGTCACCACGCAGAACCTGAAGGTGCACAAGGTCGACGCCGAGAACAACGTCCTGCTGATCAAGGGCGCGATCCCCGGACGCAACGGTGGACTGGTGATGGTCCGCAGCGCAGTTAAGCGAGGCGAGAAGGCATGACTCTGACTCTTGAGGTACGGACGCCCGGCGGCAAGACGGATGGCTCCATCGAGCTGCCCGCCGCGCTGTTCGACGTCGAACCCAACATCGCGTTGATGCACCAGGTGGTCACCGCTCAGCTTGCGGCGGCCCGGCAGGGCACGCACTCGACCAAGACCCGCGGCGAGGTCCGCGGCGGCGGCAAGAAGCCGTACCGCCAGAAGGGCACCGGCCGCGCCCGTCAGGGCTCGACGCGCGCGCCGCAGTACGCCGGCGGTGGCACCGTGCACGGTCCCAAGCCGCGCGACTACAGCGAGCGGACCCCGAAGAAGATGATCCGGGCCGCGCTGCGCGGCGCGCTGAGCGACCGGGCGCGCAACGGCCGTATCCACGCCGTCACCGAGCTGGTCGAGGGTCAGTCGCCGTCGACCAAGAGCGCCAAGGCGTTCCTGGCGAGCCTGACCGACCGTAAGCAGGTGCTGGTGGTCATCGGCCGCGCCGACGAGGCGAGCACGCTCAGCGTGCGCAATCTGCCTGGCGTACATGTCATTTCGCCCGACCAGCTCAACACGTACGACGTGCTCAAGGCCGACGACGTGGTGTTCAGCGTCGAGGCGCTGAACGCCTACATCGAGGCGGGCACCAAGCAGGAGCAGGAGGTAACGGCGTAGATGGCTACCGTGACCGATCCCCGCGACATCATTCTCGCGCCGGTGATCTCGGAGAAGTCCTACGGACTCATCGAGGACAACGTCTACACGTTCATCGTGCACCCCGACTCGAACAAGACGCAGATCAAGATCGCAGTCGAGAAGATCTTCAAGGTCAAGGTCGCGTCGGTGAACACCGCCAACCGGCAGGGCAAGCGCAAGCGCACCCGCACCGGCTACGGCAAGCGCAAGGACACCAAGCGCGCCATCGTGACGCTGGCCGCGGGTAGCAAACCCATCGATCTGTTCGGAGCGCCGGCCTGATCGCCGGACAGGACAAGAACAGGACTGAGTAGAAGATGGCTATTCGTAAGTACAAGCCGACGACCCCGGGTCGCCGCGGCTCGAGCGTGTCCGACTTCGCCGAGATCACCCGCGACCACCCGGAGAAGTCGCTGGTCCGCCCGCTGCACGGCAAGGGCGGGCGCAACGCGCACGGCCGGATCACCACCCGGCACAAGGGCGGCGGGCACAAGCGCGCCTACCGCGTGATCGACTTCCGTCGGCACGACAAGGACGGCGTCAACGCCAAGGTCGCCCACATCGAGTACGACCCGAACCGCACCGCGAACATCGCGCTGCTGCACTACCTGGACGGCGAGAAGCGCTACATCATCGCGCCTTACGGCATCAAGCAGGGCGACACCATCGAGTCGGGCGCCAACGCCGACATCAAGCCGGGCAACAACCTGCCGCTGCGCAACATCCCCGCCGGTACGGTCATCCACGCGGTGGAGCTGCGCCCCGGCGGCGGCGCCAAGCTGGCCCGGTCGGCCGGTGCGTCGATCCAGCTGCTGGGTAAGGAAGGCGCCTACGCGTCGCTGCGTATGCCGTCCGGTGAGATCCGCCGCGTCGATGTGCGTTGCCGCGCCACCGTCGGCGAGGTCGGCAACGCCGAGCAGGCCAACATCAACTGGGGCAAGGCCGGCCGCATGCGCTGGAAAGGCAAGCGCCCCACCGTCCGCGGCGTCGTGATGAACCCCGTCGACCACCCGCACGGCGGTGGCGAGGGCAAGACCTCCGGTGGCCGTCACCCGGTCAGCCCGTGGGGCAAGCCCGAAGGCCGCACCCGCAAGCCCAACAAGGCGAGCGACAAGCTCATCGTCCGACGCCGGCGCACCGGCAAGAAGCGCTAGTCGGCGCTCGGTAAAGGAGACACAGCGATGCCACGCAGCCTGAAGAAAGGTCCGTTCGTCGACGACCATCTGCTCAAGAAGGTCGACGTCCAGAACGAGAAGAACACCAAGCAGGTCATCAAGACCTGGTCGCGCCGCTCGACCATCATCCCGGACTTCATCGGACACACCTTCGCCGTCCACGACGGACGCAAGCACGTCCCGGTGTTCGTCACCGAGGCGATGGTCGGACACAAGCTGGGCGAGTTCGCTCCCACCCGCACCTTCAAGGGTCACATCAAGGATGACCGGAAGAGCAAGAGGCGGTAATGACTACAGCAATCGAGTATCCGTCGGCCTCCGCCAAGGCGCGCTTCGTGCGCGTCTCGGCCACCAAGGCCCGCCGCGTGATCGACCTGGTCCGCGGCAAGAGCGTCGAGGAAGCTCTCGACATCCTGCGGTGGGCGCCGCAGGCCGCCAGTGAGCCGGTCGCCAAGGTGATCGCCAGCGCCGCGGCCAACGCGCAGAACAACGAGGGCCTGGACCCGGCGACCCTGGTGGTCGCGACCATCCACGCCGACGAGGGCCCCACCGCCAAGCGCATCCGGCCGCGCGCCCAGGGGCGGGCGTTCCGGATCCGCAAGCGCACCAGCCACATCACGGTGATCGTCGAGAGCCGGCCGAGCCGGTCCAACCGGGGCGGTGCCTCGGCGTCGGCCGCGCGCGCACGCCGGGCGCAGGCGTCCAAGGCAGCCACCAAGACATCCAAGACCGAGGCCTCTACCGAGGCGAAGGAGGGCTCGGAGTAGTGGGCCAGAAGATCAACCCGCACGGCTTCCGGCTCGGCATCACCACCGACTGGAAGTCCCGCTGGTACGCCGACAAGCAGTACGCGGACTACATCAAGGAAGATGTCGCGATCCGCAAGCTGCTGGCCACCGGCCTGGAGCGGGCCGGCATCGCCGACGTCGAGATCGAGCGCACCCGCGACCGCGTTCGGGTGGACATTCACACCGCGCGTCCGGGCATCGTGATCGGCCGCCGCGGCACCGAGGCCGACCGTATCCGCGCCGACCTGGAGAAGCTGACCAAGAAGCAGGTCCAGCTCAACATCCTCGAGGTGAAGAACCCCGAGAGCCAGGCCCAGCTGGTGGCCCAGGGCGTCGCCGAGCAGCTGAGCAACCGCGTGGCGTTCCGCCGCGCGATGCGCAAGGCGATCCAGTCGGCGATGCGTCAGCCCAACGTCAAGGGCATCCGGGTGCAGTGCTCGGGCCGCCTCGGCGGGGCCGAGATGAGCCGCTCGGAGTTCTACCGCGAAGGTCGGGTGCCGCTGCACACGCTGCGCGCGGACATCGACTACGGCCTCTACGAGGCGAAGACCACCTTCGGCCGGATCGGCGTGAAGGTCTGGATCTACAAGGGCGACATCGTCGGTGGCAAGCGTGAGCTGGCCGCCGCCGCACCCGCCGCCGACCGCCCGCGCCGTGAGCGCCCGTCGGGTACCCGGCCGCGTCGCAGCGGCGCGTCGGGCACCACGGCGACGAGCACCGACGCCGGCCGCGCGGCCTCCGGCGAGGCTCCGGCCGTCGCCGAGGCCACCGCAGGAACCGAGGCGGCCGCAGGCGCCGCTGAGAATACGGAGAGCTAGTCATGCTGATTCCCCGGAAGGTCAAGCACCGCAAGCAGCACCACCCCAAGCAGCGTGGCATCGCCAGCGGCGGGACCCAGGTGAGCTTCGGTGACTACGGCATCCAGGCGCTCGAGCACGCCTACATCACCAACCGGCAGATCGAGTCCGCTCGTATCGCCATCAACCGGCACATCAAGCGTGGCGGCAAGGTGTGGATCAACATCTTCCCGGACCGTCCGCTGACCAAGAAGCCCGCCGAGACCCGGATGGGTTCCGGTAAGGGTTCGCCGGAGTGGTGGGTCGCCAACGTCAAGCCGGGTCGCGTGCTGTTCGAGCTGAGTTACCCCAACGAGGAGATCGCCCGCGCCGCGCTGACGCGCGCGATCCACAAGCTGCCGATCAAGGCACGCATCGTCACCAGAGAGGAGCAGTTCTGATGGCAGTGGGCACATCGCCCGGTGAACTGCGTGAGCTCACCGACGACGAACTGACCGACAAGCTGCGCGAGTCCAAGGAAGAGCTGTTCAACCTGCGCTTCCAGATGGCGACCGGCCAGCTTGCCAACAATCGCCGGCTGCGCACGGTCCGGCAGGAGATCGCGCGGGTGTACACCGTGCTGCGCGAACGCGAGTTGGGTCTGGCCGCCGGACCCGGAGGTGAGGATTCCTAATGGCAGAAAGCGATCAGAAGGGGCCGGCCTACACGCCCCGGACCGAGAAGCCGCGCGGCCGTCGTAAGACCGCGATCGGCTACGTGGTGTCGGACAAGATGCAGAAGACGATCGTCGTCGAGCTGGAGTCCCGCAAGAGCCACCCGCTCTACGGCAAGATCATCCGGACGACCACCAAGGTCAAGGCCCACGACGAGAACGAGGCCGCCGGCGTCGGCGACCGCGTCTCGCTGATGGAGACCCGCCCGACCTCGGCGACCAAGCGCTGGCGCCTGGTCGAGGTCCTCGAGAAGGCCAAGTAAGCACTGCGTGAAGAAGAGCCCCGTCGCCTGCCGGCGACGGGGCTTTTTCGACGAAAGAACCTGGTCGCGGTGTAACCTCCGGACGTGACCACGGACTTCAACGGCAAGATCGAGCTCGACATCCGCGACTCCGAGCCCGACTGGGGTCCGTTCGCGGCGCCGACCGCGCAGCCCGACGCGCCCAACGTGCTCTACATCGTCTGGGACGACGTCGGCATCGCCACCTGGGACTGCTTCGGCGGGCTGGTCGAGATGCCGGCCATGAGCCGCATCGCCGAACGGGGCGTGCGGCTTTCGCAGTTCCACACCACCGCGCTGTGCTCGCCGACCCGGGCCTCGCTGCTCACCGGCCGCAACGCCACCACCGTCGGCATGGCCACCATCGAGGAGTTCACCGACGGTTTCCCGAACTGCAACGGCCGCATCCCATTCGACACCGCATTGCTCTCAGAGGTGTTGACGGAGAACGGATACAACACCTACTGCCTCGGCAAGTGGCACCTCACCCCCATCGAGGAATCGAATCTTGCGTCGACCAAACGGCACTGGCCGCTGTCGCGCGGCTTCGAGCGGTTCTACGGGTTCCTCGGCGGCGAAACCGACCAGTGGTATCCCGACCTGGTCTACGACAACCATCCCGTCTCGCCACCGGCCACCCCGGAAGAGGGTTACCACCTGTCGAAAGACTTGGCGGACAAGACCATTGAGTTCATCCGTGACGCCAAGGTGATCGCGCCCGAGAAGCCGTGGTTCGCCTACGTCTGCCCCGGTGCCGGTCATGCGCCCCACCATGTCTTCAAAGAGTGGGCCGACAAATACGCGGGCGTCTTCGACATGGGCTACGAGCGCTACCGAGAGATCGTGCTGGAGAACCAGAAGCGGATGGGCCTTGTGCCGCCGGACACCGAGCTCTCCGCGATGAACCCGTACTCCGACGTCACCGGCCCCAACGGCCAGCCGTGGCCGGAGCAGGACACCGTGCGGCCGTGGGACTCGCTGAGTGACGACGAGAAGCGGTTGTTCGCCCGGATGGCCGAGGTCTTCGCCGGTTTCCTGTCCTACACCGACGCGCAGCTGGGCCGGGTGCTCGACCATCTCGAACAGACCGGCCAGCTCGACAACACCGTCATCGTGGTGATCTCCGACAACGGAGCCAGCGGTGAGGGCGGTCCCAACGGCTCGGTCAACGAGGGCAAGTTCTTCAACGGTTACATCGACACCGTCGAGGAGAGCCTGCGGTTCTTCGACCAGCTGGGCAGTCCGCAGACGTTCAACCACTATCCGATCGGCTGGGCGATGGCGTTCAACACGCCCTACAAGCTCTACAAACGCTACGCCTCGCACGAGGGCGGTATCGCCGACAGCGCGATCATCTCCTGGCCGAAGGGGATTCGCGCGCACGGCGAGATCCGCGACAACTACGTCAACGTCGCCGACATCACCCCGACGGTCTACGACCTGCTCGACATCACGCCGCCGGCGACGGTGCGCGGCGTTGCGCAGAAGCCGCTCGACGGCGTGAGTTTCAAAGTGGCACTGGATGATCCGGACGCGCCGACGGGCAAGGAGACCCAGTTCTACACCATGCTGGGTACCCGCGGTATCTGGCACAAGGGGTGGTTCGCCAGCGCCGTGCACGCCGCGTCGCCGGCCGGGTGGTCGAACTTCGACGCCGACCGGTGGGAGCTCTACCACATCGAAACCGACCGTAGTCAGTGCCACGACCTGGCCGACGAGTTCCCCGACAAGGTCGCCGAGATGGTCGACCTGTGGTTCGCCGAAGCCCGGAAGTACAACGGCCTGCCGCTGGGTGACCTCGACGTGCTGGAGACCATAGGGCGGTGGCGGCCCACGCTGTCGGGCGATCGCGCGTCCTACACGTACTACCCGGGTACCGCCGACGTCGGCAGTGGGGCGGCGGTGGAGTTGCGCGGCCGGTCGTTCGCAGTGCTCGCCGAGGTCACCGTCGAGGATGCCGACGCGGCCGGGGTGGTCATCAAACACGGTGGCGCACACGGTGGTTACGTGATGTTCCTGCGCGACGGCCGACTGCATTTCAGCTACAACTTCCTCGGCGAGATCGAGCAGACGCTGTCGTCGTCCGAGCCCGTCGGCCCCGGTACCCACAGCCTCGGCTTCGCCTACACCCGCACCGGCACCGTCGAGAACAGCCACACACCGCTCGGCGACGCCGCGCTCTACGTCGACGGCACCGAGGTCGCGACCTATCCCGGCATGCGGGCCATGCCCGCCACATTCGGTCTCGCCAGCGCCACCCTCAGCGTCGGACGCAACGCGGGCTCGCCGGTGTCGCGGTCCTACGCTTCGCCGTTCGCGTTCACCGGCGGCGCCATCACACGGGTCACCGTCGACGTGTCCGGTACCGGGTACGCCGACCTGGACCGGGATTTCGCGCGCGCGTTCGCCCGGGATTGATCTCGTGAACCGCATCCCGGCGGTGCTGCTGGCAGCAGGCGTCTGGCTGGCCGCCCCGGGATGCACGCGCGTCGAGCAGGGGGTGCCGACCGCGGGTACCGACACGTCCGCAGTCGTGACCACCGCGGTGCCCGAACCTGCCGGAAACCCCTGCGTGCCAGAGGAGCTCGCACCGGTGCGGGTACAGGCCGAGATCGCCGACCCGGCGGCTCCCACCGCGACCGTCGGTGTGCCCGAGGGATGGTCGATGGGTTCGTCGCCCGGCGGCGCACGGTTGGAGGGGCCCGACGGCATGTGGGCCACGGTCACCGTCTCGAAGGTCTCGTCGGACCCGGACGAGGCGTTCGCCATCTATGTCGACGATCTCACCGCCGACACCGTGCTCAGCTCCGTGAGTCTGCTCCCCGGAGAGTTGTGCGGCTATCCCGGCCAGACCGTGCTGGGCGTACTGGGCACCGCGGACGACGGCACGGCCACGGTGCAGTACGAGGCGCGGATCGTGCACGTGCCGAGCGGGGGAGCGGCCTATCTGATCGCGGTGTACGTCGAGGCGCCGAGCGGCACGCCCGGCTTCGACGCCGCCGCGACGATGCTGACCGGCGACTTCGAGATCGGCCTACCCTGACATCCATGGTGACCGGCCTCGTCGCGCTGCCAGGGGGGTCGTTCCGGATGGGCTCGACCCGGTTCTATCCGGAAGAGGCCCCGGTGCACACCGTCACCGTCGAGCCGTTCGAGATCGAGGCCCACCCGGTGACCAACGCGCAGTTCGCCGCGTTCGTCGCCGACACCGGCTACCGCACCGTCGCCGAGACCGCACCCGACCCGGCGCTGTTCCCGGGCGCATCGGCGGCGGATCTGGTGCCCGGCGCGCTGGTGTTCACGCCCACCACCGGCCCGGTGGACCTGCGCGACTGGCGGCAGTGGTGGCGATGGGTGCCCGGCGCGTGCTGGCGCGCGCCGTTCGGGCCGGACAGTTCGGTGCAGGACAAACCCGATCACCCCGTGGTGGCGGTGTGCTACACCGATGCGGTGGCCTACGCGCGCTGGGCCGGTCGCCGGTTGCCGACCGAGGCCGAGTGGGAGTTCGCCGCGCGGGGCGGCTCGGCCAGCACCTACGGGTGGGGGGACGACCCGGCGCCCGACGGCCGGCTGATGGCCAACACCTGGCAGGGACGGTTCCCGTACCGCAACGACGGTGCCCTCGGGTGGCGCGGCACCTCCCCGGTGGGTGCGTTCCCGCCGAACGCGTACGGGCTTGTCGACATGATCGGCAACGTGTGGGAATGGACGACGACGCGCTTCGCCGGGCACCACCGGATCGGCGCGGCGCCGTCGTGCTGCCCGCCGTCGCACCCCGATCCAGCCGTCAGCCAGGCCCTCAAGGGCGGGTCGCACCTGTGCGCACCGGAATACTGTCACCGCTACCGACCGTCGGCGCGCTCGCCGCAGTCGCAGGACAGCGCGACCACCCACATCGGCTTCCGCTGCGCCCGCTGACCGCCGACCGCCGGCGATTTGGATCATTTCCCGAGCTCACCTAGTATGTACGGGTTGCCTTGGGCAGACCTCGGCCGATCCTGCGGATGGGCCCTGCGTGCCTTTGGGTGACAAAGACCGCGCACGTCAGGGTCGGTAATCCTGCGTGCACACAGTAACCAGGTCGAGGAGATCTAGTGATTCAGCAGGAATCGCGGCTCAAGGTCGCCGACAACACGGGCGCCAAGGAGATCTTGTGCATCCGCGTGCTCGGCGGATCGTCGCGGCGCTACGCCGGCATCGGTGATGTCATCGTGGCCACCGTCAAGGACGCCATCCCGGGCGGCAACGTCAAGCGCGGCGACGTCGTCAAGGCGGTCGTCGTGCGCACCGTCAAGGAGCGCCGCCGCGCCGACGGCAGCTACATCAAGTTCGACGAGAACGCCGCCGTCATCATCAAGAACGACAACGACCCGCGTGGGACCCGCATCTTCGGGCCCGTTGGTCGTGAACTGCGCGAGAAGCGCTTCATGAAGATCGTCTCGCTCGCCCCGGAGGTGTTGTAGATGAAGGTCCATAAGGGCGACACGGTGCTGGTGATCTCCGGCAAGGACAAGGGCGCCAAGGGCAAGGTCCTGGTGGCCTACCCCGACCGCGAGAAGATCCTCGTCGAGGGCGTGAACCGGATCAAGAAGCACACGGCGCAGTCGGCCAACGAGCGTGGCGCGTCGTCCGGCGGCATCGTCACCCAGGAGGCGCCGATCGCCGTCTCGAACGTGATGCTGCTCGACTCCGACGGCAAGCCGACGCGCGTGGGCTACCGCATCGACGCCGAGACCGGCAAGAAGGTCCGCGTCGCCAAGACCAATGGCAAGGACATCTGAGATGACCAGCACCGAAACCAAGAGCCTGCCGCGCCTGAAGCAGCGCTACCGCGAAGAGATCCGCGATGCGCTGGCCAAGGAGTTCGGCTACGCCAACGTGATGCAGATCCCGGGCGTGGTCAAGGTCGTCGTGAACATGGGTGTCGGGGACGCCGCCCGCGACGCCAAGCTGATCAACGGTGCGGTCAACGACCTGACGCTGATCACGGGCCAGAAGCCGGAGATCCGCCGGGCGCGCAAGTCGATCGCCCAGTTCAAGCTCCGCGAGGGTATGCCGATCGGCGCGCGGGTGACTTTGCGCGGCGACCGGATGTGGGAGTTCCTGGATCGGCTGATCTCGATCTCGCTGCCCCGTATCCGCGACTTCCGCGGTCTGAACGCCAAGCAGTTCGACGGCACCGGCAACTACACCTTCGGGCTGACCGAGCAGTCGGTGTTCCACGAGATCGACGTGGACAGCATCGACCGGCCCCGGGGCATGGACATCACCGTCGTCACCTCGGCGACGAACGACGACGAGGGACGGGCGCTACTGCGGGCGCTGGGCTTCCCGTTCAAGGAGAACTGAGCAGATGGCAAAGAAAGCTCTGGTCAACAAGGCCAACAAGAAGCCCAAGTTCAAGGTGCGGGCCTACACGCGCTGCAACAGGTGCGGCCGGCCGCACTCGGTGTACCGCAAGTTCGGTCTGTGCCGCATTTGCCTGCGCGAGATGGCGCACGCGGGCGAGCTGCCGGGCGTGCAGAAATCCAGCTGGTAAGCCAGCCAACCACTACTAACACAGTTGCGGTAGGCCCCCGAAAGTAATGGACACAGAGGGAACCGCCGCGAGAAAGGTGAACCGGCTGTCATGACCATGACGGATCCGATCGCAGACTTCTTGACACGTCTGCGCAACGCCAACTCGGCGTACCACGACGAAGTGACCCTGCCGCACAGCAAGATCAAGGCCAACATCGCCGAGATCCTCAAGCGCGAGGGCTACATCAGCGACTACCGCACCGAGGACGCCCGCGTGGGCAAGTCCCTGGTCGTGCAGTTGAAGTACGGCCCCAGCCGGGAACGCAGCATCGCGGGCCTGCGCCGGGTGTCCAAGCCCGGCCTGCGCGTCTACGCGAAGTCCACCAACCTGCCGCGCGTGCTCGGCGGGCTCGGTGTGGCGATCATTTCCACGTCGTCCGGTCTGAGGACCGACCGCCAGGCGGCCCGCGAGGGCGTCGGTGGCGAAGTCCTCGCCTACGTGTGGTGAGGGAGGGCTAGAACATGTCTCGCATTGGAAAGAACCCGGTCCCGGTCCCGAACGGGGTCGACGTGACGATCACCGGGCAGAACGTGGCCGTCAAGGGGCCCAAGGGCACCCTGACCCTCGACGTCGCCGAGCCGATCGAGGTCGCACGTGACGAGGACGGCGCCATCGTGGTCAGCCGGCCCAACGACGAGCGCCGCAACAGGTCGCTGCACGGCCTGTCGCGCACGCTGATCGCCAACCTGGTCACCGGCGTGACCGAGGGTTACACCACCAAGATGGAGATCTTCGGCGTCGGCTACCGCGTGGTGGCCAAGGGCAGCGACCTGGAGTTCGCCCTCGGCTACAGCCACCCGGTGCTGATCAAGGCTCCGGAGGGCGTCACCTTCACCGTGGAGACGCCCACCAAGTTCTCGATCTCCGGTATCGACAAGCAGGCAGTCGGCCAGATCGCGGCCAACATCCGCCGTCTTCGCAAGAGCGATCCCTACAAGGGCAAGGGCATTCGCTACGAGGGTGAGCAGATCCGCCGCAAGGTCGGAAAGACAGGTAAGTAGTAGATGGCTACCAAGACTCAAGACGCCGGTCACAAGCCGGTCGGCAAGAACATCTCCGAGACGCGGCGCACCTCGCGGCTGCGCCGGCACGCGCGGCTGCGCAAGAAGGTCGCCGGTACAGCCGAGCGTCCCCGCCTGGTGGTCAACCGGTCGGCGCGGCACATCCACGTGCAGCTGGTCGACGACGCCCAGGGCGTGACGCTGGCGGCGGCCTCCTCGATCGAGGCCGACGTGCGTGCCCTCGACGGGGACAAGAAGGCCCACAGCACGCGGGTGGGTCAGCTCATCGCCGAGCGCGCCAAGGCTGCCGGCATCGACGAGGTCGTGTTCGACCGCGGTGGGTACACCTACGGTGGTCGGATCGCGGCGCTGGCCGACGCCGCACGCGAAGGCGGGCTGAAGTTCTGATGATCGAACTGACCAACGTGAACCAAACCGGAAGGAATGCATGATGGCCGAGCAGGCTGCAGGAGCCGGCGGGCCGTCGAGCGACGGCCGCGACGGCAGGAACGACCGCGGGGGCCGGGGTCGCCGTGACGACCGCGGTGGCCGCGGCGGTCGCGACGACCGGGAGAAGAGCAACTACCTCGAGCGCGTCGTCACCATCAACCGCGTCTCCAAGGTGGTCAAGGGTGGTCGCCGCTTCAGCTTCACCGCGCTCGTGATCGTCGGTGACGGCAAGGGCATGGTCGGTGTCGGCTACGGCAAGGCCAAGGAAGTCCCCGCCGCGATCGCCAAGGGCGTCGAGGAGGCACGCAAGAACTTCTTCCGCGTGCCGCTGATCGGCGGCACCGTCACCCATCCGGTCCAGGGCGAGGCCGCGGCCGGTGTGGTCATGCTGCGCCCGGCCAGCCCGGGTACCGGTGTCATCGCCGGCGGCGCATGCCGCGCGGTGCTCGAGTGCGCCGGCGTGCACGACGTGCTCGCCAAATCGCTGGGCAGCGACAACGCGATCAACGTGGTGCACGCGACCGTCGCCGCGCTGAAGTTGTTGCAGCGCCCGGAAGAGGTCGCGGCTCGCCGCGGCCTGCCGATCGAGGATGTGGCGCCCGCAGGCATGCTCAAGGCCCGGCGTGAGGCCGAGGCCCTGGCCGCCAGCGCTGCGCGTGAAGGAACGGCGTAACCATGGCAGAGCTCAAGATCACCCAGGTGCGCAGCACCATCGGCGCGCGGTGGAAGCAGCGGGAGACGCTGCGCACGCTGGGCCTGCGCAAGATCCGCCAGTCCGTGGTCCGCGAGGACAACCCGCAGACCCGCGGACTGATCAAGACCGTGCACCATCTGGTCACGGTTGAGGAGGTTTAACCATGGCTCCGATCAAGCTGCACGACCTGCGACCCGCGCCGGGGGAGAAGACCCCCAAGACGCGGGTGGGCCGCGGTGAAGGCTCCAAGGGCAAGACCGCCGGCCGTGGCACCAAGGGCACCAAGGCGCGCAAGAACGTGCCGGTGATGTTCGAGGGCGGGCAGATGCCCATCCACATGCGGCTGCCCAAGCTCAAGGGGTTCCGCAACCGCTTCCGCACCGAGTACGCCGTGGTCAACGTCGGTGACATCAACAAGGCGTTCCCGGACGGGGGCACCGTGGGTGTCGACGAGCTGGTGGCCAAGGGCCTGGTGCGCAAGAACACCCTCGTCAAGGTGCTCGGCGACGGCAAACTGTCGGCCAAGGTCGACGTGACCGCGCACAAGTTCAGCGGCAGCGCCCGCGAGGCGATCACCTCTGCGGGCGGCACCGCCACCGAGCTGTAGACGATCGTTGTGGTCAGAGAGCCCCTGCTTCGGTAGGGGCTTTCTGCGTGGATGCGCTCGTAACGCGCGCGGCGCCACACACGATTAGACTGCCGCAGGGGAAATGACCGAGGAGCAACCATGATTCGCTACCGTCGCGCCGTGGCCGCGGCGATGGTCGCCGCCGGCCTGACCGCTTTCGGTGCGGCCGCACCGGCTGCAGCGCAACCTGACGATCAACGCTTCGCCGACGCCGTGAAGGCGCTCGGTATCGACACCAGCCGCATTCCCGACGTGCCCGCGGTCGGCAAGCAGGTCTGCGACCTGCTCACCTCGGGGCTGGCCGGCAATCCCAACCCGGTCCCGGTGGTGCGCGGCGTGCGCAGCACGGTGCAGAACTCCGGCCTGGACCGCGACAAGGCCACCGGGCTGATGCGGGTGTCGGTGGCCGCGTACTGCCCGCAGTACGCGCGCTTGGTCGGTCGCTGACCTCGCGCCGCCGCGCAGGGGGCGCCGCCGGCCGTCGGTAGGCTTTCGACCATGCTCTCTCTGCTGTCCGGTCTGCCCGGCCTCGACGACGTTCGCCACCTGGCCCGCAAGGTCGACACCGCCCGTCACCAGGGTGTACCCGATGGCTGCATCCTCGAGCTGGACCTGCAGAACGTGCCGCCGGAGACCACGGGCTTCGACCCGATCGCCATCCTGTCCGGGGCATTGGGGCCCAAACCGTTGCTGCTGCGCGAAGCCGTCGACGCGATCCACCGGGCCGCGGACGACCCACGGGTGGCCGGGCTGATCGCCCGGGTCCAGATCACCGCCGCCCCGCCCGGCCCGGTGCAGGAGCTGCGGGAGGCCATCGCGGCGTTCACCGCCAAGAAGCCGTCGCTGGCGTGGGCCGAGACCTACCCGGGCACCCTGTCCTACTACCTGGCCTCGGCGTTCGGCGAGGTGTGGATGCAGCCGTCGGGAACCGTCGGCCTCATCGGGTTCGCCACCAGTGCGCTGTTCCTGCGCGACGCGCTGGACAAGCTCGGCGTCGAGGCACAGTTCGTGGCGCGCGGCGAGTACAAGTCGGCGGCCAACCTGTTCACCGAGCACGGCTACACCGAAGCCCACCGCGAAGCCGACTCCGCGCTGGTGAACAGCCTGCGCGCGCAGGTCTGGGAAGCGATCGCCGCCGTGCGCAAGGTCGACGTCGGCGCCCTGGACGCGCTCGCCGACCGGGCGCCGCTGCTCCGTGACGACGCGCTGGCCGCGGGACTCATCGACCGCGTCGGATTCCGGGACGAGGCGTATGCGCACATTGCCGGTCTCGACGCGGGCGCCGCCTCCGGAAACGCGGATGCCGACGACGCCCCGCCGCGGCTCTACCTGTCGCGCTACGCCCGGGCCCGCAAACCGGCCATGCCCGGCCTGAAGAGCCAGCCGACCATCGCGGTGGTGACCCTGTCGGGGCCGATCGTCAGCGGCCGGGGCGGGAGGCAGATGTCACCGATGGGCAGTTCGGCGGCCGGCGGGGACACCATCGCCGCGGCGCTGCGGGAAGCGGCCGCCGACGACGACGTCGCCGCGATCGTGTTGCGGGTCGACAGTCCCGGCGGGTCGGTGACCGGTTCGGAGACCATCTGGCGGGAAGTGGTCCGCACCCGCGAAGGCGGCACCCCGGTGGTGGCGTCGATGGGCGCGGTCGCCGCCTCCGGCGGCTACTACGTGTCGATGGCGGCCGACGCCATCGTCGCCAACCCGGGCACGCTGACCGGTTCGATCGGCGTGGTCACCGGCAAGCTGGTGGCCCGCGGACTCAAGGACCGCCTCGGCGTCGGTTCGGACACCGTGCGCACCAACGCCAATGCCGACGCGTGGTCGGTCAACGCGCCGTTCACCGAGGAGCAGCAGGCCCACGTCGAAGCTGAGGCCGACCTGTTCTACACCGACTTCGTCGCGCGGGTCGCCGACGGCCGGTCGATGAGCGTGGAGGCGGTCGAGCAGGTCGCCCGCGGCCGGGTGTGGACCGGTGCCGACGCCCATGAGCGGGGTCTGGTGGACGAACTGGGCGGCCTGCGCACCGCGATCCGCCGGGCCAAGTTGCTGGCCGGTCTGGACGCCGACGCCAAGGTCACCCTCGTGCACCTGCCCGGTTCGTCGCTGTTCGACATGCTGCGGCCCAAGCCGTCCTCGCAGCCGGCCGCGACCCTGTCCGAGGCACTGGGCGGGTTGGCGTTTCGCTCGGTGGCCGACGTCGTCGATCACACCCAGCGCTCGCTGAGCGGCGTCAACGTGTTGTGGTTGGGGCCAACTCGGCTCTGACGTAGATGATCTGGCCGCCCAGTGGATCCTGATCGGTCGCGTCCTCGGGCAGCGCGCGGTCGAACCGGGCGAACAGTTCGTCGCGGGGTGTCGCGGTCACCGCCCAGCCCAGGCCGCCCAGGTAGTCCCCCACGTGGCTGCGCTCGCCGGCGTAGACCAGGGTGGACATGTCGAGGTCGAGGCCGTGCTGTTGCAGTGGCTGGGCCAGCGCGCGGGCCTTCTCGGTGTCGAAGTCGACGATGCCGGGGACATACTCGGTCGACACCGTCGAGCCGGGGGCCGACAGCGCGGTGATCCGGTCGAACAGCAGATCCTGGGCGTCGGAGGGCAGGTAGATCAGCAGACCCTCGGCCAGCCAGGCCGTCGGCTGCGTCGCGTCGAAGCCGGCGTCGCGTAACGCCGCCGGCCAGTCCTGCCGCAGGTCGATGGCGACCGTTCGCCGGGTCGCGCGCGGCTGCGCGCCGAGCCCGGCCAGCGTCTGCGTCTTGAACTCGATGACCTGCGGTTGGTCCAGCTCGTAGATCACGGTTTCCGGCGGCCACCCCAGCCGGTAGGCGCGCGCGTCCAGACCCGATGCCAGGATCACGACCTGACGGACTCCGGCCGCCGCCGACGCCAGCATGCTGTCGTCGAAGAACTTGGTGCGTACGGCCATCCCGTCGATCATGGCCTGAACCCGTTCGGGGGTCATGTCGGGAAACAGGGACAGGTCGAGCTCGCCGTCGAGCATCCTGGTGAACAGATCGATGCCGACCGCGCGCACCAACGGGCCGGCGAACGGGTCGTCGATCAGCGGGTCGGGGTCGGCACTGGCCATCGCCCGTGCGGCGGCGACCATCGTCGCGGTGGCCCCGACGCTGGAGGCCAGGTCCCAGGTGTCATCCTCGGCGCGCGCCATGTCGCTATCCCAACCGGGCCGACAGGTAGCCGGAGTCGCCGATCATCGCCATCAGGTCGTTGCGCGGCGGCTCGAATCCCTGCGCCCGATACGCGGCGGTGGTGGGAAGGATGTCGACCTCCCACCCCTGGGCCCGCAGATGCTCGGCGGCCGAGGTGCGCGGACCGTTGTAGAACAGCTCCTCGAGGTTGACGTCGCTACCGTGCCGGCGCGCGCGCTCGGTCATGGCTCTGGCCCACTCGCCCGTCAGCGCCTTGGCGTCCATGTGCTCGGTGGCCAGTCGGCTGCCCGGTGCGCTCAGCGCGGTGATGTGGTCCAGCAGCCGGTCCTGCGCATCCGGGGGCAGGTAGATCAGCAGGCCTTCGGCGATCCACGCCGTGGGCGCCGAGGGGTCGAAACCGTGCTCGCGCAGCGCGGCGGCCCAGTCGTCGCGCAGGTCGATGCCGACGGTGCGGTGCTCGGCTTTCGGTTGTGCGCCGTCCTCGGCCAGCACCTGGGTTTTGAACTCGATCACGTCGGGTTGGTCCACCTCGAAGACCACGGTGCCTTTCGGCCAGTCCAGGCGGTAGGCCCGGGCGTCGAGTCCGGCAGCCAGGATCACCGCCTGGGTTATCCCGGCCCGTCCCGCCTCGGCGAAGAAATCGTCGAAGAAGCGGGTGCGCACCGCGATCTGCTCACGCATCAGCTGGGCGCCGAACAGCGGATCGGAATCGAAGTCGATCTCGCCGTGGGCCACCTTGATGAAATGCGGCAGCCCGACGGCCTCGACCAGCATCACCGCGTACGGGTCGTCGATCAGCGGGTCGGGCCCGCGGCTGGCGAAGGCGCGTGTCGACGCCACCGACGTCGCGGTCGCCCCCACGCTGGAGGCCAGATCCCAGGTGTCGCGATCGGTTCGTGCCATCGTGCGGTGTCCTCCTACCTCTGAGCCGTCACGTAGACGACTTCGGCGAAGCCTTCGTCGGTGTCGAGCCGGTCGAGTCCGTAGCGCTGCAACAGATCATTGGTGGGCACCGCCTCGACCGTCCAGCCCTGGCCGATCAGATACCCGGGGAGCTCGGAGCGATCCCCGAGGAACACCAGTTCCGAGAAGTCCAGGTCGAATCCGTGCCGGCGCCACTGGTCGGTGGAGGTTTGCATCCGCGTACGGATCTCGGCGGGGTCCTCGGCCTGGTGTGCGGGCACGCCTTCGGCGGCCAGTCGGCTACCCGGAGGGCTCAGCGCGGAAATCTGGTCCAGCAACCGGTCCTGGGCCTCCGGGGGCAGGTAACCGAACAGACCCTCGGCGATCCAGGCCGTCGGCCGGGTGGCGTCGAAGCCGGCGGCGGCCAGCGCGGCCGGCCAGTCCTGCCGCAGGTCGACGGCCACGGTGCGCAGCTCGGTCGCCGGCTCGGCGCCCAGCCGCGCCAGCGTCCGGCGCTTGAACGCGATCACCTCGGGCTGGTCGACCTCGAACAGGACCGTGCCGGCGGGCCAGTCCAGGCGGTAGGCCCGGGCGTCGAGTCCGGCGGCCAGGATCACCGCCTGCCGGATACCCGCGGCGGTGGCGTCGGCGAAGAACTCGTCGAAGAAGCGCGTGCGGGCGGCCATCCCGTCGGCGAAGCGGCTCATCCCGACCGGCGACTCGCCGTCGCCGGCGTCGAGGTCCTCCGGCGTCAGCTCGCCGGCGGCGAGCCGGGTGAAGAAATCCACCCCGACCGCGCGCACCAGCGGTTCGGCGAACGGGTCGTCGATGAGCGGCTCGGCAGCGCGGGTCGCGACGGCGCGGGCCGCGGCGACCAGCGTCGCGGTGGCGCCGACGCTGGACGCCAGATCCCAGGTGTCGTCATCACTTCGGGGCATAGGAAACCTCGACAAACTAGTTAGTTGACTTAAGGAGCTACCACGACTGTACGCCTCGGATTCGGGCCATCGGAGCGGCAACTGTTAGTCTCGTAGACTGTTTGAACGCGTGACTTGCGCAGGCCGGATGCCTGCTCGTGCCGTCGCGCGCACGACTTAAACCAACGCTGGTCACGCCAGCCACATGAGCACGCCGCGATCGACAAGTCGGCCGTGCAGGAGGAAAGAGTGCTCTCGGCTTTCATCTCATCACTGCGGACAGTCGATCTGAGGCGAAAGATCCTGTTCACGCTCGGGATCGTGATCCTCTACCGGGTCGGTGCGGCCATCCCGTCACCCGGGGTGAACTACCCCAATATCCAGCAGTGCATCGCCGACGTCAGCGGCGGGGAGTCGGCGCAGATCTACTCGCTGATCAACCTGTTCTCCGGTGGCGCGCTGCTGCAGTTGACGGTGTTCGCCGTCGGCGTGATGCCCTACATCACCGCCAGCATCATCGTGCAGCTGCTCACGGTGGTGATCCCGCGGTTCGAGCAGCTGCGTAAGGAGGGGCAGGCCGGCCAGGCCAAGATGACGCAGTACACGCGTTATCTGTCGATCGCGCTGGCCATCCTGCAGGCCACCAGCATCGTGGCGCTGGCCGCCAACGGCGGCCTGCTGCAGGGCTGCACGCTCGACATCATCGAGGGCCAGAGCGAGGGCCTGAACATCTTCACCCTGGTCGTCATCGTGCTGGTGATGACCGCCGGTGCGGCGCTGGTGATGTGGATGGGTGAGCTGGTCACCGAGCGCGGCATCGGCAACGGCATGTCGCTGCTGATCTTCGCCGGTATCGCGGCGCGTATCCCGATCGAGGGCCAGACCATCCTGGAGAGCCGCGGTGGCATGGTGTTCGCCCTGGTCTGCGTGGCGGCACTGGTCATCATCATCGGCGTGGTGTTCGTCGAGCAGGGGCAGCGACGCATCCCGGTGCAGTACGCCAAGCGCATGGTCGGCCGGCGGATGTACGGCGGCACGTCGACCTACCTGCCGTTGAAGGTCAACCAGGCCGGCGTGATCCCGGTGATCTTCGCGTCCTCGCTGATCTACATTCCACATCTGATCAGTCAGCTGGTGGCCAGCGCCGGCGACGGAACCAACACCAACACCAGTTGGTGGCAGACCTTCATCGCGGAGAATCTGACCAACCCGGCCGACCCGATATACATCGCGATGTACTTCGGCCTGATCGTCTTCTTCACGTACTTCTACGTGTCGATCTCGTTCAACCCCGACGAACGCGCCGACGAGATGAAGAAGTACGGCGGCTTCATCCCGGGCATCCGGCCCGGCAAGGCCACCGCCGACTATCTGCGGTTCGTGCTGTCGAGGATCACGCTTCCGGGTTCGATCTATCTCGGTGTGATCGCCGTGCTGCCGAACCTGTTCCTGGAGATGGGCAACACCGGCTCGGTGCAGAACCTGCCGTTCGGCGGCACCGCGGTGCTCATCATGGTCGGCGTCGGCCTCGACACGATCAAGCAAATCGAAAGCCAGCTGATGCAGCGCAACTACGAAGGCTTCTTGAAGTGAGAGAGGGTTCTTAAGTTGAGAATCGTGTTGTTGGGGCCGCCCGGTGCGGGCAAGGGCACGCAGGCCGCGAAGCTGGCCGACAGCCTCGGCGTTCCCCACATCTCGACCGGTGACCTGTTCCGTTTCAACATCACCAACGGCACCGAGTTGGGTCTTGAGGCCAAGAAGTACCTCGACGCCGGTGACCTGGTCCCCGCGACGCTGACCAACGCGCTCGTCGACGACCGGCTCGACGACGACGACGCCGCGCAGGGCTTCATCCTCGACGGGTTCCCCCGGTCGGTCGAGCAGGCCAAGGCCCTCGACGCGATGCTCGAGAAGCGCAACCTGTCGCTGGACGCGGTGCTCGAGTTCAAGGTGCCCGAGGAGGAACTGGTCAACCGGCTCAAGGGCCGCGGCCGCGCCGATGACACCGAGGACGTCATCCGCAACCGGTTCAAGGTGTACCGCGACGAGACCGCTCCGCTGCTCGACTACTACCGCGACTCCGTCACCACCGTCGACGCCGTCGGCGATCTCGACGAGGTCTTCACCCGGGCGCGCAAGGCCCTGGGCCGCTAGCCCCATGGTGTCTTTGCCCAGCCTGCGCGGTCGCAAGGTCGTCGCGCAGCGCACCGCCGGGGAACTCGACGCGATGGCCGCGGCCGGCGCCCTGGTCGCCGCCGCGCTGAAAGCCGTCCGCGCGGCCGCGGCGCCCGGCGTGAGCACCGCCGAACTCGACGCCGTCGCCGAGTCGGTGATCCGCGACGGCGGTGCGGTGCCGTCGTTCCTCGGCTACCACGGGTTCCCGGCCACCATCTGCGCATCGGTCAACGACCGCGTGGTGCACGGCATCCCGACCGCCGGCGAGATCCTCGTCGAGGGCGATCTGGTGTCCATCGATTGCGGCGCCATCCTCGACGGGTGGCACGGCGACTCGGCGTTCACCTTCAGCGTCGGGACGGCACGTGCCGAGGACGAGACGTTGTCGCAGGCGACGCGCGAATCGATGGAGGCCGGCATCGCGGCGATGGTGCCCGGCAACCGGCTCACCGACGTCTCGCACGCGATCGAGCGCGGTACCCGCGCCGCCGAGCAGCGGCACGGCCGGTCGTTCGGCATCGTGGCCGGTTACGGCGGGCACGGCATCGGCCGGCAGATGCACATGGATCCGTTCCTGCCCAACGAGGGCGCACCCGGGCGGGGTCCCTACCTGGCGCCCGGCTCGGTGCTGGCGATCGAGCCGATGTTGACGCTGGGTACCACGCGCACCGTGGTGCTCGACGACGAGTGGACCGTGGTGACCGCCGACGGGTCGCGCGCCGCGCACTGGGAGCACACCGTCGCGGTCACCGACGACGGACCGCGCATCCTCACGGCGTGACGAACCGGGACCCGATCGCGGTCGCCCGCGCGAACTGGGAGAGCAGCGGGTGGGGCGACGTCGCCGACGGCATGGTGGCGGTGACCTCGGTGATGCGGGCCCATCAGATTCTGCTGGCGCGGGTGGAGAACGCGTTGCGGCCCTACGACCTGAGTTTCTCCCGGTATGAGCTGTTGCGCCTGCTGGCGTTCAGCCGCACCGGTGCGCTGCCGATCACCAAAGCCTCCGACCGGCTGCAGGTGCACGTCACCAGCGTGACCCACGCGATCCGGCGGCTGGAGGCCGACGGCCTCGTCGAACGGCTGCCGCACCCCACCGACGGGCGCACCACGCTGGTGCGGATCACCGACCTCGGCCGGTCCACCGTCGAGGACGCGACGGTGACGCTGAACCACGACGTGTTCGCCGACATCGGGATGTCGGCCGACGAGTCTCGGGCGCTGGCCGCGTCCATCCAGACGCTGCGCCGCACCGCCGGCGATTTCTGAGCCTAATCCGCCGGGGTCGAGGGCAGCGGGATCGTCGCGGTCACCGTGGTCCCGGCCCCGGGCCGCGAGCGGATGTTGAGCCGCCCGCCGACGATCTCGGCGCGCTCGGCCATCGACAGCAGTCCGTAGCCGCCCATCTCATCGCTGCCCAGCGGATGCTCGAAGGTGTCGAAGCCGACGCCGTCGTCGGCGATCTCGAGGCGGGCGATGTCCCCGTCGTCGGTGCGGTCGAGGCGGAACGTCAGCCGGGCCCGGGTGGCCCGGGCGTGTTTGACGACGTTCTGCAGGCATTCCTGGGCGATCCGGTACAGCGCCAGCTCGATGTGGTCGGGCACCCGGGTGTCGTCGAGGTCGACCTCGATGCCGATCTGCGGGATCGAGCGGGCCAGGCTGGCCAGCCCGCCGGACAGTCCCAGGTCGTCGAGCACCGGCGGGCGCAGGCCACTGATCGCGGCGCGGGCCTCCTGCAGGGTCAGCTGTGCCAGCTCCCGGGCCCGCTCCAGCTGCTCGGTCAGTGCCGCACGGTCATCGAGCGCCTGCGCTGCGGCGTCGAGCCGGTAGGACAGCGTGACCAGTCGTTGCGAGATGCCGTCGTGGATGTCGCTCGCCAACCGCCGCCGTTCCAGTTCCTGGGCCTCGATGACCTGCTCGACGAAGTTCTCATGGGCACGTTCGCGCGCCACCAGCTGCCGGTGCAGGCGGGCCTGGTGCATGGCGCCGGCGATCAGCCGGCCGATCACCAGCAGCAGTTCCACGTCCCGGTCCCCGAACTCCCGTTCGGCGACGGTGTGCACGTTGAGCACCCCTACCAGGCCTCCCGGAGCCGTCTCCATCGGCACCGACACCATCGAGGTGAAGTCACGTCCGCGCAGCGACCGGAACGGCAGGTAGCGCGGGTCGGACTCCTTGTCCTTGCGGATCACCACCGGTTTGCGGTGGCGGGCCACCCATCCCGAGATGCCCTGCCCGAGCGGCAACCTGATCTTGCCGACCTCGGAGTCGAACGGTGGGGTGGCGCCGGCCAACGTCAGTGACCGTTCGGTGTCGTCGAGCACGTGGACGAAGCAGACGTCGCTGTCGGTGGCCGCGGTGATCATCCGAGCGGCCGCCGCCGCCAACGGCTCGACCCCCGGTCCGCTGGAGGCCGCCTGGATCAGCTCGCGCAGCAGCGCCAGTTCCCGGTCGGCGGTCAGTACCGCCCTGGCGGAAGAGCTCACTGGTAGATGCCCTCCCGCAATGCCGTGGCCACCGCGCCGGTGCGGTCACTGACCCCGAGCTTGCGATAGATCGAGCTCAGATGGGTCTTGACGGTCTCGTCTCCGATGATCAGCTTGGCCGCGATGGCCCGGTTGGACAGCCCGTTGACCACCAGCGCCAGAATCTCGCTCTCCCGTTGGGTGAGCCCCTGTCGCGCGCCGGGCCAGAACTCGTCGCGCTGCAGCCGGGCGGCGGTGTCCACCGCACGGGCGGCCATCCCGGGGTCGATCGCGGTCGCACCGCCGTGCGCGAACTCCAGCTGGCGGACCAGCTCCTCACTGCTGATGCTCTTCAGCAGGTAGCCGGCTGCGCCGACGCGCAACGCCTGGAACAGGTACTGCTCGTCGTCGTAGACCGACAGCATCACCACCTTGCGGTCCGGATCGCGCTGGCGTAGCTGTTGGCACACGTCCAGACCACTGGACCCCTGCATCCGCACGTCGCACAGCACGATGTCGGGATCGAGCTCGGTGACCACGTCGAGCACCTGCTCGGGACCGACGGCCTGCCCCACCACGGTGACCCGGTTGCTGAACGCGGCCAGCATCGCCTTGAGGCCTTCGATGACCATCTCGTGGTCGTCTACCAGCACGATTCGCACCGGGTCGGGGTCGGCCATGCCCCAACCTTAGGGCCGCCCCCGGCACGCATCGGTGAACTTGGCGCGTCGAATCCCCCAAGTGGGGGAGGCGGCCGCGTTGTGATCTGGGCCACCATCACAATCGTGACGAGCATTGAGCAGAAAGCCTGGCGTGCCGGCCGGTTCTGGTGGGACTGGCCGCGACCCAGCGACGCGAACATGGCCCCGCTCAAGGCGATGGTCTTCGACCTCGACGCCCTCGCCGACATCGACTCCGCAGGACACCGGCCCGCATTCAACGCCGCATTCGCCGAGCTCGGCCTCGACATCGTGTGGTCGGAGCAGCGCTACCGGCAGCTGAAGGTGCTCTCCGACGAGCGCACCCGGGTGGCTGCCGAGCTGCGTAAGCGCGGTGTGCGCTGCGAGTGCGACGTGCTGGCCGAACTGCTGGTCGACGAGATCTGCGCGACCAAGGCGATGATCCTCGATGAGACCATCCTGGATTCCGACGTGACGCCGCGCGCCGGGATCGTGGACCTGATCACCGAGGCGTTCGGCGCCGGTATCGCGGTCGGCATCGTCAGCACCGGAAGCCACGCCTGGGTGGAGCCGCTGGTGCGCCAGCTGGTGGGCGACGGGGTGGTCTCGACGGTGGTCACCCCGGACGATGCGCCCGACGGCAGCCTCTACGAGCATGCGCTCGCCGACCTCGGCGCGACGCCTCAGGATTCGCTCGCGTTCGCGGGGTCGCCGGCGAACCAGCGGATCGCCGCGGCCGCCGGGGTGCCGACGGTGCTCGTCGACGGTGACGACGTCAGCGGCGCCCCGATCCATCTGGCCGACTGTCAGCACGTGCGCGACGAGTGGAATCAGTCGCACCCGAGGCCGACCGCGGCCTGATCGCGCGGCGGGCCAGATCGTCGATGACGTCGGTCAGCACGCGGTAGCCACCGCTGGCGGCCATGTCGGCCGCGATCCGGCGCGCCGAATCGCGGAAGCTCCGATCCTCCAGAACCTGCCGCACCGCGCGTCCGAGCGCCGGTTCGGTCGGCCGGTCCCGGCGGATCTGCACCCCGACCCCCGACCAGGCGACCCGGGCTCCGACCTCGGGCTTGTCCTCCTTGCCGCCGGTCACCACGAGCGGCACGCCGTGCCGCAGCGCGTACTGCACGCCGCCGTATCCGCCGTTGGTGACGAAAACGTCTGTGCGGGGGAGTAACTCGTCGTACGGAAGGTACTCGGCGACGCGGACGTTGGGCGGAAGTGCCGGCAGCGTCTCGAGCGGGCGGCCGCCGGTGGACACCACGACCAGCACGTCGTCGTCGGCGAGCGCACGGGCGGTCGGGACGATCAGTTGCGTGTAGTCCTTGTTGGCGATGGTGCCCTGCGTGACGTGCACGACCGGTGTGGTCCCGTCGAGGTCGCCCCACCACGGCGGCAGCGGAGCCTGGGAACCGGTGGCCGAGAGCGGACCGGCGAAGTGCACGGTCGGCGGCAGGTCCGAGCGCGGATACTCGAACGACGGGACCGTGAACTGGACGACGGCATCGGCGTGCCGTGCCCAGTCCATCACCGAGAACGGCATGTCGGTGCCGTGGATGCCCCGGTAGATGTCGTGGCTGAGGGCGCTGACGCTGCGCATCACGCGCTCGGTGGCGATCCTCAGCACGGCGTTGCGAATCCGGTTGCCCCACCGTGCCGGTTGCAGACCCAGCCCGAAGGGCGCGACGTCGCGACTGGGGAACGACAGTGGCAGCACGCCGCAGTCGACGATCGCGGGCCGGGCGGAGCGTGGATAGCCGAGCAGGAACGCTGCGGCGGCGAAGGTCGGTTCGACCAGGAGGACGTCGACGGTCTGCTCGGCGTGTGCGGTCAGGACGGCGTCGACCTGGGCCGGGACCGGCCGGACGAACATGTGCTCGATGTCGAACGCGACGGCCTTCACCCCGCTCAGCGCGGCACGTTGCGGGAACCGCTTGTCGTGGTCGACGCGGTCGTCGTAGTCGGCGTCCCCGGACAGGGCGAGGTGTCGTGCGCCGGTGGCGGTGACGGACTCGCCGAACCGGGTGCCGGTGAGGAACCGGACGTCGTCACCGCGGTCGACGAGGTGGCGCGCCACGGCGAGCAACGGCGTGACGTGGCCGTGGATCGGCACGCTGGCGATGAGAATCGAGGCCACGGTGGCTCCTTCGGCCGATTGAGTAGTTTCGTGTAGTATTCAGTACTATGGCATACAGGTCAATATCCGAGCCGGGGAAGCCGACGGCGCGTCGGTACCGTTCGACTCTGCGCCGCCAGCAGGCCGAGCAGACCCGTCAGGAGGTGGTCGCAGCGGCGGCCGGGCTGTTCGCCGAGCATGGGTATGCCGCCACCACGCTGGCCAAGATCGCCGCGGCGGCGGGGGTGTCGGTCGAGACGGTGCAGACCTACGGACCGAAGGCCGCGCTGATGATCGCGGCCGTCGAGTACAGCGCATTCGGGCAGACAGGTGACCGGGACATCCTCGACGGTGACGTCGGTGCGCGGCTCTTTGAGGTCGACGACGCGGGTGACGCGCTCGACTTCATCGTGTCGATGCAGGTCGACCTGCATGCCCGGTCCGCACGTACCGCGCGGGCGCTGTTCAGCGGCGCCGCCGTCGATCCCGCGCTGGACCGCTACCTCGATGACCTACTCGCCGGGATCAAGCGGCAGATTCGGCGGGTCATGGTCGTGTTCCGGGAGCGCGGTTGGTTGCGCGAGGACGTGAGCTTCGACGAGCTCGTCGAGACCGCCGCGCTGCTCGGCGACGTCGAGACCTACCTCAAGATCGTCGACCGCAGCCGGTGGAGCCGGCAGTCCTACGGAAAATGGTTGCGGCGCATGCTCGCCGAGACGGTCATGAACCCCGCAGCAGTTCGATGACCGCGCTGAAGTCCTGGTCGGCGTGCTCGACGGCGAAGTCGGCGTAGATCTGCGCGGCGTGGCTGCCCAGCGGTGCCGTCGCACCCGTGGAGGCCACCGCGGCCATCGCCAGGCCGAGGTCCTTGTTCATCAGTGCGGTGGCGAACCCCGGTTTGAAGTCGTTGTTGGCCGGTGAGGTCGGTACGGGCCCGGGCACGGGACAGTTCGTGTGCACGGCCCAGCAGTTGCCGGTGGCGCCGGTGATCACGTCGAACAGCGACTGGGCCGGCAGGCCGAGTTTCTCAGCCAGCACGAACGCCTCGCCGATCGCGATCTGCTGGACCGCGAGCACCATGTTGTTGCACAACTTGGCGGCCTGGCCGGCGCCAGAGGCTCCGCAGTGGATGATCTTGCCCGCCATGGGTTCCAGCACCGGCTTGGCGCGCTCGAATGCATCGTCGTCACCGCCCACCATGAAGGCCAGCGTGCCCGCGGTCGCCCCCTTGATGCCACCCGAGACCGGCGCATCGATCTGGGCCAGACCCTTCTGTGCGGCCTGGTCGTGGATGGTGCGGGCATCGTCGACCGAGATCGTGGACGTGTCGATCAGCAGCGAGCCGGATCTCGCGGCGGGCACCACCTCGTCGTAGACGGACTTGACGATGTTGCCGTTGGGCAGCGACGTGATGATCACGTCGGCCTCGGCCACGGCGTCGGCGCCGGTGTCGAAAACGGTTGCGCCTCTGGCTTTCGCGGCTTCCTTCAGCGCGCTCACCGGATCGAATGCGCGGACGTCATGGCCGGCCGCCACCAGATTCGCCGCCATCGGGCCACCCATGTTGCCCAGGCCCAGGAACGCGATCGTCGTCATCATCAATCCCTCGTGTCAGGATGCGCGGGCTCGGGAGGCGGCTGCCCGCCCGATCACCACGCGCATGATTTCGTTGGTGCCTTCCAGGATCCGGTGCACCCGCAGATCACGGACGATCTTCTCCAGGCCGTACTCGCGCAGATAGCCGTAACCGCCGTGCAGTTGCAGCGCCTGATCGGCCACGTCGAAGCAGGCGTCGGTGACGTAGCGTTTGGCCATCGCGCACAGTTCCACCTTGTCGGGGTGGTTGTCGTCGAGAGCCGTTGCCGCACGCCACAGCAACGTCCGGGACGTCTCCAGTGCGGTGACCATGTCGGCGAGGGTGAACCGGATCGTCGGCTCGTCGAGCAGGGACCCGCCGAAGGCCTGCCGGTCGGCCAGGTACGAGGCGGCCTTCTCGTAGGCGGTCTGTGCACCGCCCAACGAACACGCCGCGATGTTGAGGCGCCCGCCGTTGAGGCCCTGCATCGCGATACCGAATCCGGTGCCCTGGCCGTCGGCGCCGCCGAGCATCGCGTCGGCCGGCACTCGTGCGCCTTCGAAGATGACCTGCTTGGTGGGCTGGGCGTTCCAGCCCATCTTCTGCTCATCGGTGCCGAAGCTCAGGCCCGGCGCGTCCTTGGGCACCACGAACGTCGAGATGCCTCTCGGGCCATCATCTCCGGTGCGCGCCATCACGATGTAGACGTCCGAGGACCCGGCGCCGGAGATGAACTGCTTGACGCCGTCGAGGACGTAGTCGTCACCGGAGCGAACGGCCTTGGTGCGCAACGCACCGGCGTCGGATCCGGCGCCCGGCTCGGTCAGGCAGTAGCTGGCGATCGCATCCATCGACGCCAGCCGCGGCACCCACTCCTTGCGCTGCTCCTCGGTGCCGAAACTGTCCACCATCCATGCGCACATGTTGTGGATGGACAGGAACGCCGACACCGTCGGGTCGGCGGTAGCGAGCTTCTCGAAGATCCGCACCGCGTCGATGCGCCGCAGGCCGCTGCCGCCGACATCCTCGCGGCAGTAGATGGCCGCCATGCCGAGCTCGGCGGCCTCGCGCAGCACGTCGGTGGGGAAGTGATGGGTCTCATCCCACTCCAGCGCGTGCGGCGCCAGGCGCTTCTCGGCGAATGCGGCGGCCGTCTCGGCGATGACGCGCTCGTCGTCGTCGAGGCCGAAATAATCCATTTGCCAGACTATTTCATGGTCGGGATGACGAACTCCGCGCCATCCTTGATGCCCGACGGCCACCGCTGGGTCACGGTCTTGGTCTTGGTGTAGAACAGGATCGAGTGCGGGCCGTGCTGGTTGAGGTCGCCGAAGCCGGACCGCTTCCAGCCGCCGAAGGTGTGGTAGGACACCGGAACCGGGATCGGCACATTGACGCCGACCATACCGACCTGCACGCGGGCCACGAAGTCGCGGGCGGCGTCACCGTCGCGGGTGAAGATCGCCACGCCGTTGCCGTATTCGTGCTCGGTGGGCAGCCGCAGTGCGTGTTCGTAGTCGTCGGCGCGCACGATGCACAACACCGGCCCGAAGATCTCGTCGGTGTAGATCGACATGTCGGTGGTGACGTGATCGAAGAGGGTGGGCCCGATGAAGTAGCCGCCCTCGAGGCTGTCGTCGTCGAAAGTCAGCTCGTCCGAACCGCGTTCGCGACCGTCGACCACGAGCTCGGCACCGGCTTCCACGCCCTGGGCGATGTAGTCCTTGACCCGGTTGAGCGCGGCCTCGGTGACCAGCGGTCCGTAATCGGCCTTCGGATCCAGGCTGTGGCCCACACGGAGTTGCTTGACCCGCTCGACCAAGCGGGCGCGCAGGCGGTTCGCCGTCTCTTTGCCGACCGGCACCGCGACGCTGATCGCCATGCAACGCTCACCCGCGCTGCCGTAGCCGGCGCCGATGAGTGCGTCGACGGCCTGATCGAGGTCGGCGTCGGGCATCACGATCATGTGGTTCTTCGCGCCGCCGAAGCACTGCGAGCGCTTGCCGTTGGCGGCGGCGGTGGAGTAGATGTACTGCGCGATGTCGGAGGAACCGACGAAGCCGACAGCCTGGATGTCGGGATGCGCGAGGATCGCGTCGACGGCCTCCTTGTCGCCGTGGACGACCTGGAACACGCCCGCCGGCAGACCGGCCTCGATGAACAGCTCGGCCAGCCGGACCGGAACCGACGGATCGCGCTCAGAAGGCTTGAGGATGAACGCGTTTCCACAGGCCAGCGCAGGCCCGGCTTTCCACAGCGGAATCATCGCCGGGAAGTTGAACGGCGTGACGCCGGCGACCACACCGAGCGGCTGCCGCATCGAGTAGACGTCGATACCGCCGCCGGCGCCTTCGGTGTACTCACCCTTGAGCAGGTGCGGGATCCCGATCGCGAACTCGATGACCTCGATGCCGCGCTGGATGTCGCCCTTGGAGTCGGCGACGGTCTTGCCGTGCTCCTTGCTCAACAGCTCCGCCAGCTCTTCGGTGTTGGCGTTGACCAACTCGATGAACTTCATCATCACGCGGGCGCGGCGCTGCGGATTCCACGCCGCCCACTCCTTCTGCGCCTCGACGGCCGACGCGACGGCGGTGTCGACGTCGGCTGCGCTGGCAAGCAGCACTTCGGCCTGCACGGTGCCGGTGCTCGGGTTCAGCACGTCGGCGGTGCGCGTCGACGAGAGGTCGCTGCGCTTGCCGTCGATGAAGTGGGGGATGCGTGTGGTCATGTTCAAGCCTTCTTCCGCGTGGATACTTGGATATCCTAGTAATGCGGCGCGGGCGTTCGCAAGGGCCGCTCTCGATCGGTTAACCCCAATTCCGGGTTCATCCCCAGACTGGCGTGATCTGCGTTGACGAGACTGCCCGACGCGCTCGGATCGAACTAGTGTTCGATTCATGGAAGGTTCAGTCGCGGCGGCTCTCGCGGCGTTGGCGGCCACGCGCGATGCCGTGAATGCGCTGGACCTGACTGCGTTGAGCCATACCGAACTCCTCGAGGTGATGGACGCGCTGGAGTCCGACTCCCGCCGCGCTCCGGTGCTGGCACATCGCGTCGTGACCCGGTTGTCGGCCGAGGCCAACCCGATGGAACTGGGTGCCACATCCTGGCCGAAGCTGCTGGCGTTCCGATTGCGGATCAGTGCTTCCGAGGCGCGTCAGCGCCTGGACGTCGCTGCCGAACTGTCCCCGCGCACGGCGATGACGGGTGAGGCGCTGGCTCCGGTCCTCGAACGCACCGCCGAGGCCCAGCGCCGCGGGCAGATCGGCGCCGAGCACGTCAAGGTGATCCGGCAATTCTTCGCCACCCTGCCGGATGCAGTCGACGCCGCGACCCGCATCGAAGCGGAGCGAACGCTGGCGGTCATCGCCGGACGGCAAGGTCCCGAAGGGCTGCGGAAAGCCGCGAATCGATTGCTCGCGCACTTACATCCGGACGGTGACTTCAGCGACGCGGAGAGGTCCCGCAAGCGTGGCGTGCACCTCGGACCCCAACGTCCGGATGGCATGAGCCGGATCAGTGGAGAACTCACGCCGGAGGCCAGGGCGGTGTACGAGGTGCTGTTCGCGAAGTTCTCCGCGCCCGGCATGTGCAATCCCGACGACGAATCACCGACGATCGATGGTGCGCCAGACGACGGGGTCGCAGCCAAGGATTCGCGGTCGCAATCGCAGCGCAACCACGACGCACTGTTGGCGATGGGCCGGATGTTGTTGTGCTCACCGAAACCGGGGCAACTCAACGGGCTACCGGTCACGGTGATCGTGTCGACCACGCTGCGCGATTTGGAATCGGGTGCGGGGCAGGCGGTCACCGGTGGTGGCTCGTTGCTGCCGATGCGCGACCTGATCCGGATGGCTGCGCACGCTCATCACTATCTGGCGGTGTTCGACGACCACACCGAGCAGGCGCTGTATCTCGGACGGACCCGGCGCTGTGCGAGCGCGGCGCAGCGAATCGTTCTGCACGCAAAGTACCGCGGCTGTACCCGTCCCGGATGCGACGCCTGCGGTTACCGCTGCCAGGCGCACCATGGCACGTCCGACTGGAAGCGCGGGGGCCGTACCGACATCGACGATCTGACGCTGGCCTGCGGGCCGGACAACCTCATGATCGAGAACACTGGGTGGACAACGGTGCAGCGCGCCGATGGCCGCACCGAATGGATTCCTCCGCCGAGTCTGGACACCGGGCAGGCGCGGGTGAACGATCTGCACCACCCGGAGCGGATGCTGCTCTACGCGGACGACCCGGACGACCCGGATGTCGGCGGGGCCGCGCCGTGACGCAGTTCGGCGACGAAGGCCTGCGCCTGTTCCCACGTCGGGAGCAGGCCGGCCGCGCGCGCCTCGTCGAGGGTGGGGGCAGCACGGTCGCGGTCGGACAGGATCAGCTCGCCGTCGTAGGGCCAGTCGATGTTCAGTGCCGGGTCCAGTGGGGTGACGTTGTGCTCCCGGGTCGGGTCGTAGGGCGCCGAGCACAGGTAGGTCACTGTGGACCGGTCTGCCAGCGCGAGGAACGCGTGGCCGAGGCCCTCGGAGAGATAGACCGACCGGTGGTCGGTGTCGTCGAGTCGGACGGCGTCCCACCGGCCGAAGGTCGGTGAGCCGACGCGGATGTCGACCACCACGTCGAGGACCGCGCCCCGGGTGCAGGTGACGTACTTGGCCTGACCGGGTGGCAGCTGGGCGAAGTGCAGCCCCCGCAGCACGCCCGCATGCGACACCGAGCAGTTGGCCTGCCGCAGGTTCAGCGGGTGTCCGGTGAGGTCGCCGAACTCCGTCTCGGTGAACCACTCGTGGAAGGATCCCCGGGCATCGTGATGCACCACAGGTGTCAGCTCCCAAGCGCCGGGGACCGACAGCTCGCGTGCGCTCACCCCTCGCGCTCCGCGTACCGGGACTCCACGGCGTCTTTGATGGGCCCCCACCAGGATTCGTTGGCGCGATACCAATCGATGGTCTCGCGCAGGCCCGTCTCGAAGTCGGTGTGCTCGGGTTTCCAGCCGAGTTCGTCGCGCAGCGGGGCGGGGTCGATCGCGTACCGCAGATCGTGGCCGGCGCGGTCGGTGACGTGGTCGAAGTCGTCGGGCGCGCGGCCCATGAGCCGCAGGATGGTGCGCAGCACGGTCAGGTTGTCCTGCTCGCCGTCGGCTCCGATCAGATACGTTCGGCCGGTCTCGCCGCGCTCGAGGATGTGCCAGACCGCACTGTTGTGGTCGTCGACATGAATCCAGTCGCGCACGTTGGCGCCCGACCCGTAGAGCTTGGGTCGCCGGCCGGTCAGGACATTGGTGATCTGCCGTGGGATGAATTTCTCCACATGCTGGTACGGGCCGTAGTTGTTCGAGCAGTTCGACAACGTCGCGGCCACCCGGTAGGAGCGCACCCACGCGCGTACCAGCATGTCGGCCGCGGCCTTGGTGGCGGAGTACGGGCTCGACGGGTTGTACGGCGTCGCGTCGGTGAAGCGCTCCGGGCTGTCCAGCGGCAGATCGCCGTACACCTCGTCGGTCGACACATGATGCAGGCGAACGGCTTTCGAGGTAGACGCGTGCCGCACCGCCTCCAGCACAGTGAAGGTGCCGACGACGTTGGACCGGACGAACGGCTCGGGGTCGGCCAGCGCATTGTCGACATGGGTCTCGGCGGCGAAGTGCACCACCGCGTCGGCCTCGGCGACGAGCGTGCCCACCAGCTCGGCGTCGGTGATGTCGCCGGCCACCAGCCGGATGTCGTCGTCGACGGGGGCCAGCGACTCCCGGGTGCCGGCATAGGTGAGCGCGTCGAGGACCGTCACCCGGACATCGGGGCGTTCCCGCACGGTCGCATGGACGAAGTTCGCGCCGATGAATCCCGCGCCGCCGGTAACCAGCAACCGCATGGGTGGCACCCTAACCCGCGCCCGGTCAGCCGGCGGTGCCCAGTGGCCCGGCGAGCTCCTCGAGCGTCGAGAGCAGCTCGTCGGAGCCGCCGAGAACCTGGATCGCGACGTGGTCGGCGCCGGCCTGCAGATGCTCGGTCAGCCGCGCGGCGATCTGGTCGGGTGTGCCGTGGGCCACCACCGCATCGATGAACCGGTCGGTGCCGGGGGGTTCGAGGTCCTCGTCGGTGAAACCGAGCCGCTTCCAGTTGTTGACGTAGTTCGACAACCCGAGATAGAAGTCGACGGCCGCGCGGCCGACCTCGCGGGCCTTCTCGCTGTCGTCGGTGAGCACCACCTTGTGCTCGGGCGCCAGGAGCACGGTGGGGCCGACCAACTCGCGCGCCTGGCCGGTGTGCACCGGCGTGGTCAGGTACGGGTGGGCGCCGGCGGCGCGCTGGGCCGCCAGCTGCAGCACCTTGGGGCCGAGCGCGGCGATCACTCGTCGGCTCGTCGGGACCTTGGCCGCGTCGAGCGCGTCCAGATAGTCGTTGAGTGCCTTGTACGGGCTGGCGTACTGCTCGGTGTGCTCCGGATGGCCGACACCGACACCGAGCACGAAACGACCGGCGAACGCCTTCTCGATGCGGTGGTAGGACTTCGCGACCTCGGCCGCCTCGGCGGTCCAGATGTTGACGATCCCGGTCGCGACCTGCAGCTTCTCGGTGCGGTCGAGGATCGGCTCGACGAACGACAGGTCGGCCGCGGGCGACGCGCCCACCCACACGGTGCCGTACCCGAGCTTCTCGATCTCGACGGCTTGATCGGGAGTGACGGGCGTACCTGTCCACACTCCGAAACGTCCCAGCGCGGGTTTGAGCGAAACACCCAGCGATACACCCTCGGTCATTGCCATCCCTTCAGTCTGTTGCCCACCACGTTGTCAGTCGTCGCCGGCGACCACAACCTCGGTCGGGCTCTGTGGGGCCGGTGCCACCCAGGGCAGCGACACGGTGAACCGGGTGTCGCCCGGCTGCGACTGCACGGCCAGATGACCGTGGTGTTTCTCCACCACGATGCGCCAGGCCAGATCCAGGCCCAGTCCGGTGCCCTCGCCGAACGGTTTGGTCGTGAAGAACGGGGTGAAGATCCGGTCGACGATGTCGTCGGGGATGCCGGGGCCGTCATCGCAGATCTCGACGACGATGCCGCTGTCGTTGTCCTGGCGGCGGGTCCGGATGGTCAGCGTGCCGTGACCGTCCATCGCCTGGATCGCGTTGTCGATCAGGTTTGTCCAGACCTGGTTGAGATCGCCTGGGTAGCACTGCAGTTCGGGCAGCGACGGGTCTTTATCCCAGACCAGGGTGACCGCGCCGTCCTTGCCGACCTTGTCTCCGAAGATCGTCTTGACGGTGCTGTAGAGCAGCTCGTGGACGTTGGCGCTCTGGTACTCCGCACGGTCCATCTGCGAGTACTGCCGTGCGCCGGCCAGCAGCGCCGAGATGCGCTTGCTCGCCTCGGCGATCTGGTTCATCAGCAGCTCGTTGTCGATCGTGTACTTCAACCACCCGACGGCGCCGGGCAACGTCGCCGAGCAGTCGACGTCGGCGATCGAGGCCGCCACGCGTTCCAGCCAGTCGACGTCGAGGCCCGCCTCGACGAACGTCGGCGCGTAGTCCCACGCCGCGGAGATGCCGTGCTCGTCGAGCCAGTCGCCGATCTGGTCCTCGCGGTCGGCGATCTCCAGAGCCCCCAGCTCCTGCGATTTCGACTTCGCGACCTGTTCGGCGACCTCGTCGGAGATGCTGACCAGGACCTTCAGCGCCGCCGGGGTGAACTTGCCGTCGGCCAGCATGGCGAGCTTGTGCCGCACCTTGCCGACACCTTCGCGCAGATCGGCGACGGCGCGTGCGGTGGCTCCGGCCGGGTTGTTGAGCTGATGGGTCAGGCCCGCCGAGAGCTGGCCGAGTGCCAGCAGCTTCTCGCGCTGACCCAGGATCTGGCGCTGTCGCAGCCCGCCGACCATGTGGCCCTCCAGCAGGTGCACCGCCATCGGGAATTCCTTCTGCATGAACGCCGCGAACGCACCCGCGTCCAGCACGAAGAACCGCGACGGCCGGGTGACCCGCACCGAGGCCTCATACAGGTGTTTCTCACCCGGCACGTAGGCCGACCAGGCGCCGCAGTACACGCCGCGCTGCGACGTGCGGTTGGTCTCGATGTCCACCCCGCCCGAGCGCTTCGACATCACCAGTTCACCGTCGATCAGCACGTAGAAGCACGTCGCCGGGTCACCTTCGGTGCAGATCGGTCCCGGCTCGAAGGTCTGGATGTGGCCGTTGGCGCACAACGTCGCGAGCTGGTCGTCACTGAGCGCCTCGAAAAGGAACAGGGTGCGCAGTTCCTCGGGCAGACACTTCTCGCCCATGGGTGATCCTTCCTACAGAGGCAGTGACGGATGAAACGCGGGTCCCGCGACGTCGATTCCACCCACCGGTGTCACGGCCGGCTACGTCTCGGCCAGGTAGCGGTGCACCAGCATCACCGCCATCGACCCTTCGCCGACGGCCGCGGCGACCCGCTTGGCCGATTCGGCTCGGACGTCGCCGGCGACGAACACCCCGGGCACGCTGGACTCCAGATGGTGCGGCGGGCGCTCCAGCGTCCAGCCGGAGACGTCGCGCAGGTCGGGTCCGGCGAGGATGAAGCCGTGGTCGTCGCGGACGACGACCCCGTCGAGCCAGTCGGTGCGCGGTTCGGCGCCGATGAAGATGAACATCCGGCCGCAGTCGGCCTCCTCGCGCGCACCGGTGTGGAGGTTCTCCAGACAGATCCCCTCGAGATGGCCGTCACCGGTGACCGCGTGCACGACGGTGTGCGGCAGCTCCCGGATGTTGTCCTGCGCCCGGATCTGCTGGATCAGGTAGTGCGACATCGAGTCCTCGAGGGTGCGCCGGCTGACGATGGTCACCGACTTAGCGGTCCGGGCCAGATACATCGCCGCCTGCCCGGCGGAGTTCGCACCGCCGATGACGTAGACCTCGTCGCCGTCGCAGTCCGCGGCCACCGACGCGGTCGCGCCGTAGTAGACCCCGGCGCCGGTGAGGTCGGCGCAGCCCTCGGCGGGCAGTTGGCGGTATTCGACGCCCATGGCCAGGATCGCCGCGCGGGTGCCGATCGTGCGTCCGTCGGACAGGTGCACGGTGCGCGCGTTGCCGTCGACCTCGAGCCGGACCACCTCGGCCGCGGTGATCAGCTCCGCGTCGAACTTCTCCGCCTGCCGGCGTGCCCGCTCGGCCAGCTGGGCACCCGACAGCCCGTCCGGGAAACCGAGATAGTTCTCGATGCGCGAGCTCTGCCCGGCCTGTCCGCCGGTCGCGGTGCGCTCGATGAGCACCGTCTTGAGGCCCTCCGACGCGGCGTAGACCGCCGCGGCCAGGCCGGCCGGACCGCCGCCGATGACCACGAGGTCGTAGAAGTCACCCGACGGCGTGGTGGTCAGGCCCAGCGTGGCGGCCAGCTCGGCGTCGGTGGGGTCGACGAGCGTCTCACCCTGCTCGGTGATGACCACCGGCAGCGTCAGCCCGTCGTGGCCGGCCGCGTCCAGCAGCTGGGCGCCGCGGGGCTCGTCGGAGCGGAACCAGGTGTAGTACAGGCGGTTCCGGGCCAGGAATTCGCGCACCTCCGATGAGCGGGCGTTCCACGGGTGCCCGATGATCTTGGTGTGCGGGATGGCCCGGTCGCCGGTGGACCGCCAGGCGTCGATCAGCGCGTCGATCACCGGATACAGCTTCTCCTGCGGGGGGTCCCACGGCTTGAGCAGGTAATGGTCGAGGTCGACGACATTGATCGCGTCGATCGCGGCGTGGGTGTCGGCGTAGGCGGTCAGCAACACCCGGCGCGCCATCGGGAAGATGTCCATCGCCGACTCGAGGAACTCGATGCCGCTCATCTGCGGCATCCGGTAGTCGGCGACGAACACCGCCACGGTCTCGCCGCGCAACTTCAATTCGTTGAGGGTCTGCAGCGCATCGGGACCCGACTCGGCGCGCACCACGCGGAACTTCTCGCCGTAGTGCCTGCGCAGATCCCGGGCGACGGCGCGCGACACCGCGGGGTCGTCGTCCACGGTGAGGATCACGGGCTTGCGGGGCTGGTACTCCGGTCCGGTCATCGCATCAAGTATGCGCCGCCTGTCCAGCGGAAATCTCGGCGCCGGTGCCTGCTCGGGTGCCTAAGGTAACTTTGGGCTACCGGTGACGAAAGAGGGCGGATGTCGACGAAGCTGATGGTCGGATACGACGGATCCCCGGCGGCCGGTGCGGCCATCACGGCCGGCTCCGCTCTGTTTCCGCGCGCCCACGCCTGGGTGACCCACATCTGGGCGCCGCCGTTCGCCAGTGTGGGGCTGCGTCGACGGCTGCGCGACATCGCGCAGAACTCCGACGAACTCGCCACGCTCGTGGACAGCGAGGGGGCGTGGGAAGCCGAGTCGGTCACCGATGCGGGCGTGGCGCTGGCCCGGGCCGCCGGCTGGGCGGCCGAGAAGGTGGTCGAGCGGACGACCGATTCGGACGGGATGCGGCTGGCGCAGCTGGCCGAACAGCTGCAGGCCGACGCTCTGGTGATCGGCGACCGGGGACTCGACGGCACCAAGGACGACATCGGCGGCGTCTGCGACATGACGGTGCACTATGCGACCGTGCCGGTGCTGGTGGTGCCCGATCCGCTGCTGCGCAGCGAGTTCGACGCGCTGGCCGACGGGCCGGTCCTCGTCGGCTACGACAGGTCCGACCGCGCCGAGGCCGCGATCGCCAAGGTGCGACAGCTTTTTCCCGGCAGGCGGATCGTTCTGGCCGCGGTGCGGGACGACGACGAGCCCTTCGCACCCGGTCCCGCGGCCGAGGGCCTCGAGGTCGTCACGGTGGACAAGCCCAGCGGTTTCGCCAAGCCGCGCGACCGGCTGATCGCCGAGGCGCTGATCGCGTGCGCCGACGACCACAACGCCGCGGTGGTGGCCGTCGCGGCGAAAGGTCATTCAGCGGTGCGGGAGGTGTTGCTGGGCAGCGTCGCTGTGGCCACCGTGCGCCGGTGTCACCGTCCGGTGCTGGTGGTGCACGGCTGACCCGGCGGCACATACGACGGATGGCGCGCGACACTGGCGGCGATGGCACTGCGGCGAGTCCGCTGCGCGCGCACCGCGATACCGCGCATCATCTTCTGCTCCATCACGAAATGCGGTATGTCGAACCAGAAGTGACCGACCGCCCCGCCGCAGCCGCGTACCACCAGCCGGGTCCAGCCGATCTCCCGCCGCAGCACGAAAGACCAGCAGCCGGAGGCCTTTTCACCGCGCTGCAGCCGCTCGTAGTCATCGGGCGAGACCAGCACCAGATGTGACTCGGGGCGGATCTGCGCGACGATCTGGCGGGCCCCGAGCCCGTAGCGACGGGCCAGCCAGACGGTGTCACCCACCCGCAGGTGCTGCCATTCGGGGTGAATCTGCCAGGCGTTGTGCACGTCGGCCAGAACCGCGCGCTCCAGCAGCGAGTAACTGTAGAAGCCCGCGCGGTCCTCGCCTATCTGCACCAGCCACGGCCACACCTCGCGCGGCGACGCGTCGATCGTGACCGCCCGCGTCGTCCGTGGCGCGACCGGGTCGACCAGGTCATCGCCGGGCAGCGCCGCGGCGACCTCGTCGGGCCGTGCGCCCCACGTGTACATCCACGGCCGCACGTGGACCTGGTAGAGCGCGGCGATGCCGATCGCGGCCATGACGTCCGCGACCAGCGGCCTCTGCGTGCCCATCACGGCAAGCCCTCGGCGCGGCTCAGCCGGCCGGCTCGACCGGGATGCGCTTCTCCGGGACGTCGGATTCCTTCAACGGCACCGAAACGCTCAGGATGCCTTTGTCGTAGCTGGCTTTGATGGCGTCCTCGTCGGCGCCGCCGGGCAGCGTCACCGCGCGGGTGAACGACCCGTACGAGAACTCCGAGCGGCCGTTGGATTCCTTCTTCTCGCTGCGCTCGGCCTTGATGGTGAGCACACCGTCGCGGACGGTGATCTCGACGTCCTTCTCCGGGTCCACACCCGGAATCTCGGCCTGCAGTACGTATTTGCCATCCTTGATGTCGTCCTCGACCTTGATGACGTGTTTGCCGAACATCGGACGCAGACCTGCCCACGACGGGAATCCCGAGAAGAGTTCGGAGACCTCGGGCCAGGCCGACCGATGGGGCTGCTGCACGGCGACGTTGTTCATGTTTCCTCCTTGACATCGAGGCAGACGCTTGCCCTTCGCATCCGACCACCACCGGCGGCCCGCCACTAGGGGCGGAAGTCCTCCCGATGGGGGTCATTCGCCCGGTGAGCGGCGGGCCGGCCCCTGGCTACAGTGATCGCGTGCTGGGCAGCGCACCCGTGGGCCTGACCTCGGCGCAGGCCCGGCGCCTGCTCGACGACAACGGCCCCAACCACCTGCCGGTCCAGCGCCCGATGCCGTGGTGGCGGGTGCTCGGCGCCGAGATGCTGCATTTCTTCGCGGTGCTGTTCTGGGCTGCCGGGGTGCTGGCGTTCGTCGCCGGTTTGCCGCAGTTGGGGGTGGCGATCTTCGTCGTCATCGTCCTCAATGCGCTGTTCGCGTTCGCCCAGGAGGCGCGCGCTCAGCGGGCGTCGGAGAAGCTGCGCCAGATGTTGCCGCGGCGGGCGCGGGTGATCCGCGACGGCATCAGCGTGGAGATCAACGCCGAAGACCTGGTCGTCGGTGACGCGATGCTGCTCGCCGAAGGCGACCGGATCTCGGCCGACGGCGAGATCCACCGCGCCGCAGGGCTGGCCGTGGACACCTCGGCGATGACCGGCGAGAGCGTGCCCGAGCGGCCGGGCGTGGCCGACGCCGTGTACGCCGGTTGCTTCGTCGTCGAGGGCGAAGCGCTGGTCGTCGTGACGGCCACCGGCGACCACACCCGGCTGGCCGGGATCGCCGGCCTCACTTCCGAGCGCCAGTTGCCGACACCGCTGCGCCGGGAACTGACCCGTGCCTCCCGGGTCATCGCAGGCGCGGCGCTGGGGGTGGGTGCGGTGTTCTTCGCGTTCTCGGTTATCTTCGGAATGCCTGTCGCACAGGGCTTTCTGTTCGCCATCGGGGTGACCGTAGCGGTGGTGCCAGAGGGACTGTTGCCCACGGTGACGCTCTCGCTGGCCATGGGGGCGCAGCGGATGGCGCGCCGTCATGCACTGGTCCGCCACCTCGAGGCGGTCCAGACGCTGGGCTCGACCACCTACATCTGCACGGACAAGACCGGGACGCTGACCCAGAATCGGATGTCGGTGGTCCGGGCCTGGACCCCGCGCGGTGCGGCCGTCATCGACGGCGTCGGCTACCAGCCCACCGCCGACGTGGTCGTCGCACCGGAAGCCGAACGTGCTGTCAGAGATCTCGCCGCGGCGGCACGGCGGTGTTCGACAGGACGGATCGAGCAGGCCGATGGGTCCTGGCAGGCCCGTGGCGACCCGATGGAGGCCGCGCTCGACGCGTTCGCGCAGCGTGTCGGTGTGCTCGACACCACCGACGACCGGGCCGATCAGCTCAGGTTCCCGTTCGACCCCCGCCGGCGGCGCATGTCGGTGGTCACCGACGGGCACGTGTGCGTCAAAGGCGCCCCCGACGCGGTGCTGCCGCTATGCCGGGCCGAATCCGGGGCACACGCTGCGCTGACCGAACTGACCGGCCGGGGGTTGAGAGTGTTGGCGGTCGCTGCGGGACGAACAGCCTGCCGCGCCGATCGGCCGACCTCACCGCAGGACGTCGAGAAGGACCTGACCTTGTTGGGTCTGGTCGCGCTGGAGGATCCGCCCCGGCCGTCGGTGCCCGCCGTGTTGCGTACCTGTCGACGTGCGGGCATCCGGGTCGCGATGGTGACCGGGGATCATCCGGACACGGCGATGGCCGTGGCGCGCGAAACCGGCCTGCGGCTCGAGGACACCGACCGGGAGGTTCTGCTCGGCAGCCAGTTGCCCGACGACCTCGACGAATTGGGCGCACTGCTCGACCGGGACGGACTGGTGGTGGCCCGCGTCGACCCGGAGACCAAGCTCCGGATCGCGCAGGCGCTGCGTCGCCGCGGTCACGTGGTGGCGATGACGGGTGACGGCGTCAACGATGCCCCGGCACTGCAGGCGGCCGCGATCGGGGTGGCGATGGGCCGCAGCGGGACCGACGTGGCCCGTGCGGCTGCCGACGTCGTGTTGCTCGACGACAACTTCGCGACCATCGTCACGGCGATCGAGGAGGGGCGTTCCACTTTCATCAACATCCGCCGCTTCCTGACCTACCACCTCTCCGACAATGTCGCCGAATTGGCGCCCTTCGTCGTCTGGGCGCTCAGCGCCGGCCGATTCCCGTTGGCCATCGGGGTGCTGCAGGTGTTGGCCCTCGACATCGGAACCGATGTCTTCCCGGCGCTCGCGCTGGGCGCCGAACCGCCGGACAAGCGAGTGCTCGACGGTCCGCCCGTGCGCGGGCACCTGCTCGACCGGGCCATTCTGGTTCGCGCCTTCCTGGTCCTCGGACTGGCCGAAGCCGCGGTGGCCCTGCTGGCTTTCACCGCGACGTTCGTCGCTGCGGGATGGCGACCCGGACAGGAGTTCACGACCGGTGCTCTGATGTGGTCGGCATCCGGGGCGGCCTTCACCGCGATCGTGCTCGGCCAGGCGGCCAACGCATTCGCCTGTCGCAGCGACGAACTCCCGGCATGGCGGCTGTCGCTCCGCACCAACGCGCTGCTGGTGGGCGCGGTGGCCGTCGAACTCGTCCTGCTGCTGGTGCTGCTGTACGTGCCGCCGATCGCGACGGCGCTCACCCACACCGGACCGACGACGGCGGGATTCCTGGTCGCCGCGCTGTCGGTGCCGGCCGTGCTGCTGGTCGACGCCGCAGACAAACACCGCCGCCGGTCTCGGAAAGGACCAGCGGCCCTAGCGCGTCCGCGCTCGGGCGCGCGACGATGACGTCATGGTGAACCGCATGGTGAAGGTCCTGACCGCGGCCGGGCTGCTGTACGCCGCGCGGCGCTATTTCCGTGACTGGGGCACCACCAAAGAGGAGTCGACCAGCGTGCTGCCCGGTGACCACCTGCTCGCGGCGCCCGTGCTGCAGGCCACCGAGGGGGTCTGGATCGAGGCCGCCGCCGAGCAGGTGTGGCCGTGGCTGGTCCAGATGGGGCAGGACCGGGGTGGCCTCTACAGCTTCGAAGCGCTCGAGAACGCGCTGGGACTGGATTACCGCAACGCCGATCGGATCCACCCCGAATGGCAGGATCTGGCCGTCGGTGATCCGGTCCGCCTGGTACCGCGCGGCTGGCTCGGGCTCCGGCACGGTGTCGAGATGACGGTGGCCGCGATCGATGCGCCGCATTCGATCGTGCTGCGTGCCGCGCCCCCGCAGTTGCCGTGGGAGATGGTGTGGTCGTTTCATCTGCTGCCGCACTGGGAGGACCGCTGCCGGTTGCTGATCCGGTCACGACTGGCGCTGCGGCACCCGGGCGAGGTCGCCTTCGCCGAGCTGGCCGGGCCGGCGCGGGCATTCGTCACGCGCGGAATGTTGTTGGGTGTCAAGCGGCGGGTGGAGCTCGGCGCAGCCGGGGGTGGACCGGGGACCTTAGGCCCTAACGCGGCGGCCGGTGTGCCGCGTACCAACGAGCCATGAGCAACGGAGTAGAAGCAAGCCCGGACCTCGCAGTCGACATCACCGCCCGCGACGAGTCGCCAGGCGTCACCGAGTACGCACAGGAGAAGATCGCCGCGCTGGCCCGTTTCGCTCACCGGCCGATCTCGCACGCCCGGGTCCGGCTGACCCGCAGTCGTGACCTGGCCGTCGAGCGGCCCGTGATCGCGCAGGCCAACCTGGAGGTGGGGGGCCGGCCGGTGCGCGCCCAGGTGCAGGCCGCCACCGCGCAGGAGGCCATCGACGTGTTGGAGGCGCGGCTGCGTCGCAGACTCGAACACCTCACCGCACGCTGGAAAGCGCCCAAGGGACCCGAGGCCGCGCCTCCGTGGCGCGGCGGCGCGGCATCCGAGCGCGCGCCACGATCGCTGCCACCCGGATCCGGGGAGCCCCGCATCGTGCGGCGCAAATCCTTCGCGATGACACCCTGTACCGTCGACGATGCCGTGGCTGACATGGAGTCGCTGGACTACGACTTCCATCTCTTCACCGAAATCGGCTCGGAGACAACCGCAGTCGTCTATCGGGGCGGCCCGACCGGGTATCGGTTGGCCCTGGTGGCGCCGGCGCTGGCCGGCGAGGTGGCGCCGTTCAAGGGCAAGGTCACCATCAGCCCGCACCCGCTGCCCTGCCTGAACGAGCAGGAGGCCCTCGACCGGTTGGCGCTGCTGGATCTGCCGTTCCTCTTCTTCGTCGATGCCGCGCAGGGCCGGGCCGGCGCGCTGTACCGGCGCTACGACGGCGACTACGGACTGATCACCCCGGCGGGACCATGAGCGACGCAGCGAACTCACGGAGCTACGGAATCGTCGCCGCCGTCGACGGCTCGGCGCCGTCGCAGACGGCGGTGCGGTGGGCCGCCCAGGAGGCTTCGCTGCGCGGCGTGCCGCTGACTGTCGCCCACGTGCAGCCGACCGACGAGATCGGTCCGTGGCTCGACGTGCCGATCACCCCGGAGTACGCCGCCCAACGCGAGGCGCGGGCCGCCGAGATCGTCCGGGAAGCCGTCGAACTCGCGAATGCCGCCGTGGCCGGACGGCGCAAGATCCGCATCGACGAGATGATCTCGCCCGGCCCGGTGAAACGCGCACTGATCGACGTGTCCAAGGACGCCGACATGGTGGTGGTGGGGTCGCGCGGCCTCAGCGGGCTGGAGCGGATGCTGCTGGGGTCGACCAGCGCCGGACTGGTGCACCACGCGCACTGCCCGGTCGCGGTGATTCGCGACGACGAGACCCTGAGCGTCCCGACGGGCCCCGTGGTCGTCGGTGTCGATGCGTCCGAGGCCTCGGAACCCGCCGTGGCCTTTGCGTTCGACGAGGCGTCGCGACGGGGAGCGGAACTGGTGGCCGTCCACACCTGGATGAACCGCGCGGATTTCTACATCGAGGTGGCGGCCCAGGATCTGGCGAACGAGGCCGATGAAGAGCTCGCGGAGCGGCTGGCAGGCTGGGGCGAGCGCTACCCCGACGTCGCGGTGCGACGGGTGGTCGTGCAGGACAACGCCGCTCGGCGGTTGATCGAGGAGTCCCGCGGCGCTGCGCTGCTGGTCGTCGGCAGCCACGGACGGGGCGGCTTCGCCGGACTCCTGCTCGGGTCGGTCAGCTGGACGGTGGCGCAGGCGGCGCGGGTCCCGGTGGTCGTCGTGCGACGCTCCTGACCCGGCCCGATCCGGTGCGGCGTGGCACGGATCCGGTTCATTACAAGGGACCTTCGCCTCTGCGCCGCTTCGAGCACACCGACGAGGATGAGAGCTATGCAGACCTTCACATTCGGGGTCGGCGTGTGGATGCGCCGGCTCGTGGCGCGTAACCCGCTGGTGCGGGCCACCGATCGCGTCGAGGCGATGGTGGTGGTGGCCGTCGCGGCGCTGAGCATCCTCGCGATCCCCGTGGCCGGGTCGGTGGGCACCGCCGAATACGACCGTCTGGTCCACACATTCGCCGACCAGCAACTGACCCGGCAGTCCGTGGACGCGACCGCGGTGCAGGACAGCCGGGAGGCACCGCAGCCCTACCAGCGGCGCTACGTCACCGAGATCCGCTGGAATTTCGCGGGTGTCACGCACACCGACGAGGTCCGGACCAATCGGATGAGTGCCGGTGACCGCCTGCCGATATGGGTCGACGAGACCGGCGCTCACGCGGGGCCGGCGCCGACCGCCGAGGACGCCGTCGCCGGAGCGGTCAGTGCGGCGATGGGCTTCTGGACGATGGTGGCGGGAGCCGGCCTCGCGGTCTGGGCGGCCGTGCGGTTGTGGCTGGTGCGAGCGCGGTTCTCCGCCTGGGACCGCGAACTCGACGATCTCGCAGACAACGGCGGGCGCGCGAACAACGCCAACTAGCCAGCGCCGGAACGGAGGAGGACCCGAACCATGGTCGACACCCATCCGGGCGACGGTCCCGTCGTCGTCGGTGTCGACGGCTCACATGCGGCGCTGAACGCGGTCCGGTGGGCGGCGGCCGAAGCCCAGGCCCGCGACGTGTGCCTGCGCCTGGTGCATGCGGTGCCCAGCGCCCGCGGTGGGTCGGACGCGATGCTGGCCGAGGCGCACGACGCGGCGGCCGCGGTCACCCGCGCGCCGCGGGTGCAGACGGTGGTGACCGTGGGGGCGCCGGGCGACGTGCTGGGCCGCGAGTCGTCGGAGGCTGCGATGGTCTGCATCGGCGCCCGGCCCGTCAGTAGCGGGACACCGTTATTCGGTGTCACCGCAAGATATTTGGCGGAACGGGCGCGCTGTCCGGTGGCGATCATCCGGACTCGCACCGACGGCAGCGCGCAGACCGACGGGGTGGTTTCGGTGGTTCTCACCGATGACGACGACACCGACGCCCTGGTTCATCTGGCCATGCACGAAGGCCGGCTCCGCGGCGCCACCGTGCGGCTGATCGACCAGCGCACCGACAGCTGGGTTCGGCGCTATCCCGACGTGCACGTCGAACTGGCCGCCGCCGGCACCGGACGGCAGTACTGCCGACACGACGCGGGCGCGGCCGGGCTCGGACTCGCGGTCGTGGGCGCGCGAGACGTCCGCGAGTTGGCCGACATCCAGGTCCCGGCCAGCCATCCCATCCTGGGCTACCCCGACTGTTCGGTGCTCCTGCGGCGGTCGTGACCGGCCACCGGCGCAGGCTGGTCGTCGGGTTCGCAGACGAAGATGTCGAAGCAGCCGCCGGGCACCCCGTCGCGGGGGGTCAGCAGGTCGGAGAGGTCGGCCGCACGTTCGTGTGGGACGACCACCAGGGAGATGTTCTTCTGTTGCCGGGCAAGGTAGTTCAGGATGCTGCCCGGTACTGCCTGAGCGTGGATGTCCAGCCCCGGATACCGCTGCCGCCACGCGGTGAGCCGGCGCTCCCAGCGGGCCTTGACCAGACGGTTCTTGGTCGACACCGCCTCGTCGTCGTAGATGTCGGGGTACCGGGACGGCCAGGTCGCGATCACGCGCAGCGGGGCGCCGCGCAGCAGGGCCTCCTCGACCGCGTGCGCCAGGGTCCGTTCGGCGGTCGACGAGTCGCTGACCTCGGCCACCACCCACCCCGGGTCCCCGCGGTAGGCACCTGCCGAGTGCACGATCACCACGGGGCAGTGCGGCACGCACGCCACGGCTGCCGCGGTGCTTCCGATGTTGCTGCCGACGCGCTGCTCGGCCAGGCCGGCCGATCCGACGCAGAGCAGCACCGCGCCGCGTGCGCCGGCTCGCAGCACCGCGGCGGGCGTGCCGCACGTGAGCTGGGTCTCGATCTTGACCGGGGTGTCCATCACCTCGACAGCCTCGACCGCCGAGTCCAGAACCTGCCGCGCCCGGCTCAGGTCGCCGGGCGGCGCGACCGCATGCACCAGTCGCAACGGGATGTCGCGACTCGACGCCTCGCCGGCCGCCCAGATCGCTGCGGCGGTGGCGGCAGGGGATCCGTCGATCCCCACCACCACCGCGGGCGAGCCCGGCGCAGAACTCAATGTCTGATCTCCAGCACCTCAGCCGTCGGCCGGCGCGGCGTCGGCGGCCCGAGATCGCGGGTGGCGGGGGCGGACCCGATGCGCACGAGCAGCTGCGGAATGCCGATCGAACCGGTCAGCGCCGTGACGATCTCCCGGCTCTCGGACACCTCGGTCAGGTGCGACAGCGTGCAGGTTGCCAGGCCGGCCAGCGTCGCATCGAGCAGGACCGCCGAGAGCAGCTCCCCGCACCGGAGGGCGCTGGCGCGGGTGCTGTCCTCGGTGGAGAGCACCACGACCTTGGCGTGATCCTCGGTGATGTCGTCGCCGCGGTCGCGGTGCCCGGCCTCCGGAAAGTCCCGGCCGATCCCGACCTGCTCGCGTTCTGCGGCCGACGGCAGGGCCGACGCGGGAATGCCCTCGGTCACCACCACGTCGGCCGTCCAGCCGACCAGCTCGGCGTGATAGTCGGACTCGTAGCGGCGCGCCGAGCGGGTCAGCTCGGACGCCCGGATCAGCGCGGGGCGCGCGTCGTCGGCGACGACGTGGCAGGACACCCCGCTGACCGCCGCCGCTGCGACGAGCTCGGTCAGTAGCAGATCCCAGTCGGCCGGTGCGGAGAACGGCAACCGGTCGGTGCGCCGGCGGCGGATCGCCTCGGCGCGTTCGCGATGCCCGTCGGTGACGAAGTCCATCGGGCTGAAGTCCACCGCGGCCAGGTGGTCCAGGTTGTTCGGGTTGGGGAAGTGGTCGACATGGCAGACCCATCCGGCTGCGGCCATCGCCACCCGGAAATGGTCGAGAACCGCCCCGCAGCTGATCACCAATTCCCGTCCGGTGGGGTCGGTGTATCTCGGTGCCGCGGTGTCGTCTAGGAACAGCGAGACGGTCGCGCCGTCACCGACCCAGCGCCACGGCTGGCTGTTGTGCAGGGACGGGGCACGCGTAGCCAGCGCCACCGCGTCGGTGACGACGTCGAAGTCGACGATCACATCGCGCATCTGCTGACCTTCCGTTCGCTGGCTCCAGCCTGACGGCGCCGGTGGCCGGCCGACCAGGGCCAATGGTCCTCAACGCCGCACGTCGGGCTCGTCTGCCGCGAGGGTGAAGTAGTTCTCCTCCTCCTGGATGAAGTGCAACCGCAGCAGCGCGTACAGGCCGTAGAGGCACGCCAGCAGGTCGTCGACCTGATCGGCCTGGATACCGTCCGCCGTCTCGGCCACCCGCAGATGCGAACCGATGCGGTCGGCGAGTCGCTGGATCTCCGCGTGGGTCCGGCTCATCGTGGCGGTGGCTTCAGTGCTGTGCAGCGGCGCCGCCAGCGCCGGGTACAACTCGGTCTCCTCGGCGCGCTCGTGCGGCAGGATCTGCTCGGTCAGCAATGCGTAGGATCGCTGCACCGAGCGCAGTGCCGCGGTGTCGGCACCTGCGACCAGGCTGTCGGCGCTGGTCCGGATCTGGCTCAGCGCGTCGCGCAGTTCCTCGTGCTCGGCGGCGAACTCCTGCAGCATCGCCTCGGTTGCGGCGGCCAGCTCCACCTTCGTGCGGGGGTCACCCCGCAGCGCGCGCAACGCGTTGAGGATGACCGTGACGTCGATGGCTTCCTGCAACAACGCGCCCGCCGCGGGCGGCAGCCAACCCAGCGCGGCCACCGTCATCGCGATCAGCGACAGCGTCATGCCGACCACGGCGCTCTGCACCGCGATACGCCGGGACCAGCGGGCGATGTCCATCGCATCGGCCAGCCGGTCGAGCCGGTCGGTGGTCAGCACGATGTCCGCAGCCTCCGACGACGCCGTCGCTCCGCGCGCCCCCATAGCGACGCCGACGGTGGCCGCCGCGAGCGCCGGTGCGTCGTTGATGCCGTCACCGACCATCACCGTGACGGCGCGGTCCCGCTCGGCGCGGACCGCGGCGACCTTGTCGGCGGGGCTCTGCCGGGCGTACACCTCGTCGAGACCCAGCACAGTCGCGACCTCCCGAGCCGGTTCGGGCCGGTCGCCGGTGAGCATCACCAACCGGTTGAAACCCGCTTCGCGGAGTCGCCTCATCGTGCGGGGCGCCTGCCGGCGCAGCGGGTCCCGGAGCAGCACCGCGCCGATCGGTTGGGCGTCGACGCAGACCCAGGCCACCGCCGCGTTGTCCAGCCGGGCCCGGTTGAGCGCGCCCAGCGCCCACGCGGCGGTGACGGTGCCCTCACTCAGTGCGCCTACCGTCACCCGGTGGCCGTCCACCGTCGCACTGACGCCGCGGCCGGGCTCCTCGGTGGCCTGCGACGGCAACGCCAGACTCAGATCGCGGGCCAGCGCCTCGGCGACGATCGCTTCGGCCAGCACGTGCGGCGACATCTGGTCCACCGAGGCGGCGATCCGCAAGACCTCCCTCGCGTCGCGGTCCGGGGCGGCGACGACGTCGACGACCCGGGGGGCGCCCATCGTGAGGGTGCCGGTCTTGTCCATCACCAGAGTGGTTGCCCGGCCCAGGCTCTCCAGCGCGGCTCCGCTGCGGATCACCACTCCGGTCCGTGACGCCCGGGACAGGCCCGACACGATGGCCACCGGCGCGGCCAGCAGCAGCGGACACGGGGTGGCGACCACCAGGACCGCGACGGCCCGCACGGCCGAGCCGCCGGCCAGCCAGGCGGCGCCGGCCATCAGCAGCGCCAGCGGCAGGAAGTAGGCCGCGTACCGGTCGGCCAGTCGCACGACGGGCGCGTTCTCGGCACCCGCCTGCCGGGCCAGCCGCACGATCCCGGCGTAGGTGCTGTCTTCGGCCGTGGCGGTGGCGCGCAGTTCGAAGACGCCGCCGGCGTTGACCACCCCGCTGCGCACGGCCTCCCCAGCGGACCGCTCGACGTGCACGGACTCCCCGGTCAACGCCGACTCGTCGAGCACCGCAGCGCCCTCGGTGACCCGGCCGTCGACGGGTAGCACGTCGCCGGGCGCGATGACCAGGATGTCGTCGACGGCGACCTCGGCGATCGGGACGACACCGACCTGGGTGCCGATCCGGCGACGGGCGAACCGCGGCGCCCGCTCCAGCAGTGCCTGCAGGTCCCGGGACGCACGGCGCGTGGCCGCGGCGTCGAGGGCCCGGCCGCCGGCCAGCATCACGGCGATCAAAGCCCCGGCGAGATACTCGCCGACCAGCAGCGTCCCGGTCAGCGACAGCACCGCGATCAGGTCGACACCCAGCCGCCCCCGGCGCAGCGCCGCGACCACCCACAGCACGGCGGGCACGATCGCGACCAGAGTGCCGGCGGCCCAGCACGCATCGGCGACGCGTGACGCTCCGAGCAGCCACGCGACACCGCCCGCAGCCAGCGCTGCCACCGTGCACACCGCCAGCGCGGGCTCCGCGAGGGGTCGCCACCGGGCCGGCGACGTAGCCACGGTCTCAGCCGCGGATCACAGCGACCGGCGCCAGAGCCGACTCGGCCACCGCGGTGCTCACGGAACCGAGCAGCATGCTCGCGATACCGCCGCGGCCGCGGCTGCCGACCACCACCAGCTGCGCGCTCTTGGACTCGTCGATCAGCCAGCGCGCGGGCCGGTCGCACACGATGCGCCGCTGGACGCGGACGTCGGGGTAGCGCTCCTGCCACCCGGCCAGTCGCTCGGCGAGGATCTCGTGGCCCTGTTGTTCGTATTGGTGCCAGTCCATTCCGAGGATCGGGAAGACCGCCACGTCGCTCCATGCGTGCAGCGCCACCAGGTCGACCCCGCAGCGCGACGCCTCGTCGAAGGCATAGGCCGTGGCGTGCTCCGAGGCCGGCGAGCCGTCGATGCCGAGCAGCACCGGGCGGGTACGGTCGGGCCGGCGGACCGCCCCCTCCCGCGTGACGACGACAGAGCAGCGCGCGTGATGCAGCAGCGAGCGGCTGACCGATCCCAGCATGGCGCCGCCGATCGGCCCGAGTCCGCGGCTGCCGATCACCAGGACGTCTGCGGTTGCGGACATGTCGGTGAGTTCGGTGACGACGCCATCGTGGCGGATCTCGGTGTGCACCGGGATCGGCGGAGAATCGCCGAGCGCGGCGTCGAGCGTCTCACGCGCCTCCTTGAGCACCCGCGCGGCGTTGTCCTCCTGCCATTCGTAGAAGTTCATCAACGGGGCTTCGATCGGCCAGGTCACGATGACCGGCGCCACGACGTGCGTCAGGGTCACCGGCCGCCCCCGCAGCGCCGCCTCATGCGCGGCCCAACGCACCGCGGCGTGCGACTCCGGTGAACCGTCGACGCCGACGAGTATCCCGGTGTCTTCTGAGCGTTCGGACATTTCGGTCTCCTCGGATGAGGTCGGTGGGTCAGGAGCGCACAACCAGCGCCGAGGACGTGCCGTGGCGCAGCACCGAATGGCCGGACCCGAGGATCTGCGCGACCTCATCGACGTCTTCGCTGCCGATCACCGCCAGCAGGACCGGCTCGTCGTGTCGCTTGAGGAAGTGAGCGACGTCGGCCCGGTCGGCGATCGGATAGATGTGCACGTCCGGATAGCGTTCCCGCCACGGCCGGATCCGCCGCTCGAGGGCGTCGGCCGAACCGGCGTCGCGCCGGTCACCGAGAAACAGCACCGGGGTGCGGCGCAGGGTCGCTTCGCGCAGCGCATGCTCGACGACGGCCGGGTTGTCCGGGCGGTCGGAGACCGCCACGATGATCCAGCTGGGCCCGGCCGAGCTCGGGTGTTCTTCGGGCCGGATCAGCGCCACCGGGCAGTAAGCCCGCTCTGCCACCTCGGCCGCGGTCGACCCGACGATCGACCGGGCGTAGCGGTCGATGCCGGCCGAGCCGACACACACCATCGCCGCCCGCTCCGATGCCGCCACCAGCGCCTCGGCCGCCGGCCCGTCGACGATCTCGGTCTCGACGTCGACGGCTTTACCGTTGGCCTGCAGCGCAATCCGCATCTCGCGCAGAGTGTCGCGGGCGTGCCGAATCTGCGCGGTGTACTCCGTCGCGCTCAGATGCGCCGGCTTGATCGCGTAGATCAACAGCACCGAGGTCCCCCTAGCCTCGGCCTCGTCGGCCGCCCACAACGCGGCACGCCGGGCAGCGGCTGATCCGTCGACACCGGCGACCACCGGCAGAGGCATGGCATCGGGTGACCTATCGGATGTCATCGTGTTCTCCGTTCGGCGGCGGGTCCCTTTCACCGTATTGAGCCGCGTCGGCGTGGACCTAGGGCCATTGGTCATCCGTCGGCGCAAAGGACTTCCTGCCCTTCTGCTGCGCACCGCCGCCGCGGTGCGATGAGGGCCGGTCATCTACCAAGGAGAGTGGCGATGGGACTTCCGGTGTTCGTCGATCCGAGGCGTTTCGACGCGGTGATTCTCGGGCCGCGGGCCGGTGTCCGTGCCGATCTCGTCGGGCAACTGCAGGCCGTGGACATCTGTGTCGCCACCGTCGATTCCACTTCGGATCCGCAGGTGCTGCGCGAGACCGCCCAGGAGTTCGGTGTCCGACCGTCACGCTGTGTGGTGATCGACGGAGATCCGGGCGGGGTGGCGGCCGCTCACGACGCCGGTTTCGCTCTGGTCGTCGGTGTGGCGCCGGTGGGCAGCGGGGACGCTCTCACCCAGTGCGGTGCCGATGTCGTCGTGCCCGACCTGGTCGCGCTCGCGGTGCGGGACAATTTCCGGCGGATCTCGGTGATGGCCGACGCGCTGCGCTCCTACGGTGAGATCGCACCGCTGGTCGAGACGCGAATTCCGGCGGTATTGCTCGATTTCGACGGGACACTGTCGGAGATCGTCGGCGAGCCCGCATCGGCCGCACTGGTTCCCGGCGCCCGCGAGACGCTGGAAGCGCTCGCGGCCCACTGTCCGGTCGCGGTCATCAGCGGACGCAGTCTGGGCGACATCCGGGACCGTGTCGGAGTGCCCGGCATCTGGTATGCCGGCAGCCACGGCTTCGAGCTGCTGGCGCCGGACGGCACCCGGCACGAGAACCAGGCGGGAGCCGAGGCCGCGCATGTGCTCGTCGGCGCCGTGGCCGAACTGCGCGCCCGCCTGGCCGCCGTCGAAGGTGTGCTCATCGAGGACAAGCGCTTCACCGTGGCCGTGCACTACCGGCACGTCGCCTCCGATCGGGTCGACGAGGTGGTCGCGGCGACCCGGGCCGTCGGGCAGCGCCGCGGTCTGCGCACGACCGGCGGCCTGAAGGTGATCGAGCTGCGCCCCGACGTCGACTGGGGTAAAGGTGCGGCCGTCGAGTGGATCATCGACCGCATCGACGGCCGCGAGCTGCTGCTGCCCATCTACATCGGCGATGAACTCACCGACGAGGACGCCTTCGACGTCCTGCGCCACAACGGGATCGGCATTGCCGTACGCAACCAGGAAACCGGCGACCGCAGGTCGGCGGCGCGGTTCGCCCTCGACAACCCCGAGGCCGTCTGCCGATTCCTGACCCGGCTGTCCGATCAGCTGGCCGTCGAGCACGACGTCACCAACGACCCCTGGTCGCTGACGTTCGGGGGATACCGTCCCGCCGACGAGCGCCTGCGGGAGGCGCTGTGCACCCTCGGCAACGGGTATCTGGCGGTCCGCGGCGCGGCGCCGGAGTGCGAGGCCGGGGAAAACCATTACCCGGCAATGTATGTCGCCGGTGTCTACAATCGTCTCACCGATCACGTGGCCGGTGTCGAAATCGACAACGAAAGCCTGGTCAACCTACCGAACTGGCTCGCGGTGACGTTCCGCATCGACGGTGGGCCGTGGTTCGACATCGACGACGTCGCCGAGGTCACCTCCTACGTCGCGACGCTCGATCTGCGGACGGCGATGTTGACGCGCGAGTTCGTGATGTGCGATCACGCCGGCCGCAGGACCCGGGTGCGTCAGCGTCGGCTGGTGGCGATGCACCGTCCGCATGTGGCGGCGCTGCAGACCACCGTCTACCCCGAGAACTGGTCGGGGCGCCTGGAGTTTCACACCGTCATCGACGGCCGCGTTCGCAATCTCGGCGTCGAGCGGTACCGCGACCTTTCCGCGCAGCATCTGACGGTGGACGGTATGCGCGAATTGAGCACCGATTCGGTGCTTTTGGATGCTCGCACCAACGAGTCCCAGATCCGGGTGGCCGTCGCGGCGCGCAGTCGCGTCGACAACGGCGCCGGCCCGCAGGCCGGGTACCGGGTGCTCCGCGACGACCGCCGCATCGGTCACGAGATCGCCGTCGACGTCACCGTGGGAGGCGCCGTCACCCTGGAGAAGGTGGCCACCGTCTACACCAGCCGCGACCACGGCATCTCCGGTCCGGTCGTGGCCGCCGAGCGCGAATTGGCCCACGTGGACAGCTTCGACGACCTGGAACGCGGACACCGCCTGGCGTGGACCCATCTGTGGGAGCGCTTCAACGTCGACCTGGGTCGCGAAGCCGACCTGCTGCGACTGGTACGTCTGCACCAGTTGCACACGCTGCAGACCCTGTCGCCGCACACCGCCGATCTCGACGTCGGGGTGCCCGCGCGCGGCTTGCACGGTGAGGCCTACCGAGGGCATGTCTTCTGGGACGAACTGTTCGTGTTCCCGGTGTTGAACATGCGCCTGCCCAAGGTCACCAGATCGCTGCTGCTCTACCGGTTCCGCCGGCTACCCGAAGCACGGCGGGCGGCGCGGGAGGCGGGATACCGGGGGGCGATGTTCCCGTGGCAGTCGGGCAGCGACGGACGTGAGGAGAGCCAGCGCCTGCACCTGAACCCGCGGTCGGGCCGGTGGAACCCGGATGCCAGCGCGCGGGCGCACCACGTTGGGCTGGCGATCGCCTACAACGTCTGGCAGCACTATCAGGTCACCGGCGACATCGGTTTCCTGATCGACTACGGCGTGGAGATGCTCGCCGAGATCGCGCAGTTCTGGGTCAGCGCGGCCACGCTGGACCCCGTGCGCGACCGGTATGTGATCTGCGGGGTGATCGGGCCCGATGAGTTCCACTCCGGTTATCCCGGCCGCGATTACGACGGGATCGACAACAACGCCTACACCAACGTGATGGCGGTGTGGGTGATCGTGCGGGCATTGGAGGCACTCGAGCGGTTGCCGCTGACCTACCGGTTGGCACTGCTGGAGGCGCTGGACATCGACGATGACGATCTGCGGCGTTGGGAGGATGTCAGCCGCAGGATGTTCGTCCCGTTCCACGACGGGGTGATCAGTCAGTTCGAAGGCTACGCAGAACTCGCGGAGCTCGATTGGGACGATTACCGGCAGCGCTACGGCGATCTTCAGCGGCTGGACCGGATCCTCGAAGCGGAGGGGTCGAGCGTGAACAACTACCGGGCGGCCAAGCAGGCCGACGTGTTGATGTTGTTCTACCTGCTCTCCGCCGACGAGCTCTACGAACTGTTCGACCGGCTGGGATATTCGTTCGCCCCCGAACAGATTCCGGCGACCATCGAGTACTACCAGAAACGCACGTCGCACGGGTCCACGCTGAGCGCGGTGGTGCACTCCTGGGTGCTGGCGCGCGGCGACCGGCGTCAGGCGATGAGCTACTTCCGGCAGGTGATGGCCTCCGACGTCATCGACATCCAGAAGGGCACGACGGCCGAGGGCATCCACCTGGCGGCGATGGCGGGCAGTATCGACCTGCTGCAGCGCTGCTTCACCGGGTTGGAGTTGCGCCGGGACCGCATCGTCGTCGGTCCGATGTGGCCGACCTCGCTCGGTCGCCTGACGTTCACCTTCCGCTACCGCGGCCACCGGCTGCGCATCAGTGTGGCCGGACGCAGCGCCACGCTGAGCGCCGAGCCCGGCGACGCCCCGCCGGTGATCGTCGAAAGTCGCGGAGACACCCGGGAACTGGTTGCCGGGTCGGCCGTGGAGTTCGTGCAGTGATTTTCGAACCGAGGACGACGTCGGAATCGAGGACCTTGTGCCATAGCTTCGGTGGTCTCGGGCTGCCTATGGTCGCGGTATGACCGATAACAGCTCACCGATCACCGTGCTTCCGCTCTCGGAGTGCTGGGACCTGCTGGCCGGCGTCTCGCTCGGCCGTCTGGTGACCAGCGTCGACGGCAATCCGGCGATCTTCCCGGTCAACTTCGCCGTGCAGAACCGCACCATCCTGTTCCGCACCGCGCAGGGCACGAAGCTGGTGAGCACGGCGATCAACAACAACGTCCTGTTCGAAGCCGACGACCACGACGACAAGCAGGGCTGGAGTGTCATCGTGGCGGGCACGGCGCGGTCGCTGCGCGAGGACGACGAGATCGCCGAGGCCCAACGCTCCGGCCTGCTGCCGTGGACGACGACCGACAAACCGCACTTCGTGCAGATCCGCCCGCGCAACGTGACCGGGCGCAGATTCGCTTTCGGTCCCGCGACGGCCCAGGCGCTGGCGGCCGAAGATCCCGTTCTGGGATAGCCCGTACGAAAGGGGACCGACGAGATGAGCGTGGCACGGGAGGACGTCAGCGGCCAGCCCCGGCGGGTCTTTCGGGACCGCCGCGAAGCCGGCCGGGTGTTGGCCGGCCTGCTCGGCGGATACCGCGGGCGAGAGGGGCTGGTGGTGCTCGGCCTGGCCCGCGGCGGGATCCCGGTGGCGTGGGAGGTGGCCGCGGCTCTCGGCGCCCCGTTGGACGCCTTCATCGTGCGCAAACTCGGCGCGCCCGGACACGACGAGTTCGCCATGGGTGCGCTGGCCAGCGGCGGACGGGTGGTCGTCAACGATGACGTGGTGCGGGCGCTGCGGGTGACGCCTGCGCAGCTTCGGGACGTGGCCGAGCGGGAAGGGCGCGAGCTGGTGCGCCGCGAAGCGGCCTACCGGGATGGGCGCCCGCCGCTCGAATTGGCCGGCAGGACAGTGATTCTCGTCGACGACGGGCTGGCCACCGGGTCGAGCATGTTCGCCGCCGTCCAGGCCCTGCGGGAGATGGATCCAGCCGAGATCGTCGTCGCGGTGCCGGCGGCGCCGGAGTCGACCTGCCGCGAGTTCGCCGGGCTCGTCGACGACGTGGTGTGCGCCTCGATGCCGACCCCGTTCATGGCGGTGGGCGCGTCGTTCTGGGATTTCACCCAGGTCAGCGACGACGAGGTGCGAGAACTCCTCGCCACGCCGACCGTCGGGATGCCCACCGCGCGGATCCGATTGGCCGAGACTCCGGCCGAGGTCATCACCCGCAGCTGCGTCGACGCACCGGCCGGGGTGCCGCCGCGCGAGGCGCTCGACGAACTGATCGGTGACGCCCGCATCGTGCTGATCGGCGAGAGTTCGCACGGCACCCACGAGTTCTACGAGGCGCGTGCCGAGATCACGAAATGGTTGATCGAGGACAAGGGCTTCTGCGCGGTGGCCGCAGAAGCCGACTGGCCCGATGCGTACCGGGTGAACCGTTATGTGCGCGGGCAGGGCGGCGACGGGTCTGCCGACGAGGCGCTGAGCGGGTTCGAGCGTTTCCCCGCCTGGATGTGGCGTAACACGGTCGTCCGCGACTTCGTCGGATGGTTGCGCGCCGGCAACGCGCAACGCCGGACCCAGGGCCTGCGCGAGACGGGGTTCTACGGACTGGATCTCTACAGCCTGCACCGGTCGATGCGGGAGGTCATCGACTACCTCGACAACGTCGACCCGGTCGCCGCGAGACGGGCCCGCGAGCGGTACGCGTGCTTCGATCACACCTCCGCCGACGACGGCCAGGCCTATGGTTTCGCCGCGGCTTTCGGCGCCGGGGCGTCCTGTGAACGCCAGGCCGTCGAGCAGCTGGTCGAGCTGCACCGCAACGGGCTGGAGTATCTGCGCCGCGACGGCGTGCTCGCCGAGGACGAGTTGTTCTACGCACAGCAGAACGCGCAGACGGTTCGCGACGCCGAGATGTACTACCGCGCGATGTTCGGTACCCGCGTCAACTCGTGGAACCTGCGTGATCAGCACATGGCCCAGACGTTGGAAGCGCTGCTGGCACATCTGGACCGGTCCGGCGAGCCGGCCCGGATCGTGGTGTGGGCGCACAACTCTCACGTCGGCGATGCGCGAGCGACCGAGGTCGGCGTCGACGGCCAGCTGACCCTGGGGCAGCTGGTCCGCGAGAAGTTCGGCGGCCGGTCCCGGCTGATCGGCTTCACCACCTACAGCGGAACGGTGACCGCGGCCAGCGACTGGGGTGGGATCGCCGAACGCAAAGTGGTGCGACCGGCCCTCAACGGCAGCGTCGAAGAACTGTTCCACGAGGTCGAACGACCTGAGTTCCTGGTGGCGGCCGCGATCAGCCGGGCAGCCGCCGAACCGCTGGACACGGTCCGGCTCGCCCGCGCGATCGGCGTCATCTACCGGCCGGAGACCGAACGGCAGAGTCACTACTACCACGTCCGGCCCGGCGACCAGTACGACGCCCTCATCCACATCGACAAGACCACCGCGCTGGAACCGCTGGAACCCACCAGTGTCTGGGTCGCCGGAGAGACACCGGAGACCTACCCCACCGGCCTATGAACGGTCCGTCGATCGTCACGTTGACGATGAACCCGGCCCTGGATGTGACCGCCGACGCCGATGAAGTCGTGCACACGCGGAAAATCCGTTGCCGTGCCGAGAGATACGACGCCGGCGGCGGCGGGGTCAACGTGGCCCGCTTCGCGCACGCCCTGGGGATGCCGGTGCAGGCGGTGTTCACCGCGGGTGGCGCGACGGGTTCGCGGGTGATGGACCTGGTCGACGCGGAGGGCGTGCACGCGGTCCCGGTCACCATCGCGGGACAGACGCGGGAAAGCTTCACCGTCAACGAGCGCGTCAGCGCGCGGCAGTACCGGTTCGTGCTTCCCGGGCCCGCGCTGACCCCCGAGGAGCAGCAGCGCTGCCTCGACGCGCTGCGGCGCGCCGCGGTATCAGCACGGTTCGTGGTGGCCAGCGGCAGCCTGCCGCCGGGAGTGCCCCCGGACTTCTATCAGCGTGTCGCCGACCTGTGCAGGGAGACAGCGGCATTGCTGATTCTGGACACCTCGGGTGCCGGGCTCCGTCAGGTGACCGGCGGCGTGCATCTCCTCAAACCCAGCCTGCGGGAACTGCGCGAATGCGTCGGGCGCGCCGTGGAGACCGAGTGCGAGCAGGAAGCTGCCGCTCGGGAACTCATCGATCGCGGGGTCACCGGCGCCGTGGTGGTGTCGCTGGGCGCGCAGGGCGCCCTGTTGGTGACTCCTGATGAGGCCGAACGGTTCCCGGCCGTCCCGGTCGCCACCGTCAGCGAGGTGGGGGCCGGCGACGCGATGGTCGCGGGCATCACGGTCGCGTTGGCGCGCGACGCGACCTGGAAACAGGCCGTGTGCTACGGGATAGCCGCCGCGACCGCGAAGCTCCAGACGCCGGGCACCGCGGCCTTCGGCCGTCGGGAGGTCGACGCGCACTTCCAGGATTATGTTTGCGCAGGCAGACGGTGTACGTAGAAATTTACGCGGACGACGCGTGCGCCGCCCGTTGCGATGGCACTATGGGACAGGTGACCGACTCGGGGGAGTCGGACTCTGGTGCCGGTGTGCGCCCGTTGCGGGAGACGCTGTCCCAGCTCCGACTCCGGGAACTTCTCAACGAAGTCCATGACCGCGTCGAGCAGATTGTGGAAGGTCGCGACCGGCTCGACGGACTGCTCGACGCGATGCTCACCGTCACCTCGGGACTGGAGCTCGACGAGACGTTGCGCACCATCGTGCGGACCGCCATCGATCTCGTCGACGCCCGGTACGGCGCGCTGGGGATCCGGGGCCACGACCACGAGCTCGTCGAATTCATCTACCAGGGGATCGACGAGGAGTCGCGGAAGCTCATCGGGCATCTGCCGGAGGGGCGCGGCGTGCTCGGCGTGCTCATCGACGATCCGAAGCCGATCCGGTTGGACAGCATCGCGAACCATCCGTCCTCCGTGGGCTTCCCGGCGCACCACCCGCCGATGCGGACATTCCTCGGGGTCCCCGTCCGCATCCGCCACCACGTGTTCGGCAACCTGTACCTGACCGAGAAGGCCGGCGGGCAGCCGTTCAGTGAGGACGACGAGGTACTGGTCCAGGCGCTGGCCGCGGCCGCCGGCATCGCGATCGAGAACGCCCGGCTCTACGAGCAGTCCAAGACCAGGCGGTCCTGGATCGAGGCCACCCGCGACATCGGTACCGAGATGCTGTCCGGAATGGACCCGTCGACGGTGTTCCAGATGGTCGCCGACAAGTCGCTGCACCTCAGCGGTGCGCGGTCGACGCTGGTCGCGGTGCGTCCCGACCTCGACGACCCGGAAGACGGGGTCGAGGAGCTGGTGGTGGCGGCCATCGGGGGGGCTGCCGGCGACACCGCCGCGATGTCGCGGGCCGCGGTGCCGACGGCGGGCACGGTCATCGGCGAGGTGTTCGCGAGCGCGACGGCGCAACGTCTGGATTCACTGCACCTCGATGCCGTGACGGCGACGCCCGGGCCCGCCCTGGTCCTTCCCCTGCGTGCCAGCGGCGCGGTGGCCGGAGTGCTGGTGGCCTCGCGCCCGGAGGGGGCCGCCCCGTTCGACACCGAGGAACTGGACATGATGGCCGCGTTCGTCGACCAGGCGGGACTGGCGTGGCAGTCGGCCACCACGCAGCGGCGGTTACGGGAAGTCGATGTGCTCAGCGATCGTGACCGCATCGCCCGTGATCTGCACGACCACGTGATCCAGCGGCTGTTCGCGGTCGGCCTGGCTCTGCAGGGCACCATTCCGCGGGCGCGCAGCACCGATGTGCGCGACCGGCTCGCCGAGTGCGTCGACGACCTGCAGGAGGTGATCCAGGAGATCCGCACCACCATCTTCGACCTGCACGGCGGGCAGGGGGGCGGAACTCGGCTGCGACAGCGTCTGGATGAGGCGATAGCTCAGTTCGCGACCCCGGAATTGCACACCACCGTGCAGTTCTCCGGGCCGCTGTCGGTCGTCGATGCGGTCCTGGCCGACCACGCCGAAGCTGTGGTCCGCGAAGCGGTCAGCAACGCGGTGCGCCACGCGGATGCGACCGCGCTGTCGGTCAGCGTCGCCGCGGCCGACGAACTGTGCATCGAGGTCGTCGACGACGGTCGTGGACTCCCCGCGGACGTCACCTGCAGCGGGTTGCGCAACCTTCGTCAGCGCGCCGACGACGTCGACGGCAGCTTCACGGTCGAGCCCGGGCCCGGCGGGGGGACGCGCCTGCGGTGGCGAGCGCCGTTGCGGTGAGAGGAGAACATATGCACGCTCAAGTCGGGGACTGGCTGGTCATCAAAGGCTTGACGGTCGACCGCCCGGAACAGCGGGGTCTGATCACCGAGGTGCGATCCGGTGACGGATCGCCCCCGTACGTCGTGCGTTGGCTCGATTCCGAGCACGAAGCCGTCGTGTTCCCGGGACCGGACGCGCTCGTCGTGACCGCCGAGGAACAGCGGGAGGCCGATGAGCGGGCCTGCCGTCGGTTCGGCGCGGTCCAGTCGGAGATCCGCCGCGGGGCGAAGCACTAGAGCGCCGGCTGCAGCGGACATGGCGCCGACGTCGAAACGAGGCTGGCCCGCACAGGTGCGGCGGCGCGACGGGACGCTGGTGCCGTTCGATGTCGGACGGATCGAGAGCGCGGTGAGCCGCGCCGCGCGGGAGGTCACCTGCGAGGACGCCGACATGCCCGCCATCGTGGCGGCGGCGGTGGCCGATGCGCTCGGGCCGGGGGTGGCCGCGGTCGAGCGGATCCAGGATCTCGTTGAGGCGCGACTCGGTGAGGCCGGGCTCGACGACGTCGCTCGGGCGTACATCCTCTATCGCCAGCAGCATGCCGAACTGCGTTCCGCCAAAGCGCTTCTCGGGGTCCGCGATGAGCTGAAACTCTCGTTGGCCGCGGTGACGGTGTTGCGGGAACGGTACCTGCGGCGTGACGACGAGGGCCGGCCGGTGGAGTCGACGGGCGAGATGATGGACCGGGTCGCCGGGTTCGTCGCGGCCGCCGAGGACACCTACCGGGCCCGCTCGTCGGGCCGCTGGGCCGAGCGGTTCGCCGCGGCGTTGCGCCGGCTCGACTTCCTGCCCAACTCGCCCACCCTGATGAACGCGGGCACCGAGCTCGGATTGCTGTCGGGCTGCGTGGTGCTGCCGGTGCAGGATTCGTTGCGCTCGATCTTCACCACGCTGGGCCAGGCCGCCGAAGTCCAGCGGTGCGGTGCGGGTACCGGTTTCGCCTTCAGCAGGCTGCGACCGGCCGGCGACGCGATCGCGAGCACCGGAGGATTCGCCAGCGGGCCGGTGTCGTTTTTGGAGTTGTTCGACACCGCCGCGAAGGTCGTCTCCCTTGGCGGCCGCCGGCGGGGCGCCTGTATGGGTGTGCTCGACGTCTCCCACCCCGACATCGCCGACTTCGTCGCCGCGAAAAGCGCTGAGAGCAAAGGTCTGTCGCAGTTCAACCTGTCCGTGGCCGTCAGTGACTCCTTCATGCGTGCCGTGCGTCGCGGGGAGATGCACCGACTGCGGCACCCGCGCACCGGCGCGCCGGTCGCCAGCATCGCCGCCGCCGAGTTGTTCGACAAGATCTGCGAGGCCGCGCATGCGTGCGGGGATCCGGGCCTGCTGTTCGCCGACCGCATCAACCGCGCCAACCCGGTGCCTCGTCTCGGCCGGATCGAGGCCACGAACCCGTGCGGTGAGGTGCCGCTGCTGCCGAACGAGTCGTGCAACCTGGGGTCGATCAATCTCGCCCACATGGTCACCGACGACCGGGCCGACGGTGTCGACTGGGACCGGCTCCGGGCGACGACAGCGCTGGCGGTGCGCTTCCTCGACGACGTCATCGACGTCAGCCGCTACCCGTTCGATGCGCTCGCCACGGCCGCCCGCGCCACCCGCAAGATCGGGCTCGGCGTGATGGGACTCGCGGAGATGCTTGCTGTGCTGGGCGTTCCGTATGACAGCGAGGCCGGGGTGCGGCTGGCGAGCCGGGTCATGAGCCGCATCCAGCGCACCGCGCACGACACGTCACAGCAGCTGGCCGCCGAGCGCGGACCCTTCCCCGAATTCCCCGGCAGTCGATTGTCCCGGCCCCGGCGCAACGCCGCCGTCACGTCGGTGGCCCCGACCGGCACGATCTCCCTGATCGCCGGCACCACCGCCGGAATCGAACCGATGTTCGCCGTCGCCTACACGCGTGCGGTCATCGGCCGGCACCTGCTCGAGGTCAACCCGTGCTTCGATCGGCTGGCACGCGCTCGGGGCTTCTACACCCCGCAGCTGGCCGCCGAAATCGCCCAACGCGGCGGGGTCCGGGGTGCGCGAAACCTGCCCGCCGACGTGCGCGCGGCGTTCCCGGTCGCCGGCGAGATCTCCGCGCAGTGGCACCTGCGCATGCAGGCAGCCGTACAGCGGCACGTCGACGCCGCGGTGTCGAAGACGGTGAACCTGCCCGCGGCGGCCTCCGTCGGCGACGTCCGCGAGATCTACCTGGCCGCTTGGGAGGCCAGGGTCAAAGGCATCACCGTCTATCGGTATGGGAGCCGGTCCGGTCAGATCCTGACCTATGCCGCACCGCAACCGGCGCTTGCGCAGGCCGACCTCGAGTTCAGCGGAGGCTGCATGGGCCGGGCCTGCCAGATGTGATCCGCCGACCTATACCTCTTCGACAGAGGTCAACCGAGGTGGCGTCTCCCCGTCGTGGATGACGGCGTCGGCGAGCTCGGCGAGCTTGCGTTGCTGCGCGTGGGCGTGGGCCCGCAGCATTTCGAAGGCTTCTTCGACGTCCACCCCGGTGCGTTCGGCGACGACGCCGGTGGCCTGCTCCACTGTCAGACGTCTCTTCAGGGCGGCCTGGAGTTGTTCGATGAGCAGGTTGTGCTGACCGAGGGTGCGTTCGTGGAGGAGCGCGATGGCGGCGACGTCGGTCAGGGCCTGCCCCACGGCGAGAACCTCGGCGTCGAGATCGCCCGCCGTCCGGGTGAACAGGGTCATGCCGCCGATGAGCTCGTCCCGCAGCCGCATCGGCAGCGCATGGACCGCGACGAACCCGGATGCGAGGGCCTCGGGAGCGAAGCTGGGCCATCGCCCGAGGGCGGAGTGCAAGTCCGCGGAGCTCACCGGGTGACCGGTGCGGAAACAGTCCTGGCAGGGACCCTCGGTGTTCTGTACCTGGGACAGCTCCAGGACCCGCGCCAGTTCGGATGAGGCGGCGACGACGCTCAGGCCTCCGTGGCTGTCGGCCAGCAGGAGTCCCACCGCGTCGACACCGAGGATTTGTTGGGCGCGGACGGCGATCAGATGCAGGACGTCGACGAGGTCGTACTCGGTGACGAGGATCTCCGCCAGCTCGACGAAGGTGCGGCTGATCGAGACCGGCGAGCCGGCGCTCATGCCGGCTCCCCGGACTCCGCGCTGGGCTCCCCGGCCGTGGCGGGCTCGAAGCGCAGTCTGCGTTCCACCACCGCTCGGGCCACGGCGGCGAGCTGCAGGTCATGACGGTAGGCGTGGGCCCGCAGGCGTACCAGGGCGTCGAGCACCGAGATCCCCAGCTGCACCGACACCATCCCGGCCGCCTGATGCACCTCGGCTCGCCACAACGCCGGGGCCTGGCCGTTGAAGACCGCGTCGTTGGCGGGGGTGTCGATTCCGCTGCGCGCGTCGAGGATGAGCATGAGTGCGGTGTCGGCGTAGACGAGGGCGTCGATCAGCTCGTCGCGGCCGAAGTCGCGCGGGGAGTCGCTGTAAAGGTTCATAGCGCCCACGTTGATCGCGCCGAGTGCCAGTGGGAAGCTGTGCACGGACCGCACGTCGAGGCGGCTCGCCTGGGTCGCGAACATCGGCCATCGACGGTGTGAGGCAGCAGATGTCAGATTGTCGACGAGCACCGGTTGCCCGGTGGCCGACGCGTCGATCCCCGGCCCCTCGCCGAGGGTCGTCTGCAGACCGTCGGCATCGCCGGCGTGATCGCCGATGCAGTACACCGGCTCCAGTGTCTGCGGCCCGCCTGCCAGCATCAGGCCGGCGCCGCTGACGGCCAGCGCTTCCACGCATTCGATGCACACATGCCCCGGTGCGGGTGGCCCGCCGTCGCGCATCGCGCGGAGTGCGACGGCGGTCCAGATCCGGGCGGCGCGCTCAGTTTCCATCGCGACCGTCGCCACCGGGATCAATGGCTGGTGATGGCCTGCTGCGCGCAGATCGCTTTCACGAACTGCGCGACCGCGTACTCGGGAAGGTGGCGGGCGATGTCGGCTTCGGAGATGATCCCGACCAGTCGGTGATCGTCGATGACCGGCAGCCGGCGGATCTGATGCTCCTCCATGATGGTGAGCATCTCCTGGATGTCGGCGTCGGCCGCCACGGAATAGACGGTGCCCTGCGCCAACTCGCCGACGGTGACGGCGGCCGGGTCGTGACCCGCGGCGAGGCACTTGACGACGATGTCGCGGTCGGTCACGATCCCGTGCAGTCGGTCATCGTCGCCGCAGATGGGCAGCGCACCGACGCCGAGCTCGGACATCCGTTGCGCGGCTTGGGCCAGCGTCTCGTGTTCACCGACGCATGTCGCACCGGCGTGCATGATCTCACGTGCAGTTGTCATGGTGCTCTCCTCGATTCAGGCTGCAATGCCGTGATGAAGCGAGATTCTTCTGTCTTGTCGGAGCGTGCGACAGAGGTCTTTTGGCACCAGATTGGCGACCAGATGCCGGTGGCACGACGGTCAGGGCCTTGCGGGTGACTTTCGGCCCTGGCTCGGTGCTGTTCGCGTGCAGTGTGCTGGGGTCGAGCGGCAGGAGGATCGGACATGAGAACGTCCACGAAAGTCCCGGGCCTCGACCACGCGATGCACGCCGCCCATACGTGGGTCAACGCCGTCGCCGCGGAATTCGACACCGAGGACCGCGAATTCGCCTACGGGGTGTTGCGGGGATGGCTGCACACCCTGCGTGACCGGCTCACCGTGGAGGCCGCGGCGCATTTCGCCGCACAGCTGCCCGACCTCGTGCGGGGTGTGTTCTACGGCGGGTGGGATCCGGCGGCGGTACCGGTCAAGCTCGACGCGAAGGCCTACACCGCGCGCTTTGCGCACGAAGCGAACATCGCGGTGCAGGACGTCCCGAAGGCAGCCGCGGCGGTCACCGCCGCGCTGATGCGGCTGCTCCCACCGGCGCAGGTGACCAAGGCGATCAACCAGCTGCCCGACGACATCAAGACGCTTCTGCGGCCCTGAACAGCCCGCCCCAGGCGTCGTCGATCGCCGCGGTGAGGTTCTCGTCGCCGGCCGCCGTTGATTCTCCCTGCGCTCTGCTCACCAACGCGGTGGCCAGACGCAGGGGGTCGACGTTGTGGTGCCGTGCCGCCCCGACGATGTCGAGAAGGGCATCATCGAGGCTGCACTGCTGCAGGGCGACCAGAACGCCCTGCGCCGCGCACAGGGTGCGACGCGCGTCGCGGTGACGGGATGGTCCGACCGGTGCCATCATCGACTCCCTGCGCCGGTGCCGGCACCCGACGCCGACCGGCGGTCCGCGCCCGAACCGACCGGGTAGCGCAGCAGGGCCGCCAACCCGTCGGTCAGGTCGCGCGTCTGGTCGACCCGCACGATGTCGGCGTCGGTCGCGATCGCCACGAAGGGCACGGCTTCGTCTTCCAGGGCAACCCGGATCGGCGGTTCGCCGAGCCCGGACAGTGTCTCGGCGTCCGGGGCGATGGTCGTCCGGTCCCTACCGCACACCACCGTGGCGCTGCCGACGTCGCCGACCACCAACGTGTCCACGGCACCGCAGCGCAGCGCCGCGCAGACCTCCGCGAGACCGACGGCGGCCAGCCCCGAGCCGCGGCCGGTCTCGGCGTCGAGGCGCGCCAACACTGCGCTGTCCGCTTCGCGCCGCCGGCGGGTGAGTTCGTCGCCGACCTGGTGCGCCATCTCCTCCTCGCCGCCGCGGCCACCGGACGCGGCCGCCGGCAATGTGACGACGCGTTCCTGGATTCGCCGCGGCAGGCAGGACTCGACATCTGAGCGTGCGCCGACTTCGCCGCGCAGGAACACCAGCTCGCTGCCGCCGCGGTCGACCAGCTCGGTGATGCGCTCCGCGACGGCGCGGGCGTTGGTGCGCACCGCCTCTTCGGTCGTGTGGGCGAAGTCCTGATAACCGTGCCAGCCGGCGGTGGCGGGCTTGTGTACCGGGAAGCCCGGTCCGTGCACGGTCTCGCGGTGTACCGCGCCGTTGCGGTGGTCGGCGAGGTCGGCACCCAGATGGTCGACTGCGGCGAACAGATAGGGCGGGTGCGCCAACGCCGACTCCAACAGCGGCAGCAGGTACGGGTACTCCGAAACTCGTAGCGCCGTGATCGACGGCGGGGCCGCGAGGTGCTCGTTGAGCAGCACCCCCTCGCGGCCCGCGATCACCGCGCGGCCCGCCCGTCCCACCCCCGGCGGGCTGTTCAGGACCGCCCGTTCGACGGCTCCGACCACATGTTCGGACACCGCGCTGTCCTCGAGATGGCGGCGGATCGCGCGCCAGCGTGCGACGGCCTGCTTCGCGCCGTCCGGGTGGGCGCGGTCGTCGTCGATATAGAGGGAGACGAAAGGCCCTGGTGCGTCGACGAAGGAACGCAGTCGGTCAATTGCCATGATGTGCCTCGCTGTCGGTGGCCAGGCTGAACTTGACGAAGTGTTCGACGCCGAAGCGCGCGAAGGCGCGCCGGCGCCGCGGCGTCAACTGCTCGGCCGCGACGTCCGCGCCGATGATCTGCGGGTTGACCACATCGAACGACCGACCACCGACGGTGATCGTCGCCTCGCCGGAGGCCACCACGTTGCGCAGCCAGTCGACGTCGGTGCCATAGGGCAGCGGGGTGAGGAAGCCGTCCGGGACGCGCTCGGCGACCACCGGTGTGGTGCGAACCGTGCCGGTGGTGCGTCCGGTGTGCCGGATCGCCGTGGCGTACCAGTGCCGACGCCCGGCCAGCAGCAGCATCACGGGGTTGAGCACGTGTTTGTTGAACGTCCGCACGACATTCCTGGCCGAGCGGGTGGGCAGGGTGGGCATACCCGATGCTCACCGAATCCGGCAGCGCCCGGGCAGGGTCAAGCGGACACGTTTCTTGGGACCTAAGACACCTTGTGCGGCAATGGTGACTTTCGTCTCTATTGCGCTGCAGCGGTCGGGTCGACTATGGGGTCGATTCCGTCGCAGACAGCAGGGAGCGAGTATGCCCACGACGTCACCTGACCGCATCAGCCGGACTCAGCGCCCGCTCGACGACGTTGCGTGGGAGTTCCTGCGGTCGGAGTTCACCGACACCCTCTACGCACAGTGGCCGATCGATCGCAGGCTCGACCTCTTCCTGCGTCACCGCGGCTACCGGCAACTGCACGACGACGGGACGGCCTACAGCGCGTTGCTCGAACGTGTGATGGACAACCTCGGCGCGGCCGCGCGCACCGGCGTCCTGGGGTCGTCGAACGCCGGCACTGCTTCATGACCGTCATCCGCAAGACCGCGGAGGACTGGCGCGTCCCGCCGAATTTCGTTGATTACGAGAAGACCCGCGCCGATTTCGACTGGTCCGCCGTGCCGGACGTGTGCACGGGGATGGGAAGCGGCCTGTGCAACATCGCCTATGCGGCCGTCGACCGGCATGCCGAGGGCCCCGCGGCGTCGCGGACCGCCCTGCGCTTCGTGTCCGCGTCCGACTGGGACGGCGGGCAGACCATCCGGGACCTGAGCTATGCCGAGCTGGGGCGTCTGGTCGCCCGATTCACGGGCGTGCTCAGAGCCCTCGGCGTCCACAAGGGCGGCCGGGTGTACACCCTGCTCGGTCGATCCCCGGAGCTGTATGTCTCCATCCTGGGAGCGTTGCGCAACGGCAGCGTGGTGACACCGCTGTTCTCCGCGTTCGGGCCGGAGCCGATCGCCACCCGGCTCAACCTCGGTGAAGCCGAGGTGCTGATCACGACGCGAGCGCTCTACCGCAAGAAGGTCGCCGGGATTCGGGACACGGTGCCCACGCTGCGCCATGTCCTCATCGTCGACGATCACGGAGGCGAGAGCGCGGGCCCGGGCACCATCAACTTCTGGCAGTGGATGGATGCGGCGACCGACGGCGCATCGATCGAACCGACCACGGCCGACGATCCGGCCCTGCTGCACTTCACCAGCGGCACCACCGGAACCCCGAAGGGGGCGCACAGCTCTACAACACTTCCGCGGACACCGAAGCCCTCGGTCCCACCGATATCACGCGCGCCGCGGTACGCCGGACCGGTTCGGATGTCTCGTTGATCACCTACGGCGGCTCGCTGCCGAAGGTGCTCGACGCCGCCGACGAACTGGCCGCGGCCGGAATCGACTGCGAGGTCGTGGATCTCCGAGTCCTGCGACCGCTGGACACCGAGACCTTCGTCGCGTCGGTGCGCAAGACGCACCGCGCGGTCGTCGTCGACGAAGGCTGGCGCACCGGCAGTCTGGCCGCCGAGATCAGCGCCCAGATCACCGAACAGGCCTTCTATGATCTCGACGCCCCCGTCGGACGGGTGTGCAGCGCGGAAGTGCCGATACCGTATGCGCGCCACCTCGAAGAGGCGGCGCTTCCGCAGCGGGACACGATCGTCGCGCAGGTGCGGCAGCTCTTCGGGGGACCGCGGTGATCGAGTTCGCCATGCCGGCGCTGGGTTCCGACATGGACGAGGGCACCCTCAACGAATGGCTGGTCAAGCCGGGCGATTCCGTCACCCGCGGCCAGATCGTCGCGGTCGTCGAGACCACGAAGGCCGCGGTGGAGGTGGAGTGCTGGCACGAGGGGACGGTCGGTGAACTACTGGTCCCGGTGGGACAGACCGTCTCGGTCGGCACCCCGCTGGCCACCCTGTTGGCCCCCGGAGAGACGGCCGAACGGCCCGCTGCTGAACCTGCCGCGCAGCCTGCCGCCGCAGCTGTTGCACCGCCCGTCGCCGAAGTAGTGCAGCCGTCCGCCGCTGAAACCCCTGAGCGGCAACCCGTTTCACCGGTGCGGCCCCCGGTGGTCGAGCCCGGCCACCGCCGCTGGATCTCGCCCGCGGCGCGTCGGCTTGCGACCTCGCTCAACGTCGACCTCGACGCCGTCGCCGGCAGCGGTCCGCAGGGCGCGGTCACCATCGTCGACGTCGAACACGCCGCAGCGCAGGGGGTCGAGCCGACTGCCGCGACCGCGCGGCCGGCAACCGTGAAGCCCGCCGAGAGCCGCGCCGCGGCGATGCGGCAGTCCATTGCCGCGGCGATGGGCCGCTCCAAGCGCGAAATCCCGCACTACTACCTTCGCCAGGAGATCCTGCTGGACCCGGCGCTGGAGTGGCTGGCCGAACGCAACGCCCAGCGATCCATCACCGACCGGGTGCTGCCCGCGGTGTTGCAGCTCAAAGCGGTTGCGGTTGCGGCTCAGCGGTTTCCCGAGATAAACGGCTTCTGGCGCGACGATGGCTTGGTACACGCCGATGCGGTGCACGTCGGTGTCGCGATCTCGTTGCGTGGGGGTGGTCTGGTGGCACCGGCCATCCACGATGTCGCCGGCAAGAAGCTCGACGAGGTGATGTCCGACCTCACCGACCTGGTGGCGCGCGCCCGCGCGGGGTCGCTGCGCAGTTCAGAGATGTCCGACCCGACGATCACCGTGACCAACCTCGGGGACCAGGGCGTCGACGCGGTCTTCGGCATCATCTATCCGCCGCAGGTGGCGTTGGTGGGTTTCGGCAAGCCCGCGCAGCGCGTCTGGGCGATGGACGGCGGAATCCGGATCGCGACCACGGTGCACGCGACGCTGGCCGCAGACCACCGAGCCAGTGACGGGCACCGCGGAGCACTGTTTCTCGCCGCCGTCGATCAACTCCTCCAACAGCCCGAACAACTCGAGGAGTGACCGCATGAGAACAAGCCAGGACATCCGCAGCGACATTCTGTCGGTGCTGACGTCGATCGCCCCGGAGGTGGAGCCGGAGGAGATCGACGACCACACGCTGCTTCGCGACCAGGTCGATCTCGATTCGATGGACTGGTTGAACTTCCTTGTCGGCATTCACAAAAGACTCAGTGTCGACATACCCGAGTCTGACTACCAGAAGCTGCGCACCGTCGCCGATCTGGTCGGATATGTCCAGCGCCATACGATGACGCCGTGAGTCGGCAGGCGGGCATCGAGCGCGGACTGGTCCTGGGGCGGGTGCGCGGTCTGACCGTGAGCGTGCACTGGAGTGTGCTGGTCATCGTCTGGCTGTTCGCCTGGAGCCTCGCCGGTACCCTTCCGCAGACCACACCCGGATACTCGCGCGGGGCCTACTGGTTGGCCGGGCTGTGCGGCGCCGTGTTGCTCGCGGTCGCGCTTTTGGCCCACGCACTCGCTCACGCGGTGGTGGCCCGCCGGGCCGGCATCCCGGTGCCGGAAGTGACCCTGTGGCTGTTCGGCGGTATCGCGCGGCTCGCAGGGGAAGCCAGGACCCCCCGCGACGAATTCCGGATGGCCGCCGCCGGTCCCGCGCTGAGTCTGGTGTTGTCCGGTGTGTTCGCCGCGGCCGCGACAGCCCTGGCGACCGGTGGGGCCGGTGCGCTGGCCGCCGCTGTGCTCGCGTGGCTGGCGGTCGCCAATGCGGTGCTTGCGGTGTTCAACCTGCTGCCGGGCGCCCCGCTGGACGGCGGCCGGATTCTGCGCGCCTACCTCTGGCGCCGGCACGGCGATCCGGCGCGCGCGGCGATCGGCGCCGCGCAAGCGGGCTGCGTGCTCGGCTATGTCCTGATCGGGCTGGGCTTGCTGCAGCTGCTGCTGGCGTCGGTCATCGGCGGGGCCATCGCGGCTATCTCGACGGCCGGTCCGGCGGATGTCCCGGGCCGTTGTCGGCGGTTCCGTTGTCGGCGGTGAGGAGATCGTGCAGCGTCTCCGACGTGGAATGGGCCGCGGCGGAGAACGGCTCCAAGACGATGTCGACGCCGGTGGCGCGCAGCCGGTCGGCATCGATGCGGGTGTGGGCCGTCAGCGCGATCGCACCCCCGAAGTGGTGGGTCCGAAGTCCCTGCAGCAAAGCGAGATTGGTTTGCAGCACCGGGATAGCGCTGATGACGTATTTGGCCCGCTCCAGTGGGAGGGCCTCGAGAAGGTCGATGTCCTCGGCACTCCCGAAGGCTGTCGCGACACGGCTGCGGCGGTGCGCGGTGATTCCGTGCGGATCGAAGTCGACACCCAGGACCCGATGGCCGGCGTCGGTGAGGCGCTCGGCCACATGACTGCCGAATCTTCCCAGCCCGAACAGGATCACGTCGTAGTCGTCACCATGGTCGTCGGGTACGGGGGCGTGCTGGCGCTTGCGTTCCAGCTTGACGAGCCACCGCTCCAGCCGGGCGTAGAGCTGATGCGAATACATGATCATGTACGTCGAGCCGCCGATGGTGATGAGTCCGACGACGGTGATGAGGCTGACGGTCGCGTTGGTGATATGGCCCAGGCTCAACCCCAACGCCGCCAGGATAAGAGAGAACTCGGAGATCTGCGCGACGGTGAGTCCGGCGAGGAAACCGATCCGTACTGGGTAGCGCATCGCGGCCATGATCGCGATGACGATGAGCGGATTGCCGATCAGTACGAAGGCCGACAGGATCGACGCGTCGAGAAGCTGGCGTCCGGCATCGGTGAAATCAAGGTGGGCGCCCAGGTTGAGGAAGAAGAACAACAGCAGAAAGTCCCGCAGGCTGGTCAGTCGCGCACCGACGGCGTCCCGGAACCGGGTGCCGGCCAACGAGACTCCGGCCAGGAATGCACCGACCTCGGAGCTGAACCCGAGGCATTCGCTCAACGCGGCGACCGCGACCGCGTAGGACACCCCGAACAGCATCAGCAGTTCTTGTGACTGGGCGATCTGCGGAAGCAGCCGCGGCAGCACGTAGCGCATCATCAGCCAGGTGCCGGCGATCAGTGCCGCGCCCTTCCCGATCACCTCGACGATCCCGAGCCCGAGGGAGTCGCCGGTGTTCTGCCCGAACGCGGTCAGCGCGATCATCACGAGCACGACGACGATGTCCTGGACGATGAGGAAACCGACGGCGATGCGACCGTGCAGTTGGTCGAGTTCACGCTTGTCCGAGAGCAGTTTGACGATGATGATCGTCGACGAGAACGTCAGTGCCACCGCGACATAGATCGCGGTGACGGAGTCCATCCCGAGGCCGAGCGCGAGGAAGTAGCCGACGACCGAGGTGAACAGAACCTGACCCAGCCCGGTCGCCACCGCGACGGGACCGGTGCTGCGGATCATCTGCAGATCCAGGCGCAGTCCGACCAGGAAAAGCAGGATCGCAATGCCCAGTCGGGCCAACAGGTCCACGGTTCCGTCGCTGGAGACCCACCCGAATCCGACGGGGCCCACGCCGATGCCGACGATGATGAACGCGACGATCAGCGGCTGGCGCAGTCGGGTGGCGATCACCCCGCCCACCGTGGCGGTTGCCAGTACTGCCGCGATGGTGGCGAAGGGGTGCAGCTCCATGTATCCGATCCTCGCAGCTAGCGCTGCGGCGCGACCAGGACCGGGATCGGCGAGTGCTCGACGAGGTCGCCCGAGACGCTGCCCAGTACGCGGCGGGACAGCCCGCGGCCGCGCCGGCCGACGACCAGGACGTCGATGTCGTGGTCGGCGGCGTAGCGGCGCAACGCCGAACCCGCAGCGCCCACCAGCACCTCGGTGTGCACCGATCCCGCCACCGCGATGTCGGCCGCTGCCGCGGTCAACCGCTGCGAGGCGGCATTGATCTCGACCTTCGCGTCGTCGTCGGTCGCCTCGTGATGAACCACTTCGGCCAGCACGAGCAACTCGCACGCGGGTCCGAGGATGCGCGACACCGCCGCCAGCGCCTCCTGCGATTCCGCTGACCCGTCCAGCCCCGCGAGCACCCGCAGACCCCTGCTGCCCTCGCCCCGGCCGGGCAGCCTCCGCGGTGAACTCGAAGTGTGCACGTCCTTCGGACGGCGCACCCGTTCAATCGCGATCGGTACGAACAGCAGACCGAGCGGAAGTGCGATCAGGATCCACAACGGGTCGTACCCGCGCCGCGCCATCCAGACGCCGGACAGCACCCCGGCCAGGCACCAGCCGCCGACGAGTACCGCAACGGTCGTCGCGCTCACCGGGGACGCACCACCATGACCGGTACCGTAGCCTCCTGCACGACGGAGCCGCTGACGGAGCCGAGCAGCGTGCCTGTCACGGCGCCGTGTCCCCGGCTGCCCACGACCAGAAGCTGAGCCGCTTCGGATCGCTCGACGAGTCGGCGTGCGGGCTCGTCGGCGACGACTTCGCAGTCGACCTGCACGTCGGGAAAGCGCTCCTGCCACCCGGCCAGCTGCTGGGACGCCTCACGCTCGACCTCGGGGTGGATCTCCTCCCAATGGAATCCGGGCATCTCGAACGCGCCCGGCGACCACCAGGCGTGCAGAGCGACGAGCCGGACCCGGCGCAGGGACGCTTCCCGGAAGGCGGCGTCGACGGCGGCTTCGCAGGCCGACGACCCGTCGAATCCCAGCAGTACCGGAGCGTCCTCGGCGGGGCGGGGGTGGTCACGCACCACGACGACCGGGCAGTGGGCGCGGTGCACCAGTCCCATGCTGGTGCTGCCGAGGAGCGCGCGCGCGAGCCGCCCTCTGCCGCGGGATCCGGCGACCACCATGCCGGCCGTGCGGGAGGCTTCCACCAGGGCCGCAGTCGGGGTGGAGACGGCGAACTCGGTGCTGACCGGGACCGCACCGTCGGTGACCTTCCGTACCGTCTGCGCGGCGGCCGCCAGGATGTCCTCACCGATCTGGCTCTGCCACTCCATGAATCCGACCGGCGCCGCCCCCGCCGGCCACATGCCGACGGGGACCGTGGCGGCGTACAGGATGACCAGCGGGACCTCGTGCAGTGCGGCCTCCGCCGCGGCCCATTCCAGGGCGGGCTGTGCAGCCGGTGAATCATCCACGCCGACAATAATTTTCCCGATCTCGGTGGCCGCGGCCATCCTGACTCCTCAAGTCGATTTCGGCGGTCCCGGCCCGGAACCGGGCCGCACCACCACGGTAGAGGTCGTCGGGGCAGGGACTCAAGAGACCTTCGACCCTGCTCAGCTCAGGAGCGCGCTCACCGCGCCGAAGTAGAGCAGGATCGACAGCAGGTCTTGTAGCACCGTCGCGAGGGGGCCGGCGCCGAAGGCCGGGTCCTTGCCGAGTCGGTGCAACAGCCAAGGCAACCACATCGCCACCAGGGTGGACACCGTGCCGGCGCCGATGATCGTCAGTGAGACGGCCAGCGAGAGCATGTGGTTGCCCGTCAGCACCGTCACCAGCGGCCACATCACCGCGCCCAGCAGGACGCCCACGCACAGGCCGGTGAGCGCCTCGCGCGCGGCGATCCGGCGGATACCCACACCGACCGACAGCCCGCGGATGGCCAGGGTCTCGGTCTGCGTGCCCACGGCGTCGGCGAGGTACACGATTCCCGGAACGAAGTATGCGATGGCCAGGTCGGCGTTGAGTCTGGCGTCGAACGCGGTCATCAGCACGGCCGATGTCATCGCGCCGAGCAGGCCGATGATCAGCCAGGGGACCCTGTGCCACAGCCGTTTCCGCACCGACTCCACGCTCGTCGACCGGGTGGATTCCACGGTGTGCAGGAAGCCGCCGAGGCGGGCGAGGTCCTCGTCGTGTTCGTGCAGCAGCACGCCCAGAAGTCGGTGCGGCGGGATCAGGCCGAGGAAGCGATCGTCGCTGTCGACGACGGCCAGATAGGGCTCGGCACGCTGCACCGCCTGCCACGCGGCGTGCTCCTGGTCGGTGTCGGGGGCGACCGTCGGCGGCGTCGGGTCCATGACATCGCCCAGCCGCGCTCCTGCGGGGGCGGCGAACATCGCCTCCACCGTCGCGATCCCGACCAGCCGGCGTGCCGGGTCGAGCACGGCCACCGCAGCCGCGCTGTCAAAACGTCTGCCGTGCATGGCATCCAGTGCATCGGCGACCGGAATGTCGGGTGCGAAGATCGGGACCGCGAACGTCGCGTGATGCAGCGCCTGGTCGACAGGGCCGAGCAGAGCCGGTTGCGCAGAGGAGACCGCGGGAGCCGGCGTCACTCCCGGGTCCCCCGGCGCGGGTGCCGCGCCGCGGCGGACAGCGAGTCCACCGCCGCGCCGATGCCCGCGGCGAGTTCGTCGACGTCGGGAAAAGTGTCGAAATCGGTGGTGATCCCGAAGACCAGTTCGTCTCCGTAGCTCAGGATCGCCACCGCAGCCCGCAACCCCAGCGCCACCGGAGGGATGGGCAGCATGCGCACGACGTCGCGCCCCATCACCTGCAGACGGTGCTGCGGCCCAGGCACATTGGTCGCCAGGGTCACGACGCCGCGCTGAGGCAGCCCGGTGAGCACGCGGACCGCCCGCGTGGCCACCGCGAACGGCACCAGCTTGAGCACGGCCACGGTGGCGCTGCCGGCTTGTCGCTGCCCGCTGGCCTTGGCCCGCTCCAGGCGCCGATGCACGGTCCGGAGCTGCTCCAGCCGGTCGGGCTCGTCGACCGGCAGATGCGGAAGCATCACCGACACCCGGTTGTCGAGCAGATGAGCGGCATCGTTGGATCGGACCGAGACGGGAACCAGGGTGCGTAACGAGTCCGCGCGAGGCCTTTCGCCACGTCGCTGCAGCGCGGCCCGGAAACTGTCGGTGATCGCCGCCAGCGCAACATCATTGAGCGTGACATCGAAGGCGTGGCACACCGACGCCACGCGCGCCATCGGAACCTCGACGGCGCTGTACCGCCGCATGGTCGTCACCGGGCCGTTGAGGGAGGTGCCCGACGGCCGCACCAGGCTGTCGACGATGTCGACGGCGCCCTCGACGGTCGACAGGGTGGTGGCCACCAGCGCCGCGGCGGCGTTCCAGCCCCCGCGCATCCACCGCAGCGGGTTGAGCGTCGGGGTCGGCAGTGACGGACGGCGATGCGACTCCTCGTGGGCGGCGCGGATCGCGCTGGCATAGGTGTCGCCTTCTCCGCCGTCGGTGAGGCCGGCCAGCAGGTGCATGGCGGCGATTCCGTCCGCCATGCAGTGGTGCACCTTGATCAGCAGCGCCCACCGGCCGTCGGCGAGGCCCTCGATGACCCAGGACTGCCACAGTGGTCGTTCCCGGTCCAGGCGCGGCTCCATCGCCTCGGCGACGAACCGGAACAACTCCTGGTCACCGCCGGGGTGGGGGAGCGCGGCGCGGTGAATGTGGTGCGCGAGGTCGAGGGCAGGATCATCGACCCACTCGGGCGGCGCCGCGTCGAAGCGTTGACGCCGAACCACCTGCCGAAGTCGGGGGATTGCGGCGATCCGCTCCTCGAGCGCCGCCACGATCTCGTCCTGCTCCGGGACGGGACCCTCCACCACCGATACCGCCCCGACCGCGAGGCTGATGTGGCGATCGGCATCCTCGGCGTCGAGGAAGCCGGCATCGAAGGCGCTCAACCGTTCCACATCCTGACTATCGGCTCCGGGATCGGCCCGTGGCAGAGTCCGAGGTCCCTGCCGCCCGAGGACCTGCGGCCCTATCTCAATTGCCGCGCACCGCCGACGATCGAGGCCGGGGGACCGCGAAGGGTGTGTCGGGATGGTGCGGGTTTTCGTTGTCGACGATCACGAGGTGGTCAGGCGCGGCCTGATCGAGCTGCTCGGCTCCGATCCGGAGCTCGACGTCGTCGGTGAAGCGGGCTCGGTCGCCGAGGCGCTGGCGCGCATCCCGGCCGTGACGCCTGATGTCGCCGTGCTCGATGTCCGCCTGCCGGACGGCAACGGTATCGAGCTGTGCCGGGACCTGCTGTCGCGGCTGCCCGAGCTGCGTTGCCTGATGCTGACCTCGTTCACCTCGGATGAGGCGATGCTCGATGCGGTGCTGGCCGGAGCCAGCGGATACGTCGTCAAGGACATCAAGGGCATGGAGCTCGCCCGGGCGATCAAAGAGGTGGGCGCGGGGCGGTCACTGCTCGACAACCGGGCTGCGGCGGCGCTGATGTCGAAGTTGCGCAGCGCCGCCGACGCCGACCCGCTGTCGGGTCTGAGCAATCAGGAGAGGGTGCTGCTGCACCTGCTCGGCGAAGGGCTGACCAACAAGCAGATCGCGGACCGCATGTTCCTGGCCGAGAAGACGGTGAAGAACTACGTCTCCCGGCTGCTGGCCAAACTCGGGATGGAGCGGCGCACGCAGGCGGCGGCCTACGTTTCCCGATTGAGCCAGCGGGGACGGCGCTGAAGCCCGGTGCGGGAAGGCTGTGAGGTGTCTTATGGCACTGCGTCGTGGTGACGAAGGCCTCTCATCGCGGCGCCGCACCCGGCACTACCGTCACAGACGTGGGTTCCAACGAGTCACCTGCCGACCGGCCGCCGCAGCGCTCGGTGGTCGATCGACTGCCCGGAGCAGCGCCACTGCGCAACGCGGTGGCGCCGCTGGCCCGGACCGGCAATTACTACGCCAGATCCTGGCGCGACTACCTCGACGGCGGGCACGACGACATGCCCATCGCCCGGCCGACGATGGCGCTGGCTGCCGAGGCGCTGCGCGACGAGGTCGTGCTGCTCGGCCTGCGGGCCCGGCGTCCGCTGAGCGATCCGACGGCCTTCGGACGGATCCACGACGAAGTCGTCGCCGCGCTCGAGTTCTACGGCAATCGCGGTTGGCTCGACCGTCCCGAAGCGTTCTTCGCCCCGCCCGGTCCGCTGAACGACGTCGCCGTGGTGCCGGTGCGCCGTCGCAACCGCGCGTACGCCCGACTGCGCTGGGAGAGCAGTTTTCACCCGCTGCCCGGGGAACCGGGCGGGGACCGCTGGCTCGGTTACCAGGCCAACACCCGGGGTTACGGGCTGCTGCTGCGCCACGCCGAGCCGCGGCCGTGGCTGGTCTGCATCCACGGGACCGAAATGGGACGCGCGGGCCTCGACCTGGCGATCTTCCGGGCCTGGTACCTGCACGAGAAGCTGGGGCTCAACATCGTATTGCCGGTCCTGCCGATGCACGGTCCGCGCGCCCGCGAGTTGCCGAAGGCTGCGGTGTTCCCCGGCGAGGACATCCTCGACGACATCCACGCGACCGCGCAGTCGGTCTGGGACGTGCGGGGTCTGCTGTCGTGGATCCGCCGGGAACAGCCCGGCGCGGCCATCGGCCTGTACGGGCTGTCGCTGGGCGGGTTCATCGCCGCGCTGGTGGCCAGCCTCGACGTGGACCTGCGCTGCGCGATCCTCGGGGTTCCGGTGGCGGATCTGATCGACCTGCTGGGTCGGCACTCGGGGTTGGCCCGCGACGATCCGCGGTGGCAGACGCTCGACCTCGCGGCGCCGCTGGGACGGATGATCTCCCCGCTGTCGCTGACGCCCCGGGTGCCGCCCGCCGGTCGTTTCATCTACGCCGGACTGGCCGATCAGGTGGTCCACCCGCGCGAGCAGGTCAGCCGGCTCTGGGAGCACTGGGGCCGGCCGGACATCGAGTGGTACCGCGGCGGGCACACCGGGTTCTTCCAGTCCCGCCCGGTACATCGCTTCGTGACCGCGGCGCTGATCCAGTCCGGTCTGGTGGCAGGAGAGGCCGGCTCCGAGCTTCCCGACCGGCGGACGGGGTAAGCGGCCCCCGACCGTTTCAGCTGGACATTCGACGATTTTGGGCTGCCCGACCCAGCGGGTACTATGGATCAACGGTGCGGCTACCGCGCCGACTTCCTGCGTGCCCTGACAGGATTCCCGCCCCACCGGCTCGGGAATTCCTCGGATCCGGCCCACGTTTTCAAGTCGGTCTGAAGGCTGCGCTGACCGAGGCCAGCAAAGCCGATACGAAACGAAAGCTAAGGATCGTTACACAGTATGGCCAAGAAAGACGGTGCCATCGAGGTCGAGGGTCGTGTTGTCGAACCTCTGCCCAATGCGATGTTCCGCATTGAGCTGGAGAACGGACACAAGGTCCTCGCCCACATCAGCGGCAAGATGCGGCAGCACTACATCCGCATCCTGCCCGAGGACCGCGTCGTGGTGGAGCTCTCTCCGTACGACCTGTCCCGGGGCCGCATCGTGTACCGCTACAAGTAAGTCCACCCCGAAAAGCTAGAAAAGGATCGAACCAGCCGTGAAGGTGAACCCGAGCGTCAAGCCCATCTGCGACAAGTGCAGGGTGATCCGTCGGCATGGGCGGGTCATGGTGATCTGCTCCGATCCGCGCCACAAGCAGCGGCAGGGCTAGATCCAACCCACAACTGAATGATGACCTCCCAGTACCAGTGAGGGCATAGGGCCCTTGTGCACGCCTGGACGGAGGCCGGGCCCCGGCAGAACACCGGGAACGGACTGGGAACGACACCTCCGCACGAGAAGAAGGAACACTGCCTGATGGCACGTCTCATGGGCGTCGATCTGCCGCGCGACAAGCGCATGGAGATCGCCCTGACCTACATTTACGGCATCGGCCGTACCCGCTCCCAGGAGATCCTGGAAGCCACCGGCATCAGCCGGGAACTGCGCACCAAGGATCTGACCGACGATCAGGTCACGCAGCTGCGCGACTACATCGAAGGCAATCTCAAGGTGGAGGGTGATCTGCGCCGCGAGGTGCAGGCCGACATCCGCCGCAAGATCGAGATCGGCTGCTACCAGGGCCTGCGGCACCGCCGCGGTCTGCCGGTGCGCGGCCAGCGGACCAAGACCAACGCGCGCACCCGCAAGGGTCCCAAGCGCACCATCGCCGGCAAGAAGAAGGCCAGGTAACCCCGGATGGCACAGGCAAAGAAGGGCGCCCCCAAGAAGGGGCAGAAGACCCGTCGCAGGGAAAAGAAGAACGTCCCGCACGGCGCCGCCCACATCAAGAGCACGTTCAACAACACCATCGTCTCGATCACCGATCCGCAGGGCAATGTGATCGCCTGGGCGTCGTCGGGGCATGTCGGCTTCAAGGGGTCGCGCAAGTCCACGCCGTTCGCCGCGCAGCTGGCCGCCGAGAACGCTGCCCGCAAGGCGCAGGAGCACGGTGTCAAGAAGGTCGACGTCTTCGTCAAGGGTCCGGGTTCGGGCCGCGAGACCGCCATCCGCTCCTTGCAGGCCGCCGGCCTCGAGGTCGGCGCGATCGCCGATGTCACGCCGCAGCCGCACAACGGCTGCCGTCCGCCCAAGCGGCGCCGGGTCTAGGGAGGATTTGAAAGATGGCTCGTTACACCGGACCCGTCACCCGCAAGTCGCGCCGTCTCGGCGTCGACCTCGTCGGTGGTGATCAGTCGTTCGAGAAGCGCCCCTACCCGCCCGGCCAGCACGGTCGCGCGCGGATCAAGGAGAGCGAGTACCGCACCCAGCTGCAGGAGAAGCAGAAGGCCCGCTTCACCTATGGCGTGATGGAGAAGCAGTTCCGCCGCTACTACGAGGAGGCCAACCGCCTGCCCGGTAAGACCGGCGACAACCTGCTGCGCATCCTGGAGAGCCGGCTGGACAACGTCGTGTACCGCGCCGGTCTGGCCCGCACCCGCCGGATGGCGCGCCAGTTGGTCAGCCACGGCCACTTCACCGTCAACGGGGTGAAGGTCGACGTCCCCAGCTACCGGGTCTCGCAGTACGACATCGTCGACGTCAAGGACAAGTCGATCAACACGCTGCCGTTCCAGATCGCCCGCGAGACCGCCGGCGACCGCCCGATCCCGTCGTGGATGCAGGTGGTCGGCGAGCGTCAGCGCATCCTGATCCACCAGTTGCCCGAGCGCGCACAGATCGATGTGCCGCTCACCGAGCAGCTCATCGTCGAGCTCTACTCGAAGTAACAGTTCACCGCCCGTCCGGGCAGTGGATCACCTAACGGCATCAAATAGCGGTTGCCGAGAAGGAGAAAAGAAACACCATGCTGATTTCTCAGCGCCCCACCCTGAGCGAAGAAGTCATCGCCGAGGATCGCTCCCAGTTCGTCATCGAACCGCTGGAGCCCGGTTTCGGCTACACCCTGGGCAATTCGCTGCGTCGCACGCTGCTGTCGTCGATCCCCGGCGCGGCGGTCACCAGCATCCGCATCGACGGTGTGCTGCACGAGTTCACCACCGTGCCCGGCGTGAAGGAAGACGTCACCGACATCATCCTCAACCTCAAGGGTCTGGTCGTCTCGTCCGAGGAGGACGAGCCGGTGACCATGTACCTGCGCAAGCAGGGTCCCGGTGAGGTCACCGCCGGCGACATCGTGCCGCCGGCCGGTGTCACGGTGCACAACCCGGACATGCACATCGCGACGCTGAACGACAAGGGCAAGCTCGAGGTCGAGCTGGTCGTCGAACGGGGCCGCGGGTACGTGCCGGCCGTGCAGAACAAGGCCTCGGGTGCCGAGATCGGCCGTATCCCGGTCGATTCCATCTACTCGCCGGTGCTGAAGGTCACCTACAAGGTGGAGGCCACCCGCGTCGAGCAGCGGACCGACTTCGACAAGCTGATCCTCGATGTCGAGACCAAGAACTCGATCAGCCCGCGGGACGCGCTGGCCTCGGCCGGTAAGACGCTGGTCGAACTGTTCGGTCTGGCACGGGAACTCAACGTCGAGGCCGAGGGCATCGAGATCGGGCCGTCGCCGGCCGAAGCCGATCACATCGCGTCGTTCGCGCTGCCCATCGACGATCTGGATCTCACCGTGCGGTCCTACAACTGCCTCAAGCGCGAGGGAGTGCACACCGTCGGTGAGCTGGTCGCCCGCACCGAGTCGGATCTGCTGGACATCCGCAACTTCGGTCAGAAGTCCATCGACGAGGTGAAGATCAAGCTGCACCAGCTCGGCCTGTCGCTCAAGGACAGCCCGGCAAGCTTCGATCCGTCCGAGGTCGCCGGATACGACGTCGCCACCGGTACCTGGAACAGCGACGCCGGCTACGACTCGGCGTATGAGGCCGACGACAACCAGGACTACGCCGAAACCGAACAGCTCTAAGAGAGTCCGTCCCGGCCCTACCTGATACGGGGGTCGGCCACTTATAGGAGATAGTCGCAATGCCCAAGCCCACCAAGGGTCCTCGCCTCGGCGGATCGTCGTCGCACCAGAAGGCGCTGCTGGCCAACCTGGCTACCGCGCTGTTCGAGCACGGCCGCATCAAGACCACCGAGCCCAAGGCGCGAGCGTTGCGGCCGTACGCGGAGAAGCTGATCACCCATGCCAAGAAGGGCACGCTGCACAACCGGCGTGAGGTGATGAAGAAGATCCGCGACAAGGACGTCGTGCATGTCCTGTTCGCCGAGATCGGGCCGTTCTTCGCCGACCGCAACGGCGGCTACACCCGCATCATCAAAGTCGAGAACCGCAAGGGCGACAACGCTCCGATGGCGGTCATCGAGCTGGTGCGGGAGAAGACCGTGACCTCGGAGGCCGACCGGGCCCGCCGCGCTGCCGGCGCCCAGAAGGTCGCCGCCGCTGCCGCGCCGCAGGCCGCGGTGGAGCCGGAGGCGACCGAGGGGCCCGAGGCCGAGGAAGCGCAGGCGGTGGAGGAGACTCCGATCGCCGACGAGGCCGAGGTCGAGACCCCAGGTACCGTGTCCGAGGACGAGAAGGCTGACGACAAGTAGTCATCCCATGGACATGCCCGCCATCGACTCCGATGGCGGGCATGTTCGTTTACGGCTCGACATCGCCTACGACGGCACCGATTTCGCGGGTTGGGCCACCCAGGCCGGGCAGCGCACCGTCGCCGGCGTCATCGACGACGCGCTGACGACGATCTTCGGCTCGCCGGTGGTGACCCGGGCGGCGGGCCGGACCGACTCCGGCGTGCATGCCACCGGCCAGGTCGCGCATGTCGACGTGCCGGAACAGGCGCTGTCGCGGGCCTATCCGCGTACGGTCCGGCCAGGACAGACCGAGTTCGGGCCGCTGGTGCGGCGGCTGGGCCGGATGCTGGCCGAGGATGTGCGGGTCCTCCGGATCATCCGAGCCGCACCGGGGTTCGACGCCCGCTTCTCCGCGCTGCGCCGCCACTACGTGTACCGGTTGTCCACCGCGCCCTACGGTGTCGAACCGCAGGACGCCCGGTTCGCCACCCCGTGGCCACGCCCCGTGGACGTGGACGCGATGCACGCCGCGGGTCGACAGTTGTTGGGGTTGCGCGACTTCGCCGCGTTCTGCCGGCACCGGGCCGGCGCCACGACGATTCGGGAGCTGCAACGGCTGGACTGTGTGCGCGACGGGGACCGGATCGCGGTGTTCGTCAGCGCCGACGCGTTCTGCTGGAACATGGTGCGGTCCCTGGTGGGGGCGCTGCTGGCGGTCGGTGAACACCGCCGCGACGCCGCATGGCTGCAGCAGCTGCTGACCGCCAGCCGGCGCTCCAGCGACTTCGCCGCCGCACCGGCGCGGGGGCTGACGCTGATCGGTGTCGACTACCCGCCTGACGACCAACTCGGCGCGCGCATCGAGATCACCCGGGATCTGCGCAGCGCCGACGACCTGGGCTGAGGACTACAGTCTGGCCGCGACGAAGTCGGCCGCCTGGTTGACCATGCCGGCGTTGATGTATGCCGGTGCGAGATGGTCGGCCCAGTAGTCCCGCCAGTTGTTCGGGTCGGTGGGGTTACAGATCGGATCGTCGCCGTGGCACAACTCGATGGTGCGCTCGGCATACAGCGGGTTGAAGTTCGAGATCGGTCCGACCCAGGCGATCCCGTTGCCGAACAGCGCAACTGCGGCGATGTGCCGGTCGACCCCGGCGGGCAGCGGTCGCTTGAAGCCGAAGGCGGAGATCGGGACGGCCAGCACGACATCGGTGACGGCGGCGCCGAGGGAGTACCCGCCGAGCACCAGACGCGTATCGGGGCAGGTGTCGGCCATGTACTGGATGCGCCCACTCATGTCGTTGGCGCCCTGGTCGATTTCGGTGTCCGCCGGATAGTTCACCGCATACAGCCGGATGTTCTGGCCGGTTCGGTTGCGCAGCGCGGAGATCAGTGCGTTGCCGATCTGCCCGGCGCCCGGGGACTCGACACGTCCGCGAGCGAAGATCAGTTCGGCGTCCGGGCACGGTTGCGCCGACGCGATCGGCGCCGGCCCGACGAATGCGAGGACAGCCGTCACAAATGCGAGAACCACCGCAAGAGCCCGGCGCCGCTGGTGCTGTGGAAGAGTCACCTCGCCGATCATAGCGACAGCGCGACCGCGGCGTCCTGGTTCCGCGGCACCGGGCACGCCAAACACCGTGTCCGCCAGACGGTCAGACCCGGCCTGCGACGAAACCGGCGGCCTGGTCGACGAAGACCGGACCTTCGTAGTTGCGGTGGGCGAACGGGTTTCGGCCATCCGAGCAAATCGGGTCACCGTCGGCGCACAGGTCGATCGCTTTGCCCGCGAACGTACCGGTGGCCGAGATCGGATTGCCGAACTTCGTCGACGGATTACCGAACGCGGCCACTGCGGCCACGTTGCTGTTCAACCCGGAAGGCAGCGGCGGGGCCGAGGCGATGTTGCCGATGCGGTTGCCCAGCGGCGGCACCCCGGCGAGCATGTCCACCACGGCGGCGCCTTGCGAGTAACCACCCAGCACGATGCGGGTGCCGGGGCACTGTGCGGCCATCATCGAGATGCGCGCGGTGGCGTCGACGGCGCCACTGGCGGTATTGAGAAAGTCGTAGCTGGCGGGATAGTTCACGCCGTAGACACCGACCGTGCGGCCGCCGAGGCGGTTGCGCAGCGAATCCGCGAAGGCCTGACCGACCCGCCCCGGGCCCGGCGGCTCACCGGTGCCGCGGGCAAACACCACCTCGACGTCGGGGCACGGCTGGGCAGACGCAGGCGCGGGCAGGACGAGGGTGAGGGCGAGTGCCACGGGCACCGCCACAGCAGCGGCCGCCGTCGCGATCCGGCGGCGCAGTCGGTCGATGAGCACAAGACACCGTAACGTATAGGCGCGCTAAGCGAGCCCGGTCATGACGGATGCGGTGGCACCGGCGCCTCCGGCCAGGACACCTGGCGGTCGCCGAAGCGGGCCAGCGCCAGGCCGAGCAGGACGATGGCGCCGCCGACCGCCTGCGCCGGCGCGACCGCCTCGCCCAGCAACAGCCAGGCCGCAAGCACCGCGAACATCACCTCCGACAGTCCCACCAGCGACGCGAAGCGCGGCCGCAGGCGGGCCACCCCGACGATGCCGAGCGTGTAGGCGAGCGCGGTGGGGATCACCGCCAGCGCGATCACCGGCACCAGTGGCGACGTCGTCACCCCCGCGATGACGGTGTCCGACCAGGTGAAGGTCAGCGGCATCATCCCGGTCAGCCCCACCGCCGCCACGGCGGCGGCACCCACGATCAGACCGCCGGCCGCCAGCGTGATCGGATGCAGCGGGGTCCGGTCGGGATGGTGTGTTCCGGCGCGGTCGGACATCAGGAAGTAGCACGCCGCGCACACGGCGGCGGCCATTCCCCAGCCCACGCCGACGAGGTTGATCTGCGCTGCCGAGAAGCCGTCGGGCCCGAGCACCCCAAGCACCAGCGTGATGCCCACGATCGCGAGTGCCACCCCGCCCGAGGTCATCGCGGTCGGCCGCTGGCGGGTGGTGGCCCACAGCCAGGCGACGACCAGGATCGGCGCGGTGTATTCCAGCAGCAGCGCGACGCCGACGGAGAGGTGGGACACCGCGTTGAAGTAGAAGAACTGGGCGCCGGCGATCGGCACCAGGCCGTAGAGGGCGACCACGCGCAGGTGCGCGCGGGCCTCCTGCCACCAGGCGGGATACGCCAGCGTCGCGAACAACGCCATCACCAGCGCGCCGCCGGCCAGTCGGGCGGTCACCGCGGCGGTCGGGCTCCACCCCGCCACCATCAGCGCTTTGCCGAACGGGCCCGAACAACCGAATGCGAACGCCGAGCCGATCGCGAAGAGCAGGCCCGACCGAAACCGGTCGGCGCCGGTATGCGGCGTCGACACCGCCGTCCGCAACGCAGACATCATCCACCTCCGGACGCAGCACGCGAGTGTCATGAGTAAAATGCGATTCGGTAGTGACACTACCGCCGAGCATCGTCAGGGGTCAAATGCTTTTCAGTCATGACACCGAGCTCACCCTGCGGGCTGTCAGTGAGCTGGTCAACAGCGACCGGGCAGACGGGGAGCAGCTCGTCGACCTGCCCGCACTGGACGCCTATCTGGACCGCCACGGCTGGACCGGCCGGCGCGACCGCGACGTCGCCGAGTTGGCTGCGGTGCGACGACTGCGGGAGCGGCTGGGCCGGATCTGGGCCGCCGCCGGCGACGAGGTCGACGCGGTCGCTCAGGTCAACGCGCTGCTGTCGGACACCCGCGCGTCGCCCTGGCTGACCCGCCATCCCGAGATGCCGGAATGGCATCTGCACATGGCGTCGGTGGACGACCCGCTGTGGCAACGGATGGGTGCCGAGATGGCGATGGCGCTGGCCGACCTGTCCCGCAACCGGTCGGGGAAATTCTGCGACACCGGAAACTGCGCCAACCGCCAGCACGTCGCCGCCTACCGGGAGCGCCGCGCCAAGAAGTGAAATCCACTGGCCCGGAGGCCGGTTAGGCTGGGACAGGGGGGCGATGGCTGAGCAGAGCACACGCCTGCAGGTCAGCGGGCACCGGTTCCTGGCACGTCGGATGCAGCACGCACTGGTCCGGGCCGATGTCCGGATGATCGACGATCCGCTGCGTGCGCAAGCTCTTTCGCTGACCGGCGGAACGGTGGCGGCACTGATCGCGGTGGCGGTCTGCGCGGTACTGGCGCTGCTCGGGCCCGCAGGTGGCATCGGCGGCGCACCGATCGTCGTGGTGCCCCAGACCGGGGCGCTGTACGTGACGGTCGAGGACACCCTGCACCCGGTGCCCAACCTGGCCTCGGCGCGGTTGGTCACCGGCAGCGCGGGGGATCCGAAGCCTGTTTCGCAACGGGCCGTCGACTCCGCCCCGCGTGGTCCGGCACTGGGCATTCCCGGTGCTCCGGCCCATCTCGCGCCGCCGCTCTCTCCGGAGGAGTCGGACTGGACGGTCTGCGACGACCGACGCGGCGACACCATCGTGGGCGTCGGCACGCCGGAGGGCCCCGACGCTGCGCCGGGCCGGCACGCGCTGGTCGCGGTGCGCGGAAATCCTGCTGCGACCTACCTACTGCACGACGGGTGGCGTTCCCGCGTGGACTTGCGTCATCCGGCGGTGGTTCGCGCTCTCGAACTCGACGGTTTTGTCCCGCAGATGGTTTCGCAGCTGCTGCTGGCTGCGGTGCCGGAGGCGGCGCCGATCGCGCCGCCGCAGATACCTGCCGTCGGCACACCCGGACCACCGGCGCTCGGCGGGCTGCCGGTGGGTGCGGTGTTCGCGGTGGACGTGTCCGTCGGCCGGCAGGATCGGTACGTGGTGCTCACCGACGGGGTGCAGCGCATCGGCCAGGTGGCTGCCGACCTGATCCGCTACACGGACGCCCGTGTCGGGGACCGGATGCCCGTCCTCGCGCCGGATATCGTCGGCCCACTTCCGATCCGGACCAGCCTTGCGGTCGGGACCTTTCCCGACCGCGGCGGCATCGAGCCTGCCCCGGTGCTGTGTGCCCGGTGGCATGCCGACCCCGCCGTCGGCACCTCGCACAGCACCTTGATGTTCGCCGATGCGCTGCCCTCGGCGTGGACCTCGCGCCGGTTGGCGCAGGCCGACGGCGACGGTCCGGCGGTCGACGCCGTGGCGATCCCGTCCGGTCGCAGCGTCGACGTCCGCAGCGTCGGTCTGACCGGCGCCGGTATCGGGTCCCGGTTTCTGGTCACTGACTCGGGCATGGCGTTCGGTATCGGCGACGACGACGCCGCACAGCGGCTGGGGTTGTCTGGGCCGGCAGTGCCGGCGCCGTGGCCGGTGCTCTCGGCGCTGCCCCGCGGGCCCGAATTGAACCGCAGCGCAGCGTCAGTCGCCCGCGACGGGGCCCCGTGACCGGCCCAGCGCCGCGGCGACCACCGCGACCCCGCCGATCAGGCCCAGGCAGATCAACGCGGCCCGCACCGCAGCGCGGCTGCCGCCCGCTCCGGGTGCCGACGGCTGCGGCGGCGCAAGCGTCGGCCTGGCCGTCGGCGGCACCGCCGCGGCAGCGACCGATGGTCCCGATACCGCGGCGAGGACGTCGACCACACCATGGCCGACCGTCGGATTCCACCCCTCCGGCGGGTGCAGCGCGGAGTCCTCGATCCGGGCCATCACCTGGCGTGCCGTCAAGGCCGGAAACCGGGCGCGCACGAGCGCCGCGACTCCGCTGACCACCGGTGCCGCGTAGCTGGTCCCCGACAGGGGGTCGTCGTGGGCCGACCTGTCGACCAGGCCGTCGGCGGCGGCCGCCAGCGACACCACGTGCTCGCCCGGCGCGGCCACGTCGACCCACGGCCCGGCGAGGCTGAACGCCGAAGGCGCGCCGTCGGCGTCGACGGAACCCACGGTCAAGACGTAGTCGTCGTACCAGGCCGGGCTGACGACCACCGCGACGTCGGCCGCGGCGGCGCTGTCTCCAGGGTTGGCCTCCGGGCACTGGCCCGGTCCGCCGACGTTGCCGGCCGCGCTGACCACCACCACGTTTTTCACGTCCACCGCGTAGGCCAGTGCGGCACCCAGTGCCCGGTCGTCGAGGTCGGCGGTGGCCGGGAGACAGGCCACCGAGGAGATGTTGATAACCCCGGCGCCGAAGTCCGCGGCGAAGCGCACAGCCGCCGCGAGGGTGTCGACGTCGCCCACACCCGCCTGGGCGGCATCGGTGGCGACTCGGAACTTGTTGCTGGACTGCCGGATCGCCAGGATCGACGCGTCCGGCGCGATGCCGGTGAACCCGGTCGGCGCGGCCGTGTCGGGCTGGGCGGCGATGATGCCCGCCACCACTGTGCCGTGACCGTCGCAGTCGGCGGTGCCGTCCTGGGTCGAGACGTAGTCGCCGCCCGGTATCAGGTGCGGCAGGCGCCGGTGCCGGGCGACACCGGTGTCGATGACCGCCACCGTCTGCCCGGCGCCGCGAGTCAGCGCCCACACACTGTCGAGGTCTAAGCGCGGCGCGGATTCCGCTGCGCCGAGACCGGCATGGCCGTCGACACAGTCGCCGTGGCGCAGCGTCGGTGCGGGCGGTGCGGGTGGCGCCGCCGGTGGAAGGAGACTGTCGTCGACCGCCGGCGGGGCGGCGGCCACGGTCGGCGCGGTGACCGCGGCCAGGACCGTCAGCGCGGCCAGCGCGCGCACAGCGCTCATGGCAGACCGAGGCCGCGGGCCCAGCCGTACACGCCCGCGGTCCACAACGCGAACGGAACCACCGCGGCGACCGCGGCGTACTCGACCACCTGAAGGGCTTGGCGCGCCACAGGATTGCGCTGACCGCCCCCGCCCCGACGGTACGCCGCGGCCACGCCGGCGGTCGCCGCGACAGCGCACAGCCACGCCGCGGCGGCGGGATAGGTCACGGTGGCACCGATGAACGCGGCGCCGAATCCCACGGCGCCGGCGGTGCGCAGGGCGACGCGCCGGGCCGGATCGGCGTGACCATGCGCTCGCAACAGCAACGCCAGGCCGACCATCGCTGCCAGCGCAAGCGCGGTGCCGCCGGCAGGCGTCCTGCCCACGACGGCGGCGACCGCGCCCAGCGCGGCAGCGGCGGCCCACCCCACCGTCAGCCCGGTCAGCACCCGTTGTGCGGCTGCTGCCCGGTCCGCGGTGACGGTCGGACGCGACGGCGACAGCCCGCCGAGGCCGACGACGATCCTGGCGGCGGCGGTCAGGGCCGCCACGCTGACCGTGGCCAGCGCGGCGCCGCCGGCCTCGACCGGCAGTCGTGCGGCCGCGCTCACCGCGCCGGCCACCACGACGGCTCCCGCCGCGGCGGCGATCGCGGTGTGGGCGATGGCGACGTGCGCGACCGGACCCATCGCGTGCCGCAGCAGCAGCGACATCGCGCACCCTGCTGCGGCGGCGACCGTCGCCCCGAACTGCCATAGCGCCCCGGGAGACGCGAGATACCCGGTCACAGCGGCCAGCAGCGCGGCGCCCACGCTGAACGTGGCCGGCAGCGGGCAGCGGCGGTCGGCCAGCACGACAGTCGCCGCGGCCGCCGACAGTGCCGCCGCGACCCACAGACCGGGTTCCGGGCGGCCGGACCCCACGAGCACCGTGATCAGCACCGCGACGACCAGCAGGCCCACGCCCTCCCGCACCGCCGGGCCCGCCGACGCCGAATGGGTACGGGCGCAGTCGGCGACCACCGACGCGGCGTCGACGGGGACGAGGCGCGGGGCCGGCGCGCCGACCGCGTCCAGCAGCAGGATGTCGCCGTCGCCGACACCGTTGTCCCGCAGCGTTTTCGAGGTGTCCAGCAGGCCTCCGGTCGAGCGGCTCACGTGCCAGCGCCGCGGACTCGCCGTTGCGGCGGCGCCGATCACGACGTCGACCAGGTCGGGCACAACCGTACCGACGGGGCAGTCGGCGGCGACCGTGACGTCGACAACCGGTGAATCCGACCGCGGCGCGACGACGGTCAGCCGCAACTGCGAATCACGCATGAGAGCAACGTAACTGGGCGGCCACCCGCCGGGTGGCGGCAATCTGCCGGGCTGTGGATAAAGCGCGGAGGGAACCACGTGGGCCCTGTGGTGCGTCTACTCAGACGATGAGTTCTGTCAGCGCACCCGCCCGGGTCGTGCTCGACGCGCCGCCCGAGGTGCCCGAGTCCGCCCCCGCCGCGCCGATGGCCCGGTTGATGCCCGTGGTGATGCTCCTCGCGATGCTGGGCATGGGGGCGTGGTACCTGAGCAACGGCGGGCCGCGGCAACCGGCGGGGCTGTTCTTCCCGGCGATGATGCTGTTCTCGGTCATCGGCTCACTGGTCTACGGGACCCGCGCCACGGGCCGCAGCGGGCAGCTCAACCAGCGTCGCGCCGAGTATCTGCGCTATCTGGCCGGGGTCGAGCGCACGCTGTTGGCCGCCGCGGACGCGCACCACCGGTGGCTGCACACCCGGCACCCGGATCCGGCCGCGCTGTGGATGTCGGCCGGCGAGTTCCGCAAAAGCGACGACAGCCAGTTCTGCCGTGTCCGGATCGGGCTCGGACGCGGCGCCTCGGCGACGCAGGTGGTCGCGCCGACGCTGCCGCCCGACGAGGTCGCCGACCCGGTCACGCTGACCGCGGTCCGCCGCCTCGTGCAGTCCTACAGCGTCCTCGACGACGTGCCCGTCACCGTCGATCTCCGCGCCACCCGGGAGATCCGGGTGACCGGGGATCCCGGCCGCTGCCGCGCGCTGGTCCGCGCGATGCTCGGCCAACTCGCGGCACACCACCATCCGGATGAGCTGGGTCTGGCGGTCCGCGCGGGACCCACGGCGCAGCCGTTCTGGGACTGGGTGAAATGGCTGCCCCACCAGCACAGCGCGCCGGCAGTGCACCGCGTGGTGGTGGTCGACGGGACACCCACACCGCCGCCGGACGAACGGGCCACGGTGATCACGCTCGTCGCCGAGGTATCCGGGGCGCCCGTCGGCGTGGTCGCTGACGGCGACCCCGTCGAGGCGCACCACGATGTCATGACCGAGATCGACGCCGCCGCGTGCGCGCGACGGCTGGCGCGCTTCGCCGGCGCCGGGACCGTCGCGACGTCCACACCCGGGGACTGGCTGGGGCTGTCCGGCATCGATGACCTCGACACCGTCGACGCCGCCGAGTACCGGCGCGCCCGCGGCCGGCGGGACCTGCTACGGGTGCCGATCGGCGTGGCCGAGAACGGAGACGTCGTCTGTCTCGACATCAAGGAGGCCGCCGCGGGCGGCATGGGACCCCACGGCCTCTGCGTGGGTGCGACGGGGTCGGGCAAGTCGGAGTTCCTCCGCACCTTGACCCTGGGCATGATCGCCGCGCACGCGCCCGAGGAATTGAACCTGGTGCTTGTCGATTTCAAGGGCGGCGCCACCTTCCTGGGTTTCGAGCACGCGAAACATGTTGCGGCGGTGATCACCAACCTCGCCGACGAGGCCGCGTTGGTCGCGCGGATGCGCGACGCGCTGTCCGGCGAGGTCACCCGCCGCCAGGAACTTCTGCGTGCAGCCGGCAACCTGGCCGATCTGGACGCCTACCGCACCGCCCGAGCTCAGCGCCGTCTGCCGCCGCTGCCGTCGCTGTTCGTCGTCGTCGACGAGTTCTCCGAACTTCTCAGCCAGCACCCCGATTTCGCCGACCTGTTCGTGGTCATCGGTCGGTTGGGCCGGTCCCTGGGCGTCCATCTGCTCTTGGCCAGCCAGCGCCTCGACGAGGGCAGACTCCGCGGGTTGGAGACCCACCTGTCCTACCGGGTCTGCCTGAAGACGTTCTCGGCCGGCGACTCGCGGGCCGTGCTGGGCGTGCCCGACGCCTACCACCTGCCCACCCAGCCCGGCGCGGCGTACCTGAAGACGACGTCGGGGACGATGACCCGCGTGCAGACCGCGTTCGTCTCCGGTGGATACCGCCCGACATCGTCGGTGGTCACCGACGCGTCCCGCGCCGCGGTGCAGCTGTACACCCGGAACTCGGGCACGTCGCCCCCCGGCCCGGCCGGTGCGGCGCGCCAACCGTTGCTGGCGGCGGTGCTGCGGCGGTTCGCCGACACCGGAGCATCCGCGCACCCGGTGTGGTTGCCGCCGTTGTCCGGTTCGCCACGCCTGGGTTCGCTGCTCGACACCGCGGTGCCACTGCGGGTTCCGATCGGCCTGGTCGACCGTCCCTACGAGCAACGGTATGAGCCGCTGATCGTCGACTTCTCCGGCCCGGCAGGTCATCTGGTGGTCGTCGGCGGCCCGCAAGCCGGCAAGTCGACCACGCTGTGCAGCGTGATCAGCGCTCTCGCGGCCACCTCCGATGCGTCGGCGGTGCAGTTCTACTGTCTGGACTTCGGCGGCGGAGCGCTGAGCAGACTGGGCGGACTGCCGCATGTCGGGTCGGTCGCCGGCCGCCGTGACACCGAGTTGTGCCGTCGTACCGTGGCCACTGTCGAGTCATTACTCCGGTTGCGTGAGGCGGCGTTTCGCCGGCTGGGGGTGAGCAGCCTGGCCGACTACCGGGCGGCCGAGACCGATGGCTACGGCGAAGTGTTCCTCGTCGTCGACGGCTGGTCGGCCGCCCGGCAGGAGTTCGACGCTCTCGAGGCGGCGGTCACCGCGCTGGCCGCCCAGGGCCTGGGCTATGGAATACACGTGCTGCTCGCCGCGTCGCGGTGGGCGGACCTTCGGCCGGCGCTGAAGGACCAGATCGGCACCAGAATCGAGCTGCGACTGGGGGATCCGGCCGAATCGGAGATGGATCGACGCCGCGCCCGTGAGGTCGCCGCGATGCCGCCCGGGCGGGGTCTGACCCGAACCGGACACCAGTTCGCGATCGCCACGCCCGACGGCGTCACACCGCGCCATGATCCAGGTGCACCCGTGGCCCCGGCCGTCGAACTGCTCCCGGACCGGATCGACCTGCGGACACTGCCGGAGCCCGGACCTGCCGGTGCGGTGGTGCTGGGGGTGGGGGAGGACGCTCTGCAGCCGGTCTGGCTCGACCTGAATGAACACCCGCATCTCCTGGTGCTCGGCGACGCGGAATGCGGCAAGACCGCGCTGTTGCGGGCCGTGTGCACCCAACTGGCCGGCACCTACGCCGCAACCCAGCTGCAGCTCGACATCGTCGACTACCGCCGGACGCTGCTGGGTGTCGTCGAATCCGCCCATCTGGGCGGCTATTCGGCGTCCGCTGTCGCGCTGAGCGCGCGGATGGTGACACTGCAACAGCAGCTGACCGCCCGCCTGCCCGGTGAGCGCGTCACCCAGCAGCAACTGCGTGACCGGTCGTGGTGGGACGGCCCCGAGATCTACCTGGTGGTCGACGATTACGATCTGGTGGCCGGCGCGACCGGCAATCCGCTGACCGCCCTGGCCGACTTCCTGCCGCACGCCAAGGATCTCGGCCTGCACGTCGTCGTGGCCCGCCGGGCCGGGGGTGCCGCCCGGGCCATGTTCGACCCGGTGCTGGCTCGGTTGCGCGACATGGGCTGCAGCGGTCTGGTGATGAGCGCCGGCTCCGACGAAGGCGCCGTGTTCGGCGGCATCCGGCCCGGCCCGTTGCCGCCCGGGCGGGCGACGCTGGCGGTGCGGGGCCGGCGTGCCGAACTGGTCCAGGTGGGCTGGGTAGACCCCCCATGACGGGGGCGGTGGTGGAGGCCGGTCCGTGCACGGTGCGCGGCCCGCGGCGCCCGCCCGCGGAGTGGGTCGCCGCCGCGCTCGACGGCATCGACGACGCGTTCGTCCTCCGTGACGACGGGCCGGTGCCGACCGGGGACCTGTGGCGCGATGTGCTGGACGCGGCGATCGGCGATCACCCCGGCCCGGTGGCCCTGGTACTGCCCACCTGGTGGTCGGACAGGCGCGTCGCGACCGTCACCCGCGCCATGCACCGCTGCCGCCCCGATGCCACGGTGCATCGACGCTCTGCGCTGCTGTCGGCGGGCACCGATGCGACGGTCCTCGAGGTCGCCGACGACTTCGTGCTGACCGGACCCGACAGCGCGCAACCGCTGGTGCTCGACCGTCATACGCTGGACCTCACTGCTCATCTCGGCGCCGTCGGCGAGGTGCTGATCGATCTCCCCGACGCCGTGTCGCCGCTGCCCGCCGACGTGCTGGGGGAGCTGCGGGCCCTCGGTATACAGGTCAATCATGCGGCGCGACAACGGTTGTCCCGCGCGCTGCCGAAGCCCGACCGGCAGCCGAGCAAACCGTCTCGATCGGTGCGCCGGTACACCGCCATCGCCGCTACGGCCGCGGCCGCACTCGCGGTGGGGTGGCTCGCGCACGGGGTCGCCCCGCCCGCGCCCGACGACGTGCTGGTGGTCGAGGGACGCGTGGGGGTGCGCGTGCCTGCGCACTGGACGACGCAACGCATCACCGCCGGACCCGGCTCGGCCAGGGTGCGGGTGGCCGCTCCGTCGGGTTCCGCCGCGGTGCACTTCACCCAGTCGCGGCTCGCGGCACCGGAATCGCTGTCCGGCCTCGCCGTGAGGCTGCGCGGAGCCGTTGCCGCGGAGACGCCGGGCGTCTTCGTCGACTTCGACCCTGCCGGCCGGGTCGGGACGCGGGCCGCGGTGACCTACCGCGAGGTGCGGCCGGGCAGTCAGACCCGGTGGGCGGTCGTCGTCGACGGCACCACCAGCATCGCCGTCGGTTGCCAGAGCAGCCCTGCGGACGCCGACGCATTCGCGGAGATCTGCACGCGGGCCGTCGAATCGGCACACGAGATCACGTGATGGGAACCGGATGGGCCCACCCGGCGTCCTATCTACAGATCGTCCGCAATGACCAGAGAGGACCTGCCGATGTCGACACCCGCCATGCCCCCACCCACCGGATCGACGGCGCTGACCACCGACCTCGAGCTGATGGTGGCCATCGCCGGCAAGACCGATGCCCGCAACGAGGAGCTGCGTGCCATGCTGGGATCCTTCATCACCGCGATGAGCAGCGTGCCCGCATCGGTGTGGGGAGGTGTCGCCGCGGCCCGGTTCCGTGAGGTCGTCGAGCGTTGGAACGGCGAGTCGGTGAGGCTCCATGCGGCGCTGGCCCGCATCGCCGAAACCATCCGCGACAACGAGCGGATCCTGCGCGAGGTCGCCGAAACCCATTCGCAGCGCATCGGTTCCGTCGCTGCAGCGCTGTAGGAAGGGGAACGTTGATGGATGCCACGCTGTCCTATGACTTCGGCGAGATCGAGTACACGGTCCGTCAGGAAATCCACACGACCGCGGCCCGGTTCAACGCGGCGCTGGACGATCTGCGCGCCCAGATCGCGCCGCTGCAGGCGACCTGGACCCGGGACGCTGCCGAGGCCTACCGGATCGAGCAGTCCCGTTGGGAGCAGGCGGCCGCCGCGCTGAACGACATTCTCGTCAGCCTCGGCAATGCGGTGCGCGAGGGTGCCGACGACGTGGCGGCCACCGACCGCGCGGCCGCCCGAGCCTGGGGTGTCTGACGCACCCCTCCAGGATCTGCGCGGCCCCGGACCGGAGGGGAGCCGGCCGGGGCCGCGCGGTACCTTCGCCGAATGTGAGTAAGGCGGGAATGCGACGCGCTGACCAGCGCCTGCGCATGCGGGAATGCGAGTTGTCAACGCCGGTAACTGGTTCGACGATGAAGGCATGAATTACCGGACCTACGCTGAGTTCCTGCCCGCCGGCTACCTCGACGGTGTGCGAGCGCCGGCGAGCACGTGGTGGCGCTGGCGCGACCATCGCGTCCACGTGGCCCGCGCGGTGGTGCCGACGGCCGCGGTTCGGGTGCTGGTGATTCACGGGGGCGGCGGGTACAGCGGGGCGCTCTGGCCGTTCGCCGCCGTCGCCGCCGGCCAGGCAGTTGATGTGCTGGCACCGGATCTGCCGCTGTACGGCGACACCGAAGTCGCCGACCCGGCCGGTGTCCGCTACGGCGACTGGGTCGACTTGCTGGCGGATCTGGTCCGGGCCGAACGTGCCGCCGACCCGCGGCCCCTGATCGCGTTCGGAGCCAGCATGGGCGGCATGCTCGCCTACGAGATCGCCGCGCGCACCGGCGCGGTGGACGCCGTGGTGGCGACGTGCCTGCTGGATATGGCCGACCCGGCCGCGCGGGCCGCGGCCACCCGGTACGCCTGGCTGGGGCGACCGGCGCCGGCGGTGCTGAACGCGGCCGAACCCCTCTTCGGCCGGGTCCGGATCCCGATCCGGTGGGTGGCCGACATGAACAAGATGAGCCGCGATCGCAGGCTCTCGCGGCTGTGTGCCTCCGATCCGCGCGGCGGCGGCGTCAGCGTTCCGCTGGGATTTCTGTCCAGCTGGATGGCGTTCGTCCACACCCGGCCGGAGCACTACACCGGGGCGCCGGTCACGCTGGTGGCGCCGGCCGCCGACGCGTGGACGCCGCCGGAGCTCAGTATCGGTTTCCTGCAACGGATCACCGCGCGCGCCGAGGTGGTGCTGCTGGAACGCTGCGGACACTTCCCAATCGAGGAACCCGGCCTCACACAGCTCCGCGACGCGATGGCCACGGTGCTCAGCCGGGTGGGGGCGCCAACAGACTGACCGTCCGGGTCAGCGTGTCCACGTCGAACCCGTGCCGGGTCATGACGCGATGCAGCTGCGCGTCGACGGTGTGCACCACCGTGCGTGCCGTCAGCTCCGGGTCCTCGCCGCCGCGGTCACACCGCTTCAGGTGAAACGCCACCTCATCGCAGATGCGATCCTCCAGCGCCTGCAGCTCGGTGAGCTCGGCGGGGTCCGCGGGCATCATCCGGTGCAGCAGCGCGTGCAGTCGGGGCCGGTCGCGGTGCACGTCGACGACTGCGTCGAGCAGGGTGCGCATCGTCTCCTCGAACGGTGCGTCCTGCTCGCGGAGTCGGTCGAATACCTCGGTGAGCCGGCGGTCGGCGTCCCGCACGTGCCGGTGTGCCACCGCACGCAGCAGCGCGACCTTATCCGGAAAGTACTGGTAGAGCGTCCCGATCGACAACCCGGCGCGTGCGGCGATGCGGTTGGTGGTCGCGGTCATCCCCTCCCGCGAGAACACCTGCGCGGCAGCCTCCACCAGAGTGTCCACCGTGTCGCGGGACCGGCGCTGGCGTGGGGTTCGGCGGGGCTCGTTGATGGTCACAGTGTGCGCGTAAGTTGAGTGACGTACAACACACTGGTTCTCGGCACAGAGCAGGAGACTCGTCATGACCGTGTACGCCCGCCCCGGCACCGACGGTTCGTTGATGTCGTTCAAGGATCGCTATGACAATTTCATCGGGGGTCAGTGGGTGCCGCCGGCTGCGGGGCGTTATTTCGACAACCCGACGCCGGTGACGGGGCAGCCGTTCTGTGCGGTGGCCCGCTCGGATGAGACCGATATCGAGAAGGCGCTCGACGCCGCGCATGCGGCCGCGCCGGCGTGGGGGAGGACCACTGCCGCGGAGCGGGCGGTGATTTTGAACAGGATCGCCGATCGTATCGAGGCCAACCTGGAGTCGATCGCGGTGGCCGAGTCGTGGGACAACGGCAAGCCGATCCGCGAGACGCTCAACGCCGACATCCCGTTGGCGGTGGATCATTTCCGGTATTTCGCCGCCGCGATCCGCGCCCAGGAGGGCTCGATCAGTGAGATCGATGCCGACACCGTGGCGTATCACTTCCAGGAGCCGCTCGGGGTGGTCGGGCAGATCATTCCGTGGAATTTCCCGATCCTGATGGCGACGTGGAAGCTGGCGCCGGCGCTGGCGGCGGGCAATGCGGTGGTGCTCAAGCCGGCCGAGCAGACCCCGGCCTCGATCCTGTATCTGATGGAGCTCATCGGGGATCTGCTGCCCGACGGGGTGGTCAATGTGGTCAACGGTTTCGGTGTGGAGGCGGGCAAGCCGCTGGCGTCGAGCAAGCGGATCGCCAAGATCGCGTTCACCGGGGAGACCTCTACGGGCCGGTTGATCATGGGCTACGCGGCGCAGAACCTGATCCCGGTCACCCTGGAGCTCGGCGGCAAGAGCCCCAACATCTTCTTCAACGATGTGCTGGCCGCGCAGGACAGCTTCCAGGACAAGGCGCTGGAGGGGTTCACGATGTTCGCGCTCAATCAGGGGGAGGTGTGTACCTGTCCGTCGCGGTCGTTGATCCAGGCCGACATCTTCGACGAGTTCCTGGCGTTGGCCGCGATCCGCACCAAGGCGGTCCGTCAGGGTGACCCGCTGGATTCGGAGACGATGATCGGCGCGCAGGCCTCCACCGAACAGCTCGACAAGATCCTGTCCTACATCGAGATCGGCAGGAACGAGGGCGCCCAGGTGGTCACCGGTGGGGAGCGGGCGCAACTCGGCGGGGACCTCAACGGCGGCTATTACGTCGCGCCGACGATCTTCACCGGCAACAACGCGATGCGGGTGTTCCAGGAGGAGATCTTCGGCCCGGTGGTGGCGGTGACGTCGTTCGCCGATTACGACGAGGCCATCAGCATCGCCAACGACACCCTCTACGGACTGGGGGCGGGAGTGTGGAGTCGGGACGGTAACACCGCCTATCGCGCCGGGCGCGACATCAAGGCCGGCCGGGTGTGGACCAACTGCTACCACCAGTACCCCGCGCACGCCGCCTTCGGTGGCTACAAGCAGTCCGGCGTGGGCCGGGAGAACCACAAGATGATGCTCGACCACTACCAACAGACCAAGAACCTGTTGGTCAGCTACAGCGACCACGCCCAGGGCTTCTTCTAGAGCCGGTCCGGCCGGGGCCGGGAAGAGCGTTTTGACCTGCGCGGACGGCCGCCTGTAAGCTGCGTCGTTGGCGTGCGTTGCCTGCCGGAACCTCGGGTCCCTGCCGGTCGCCGAGGCACTTTCTTCGAAGCGCACGCCGGACCGGCACCCGGGTCACCGGGATCCACCCCAGAAGATATGAGAGGTATGCGCTGTGCCTACGTACACGCCGAAGGCAGGTGACACCACGCGTTCGTGGTACGTCATCGATGCCACCGACGTGGTGCTCGGCCGGCTCGCCGTAGCAGCTGCCAATCTGCTGCGCGGCAAGCACAAGCCGACATTCACGCCGAACGTCGACGGTGGCGATTTCGTCATCGTCATCAACGCCGACAAGATCGCCATCAGCGGCAACAAGGCGGACCGGACCTTTTTCTACCGCCACTCGGGCTACCCCGGCGGCCTGCGTAGGCGCTCCCTCGGCGAGATGATGGAGAAGCGTCCCGACCGTGTGGTCGAGAAGGCGATCCTCGGCATGCTGCCGAAGAACAAGCTGGGCCGTCAGGTGCAGAAGAAGCTGCGGGTCTACGCCGGTCCCGAGCATCCGCACACCGCTCAGCAGCCGATTCCTTACGAGATCAAGCAGGTGGCCCAGTGACTGAAGCCAACTTCGCCGACACCGACACCGACACCGACGCCGGAGCTGTCGAGACCGACGTCGCCTTTGAGGCCGAGACCCGCGAACCGGTGCTGATCGACCGTCCGATCCAGACGGTCGGCCGCCGCAAGGAAGCCGTCGTCCGTGTCCGGCTGGTGCCGGGCACCGGACAGTTCCACCTCGACGGGCGCACTCTGGAGAACTACTTCCCGAACAAGGTGCACCAGCAGCTGATCAAGGCGCCGCTGGTGACGGTGGATCGGCTCGAGCAGTTCGACATCTACGCCCACCTCGACGGGGGCGGCCCCTCCGGCCAGGCCGGAGCGCTGCGTCTGGCGATCGCCCGCGCCCTCATTCTGGTGCAGCCGGAGGACCGGCCCGCGCTGAAGAAGGCCGGCTTCCTGACCCGTGACCCGCGTGCCATCGAGCGCAAGAAGTACGGCCTGAAGAAGGCCCGCAAGGCGCCGCAGTACAGCAAGCGCTGATCGACTTCCGTCGCACGGCCTGGCGCCCGGCTCTCCGCATCGCGGGGCGCCGGGCGTCAGTCCCTTCGGGATGCGGGCGGTGAGTCGTTTCCGGCGGTCGTGGGTATCCCTGGCCTCGTTACCGAAGGGAGTTGTCGATGCCTGAGTTCGTCACATACGCCAGAATCACCGCCGCCGGTGCGGCGGCCGGCGGAATGCTGCTCACCGCCGGGATGGGGATCGCCCACGGTCAACCTGACGACGCGTCCACCAGTGCCGATGGGCTGGTGACGGTGCTGGTCGGAGGGGAGATCGCCGTCGACAGTGCATCGCCGGAGGCCGCCGCGGCGACGGTCACCGGGGTCTGCGGCGGTGATCCTGCCGAGGTCACCGCGTTGGCCCGGACCGTCGACGCCGACGGCACGCAGCAGACCGTTTGCGCCGGCACCCCGCGGGGCGACGTGCTGATCGTGCAGAACGCCGCGCGGGAAGCCACCTCGGCGCCGGCCCCGCCCGCCGAAGAGGCGCCGTCGGTCTCCGGTCAAGGGGAGAGCGAGGAAGGCGAAGCGCCGGCCGTGCCGGGTGAAGGCGAGGCCGGGGAGTCCTTCAACACGGAGGGCTGACCCCCTGTCACGTGCCCGTATCGATCCGGCCACGGCCTGAGGCGCCGGGCGATCGGTTAGGTATGCCGGCAGAAGGTGTGAGAAGTTGTCAGCATGGCTCGACTCTTCGGCACCGACGGGGTGCGCGGGGTCGCCAACCAGGACCTGACCGCCGAGTTGGCGATGGCGTTGGGGACTGCGGCGGCCCAGCGCCTCAGCAGGATCGGTGGCTCGCACCGCCGCGTGGCGGTGATCGGGCGAGATCCCCGCGCCAGCGGTGAGATGCTGGAGGCGGCGGTCATCGCCGGGATCGCCAGCGAGGGCGTCGACGCGCTGCGGGTCGGGGTGTTGCCCACCCCGGCCGTCGCGTACCTGACCCAGGCCTACGACGCCGACTTCGGCGTCATGATCTCGGCCTCGCACAACCCGATGCCCGACAACGGCATCAAGATCTTCGGTCCGGGCGGACACAAGCTCGACGACGACACCGAGGACCGCATCGAGGAACTGGTGCATCAGGGTCCGGGCCAACGTCCCACAGGCGCCGGGATCGGCCGCGTCGTCACCGCCCCGGACGCGCTGGAACGCTACCTGCGCCACGTCGGGAAGGCCGCCACCAGCCGCCTGGAGGCATTGACGGTGGTCGTCGACTGCGCGCACGGCGCGGCCTCCGATGCGGCGCCCCGGGCCTACCGCGCCGCCGGGGCCAACGTGATCCCGATCCACGCCGAGCCCGACGGGCTGAACATCAACGACGGGTGCGGCTCCACCCACATGGATGCGCTGCGGTCGGCCGTGGTGAGCTACGGCGCCGACCTGGGCCTGGCGCACGACGGCGACGCCGACCGCTGCCTGGCCGTCGACGCACAGGGGCGGGTCATCGACGGGGACGCGATCATGGTGGTGCTCGCGCTCGCGATGCAGGAGTCCGGCGAGCTGGCCTCCGACACGCTCGTCGCGACGGTGATGAGCAACATGGGGCTGCACCTGGCGATGCGGTCGGCGGGTATCGAGGTCCGCACGACCGGGGTCGGCGACCGCTACGTCCTCGAAGAACTGCGCGCCGGCCGATTCGCGCTGGGTGGAGAGCAGTCCGGGCACATCGTGCTGCCCGGCTTCGGTACCACCGGCGACGGCATCGTCACCGGCCTGCGCCTGATGGCGCGGATGGCCGAGACCCGGCGCACCCTCGCCGACCTGGCCGCCCCGATGCAGACCCTGCCGCAGGTGCTGATCAACGTCGCGGTCGCCGACAAGGCCACCGTCGCCGACGCGCCGTCGGTGCGCGATGCGGTGGCCGCGGTCGAAGCCGAACTCGGCGACACCGGGCGGATCCTGTTGCGCCCGTCCGGCACCGAACAGGTGGTCCGGGTCATGGTCGAGGCCGCAGACGAGGACACCGCGCGGCAGATGGCCGTGCGGGTCGCCGAGTCGGTCAGCGCCGAGGGCTGATCCCGCGGGAACCGTGCCCGCCTGCGTGACGTCCAACCAGATATGGGGACTTCGGAGGCGGCACATGTCGATGCCGCGGCGGTGCGGGCGGTCGCGCGCGAGTATGACGTGGCGTCCACGCTGATCGACACAGTGCTGCGCAACCAGCTGAGCACGTTGGGCTTCGGCGGTGCGACGGCTGGGCGCGCCTACCTCGCCCAGGGCGAGCAGTTGCAGGCCGCGGTCGAGACTCTTTCGACGGCGCTGCGGCAATGGTCGCGCGCCGCGGCCGAGATCGCGGCGGTGCTGCGGGCCGGTGCCGACCGCTATCACGACGCCGACCTCCGCGCCGCCCAGCGGGTGCGGTGATGGACGAAAACCCCTCTGTCGCAGCGCGCTTGGCCGACGGCCAGACCGCAGTGCAGCGTCTGCAGGAGTACGTGTGGGCCTGCCGCCAGGTCGGCTATGGCCATGGCGACCTGACCCTGCATGCCGGCCAGCTTCGCGACTGGTACGGCAGCGAGGACGGGATGGACCTCGAGGTGCTGCGGCGCGACGGCGCCGCGTTGGCCGTGGCAGCCTCGGTGTGCCAGGACGCGCTCGGCGTGCAGCAGCGGCAGGTCGACGCGCTGGCGGCAGCCTGGTCGGGGCCAGGGGCCCGGGCGTGCCAAGAGTTCCTGCGCCGGCATGGCGACGCATCGGCGGGCGTCGCGTCGGCCGTCCGCGTCGCCGCCGACGCGGTGACCGAAGCCGCGGACCGGCTGTGGCAGCTCGTCGATGCCAAGGTGGCGGCCGTCGTCGAGATCGAGGACAGAACCGCGCCCGTCCGAGCCGACTGGCTGGCCGCCGCCGCGACGCTGTCGAGCGGCGCGGGGGACCGGGCAGCGGCCAGTGAGCTGGTCGACCGGGACGTGAAGCCGTTCGTGGACGACACTGTTCGGACCGAGTGGCTGACCCTGATGACCGACACGATGGCCGGGGTTGCTGATGTGTATCGCAACGCCGCAGCGGAGGTGGCGGCCGAACCGGCGCCCGTCTTCGCTGTGCCGGGCGAGCTCGGCCCGGTGCATCCGGGAACGGGCGTCTTCGCCGAAGCAGAAGGACGCGAGCCGGCGCCGATCGCGGCTCCGCAGGCCCCCGTGGCACCGACGGTGCCGACGGCGTGGAGCGCCCCTGTGCCTGCGCCTACGCTGTCCGCCGCGCCGCTGTCCGCCGTGCCGCCGGCCGCGCCGGTGCCCGAAGCAGCCCCGCCCCCGGCCCTCTCGGCTCCGGCAGTGCCCTCGTCCCCGGCTATGCCGGGCCCTCCCGCCGACATCGGTGCCGGCGGTCTGAGCGGCTTCGGCGGGCTGGGCGGTCTGGGGCAGCAGTTCACCGACACGTTGCGCGGTCTGCTGGGCGGCGGCGCCGACGGCTTCGAACCGCCCGAACTCGAATCCGTCGCGAAACTCGACGAACCTGACCCGCTTGACGAACCTGACGAGCTCGACGCGCCCGACGAACCTGACGAGCCCGATGAACCTGACGAGCCCGACGAACCTGACGCCGACGACGACACTGCCGGCGAGAACGAGGAAGTGCCCGAGGCCGACACCCTCGTCGCCGACGCGCCCGATGATTGCGCACCCCCGGTGGAGGATCCAGATGCGGCGCCGACCGCGACGCCTGCGCCGGAGCCGGTGATCGAACCGCTGCCCCCGCCTCCGGCGGAGCCGGTGGCCGACGAGCAGACCCCATGTGCGATCGCCGAAGGCGAGGTGCCGCAGGTCGGTGACCCGTCGGGGTGAGGCGCGAAGACTATCCGCGGGCCAGGTGCCGGCTGATCACCAATCGCTGAATCTGGTTGGTGCCCTCGAAGATCTGCATGATCTTGGCTTCGCGCATGTACCGCTCGACTCGGTAGTCGCGGGTGTAACCGGCGCCTCCCAACACCTGCACCGCGTCGGTCGTGACCTTCATCGCGGCGTCGGTCGCGATCAGCTTGGCCACCGACGCATGCCGGGAGTAGTCCATCCCGGCGTCGCGTCGCCGGGCGGCATCCAGGTAGGTGGCGCGCGCGGAGTCGACGGCGGCGGCCATGTCGGCGAGCAGGAACGCCAGCCCCTGGTGGTCGATGATCTTGCGGCCGAACGTGGTTCGCTCGCCGCTGTAGGCCACCGCTTCGTCGAGGGCGGCCTGCGCCAGTCCGACCGCGACCGCGGCGATGCCCAGCCGTCCGGAATCCAGTGCGCTGAAGGCGATCTGGAGACCCTGTCCCTCGGCGCCGATGCGGCGCCCGGCGTCGACGGCCGCATTGTCGTAATGCGCGGCCGTGGTCGGTACGGCGTGCAGGCCCATCTTCTCCTCCGGCTTGCCGAAGCTCAGACCGGGAGTGTCTCGGGGAACCAGGAAGCAGGAGATGCCTTGCGACCCTTCGCCGGTACGCGCGAACAGGTTGTAGAAGTCGGCAATGCCGCCGTGGGTGATCCAGGCCTTGGCGCCGGTGATGCGATAGCCGTCGTCGGTGGGGACTGCCCTGCACGTCAACGCTGCGGCATCGGAGCCCGCCTGCGGCTCCGAGAGGCTGTAGGCGCCGATGGTCGACCCACCGAGCATCTCGGGCAGCCACCGGCTGCGCTGCTCGTCGGTGCCGAACACCATCAGCGGGTGGCAGGACAGGCTGTGCACGCTGACCGCGACCGCGACGGCCGCCCAACGCGCGGCGATCTCCTCGAGCACCTGCAGGTAGACCTCGTAGGGCTGCCCGCCGCCGCCCCATTCCTCGGGGTAGGGCAGGGACAGCAGTCCCGCCTCGCCCAGGGTGGCGAACACGCCGTCGGGGTAGGACTCCTCCTTCTCGTGCCGGTCGACGATCGGCGCGAGCACCTTGTCGGAGATGTCGCGCGCGAGGCCGATGAGCTCACGCGCGTCATCAGTGGGGAGGAGGCGGTCCACGGGCATACTCCGGACAGTACTACAGGACTATTGCCAGTACTATCAGCGGCATGACCAGGACCGCGTTCGCGACCCGTCGCCGCACCGAGCTCTTCGATGCGCTGGTCGCGCTGTTCCTGGCCGAGGGATTCGCGCACCTGACGCTCGACGACATCGCGGCCCGGCTGCGGTGTTCGAAGTCGACGCTCTACACGCTGGCGGCCAGCAAGGAGCAACTCGTGCAGGCGGCCACCGTGCACTTCTTCCGGACCGCCACCGAGGACGTGGAGGCCCGGGTGGCCGAGGCGCAGGCGCCCAGAGCGCGCGTCACGGCCTACCTCACCGCGGTGGGCGTCGCGCTGGACCGCGCGTCGGACCAGTTCATGGCCGACCTCGACGCGTTCGCGCCGGCGCGCCAGATCTACGAGCGCAACACCCGGATCGCGGCGCGGCGGGTCCAGGAGCTGATCGCCGACGGCGTGGCGACCGGAGACTTCCGCGACGTGCACGCGGTCTTCGCGGCCGATCTCGCGGCGACGGCGATGGTGCGCATCCAGCAGCGGGTGGTTCGGGAGCGCACCGGCCTCGACGACGCCGCGGCCTACCGGGAGCTGGCGGCCATCCTGACCGGCGGCATTCAGGCCTGATCGGTCAGGGCAAGAGTTGCTGCAGGCGCTCGACGAACTGCACGGTCTCGCGCCGGTCGGTGGACAGGGGATGCACCAGCAGCGTTGTGACGCCGGCCTCGGCGAACGCGGCGACACGCTCCTTGACGTAGGACTCCGGCCCCACCAACGAGACCCGCCGGACCAGCTCGTCGGGCACCGCGTCGATCGCCTCGGCCTTCTTGCCCGCCAGATACAGATCCTGGATGTGGTCGGCGACCTCGCCGAAGCCGTACCGGGTGGCCAGCGAGTGGTAGAAGTTGCGGCCCCGTGCTCCCATGCCGCCGATGTAGAGCGCCAGTTGCGGTTTGGCCCAGGCCAGTCGGTCGTCGACGTCGTCACCGATGGCCAGCGTGGCGCTGACCATCACGTCCAGCGGGCCCAGCGCCGGGTCCCGCTTGGCCGCACCGGAACTCAGTGCGTCGCCCCAGACCTCGCCGGCCTTCTCGGGGTAGAAGAAGACCGGCTGCCAGCCTTCGGCGATCTCGGCGGTCAGCTCGACATTCTTCGGCCCCAGTGCAGCGATGGTGATCGGAATCCGCTCGCGGACAGGGTGATTGATCAGCTTGAGCGGCTTACCCAGGCCGGTGCCGCGGTCGGCCGGCAGCGGTAGTTGATAGTGCTTGCCCGCATACTCGAGCCGTTCGCGGCGCCATACCTGCCGGCAGATCTCCACCACCTCGCGGGTGCGGCCCAGCGGGGCGTCGAACGGCACCCCGTGGAAACCCTCGACCACCTGGGGCCCGGAGGTCCCGAGGCCCAGCCGGAACCGCCCACCGGAGACATAGTCCAGTCCGGCTGCGGTCATCGCCATCAGTGCCGGGGTCCGGGTGTAGATCGGGACGACGCCGGTGCCCAGCTCGATGCGAGACGTGCGCGCGGCCAGGAAGCCCCAGCTGGCTGATCGCGTCGTAGGAGTACGCCTCGGCCACCAGCGCGATGTCCACGCCGACCTTCTCCAGCTCGACGACTTCGTCGACAGCTTCGAGGAAGCCGCCGGCATACCCGAGGAAGATGCCCGTCCGCATGGGGACACGGTATACCCCCAACCGGTTGGTTGGGAGGTGGGGTCACGGCTTGAGTAGCGCCACGACCTTGTTCTCCAGATCCACCGGGTCGTCGGCGAACGGATCCATCACCGACGCCTTGGGCAGCTCGACGTCGGGGTCGGCGAAGTCCTTGTAGGTCTTGTCGCCGGCGAGCATGTGCAACAGGTAGCCGGCCAGCAGCGCACGCACGGTGCGCTGGGTCTTCCGATCGGCGCCGGGCAAGCCCACCACGGAGGCCAGCCGACGACCCTCGACCAGCCCACCGGCCTCCAACTTGCGGGTGGAGCGCAGCGTCGCGGTCTTCCAGGCCCGCGCCAGCTCCACCGCGTTGGACCGCAGCGACATCGGATCGCCCGGGTCGGCCAGGATGAGGCCTGGCACGCGCAGCGACGAGGCCGGCTGCACCGCGGGCGGGCTGCTGATCGTGGGGTAGGCGGCGAACACCGCCTTGACCCGGCCGGGAATGCCGGCCGCGGCGAACACCGCCGCCGACGCGCCGAAGCCGTGTCCGGCGACGCCGAGCTTGTTGGGGTGCACGCTGATGTCGCCGGTGCCGAGTCGGACACCGGTGATGATGTCGAGGACGGTGCCGAGGTCGTAGGCCAGGTTGAGCACCGACGGGGCCAGGCTGGTCTCGGTGTTCGGGGCGGCGGCCACGATTCCCCAGGACGCCAGGTGATCGAGAGTGTCGTGGTAGCGCTCGGCGGATGTGACCCAATCGTGGGCGAAGGCCACGCCCGGCAGATTCTTGCCCACCGCCGGTGTGTACACCACCCCGGGGACCCCGGCAAAGGCCAGGTCACCGCGCAGAACGCGGTGCGGGCCGCGACGCGTCAACGCGGCGTAGAGCTTCTTCGTGCGGGCCACCCGAAGACCGTAACCCACCGGGCGAAACAGACGTCCTGCCGTACCCTGGGAGGCTATGTGCGGAATCGTCGGCTACGTCGGGCACCGGGGTGCCTGCGACATTGTCGTCGACGCGCTGCGCCGCATGGAGTACCGAGGCTACGACTCGGCCGGTGTTGCGTTGCTCGACGGCCACGGAGGTCTGACCGTGCGGCGCCGGGCGGGGCGGCTGGCCAACCTGGAAGCTGCGCTCACCGAAGGCGAGGCGGACAGTCTGCCCGGCTCGACCGGGCTGGGCCACACCCGATGGGCCACCCACGGTCGGCCTACCGACCGCAACGCCCACCCGCATCGCGACGCCAGCGGCAAGGTCGCGGTGGTGCACAACGGCATCATCGAGAACTACGCCGGCCTGCGGACCGAACTCGAGACCGCCGGGGTGGAGTTCGCCAGTGACACCGACACCGAGGTCGCGGTGCACCTGGTGGCCCGCGAGTACGCCGAGGGTGAGCACGCCGGCGACTTCCCGGCCGCGGTGCTGGCCGTGCTGCGTCGCCTGGAGGGCCACTTCACGCTGGTGTTCGCCCACGCCGACGAACCCGGCACGATCGTGGCCGCGCGGCGCAGCACGCCGCTGGTGCTCGGCGTCGGCGACGGGGAGATGTTCGTCGGCTCCGATGTCGCCGCGTTCATCGAGCACACCCGCGACGCCGTGGAGTTGGGGCAGAACCAGGCGGTGGTCGTGCATGCGGACGGTTACCGGATCAGCGACTTCGAGGGCAACGTCGCGGTTCCGGGGGCGGACTACCGCACCTTCCACATCGACTGGGACACCTCGGCCGCCGAGAAGGGCGGCTACGACTACTTCATGCTCAAGGAGATCGCCGAGCAGCCGGCCGCGGTGTCGGACACGCTGTTGGGGCATTTCACCGACAACCGGATCGTGCTCGACGAGCAGCGCCTCTCCGACCAGGAGCTGCGAGAGATCGACAAGGTCTTCGTGGTGGCCTGCGGCACCGCGTATCACTCCGGGTTGCTGGCCAAGTACGCGATCGAGCACTGGACTCGGCTGCCGGTCGAGGTCGAGCTGGCCAGCGAGTTCCGGTACCGCGACCCGGTTCTGGACAGCCACACGCTGGTGGTGGCCATCTCCCAGTCGGGCGAGACCGCCGACACCCTGGAGGCGGTGCGCCACGCCAAGGAGCAGAAGGCCAAGGTGCTCGCGGTGTGTAACACCAACGGCAGCCAGATCCCGCGCGAATGCGACGCGGTGCTCTACACCCGTGCCGGACCGGAGATCGGGGTCGCCTCGACCAAGACGTTCCTGGCACAGATCGCCGCGAACTACCTCGTCGGACTGGCACTGGCCCAGGCCCGCGGCACCAAGTACCCCGACGAAGTGGCCCGCGAGTACCGCGACCTGGAGGCCATGCCCGACCTGATCGCCCGGGTCATCGCCACCGCGGATCCGGTGGCGGAGCTGGCCCGCAAGTTCGCTCCGTCGCAGACGGTGCTGTTCCTCGGGCGCCACGTCGGCTACCCGGTAGCGCTGGAGGGGGCGCTCAAGCTCAAGGAGCTGGCCTACATGCACGCCGAGGGGTTCGCCGCCGGCGAGCTCAAGCACGGCCCGATCGCGCTGATCGAGGACGACCTGCCGGTGATCGTGGTGATGCCCTCGCCCAAGAACGCCGCGATGCTGCACGCGAAGCTGCTGAGCAACATCCGCGAGATCCAGGCGCGCGGCGCGGTCACCATCGTCATCGCCGAAGAGGGTGACGACACGGTGCGGCCCCACGCCGACCATCTGATCGAGATCCCGGCGGTGTCGACGCTGTTCCAGCCGCTGCTCTCGACCATTCCGCTGCAATTCTTCGCCGCCGGAGTCGCGCAGGCCCGCGGCTACGACGTCGACAAGCCGCGCAATCTGGCGAAATCGGTCACCGTCGAGTAGCGCAGGCCAGAAATCCCGCGCAGCCGGTAACGCTCAAGCTTGAGGATTCGATAAGAAAAGTATGAGCTGTCTGGCAGCAACGGTCGCCGCTGCCCTGTCTCTTACGACGAATCCGGTGCGACCCCAGGGCGTGACCCGCACAAGCTAGGGCGCGTACCTGTGCATACCGCGGTGGGCCGCGCCATCTGTATCTGTGCCCCCACCGCATGAAGGTCGGGAATCAATGACTGAACATGGGCACAAACGCAGCGGTCGCTGCACGGTGAGCCCGCGCCGCGACGGCGACGCCCTGCTGCTGCACGTCGCCGGGGATCTCGACGTCCTGACCGCGCCGACGCTGATGACGCATCTCGACGTCGCGCTGACCAGCGGCGCCGCGTTGGTGATCGTGGACCTGCTCGACGTCGAATTCCTCTCGTCGGCAGGCATCAGCGTGCTGGTCGAGACGCATCGCCTCACCGAACCCGCGGGGGTGTCGCTGCGGGTGGTCGCGGAGGGGCCGGCCACCAGCAGGCCGATGCGGCTGATGTGCGTCGACCAGATCATCGATCTCTACCCGACCTTGGAGGACGCCCGGCAGGGCCGGCCGGCCCCGGCCTGACTCAGCCGCGGGGCGACTGCTGGTACAACGCCAGCAGCCAGCCGTCCCCGGTGCGGTGATAGACCGACGACATCGCCCCGACGAACGGTTCTTCCGTGCCGGCCCGCCACGCGGTGCCGGTATAGACCAGCGCGGCGGTGTCACCGGAGATCGCGATCACTCGGACGTCGCTGATCTCGTAGCGCTGCCATGGCGGCGACTGGCCCAGCGCCGAGGTCACCGCCGCGCGGTCCATCACCATGCCGTTGGCGAGCACCATGACGGCGTCGTCGGTCATCAGCTCGCCGTAGAAGGCGTCGCCGGTGCCGTCGCACAGCGACCGCCAGCCGGCATGTTCGAGTACCAGCAATTCGTCGATCAGTTGCGTCATGACACGCCGGATACCCACCGGGAGTCCGCGTTAGCCTGGGACCGATGCGGTACTACTACAGCGCCGACCAGATCCGGTCGGCCGAAGCCCCGCTGTTGGCGGCGCTGCCGGAAGGCAAGCTGATGCGCCGCGCGGCGTTCGGGCTGGCCACCGCGATCGCCCGCGACCTGACCACGGTGGCGGGAAAGGCCGTGTGCGCGGTCGTCGGATCCGGCGACAACGGCGGAGATGCGTTGTGGGCAGCCACCTTCCTGCGTCGCCGCGGTACCCGGGCCACCGCTGTCCTGCTCAATCCCGAACGCGCCCATGCCCGCGCGCTGGCGGCGTTCCGGCGCAGCGGCGGCCAGGTGGTCGACACCGTCCCGGCGGCAACCGATCTGGTGATCGACGGGGTGGTCGGCATCTCCGGGTCCGGGCCGCTACGCCCCGAAGCCGCGCGGGTCTTCGACGCGGTGCATGCTGCCGGGATCCCGGTGGTCTCGGTCGACCTGCCCAGCGGGGTCGACGTGCACACCGGCGCAACTGACGGCGCCCACGTCCGGCCTGCGATGACGGTCACCTTCGGCGGACTCAAACCGGTGCACGCCCTCGGGCCGTGCGGCCGCGTCGAACTGGTCGACATCGGACTCGACCTTCCGCCCAGCGACACCCGCGGGTTCGAGGACGTCGACGTCGCCGCGCGCTGGCCCGTACCCGGACCGACCGACGACAAGTACACCCAGGGCGTCACCGGGGTGATGGCAGGCTCGGACACCTACCCCGGCGCCGCGGTGCTGTGCACCGGCGCCGCGGTGGCCGCGACCTCGGGCATGGTCCGCTATGCCGGCACGGCTGCCCAGCAGGTGCTCGCGCAGTGGCCCGAGGTCATCGCCACCTCCACCTTCACGACCACCGGCCGGGTGCAGTCCTGGGTCGTCGGGCCGGGGCTGGGTACCGACGAGACCGCGGCGGCCGCACTGTGTTTCGCATTGGAGGCCGATGTGCCGGTGATCGTCGACGCCGACGCGCTGACCATCCTGGCCGCGCACCCCGAACTCGTCGACGGCCGCAGCACCGCCACCGTGCTCACTCCGCACGCCGGGGAGTTCGCCCGCCTGGCCGGCGCCCCGCCCGGACCCGACCGCGTCGCCGACACCCGCCGGCTGGCCGACCGCCTCGGCGTCACCGTGCTGCTGAAGGGCAACGTGACCGTGATCGCCGAGCCGGGTTCGGGAGCCGTCTACCTGAACGCGGCCGGGGCGTCGTGGGCGGCCACGGCAGGATCCGGCGACGTGCTCTCCGGCGTCATCGGCGCGCTGCTCGCCGCCGGTCTGCCCGCCGGGGAGGCCGCGGCCGCGGCGGCGTTCGTGCATTCCCGCGCGGCCCAACTGTCGGCGCTCGACCCCGGGCCGGGCCCGGCGCCGACCTCGGCGTCCCGGATCCTGGCGCATCTGCGCACGGCGGTGGGCTCGATCCTCTAGAAATGAGGCCATGCCCAACGTATCCCGTCACTCGTCGCTGACCCCCGCCTACACCGGGCGGATGTCCAACAACCCGATCCCGGCGCTACGGCTGCCCGACGAGTCGATGGAGCCCGAGCTGACCTACCGCTACATCCACGACGAGCTGATGCTCGACGGCAGTTCGCGGTTGAACCTCGCGACGTTCGTGACCACCTGGATGGACCCCGAAGCCGGCGAGTTGATGTCGGAGACGTTCGACAAGAACATGATCGACAAGGACGAGTATCCGGTCACCGCGGCCATCGAGCAGCGCTGCGTGTGCATGGTGGCCGACCTGTTCCACGCCGAGAACCTGCGCGACGACGATCCGTCCACCGCGATCGGGGTGTCGACCGTGGGCTCCAGCGAGGCCGTCATGCTGGCCGGCCTGGCCATGAAGTGGCGCTGGCGCGACAAGTTCGCCGGCACCGACGGCGACGGATGGAAAAGCCGCACGCCGAACCTGGTGATGGGCTCCAACGTGCAGGTGGTGTGGGAGAAGTTCTGCCGCTACTTCGACGTCGAGGCCCGCTACCTGCCGATGGCCGACGGCCGCTACGTCGTCACCCCCGAACAGGTGGTCGACGCCGTCGACGAGGACACCATCGGGGTGGTGGCGATCCTGGGCACCACGTTCACCGGCGAACTCGAACCGGTCGGGGAGATCTGCGCGGCGCTGGACACGCTGGCGCGCGGCGGTGGTCCGGACGTGCCGGTGCACGTCGACGCCGCCAGCGGCGGGTTCGTCGTGCCGTTCCTGCACCCGGACGTGGTGTGGGACTTCCGGCTGCCGCGGGTGGTGTCGATCAACGTCAGCGGCCACAAGTACGGGCTGACCTATCCCGGCATCGGGTTCGTGGTGTGGCGAAACTCCGACCACTTGCCCGAGGACCTGGTGTTCCGGGTCAACTACCTCGGCGGCGACATGCCGACGTTCACGCTGAACTTCTCCCGGCCCGGCAATCAGGTCGTCGGCCAGTACTACAACTTCCTGCGGCTGGGTCGCGAGGGCTACACCTCGGTGATGCGGACACTGTCGGAGACCGCGCAGTGGCTCTCCCACGAACTGGCCGCGATGACCGGACCCGACAACAGACCGGCGTTCCAGGTGATCTCGGACGGCTCGGCGATCCCCGTGGTGGCGTTCAAGCTGGTCGATGGCACTAAATTCACCGTCTTCGACGTCTCCTCGCTGTTGCGCGGGTACGGCTGGCAGGTGCCGGCGTACACCATGCCCGACAACGCCAGCGACGTGGCCGTGCTGCGCGTGGTGGTACGGGAGGGGTTCTCGGCGAATCTCGCGCGGGCGCTGCGCGACGACCTGGTGGAAGTGCTGGCCAAGCTGGACAAGGTCGGTGTCGGCGGGTTCGCCGACGAGGAGCATTTCGCCCACTGACCGCCGGACTGGGACAATCGTGGGCGGTGACCACGATCATGAACGAACCCGCGGCGGTGTGCACCGCGTCGATCGACCTCGACGCGGTCGCCCACAACGTCGCTGTACTGCGCGAACAGGCCGGTTCGGCGGCCGTGATGGCTGTCGTGAAGGCCGACGGGTACGGCCACGGCGCCTCCCAGGTGGGGCGGGCCGCGCTGGCCGCCGGCGCCGCCGAGCTCGGGGTGGCCACCGTCGCGGAGGCGCTCGCGCTGCGCGCCGACGGCATCACCGCGCCGGTCCTGGCGTGGCTGCATCCGCCGGGCACCGATTTCGGGCCGGCGCTGCTGGCCGACGTGCAGATCGCGGTGTCGTCGCTGCGGCAGGCCGGCGAGGTGCTCGACGCCGTCGCCCGGACCGGGCGTCCCGCGCTGCTCACGGTCAAGGTGGACACCGGCCTGAGCCGTAACGGGGTGGCCCCCGCGCAGTACCCGGCGGTGCTCGACGCCGTGGGCCGAGCCGTCGCCGACGGCGCCGTGCACGCCCGTGGCCTGATGTCGCACCTGGCCCACGGCGACGACCCCGACCACCCCTTCAACGACGTGCAGGCCGGGCGGCTCACCGAGATGGCCGCGCTGGGGCGCGCCCGCGGAGTGAACTTCGACATCGTGCACCTGAGCAACTCACCGGCCGCGTTGACGCGAGCCGATCTGGCATTCGACCTGGTGCGCCCCGGCATCGCCGTCTACGGGCTCACCCCGATCCCCGACCGTGGCAGCATGGGCCTGCGCCCGGCGATGACCGTGAAATGCCCGGTGGCGCAGATCCGTTCGATCCGGGCCGGCGACGGCGTCTCCTACGGGCACACCTGGATCGCATCGCGCGACACCACGCTGGCCCTGATACCGGCCGGCTACGCCGACGGGGTGTTCCGCACGCTGAGCAACCGGCTGGAGGTCCAGATCAACGGCCGGCGCTACCGCAACGTCGGACGTATCTGCATGGACCAGTTCGTCGTCGACCTCGGCCCCGGCCCGGTCGACGTGTCCGAGGGTGACGACGCGATCCTGTTCGGCCCCGGCGATCACGGCGAACCGACGGCGCAGGACTGGGCCGACATGCTGGGCACCATCAATTACGAGGTCGCGACCAGCCCGCGCGGCCGGATCGGGCGCAGCTACCGCGGAGGCGGTACCCGGTGAACGGACGTGCAGGATGGCTGGCGGGGCTGGCCGGCGTGGCCGCCGTCGGTTCGGCGGCCGGGGTCACTGCGGCCCGCTCGCTGCGTCGCCGGGTCACCGAGGACGATCCGCATCGCGACGAGGACTTCGAGCTGCTCGACGCCGACCGCAGCTCGGTGGTCACCACCGCCGACGGCGTGCCGCTGGCGGTGCGCGAGACCGGACCCCCCGACGCGCCGCTGACCGTCGTGTTCGCACACGGCTTCTGTCTGCGGATGGGTTCTTTTCACTTCCAACGCGCCCGCCTGACCGAGCAGTGGGGCGACCAGGTCCGGATGGTGTTCTACGACCAGCGCGGCCATGGACTGTCCGGCAACGCCCCGCCCGACAGCTACACCGTCGAGCAACTCGGCCAGGATCTGGAGAGCGTGCTGGCGGTGACCGCGTCGCGCGGCCCCGTGGTGCTGGTGGGCCACTCGATGGGCGGCATGACGGTGCTGTCCCACGCCCGGCAGTACCCGCAGCGCTACCCGACCCGCGTCGTCGGTGCGGCGATCATTTCCTCGGCAGCCGAAGGGGTTTCGCGATCCCCGCTCGGCGAGATCCTGAACAACCCGGCGCTGGAGGCGGTGCGCTTCGCGGCCCGCTACGCCCCCGGTGCGGTGCACCGCGGCCGCGGCGCGGCGCGGGCGGTGATCGGCCCGATCCTGCGGGCGGCGTCCTACGGTGACGAGGAGATGAGCCCGAGCGTGGTCGCGTTCTCCGAGAAGATGATGCACGACACCACCATCACCACGCTGGTGGAATTCCTGCACGCGCTGGAGGTGCACGACGAGACCGCGGGGCTGGAGACCTTGAGCAAGGTGCCCACCCTGGTGGCCTGCGGTGACCGCGACCTGCTCACCCCGCTGGAGTACTCCCAGGAGATGGCGCGCGCGATGCCGAAGGCCGAACTGCTGATCGTCGGTGGCGCAGGACATCTGGTGCAGCTGGAACGGCCGGAGGTGATCGACGATGCGCTGGTGCGTCTGGTCGAGCGGGCCACCCCGTCGAAGCTGGTGGCACTGACGCGCCGGGTGCGGGAACGGGTGTGGTCCTATGAGTGAGTTGTCGGGCACCGCCGAACTGCCCACCACCGAGGACACGGTCGCGTTGGGCACCGAGCTGGGGGCTTCCCTGCGTGCGGGCGACGTGGTGGTGCTGTCCGGACCGCTCGGTGCTGGGAAAACGGTGCTGGCCAAGGGAATCGCGCAGGCTCTCGACGTGGACGGACCGGTCGTCTCGCCGACGTTCGTGCTGGCCCGGGTGCACCGCGCCCGCCGCCCCGGGGCGCCGGCGATGGTGCACGTCGACCTGTACCGGCTACTGGATCAGGACACGGTGGACCTGCTCGCCGAACTGGATTCGCTGGACCTCGACACCGACCTCGACGACGCCGTCGTGGTGGTGGAGTGGGGCGAGGGGGTGGCCGAACGGCTGTCGGAGCGCCATCTCGACATCCGCCTGGAGCGCGGCTCGGACACCGAGATGCGCACCGCGATGTGGCAGTGGAGCCGACCATGAGTCGTCTGGTGCTGGCCATCGACACCGCCACCCCCGCGGTGACCGCCGGGGTGGTGCGGATGCACAACGGCCCCGATGCCGGTGTCGAGGTGCTCGACGAACAGGTCACCGTCGATCCGCGCGCCCACGCTGAGCGGCTGACCCCGAACATCGTTGCCGCGCTATGGGAAGCGCGCGTCGGCCCCGGCGAGCTCGATGCCGTCGTCGTCGGGTGCGGCCCCGGTCCGTTCACCGGCCTGCGGGTCGGCATGGCCACGGCCGCGGCCTTCGGCCACGCGCTCGCCGTGCCGGTACGCGGGGTGTGCAGCCTGGACGCGATTGCGGCGGGCAGCGTGGGGGAGGTACTCGTCGTCACCGACGCGCGGCGCCGGGAGGTCTACTGGGCGCGCTACCGCGACGGCAAGCGGATCGACGGGCCCGCGGTCAACGTGGCCGCCGACGTGCCCGCCGGCGCCAGGGCGGTGGCCGGGTCCCGCGAGCACGCCGCGTTGTTCGGCCTGCAGATGTTACCTGCGGAGTACCCGACGGCAGCGGGACTGGTTGCCGCGGTGGATGATTGGGTCGGCGAGCCGGAGCCGCTGGTACCCCTGTATCTGCGCCGACCCGACGCCAAGCCGCAGGCGGTGCCGCGATGACCGCGCAGTACGGTCCACTGACCCCCAACGACGCGGCGCGGTGTGCCGAGCTCGAGGCCCAGCTCTTCGACGGCGACGACCCGTGGCCGGAGCGGGCGTTCCTGGCCGAGCTCGCCGCCAAACACAACCACTACGTCGCCGCCCGGGTGGAGGACAAGCTGGTGGGCTACGCGGGCATTGCGCGGCTGGGACGGCTGCGGCCCTACGAATACGAGATCCACACCATCGGTGTCGACCCCGCCTACCAGGGTAAGGGCATTGGCCGTCAGCTACTGAGCCGGCTGCTCGAATATGCCGACGGGGCAACGATCTTCCTCGAGGTCCGGACGGACAACGAGCCGGCGATCGCACTGTACGAGAGCGCCGGATTCACCCGGGTCGGGCTGCGCAAGCGCTACTATCGCGTCAGCGGCGCCGACGCCTACACGATGAAACGGGAACGGCAATGATCATCCTGGCCATCGAAAGCTCCTGCGACGAAACCGGTGTGGGCATCGCCGAGCTCGGCGACGACGGCTCGGTCACCCTGCTGGCCGACGAGGTGGCTTCCAGCGTCGACGAGCACGCGCGGTTCGGCGGGGTGGTACCCGAGATCGCGTCCCGGGCCCATCTGGAGGCGCTCGGACCGACGATGCGCCGCGCGCTTGCTGCCGCCGGTGTCGACAAGCCTGACATCGTGGCGGCCACCATCGGGCCGGGACTGGCCGGTGCTCTGCTGGTGGGAGTGGCTGCGGCCAAAGCCTATTCGGCTGCATGGGGAGTGCCGTTCTACGGTGTGAACCACCTCGGCGGGCATCTGGCCGCCGACGTGTTCGACCACGGACCGCTGCCGGAGAGTGTCGGCCTGCTGGTCTCCGGCGGCCACACCCATCTGCTGCACGTACGGTCACTGGGCGAGCCGATCATCGAGCTGGGCTCGACCGTCGACGACGCCGCCGGCGAGGCCTACGACAAAGTGGCCCGGCTGCTGGGCCTCGGGTATCCCGGCGGCAGGGTGCTCGACGAGCTGGCCCGCGAGGGTGACCGCGACGCGATCGTCTTCCCGCGGGGCATGACCGGGCCGCGCGACGATCCGTATGCGTTCAGCTTCTCCGGGCTCAAGACCGCGGTGGCGCGGTATGTGGAGCGCCATCCCGACGCGTCCAACGCCGACGTGGCTGCAGGCTTCCAGGAGGCCGTGGCCGACGTGCTGACGATGAAGGCGGTGCGCGCCGCCGAGACGCTGGGCGTGTCGACGCTGCTGATCGCCGGTGGCGTCGCGGCGAACTCGCGGCTGCGGGAACTGGCCGCCCAGCGCTGCGAGGCGGCGGGTCTGACGCTGCGCATTCCCCGACCGCGGCTGTGCACCGACAACGGCGCGATGATCGCGTCGTTCGCGGCGCATCTGATCGCGGCCGGGGCAACGCCGTCGCCGCTGGACGCGGCCAGCGATCCCGGCCTGCCGGTGGTGCGGGGGCAGGTGGCGTGAGCGGTCTCGCCGACACGCTGGCGGTCACCGAGTTGCTCTACCGGTACGCCGAGCTGATCGACGCAGGCGACTTCGCCGGCGTCGGGCAGCTACTGGGCCGCGGGCGCTTTATGGGGGTGTCCGGCGCGGATGACATCGCCGGCCTGTTCGCCGCCACCACGCGCCGGTTTCCCGAGCACGGCAACACTCCGCGGACGCGCCATCTGGTGCTCAACCCGATCGTCGAGGTGGACGGCGACGCGGCGCAGGCGCGCTCGACGTTCTGCGTGGTGCAGCAGACCGGCACGGTCGCGCTGCAGCCGATCGTCGTCGGGCGCTATGCGGACTCCTTCGCCCGCGACGGCTCCGGGTGGTTCTTCACCGACCGCCACGTCGACATCGAGATGCTCGGCGACGTCTCCGACCACCTGCTGATCGACCCCCGCCGCTTCGGCTGAGCGCTCAATCGGGGATCGGCCAGGGCGGATCGGCCACGGCCGGGTCCGCCACCGGCCGGCCGGGACCCATGACGACGCAGTGTTTCTGCGGCACCAGATGGGAACTGAAGCCACTCGGCACGTACCGCAGCACGCCCACGCAGCGCTGCCAGGTACCGTCGGGCTGGACAGGGCCGTCGCACTTGCTGAGGAACTGTCCGCCGTACTGGCAACCGGCGCTCGCCGGCGGCGCCGCGGTGATCAACCCCGCGGTCAGCAGTAGGGCACCCAGTGCTCCGACCAAGCAGCGCTTCACGGTTGCCTCCTGTCGCCGGGTCGCTTAGCAGTTGCCCACTGCGCGCGGTGGCAAACCACGGTACCGCTGGGCACCGCTGACCGAATGCGGCTTTCGGCTAGAAAGGCGGAGGATCGTCGTACTCGGGTGGGCGAACCGCGAGGGCCGTGTCAGTCGTCCCCGCCGGTCCGGTGGATTCGGCGGTCGCCGCGATTTTCTCGAGTTGTCGTTCGCGCGCGTTACGGCGCCGCTCGGCAGTGATGCGGTAGCGGCGGGCATCGGTGCGCCGACGGCGCCGTCGGGGCATCTTCAGTGTCCGCTGCGGTGACGACTCTGCCGGGTGACCTGGTGGCGGCCGATTCTGGGATGGCCGGGTGGTCACGTTCCAGCTCGGGAACAGCAGGGTCGACAACGGGGTAGTGGTGTAGGTGTGGCCGGTGGGTGTGGTGAGGGTGACGCTGCCGTCGGGCAGTTGGGCGTCGGACCAGCCGTCCCGGAACGTCTTGAGCAAATGATGAATCCTGCAGTAGCACTTCAGGTTCCAAGGATCAGTAGACCCGTTCGGCCACGGTTGGGTGTGGTCGATATCAGCCGACATCGCCGAGCGCTCACAACCGGGCACGCGGCAGGTCAGGTCACGGTTTCTGATGAACCGTTCGAGCGCGGCTGAAGAGCGGTAACTCGGGCATCCGTCGATCGAACCGGCATCGGGGACGAAGCGGACCTGCGCTCCGTGGGCGATCAGCTGGGCCAGCAGCGGTGCGGGCACGATGCCGTTGCGCATGCCCGGGATCAATCCGGCTGTGCGCCGCTGGACCGGTGGCGTCGCGGGTTTGGTGTCCTCGATGGTCAGCGGGCCGTCGCACTCGGAGTCGGGTTCGGCGTCCAGGCTCTGCTGTTCGGCGATGACGTGCACGACGACGCTGCTCGCACGCCCGTCGTCAGCGGCAGCCGGGCACTCCTTGTTGCCGCAGCGGCAGGCCAGGTGGGTGGATCCGGCGGTCAGCGCGCCAAAAGCGTCGGCGCGACGCTGATCCATGGTGCGCGGGTCGTCGGCGCAGACCCCGCTGATCATCGCCACGAACCGCTGTTTGGCCAGTGCGCCGTCGGTGGTCGACACCCGGCCGTGGATGCTGACGGTGCCCGTTTTGTCTTCCCAGTCACCGATCTCCAGCCAGCGGCCTCGCTGTCGGATCCGGGTGCGCCGTACTGCGTCGGGATCGAACTTCCCGACCCACAGGTCGACGGCCTGCTCGAGCTTCTCCTTGGAGAGGGTGCCCCACTTCGCGGCGTGTTCGGCGATCTTGGTGTCGACGGCGGCGAGCGCCCCGTCGTCGACGATCAAGCCGGTGCGCCAGACGATGGTGGAGACCAGTGCCGCCGAGAGCTCACCGGCCAGGAATCGCGCGCCCGTCTTCGGAAGCCGGTTGCGCAGAGTCAACGCCGTGTCGATTTGCCCCAACGCCTTGCCGTGGCCCACGGTCAGCGCGCAGGAGATCTCGGCGGCTGCGCCGTCCCAGTCGTCACAGACGTCGTCGGGGTGTTCGGGGTCACTGCAGCGGCGCCGCGCCAACTCCGCGATCGCGGCGTACTTGCGCGCCTCGGCCGCGGCCGAGGCGCGGGCCCAGCCGGCGATGGCGTCGATGAGCTCCCTGTCGGTCACGTCGCGCAGCTGCGCGGGACCCGGCAACCCATCATCGAACATGTGTTCTATTCTGCCTGACGCCACCGACAGGTGGACTCACGGAAACGCGCGTAGGCAAGGCTGATTCGCGGCGACAACCACGTTCGCCGAATACCATCGGTCCCACGATGTCCGGCTCCACTCTCAACGGAATTTCCCGCGTCGACCCGCGCTCCGGTCGTCCGGGTTGGAAACGTGCGATCTTGCGGGCCGCCGCCACCAAGCCGGGTACGGCGCTGCACCGCATGGTCGCCGCACGGCTGGACAAGCCGCTCATGAAGGTGACCGGCGGGCGCGTGACTCTGGGGGCCGGCGCGGTGCCGGTGGCGATTCTGACGTCGATCGGCGCACGGACCGGTAAGTGTCGCGAAACGCCCGTCACCTATTTCACCGACGGTGACGACGTGATCCTGATGGCGTCGAACTACGGCGGAGACCATCACCCTGGGTGGTTCTACAACCTTCTCGCCAATCCGGAATGCGAACTGCACATCGGGCCGCGGGGCGGTCGATTCACGGCACGGGAGACCCACGGGGTCGATCGGGATCAGCTGTTCGCGCTCGCCGTCGAGCTCTACTCCGGCTACGGCAGGTACGCGCAGCGGACTGAAGGCGTACGGACGATCCGGGTGCTGCGGCTGACGCCGTCCGGCTGATCGCCGGGTGCTACTTCGGGGCGGCATTTGCAGGTAAAAGGTCACGCTGTCGGCGGCCGCCCTTGAGTGCTAGCACTCTCGTGTATAGAGTGCTAGGTGGCAGTCGGACCTCCCGTGTGTCGACACCCGCGACGACGGCGCGTGGGCGGACACCGGCCGCCGAGAACAACACCTACATCAGCGAAAAAGTGAAGGGGCTCCATCGTGGCGAGCGTGAACATCAAGCCACTCGAGGACAAGATCCTCGTTCAGGCCAATGAGGCCGAGACCACGACCGCTTCCGGTCTGGTCATCCCCGACACCGCCAAGGAGAAGCCGCAGGAAGGCACCGTCGTCGCAGTTGGCCCCGGCCGCTGGGATGAGGACGGCGAGAAGCGGATTCCTCTGGACGTGTCGGAGGGCGACGTCGTCATCTACAGCAAGTACGGCGGTACCGAGATCAAGTACAACGGCGAGGAGTACCTGATCCTGTCGGCCCGCGACGTGCTGGCTGTCGTCTCCAAGTAATCGATCGTGACTCCGCCCCGGACTTCCCGCGACCTGCGATGAAGTCCGGGGCGGTGCGCGTCATACCCCGTAGGGAAAAGACACATCTATGAGCAAACAGATTGAGTTCAACGAGACCGCGCGTCGCGCCATGGAGGCGGGCGTCGACAAGCTCGCTGACGCAGTCAAGGTGACCCTCGGTCCCCGCGGCCGGTTCGTCGTGCTCTCCAAGTCGTGGGGCGGCCCGACGGTCACCAACGACGGCGTGACGATCGCGCGTGACATCGACCTGGAGGATCGGTTCGAGAACCTGGGCGCCCAGCTGGTCAAGTCGGTGGCGACCAAGACCAACGACGTGGCCGGCGACGGCACCACCACCGCCACCGTGCTCGCGCAGGCCATGATCAAGGCCGGCCTGCGCAACGTCGCGGCGGGTGCCAATCCGATCGCGCTGGGCGCCGGCATCGCCAAGGCCGCCGACACCGTGTCGGAGGCTCTGCTGTCGGCCGCCACCCCCGTCGATGACAAGAACGGCATCGCACAGGTCGCGACGGTGTCTTCCCGCGACGCCAAGGTGGGCCAGCTGGTCGGCGAGGCCATGACCACCGTCGGCACCGACGGTGTGGTCACCGTCGAGGAGTCCTCGACGCTCGAGACCGAGTTGGAGATCACCGAGGGCGTTGGCTTCGACAAGGGCTTCCTGTCGGCCTACTTCGTCACCGATTTCGACACCCAGCAAGCGGTTCTCGAGGACGCCCTGGTACTGCTGCATCGCGAGAAGATCAGCTCGCTGCCCGAACTGCTGCCGCTGCTCGAGAAGGTTGCCGAGGCCGGCAAGCCGCTGCTGATCGTGGCCGAGGACGTCGAGGGTGAGCCGCTGTCGACCCTGGTGGTCAACGCGATCCGCAAGACGCTCAAGGCCGTCGCGGTCAAGGCGCCGTTCTTCGGGGACCGCCGCAAGGCGTTCCTCGACGACCTGGCGGTCGTCACCGGCGGACAGGTGGTCAACCCCGACGTCGGCCTGGTGCTGCGCGAGGTCGGCCTGGAGGTGCTGGGCACCGCGCGGCGCGTCGTCGTCGACAAGGACAGCACGGTCATCGTCGACGGTGGCGGCACCCAGGACGCGATCGATGCCCGCAAGGCACAACTGCGGGCCGAGATCGAAGCCTCGGATTCCGACTGGGACCGCGAGAAGCTCGAGGAGCGGCTGGCCAAGCTGGCCGGCGGCGTCGCGGTGATCCGGGTCGGCGCGGCCACCGAGACCGACCTGAAGAAGCGCAAGGAAGCCGTCGAGGATGCGGTCGCCGCGGCCAAGGCCGCCGTGGAAGAGGGCATCGTCGTCGGCGGTGGAGCTGCGCTGGTACAGGCGCGTGGTGCGCTCGACAAGCTGCGCGAGACGGTGTCGGGAGACGAGCGGCTGGGCGTCGATGTGTTCGCGCAGGCGCTGTCGTCCCCGCTGTACTGGATCGCGACCAACGCCGGGCTTGACGGCTCCGTCGTGGTGAACAAGGTCTCCGAGCTGCCGGCCGGCCAGGGCTTCAACGCCGCGACCATGGAGTTCGGTGATCTGGCAGCCGACGGGGTCGTCGACCCCGTGAAGGTGACCCGCTCCGCGGTGGTCAACGCCGCGTCGGTCGCCCGGATGGTGCTGACCACCGAGACCGCGGTCGTCGAGAAGCCGGCCGAGGAAGAGGATCAGGGCCACGGCCACCACCACGGCCACGCGCACTGAGCGCAGGTGTGACGAAGCACCCCCGGCCGTCACGGCCGGGGGTGCTCTTCTTTACGCGGGCGCAGGAATATGTTTGAGCAAGCAAGGAAAGACGAGATCCATGAGTTCCCCCGGCCGGTACCCCGCGCACGACAGCGCCCCGACCGACACCCACTCCGCAGTCGACGAGGCGGCACCTCCACCGGTCGGCCGGCGCCGGAAGGGGATGTCGGCAGGGACGAAGGTTGCTCTCGGGGTGGGAGCCGCAGCGCTGGTCTTGGCCGCCATCGGCGTCGTCGACAGCATCGGACGTGACGAGCCGAGCACCGCGAACGGGTCCAGTTCGACCGCGCCGACGGTGGTGTCAGCCCCGCCGTCGACAGCGGAAGGATCTGAGCCCGATATGCCCGCGCCGGCCGGGTCGGCGGTTCGCGACGGCAAATTCGAGTTCCACGTGCTCGGCACCGAACGATGGACGACGCCGATCGGCGACAGCTTCGGCGTCCAGGCCCCCAAGGGCGAGTTCTTCACCGTCAAACTGCGCGTGACAAACATCGGTGCCAATGCTCGAAGCTTCTCTGCGGCCAATCAGAAGCTGATCATCGACGGCGAGGAGTACAAAGCCACCGGTGCCGGGGACGGCGGCTGGTTGGAGGACATCACGCCCGGAGTCAGCGCGGAGGCGCGGGTGACGTTCGACATCCCGGCGGACGCGCAGCCTCAGGCGATCGAGTTGCACGACTCGATCCTCTCCGGAGGAACGCTGCTCGCGCTGTGACAGCCGGTCGGTCCGTCGTTGTCAGGGCACCACGACGGCGCGGCCGCGCACCTTGCCGGCGGCCAGGTCGCGGTATGCCTGCGCGGCGTCGTCGAGGGAGTAGGTCGTCGACTCGACGTGCACCAGGCCCCGCGCCGCCAGCTCCAACAGCTCCGTGAGCTCCGGTCGGGACCCCCAGTACGTCGTCTGGATGCTCACCTCATAGGGCTGCGAGAAAAACGACAGCGGCACCGAGCCGCCGGCGATGCCGACGATCGTCACGTCGCCGAGCGGGCGGGCGGCCGCCCGGGCGAGTTCGATGGTGGCCTCTGCGCCCACGAAATCGAGCAGCACGTCGGCGCCGCGCCCGCCGGTGAGATCGCGGATCGCGTCGACGGCCGTGTCGTCGGACACGACCACCTCATCGGCGCCCATCTCGGTGGCCAGATCCAGCGCCTCGCGGCGGTTGTCGACGGCGATCACCCGCGTCGACGTGGTCGCCTTGACCAGTTGCAGCCCCAGATGCCCGAGCCCGCCGACGCCGATCACCACCACGGTCGATGTTGGCGTCATCTTCGGCCAGGACCGCCGGATCGCGTGGTAAGGCGTCAGGCCGGCGTCGGTGAGCGCCGCCGCGGTCGCCGGAGCCAGCGACTCGGGGAGCTTGACCAGCAACCGGTCAGCCGGGACCAGAAGATATTCGGCCATGCCGCCGTCCAGGCCGAGTCCGCCGCCGCCGCTGATGACGGGTGCCGCGGCCGGATTCTCGCAGTAGTTCTCCGCGCCGGCCCGGCACCGCTCGCATCGGCCACAGCCCCACGGCCCGTACACCGCGACCGCGTCGCCTTCGGCGACGGTGTCAACCCCCTCGCCCACCGAGTCGACCCAGCCGGCATTCTCATGGCCGAGCGTGAACGGTGTGGTCCACGGCATCATCCCGGGCTCGAAGTCGTGCATCAGATGCAGGTCGGAGTGGCACGCGCCCGCGCCGCCGACCTTGACCACGACCTGCCCTGGCCCGGGAGTGGGTTTGGGGACCACCACCAGTTCCGGCTCGCTCTTCCAGTCCATCAGTCTCAAGGCCTTCATTTCGCTGATGGTAGGACCGCGACGGGCAATCGCACCTGTGATCGCAACGGCGGGCATAGGCTGCGGACAGGGCACGGGCGACTCGATGACGAGGGAGTATGCCCATGACAGCGCTGCGCGGCAGGACAATCGGTTGGGTGGTGTGCACGGTGGCGATCGCGTGCGCGGCACCGGCCGGCGCCGACCCCGTCGATCCCATCCCGGGCAACGGCTTCTTCGTCGTCGGGCCCGACGTCGCCCCGGGCCTCTACCGCACCGGCGGCTCCGCGTCACCGTTCGGGGTCTGGATCAACGACGTGCCCACCCAGGAGTCGATGTGCGTGTGGTTCACCTACAGCACACCGGCTCCCGAGACCGACCATGTCGTCTCGACGAACATGTCCGTCGGCCCGATGTACGCGAACATCAATGCGACGGTGCAATCGTTCGAGTCGCGCAACTGTCAGCCCTGGACGCGGGTGCCGTGAGCCCTCAGGCCGGCTTGCCCGCCGGGTCGATGGGCGTGTAGGAGAGCACCCCCTCGAGCTCGTTGCGCCAGGCCAGACCCATCTGCACCAGCTCCTCGGCGGCGGGGACGTGCTCGTCGGGCACCTGCGGTTCGTGCGCCAGCACCTCGGCGGCGGCGCAGTGCTGCGGTCGGGTGCGAGGGTCCGCGGCGACGGCTGACAACCACCGTTGCCGGGCATCGTCGGTGTTGGTCGGGTCCTCGGCGGGATCCTCCGGTGCGTGGCTCATGCCTGTCGATTTGACGCTCGCGCCGGGGACGAAACCGGCCCGATTTGGCCGGTCTTCCGGGCACGGTATAGCCTGTCGGCGTGTACAGCGGTGTGTGCGTCGCCTATTGGCGCTTTATCAAGGCTCCGGGCGGAGCCGATAAAGCGCAGCGCTAAGCACGCAATCCACCCGGAGCCCAGGCAGTGACCACCAGGTCGCTGCCTTTCGTCATTCAGGGCGCCGGACTCGTGCAGGTGCCCGTCACCAGGAAGGCACCCCACGATGAATCTGGCGCAGATCGCCACTCCGCCCGCCACGTCTGACCGGCGCATTCGGCGATTCACCGAGATTCCCAGCCCGCACGACGTGCTGACGGAGTTCCCGCTGGGCGCCCGCCGCGCCGAGCGGGTGGCCCGCGATCGCGACGAGATCGCCGACATCCTGGCCGGCCGCGACAACCGTCTGCTGGTCGTGGTCGGACCGTGCTCGGTGCACGACCCGGCAGCCGCGCTCGACTACGCGAGCCGGCTGGCCAAGCTCGCCGAAGAACTCGGCGACCGGCTCAAGATCGTCATGCGGGTGTACTTCGAGAAGCCCCGCACCACGATCGGCTGGAAGGGGCTCATCAACGACCCCGGTATGGACAACACCTTCGACGTGGCCCGCGGTCTGCGCATCGCCCGCCAGTTACTGCTCGACATCATCGACATCGGCCTGCCGGTGGGGTGCGAGTTCCTCGAACCCACCAGCCCGCAGTACATCGCCGACGCGGTGGCATGGGGCGCGATCGGCGCCCGCACCACCGAATCCCAGGTGCACCGTCAGCTCGCCTCGGGGCTGTCGATGCCCGTCGGCTTCAAGAACGGCACCGACGGCAACATTCAGGTGGCCGTCGACGGGGTCAAAGCCGCGGCCGCCCAGCACGTCTTCTTCGGCATGGACGATCTGGGCCGGGGTGCCGTGGTCAGCACCGAGGGCAACGAGGACTGTCACGTGATCCTGCGCGGCGGCACCGACGGCCCCAACTACTCGGCCGAGGCGGTCACCGCGACCGCGGCCAAGCTGGTCGCCGCCGGGCTGCCGGGCCGCGTGGTGATCGACTGCAGCCACGCCAATTCCGGCAAGGACCACCTCCGTCAGGCCGGAGTGGCCACCGAGGTCGCCCAGATGGTGCGCGACGGCGCGCCGGTCAGCGGCGTGATGCTGGAGAGCTTCCTGGTGGCCGGTGCGCAGGCGCCGGACTCCGCGCCGCTGACCTACGGGCAGTCCGTCACCGACAAGTGCATGGACTGGGCGGCGACGGACTCGGTGCTGCGCGAGCTGGCCCGGCGTAACTAGGCGGAATTTGAGGCATCCGCCTCATGCCGGCGGACGGGGTGCGGCGCCACGCTGGCAGCCATGACAACCACCACATCTGCTCGATCTCCTCGCTCCGCCGCCGCTGCGGTGGCCCGCACACCGATCCTGCCGGCCGGCCCCGACGAGACCGTCACCGGTTTCGGGGTGATGGGCTTGCCGTTCGCAACCGGTCACTACCTGGCCTACCGGGATTTCCCGGCCGCCTCGTTCCTGCCGGACTCGGTGCCGGGCTACCGGTCGGTGTGGCATCGCGCGCCGGACGGCACCTGGACGTTCTATGCGACGACGCCCGCCGAACACAGTTGCGCCCGCTACTTCAGCACCGCAACCACCAACGACGCCGTCGTCTGTCCGGTTGAGGCGACGTGGACCGGGGACAACGCGCTGGTCATCGCGATCCCCGGCGTGCTGGAGTGGGCCCTGGAACTGCACGCCACCGCGACCACCCGCGCGCTGACGGCCGTCGCGACTCGACTGCCCGAGCAACTCTGGACCAGCACGGGCGCACTGGGCGTGATCGGCCGGTTGGCCGGCACGATGCTGGGCGCCGGTCAGGTGCGGCTGGCGGGCACGATGCCCAACGGGCAGCACTTCCGCATCGCGCCGCGGCAGATGTGGGCGGTGCGCACCAGCCGCGCATTCCTGTTCGGCCGTGATCTCGGGCCGGTCGCACCGTTGCCCGACCAGGCCCGGCTCGGCGACTTCCGGGCGCCGCAGCGCGGGCTGGCCGTGGTCGGGCAGGGCCGGTTCGACGCGTTCGACCCGACCCGGCATCGAAGCGCACTGGATCTGGCGACTTGACATGTCCCGGGCCGTAGCGAGGCGCACACTCGAAGCTGTGCACGCAGCGACGGGCCCGTCCCGGGCCGAGTTGCTCGCGGCCCTCTCGGTGGCCGTGGATCTCGGCTTGGGCCAGCCCGCCGAGCACATGCTGCGCTCGGCGCTGATCGGCACCCGGATCGCCGACCGCCTCGGCCTGGACCGCGCCCAGCGTGACTGCGTCTACTACACCGCGCTGGTGATGTGGATCGGCTGCCACGCCGACTCCCACGAGTACGCCCGCTGGTTCGGCGACGACATCGCGGTCCGCCGCGATTCCTACTCCGTCGACTGGTCCGGGTTGCCGTACTATCGCTTTCTGCTGTCGAATATCGGACGCGGACAACCGATTTCGCGACGCCTGCTGACCATCGCGTCGTTGGTGGTGAGCACCCGCGCCCAACTCGTGGCGCTGATCCACTCCCACTGCACGTCGGCGGCGCTGCTGGCCGAACGGATGGGGCTGAGCCGCGACGTCCAACACGCGCTGGGCTTCACGTTCGAACGGTTCGACGGCAGCGGGCTCCCGCACGGCGCCGCCGGTGAGCACCTGCCGATCGCGATCCGGGTGGCGCAGTTGGCGGACACGGTCGAGGTTCATCACCGCACCCTCGGGATCCCGGGCGCCGTCGCGGTGGTCAGGTCACGCCGGGGCGGGCAGTTCGACCCCGTCGTCGCCGACGCGTTCCTCGCCGACGCGGAGCCGATCCTGGCCGGACCGCCGGCCGGCGACACCTGGCACGCCGCGCTGCACGAGTCGCCGGACCGCGGCGAGCGGCTCGACGGCGCGGAGCTCGACACGCTCCTGCGGGCCCTCGGCGAGTTCGTCGATCTCAAATGTCCGTTCACCCTGGGGCATTCCCGCGCCGTCGCGGACCTCGCCGCGGGTGCGGCGCGCTCGGCCGGGCTCGACGAGGCCGAGGTCTCGACCATCCGGCGGGCCGGGTACGTGCACGACCTCGGGCGCATCGGGGTGTCTTACCGGGTGTGGTCCAAGCCGGCGGTGCTGACCCCCGGTGAGTTCGAGCATGTGCGGCTGCATCCGTATCTGACGGTGCGGATCCTCAGCCAGGTCCCGGGGTTACGCGAGGTCGCCGAGCTTGCCGGGAACCACCACGAATGCGTCGACGGTTCCGGCTACCCCCGCGGCGTCGTCGGCGGAGCGCTGCGCATGCCCGACCGGATCCTCGCCGCGGCGGTGAGCTATCAGGCGGCGCTGGAGCCGCGGCCCTACCGGCCGGCACTGTCCGCGGCCGATGCCGAGCGGCGCGTCAAAGAGCGGGTCCAAGCCGGTGAGCTCGACGCCGCGGCGACCGAGGCGGTGCTGTACGCCGCGGGGCGCCGCGCCCTGCGGGTACGTCCCCGCCCGCACGGCCTGACCCCGCGGGAGACCGACGTGCTGCGCCTCGTGGCGACCGGCGCGTCGAACAAGGAGATCGCCGCGGCGCTGGTGATCTCGGAGAAAACCGCACGCAACCACGTGGAGCGGACCTACGCCAAGATCGGCGTGTCCAACCGCATCGGTGCGAGCATGTACGCCCTGCAGAACGGACTGGTGAACTGACATGAACACAACGCTTCGCCGCTCAGCGGCACTGATCTACGGAATCATCTGTTACGCAGCGTTTCTCGCTGCCTTCCTGTATGCCGTCGGCTTCGTGACCGGAATCGGGGTCCCCCGCACGGTCGACCGCGGCATCGACGCGTCGTTGGCCGAGGCGCTGCTGGTGAACGTGGCGTTGTTGGGGGCTTTCGCCATCCCGCACAGCGTCATGGCGCGCCCGGGGTTCAAAGCGCGCTGGACCCGGGTCGTTCCCGCCGCTGTGGAGCGCAGCACCTATGTGCTGGTCTCCAGCGCGCTGCTGGGCTTGCTGTTCTGGCAGTGGCGCACGATCGACGGGACGGTGTGGCACGTGGGCCCGCCGGCGGCGCGTGCGGTCATCTGGACGGTCGCGGCGGCCGGCTGGGTGACGGTGGTGGCCTCGACGTTCATGCTCAACCACTTCGAACTGTTCGGGCTGCGTCAGGTGATCGACGCGTGGCGCGACCGGGCTCCAGGAGGTGCGCACTTCCGGACGCCGCTGCTGTACCGCCTGGTGCGCCACCCGTTGATGCTGGGTTTCCTGGTCGCGTTCTGGGCCGCGCCGACGATGTCGCGGGGACACCTGCTCTTCGCGGCAGCCACCACCGGATACATCCTGGTGGCGCTGCATTTCGAGGAGCGGGACCTGGTGGCGGCGCTCGGTGATGAGTACCGGCAGTACCGGCGGGACGTGCCGAAGTTGGTGCCGGGCACGTCGCGCCGGGTCCACCGCGCTCAGGCGGTGCGGCGAATGCCGCGCTTGAGCAGCAACTCCCGCTCGGACTCGCTCAACCCGCCCCAGATTCCGTAGGGCTCACCGACCGCCAGCGCGTGGCTGCGGCACTGCGCGATCACCGGGCATTGCCGGCACATCTCCTTGGCGCGCATCTCGCGCTGCGCGCGGGCTCGTCCGCGTTCGCCGTCGGGGTGGAAGAACATCGAGGAATCCACCCCCCGGCAAACACCGTGCATCTGCCAATCCCAGACATCGGCATTCGGGCCCGGAAGCTGTTGCGGCTGTGGCATGGGAAAACCCCTCTCTGTCCACCCTTTTCGCGTACGCAGTGGACGCGTGAGTTTGTCGATCAAACCGAGCACAGTCGCCGATGACCACTCGTGCACACAAGGTAGAAGGGCTTCGGAATTGCCGTCAATACCGCAGGGGTGTGCGTAACCGCATATCCGCAGGCAGAAAATTTACATCGCGTTCATCTAGGCGCAGTTTGCATGTCGACAACGGTGCTAAGCAATGTGGTGGCAGCCCAATCACTGTCCCATTTTGGCTGTTGAGTTCTTCAGGTGGCACACAGCTAATTCGGCGTGCCCTCTTCGCCGTTGACATTGTCGTAACACGGCGTCCATGAATTGTTAACTGACGCGAATCGAAAATTCTTGTGGCTGATAGCGTCGCCGTCCGATGAGCAATGCCGCGCCCGTGGAGTTGACCGACGTGGCGTTCGGGCGCCATCCCGGCCGCTGGCCGCTCCCGCCGGCGCACAGTGCCGGCGAACACTGGCTCCGCGCCGTCGCCGCCGCGGGGCAGGGCCGCTACGCCAGCGCGCTGACCGACCTCGACTGCCTACTCCGGGCGACGGCCGAGGGACCCCTCGCGTCGCTGGCCCACAGCACCCGTGCCTCGTTCTTGCGCCAACTCGGTTGGCACGACACGGCGCGCGGGTACGACGGGCGCGGCTGGGCGCTGTCCGGCGGTGCCGGCGAGGCGGCTGCCGACGCGCTGATCGGGCTGGCCGCCGACGCGCTGGGCGTCGGCCGGTTCGCCGCGTCGGCGCGCGCACTGGCCCGCGCCGCCGACGTGATCTGCACCGCCGACGCGCCACGGCCGGCGGTGCGGCTGGCGTGGGTGTCGGCCGAGCTGTCGATGGTCCGCGGGGACGGTGTCGGTGCGGTGACCTTCGCGCAGCAGGCCGTCGGACGCGCCGAGGCGCTCGGTTCGACGCGGCACGCCGTCAAGTCTGCGGTCGTGCTGGCGGCCGCGCACTGCAGCGCCGGCGACCTCGAGGCCTCGCGGCGGGTGGCCGAAGCCGCGCTGGCGGCCACCGAGGAGTCGGGGCTGGTGCCGTTGCGATGGGCGGTGGCGAGTCTGCTCGCCGACATCGGTAGCGACACCCGGACCAAGGCGCAGGTCACGGCGGTGCGTGACGATGCCGCCGCGGCGGTGTCGAGATGGGGCGGCGTGTGGCGTTCCCGGTAACGCGGTTGCGGCGTACTCGGTCGTTATTGTTTAGCTGACCGGCCCCGACAACCACCGACTGATACAGCCGCCTCGTCCTCCGGGAGAAGTGGGTCCTGACGTAACGCTGGAGAGATCGCGCACGATGACAATTTCGGGAGAACGTCTCGATGATGTCGTTGCTGCGGCAGTGGCCGGCAGTCGGGACGCCCTCCGGGAGGTGCTGGAGACCATCCGCCCCCTCGTCGTCCGGTACTGCCGGGCGCGGGTGGGTTCTGCGGAACGCAGTGGCCTCTCGGCAGATGACGTTGCTCAGGAGGTGTGCTTGGCTGCCATCACGGCGCTGCCGCGATACAAGGATCAGGGACGACCGTTTCTGGCCTTCGTGTACGGGATCGCAGCGCATAAGGTTGCTGACGCGCACCGGGCGGCTTCCCGGAACAAGTCCGATCCGATGGACGTCGTCCCGGAGCGCCACTCCGGCGAAGCCGGCCCCGAGCAGCTGGCGATCGACTCCGAATCGGCGGCGCGGATGAAGGCGTTGCTGCAGATCCTGCCCGAGAAGCAGCGGGAGATCCTGATCCTGCGCGTCGTGGTGGGGATGAGCGCCGAGGAGACCGCCGAGGCCGTCGGCAGCACACCGGGCGCGGTGCGCGTTGCTCAGCACCGCGCGCTTTCCCGGCTGAAGTCCGAGATCACGACGGCGGGACACGGCCATGCCTGACTTCGGACGCTGGGGCGCCAACGGAGGCGATCCGTCGCTCAACGACATCAACCGCACCGACCAGTTCCTCGACTCGCTGGCCGGGCAGCAGCCGGTGTACGCCACCGACCGCGCCGAGGCCGAGTTGGCGCAGCTGTTGTCCGGATGGCGCGACGACGTCCGCGAGACGCCCGTCGGCACCATGTTGTCGGTCGACGACGCGGCCGCCGCGCTGGGACGCGTCACGTCACCCGGCCGGCGCCGCCGGCTCTCGCTGGCCGTCGTCGGATCGGCCGCGGCCGCGGTGCTGTGCCTGGGTGGGTTCGGCGCGGTGGTCGCAGGGTCCGGACCGGGCGATGCGCTGTACGGTCTGCGCACCATGATGTTCGGCGAGCAGTCGCCGGCGGTCCGCGACGACGCCGTGATCCTGGCCGCGCAAACCGAGATGCAGCAGGTTCAAGAACTCATCGAGCAGGGCGACTGGCAGGAAGCCAGGGTCAAGCTGGAAGCGGTGACCACCACGGTGGCCACGGTCGGCGACGAGGGCCGCAAACAGGACCTGGTCACCCAGTGGCAGGAACTCACCGTCAAGGTCGAGGCGCAGGACCCGGCCGCCACCGTGCCTCCGGGTGCGCCGCTGCCGACGTTCCCCGAGGTGCCCGTCGAGGCGCTGGATCCGGGAGTGCCGCCGGTCACCGCGCCCACGGAAGTGTCGGAAACCACCACCGGTACCGAAGCGACCGAGACCACCGGGCCGACCGAGACGACTGGGCCGACCGAGACGACGGAACCGACTCCGACGACCGGGCCGACGTCGGAGACTGCGCAGCCCTCGGAGACGCCGGGAAGCTCGGCACCCACCGCGACAGCACCGACCAGCACGCCCGAGGCCCCGGCCACCAGTACGCCCGCGGCGCCGCCGAGCAGTGCGCCCGCGCCGACGTCCACTGTGGTCGAGCAGTCCACCTCGGCGGTCCGGTCGGCGCCGTCCACCACCTCGTCGGGGAGCCCGGCACCGTCCGCATGGCCGACGGCGGTACCGTCGCCGACCACTACGACGGCCGCTGCGCAGCCCACGTCGGCGTCCGTGGCGGCGCCGACCACGACGACGGTGGTGCCCAGTGCGGCGCAGGAGTCGGTGCCGGCAGCGACGACGCAGGTGATTCCCACCACCACGACCACGCTGATCGTGGTGCCGGAGAGCGCGGGTTAGCCGCCGTTCGCCGGCTCAGCGGTAGCCGTCGGAGTCCGACGTCGCCTCATTCAGCGATGCGTCGGCGTAGCCGCGGCAGTAGTCCCAGGTGACGTAGGCATCGGGCTCGGGGTCGTAGGCCGGCTCGTGCGGGCGTACGGTGCCGTCGACGAGCAGCTGCAGCAGATTGGCGCGCAGCATGTCCCAGTCGTGGTAGTGATCCTGCTGGCATTCGTCGCAGCAGACGACGAGGCCCCGAATTCCCTTGTGCGCCAACAGCGCCTCGTACACGGCGAGGTCGGCGAGGTCGGCTTCGACAGCGGTGCGCTCCTGCGGATCCAGCGGCTGACCCGGCTCCAGGGCGTCGAGCGCGGCCGAGGGATCGCTCGGGTCGTCGGCGAACGGATCAGGCGGTAGTCCTGGTGGCAGGTGGTCTTGCACGCCACAAGACTACGCAGCCCCCGCCGCATCGCGCCAGCGCTCGGCACGCTCGCCGTGGGCGACCCGAACGGCGAAGTGGTTGCCGATAAGATGTGTGTTCAGGTCGCATATGGGCCTGCTGCACTGTCTCTGGAGGCTTCCCCCATGTCGATCGCCGAAAGCAGCATCCCCCTCACCGTTCCGGTGTCCACGGGCGGCGATGACCCCACCAAGGTCGCGATGCTCGGGCTCACGTTCGACGATGTGCTGCTGCTGCCCGCCGCGTCGGATGTCATCCCCGCCACCGCGGACACCTCGAGTCAGCTCACCCGCCGTATCCGGCTGAAGGTGCCGCTGGTCAGCTCCGCGATGGACACCGTCACCGAGGCTCGGATGGCCATCGCGATGGCCCGGGCCGGCGGCATGGGCGTGCTGCACCGCAACCTGCCCGCGGCCGAGCAGGCCGGCCAGGTCGAGACGGTCAAGCGCTCCGAGGCCGGCATGGTGACCGATCCGGTGACCTGCGCCCCGGACAACACGCTGGCCGAGGTGGACGCGATGTGCGCGCGGTTCCGCATTTCGGGCCTGCCGGTGGTGGATGCCGACGGCCAGCTGGTCGGGATCATCACCAACCGCGACATGCGCTTCGAGGTCGACCAGAACAAGCGCGTCGCCGAGGTGATGACCAAGGCGCCGCTGATCACCGCACAGGAGGGGGTGTCCGCCGAGGCCGCGCTGGGCCTGTTGCGGCGACACAAGATCGAGAAGCTGCCGATCGTCGACGGCCACGGCAAGCTCACCGGGCTGATCACCGTCAAGGACTTCGTCAAAACCGAGCAGTTCCCGCTGGCCACCAAGGACTCCGACGGCAGGCTGCTGGTCGGCGCGGCCGTTGGGGTCGGGGAGGACGCCTGGTCGCGGGCGATGACCCTGGCCGACGCCGGGGTCGATGTGCTGATCGTCGACACCGCGCACGCCCACAACCGCGGCGTGCTGGACATGGTGCACCGGCTGAAGAACGCGGTCGGCGAGCGCGTGGACGTGGTCGGCGGCAACGTCGCGACGCGGGCGGCCGCGGCTGCGCTGGTGGAGGCCGGTGCCGACGCCGTCAAGGTCGGTGTCGGACCCGGGTCGATCTGCACCACCCGCGTCGTTGCCGGCGTCGGGGCTCCGCAGATCACCGCGATTCTGGAGGCGGTCGCGGCGTGCGCCCCGCACGGCGTGCCGGTGATCGCCGACGGCGGCCTGCAGTACTCCGGTGACATCGCCAAGGCGCTGGCCGCCGGCGCGTCGACGGCGATGCTGGGCTCGCTGCTGGCCGGCACCGCCGAATCGCCCGGCGAGTTGATCTTCGTCAACGGCAAGCAGTTCAAGAGCTACCGCGGGATGGGGTCGCTGGGCGCGATGCAGGGCCGGGGCGCAACCGGCAATCTGCGGGGCAGCTACTCGAAGGACCGCTACTTCCAGGACGACGTGCTGTCGGAGGACAAGCTGGTGCCCGAGGGCATCGAGGGCCGGGTGCCCTACCGCGGCCCGTTGGGGTCGGTGATCCACCAGCTCGTCGGCGGTCTGCGCGCGGCCATGGGGTACACCGGCTCGCCCACCATCGAGGCGTTGCAGCAGGCGCAGTTCGTGCAGATCACCGCGGCCGGGCTGAAGGAAAGTCATCCCCACGACGTCGCCATGACCGTCGAGGCCCCCAACTACTACACCCGCTAGGGTCGGCGGGGCCGAAGGGGAGAAACAACTGATGCGCGACATGGTGGAAATCGGCATGGGCAGAACCGCCCGCCGCACGTACGAACTCCACGACATCAACATCGTGCCGTCCCGGCGCACCCGGTCCTCGCAGGATGTGTCGACGGCGTGGCAGCTCGATGCGTACCGGTTCGAGATCCCGGTGGTCGCCCACCCGACCGACGCGCTGGTGTCGGTCGAGTTCGCCATCGAGATGGGGCGGCTCGGCGGGCTCGGCATCCTCAACGGCGAGGGTCTGATCGGCCGGCACGCCGACGTCGAGGACAAGATCGCCCAGGTTTTGGATGCTGCGGAGAAGGAGGCCGACCCGTCGGCGTCCACCCGGCTGCTGCAGCAGTTGCACGCCGCACCGCTGGATCCCGAGCTGCTCGGCGCCGCCGTCGCGCGGATCCGCGAGGCCGGGGTGACCACCGCGGTGCGGGTCAGCCCGCAGAACGCCCGCGCGCTGACGCCGGCGCTGCTGTCCGCGGGCATCGACCTGCTCGTCATCCAGGGCACCATCGTGTCGGCCGAGCGGGTCGTCAATCACGACGGCGAACCGCTCAACCTCAAGACGTTTATCTCCGAGCTCGACGTGCCCGTCGTCGCCGGTGGGGTGCTCGACCACCGCACCGCGCTGCACCTGATGCGCACCGGCGCGGCCGGCGTCATCGTCGGTTACGGCTCCACCCAGGGCGTGACGACCTCCGACGAGGTGCTCGGCATCAGCGTCCCGATGGCCACCGCGATCGCCGACGCCGCGGCCGCGCGCCGCGAGTACCTCGACGAGACCGGGGGACGCTACGTGCACGTGCTCGCCGACGGGGACATCCACACCTCCGGCGACCTGGCCAAGGCGATCGCGTGCGGCGCCGACGCGGTGGTGCTGGGCACCCCGCTGGCGTCGGCCGCCGAGGCCCTGGGTGGCGGCTGGTTCTGGCCGGCGGCGGCCGCGCACCCGTCGCTGCCGCGCGGGGCGCTGCTGCAGATCGCAGCGGGGCAGCGGCCGTCCCTGGAACAGGTCCTCATCGGTCCGTCCGACGATCCGTTCGGCTCGCTGAACCTCGTCGGCGGGCTGCGCCGCTCGATGGCCAAGGCCGGCTACTGCGACCTCAAGGAGTTCCAGAAGGTCGGACTCACCGTCGGGGTCTGACCGCCGGCTGCAGGCTGCGCAGCGTGCGGGTCAGGTAGTCGTCGACCAGGTTCTTGCGGGCCTGGGAGTCGTCGACGGTGATCAGCAGCGCGTAGAGGCCGAGCAGGAAGAAGATGGCGCTGTTCATCGCGTCCACATCGGGATCGATCGCGCCGGCCCCGCGGGCCCGGTCGATCTGCTCGGCCACCAGCACGACCAACGGATGGTCGTCACCTTCCTCGGCCGGTGGGCGGGTCGGCGAGAAGTGCAGCGCCAGAAACTCTTTGAACAACACCACACCCAGCCTGCGCTCCAGGCCGAGCACCTGGCGCACCGCCTCCTGCAACGTCGAGGCCAGGTCGTCGTGCGTCTTGGCGAAGGCCGCGAACCGCTTGGCGATGCGGGCTTCCTCCCGGCGTTCCAGTTCCAGCAGCACGTGCTCTTTGGTCGGGAAGTGGAAGAAGAACGTGCCGTGCGCGACGCCGGCCGCCCCGACGATCGCGCTGACGTCGGCTTCGGCCATCCCGGCCCGCTTGAACTCGGCGATGGCCGCCCCGAGGAGGCGCTCTCTGGTCTGCAGCCGCTTCGTCTCGCGCGTCGTCATCCCGGTGGCCACAGTGCATGACACTAACGTCTGCCGGGTAAGGCCAGCCTCGCTGGCAAGTTACCGAACGGTAAGTTCATACTGGTCAGATGAAGCCTGACTACGACGTCATCATCATCGGCTCGGGGTTCGGCGGCAGCGTGACCGCGCTGCGCCTCACCGAGAAGGGCTACCGCGTGCTGGTGCTCGAAGCCGGTCAGCGCTACGCCGACCAGGAGTTCGCGAAGACGTCGTGGAACCTGCGCAAGTTTCTGTGGGCGCCGCAGCTGGGCATGTACGGCATCCAGCGCATCCATCTGCTCGACAACGTGATGATCCTGGCCGGCGCCGGGGTGGGCGGCGGCTCGCTGAACTACGCCAACACGCTCTACGTGCCGTCCGAGCCGTTCTTCAAGGACCCGCAGTGGCGCGACATCACCGACTGGCGCGAGGAACTGTCCCCGCACTACGACCAGGCGCAGCGGATGCTGGGCGTGGTCACCAACCCGACGTTCACCGACGCCGACCGCATCATGAAGGAAGTCGCCGACGACATGGGCGTCGGCGACACCTGGGTGCCGACGCCGGTCGGGGTTTTCTTCGGCCCCGACGGCACCAAGACCCCGGGCAAGACCGTGCCCGACCCGTATTTCGGCGGCGCCGGGCCGGCCCGGACCGGGTGCATCGAGTGCGGCTCGTGCATGACCGGCTGTCGGTACGGCGCCAAGAACACCCTGGTGAAAAACTACCTCGGCCTGGCCGAAAGCGCCGGCGCGCAGGTGCTGCCGATGACCACGGTGACCGACTTCAGCCAGCGCGGCGACGGCAGCTGGCAGGTGCGCACCGTGCGCACCGGCAGCCTGTTGCGCCGCAACCGGCGCACCTTCACCGCCCAGCACGTCGTGCTGGCCGCCGGCACCTACGGCACCCAGAAGCTGCTGTTCAAGATGCGCGACACCGGCCGGCTGCCGGAGTTGTCCGACCGGCTCGGTGTGCTCACCCGCACCAACTCCGAGTCGATCGTCGGCGCGGGACGGCTGCGGGTCGGCGACGACCTGGACCTCACACGTGGGGTCGCCATCACCTCATCGATCCATCCGACGTCGGACACCCACGTCGAGCCGTGCCGGTACGGCAAGGGATCCAACGCGATGGGTCTGCTGCAGACGCTGATGACCGACGGCGCCGGACCCGAAGGCACCGATGTGCCGCGCTGGCGGCAGCTGCTGCACATCGCCCGGGAGGATCCCCGCGGCACCATGCGACTGCTCAATCCGCGGGGGTGGAGTGAGCGCACCATGATCGCGCTGGTGATGCAGAACCTGGACAACTCGATCACCACGTTCACCCAGCGCACCCGGCTGGGCTTCCGGCGCTACCGCAGCAAGCAGGGCCACGGCGAGCCCAACCCGTCCTGGATCCCGGTGGGCAACGAGGTGACCCGGCGCATCGCCAAGAAGATCGACGGCGTGGCCGGCGGCACCTGGGGCGAACTGTTCAACATTCCGCTGACCGCGCACTTCCTGGGCGGTGCGGCGATCGGCGACAGCCCCGAGCACGGCGTCATCGACGCGTACCACCGGGTGTACAACTACCCGACGCTGTCGGTCGTCGACGGTGCTGCGATCTCGGCCAATCTCGGTGTCAATCCGTCGCTTTCGATCACCGCGCAGGCCGAGCGGGCGGCGGCGCTGTGGCCGAACAAGGGCGAGCAGGATCTGCGGCCGAGCCAGGGCGAACCGTACCGTCGGCTCACCCCGATCGCCCCCAACAACCCGGTCGTCCCCGCCGACGCGCCGGGCGCGCTGCGCAGCATCCCGATCGAGCCGATCACCTCAGCGGGCTGAACCTGCCGTGGTGACGGGCCGGCGGACCAGACACCACATCTGATCGCCGGCGACCACCACCTCGACACCGGGCGGGTGCCCATCGAGGGTGTCGTCGGCACCGAGATCGCAGACGACACTGACCTCGACCCACTCAGGGGTAGAGGTGATCACCAGCCGGGCCGAGCTTTTCGCGCGGCCGAGGACCGCCCTGAGCGGTTCGATCAACGCGTCGATCGTCGTGTCGGTGAGGTCGGGCGGCGGACCGGTGAGATCAACGACCACGTCCACCTGACGTGCTTCGGCGGCGTCGACGAGGGGCCGGATCCGCTGCATCAACGGATGATCGAACGTACTGGCCTGGTCGAACAGCGCTCGTAGCCGGCGGCATTCGGCTCTCGCGCGCAATTGGGTGTCCCGGTCGACCCGACCTCGGGACAGCGCGTCCAACAGGGGGACCACACTGTCGACGATATCGGCGTAGCGGCGCCGGTATTCCGCCCGCAGTGCGGCTGCCACCCTCTCCTGGGCGAGCAGCGCATGGTGCGCCGTCGTTTCGGTCTGCGCGTCGGCGGCGGCATCGCGCATCAGACCGCTGAAGATCAACGCGAACAGTTGCACCGCGAGGATGCTCGCCGAGCCCAGGCCGATGTTGACCCACGCGGCCGCGGACGGATCCAGCCACAGCACAACGGAGTTGCCGACCACCCAGTACCCCACCAGAATCGTGACGCCCGTGCGGGTGCGCAGCCCCAGCAGCAGCGGCAGCACACACCAGCCGATCGCCGCCTGCGCCCAGTGGGCATATCCGATCACCGACCCGTGGGTCACCGACAACGGCTGGACCACCGCGACCACCAGCAGCGCGACCGCGGCAGGCCAGACGAAGACGGATCGGCCCCACAGGATTCGCGGCACCGCGGCCAGCGCGCCCAGACCGGCCAGGACGCCCAAGGCCGCATTGAGGCCGGTGTGGGTGGCACCGGCCGCCGCCGGAACCGTGATGAGGAGGTTGACCACCGCATAGACGGTCAGGGCCAAGCCGTAACGCATCCGGGCGGGAAGCGTCAGCGGGTCGGTGTCGGCCGGGGGGGCGGGGCGGGGATGATCGGTCCGCCACCATAATTCGACCGACGTGCCCTGGCCCGGAGTGGACGTGATCCGGGCGCGGCCGCCGGCCCGCTGCATCCGCCCGAGCACCGAGTCGCGCAGGCCATGCCGGTCCCGTGCGGCAGCGCCGTCGAAGCCCACGCCGTCGTCGTGCAGCCGGACGGCGGTGTCCGACACGCTGACCCGCAGCAGCGTCGCGCGGGCGTGCCGGTCCGTGTTGGTCATGATTTCACGAACCGCGGCGACCACCGGGTGGGCCGTCCGCCCCGGCAGCCAGAGTCGTTCCGGGCCGTCGAACTCGACCGGCGTCGCGACGTGTTCGGCGCACTGACGCAATGCGGCAACGAGATCCACCCAGCGCGGCGGCGTCCGCCAGTTGGTGTCGCCGAGCAGCGCGAGGTCTCGTCGGGCCTGCGCTGCGATGCGCGTCGGGCTGATCGCCGTGCCGTGTCCGACCATGAGCAGGGTCGAGGCTGCGGTGTCGTGCAGCAGTGCGAGCTGTTCGTGCTCGTAGTCGCGCACGGCGGCGTCGACCTGGCGGGCGAGTTCGGCCTGGTGGCGGTCGGCGCGGGCGCGGTCCACGGTGGCGGCGAGACCGAGCAGCATGGCGCGGATCACCGACGCGGTGGCCCACTGGACTGCGAAGTAGTACATCGCGTTCACCGACGCCACCTCGGACCATCCGGCCGCTTGGGCGACTCCGCCCGCGTAGGCCGACGCGATGCCGGTGACGAGCAGCAGACTCACCCGCGGTGACACTGCTACCGAGAGGCTGACCACCGCGGTCCCGGCGATGGCCTGCGGCGCGCTGTTGGACAGGTGAAAATCGGTGCCGGACACCAGCATCGGGATGGACAGGCACACCAGCAGTACCAGCAGGTAGTCCAGCGCCAGCCAGCGCGCGGCGCGGGAGCGGGTGCTCAGCCGGTACAGCGACCACACCGCCAGCAACGCCAGCAGCGCCGCTCCGGCGGGCTGCGCCGGTGAGTGCGGATCGCCCAACGCGACCACCGCCACGCCGAGGTTGACGGTGTGGCGCATCAGCAGCCCGACGGTCGCGGCGCGGGCCGCCATCTGCCGCCGGTATGCGTCGTCCGGCTCGGTGCGGCTCGTCGACACCACACCTCCCCGCCGTCGGTCAACGCATCGATGGCGATACCGTATCCCGTCGCTGACGGGGCGTGCGCGGCCCGACTGCGGTGGTGACGGCGCTGAACGTAGCAATACAAAGTTGGCTGGCTGCCGGGATGGCAACGTCGCGTCGGTGGGGAGGCGCTCTCGCGGTGACGCGTTCCCTGCGGTTGAATACCCGGCAGGCGTATGACTGACATTGGGCAGTGGCTGCCAAGTCGGGGGAGGGTGGGCATGTCCGGCGGGGGTGCGGTGCGAATCGCGATCATCGACGACCATGACGTCGTGCACGCTGGCGTGCAGGCCTGGTGCGCGCAGGCCGACCCGCCGATCGAGGTGGTGGGCTGTTTTCTCGAGCCGGCCGAGTACTTTGCTGCCCGTTCCGACGGTGCCGCCGACGCCGATGTGGTGCTGTTGGACCTCCAGATCGAGGGCAACCGGCCGGACTTCGAGGCGTTGCGCCGGCTCAGCGACGGCGAGCAACGAGTGATCGTCTACTCCCACATCTCCGCCGACGAGGTGATCCTGACCTGTCTGGAGCTGGGGGCGGTGACCTATCTGGCGAAGTCGGAAGGCAAACGCCATCTCATCGACGCCGTGCGCGCGGCTCACACCGCGACGCCCTATGTGGGACCGCGGATGGGCAAGGCCTTGCTCAACGACACCACGCTGGGCAGGATCAAGCTCTCCGAGCGGGAGAAGCAGGTCCTGATCGCGTGGTTTCAGACCGAGAGCAAGGAACTCGTGGCCAAGAGGCTGTTCATCGCTCCGACGACGGTGCGCACCCATCTGCAGCGTGCCCGGGCGAAATACGCGAGTGTGGGACGGCCGGCGCCCACGAAATCGGCTCTGCTGGCGCGGGCGATCGAAGACGGAATCCTGAGCCTCAACGACTTGTGAGGGCAGCTTCGTACGTTCGGGCGACAGACGACGTAGTTCCTCGGACACTAGCGTGTGCGTCGGGGGAAATGTGGTCACCGGCAGCGCCGCGGCCTCGGCGGCCGTCTTACGTGGGGTGACGGTCGGTCGGGGACCGACCGGAGTCGGCGAGGTGGCGCGCCGGTGACCACAGACATCGCCGTCTCACTAAACTGACCGGGTGGAAGCTGCAACCCCCCGTCCTGTTCTGGTCGTCGACTTCGGCGCGCAATACGCTCAGCTGATCGCGCGTCGTGTGCGGGAAGCGCGGGTGTACTCCGAGGTCGTGCCGCACACCGCCGGGGTGGACGAGATCCGGGCGCGCAACCCGCGGGCGCTCGTGCTGTCCGGGGGGCCGGCCAGCGTGTACGCGGAGGACGCCCCGCAATTGGACCCCGCGCTGTTCGATCTCGACGTGCCGGTGTTCGGGATCTGCTACGGCTTTCAGGCGATGGCGCAGGCGCTCGGCGGCACGGTGGCCCGCACCGGCACCAGCGAATACGGCCGGACCGAGCTGAGAGTCTCTGGCGGAGCGCTGCATTCGGATCTGCCCGAGACGCAGCCGGTGTGGATGAGCCACGGTGACGCGGTGACCGTCGCGCCGGACGGTTTCGAGGTGGTGGCCACCAGCTCGGGAGCCCCGGTCGCGGCGTTCGAGAACCGTGAGCGGCGGCTGGCCGGCGTGCAGTACCACCCCGAGGTGATGCACAGCCCGCACGGTCAGCAGGTGCTGAGCCGGTTCTTGCACGAGTTCGCCGGCATCGACGCGACGTGGACTCCGGCCAACATCGCCGACGCGTTGATCGAGCAGGTGCGCACCCAGATCGGCGACGGCCGGGCGATCTGCGGGCTGTCCGGTGGCGTGGACTCCGCGGTGGCAGCGGCGCTGGTGCAGCGCGCCATCGGAGACCGGTTGACGTGTGTGTTCGTCGATCACGGGCTGCTGCGGGCGGGGGAGCGCGCGCAGGTGCAGCGCGACTTCGTCGCCGCCACCGGGGCGAACCTGGTGACCGTCGACGTCGCCGACCGTTTCCTCGAAGCGCTCTCGGGGGTCACGAATCCCGAAGGCAAGCGCAAGATCATCGGCCGCGAGTTCATCCGGGCCTTCGAAGGGGCGGTGCGCGATGCACTGGGCGGGGTCGACGGGGAGGTCGAGTTCCTGGTCCAGGGCACGCTGTACCCCGACGTCGTCGAGTCCGGCGGCGGGTCGGGCACCGCGAACATCAAGAGCCACCACAATGTGGGCGGCCTGCCCGGCGACCTGAAGTTCCGCCTCGTCGAGCCGTTGCGGCTGCTGTTCAAAGACGAGGTACGGGCCGTCGGACGCGAACTCGGCCTGCCCGAGGACATCGTTGCGCGCCAACCGTTCCCGGGCCCGGGGCTGGGCATCCGCATCGTCGGCGAGGTCACCGCCGATCGCCTGGACACGCTGCGCCGCGCAGACGCCATCGCCCGCGAGGAACTCACCTCGGCGGGGCTGGACCACCTGATCTGGCAGTGCCCGGTGGTGCTGTTGGCCGACGTCCGCTCGGTGGGCGTGCAGGGCGACGGGCGGACCTACGGGCACCCGATCGTGCTGCGCCCGGTGTCCAGCGAGGATGCGATGACCGCGGACTGGACGCGGGTACCTTACGAAGTGCTGGAGCGTATTTCGACGCGGATCACCAACGAGGTTCGGGAGGTCAACCGGGTGGTGCTCGACATCACCAGCAAGCCGCCGGGCACCATCGAGTGGGAGTGAGCGGCGTCACTCGCCCGCGGCGGCCTGCTTCTCGATCAGGTCCCCGAGCATCTGCGTGACCACGGATTCGACCTGCGCTTCGATCGAGGACGCCAGCGTGGCCCCGACCGCGGTGACGGCCTGGGTGCGGAAGCGCACCAGAGTGGTGATCAGCTGGGCCACTTCGACGTCACCGGGCATCGCCGCGCCGGGGTTGATCTTGTCGACCACCTCTTCCACACCGGCCTGTACCAGGATGGCGCTGATTTGGTCGAGCAGCGGCGCCACCTGCTCGTGCAGGTCGATCAGCTTGTCCAAAGCCACTCCGTACTGCCGGATCTCGATGAACGCATCCACCAGGGTCGGCCGCATGATGGTGGCCTGTTCACCGTCGTCGAGCCGGATGATGTCCAGCGACACCAGCCGGTCGAAACCGGCCGGGTCGTCGATCAACCGCCGGGCCGCACTCAGCGCCATCCGTTGAGGTTTCTCGGTGGCCCAGCTGCCCGCGATCGCCGACTCGAGCCCGAGCAGGTCGCCGAGATCCTTGCCCTGCTCCCAGGCCGACAGCATCTCTTTCACGTGGGCGATGTTGTAGCCGCGGTCCAGCAGTGAGGTGATCAGGCGCAGCCGGGTCAGATGGGTGTCGTTGAACAATGCGATCCGGCCGACCCGCAGCGGCGGGTGCAGCAGGCCGCGGTCGCGGTAGACGCGGATGTTGCGGGTGGTGGTGCCGGCCAGCCGGGCGAGCTCGTCGATGCGGTATTCGCCGGAGTCGGCCACGCCGTGCGGCTGCACCGCGGCGTCGAACAACTGCGACACTGCGTTCTCGATGACGTCGCGTGAGCCGCGGCGCACGCGACGCAGAATCGTCTGGATCGGCCCGGACACGTCAGCCCGTCGAGGTCACGGCCCGCGGACGTGTCTCGTGGGCCACCGCATCGAAGTCCGCGGATCGGAACCGTCGCATCTGTCGAAGATACTGCGTCGCGAAACCGGGGTACATCGAGGCGTTGAAACCGTCGGCGGTCAGATACCAGCTGCTGCATCCCGACATCCAGGTCGTCTTGGTCAGGCGCTGCTGCAGCCGCGCGTTGTAGCGGGCCTGGGCCTGCGCCCGCACGTCGAGATAGCGCAGGTTCTGCTCCAGGATGGTGGTGATCGCGCGGACCGCGTAGTCGATCTGGCCCTCGACATACACCAGCAGCGAGTTGTGGCCGGGACCGGAGTTCGGCCCCGTCATGAAGAACAGGTTCGGGTAGCCGTGGGCGCTGGCGCTCTTGTAGGCCTCGGCGTGGTCGGCCCACTCCTGCTGCAGTGATCGCCCGTCCAATCCGGTGACCGGAAACGGCGGGCCGGTCAGGTGCACGTCGTACCCGGTGGCGAACACGATCGCGTCGAGATGGTGCTCGATGCCGTCGCTGGTACGGATACCTGCGGGGCTGAGGGTGGCGATCGGCCAGGTGATCAGTTTGCAGTTGTCCCGTTGCAGTGCCGGGTAGTAGTCGCTGGAGATCAGCATGCGCTTGCAGCCCGGGGTGAAGTCGGGCGTGAGTTGGCGGCGCAGCCACGGATCCTTGACCTGGGCGCGCAGATGCGCTTTGCCGAGCCGGGCCACCAGGCCGGTCAGCGGGGTGTCCCAGACCAGCGCGGTCGCGCTGGCCTCGTGACCCCAGTACAGCGCCTGCCGCGCCAACTCCTGAGCGGCCGGCACCGCGGCGAACAGTGTCTGAACCGGGCCCGGCATCGGGACGTCCAGCCGCGGCAGCACCCAGCCCGGGGTGCGTTGGAACACCTTGACGAAGGCGGCCTTGCGCACCAGTTCCGGGACGATCTGCACAGCGCTGGCCCCGGTGCCGATCACCGCGACGCGCTTGCCGGTCACGTCGTAGTCGTGGTCCCAGTCCGCGCTGTGGATCTTGCGGCCCCGGTAGGTGTCGATGCCCCGGATGTCGGGCCACGCGTGATCGGCGAGCGGGCCGGAGGCCAGCACCACCGTGCGGGCCTGGAACTTCCGGCGCCGCCGGGTCGATGCGGTCCAGACTCCGCGGCCCTCGTCGAATGTCAACCCGGTGATCTCGGTGTTGAAGCGGATCAGCGGACGCAGCCCGTGGGCATCGGTCATGTCCTCGATGTGCTCGCGGATCTCCGCGCCCGACGGATAGGCCCGCGACCACGACGGGTTCTTGACGAACGAGTACGAGTACAGCAGCGACGGGATGTCGCACGCCACCCCGGGATAGGTGTTGTCGCGCCAGGTCCCGCCGACCGCGGTGCCGCGTTCGACGATCACGATGTCGTCGATTCCGGCTTTCTTGAGTTTGATTGCGCTGCCCAGGCCGGTGAATCCGGCGCCGACGATCAGGGTGTCGTGAATACGGTTGGCTGCGGGCATGTTTCAGGCCGCCGGTTCGTGGGTGAGTTCCTTGAACCAGCTCGGTATCGGTTTCAGCAGCTTCCTCGGGTAGCGTTCGGACAGCCAGACCATCGAGTTGGCCAGCAGGTGGTAAGGGTGGTTGGGGTTGACCACGACACCGGCGTGCCGCTTGAGAACCTGGTATGCGGGGACGCGCCAGGTGTTCTCGCCGCGCTCGCCGAGGTGTTTGAAGCGCAGCATGGCCTGGTAGAGGCGGTCGGGTTCCAGTCCCATCGCGATGATCTCGTCGATCGCGCGGTTGAGCAGCGGGATGTACATCATGGCGCCGATGATCAGGCTGGGGGAGGCGACGGTGCCGACGAACTCGATCGCCAGGGTCCGCGCGGTGCGGTGGCCGATCATGTCCAGCACCTCGAAATCGACGACCAGATGCCGAGATTCGTCGTTGTTGATCTTCTCGAAGACCTGATGGCAGACGGGGTCGTGGACCTCCTCGAGGAGGAATTTCAGCAGCGCACCGTCGAGGGCCACCTCCAGCATCGGGATCACGGTGCCCAGGATGGACAGCGACATGTCGTCGGCATAGGTGTCCAGCCAGTCCATCGCCATCCGGATGTTCACGTTCGGCTCGGGCATCTCGCCGTCATCCAGCATTCCCCACCGTTTCATCAGCGCCAGTTCGGCATTGGCGTGCCGCTGCTCCTCGGCGTGGAAGTAGCGGTAGATCTCCGCGATCGTCGGGGTGGGCGCCTTCTTGGCCAGGGCGGCGAACCCGCGAGCGCCGATGTTCTCGATCCAGCACAGGTCGGCCATGAAGGCCTTGAGTTGCGGTCGTTGTTCGTCGGTGATGCGCTCCGCACCCGGGGCGTCCCAGTCGATGTCGGCCAGCGCCCACTGGCGGTCCTTGATCTTCGCCAGCATCGTGTCCATGTCGATCGCCATTGATCCTCCTAGGTGGTGACGCGGGTGGTCAGGCCGGCGGCGCGGGTGTACACCGTCGGGGTGAAACGCTTGATGCCCCAGCCGATCCGGGCTTCCGGCTGCGGCATGCAGTACAGGCCACCGCGATCGAGCGTGTCGAGGCAGGTACGGGCCACCCGGTCGGCGGAGAAGCCGATCCAGCGCATCAGCGTTTCGGCGACGTCGCGGGACTGCGCGGAGATGACGCCGTCGTCGGCGCCGGAGGTGACGATGTTGGTCTTGACGAACGTCGGGCACAGCGCGGTGACGTGCACCCCGGTGCCGGCGAGTTCGGCGGCCAGGGTCTCCGACAACGACAGGGTCCCGGCCTTGCTGACGTTGTAGGCGGCCATTCCCGGCGCGGCGCCGAATGCCGCTGCCGACGCGACGTTGATGATGCCGGCGGGGCGGCCGGCCGTGCGCAGGATCGGTGCGAACACGTGGCATCCGTGGATCGGTCCCCACAGGTTGATGTCGAGCACGCGGCGCCAGACGGCGAGATCGGTCTCCCCGATGACGGCACCGCCCGCGCCGACGCCCGCGTTGTTGATCACCAGCGTCGGTGGGCCGCCGAACCACGCCTGCGCCTCATCGGCGAGCCGATGCACCGCGTCGATGTCGGTGACGTCGCAGCGCAGCGCCAGTGCCTGCGCGCCGTGGCCCGCGAGGGCCTCGGCGGTGGCCGAGGCGGCCGTCGGATCGATGTCGCTGCAGACGACCCGTCCGCCGCGGCGCGCCACCTCGGCGGCGAAGGCGGCGCCGATACCGCTTCCGGCGCCGGTGATCACCGCGTCGGCGTTGTGGCTGCGCTTGGCGCCGAAGGGCCACATGTCAGCTCGCCCGTTCGATCTCGGCGTCGCCCAGCGTCTCGGCGATGAATGCTGCCACGGTTCTCATCGCGGGCACGGCTTCGGGCGATATCCGGGGCAGCGCCTGGAAGACGTGCACCTGGTCGGGCCAGATCTGCAGCTCACATCGGCCGCCGGCGGCGCGCAGGTCGTCGGCGAGCGCAATGGCGTCGGCCGCGAGCATCTCGGCCCCGCCCGCCTGGATCAGCGTCGGAGGCAGAAGGCGTCCGCCGGCGACGTCGAGGGCCAACCGGGGATGACGCGTCTCGATTCCGTTGCAGTACAGGCTGACCAGACGGACCGCGTGGTGCGAGCGCATCGTGGGGTCCGGGCGGGTCTGCTCGCGGGACCGCGCCAGTGTGAACGTCAGGTCCATCAGCGGAGAGAGCAGCACCAGTGCGGCGGGGTGGGCGACGTCGGGCTGGAGCAGCAGATCAACGCTCAGGTGCCCGCCCGCGGAGTCTCCGGCCACCGCGATGCGCTCGGGTGCGATGCCGCAGTGCCCGGTGAGCCAGTCCCAACCGCGGCGGACATCCTCTGCGGCGGTGGGGAACCGGTGTCGGGGCGCCAGGCGGTAGTCGACGCTGAAGACGGGCAGACCCGTCAGGCGGGACAGCCATGAAGCCAGGCGTCGGTGGGTTCGGGTCGAGCACAACACATAACCGCTGCCGTGGACGAAGTAGATCGCGCCGGGGGTTTCACCGGAAACCCCACGGCCCCGGACCCATTCGCCACAAAGGCGTTGTCCGTCGGCGGTTGTGACGTCGACTCGCTCGACCCGGGTCCCGGCCATCGACGGGCCGAACGCGTCCATGAGGCGGGCGACGATCTGGCGGGAGGCCCACAGACCCCACGGTTGCCCCGGAGGGAGCACCGCGCTGATCTGGCGCAGGGTCAGGCTGCTGAGGGTGGCGGCGTGGCGTGATCGCCAGGAGCCTCGCTCGGATGAGTCCGTCGCACTCTCGTCGGTGAGCATGTGACGGATGCAACTCCTAATGATGACATTTGTCAATGTCACTATTTGGCAGTGTCGCCTTTGATCTGGTTGACGCTGTCAGAGGGTGGGTGTTTACTGGCTGCATCGAACAAAGTTTCGAACAACGGATGTGTCGGATGGTGTGAAAGGTGCTTTTGTGACGATGCCAAAAAGCCTGGATCGACGTCCTGTCACACGTGCTGAACAGGTAGAACAGCTGCGAAAGCAGATGGCCTCGATCTCCGGGAAGGTGGGTTCAGGTCGCCGGGCCGTCGCCCCGGTTCCCGAGCTCTCCGGCACTCCGGAATCTTTGCTGCCGGTCCCCGATTCGCTGGCTGAACTGCTGTCCGATCCGTTGCCACGGGGGACGGTGGCGGTGGTGGCGGGTGCTCGTTCCCTCCAGCTGGGCATGGTGGCGGCGGTGACGGCCTCCGGCGGCCATGTCGCGATCATCGGCCAACCCGATGTGGGGTTGTTGGCTGCGGTCGAGATGGGGGCCGATCTGAGCAGGATCGCGGTGATCCCCGAACCGGGCGCCGATCCGGTGGAGGTGGCCGCGGTCCTGATGGACGGTATGGACCTGGTGGTGCTGGGGCTGGGCGGCCGCTCTGTGCCGGCCACGCGGGCCAGGGCGGTGACGGCGCGGGCCCGGCAGCGCGGGTGCACGCTGCTGGTCACCGACGGGGACTGGCAGGGCGCGTCCACCCGGCTGGAGGCCCGGGTCAGCGGCTATGAGATCACCGGCGGCCGGGACCCGCACCCGGTACCGGGGTGCGGGCGGATCAGCCGGGTGCGGCTGGCCACCCGGGCTCGGGGACGGTTCGCGGGCCCGGCCCGCGCCGTGGGCACCTGAGCACACCGATGGGACAGAGCAGGGTCCTGGCACTGTGGTGCATGGACTGGCCCGCGGTCGCTGCGGCGGCCGCCGCGGAACTCGCCCCCACGGTTCCGGTGGCCGTCACCTTGGCCAACCGTGTCATCGCCTGCTCGGCGGCGGCGCGGGCGGCGGGAGTCCGTCGGGGGCTGCGCCGCCGGGAGTCGCAGGCCCGTTGCCCGGAACTGCATGTCGTCACCGCCGATCGCACCCGCGATGCCCGACACTTCGAGCGGGTGACCGCCGCGGTCGACGATCTGGTTCCGCGTGCCGAAGTGCTGCGTCCCGGGCTGCTGGTGCTGGCGGTGCGGGGCGCGGCCCGCTACTTCGGCTCCGAGCAGGCCGCGGCCGAACGTCTGGTCGACGCGGTGGCCGCGGCGGGCGTCGAGTGCCAGGTGGGTATCGCCGATCAACTGCCCACGGCGGTGTTCGCCGCGCGGGCCGGGCGGATCATTCCCGCCGGGCAGGATGCGTCGTTTCTGTCGGCGCTGTCGATCCGGACGCTGGCATCCGAGCCGAGCCTGTCCTCGGCACCGCGCGATGACCTGGTGGATCTGTTGTGGCGCATGGGAATCCGGACCATGGGTCAGTTCGCCGCACTGTCGCGCAGTGATGTCGCGTCCCGCTTCGACGCCGATGCGGTGCTCGCGCACCGGGTGACCTGTGGCGAACCCGCCCGCGGTCCGTCCGGGCGGGAACCAGAGCAGGAGCTCGACGCGGTGATGCAGTGCGATCCACCCATCGACCGGGTGGACGCGGCGGCCTTCGCGGGGCGGTCGCTGGCCGGCGCTCTGCACCGCAGCCTGGCCGCGGCAGGGGTGGGCTGCACCCGCCTGGCCATCCACGCCGTCACTGCCAACGGCCGGGAACTGGAACGGGTGTGGCGGTGCGCCGAGCCACTGACCGAGGACGCCACCGCCGACCGGGTGCGCTGGCAACTCGACGGCTGGCTCAACTGCCGCACCGAGCAGGACCGGCCTGGCGCGCCGATCACCGTGCTGCGATTGCGCCCGGTGGAGGTGGTGTCCGCCGAGGCTTTGCAGCTGCCGCTGTGGGGCGGTATCGGTGAGGAGGACCGGTTGCGGGCCCGGCGCGCGCTGGTGCGGGTCCAGGGTCTGCTCGGCCCGGAAGCCGTCCGGGTCCCGGTGCTCAGCGGAGGCCGAAGTCCCGCCGAGCGGATCGCGTTCACCGCGCTCGGCGACGAACTTGTGCCGCAGGCAGATCCGCGCCAGCCGTGGCCCGGCCAACTGCCGGAGCCGTCGCCGACGGTGCTGCTCGACGACCCGGTCGAGGTGTTCGACGCCGCCGGCGAGCCGGTACGGGTCAGCGGGCGGGGATTGTTCTCCGCGGACCCGCACCGGGTGGCCGCGCCGGGCCGATCGGGCCGGGTGTCCTGGTGGGCGGGTCCCTGGGCGGTCGACGAGCGGTGGTGGGATCCCGCCCAGACCAAAAGCAGCAGGGTCGCCCGCGCGCAGGTCCTCGTCGGTGCGGATCCGCCGCAGGCGCTGCTGCTGTGCTACCGGCAGCGCCGGTGGTACCTCGAAGGTGTCTACGAGTAGGGCAGCTGCCGGGCGAACGCCCCCACCCGTGCGATGAACCGGTCGAAGAACGCGGTCGGATCGACGTCGACTCCGATCAGCGCGTTGGGTTTTCGCCCCCAGCGCCCACTCCAGTCGGCGATCGTCATTCCACGGGTCAGCGTGCCGGTCAACTCGACATCGACCGGCGCGGGCCGGCAGCGCACCAACTCGGGGTCCAGTGCCACCGCGACGGCCAGCGGGTCGTGCAGATGGGCCAGATATCCCTCGCCGCAATCGTGGTGAAACTCGAAGTAGAACCGCATCGCGTCCTCGAGCACCCGGATCAGCGGGTTGGCCGCCGCAGACGCCGCGCCGCGGTCGTCGTGCTCGGACAGTGGCCGCGACGGCGATCCGGCCGTGTCGGCCAGCGCGCCGAGCAGCTCCGGGGTCAGCATGATGTTCTCGGTCAGGTTGAGCCCCAACACGATCGGCAGCTCGTCGGCATCGGAGAACGCCGCGAACACCTCGGCAGCTGCCTCCGGATCGACGCTGACGTTCCATTCTGCCACCGGAGTGGTATTGCCGCGGTAGTCGAACGCGCCACCCATGATCACCAGTCGCCGCACCAACCGGGGCAACGCGGGTTCGGCCCGTACCGCGAGTGCCAGATTGGTCAGCGGTCCGGTGGCCACGGCGATCAGCTCGCCGGGGTGCGCGCGGGCCGCCCGCACCCAGGCCTGCGCCGCGTCGTAGGCGGTCAGCTCGGCCGTCGGGGCCGGGAGGCGGGCATACCCGAGACCCTGCGGTCCGTGCGTGTCCTCGGCCGTACGCAGCGGGGCGCTCAGCGGCGCCTCGGCGCCTTTGGACACGGGCACCCCGGACCTCCCGCACAGCTGCAACAGTCCCAGGTTGTTCTCGCAAACCTGATGCACATCAACATTTCCCGCGGTCGACGCGATGCCGATCACCTCGGCGTCCGGGCTGCCGAACAGGTAGGCCAGGGCCATCGCGTCGTCGACTCCGGTGTCGACGTCGACGAACACCGGGAGGCGCGCCGCGCTCACCAGTGCACGCCGGGCACCAGCCGCACCGCCTGCTTGACGGGGCGGGGGACGCGCACCGCCGGGACCGAGGCGACGACGCGCCGGCGCCGGCGCGAAACCGGCCGGGGCGGACGCGCGTCGGCGACCCCGCGGGCGGCCGGCGAATCCGGGAAGCCCAGCGAGAGCTGGTGCAGGACGCGTCGGGCGAGCTTCGGAGCCAGGTAGGTGCCGATCTCGGCGAACGTGCCGATCGGGGTGTCGATGCGGGTGGGCTTGTCCACCAGCGCCCGCACCACCATCGCAGCGGCGTGTTCGGCCGAGATCGCCGGGGCGGGATTGAGCCGGCCGGACGGTTCGATCATCGGCGTCTTGACCAGCGGCATGTGAATGGTGGTGAACGTGATGTGATCCGAGAGGGTTTCGGCACCGACGACGTCGGCGAACGCGTCCAGCGCGGCTTTGGTCGGGATATAGGCGCTGTACTTCGGGTTGTGCGCCTGCGCCCCCGCTGAGGACACGTTGACCACATGGCCGAACCGGCGTTCGCGCCAGTGCGGCAGCAGGGCCAGCACCATGCGCACGGCGCCGAAGTAGTTGACGGCCATCACGCGCTCGTAATCGTGCAGCCGGTCGGTCGACGAATACACCGAGCGGCGGATCGACCGTCCGGCGTTGTTGACCAGATAGTCGACGTGGTCGAACCGGCCGAGGATGTCCTTGACGGTGTGCTCGACGGCGGCGGAATCGGTGACGTCACAGGTGAATGCGTGCGCGTCGCCGCCGGCCGCCCTGATCTGGGCGATCAGTTCATCGAGCGCCTGCCCGTCGCGGGCCAGCGCGAACACCGTGGCGCCGCGGGCGGCGACCGCGATGGCCGAGGCCCGGCCGATCCCGCTGGAGGCCCCGGTGATGATCACGTGCTTGCCCACCAGCGGCCCCGCGGGATCGTGCCGCCGCGCCCGGTCGGGATCGAGGTGCTCGGCCCAGTACCGCCACAGCCGCGGCGCGTACGACGCGAACTCCGGAACCTCGATTCCGCTGCCGCGCAATGCTTTTTCGGTGCGATCAGCGGTGAAGGTGGGGGCCAGCTCGGCGACGTCGAGAACCTCGCCCGGCACCCCGAGCTGGGTGGCCGCCATGTTGCGCACCACCCGGGTGCGGCCGCTGGCCCGCAGCAGTGGCGTGGCAGCGGCGCGGGGCAGCGACCCCACCAGCGGCGGCAGTCCGGCGGCCGGGGCGATCCCCCGGTAGATGCCGTGCAGGCCGATCGGCTCGGGCGCGGTCAGGTGGTAGGTCCGGCCGTCACCGTCGGGGACGTGCATCAAGGCGACCAGCGCGTCGACGACGTAGTCGACGGGCACGATGTTGGTGCGCCCGACGTCGGGCAGCAGCACCGGGGCGAAGCCCGGCAGCAGCGCCAGCTTGGCGAGCAAGCCGAAGAAGTAATAGGGCCCGTCGATCTTGTCCATCTCGCCGGTGCGGGAGTCACCGACGACGACCGCCGGGCGGTAGATCCGGAACGTCAGCCCGGCCGCGGAGCGGACCAGGTGTTCGGCCTCGAACTTGGTCCGGTGGTACGGGGTCGGCAGAGCCTGGCCGATGTCGAAGTCGTCTTCGGTGAACACGCCACGATGCGTCCCGGCGACCGCGATCGAGGACACGTGGTGCAGCGTCGCGTCGAGCCGGCGGGCCAGCGCGATCACGGCGCGGGTGCCGTCGACATTGGCCTGCCGGTGCTGCACTGCCGGCGCGGTCAGGTCGTAGAGCGCGGCACAGTGCACGACGTGGTCTACCGGCCCCAGCAGTGCGATCGTGTCCTCGGTGAGGCCGAGCCCGTCCGACGTCAGGTCGCCGACCAGGGGTTCGACCCGCTCGTCCCACTCGCGGGCCAGCTGCTCGAAGCGGCCCAGGGAACGGCGGCGGACCAGGACGTGGACGGTGTCGGTGTCCGGGCGGGTCAGCAGCCGGGATACCACCCGGCGGCCAATGAACCCGGTACCGCCGGTAACGACATAGCGCATGCCAGACATGCTTGTGTCTGAGCAGACAAAGGTCAACAGCTGGCTTGGCATTGTTCGCGTATGCCGTCGGCGCCGCGTCGCGCAGAGCTGATGACATCATTGGATAATGGAACACATACTGTTAATCTGTAACATGTGCTGACGAGATGGAGGCTCCCTGCGAGATGACCATCGACCAGACGAGTTGCACTGCCGAATTCTTCGACGACGCCTGCATCCAGGACCCGTATCCGCTGTACGACCGATGGAGAGCCCAAGGGCCGGTCCACCAAGTCGGCGACTCTTCCTTCTACGTGGTGTGCGGATGGGACGAGGTGAACGAGGTCATCACTCACCCAGAAGTGTTCTCGTCGAACCTGACGGCGACGATGACCTACTCGCCTGAGCACGGGGTGGGATCGTTCGAGATGGAAGGCCTCGGCGGGTCGTCGCATGTGCTGGCGACTGCAGACGACCCAGTCCATGCCGTGCACCGCAAGATGCTGGTGCCGCATCTGGCGGCCAAGCGGATCAGAGCTGCCGAAAGCTTCGTGGCGATGACAGCCGACGACCTGCTGGATCGCGGCATCGCCCAGGGTCGCATCGAGTGGATGGGTGCGGTGGCGAATCGCCTTCCGATGATGGTGGTCGCGCGGCTGATCGGCGTGCCCGACCACGACGTCGACATGCTCATCGCGTCGGGGTACGCGACGACCCAATTGCTCGACGGCTTGGTGTCTGCGGAGCAGTTGACGGCTGCTGGTACCGCCGCGATCGAGCTCAGCGGGTACATCAGCGAACACTTCGAGCGTGCGGCGACCGAGCCGGGTGACAATCTGCTCGGTGACCTCGCCACGCTCTGCGCAGCCGGCCAACTCGACGACAACACCGCTCGCATCGTCATGCTCACCCTGTTCAGCGCCGGCGGAGAATCGACCGCCTCGCTCTTGGGCAGCGCCATGTGGTTGCTTGCCGACCAGCCCGACATCCAGCGCCAGCTGCGCCGCAAGCCTGAGCTTCTCGCTGCCTTCATCGAGGAAGCGTTGCGTTTCGAACCCCCTTTTCGCGGACACTATCGCCACGTCGTGTCCGATACATCGCTCGGTGGTGTCCCCTTGTCTGGTGGATCGCGCCTGTTGCTGCTCTGGGGCGCGGTCAATCGCGATCCGGCACAGTTCGAACATCCGAACGAGTTCCGCCTCGACCGTCCGAAGGGCAAGGGGCACATGACGTTCGGCAAGGGAGCACACTTCTGCGTCGGCGCATCTCTGGCACGCCTGGAAGCGATGACAGTGCTGCGCAAGGTCCTCGACCGCACCCGGTGGGTCGAACCGGTGGCGGTAGGACGCTGGCTGCCCAGCATCCTGGTCCGGCGCCTGGATCGTCTGGAGTTGCAGTTCGGGTGAGCACTTCACAGGAGCTGGCCGATCTTGTGGCTCAGGCTGAACTTTCACAAGCCAAGGCACGCTATTGCCGCCTACTGGACACCAAAGACTGGCCCGCCCTCGCCGAGTTGATGACGGAAGAGATCGCTGTCGACTTGGACGCGGGCAATCCCTCCTCGGTGCCCCTCGTGGGACGCGAGAACGTCCTGGCGGCGGTCCAGGCCTCGGTCGCTGACGCACGCACCGTGCACCAGGTGCATGCACCCGAGTTCGAATTCAGCGACGAGGTAGCGCGGGTGATCTGGGCGGTTCAGGAAAGAGTGGTGTGGCAGAACGGAACATCGTTGACGGCGTTCGGTCATTACCACGACCGGTGGGTTCGCCTCGACGGTCGTTGGCGGATCGCCGAGCTTCGGCTCCATCACCTGATCATGGACTTCGGGTGACAGGTGTCGCAGGCCTGCGAGTCGCCGGGCGACTGCTGATGGCGATGGCTGAACCTAGTCGACCTTGGCCCGCCACAACGGTTTTCCGTCGAGTGCCTGACAGAACAGGTAGCGGCCATCGAAGCCCTGTGCAACAGAATTCTCGTACCCCTGGCACAGAGAATTCTCCAGTTTGACCCCGCGCATGGGCAGGGAGCGGAAGTAGCGGGGCTCATATCGCCGCGGGGAGCCGCAGAACACCAGTCGGCCCCATGAGGTCGTTCCGAAGACGTAGTACTCGGTGTTGTCACAGTGCGCACCCAAGGTGACACCCCCTCTGATCCCTGGCGTGCAGAAGGCGTCGTTGCATTCCTGTGCGCGGGCTTCTCCGGCAGACCCGACGGATGCTCCAGCACACAGTGTTGCCGCGACGAGTGCGACAGACGTGGCCGACATCCGCATGGAGGCAGCTTACCGGATCATGCGACAGATAATCAGAGTTTGTTCTATCGTTTAAAGCATGGTGCTGGGGTCCCGGCGGGAAGGCCTCTTGGCGACGGCTGTCATCAGTCTGTGTCTGTTCGGGCAAATGAACGCTCCGGTCGCCCACGGTGTCGACCCCGAACTGGCGTTGAACGGCACGTATGCCGCCGTGTCCATCGGTGAATGGGCGAAGACGAACGAGGTGTACATCGACCAACGGACGGTGCGCAGCACTTGGACAATCGTCTCGTCATGCTCAGATCCGGGTACCTGCTTCGGCCATGTGCACAGCGACCACGGCTGGTCGGCGGAGATCACCCTGCAGTCCAACATGTGGAGCGTGCGTAGAGAGATTCCGGACTGGATGCCATGCCCCGGCGGCGGTGCGTATCCAGGGCGACAGCTGTTTCGCTTCACGCCGGCCGGCCCCGCCGGCCGCCGGGTCGTCGGCTCGCCCGTGCTCAGTGGTGAGGATGTGACGGCTGGACCCGCGGGTGCGTGTGGGGTTGGCCAACCCCTAGTGATCCGGATGCCGTTTCGCCTGGAAAAGGTTGGCTGACAGTCGGTCTAATTCGGCATCAGATCTCGCCACGACTTCGGTGAGGCACCTGTGGCCAAGTCAGACTGTTGGCGGGTGCGACCGTCGGGCGTGACATAGCGTCCCGACGCTGGGTCATACTGCGCGAAGGCCAGCGGACCTCCTGATGCAGCCTGCGGCAACGCATTCGGTGCTGCAGCCGTCGGTCCAGGCGGTGGAGGTGTGCCCTCAACGGGGCCGTAGAGACCCTCTCCCGGCAAGATGCGGTCGTCCGGCGGAATTCCCTGGGCGATGGCGTTCGGGTCGATCGGATTGGGTCCGAGGGCATGCTGGCGCAGGGCCAGCGGCTGATAGCTCTGATCACTCCGACAGATCTCGACGGTCGGGGCCCGCTTCCCCGGATTCTCGAGGCACGGGGTGTTGCGGGCGCCGCGGACAGCGATCGGTGAGTCCTGTGGGAGCTTGCAGAACAGGTTTTCGGGCGTGTCGATGTCGGTGAGGTCCGCCGGTGATCGCCACTGTGAGGCCGGCAGAAAGCCGACGGTGCAGGCGGGCGGATCGCCGCTGGTCGCGGTGAAATCACCCAGCGGCCATCCGGTCGGATTGTTCCACGGCAGAGCAAACCCTTGCAGCGCAGCGATGTACGGCGGGAACAGAACGAGTAGCTGCTCGATCCCGGGCCGATAGGTCACCGCGATCTGACCGACGGTAGTCAAATTTGCCAGCAGCACGGGAAGCGTAGGTCTGACGTCACCGAGCAGACGCGCCGCTTCGTCGGCAGCTCCGGGACCGGCTTGCAGAATGTTCCGCACGGCGGCGTCGTTCTGATCGATCTGGCGGGTTATCCCGGCGAGGTTGCTCGCCCACTGACGCAGGGAATCCGTTGTCTGCTGTTGAGCATCGAGTAGCGGCACACTGTCGTCGGTGAGCACTCTCACCGCATCGGCGTTGGTCCGAAGCGATTCACTGAGCGTGGCAGAGGAGTCGAGGAGCGATCCCAGGTCGAAGTCCGCTCCGCTGAGAGCCTGGGAGGTCTCATCGAGGAGGTCGGCGATCCGGTGCTTGGGAATGCTGCCCAACAGCGCACTCATCTGATCGAGCATCGGCCCGACTTTTTGCGGCACAGTGACGTCGATGGCGGGTATGACAGATCCGTCGCCCAGGTACGGTCCGTTGTCCGTGCGGGGCCGCAGGTCGACGTATTGTTCTCCCACCGCTGACACGCTGCGCACCTCTGCGCTCAAATCGGCCGGGATTCTTGGGGTGGTTTGGAGACTGAGCTTCGCTCTCGGACCTTTCGGGGTCAACTCCAACTCGGTGACCTTGCCGACTTGGACGCCACGCACGGTGACATTGCTGAAGCGATAAAGTCCGCCACCCTCGGGAAGTTCCATCGTCACCGAATACCGTCCGATACCCAGCAGCATCGGCGCCTGGATATAGACAATGATCATCGCCGTGACGGCCAGCACCGAGACGATGGAGAACAGCACCAGTTGAATACGGACCAGTCGACTGAGCATCAGCGTGCGCCCGGGTAGGGCCCCGCGAAGACCTGATCTTGGAGCGGTGCGGGGGTGCCGGACTGCCAATCCCGCGGTGGCGCAATGGGCAGCACCGGTCCGGAGAATGCCGGCGCAGGCTGCGCACCGGCCTCCGGTGGATCGGCCGGCGCTGGCGTCGCCGGTGGGACGGGCTCGGCGATCGTGCCGCCGAGTGGATCGTACGTGTAATTCTCGTGCCAGGGGTCGCCCGGAGCAGGAATCAGCCGCGCTCTGGGTTCACCGAATCGGGTACCGAGCGCCAGCGTCCGCTTGATCCGGGGATAGGTCAGGTCCAGCGTGACGAACAGGTTCATGAAGTCCCCTTTCATCCCGCGGTCGATGACGTTCTGGGTGAATGGAAACGTCGTCAGATATGCGAGCACCGTGTCGAGGTCGGATCCGAGATCGGCGACTGCACCGAGGATGGGCTCCAGGTTCTGCAAGTTCCGGATGAGATCGTCCTGGGTGTCGTTGATCAGTCCCGTGGCGGAGTCGCTGAATATCCGAAGGCGGTCCAAAGCCGTTGTTATCTGCGGTCTTTGCTCGATCAGGACATCTAAGGCAGCGGGGATCCTGCGGATCGCCGCATCGATGGTGCCCGAATTCTCGGCTAGGGTCTTGCTGAGCTTGTTCAGTTCGGCAAATGTGACGACCACGTCCTGGCGCTGATCTGCCAGCACACCGGCGATCTCATCCAGGCGGGTGAGCAGGGTGCGGACCTGTTGCTCGCGTCCGGAGAGGGCAACGCTCGTTTCGTGGATGATGTCGCTGATCTGTCCGAGCCCGCCGCCGTTGACGATGGTCGACAGCGAAGACAGGGTCCGCTCCGTGGACGGAAAGGTCGAGGCCCTTTTCAGCGGGAGTGTCGTGTTCGGCGCAAGGCGACCGTGCGGCTGCTCACCCAGCGGGGGGTTCAGTGCAAGATGCATCGACCCCAGCAAGCTGGTCTGACCGACGGTGGCCACAGCATTCTCGGGTACCACAACATCTGGTTCGACGGACACCTCCACCGTGGCGTTCCAATTGTCGACTGCGAGCTTGGCGACACTTCCGACGGTGACATCAGAGATCAAGACGGGCGAGTTGGGCTCCAGTGTACCGACATTCGCGATCTCGACGAAGTATGTCACTGCGTGTGCGTCTCGGCCTGCCGTCCCGGGCAGGGGCAGCGAATTGAGTCCTTGAAAGGCGCAACTCGTAGCGGCAGTGGCCACGAGGGCGCACAGCGCAGTCCGACGAACAGCGATGACATTCACGGATTCGGCACCTCCGGTCCCGCGGGTGTCGTGTGCGGCAGTGGTGCTTCGGCAGCACCGTGCGGCACCGAGTTCGGCAGGATGAGACTGTCGACTGTTGCGAGGGCGGGTGGGGGACCGTAACCGGGGGGTGGCGGCACGTCCCCGCTGCCAGTGTATGCAGACACCGCAGGCGGAGTCTCCGCCGGTCCCGCGGGCACTCTTGCCCCGCCGGGAGCCAACCGCGGATCCGAGTACACGAGGTTCTGCGGTTGGGCCACCGCGCTGAGGAGCGGATTGAACGGGATCGGCAGATAATTGAAATTCGCCAAGCGCAATGCCGGACCGAGGTACTCGGCACACAACCGGGCAGTCTCAGGGGCCGTGGCGTTCTCGACAGCGCCGATCCCCGAGCAGAGAAACTGGACGGGATTGGAGAAGTTCTGGAAGACGAAGGAACCGACGAATGTCCCGGTGTCCGGGTTGTACATGTTATAGGTGTTGGCTATCGCGGAGGGCGCCCCGTGCAAGATGTTCTCGACTGAAGTCCGCTGTTCGACAAGCACCGCGGTGAGGTCGGCAAGGCGTTCGATCTGCTCACTGGTCTGGGTTCGACTTCCTGCAATGAATCGTTTGGCGTCGTCGATAGCGCTGGAAAGCGTCGTCAGTGCAGAATCGAGATCGCTTCTGCTGTCGTTGACGACGGCGGTCAAGGACGCGAAGCGATCCTGAAACTGGACTATTTGAATGTTGCTGTCGCGCAGCGCCGAGACGAAGCGCTGCAGGTTGGTGACTATGTCGGCCAGGTCACCGCTGCCCTCGGCGAAGATGCGACCTGCCGCCGATAGCTGTGCGAGTGTCTCGCGAAGCTTGGCACCGTTGCCGTCCATCGCATCCGCTGCGCTGTTGATGAATCGCGATACCGAGGTCTGATCGTCAGGCGAGGTTGGGCCGAGATCCTCGGTGAGCCGCGCCAACTGCTCTTTGACCTCATCCCATTCCACCGGAACTGCCGTGCGCTCCAGCGGAATGACACCACCGTCGGGCATCGTCGGTCCCTGGGCATCGTAGGCCGGTGCCAGCTGCACAAAGCGGGCGGCGACGAGATTGGGGGCGACGATGATCGCTTGGGCGCCGACAGGTATCGGTACGTCCCGGTCGATCTGCATCGCGATTTTGGCCTGCGTCCCTCCGGACTCGATCGAGGTGATGGTTCCGACCTTCACTCCGAGGACGCGGACGTCGTCGCCGGGGTAAATGGCAGTGGCGGACGAGAAGTACGCAAAGATCGTCGACGGAGCGAGCAATGTCTGACGCACCAGGAACGCCGAGGACGCGACGATCAGCACGACGAAGGCCGCAGCAGCCCCGGCCATTGCGCGTCTACGGATTGCCGTCATGGGGAAGATCTCCAGGTTGCGGAATGCCGTTGACCGGGAAAGGCAGCTCTGCGCGGGGACCGGCGTTATCCGGCGGCTGGCCGGCGTTGACTCCCCGACGGAACCCGAAAGCGTAGTCGAGGAAAGGTTGCAGGAACTGCGATGGGATCAGGTTGGCGACAAACGCGTTGTAGTAGGCACCAGATGCGATCGTTTCGCCCTGCGTGCGCTGAAACTTCTCGAGCCCGGGAAGCGCTGCGGCGATATTGTCACGATTCTTCTGCAGCATGGCGTTGACCGAGTTGAGTTTGTCCAGCATCGGGGTCAGTTCGGCTTCGTTGTCAGCGACCAGGCCGGAAATCTGTTGAGAAACAGCCGATGTATTAGCGAGCAGATTGGCGATTGCTGCCCGTCGGTCGACGAGCACCGCCATCAGATCGTTGGCGTTGAGGATCAGAGTATTGACCTGTTCGCTTCGATCTGAGAGCACCCGTGTGACGTCGGCCGAGTTCGCCAGAAGCAGTGCGATGTTGTCGTTGCGCTCGTTGAGCATTCGTGACACGCGCGTCAGCCCTTCGAACGTAGGATCCAACTGCGGGGCGATCTGGTCGAACGTCTGCGCCAGCACGTCCAGAGACTGATTGACGTTGGCGGTGTCGGTCTGGGCAATCTGCGACGAAAGATCACCCACTGCGTCATTGAGCGAGTAGGGAGATGAGGTGCGTGTCAACGGAATCTCGGTCGAGGCATCCAGAACACCGTCGCCGGCTGATTGCAAAGTCAGTGTCCGCTCCCCGAGCAGCGAGCCTGTCCGGATGTGGGCGGTGGTGTCGCGCCCGAAGGTCACGGTGGCATCGGCGGTGAAGCCGACTCGGACTCGATTTCCGTCCAGGGCGACGCTGGTGACGTGACCGACCTTGGTGCCGGAGACCACAACGTCGTTGCCGGCTTGCAAGCCGCCGGCTTCTGCGAACAGTGCTTGGTAGCGGACGTCGGTGGCCAGGGATAACAGCCGTTCCGGTTGCAGGCCTACCAAAATGATCAGCACGGTGACGAGGATGCCGATGAAGCCGGCTCTGAAGAGGTGCTTGCCCTTGTACTTCAACATCAGGAATCTGCGCACCTTCCGGCACCCTGGTTCTTGACCCAGGGGAAGACCGCGGTTTGTCCTTGCAGATCGCTCACGCGCAGTGTGATGCCGCAAAGGTAGTAGTTGATCCAACTGCCGTATGCGCCGAGTCTGACCAACTTCCTGAAGTTGTTCGGCGCCTTCTGCAGGGCGATATCGATCTTGTCTTTGTCCGCATCGAGGGGCACTGAGAGACGACTCAGTTGGTCGACCGTGGCCGCTAAGGGCGGCCGTCCATTCGTGAGCAGATCGGTCAGAGACGCCGTGCCCTTCTCCAGTGACTCGATGGACGCGCCGATCGGATCGCGGTCGGCGGCAAGTCCGGCAACGAGTTCGTCGAGGCGCTCGACCGAGTCGGAGAATTGCCGGCTGTCTTTCGCCAGCACGGACGTCAGGTTGCGAAGGTTGTCGATGACCTGCTGAATGACGTCGCTGTGATCGGAGAGAGTGGAGGTGAATGTCGACGTTCGGGACAGCAGCGATTCCATCACGCCTCCCTGGCCTTGGAGCGCCTGCAGAAGAGACGACGTCAGTATGTTGATGTCCTGGGGGTCGAGACCCCGGGTGAGGGGCCGCAGGCCGCCGAGAAGCAGGTCGAGGTCCAGTGCAGGTGCGGTGCGCTCGGCGGGGATCTGTGCGCCTGCCGGCAGGGTCTGTGTGGAGCCGGGTGAATCGAGCAGTTCGAGATACCGGTCACCCACCAAGTTGAGGTAGCGAACCTCCGCGCGGGTGCCGGCTGTCAGCACCACCTTGCGCTCGGCGTCAAAGGAGACCAGGACGGTCTTGTCGGAGCGCAGGCGAACGTCGTTGACAGTTCCTACGCGCACGCCCGCTACCCGGACCGAATCGCCGCTTTTCAGGCGGGCGACATCGTTGAACACCGCGGAGTAATTGTTGGTGTCCCCGGCCCGGTAGTCGGCGAACATCATCACCAAAAATGCTGTCAGCAGGCTCATCACGGCGGCGAAGGCGGCAAACTTGATGCTTGATCCACGCATGTCTACCCCGGCATTCCGATCTGCGAGGAGTTACGGGGAGGCCCATCGATGGGTCCGAAGAGGAGCTGCTTGAGCCCGTCGGAGTTCAAGACGATGCCGTCGTTCCCGTACCGCCAACGGTTTCCGCCGATGTCGGTGACCAGGAATGGTGAGATCTCCTCCGGTTGCAGAACCGGCATACCGACCTTCTCACAGTTCGATCCACCGCTGGCCGCAACTTTGGGAAGGTCTCCCGGGTAGCGGTATCTCTCGATCCCCCAGGTGAATCCGATCGACACCATGATTCCGGGTTCCGGTAGCGGGATTCCCTGAGTGAAAGGCACCAGCCCCTGCAACGTGCAGTCGACGTTTTGGCGGTACTGGTGGAGCAGGTCTGTCGTCGGCACGAGAATGTGGAGAAGATCGGTCAGTGGCTGCCGGTTCTCTGTCAGCACGGCGGTTCCGATGTTGCCGAATCCGATCGCGCTGACCAGAAGTGCGTCGAGATTGTGCTGCTGACCGACGAGTGTCTCGCTGATCCCGGTCGTCCGCTCGAGCACCTCGATGAAGTCAGGTGCGGCAGTGGCGTAGGCCGATACCACGGGCGGCAGAGCCGACAGATCACGGCGCAGATTGGGGACGCTGGGCTCGAAGCGTGTCAGGAAGGCATCAAGGTCGGCAAGCATCTGGTTGATCTTCCGGCCACGGCCGTCCAGTGCTCGCGAGAGCTGACCGAGCGTCTCGTTGAGCTGGACAGGGTCGATGGTGTCGAGCAGATTGGTCAATCGTTCGAATACGGTGTTGATCTCGACGGTGACGCGGTCACCTTGCAGCACTTGACCGGCGGCGAGAGCAGAGGATGCCGGCCGCGCCGGTGGAACCAGATCAACGAACTTCGCGCCGAAAACAGTCGAGGACGTGATGTCGACCCCGACGTCGGACGGGATCATCGCCATCTGTTGAGGGTTCAGTTCGAGATGCAGCGCCGCTCGTCCGTCCGGCAGGACTTCTATGGAGCCGACCCTGCCGACCGTGATGCCCTGCATCTTGACCTTGGCGTCGGGATTCATCACCAGTCCGGCGCGCTCGGAAAGTACGGTGACTGTGGCCGTCCTCGTAAGATCGCCGCGGAACAGCACCACGGACAGCGCAGTCACAAGCACCGCCGAGGTGATCAAAGCCAGCCCTGCGAGAACACGGACGCGGTTGTTGCTCAACTCGAGGCCCCCGACCTCGCTGCTGCGACCACCACGGTATGCACCGTCGGCACCCACGCCACGAACCGTGACTGCATGAGGAAATCATGCCTCGGGAAAGGCTGTCCGAGGACGAACTGCACCGCGTCCGGCGCCGACGAGAAAATGTCATCGGCGGTCTGCATCGAAACTGAAATATGCTTCGGCAGAGCGATTCCCGTCGACCGCGGCTCAGCTACGGGCGCTGCCGCCTCAATCCAGAATCGCGCGCCGACGTTCACCTCACTTGACCTCGAAGCGCCTGACGATGCAGTCCGGCAACGTCTCGACCTTCCGGCGTAGCGTGACGGCCACGACGGGCGTCATGATGTGGGCGAGCAAACGACCACCCGGGGCCTCAATCCTCTCGCACGCACGATGAACAATATAGCAGTAACTGTTCTATTGACAAGATGCCTTTCGGCGCGGCTGATGCTCCAGTTGTTGCTTCTGACTGTTGCCATCGCAGCCTGCCATTGCCGTCGAGGCCTGCTTGGCTTCACGACGATATTGCACTGACGAACAGGGCTGATCAGGAGATTCGGCGTTAATGAGCCACAGCGAAACGGTCAGCTGATGAGAATAACGACCCGAGTGCGGGGCCGCGGGCAAGTCGGGACAACTCCGGCGGCTCCCGTCAAGCAGCTGTGCAGTGCATGTATCAGTGTTCTACTCCACGCTTGGCCACGTTCGGCGCCGTTTCCCAAGCCGGGGCGCAACGCTGGTTGCCCGGAGTCGCCGGCAGGATTGCGGCGACCAGAAGGCACAAGGCAGTTGCGTGACCGTTGACCGGGTTCGGTCAGGAGGGATTGCGCGGGGCGCAAGGCCGATTCGGCACATCGGCGAGCGCAGCACCGTCATTGTCAAGAGGGCTGTCAGCCGCTCGTAGCGCCTCCGCGATTCCACGCCGCACCAGGACGTGGAAACAGTGGGTCAACAGGGGCCCGCCCCGCGTTAGTCTCACGGCATGCCTCTCGATCCGCAGGCCCTCGGCGCCACCACCGATCCGCAACTGTTCGAATGGACCGATCGCGACACGCTGCTGTACGCGCTAGGTGTCGGCGCCGGCGTCACCGACCTGGCGTTGACCACCGAGAACAGCCATGACGTCGAACAGCAGGTGCTGCCCACCTATGCGGTGATCGCGTGCTCGCCGTTCGCGGCGATCGGCCGGATCGGCAGCTTCGACTTCAGCCGGCTGCTGCACGGTTCGCAGAGCATCCGGGTGTTCGCGCCGCTGCCGCGCGCGGGTCGGTTGAGCGTCGTCACCGAGGTGGCCGACCTGCAGGACAAGGGTCCGGGCAAGAACGCCGTGGTGATGCTGAAGGGCACGGGCACCGACCCGGACTCCGGCGCGACGCTGGCAGAGACGCTGACCACCCTGGTGCTCCGTGGCGAGGGCGGTTTCGGCGGACAGCCGGGACAGCGGCCGCCCGCCCCGGAGTTTCCCGACCGCGCGCCCGACGCGTCGGTCGACCTGCCGACCCGCGAAGACCAGGCGCTGATCTATCGCCTGTCCGGAGACCGCAACCCATTGCACAGCGATCCGTGGTTCGCCCAGCTCGCGGGCTTCTCGAAGCCGATCCTGCATGGCTTGTGCACCTACGGGGTCGCCGGGCGCGCGCTGGTCGCCGAACTGTGCGGCGGCGACGCCACCAAGCTGACCGCCGTGGCGGCCCGCTTCACCTCGCCGGTCTTTCCCGGCGACACCCTGCGGACCACGATCTGGCGAGTGGGCGAGGGTCGAGCGGTGTTCTGCACCGAAGCGCTGAGCCCCGACGATGGTGACCCGCGATTGGTGCTTGACGATGGAGAGGCCGAATTCGAGTCCTGAACAACCCTGGGAAACCGTTTGCTGCGCTGGTAGCGTTCCGCTGTGAGCGGGGGCAGTGATCTGGCTGGGGGAGGCTTTGACGGGGGGATAGAGGTGCGATGGAGCGTTTGCGGGAAGCGTTAGCCGGCGTGGTCCGGCCAGAACTGTGGCGTGCCGATCAGTATTACTGGTTCACTGCCGCGCTGGCGGCTCGCGGCCTGCAGGCCGTGGCCAGCAGGCTGGTCGCGTTGGCGCTGGCCGTGTTCGGCCTGGTTCCCGTGGTGCTGGTCTACAGCCGCCAGACCGCGCAAGGGGTGGCCCTGCAGATCGTGGCGGTGGTGATCGCCGTGGCCGCGCTGGCCGCCGCCGGGATGTGGCTGCGGGACCGTTGGCCGAGTCGGCTGCAGTCACTGTTGTGCGTCGGGGTCGGCTGCGCGGTGGTCGCGCTGATGGCGCTGACCACGGCAAACCCGGTGTTCGGCTTTCTCAGCGCCAGCGTCTTCGTGCTAGTCAGTGTCTACGTCACCTGCTTTCACACCCCGCGCCTGCTCGCGCTGGCCTGGGCGGTGTTGGCCGTGGTCGTCGTCGTGCTGTTCGTCCGGGCCGCGCAGACCGATCTCGCGGTGGCACTGACCTCGGCGGCGGTGGTGATCCTGGTCAACGTCTTCGCGGCGTTCTCCTTCCGGCTCGTGGTCCGGCTCGTCGAGTCCGACGCCGACCACGCCGACATCGAGCAGCTGACCGGTTTGCGGCATCGCGATGCGTTCTACCGGGATGTCGCGACGCTGCTGGCCTCGCGTAGCCGCAGCGATGACCGATACCTCGTCGTGGTGGCGGTGAACATCGACAGCTTCTCGTTGCTGCTGGGCCTGTCCGGTGCGCGCGGGGGCAACCGGGCCCGCGTCGCGGTGGGACAGGCGCTGCGCGAGACGGTTCGACACAACGCGATCGTCGCCCACGTCTCCGACGACGACTTCCTCATCGCCGACACCTTCACCACCGCCGACGCGTCGCCGTTGGTCGAGCGGATCCGTGGCGCGATCGCCGCCACCCCGCAGCGGTTGACGGCCAGCATCGGCGTGGTGTGCACCCCGCTGCCGCCGCTGGCCGCCGAGCCGCCCGACGAGGTACTCGACAAACTGATCGGCATCGCCACCCAGGCCATCGAGCAGGCCCGGATGGCCGGCGGCAACCAGGTGCGCTACGTGCTCCGGCCGACGCTCGAGGACGGCGGGGGCGGGGACGACGACGGCCCGAACGGCGACTGGCCCGGCGAGGACCGCCCCGCCTGATCCCCTTCCCGCCCATATCGAACGTGTGTTCGATACACTGGTCCGGTGGGTTGGCACAACGGTCCGCCGAGCTGGGGCGAGATGGAGCGCGTGCTCACGGGCAAACCCCGTCGGGCCGGCTGGCCGATCGACGAGCAGGTCGGCGACGGCGGCGACAGCCCCGCCTGGTCACGGAAACGCGGCCGTTACGAGTCCATCGGCGACGCGACGCGGCCGGACTCGGCGGTGCCGTATGCCGAGTTGCACGCCCACTCGGCCTACAGCTTCCTCGACGGCGCCAGCACACCGGAGGAGTTGGTCGAAGAAGCCGCCCGGCTGGGTCTGCGGGCTCTCGCGCTGACCGACCACGACGGCCTCTACGGGGTGGTGCGATTCGCCGAAGCCGCCAGGGAACTCGAGATGGCCACGGTGTTCGGCGCCGAGTTGTCGCTGGGCGGGGGCAGCCGCACCGACGACCCCGACCCGCCCGGCCCGCACCTGCTGGTACTGGCCCGCGGACCGGAAGGCTACCGGCGGCTGTCGCGGCAGTTGGCCGCAGCGCATCTGGCCGGCGGGGAGAAGGGGGTGCTGCGCTACGACTACGACGCGCTGACCGAGGCCGCCGGCGGGCACTGGCAGATCCTCACCGGCTGCCGCAAGGGCCACGTCCGCCGTGCACTGGCTATGGACGGGCCCGACGGGGCAGCCGCCGCGCTGGCCGACCTGGTGGACCGCTTCGGGTCCGAACGCGTCACCGTCGAACTCACCCACCACGGCCACCCGCTCGACGATGAACGCAACGCCGCGTTGGCCGCGCTGGCGCCCCGGTTCGGAGTGGGCGTGGTGGCCACCACCGCCGCGCATTTCGCCGAACCCGGCCGGGGTCGGCTGGCCATGGCGATGGCGGCGATCCGGGCCCGCAACTCGATGGACGACGCCGCGGGTCACCTCGCCCCGCTGGGCGGGTCGCATCTGCGGTCCGGCGACGAGATGGCCCGCGTGTTCGCCCACTGTCCACAGGTGGTGACCGCGGCGGCCGAGCTCGGGGAGCAGTGCGCGTTCGCACTGTCCCTGATCGCGCCGCAACTGCCGCCGTTCGACGTCCCCTCCGGTCACACCGAGAACAGTTGGCTGCGGCATCTGGTGATGACCGGGGCGCGGGAACGGTACGGTCCCCCCGCGCACGCGTCCCGTGCCTACGCCCAGATCGAGCACGAGCTGCGGGTCATCGAGCAGCTGAACTTCCCGGGCTACTTCCTGGTGGTCCACGACATCACCCGGTTCTGCCGGGACAACAACATCCTGGCCCAGGGCAGGGGCTCGGCGGCCAACTCGGCGGTCTGTTACGCGCTCAAGGTCACCAACGTGGACCCGGTCGCCAACGAGTTGTTGTTCGAACGGTTCCTGTCCCCGGCCCGCGACGGCCCACCCGACATCGACGTCGACATCGAATCCGACCTGCGCGAGAACGCCATTCAGTACGTCTACCAGCGCTACGGCCGGGAGTACGCCGCGCAGGTCGCCAACGTGATCACCTACCGCGGCCGCAGCGCGGTGCGCGACATGGCGCGCGCCCTGGGGTATTCGCAGGGTCAGCAGGACGCGTGGAGCAAGCAGTTCAGTCAGTGGGGCAGGCTGACCGACGAGACCCACACCGAAGGGATCCCCGAGCAGGTGGTCGAGCTGGCCAAGCAGATCTCGAACCTGCCCCGGCACATGGGCATCCACTCCGGTGGCATGGTGATCTGCGACCGCCCGATCGCCGACGTGTGCCCGGTCGAGTGGGCGCGAATGGAGAACCGCAGTGTGCTCCAGTGGGACAAAGATGATTGTGCGGCAATCGGTCTGGTGAAGTTCGACATGCTGGGCCTGGGGATGCTCTCGGCGCTGCACTACGCCATCGATCTGGTGCGCGAGCACAAGGGCATCGAGGTCGACCTGGCCAAGCTGGACCTGTCCGAGCCCGCGGTGTACGAGATGCTGCAGCGCGCTGATTCGGTCGGGGTGTTCCAGGTGGAGTCGCGCGCGCAGATGGCCACGCTGCCGCGGTTGAAGCCGCGGGTGTTCTACGACCTGGTGGTCGAGGTGGCGCTGATTCGGCCCGGGCCGATCCAGGGCGGGTCGGTGCACCCGTACATCAAGCGCCGCAACGGACAGGAGAAGGTCACCTACGAGCATCCGTCGATGGAGTCCGCGCTGCGGAAGACATTGGGAGTGCCGTTGTTTCAGGAACAGCTGATGCAGCTGGCCGTCGACTGCGCCGGTTTCTCCGCCGCCGAGGCCGACCAGCTGCGCCGCGCGATGGGCTCCAAGCGGTCGACGGAGAAGATGCGCCGGCTGCGGGGCCGGTTCTTCGACGGGATGGCCGAGCTGCACGGCATCACCGGCGAAGTGGCCGAGCGCATCTACGAGAAGCTGGAGGCGTTCGCCAACTTTGGTTTCCCGGAGAGCCATTCGTTGAGCTTCGCGTCGCTGGTGTTCTATTCGTCGTGGTTCAAGCTGCACCACCAGGCGGCGTTCTGCGCTGCGCTGCTGCGCGCCCAGCCGATGGGTTTCTACTCGCCGCAGTCACTGGTGGCCGACGCGCGCCGCCACGGCGTCACCGTGCACGGACCCGACGTGAATGCCAGCCTGGCCCACGCCACGCTGGAGAACCGCGGACTGGATGTGCGGCTCGGCCTGGGCAGCGTCCGCCACATCGGTGACGAGCTGGCCGAGCGGCTGGTGCAAGAGCGAGAAGCCCACGGCGCGTTCCGAACCCTGCTCGACCTGACCGGTCGGGTGCAGCTGACGGTGCCGCAGACCGAGGCGCTGGCCACCGCGGGAGCGCTGGGGTGTTTCGGCATCACCCGCCGCGAGGGGCTGTGGGCGGCGGGTGCGGCCGCCACCGAACGCCCCGACCGGTTGCCGGGCGTCGGGACGGCATCGCACATCCCGGCGCTGCCCGGGATGAGTGAGTTGGAGCTGACGTCGGCCGATGTGTGGGCCACCGGGGTGTCCCCGGACCGCTTCCCCACGCAGTTCCTCCGGGAAGACCTCGCTGCCATGGGGGTGGTGCCCGCCGACCAGCTGTTGTCGGTGCCCGACGGAACCCGGGTCCTGGTCGCCGGCGCGGTGACCCACAGGCAACGGCCGGCCACCGCGCAGGGGGTCACGTTCGTCAACCTCGAGGACGAGACCGGGATGGTCAACGTGCTGTGCACACCGGGAGTGTGGTCCCGGCACCGCAAGCTGGCGCAGACGGCGGCGGCGCTGGTGGTGCGCGGTGTGGTGCAGAACGCCACCGGCGCGGTGACGGTGGTCGCCGACCGGATGGGTCCGCTCACACTGCGGGTCGCGTCGAAGTCGCGGGACTTTCGCTAACTGCGCGTGACCGGCAGCACCACCTCGTTGCGCCGCCGGAACGGCAGCGTGAAGGGCGGATCGTAGAACCACGACATCGGCTCGCCCGCGGGCTGGTAGCCGCTGCCGCTCAGCGCCTCGCGCAGCAGACCGACGCGACGCGCCACCTCCGCGGGGCTGCGGTCTCCGCTGAACCGCAGCACCGCCACGGTCTCGCCGGGTACCTCGACGAGCTGGACCCGCTCGTCGTTCGGTTTGGGCAGGGTCTCCATCGTCCACTTCGACGGCATGAAGAACCGGATCGTCGATGGACCGCCACCGGTCTGCTGGGCCACCGGCGCGGTCATCGCGATCTTCTGACCGGATGAGCGCTGGGTCACCGGCGCGGTCATGTCGATCTTTCGTCCGCCGTCGTTGCCGCCGAAGATGTAACCGGCGAGCCGGCGGAACCCGACGTTGCGGGCGGCGTCCTCGTCGGCGGCCACCGTGGTCTCGGCGGCGATGCGGTCGTTATAGCGGCGGATTTCCACCTTGGTGCCGTCGCGGTCGACGGTGTCGAGCACGGTGAAGCGCGGCTCCTCGGTTCCCCAGCGCAGCCCGACGACTGATCCAGCGAACTCCAGGCCTTGCGAGACAACCTCTTTGATGTTCAGCACACCTCCTGTCTACCCCAACGGTGGCCTCCTCACGCGGCGGTAAGCTCGGCCAGGTGACGCTGAACCTGACTGCAGACGAGGTCCTGACCACCACCCGTTCGGTGCGCAAGCGCCTCGACTTCGACAAGCCGGTGCCCCGTGAGGTGCTGATGGAGTGTCTGGACATCGCGCTGCAGGCGCCGACCGGCTCGAACAACCAGGGCTGGCAGTGGGTGTTCGTGGAGGATGCGGAGAAGAAGAAGGCGCTCGCCGAGATCTACCGCACCAACGCCACGCCGTATCTGAACCTGGAGAAGCCGACCACCGGTGACATCCGCGACGAGCAGCGTCCGCGGGTGGAGGACTCCGCGCGCTACCTCGCCGACCACTTCCACGAAGTGCCCGTGATGTTGATCCCGTGCCTGGAGGGCAAACCCACCGAGACGCCGTCGGGGCAGAGCGCCGGGTACTGGGGGTCGCTGTTGCCGGCGGTGTGGAGCTTCATGCTGGCGCTGCGGTCCCGCGGTCTGGGTTCGGCGTGGACCACGTTGCACCTGCTCGGGGACGGCGAGCGCCAGGCCGCCGACCTGCTCGGCATTCCGTTCGACAACTACAGCCAGGCCGGGCTATTCCCGATCGCCTATACCAAGGGCACCGATTTCCGCCGTGCCCGCCGGCTGCCCGCCGAGCAGCTGACCCACTGGGACAGCTGGTAACTCGTCACGCTTGGGCGGCCCGCGCAGGGGCCGGAATTGAGTTCCTAACGGATGTCAAACGGCGTGTTGGCTCGTAGGCTCGTGTTTGGCGGGCCTGGATGTTGGAGCGCTTGGCGACTCCTGTGACTCCTGGCCCGCCGCCTGTTTGCGGCGGTCGCGCATGCGTTGGTGACGGATGTTGTCGCGGCGCCGGGGTTGGATCTGGTAGCGCTCTTTGACGATCTTGCGGCCCTGAGCGTCGGTGATCGGGGTGCCGTCGACATCGCGTAGGACGTAGGGCTGGCCGTTGCGCATGCAGGTAGCGATCCGGGTGACCAGCAGGGTGGCCAGGTGGCAGATCGCCGAGTCGTGGTGGCGGTCGCCGGTCATCAGTCGCTGGTATTTCGCGGCGATCTGCGGGTCGATCTTGCGGGCTTGATCAGCGGCGGTGTATAGCATTTCGCGCAGCAGGGGGTCGCCGGCCTTGGTGATCGAGGATTCGACCTTGCTCAGCCCGGACTGGCTGACCTTGGGGACCAGTCCGGTGTAGGCGCGGATCGCGGCCAGTGAGGTGAACCGGTGAGGATCACCGATCCGCCCAGCGATCACGGCGCTGATGACCGGTCCGACACCGGGAGCAGAAGCCACGATTGCCTTGGGGTCGGCGTCGGCGTAGAGGTTCGCGACCCGTTCATCGATCTGCTTGATCTGCCGGGTCAAAAACAGCGCCTGTTCGGCCTCGTGGGCGATGTCGTCGCCCAGTTCGGCGAAGTTCATCCCGTCGGGTCCCCACAGCATGAGGGTTTCCTTGGCTGCGACGATGAGTCCGGCGGCGTGGTCCTCGCGCCACGCGCCGCGGGACCGGGCGATCAGAAACCGGCTCAGACGTCCCTGGCCGAGTCGGATCACCGTATTCGGGTCGGCGTAGCGGGCGAGGAACTCCAACGCCGCGTTGCCGTAGTTCGAGCCGAGCACCGCATACCACGCTGGCCCGAGGAGCTCGACGAGCGCATCGAGCCGTGAATACACCGCCACCCGGCGTTTGATCATGGTGGAGCGCTGTCGGACCAAGCGCCGCAACGGGTCTGCCGGTCCCTGGCCGGAATACTCGCGCAACCCTTCGGGATGAAGTAGCGGCAGCCGGGCCAGCAGCTCGGAGTCGATGCGATCGTTCTTGGTGTGCTTGGGTAGTACTTGCGCAGATCCGCCGATTGGGTGGTAGGCACCATCACCACCCGGGCGCCGCGGCGGCGGAACCACTCGGCCAGCACGATCCATGCGTTACGGGTCGGCTCGACCACCACGGTCACGTCCGTGGCGTCGGCCAGGAACAGATCGGCCCACAACCGCTCCAAGTCCGCCGGCCGGGTCGAGAATTTCCGGCCCCGCCATACCGTGGTCCCGTCGCGGGCCAGCGTCGCTTGATGCGCCGCGCGCACCGCTACGTCGATTCCTAATGTCCATGCCATCGTTGTGTGCTCCTGTCAGCCATCAATCCCTATTCACCCAGGTGGCTGACCATCGCGGCTGTGGCCCAGACATTCCCTAAGCAGGAGTCCACACCGACCGGCTGGCTCCAAGTTCCCGAACAAGGACACCGCTCGACCAGCCACCGAGCTCGCGAGCGGACCACTCAAATCTCAGGGATCACCACGCGTCCCAGTCGGACGTTCGGCCCGCCCGCGAACTCACACTCCAAAGCTAAATGTCGGACCCTGCTGCTTGTATGGGGTCATGTCTTCCACCGCGCTGTTGGCCGATGACGAGGTCGAGCCTGCGTCGAGTCGGGCGGCTCGGTTGGATGCGTTGTTCGACGAGTTGTCGGAGTTGACGGGTCAGCGCAATGCCATCGATGGCCGGATTGTGGAGATCGTGGCCCAGATCGACGGGGACCGGTTGTGGGGCAACACCGGGTGCCGGTCGATCGAAGCGTTGGTGGCGTGGAAGATCGGGTGTTCGCCGAACAACGCCGAGACCGTGACCGCGATCGCCGACCGGCTGGCCGAGTTCCCGCGCTGTGCGGCCCTGTTGCGGGAGGGCCGGTTGTCGTTGGATCAGGTCGGGGTGATCGCCCAGCGCGGCGGGCAGGGCTCCGATGCCCACTATGCGGGGTTGGCCGAGAACATGACGGTGGCGCAGTTGCGCACGGCGGTCAAGGTCGAGCCGCAACCGGCGCCGGCGCCGCGCGGTGAGCACCAGCGCGGGATCAGCAAGACCACCAAGGGTGAGTTGATCCGGTGGACGATCACGCTGTCGACCCTTGAGTCGGCGACGTTCGAGGCCGGGCTGGCGTCCCAGCACGACGGGCTGATCGCCGAGTGGAAACGCGACCACGCCGGTGAGGACTCCGCCGACGCCGCCCCTCGCGATGATGAGGACGAGGACGAGGATGCGGTCGGTGTGCGGCCGCCGATGCCGACGCGGGTGGATGCGTTCACGGCGTTGGTCGAGGCGGGGTGGGACGCCGATGTGGCGGCCCGCCCGCACGGGCAGCGCACCACCGTGGTGGTGCACGTCGACGTCAAGGACAAGGTCGCCTCGCTGCATCTGGGCCCGCTGCTCACTGATGCCGAGCGCCGCTATCTGAGCTGTGATGCCACCTGCGAGGTGTGGTTCCAACGCCACGGCGAACCGATCGGGTCCGGGCGCAGCACCCGCACCATCAGCCGACGGTTGCGCCGCGCCCTGGAGCACCGCCATCGCACCTGCGCGGTGCCCGGGTGCGGGGCCACCCGCGGCCTGCACGCCCATCACCTGCAGCACTGGGAGGACGGCGGAGCCACCGAGCTGGACAACCTGGTGCTGCTGTGCCCGTGGCATCACCGCCAACACCACCGCGGGGTCATCACCATCACCGGACCCGCCCCGACCATCACCGTCACCGACCGCCAAGGCCGACCGCTACGCCCCGGCTCCCTGGCCCGCCCACCCACCCAGCCACCCCCCGACGTCCCGCCCTATCGCGGCCCGACCGGCGAACGCGCCGGCTGGAAGTGGTACCACCCCTACGAGCCACCGCCACCCACCGCCAACTAGGCCGGGTGGACGTCATCACACCGCGCCGGCGAAGCCGTGCTGGCGCCACGCCTCGTAGACCGCGACCGCGGCTGCGTTGGACAGGTTCAATGAACGTCGTCCGGCGATCATCGGGATCCGCACCTGCGCGGTGATGCGCGGATCGGCCAGCGTGGCGGCGTCGAGCCCGGTCGGTTCCGGCCCGAACAGCAATACGTCGCCCGGCCGGTAGGCGACGTCGGCGAACGACGTGCCGGCGTGGGCGGTGAACGCGTACACCCGCGCCGGGGTGAGCGCCGCCCACGCGGTCTCCAGGTCCGGGTGCACGGTGACCGAGGCCAGGTCGTGGTAGTCCAGACCGGCGCGGCGCAGCTTGGGTTCGGACAGGTCGAAGCCGAGCGGCTCGACCAGATGCAGCTCGCATCCGCTGCCGGCCACCATCCGGATCGCGTTGCCGGTGTTGGGTGCGATGCGCGGCGAATGGAACATCACACGGAACACAACACGACCTCTCGTCAGGCGGCAGCGCACGGTTGGGGACAATGCTCGCATGGCCGAGCAGAGCCACTGGATGCGCAAGGTCGAGGCCGACCCCGGGCATTCGCAGTGGTACATCGAACGATTCCGGGCGATGGCGCGCGAAGGCGCCGACCTCGTCGGTGAAGCCCGCCTGGTCGACGCGATGGTGTCGCGCGGTGCGCGCATCCTCGACGCCGGCTGCGGTCCGGGCCGCGTGGGCGGCTATCTGGCGGCGCAGGGGCACCAGGTGGTCGGCGTCGACGTCGACCCCGCGCTGATCGAGGCCGCCGAACAGGATCACCCCGGTCCCCGGTGGCTCGTCGGCGACCTCGCCGAACTCGACCTGCCGGCGCGCGGCGTTCCCGAGCCGTTCGACGTGATCGTCTCGGCCGGAAACGTGATGACGTTCCTGGCCCCGAGCACCCGGGTCGCGGTGCTGAGCCGGTTGCGGGCGCATCTGGCCGACGACGGCCGCGCGGTGATCGGCTTCGGAGCGGGCCGCGACTACCCGTTCGCCGACTTCTTCGCCGACGTCGCCACCGCCGGGCTGACCCCCGATCTCTTGCTGTCGACCTGGGATCTGCGCCCGTTCACCGACGACTCCGATTTCCTCGTCGCGATCCTCCGGCGCGAGACGGCGTCATGACCGCTCCGTCCGGCAACCGGCGGTGGACGCTGTCCAACTGGCCGGTGCGCATCAAGGTGTTCGCCATCGTCGTCGTACCGCTCACGCTGGCCTGCGTGCTGGGCGGCGCGCGGATCTACACCGGTATGACCGCCGAGGAACCCGACGCCGACACGCTGCGCGATGTGGTGGTGGTCGGCGTGGCGATCCTGCTGACCCTCGTGGTGGTCACCCTGGTGGCGCGGTCGCTGATCCGTCCGCTGCACATCCTGCGCGACAGCGCCCTGACGGTGGCCCGCGAGGACCTCGCCCGCGAGTTAGAGGAGGTGCGCAGCAGCGGCAAACCCCTCGCGGTGCAGCCCATCCCGCCGCAGACCACCGAGGAGATCGGTCAGGTCGCTCAGGCCGTCAGCGAACTCCACGAGCAGGCGGTGGCGCTGGCCGGCCAGCAGGCGCGGCTGCAGCTGCAGGTGACCGACATGTTCGAGACCCTGTCGCGGCGCACCCGGGCGCTGATCGACGAGCAGCAGGGGCTCGTCGACGAGTTGCAGCGCGAGGAACCCGATCCGGCCCGCCGCGCCGACCTTCGTCGCGTCGACCACCTGGCTGCCCGGATGCGTCGCAACGCGGCGAACCTGCTCGTCCTGGCCGGCGCCCGGATTCCCCGCGAGCAGGACGATCCGGTGCCGCTGACGGTGCTGGTGCGCGCCGCGGCCGCCGAGGTCGAGGACACCGAACGCGTGACCGTCGGGCTGCCCGGCACCATGGTCGCCGGCCGGGTGGCCGGGGACCTCATGCACCTGCTGGCCGAACTGCTCGACAACGCGTTGCGCTACTCGCCGCCGCAGTCGCAGGTGCGGGTTTCGGCCGTACACACCAACAACGGCGGACTGGTGATCGAGATCAGCGACGTTGGCAGCGGCATGAGCGAGTCCGATCTGCGGGTGACCAACACCCGGTTGCGCGCGGGCGGCGAGGTCAATCCGTACACCGCCCGCCACATGGGCTTCTTCGTCGTGGGCCGGCTGGCTGCGCTGCACGGCTTCGTGGTGCGGCTGCGCAGCACGGTGGCCGGCAAACCCGAGGCCGGTGTCACCGCCGGGGTGTACGTCCCGGCGAAATGGCTGGTCGGTGATGGACCCGCTGGAAACTGACCGCGAGTACACCGGAAACGATTTCCGCGACGAGGACCTCAGCCGGCTGCGCACCGAGCGGGTGGTGTTCACCGAATGCGACTTCTCCGGGGTGGACATGTCGGAGTCGGAGCACGTCGGCTCCGCATTCCGGAACTGCACCTTCCGCAGGACGTCGCTGTGGCACAGCGTGTTCCGGCACTGCACGTTCCTCGGGTCGACGTTCACCGAATGCCGGATGCGTCCGCTGACCCTGGTCGAGGTGGAGTTCACGCTGGCTTCCCTCGGCGGCGCCGACCTGCGCAAGGTCGACCTGTCGGACTGCCGGCTGCGCGAGACCAGTCTGGTCCACACCGACCTGCGGGAGGCGCTGCTCGCCCGGGCTGATCTGTCCGGCGCCCGGGTGCAGGGCACCCGGCTCGAGGGCGCCGATCTGCGCGGCGCGCGCGTCGACGCGTCGCTGTGGACGACCGCGCAGCTGCGGGGCGCCAAAGTCGACGCCGCCCAGGCGCTGGCCTTCGCGGCGGCGCACGCGCTCGACATTTCCGGTGCGTGAAAACGCAAAAGAGCTGGTGGAAAAACCGCACGTGGCGGGGTGTTTGACGGCACAGCGCTAAAAGTCGCATCTGTAATGCGCAATTACTAGCGTCGGTCGTGTGCAGCTCACCCGGTTCACCGACCTCGGCCTTCGGGCCATGATGCTGCTCGCCGCGGGCGAAGCAGACGAACAGCGGGTCACGACGCGCTCGATCGCCGTGGGTGCCAACGCCTCGGAGAACCACGTCGCCAAGGCGGTGTCCCGGCTCGTCGAACTCGGCATGGTCTCGGCCCGCCGCGGCCGGGTCGGGGGACTGACCCTGACCGAGGCGGGACGCGACGCGTCGGTCGGCTGGCTGGTCCGCCGCCTCGAGGGCGACCGCGAGGTCATCGAATGCGGCGGCGAGAACCCGTGCCCGTTGGTCGCGGCCTGCCGGTTGCGCCGCGCGCTGGCCGACGCCAAAGAGGCGTTCTACCGCGAACTGGACCGCTACACCGTCAGCGACCTGGCCCGCGCCCCCGCGCTGGCGGTCCTGCCCCTGATGTCCCCGAGTGTCACCCCGTTGAATGAAAGGAATCCCCGATGACCGTCATCGCCACTCCCGTTGAGCTGGAGGCCGCGCACGCCGAGGTGGTGTCCGCGACGCTGCCGCTGATCGGAGCGCACATCGACGAGATCACCACGGAGTTCTACCGCGGGATGTTCGGCGCGCATCCGGAACTGCTGCGCAATCTGTTCAACCGCGGCAACCAGGCCCAGGGGGCGCAACAGCGCGCGCTGGCGGCGTCCATCGCGACCTTCGCCACCCACCTGGTCGACCCGAACCTGCCGCATCCGGCCGAGTTACTCTCCCGCATCGGGCACAAGCACGCGTCGCTGGGCGTGACCGCCGACCAATACCCGATCGTGCACGAGCACCTGTTCGCCGCGATCGTGAAGGTGCTCGGCGCCGACACCGTCACCGCCGACGTCGCCGCGGCATGGGACCGGGTGTACTGGATCATGGCCGACACGCTGATCGCGCTCGAACGCGACCTGTACCGGGCCGCGGGTGTGGCCGACGGCGACGTCTACCGCAGGGCCCGGGTGGTGGCCCGGGTCGACGACCCATCCGGAGCGGTGCTGATCACCGTCGCCGCCCAGGACCGCCCGTTCTCGGCTTTCCTTCCCGGTCAATACGTTTCGGTGGGCGTGACGATGCCCGACGGCGCCCGGCAGCTGCGCCAGTACAGCCTGGTCAACGCCGCGGACGGCGGCGAGCTGACCTTCGCCGTCAAGCCGGTCGGGGCGGTCGGCGCGCAGCCCGCCGGTGAGGTGTCGAGCTGGATCGCCGCCAACCTGTGCGTCGGCGACGTCCTCGACGTCACGGTGCCCTTCGGCGACCTGCCGGCCCCCGACGGCGCCGCGCCGCTGGTGCTGATCTCCGCCGGCATCGGCGTCACCCCGATGATCGGGTTCCTCGAACACCTGGCCGCGCACGCGCCCGACGCCCGGGTGCAGGTGCTGCACGCCGATCGCAGCGACCGGAGCCATCCGCTGCGCGAGCGCCAGCACGAGCTGGTCGACGAGCTGGCGCACGCGACGCTCGACGTCTGGTACGAGGACGGTCTGACCGCCGGCATCCCCGGCGTGCACGCCGGCCTGATGAACCTGGCCGACATCGACTTCGCCGACGACGTGCAGGTCTACCTGTGCGGTGGGAACGGTTTCGTGCAGGCGGTCCGGGCGCAGCTGCTGGGCAAGGGCATCACCGCCGAGCGGGTGCACTGCGAGCTGTTCTCGCCCAACGACTGGCTGGTGGACTAGCCGGCAGCGATCGCGCGCGTCACCAGGTCGGCCACCGCACGGCAGTACGCGGGGTCGACCGGCGCGTCGCGGTAGAGCGCGAAGGTGTGCAGGGGCGACGTCAGCAGTTGCAGCGCAACGATCGGCTTGACGTCGTCCCGCAGCTCACCTCGGTCGGCGGCGCGGCGGAAGATCACCTCGATGACTTCCCGGCGCGTCGCGTAGAACGCGATCCGGGTGTCGGAGTCGACGACCAGGGACTTGCTGTCGATGACCAGCATCCGCGCGATACGCCGGCCGACGGGCTCGTTGAGGTAGCCGGCGAGCGCCAGGGCCAGTTCGGTGAGGTCGCCGTGCAGGGAGCCGGTGTCAGGTGGGGTGATCATCATTTGGCTGTAGCTCGACAATGCGTCGATGATCAGCTGCTGCTCGCCGTCCCACTGCGCGTGCAGGAAGTCCGGGTCGAGCCCGGTGCGCAGTGCCACCCCCTGGATGCTGAAGCGGTCGACGCCCCACTGCTGCAGTTCGGCCAGCGCGGCGTCGAGGGCCTTCTCCCGCGCCACTGCGTCTTCGACCACGTCCGACCCCAACCCGATCAGCGTCACTTGGTGAGGATACGAAATCTGGCACATCGTGCCGCAAACTCCCGGAAAAACGGCAGTCTTTTATTGACGATGACGACAACCGCCATGGTCAGGCCGAGTTCAGCCGGATCCTCCAGCGCACGTAACTCAGGTAGAACACGCTGATCAGGACCAGCATCGCCATGTCGAACAGCCATGCCCCGGAGGTGTGCTCCCAGTGCCGGTCCTGCGGGGTCAGCGGTCCGGGAACCAGCCGGATCAGGTCGATCGTCGACGCCGACGACGCGAACCCCCAGCGGGCGGGCGTGGCCCACGACATCTGGTCCAGCACGATGCGGTCGGTCACCGGGATCATCCCGCCCGAGAACACCAACTGGCTCATGACCGCGACCACCAGCAACGGCATGATCTGCTCGGCGGACCGGGCCAGGGCGGACAGCGCCAGGCCCACCATCGCCGATGCGACGCAGGTGGCCGCGATGTCGATGAACAGCTCGAAGCCGGGGCTGCCCAGCACCGCGCCGCGCTCGACCGCACCGGGACCGAAGCCCTTGCCGAGGATCGCGATGGTCGTCACGATCGCCGATTGGATGATCGCGAACACCGTGAACACGGCGACCTTGGCCAGCAGGTACGCCGACGTCGACAGCCCGACGGCCTGCTCGCGGCGGAAGATGGCGCGTTCGCCGATCAGCGCGCGGATTGTCAGCGCCGTGCCCATGAAGATCGCGCCGACGTTGAGCATCACCAGAATCTGGCCGGGTTCGTTGGGGGCCTCGCCGCCCTGGATCGCCGGGACGGGCACGCCGAAGCCGACGTCGCCGGGCACCGACAGCGACAGCACGCCCATGATGAACGGCAGCATCATCAAGAACGCGAAGTAGCCGCGGTCGGACACCACGAGCCGAATCTGGCGCCGCGCGATCGTCGAGAGCTGCCGGCCCAGGCTGGTGCGCGTCGGGTTGCCCAGATCGGCCGGGGTCTGGGACGCAGGCAAGGGAGGCGGCGGTCCGTTGCGGGCCAGGTACCGGTCGTGGGCGGCGTCGGGGTCGCCGGCCACGGAGCTGAAGATGTCGGCCCAGTTGGTGGTGCCCATCGACGGGCCGATCTGATCCGGCGGCCCGTAGAACGCGGTCTTGCCGCCCGGGGCCAGCAGCAGCACGTCGTCGCAGACGTCGAGGTAGGTCAGCGAGTGGGTGACGACGAGCACGACGCGGCCGGCGTCGGCGAGCTGGCGCAGCATCGTCATCACCTGCCGGTCCAGTGCCGGGTCCAGGCCGGAGGTCGGTTCGTCGAGGATCAGCAGCGACGGGCCGGTCAGCAATTCCAGCGCCACCGACGCGCGTTTGCGCTGGCCGCCGGAGAGCTTTTCGACCCGGGTGTCGAGGTGTTTGGTCATCTCGAGCTCTTCGAGCACCTCGTTGACGACCTGCTCACGGTCGGCCTTGGTGGTGTCGGGGGGCAGCCGCAGCTCGGCGGCGTACATCAGCGCCTGCCGCACGGTGAGCTGTCCGTGCACCACGTCGTCCTGCGGCACCATGCCGATCCGGGAGCGCAGCGAGGCGTACTCGGCGTGCACGTTGTGGCCTTCGAACGACACCTGCCCGCTGGTCGGGTGGGTGTAGCCGGCGATCAGCCGCGCGAGCGTGGACTTGCCGGCGCCCGACGGCCCGATGATGGCGGTCAGCGTGCCCGGCCGCGCCGACATCGAGATGTTGTCCAACAGGGTCTTGTTGTTCTCGATCGTCCAGGTCACCCCATGCACGTCGAGGCCGCCGGTTGCGGTGTCGGCCGCGGTCTCGGTGCGCCGCACCAGCATCGCGCCGCGGAAGACGAGGTCGACGTTGCCGATGGTGACGATGTCGCCTTCGTTGAGCATCGCCGTGTCCACGCGGGTGCCGTTGACGAAGGTGCCGTTGATGCTGCGGTTGTCCCGGATCTCGGTGCCGTCGAGGGTGGGCACCAGGGTGGCGTGGTGGCGCGAGGCCAGCACGTCGGGGATCACGATGTCGTTGTCGCTGGCGCGGCCTATCCGCACCGATCCGGGCGGCGCCTCGGCGGGTTTACCGGGCCGCAGGATCTTGAGCATGCTGGTGGCGAGGTTGCCGTCCCCGGAGCGCGGGGCCGCGGACGGGCCCATCATGGTGACCGACTCGAGGTCCGGGGAGCTGATCGGAGACGGCGCCTGCCGGGCTGCGCGCGGCGGCGCGGTCGGCGGACGGCTGATCGGCCCGGTGGGCTGGTAGCCGGGTGCGGGCTGTGGTGGCCGCGGGCCGGCGGGGCGGGTGTGGGTGGGCTGACTCGGTTGGCCGGGCTGCAGGCCGGGGCGGGTCACGCTGCGGCCGGCGGCCGGCACCGCACTGGTCGGCGGCGTTCCGGCCGAGCCCTGATGGCGGCCCACCTCGAAGGTCAGCCGGGGTCCGTCGGGGTTGCCGAGGTAGATCTGCTGGCCGTCGGTGATGTCGGCCGCGGGAACACGCCGGCCGTTGAGGTACATGCCGTTGAGGCTGCCGTTGTCGATCGCGACCCAGCGGCCCTGGTCGGACCGCAGCACGAGGTGGGCGCGCGAGATCAACGGGTGGGCGATCCGGACGTCGGCGCGCAGGTCGCGGCCGATGACGACGTCGTTGCCGGCGGCGAAGGTGCGGGTGGATCCGTCGTACCGAACCGTCAGCGTGGGGGCAGCTGGTCGGCTCATCGCTGGCAACTCTATCGGTAGTCGCAGCGGCCGGGCCGCGCCGCCTGCGCTGGGGATGATCTGTGGCCGCTCCGTTATCGAGTTGTCGCCCCAACCGCGACACGCCCGTGACGTGTGCTGCTCACCTCGGTCGTCAAAGCTGCTGCAGGCGATGGTGATCGAGCCGCTCGGCGGTTCTCCGCCCGGCTGATCGCCATTTTAGAGAGCAATCTCTACTTTAGGGTGGAGCGATGCCGCGGCCTGCCCGATATTCCGTCGATGATCTGCTTGACGCCGCTGCCGCCCTGCTGGCCGCCGACGGCGCTGCGGCGGTGACGATGTCGGCGGTGGCGCGTTCGTGTGGGGCGCCCAGCGGTTCGGTGTATCACCGGTTCCCGTCGCGGGCGGCGTTGTGCGGGGAGTTGTGGCTGCGCACCGAGGAACGTTTCGTCGCCGAGCTGCTGACCGCGCTGGCCGAACCCGGTGACCCGCAACAGCGCTGTGTGGCCGCCGCGCGGCGGGTGCTGGCCTGGTGCCGGGACCACCCGGCGCAAGCCCAGGTGCTGCTGACCGGTGCGGCTGCGCTCGGCCTCGGCGAGTGGCCGGAGACGCTGAGTAACCGGCGCAAACGCCTGCAGCGCAAGCAGCGCAAGGCCTTCGCGGAGCTTGCCGAGGACACTGGCCGGGTCAGCGCTGCGCTGATCGACGTGCCGCTGGCGATGGTGCGACGCGCGCAGCGTCCGCGTCAGACCGTGCCGCCCGGTGCCGAGCAGATCGTCGAGGACTGCGCGCGGGCGCTCATCGCCCCGAGCTGACCGGGGACGGCGACCCGGTGCGCACGCAGTAGGTGTGGCTGTAGATGGTCGGCATGCAGAGGTTGCAGTGGTCGCAGATCGACTGCACGGCGGCGTCGGCCTGAATCCGGTTGAGCAGGTCGGGCTCGGCCAGCAGCGCGCGGCCCATCGCGACGAAGTCGAAGCCCTCGGCCATCGCTTTATCCATGGTCTGCCGGTTGGTGATGCCGCCCAGCAGGATCAGCGGCATCGTCAGCTCGTCGCGGAACTTCTTGGCGTCGCGCATCAGATAGGCCTCGTGGTACGGGTACTCCCGCATGAACTTCTTGCCGGTCATCCGGATGCCCCAGGACAGCGGCGGTTTGAACGCCTTGGAGAACTCCTTGACCGGCGCGCCGCCGCGGAACAGGAACATCGGGTTGAGCAGCGAACTGCCGGCGGTCAGTTCCAGCGCGTCGAGCCCGCCGTCCTCCTCGAGCCATTTGGCGGTCTGCAGCGATTCCTCCAGCGTGATACCGCCGCGTACGCCGTCGGACATGTTCATCTTCGCCGTGACCGCGATCCGGTCGCCGACGGCATGACGCACCGCCCGCACCACGCCGCGGGCCACCTTGGCCCGGTTCTCCAGCGAGCCGCCGAACTCGTCGGTGCGGCGGTTGATCAGCGGCGACAAGAACGAGCTGGCCAGGTAGTTGTGGCCGAGGTGGATCTCCACCGCGTCGAAACCGGATTCGATGGCCAGCCGCGCGGCGTTGGCGTGCAGCTCGGTCACCTCGGCGATGTCCTCGCGGCTGGCTTTGCGGGCGAAGCGCATCGACAGCGGGTTGAAGAACCGCACCGGCGCCAGCGCGGGCGCCTTGTTGGTGCGGGCGTTGGCCACCGGACCGGCGTGGCCGATCTGGGCGCTGATCGCCGCGCCTTCGTTGTGGATCGCATCGGTGAGCCGGCGCAGTCCCGGTACGGCTTCCGGACGCATCCAGATCTGCCAGCCGTCGGTGCGCCCGCCCGGCGCGACCGCGCAGTAGGCCACCGTGGTCATCCCGACCCCGCCGGCGGCGGGCAGCCGGTGGTAGGTGATCAGGTCCTCGGTGACGACGGCGTTCGGGGTCGCGGCCTCGAACGTCGCGGCTTTGATGATCCGGTTACGCAGGGTCAACGGACCGAGCTTGGCCGGGGCGAACACGTCGTGCGGGGCTGCCATAACAGGAGCTTCCCATGCCTGCTGTCAGAATGAACGCCGTGGGTGCAATCACTTTGGACGGTAAGGCCACGCGCGATGAGATCTTCGTCGATCTGAAAGAGCGCGTCGCGCGCCTCGCCGAGGCCGGACGCACGCCCGGGCTGGGAACGGTGCTGGTCGGCGACGATCCCGGCTCGCAGGCCTACGTGCGGGGCAAGCACTCCGACTGCGCGAAGGTCGGCATCAACTCGATCCGCCGCGACCTGCCCGCCGACATCAGCCAGGCCGAGCTGGAGGCCACGCTCGACGAGCTCAACGCCAACCCGGAATGCACCGGCTACATCGTGCAATTGCCGCTGCCCAGGCACCTCAACGAGAACGCCGCGCTGGAGCGGGTCGACCCCGGCAAGGACGCCGACGGGCTGCATCCGACCAACCTCGGGCGGCTGGTGCTCAACGAGCCGGCGCCGCTGCCGTGCACGCCGCGCGGGATCGTGCACCTGCTGCGCCGCTTTCAGGTGGAGATCGCCGGCGCGCACGCGGTGGTCATCGGGCGTGGTGTCACCGTCGGGCGTCCGCTCGGGCTGCTGCTGACCCGCCGCTCGGAGAATGCGACGGTCACCTTGTGCCACACCGCGACCCGGCATCTGCCGCAGATCACCCGCGAGGCCGACATCATCATCGCCGCGGCCGGGGTGCCGCACATGGTGACCGGCGAGATGGTTCGTGAGGGGGCCGCCGTCGTCGACGTCGGGGTCAGCCGCGACGAGAACGGCAAGCTCGTCGGCGACGTGGCGCCGGACGTGTGGGAGGTTGCGGGTCACGTGTCGCCGAACCCGGGCGGTGTCGGACCGCTCACGCGGGCGTTCCTGCTGACCAATGTGGTCGAGCGGGCCGAGGTCCTGGCCGGGTTGTGACCGCCAGGCAGTCCGTCCGCAAAGTCTTCTCCGGGCAGTGGCCGATCCTGCTGGTCGCGCTGTTTCTGGTGGCGGCGTTCGCGCTGGTCGCCGCGGGCTTCTGGCGCCGCGGCGCGCTGGTGATGGCGCTCGGGGTGGCCGTCGCGGCGGGACTTCGGCTGACGCTGCCCGAAGAGCGGGCCGGGCTGCTGGCGGTGCGCACCCGCACCGTGGACTTCGTCACCACCGCGTCGGTGAGCGCGGCGATGCTCTACATCGCCTGGACCATCGACCCGCTGGGCACCAGCTGAGAGTTCCTCTCTTTTGCTCGCGGCTCGGCTTTTGCTCGCGAAAGTGAGACCACGGTCGTGATTCCTGCGCGATCACGACCGTGTGTGCACTCTCGCGGTGTTGGCGGGCGGCGGCCCTCAAGTTTCAGTGAACGAATGTTTAGTTACCGACAGGTAGGGATATCTCTGGTGCGTCAGCCGTCGCTGTGACTGCAGTCACAGCGACGGTCCGTAGTGCGATCGAGGGAGGGACATGGCCGGACTGGTGAAGAGCGTGACCCGCTGGACCAAGGCGCCGGCGCGCGACGTCGAGGCGCCGACCGGAGGCTGGGTCAACATGATCCGCGGGCTCGCCGCTCGCGCGACGACACCCCTGCTGCCTGACGACTACCTGTCGTTGCTCAATCCGCTCTGGTCAGCACGAGAACTGCGCGGTGAGATCGTCGAAGTCCGTGCCGAGACCGAGGATTCCGCGACGGTGATCATCCGTCCCGGCTGGGGCTTCGCGCGCGACTACCAGCCCGGCCAATATGTCGGCATCGGTCTGCGGGTCGACGGCCGGTGGCACTGGCGGTCGTACTCGCTCACCTCGGTGCCCGAGCAGGCCGAGGGCGAGATTTCGATCACCGTCAAGGCGACCCCCGAGGGCTTCCTGTCCACCCACCTCGTCGGTGGCGTCGAACCGGGGACGATCATCCGGCTGGCCGCCCCGCAGGGGGAGTTCACCCTGCCCGATCCGCCGCCCGAATCGCTGCTGTTCATCACTGCGGGAAGCGGCATCACCCCGATCATGGCGATGCTCCGGTCTCTGCGTGCCCGCGGGCAGCACCCCGACATCGTGCACGTGCACTCCGCGCCTTCGGCGGAGTCGGTGATCTTCCACGACGAGCTGCGGGACTTCGAACGTGAGCAGCGCGGCTACCGTCTCCATCTACAGCTGACCGAGCGTGACGGCAAGGTCGAGATCGACGAGCTCGACCGGATCGTCGAGGACTGGCGGGACCGCTCAGCGTGGATATGCGGACCGTCAGCGATGCTGGATGCAGCCGAAAAAGTCTGGGAAGACCATGATCTGGCTGACCAGCTGCACATGGAGCGGTTCACGATCGCCGCCACCGACAAGGGCGGCGAGGGCGGCACCCTGCGTTTCGGGATTTCGGACAAGACCGTCGAGATCGACGGTGCCACCACGATCCTGCAAGCCGGCGAGGACGTCGGTATCCAGATGCCTTTCGGTTGCCGCATGGGTATCTGCCAGACCTGCGTGCTCCCGCTCGAGGAGGGGCACGTCCGGGACATCCGCTCCGGGCAGGAACACGGTGCGGGCGACCGCATCCAGACATGCGTGTCCACCGCGTCCGGCGACTGCACCATCAAGATCTGAGGAGAGTTTCATGGCGATCACCGACATCAAGGTCTACGCGCATCTCACCGACGAGGACATCGACGCGCTCGCAGCCGAACTCGACCAGCTCCGGGCCGACGTCGAGGAGTCCCGAGGGGAGCGCGACGCCCGCTACGTCCGGCGCACCATCCAGCTCCAGCGCGCGCTGGCCGCCGGGGGGCGTCTCGCGCTGTTCGCGAGCAGCAGTCGGATCGCCCGGATCGCCGGCACCGCGATGCTGGCCTCGGCCAAGATCATCGAGAACATGGAGCTGGGGCACAACGTCATTCACGGGCAGTGGGACTGGATGAACGATCCGGAGGTGCACTCCACCGAATGGGAGTGGGACACCACCTGTCCGTCGTCGCAGTGGAAGTACTCGCACAACTACGTGCACCACAAGTACACCAACGTGGTCGGCCTCGACAGCGATGTCGGCTACGGCATCATGCGGGTCACCCGCGACGAACCGTGGGAGCGGTGGATGATCGGCAATCCGATCTACAACCTGTTGCTCGGAACGCTGTTCGAGTGGGGTGTCGCCGCGCACCACATCGAGGTCGACAAGATCCGCAAGAAGGAGAAGACCTGGGCGCAGGCGCGCAAGGACATGCGCGTGATGGGCCGCAAGATCGCCAAGCAGGTCGGCAAGGACTACATCGTGTTCCCGGCGCTGGCCGGAACCAACTGGAAGCACACGCTCAAGTGCAACGCGGTGGCCAACCTGATCCGGAACTACTGGGCCTACATGGTGATCTTCTGCGGACACTTCCCCGACGGGGCGGAGAAGTTCACCGTAGAGGAGTTCGAGAACGAGACCCGCGGGGAGTGGTACCTGCGACAGATGCTGGGGTCGGCGAACTTCCACGCCGGTCCCGTCATGGCGTTCATGAGCGGCAACCTGTGCTACCAGATCGAGCACCATCTGTTCCCGGACCTGCCGAGCAATCGGTACGCCGAGATGAGCGTGCGGATTCGCGAGCTGTGCGAGAAGTACGACCTGCCCTACACCACCGGGCCGTTACTGCGGCAGTACTGGCAGTCGTTCTGGACGATCCTCAAGCTCGCGGTACCCGACAAGTACCTGAAGGCAGACAGCGACGACGCCCCCGAGACGCACTCCGAGCGGCGCTTCCGGCGCATCGAGCGCGCGCCGGGCACGCCGAAACGCGGCCTGCGCACGGCGATCCGCGAGCGGACGAGAGCCGCCTGACCTCCGCGGTGGCGCCGTCGCGGTCAGCCCAGCGTCGCGCGGATGCACACCGTGATGTACGGCAGCGCGAGGCCGGTGCCGTTGGACAGCGCCGGATGAGTGGCCAGCAGTTCGCGGACCTGCTCCAGGGTGCGGGTACGGACCTGCTCGGGCGAGGTGATGCAATAGCTGCGCGACGCGACCAGGTCGATCAGCGCCTGCGGGGTCAGGTAGTTCGTCCACTCCACCTGGTGGCGCTCGATGTCACCGAAAGGCGCTGGCAGGTCGGCGGTCTGGCTGAACGGATCCACCTCGTGGCCGATGATCTCGCCCAGCTCCTTCACCCAGCCCAGGCGTTCGTCGCGGTTGTTCCACACCAGCCCGAGGCGGCCGCCGGGCCGCAGCACCCGAGCGACTTCCTTGACCGCGCGATGCGGGTCGAACCAGTGCCAGGCCTGCGCCACCAGTACGGCGTCGACGCTCGCATCGGGCAGCGGAATCTCCTCGGCGGTGCCCAGCAGCGCCGGAGTGTCGGGCAGCGAGCTACTCAGTACCTCGAGCATCTCGGGAATCGGGTCGACGGCCACCACGTCGAGACCTCGCTCGACCAGCCGGGTGGTCAATTTGCCGGTGCCCGCGCCGAGGTCGAGTACGTCACGGACCCCGGCGGGCAACAGCCAGTCGATCGATTCCGGCGGGTAGGACGGACGCCCCCGCTCGTAAGCCGCGGCCTGGGCGCCGAATGACAACGACCGCGGCTCGGGCGCGTCGGTCACCGGCTCGCCAGCTCCAGCGTGCGGCGGATCAGCTTGCCGACGGCGTCGGTCTCGAGCAGGAAGCCGTCATGACCGAACTCGGAGTCCACGACATCCAATCCGTCGCACCCGGGCAGCAATTCGGCCAGCTCGGCCTGCAGCCGCAACGGGTAGAGCCGGTCGGAGGTGATGCCGCCGACCAGCGTCGGCACCGGGCAGCCGCGCAGCGCAGCCTCGATGCCCCCGCGGCCGCGGCCGACGTCGTGGCTCGACAATGCGTCGGTCAACGTGACGTAGGTTCCGGCATCGAAGCGCCGCACCAGCTTTCGGCCCTGATGCTCGAGGTAGCTCTGTACCGCGTAGCGGCCGCCGGAACCCGGGTCCTCACCGGTCTGCGCATCGTTGCTGAACCGCTCGTCGAGTTCGACCTCGCCGCGATAGGTCAGGTGCGCGATGCGTCGGGCGACCTGCAGCCCGGCCTCGGGACTGCGTCCGGTGCCGTGGTAGTCCCCGCCGAGCCAGTCCGGGTCCGACCTGATCGCGGCGACCTGGGTGCTCTGGGTGCCGATCTGGTCGGCGGTGGCCCGCGCTCCGACGGCGAGGACCAGCGCCGCGCGCACCCCCTGTGGGTGGGTGACGATCCACTCCAGGGCCCGCGCGCCGCCCATCGAGCCGCCCATCACCGCGGCCACCTCGGTGATCCCCAGCCGTTCCAGCGCGGCCACGTCGGCGGCCACCTGATCGCGGATGGAGATCGCCGGAAACCGCGAGCCCCAGGGCTTTCCGTCGGGAGCCTCGGTGCTCGGGCCGGTTGACCCGCGGCAGCCGCCGAGCACGTTGGTCGAGATCGCGCACCACCGGTCGGTGTCGATCGGCGCACCGGGCCCGGCGATGCCGTCCCACCATCCAGCGGTCGGGTGGTTCGGGCCGGCGGGGCCGACGATGTGCGAGTCGCCGGTGAGTGCGTGCAGCACCACCACGACGTTGTCCCGGTTGGGGGACAGTTCGCCCCAGCGCTGCACCGCGATCGACACATCCTCGATGACAGTGCCGTTCTCCAGCGTCAGCGCGCCGATGTCGACGACGCCGATCTCGCCCTCGGGCGGCAGTGTCGCGCGGTCGTCGGCAGATACATCCACGATGGTCACGTCAGCTCGCCTCTTAGAACGACGCCACGGTGTTCGGATCGGTGGCGGCGCTGCCGCCCAGGTACGGTTTGGCCGCGGCGAAGCCCTGCTCGAGGTCGGCGAGGATGTCGTCGATGCCTTCGATGCCGACCGCCAGGCGCACCAATCCCGGTGTGACGCCGGTGGACAACTGCTCCTCGGGGGAGAGCTGGGCGTGGGTGGTGGAGGCCGGGTGGATCACCAGTGACCGGACGTCCCCGATGTTGGCGACGTGGCTGTGCAGCGTCAGCGCGTTGACGAACGCCTTGCCCGCCTCGACGCCGCCGGCCAGCTCGAAGGCCAGCACTGCGCCGGTTCCCTTGGGCGCCAGCTTCTTTGCCAGCTCATGCCACGGCGAGGACGGCAGTCCCGCGTAGTTGACCGACACCACGTCGGCGTGGTCGTCGAGGTAGGCGGCGACCCGCTCGGCGTTGGCCACATGACGTTCCATGCGCAGGCTCAGCGTTTCCAGGCCCTGGGCGATCAGGAACGCGTTGAACGGTGAGGCGGCACTGCCCAGGTCGCGCAACAGCTGCACGCGCGCCTTGAGCGCGAAGGCCGGCGGTCCCAGTTCGGCGAACACCACGCCGTGGTAGCTGGGGTCGGGCTCGGTGAAACCCGGGAAGCGCCCGTTGGTCCAGTCGAAGGTGCCGCCGTCTACGAGGACGCCCGCGATCGCCGAGCCGTGCCCGCCCAGGTACTTCGTGGCCGAGTGCACGACGATGTCGGCGCCGTGGCTCAGCGGCTGGATCAGGTACGGGGTGGCGATGGTGTTGTCGACGATCAGCGGCACCCCGTGGTCATGGGCCACCGCGGCGACCGACGGAATGTCGAGCACATCGATCTGCGGATTGGAGATCGTCTCGGCGAAGAACGCCTTGGTGTTGGGCCTCGCCGCGGCACGCCAGGACTGCGGGTCGTCGGGATCGTCGACGAAGCTGACCTCGATGCCGAGCTTGGGCAGCGAGTAGTGGAACAGGTTGTAGGTACCGCCGTAGAGGCGCGGGCTGGAGACGATGTGGTCCCCGGCCTTGGCCAGGTTCAGGATCGCGAAGGTCTCGGCTGCCTGACCGGAGGCCAGGAACAACGCCGCCACTCCGCCTTCGAGCGCCGCGATGCGCTGCTCGACGACGTCGGTGGTCGGGTTCATGATGCGGGTGTAGATGTTGCCGGGCTCGGCCAGGCCGAACAGCGCCGCCGCATGGTCGGTGTCGCGGAAGACGTAGCTGGTGGTCTGGTAGATCGGCAGGGCCCGCGCGTTGGTCGCGGCGTCGGGCGTCTGGCCGGCGTGGACCTGTTTGGTCTCGAACGACCAGTGCGAACTGGGGTCTGATTGCGTCATCGACGTGCTCCTCCGTGAAACAGGGGCCCGTTTCGCGGCGGACCCGCGCTTGCCTTATAGCCGTGTGCGGCTACTCAACCTGGTCGTCTCCCGGGGCACCCCACCGCGGTTGGAGGGTTGCCGGCCAGCAAGCCGGGGCTTGACGCTGGCACTCATGACCGAATCGAACTCTATCTCAGGCAGCACCGATCGTGCCAACAGGCCTGCCCGCGACGTGCGTCAGCCGATCGCCTTGTTGGGGTCGGCCTGGTCGTCGAGGAAGTCGAGGATCAGCCCGGCGATCAGCTCGGGGGCCTCGAACATCGGGATGTGACCGACCGCGTCGAGCTCGGTGTAGCGGGTGGTGCCGGGCAGGTGCTTGCGGAAGTGGTTGACGAACCGGGGATGCGGCAGCACCCGGTCCTTTTCGCAGATCACCATGTGGGTGGGGATGTTGGTGTCGGCGAGTTCCATCAGCCCGGGCAGCAGCAGCGCCTTGATCAGCAGCTGGTAGTAGGCCGCGCAGTGAGTGACGTCGTCGATGATGTCGCGCAGGTCGTCGTCGCTGATGCCGTCCGGGGTGGCGCTGCACGGCACGCTGGCCAGCACGCGCGCCCCCGGCAGCCGCGCCGCGCGCGGGCCGAACACCTTGGCGGTGATCCACACCGGGGCGCCCATCAGGAACTTGAACACGATCTCGTACTTGGGCAGCGACCACCGGTGCCAGCCCCCGGCGGGGGCGATCGCCGTCAGCGAGCGGGCCCGGCCCCGGCGCTCGAGCTCGAAGGCCACCCAGCCGCCCAGCGAATTGCCGACGATGTGGGCGGTCTCCCAGCCCAGCTCGTCCATCCGGCGCTCCATGTCGTCGGCCAGCTCCGCGGTGTCCAGGAAGAACCGGCCTTTCACCCCGCCGTTGTGGCCGGGCATGGTCGGGGCGAGCACCTCGTAGCGGCCCGTGTCGGCCAGCCGCGGCGCGACGCCCTTCCACACGTTCTGCGACATCATGAACGGGTGCAGGAGCAACACAGGCTCCCCGGATCCGAGGTGGATCGGTGCGCGAAGGCTCATGGGCCCGACAGTAAGGTGATACCGGCGGTACCGCAAGAACCGGGTGTTCTAGGGTCTGGGCCGTGATCGTCACGACCATCAACGTCAACGGCGTCCGGGCGGCCGTCAAACAACGGTCCACCGACAACCTCGGCATGCTGGCCTGGCTCAAGCAGACCCGCGCCGATGTGATCTGTCTGCAGGAGACCCGCGCCGACGACGACCAGTTGGCCGACGCGCTGGGCCCCGCGATCGCCGACGGCTGGCAGCTGGCCGCCGCCGGACCACACCGGAAGGGCCGCAACGGCGTGGCCGTGTTGTCCCGGACGCCGTTCGACGCGATCCGCATCGGCTGCGGCGCCGAGGAATTCGAGGCCCACGGGCGGTACCTGGAGGTCGACACCGCGGGGGTCACCGTGGCCAGCATCTACGTCCCGACCGGCGAGGCGCAAACCGAGCGGCAGGCGGAGAAGGAACGATTCATGGCCGCGGTGGCCGCCCGGATGGCCGAGCTGCGGGTCGGCGGCCGGGACGCGATCGTCTGCGGCGACTGGAACATCGCCCACACCGAGAACGACATCAAGAACTGGAAGGGCAACGTCAAGAAGTCGGGCTTCCTGCCCGAGGAACGCCAGTGGGTCAGCGATCTGCTGGCCGACGGCTGGGTCGACGTGGTGCGCCGGCTGCACCCCGACGTCGCCGGCCCCTACGCCTGGTGGTCGTGGCGCGGGAAGGCCTTCGACAACGACGCCGGCTGGCGCATCGACTACCACCTCGTCACCCCGGATCTCGCGCAGCGGGCGGTGTCGGCCGGCACCGAGCGGCCCGCGGCGTACGCGCTGCGCTGGTCGGACCACGCACCGGTGACCGTGGAGTTCGAGTGATTTCGGCGTGCTTTTCGTCGCCCAGCGTCGATAACCACGCCGAAATCGCTCGGGTGCGGCGCCATGGAAAGATCGACGCATCATGAGCGACACAGCCCGGCCCGTCGTGTTCTCCGGCGCGCAACCCACCTCCGATTCCCTGCACCTCGGCAACGCCCTGGGCGCGGTGGCCCAGTGGGTGGAGCTGCAGAACAGCAACGACGCGTACTTCTGTGTCGTCGACCTGCACGCGATCACCGTCGCCCAGGACCCCGAGACGCTGCGCAAGCGCACGCTGGCCACCGCCGCGCAGTACCTCGCGCTCGGGGTGGACCCGGCCCGCGCCACCGTCTTCGTGCAGAGCCACGTCCCCGCGCACGCCGAATTGGCCTGGGTGCTGGGCTGTTTCACCGGGTTCGGGCAGGCCTCCCGGATGACGCAGTTCAAGGACAAGTCACAGAGGCAGGGCGCGGACTCCACCACGGTCGGGTTGTTCACCTATCCGGTACTGATGGCCGCCGACGTGCTGCTCTACGACACCGAGCTGGTGCCCGTCGGCGAGGACCAGCGCCAGCACCTCGAGCTGGCCCGCGACGTCGCGCAGCGGGTCAACGCGCGGTTCCCGGACACGTTCGTGGTGCCGGAGCCGATGATCCCGAAGGCCACCGCGAAGATCTACGACCTGGCCGACCCGACGGCGAAGATGAGCAAGTCCGCGGCCACCGACGCCGGGCTGATCAGCCTGCTCGACGATCCGGCCAAGACCGCCAAGAAGATTCGCTCCGCGGTGACCGACAGCGAACGCGAGATCCGGTTCGACCCCGACGCCAAACCCGGGGTGTCGAACCTGCTGACCATCCAGTCGGCGGTCACCGGCAGGGAGGTGGACGCGCTCGTCGACGCGTATCAGGGCCGCGGCTACGGCGATCTGAAGAAGGAGACCGCCGAGGCGGTGGTCGAGTTCGTCACGCCCATCAAGACCCGGGTCGACGAGTTGCTCGCTGACCCGACCGAACTGGAGAGTGTGCTGGCCACCGGCGCGCAGCGGGCGCGCGAGGTGTCTGGACAGACGTTGCAGAGGGTATATGACCGGCTGGGCTTCCTCGCGCCGCGACCGCGGGTGACGGACTAGCCACCAGCGAGGAGGGATGCCATGACCGCCCCGGACCGACCGTCGGACACCGACGACAAGCCGGGGCTGGTCGACCGGCTCCGCGCGCGAATGCCCTGGTTCGACCACGTGATGCGGGCCCAGCAGCGCTACAAGGACTCCAAGGGCGACTTCTACGCCGCCGGCATCACCTACTTCACCATCTTCGCGCTGTTCCCGCTGCTGATGGTCGGGTTCGCGATCGGCGGTTTCGTGCTCGCCAACCAGCCCGAGCTGCTGGCCACCGTCCAGGACCGCATCCGGTCATCGGTCGGCGGCGACATGGGCCAGCAGCTCACCGAGCTGATGGAGTCCGCGATCGACTCCCGGACCTCGGTCGGGCTCATCGGTCTGGCGGCGGCGGCATGGGCCGGGCTGGGCTGGATGGCCAACCTGCGCGAGGCGCTCAGCCAGATGTGGGGCCTGTACCGCGATGAACTGCCCGGCTTCCTGCGCACCAAGATCTCCGACCTGCTCGCACTGCTGTCGGTGTTCGTCGCGATCGTGCTGACGATGGCGCTGACCGCGCTGGGCAACATGTCGGTGATGCGCAACGTGCTGGAGTGGTTCGGCATTGCCGACGCGCCCGGGTTGACGCTGGTGCTGCGCGTCGCGTCGCTACTGGTGTCGGTGCTGGTGTCGTGGCTGCTGTTCACCTTCCTGATCGCACGGCTGCCCCGGGAGTCGGTGAGCTTCCGCAGCAGTGTCCGCGCCGGTCTGCTTGCCGCAGTCGGTTTCGAGATCTTCAAGCTGGTGGCGGCGATCTACCTGCGGTCGGTGCTGACCGGCCCGGCGGGCGCGACATTCGGCCCGGTGCTCGGTTTGATGGTGTTCGCCTACATCACCGCCCGATTGATCCTGTTCGCCACGGCGTGGGCGGCCACCATGCCCGAGAACATGCGCGAGGACGTCGTCGCGGCGCCCGGACCGGCGGTGATCCGCAACCGCATCATCGCCCGCCCCGGTCTGCACCCGTGGCAGGCCGCAGCGGCGGCGCTCCTCGGCGCCGTTGGCGCGCTGAGCTTTTCGCCTCGCCGCCGGAGCCCCGACGTCAGCCGCGCTGAGGGCGGCGGTTGAGCGCGCGAGCGCCCATGATCAGGCTGAACACGATGACCGAGCCGACCACGCCGACACCCACCCGCACCGGCGTGGCGTCCACGTCCGACAGCACCGCATTGGCTTTCGTCGTCGTGGCCGCCGCGGTGTCTTCGGCGATCCCGCCCAGCGACGGGTCAGGGTCGACCAGCGTGCCGACCTTGGTGCCGGGGGGCACGGCGAACCCGTAGTCGAGCAACCGTGCGGCCTGCTCCCACGGTGCGATGGGCTGGCGGGTGCCGCGCAGCAACACGGCCACCAGACGCCGGCCGTCACGCTCGGCGGCGCCGACGAAGGTCTGCCCGGCGTCGTCGGTGAAGCCGGTCTTGCCGCCGAGCGCGCCCGGGTAATTCGCCAGCAGGCGGTTGTCGTTCTCGATCGGATAGGTGCCCTCCCCGCGACCGGGGAAGGTGAACGACTGCGTCGCAACGATTCTGGAGAACGTCGGATCGTGCCACGCGTACCGGTAGAACAGGCCGATGTCGTAGGCCGAGGTGCTCATCCCCGGCCCGTCCAGACCCGACGGGGTGGCCACCCGGGTGTCGCGGGCGCCGAGCTTGTTGGCCAGGCCGTTGATCTTGTTCAGCGCGGCTTCCATGCCGCCCATCTGGCGGGCCAGCGCGAATGCGGCGTCGTTGCCGGAATACATCAGCAGACCGTGCAGCAGGTCGTTGATCGAGTAGAACCCACCCTCGCCGACGCCGACCTTGGTGCCTTCCTGCGCGGCGTCCTCGGGAGTGCCGGGCACCACCTTGTGCAGCGGCAGGTCGCGAAGGGCCTGCATCGCGGTGAGCACCTTGATGACGCTGGCGGGTCGGTGGCGGCCGTGCGGGTCGCGGGCGGCGATGACGTCGCCGCTGTCGATGTCGGCGACCAGCCAGGCTTCGGCGGACACGTCGCCGGGGATCGGCGGGGTGCCCGGCGCGACGATCACGCCGCAGTTCGACAGCGCGTCACCGCCCATCGGGGTGGCCGGCACCGGCAGCGGGGCCGGCGGAGCCTCGCCCGGCTTGGGCACCTCGGACGCGTCGACGGCCGGCGGCGTGGTCTCCCGGTACAGGCAGGCGTCGGCCGCGGGCAGGCCGGGGTCGGCGCCGGCGACCGGCGCGACGGTCAGCAGCGCGACGGTCATCGGGGCGGTCAGCAGCGCCGCCGCTCGTGTCGCGAACGTCCGGAAAGTGCCCATCGTGTGCGCAGATTAGGCGATCAAACTGCCTTTTCCCGGGAGCCACGCGGCGTCTTGACCGAGCTGACACCGCTGTCGGCTCCCGGCGGCGCATAGGCTGGCCTGACTCATGTTCTTCCTGATCCTCGCCTCGGTCCTCGGGCTCATGCACCTCTACGTGTGGAAACGCGTGGTCAAAGACACCACCCGGCCGGGGCGGGTGCGGCGGTGGGCGTCACTGGTTCTGGTCGGCCTGTTGGCGCTGCTGGTCGCGGCGTTGGTGGTGCCGCGGACCGCCGGGGTCACCGGGTTCCGCTGGCTGGCCTGGCCGGGCTACCTGTGGTTCGGCGTGGTGGCCTACCTGTTCCTGACGCTGCTGGCGCTCGAACCCGTCCGTCTGCTGCGTGCCCTGTGGCGCAGGGGCCGGCGCTCCGAGGAACCGGAATCGGTGCAGCGCCGGATCTTCCTGTCCCGGGTCGCGGCGGTCACCGCCGGGGCGGCCACCGTCGGGCTGGTCGGTACCGGTCTGACCAACGCGTTGGGCCCACCGCAGATCCTGCGCGTACCGGTGCGGCTGCCGCGCCTGGACCCGGCGTTCGACGGGTTCCGCATCGCGGTGGTCTCCGATATCCACCTCGGACCGCTGTTGGGGCGGGCCCACACCGAGCGCATCGTGGCGATGATCAACGAGACCGAACCCGATCTCGTCGCGGTGGTCGGCGACGTCGTGGACGGCACGGTCGCCGAGCTCGGGTCGGCCGCGGCGCCGCTGCAAGATCTGGTGGCGCGCGAGGGCGCCTTCTTCATCACCGGCAACCACGAGTACTTCGTCGAGGACACCGACGAATGGCTGCGCGAGCTCGACCGTCTCGGGCTGCAGCCGCTGCGCAACGAAAACACCAGGATCCGCCGCGGCGCCGGCGGGTTCGACCTGGTCGGCATCAACGATCTGGCCGGCGAGTCCCGCTCGGATCCCCCCGACCTCGACCGCGCGCTGCGCGGGATCCAGCGCGGCAGCCCGACCGTGCTGCTGGCCCACCAGCCCGTCCAGGTCGGCGAGGCCGCTGAGCGCGGCGTGGACCTGCAGATCTCCGGGCACACCCACGGTGGCCAGATGTGGCCGTTCCACTACGCCGTGGACCTCGCCCAGCCCGCGCTGGCGGGGCTGTCGAGGGTGCGCGACACCCAGCTCTACGTCACCCGCGGCGCCGGGTTCTGGGGTCCGCCGCTGCGCGTCGGCGCGCCGCCGGACATCAGCGTGCTGACGCTGCGCAGCCCGTAGGTTCGGCAGGTTTGCCGCAGTGTGAGCTTGGGCACTTCTTAGCAAGCTCACGGCAATTCCGCCGGCTGCGCACAGGTGTTGACCGCATCCTGAGTTCACAGCCGGGTATCCACCGGTCTTCTCGGGAGGTCGACGACATGACAACACCGCAGGTTGGCGCCACCGTCATCGATTTGCAGTCGCACTCCGCCCGCCGCCGGGCGCGCTTCGACGAAGCGATGCGACGCCACCCCGCCTATGCGTCGCGGATGGCTCTGACCGGGGACGCCTGCTCGCGCGAGGCGACCGTGCACCGGTTCACCCGGTAGCCGCCAGGTCCACCCAACCCAGGTAGGGGCCGCCGATACTGCCCAGCCACAGCCGTCCGGCGTGCTCGAGGGCGCTGGTCGCCATCCAGAACTGTGGGTGCGTGGTGTGCACGCCGGCGATCGCGTCGCCGGTGTCGGGGTCGAACGCGACCGCCCAGACCACCTTCTCCGGTTTGGGCTGCAAACGGCTCGGCAGCCGCCAGATCAGCCTGCGCAGCAGCGGCGGTGCGCCGGCCAGGCGGTCGGCCAGCGGATTGGCCGGTGTGACCATCGCGCACCAGATGCGGCCGTCGGCGCCGGTGGACAGGTTGTCGGGCATCGCGGGCAGGTTCACCGCCAGCGGCGTCACCGAGCCCGCATCGGGTCCGGTCAGCCAGTACTTGGACAGCCGCCTAGCCTGCGTCTCGGCGAACACCAGCGCCGAACCGTCGGCGGTCGGGGTCACGCCGTTGGCGAAGTACAGCCCCTCGAGCAGCGTGCTGATCGCGCCGTCGGGGTCGCGGCGGTGCAGGGCGCCGCGGCCGCGGGCCTCCAGGATGGCCCCCAGATAGTCGTCGATCGTGAACGCCGACGTCGATTCGGTGAAATACACCGTTCCGTCGGGCATCTCGACGGCGTTGGAGCAGAACTGCAGGCGCCGGCCGCCGATGTGGTGCACCAGCGTCTCGCACTGCCCGGACGACGGGTCCAGCCGCAGCAGTCCGCGGGGGCTGTCGCACACCAGCAGCCGGCCGTCGCGGGTGCAGGCCAGACCCAGCGGCCGGCCGCCGGTGTTGGCGACGACCCGGGGGTTGGTGCCGTCGGCGTCCAGGCACACGATGCTGCCGTCGGCGGCGCCGACCCACAGCCGTCCGTCGGCGTCGACGCGGACGTCCTCGGGTTCGGCGCCGGGGATCGGCACCAGGGTGAGGTCGGCGGCGGGCGCCGGTGGCAGCGGCTCGACGGGCGGCGCCTGCCAGCGGACGGGATCGATCGGCGGCCTACCCACAGGATCACATCCGCGCGGACGCCTCGGTCAGCACGGCGCGCAGCACGTCGTAGATCGCGTCGAACTCGGCCTGCCCGCTGATCAACGGCGGCGCCAGCTGCACCACTGGGTCGCCGCGGTCGTCGGCGCGGCAGTACAGACCGGCCTCCCACAGCGCCGGGGTCAGGAATCCACGCAGCAGCCGCTCGGACTCCTCGTCGTTGAACGTCTCCTTGGTGGCCTTGTCCTTGACCAACTCGATGCCGTAGAAGAAGCCCTCGCCGCGTACGTCGCCGACGATCGGCAGGTCGTAGAGCTTCTCCAGCGTCGCCCGGAACGCCGGGGCGTTCTCCTTGACGTGGTCGTTGATGCCTTCCCGCTCGAAGATGTCCAGGTTGGCCAGCGCCACCGCCGCCGACACCGGATGCCCGCCGAACGTGTAGCCGTGCCCGAACACCGTGGTGCCGTCGTTGAACGGCTCGAACAGCCGGTCGCTGGCGATCATCGCACCGATCGGGGAGTAACCCGAGGTCAGGCCCTTGGCGCAGGTGATGATGTCGGGCACGTAGCCGAAGTCGTCACACGCGAACATCGAGCCGATGCGGCCGTAGGCGCAGATCACCTCGTCGGAGACCAGCAGCACGTCGTACTCGTCGCAGATCTCCCGCACCCGCTCGAAGTAGCCCGGCGGCGGCGGGAAGCAGCCGCCGGCATTCTGCACGGGTTCCAAGAAGACAGCGCACACCGTCTCCGGGCCCTCGAACTCGATGGCCTCGGCGATGCGGTTGGCGCAGTACTCGCCGAACGCCTTCTCGTCGTGCGCATACGGCTCGGGCGCCCGGTAGAAGTTGGTGTTCGGGGCGCGGAAGCCGCCCGGCACCAGCGGCTCGAACGGGGCCTTGAACGCCGGGATGCCGGTGATCGACAGCGCGCCCTGCGGGGTGCCGTGGTAGGCGATCGAGCGGGACACCACCTTGTGCTTGCCGGGCTTGCCGGTCAGCTTGAAGTACTGCTTGGCCAGCTTCCACGCGCTTTCGACGGCTTCGCCGCCGCCGGTGGTGAAGAAGACGCGGTTCAGGTCGCCGGGGGCGTAACCGGCGATGCGCTCCGCCAGCTCGATCGCGGTGGGGGTGGCGTAGGACCACAGCGGGAAGAACGCCAGCTGCTCGGCCTGCTTGGCGGCGGCCTCGGCGAGCTCTTTGCGGCCGTGGCCGACCTGGACCACGAACAGCCCGGACAGGCCGTCGATGTAGCGGCGGCCCTTGTCGTCGAAGATGTGCACGCCCTCGCCGCGGGTGATGATCGGCGGGGTGATGCCGGCGCCGTGCCGGGCGAAATGCCCCCACAGATGGCGGTTGGCTTTGGCGGAGAGGTCAGAGGTCGCGGTGTCGGGAGTTTCGGAGATGATGGTCATCGGGTGCCCCAATTGTATTGCTGCTTGACGAGTTTCAGATAGACCAGCGTTTCGGTGGATATCACTCCCGGCAGCGCGCGGATCTGGGTGTTCAACAGGTCCAGCAGGTGGTCGTCGTCCTCGCAGACCACCTCGGCGATCGCGTCGAAGGACCCCGCGGTCAGCACGACGTAATCGACGGCGTCGATCTCGGCGAGTTGTTCGGCGATCTTGGTGGTGTCCCCGGTGCACTTGATGCCGATCATGGCCTGGCGGGCGAACCCGAGTTGCATCGGATCGGTGACGGCGACGATCTGCATCACCCCGGCGTCGACCATGCGCTGTACCCGCTGGCGGACGGCGGCTTCGGACAGGCCGACCGCCTTGCCGATGCCGGCGTAGGAGCGCCGCCCGTCCTGCTGCAGCTTCTCGATGATGGCTTTGGACAGGTCATCAAGGGGGAACGCAGCGCCGGGGCGGGAGGTGTTCACGCGAAACGACACCGGGCCGACGGCGTGCGGCATCCCGGGGTTGGCCATCCTGAGATTGTGCACGGAATCCGTCGTCTCGGGCAACCAGGACCATGAAATCACGCGTATGGCCGCGTTGGCGCTGCCGTAATGCGTAGCCTGGTTCGGCTCCGCGTTATAGCGTGGGGTCATGGGCATGGCAAGCAGCTGGATCGACGGCGCGCCGGTGAGCACCGCCGGCGCGACGCACACCGTGATCAACCCGGCCACCGGCGCGGCCGTCGCGGAGTACACCCTGGCAGCTCCGGTTGATGTGGACCGCGCGGTGGCGTCGGCGCGGGCGGCGCTGGCGGACTGGGCGGGGGCGACGCCGGCCGAGCGCTCGGGGGTGCTGGCATCGTTGGCCCGGTTGGCTTCCGAGGCGTCGGCCGAGTTGGTGGCCGAGGAAGTGGCTCAGTGCGGCAAGCCGGTGCGGCTGGCCGAAGAGTTCGACGTGCCCGGCAGCATCGACAACATCGACTTCTTCGCCGGGGCAGCACGTCATCTCGAGGGCAAGGCTTCCGGGGAGTACTCGCCCGATCACACGTCGTCGATCCGCCGCGAGGCCGTCGGTGTGGTCGCGACCATCGCGCCGTGGAATTACCCGCTGCAGATGGCGGTGTGGAAAGTGTTGCCCGCGTTGGCTGCCGGATGTTCGGTGGTGATCAAGCCGGCCGAGATCACCCCGCTGACGACGCTGACGCTGGCGCGGCTGGCCGGCGAGGCCGGACTGCCTGCGGGGGTGCTCAACGTGGTGACCGGGTCCGGCGCCGACGTCGGAGCTGCGCTGGCCGGGCACGCCGACGTCGACATGGTGACGTTCACCGGGTCGACCCCGGTGGGGCGTCAGGTGATGGCGGCCGCGGCGGTGCACGGCCACCGGACCCAGCTCGAGCTGGGCGGCAAGGCGCCGTTCGTGGTGTTCGACGACGCCGACCTCGACGCGGCCATCCAGGGCGCGGTCGCCGGCGCGCTGATCAACACCGGCCAGGACTGCACCGCGGCGACGCGCGCGATGGTCGCTCGCGGTCTGTACGACGACTTCGTCGCCGGGGTGGCCGAACTGTTCTCCAAGATCGTCGTCGGCGACCCCAACGACCCGGACACCGATCTGGGGCCGCTGATCTCTGTCGCGCATCGGGAGAAGGTCGCGGGCATGGTCTCGCGGGCGCCCGGGGAGGGTGGCCGGATCGTTTGTGGCGGGGTCGCGCCCGACGGGCCGGGGTCGTTCTACCGGCCCACGCTGATCGCCGACGTGGCCGAATCCTCGGAGGTGTGGCGCGACGAGATCTTCGGCCCGGTGCTGACGGTGCGCTCGTTCGTCGACGACGACGACGCGTTGCGGCAGGCCAACGACACGGCCTACGGCCTGGCTGCGTCGGCGTGGACCCGTGACGTCTACCGCGCCCAGCGGGCCTCGCGCGAGATCCATGCCGGCTGCGTGTGGATCAACGACCACATCCCGATCATCTCCGAGATGCCGCACGGCGGCTTCGGCGCGTCCGGCTTCGGCAAGGACATGAGCCAGTACTCCCTCGAGGAGTACCTGTCGATCAAGCACGTGATGAGCGACATTACCGGGGCGGCCGAGAAGGACTGGCATCGCACGGTTTTCGCGAAGCGCTAGGGCTGCAATTTCATGGCTACCCCAGAACGCATCACGTTGCCCAGCGACTCGACGTTTTGCGGACTGGCTGGCGCAATTCCCTGTTAGCTCCTTAAGGCGTGCTGGAAGCTATACATCGGCTGTTCGTGTCAGTAGTACCGCACAAAATTATAAATTTCGGTGCCCTCGAACTCAGCCATTGCATTTTTGATGAGCACCCTACCGCCGTTGATCTCGAACCAGTGAGCACCGTCGGTATAGTTCTTGGTCTCGTGCTTTCCGGAGCCGATCCAGTCGTAAGTGCGTGCCACTTCGCTGTTTTCTTGTTTATCTTGAGGTTGATCCAGCCATCGGGGAATGCTGTCAAATACATCCCTTAAATGAATTGCCGGATAATCAAAATTCGGGGGCTGAACAATGGGAGAAGCAAACGTCACAAGTGCGCGAACCCGCCTGCTGTGTCTTCCCTGTTCCGCATAATTCTGTGCAATCATGCCACCTTTACTATATCCAACCAGCATGATTTCCGCTGGTTTGTACTTCTGCCAAAACTTATCAATTTCATCAGCGACTTCGTGGGGTATCTGACCATTTGCAACCGCAACTGCACCCGCAGAAGATGCCAACTTGGCGAAAGGGTTAGCTTTTCCGAGCATTCCGGACAGATATACCACCATCCGTGTTGTCTCGGGGGTTACCTCACCGTCATCGGGATCCGTATCGATGATTTGGATTTTGATCGCTTCCCTTGTTTCGTTCGAATCCGGAATGCGTCCAAGCAAGTTGGAAGCCCGCATTTCCTCGGTTTCAACCTTCTTCTCAACTTGATAGTCTCCGGTCGATGGAATCAATCTGGACAGAGCTTCTTGAAGCGCCTGCATGGCGATGAACTTCGTGGCTACACTATTAATCTTTGCGGTATCAAGGACGAGCACGGCCTCTTGGCCGTTACTGCCGTAATCGAGGTCACCGCTGGTGATGTACATCCGGTGGCCATCCGGGCTGATAGCTATCCCGCCAGTCTGGGGGTCTACGCCGGCAACGTTGATCGGGACGATGGTCACGTCTTTGGTGATGGCGTCGAAAACGATGACCCCCCCATTCCCGGTATTGGCGTAGACGCGACGACCGTCCGGGCTGACGGTGACTGCGTAGGCGTAGGGATTGCCGTAAAGGTAGGGGACGGGGACGGGGACGGGGATGGTGGTGATGGTCTTGGTGGAGGTGTTGAGCACGGTGATGGCTGTGGTGCCGTCGCTATTGACCCCGACGGTGTAGGCGCTGCGACCGTCCGGGCTCAGGGCAAGACCGCGTGCAAATAAGGGACCGTTAACAGGGATGGAGGAGACAGTGTTGGTGGCTGTGTCGAGCACAGTCACGGCGACGGAGCCGTTAGGCGTTACCCTCGTCGTGTAGACGCGCTGGCTATCCGGGCTCACGACCACTCCGTGCACAAAATATGGAGTGTCGCTGCTGTTTTGGTTGGGGACGGGGATCGTGCTGACGGTGTTTGAGGTCGTGTCGAGGACAGTCAGCACCTGCTGATGTGTTCCGCCAGCGTTACCGGTGACGCCGCTGTAGTAAACGTGACGGCCATCCGGGCTTACGGCTATCCCCACCTCGTTGAAGTAAGCGCCGCTGATTGGGATGGTGCGCACGGTGTGGGTGACGGTGTCGAGGATGAACGCCGCAGGCTGGTAGCTGATTCCGGTGAAGGTGAGGCCGTTGGTGTAAACACTTCGGCCGTCTGGGCTCACCGCGATTCCGTACGCGTTGTAGGGGTAGCCGTTGCCGACGGGAATCGTCTTCACCGTGTTGGTACGAGTATTAACGATGCTGATCGCCTGCTGCACCGTAGATCCGGTCCCGCTGATGCTGACGGTGTAGACGTGTACACCGTCCGGGCTCACGGCCACCTGGCCCGCGTACGGAAAGACAGCGCTGGTGGAAATGGTGGCGATCGGGGCGACTGCCCGGAGTAAGGTCGACTCGATGTTGGCGGCACTGATGGCGACGCCCTGCACGCCCCCTGCCAGCGCTGATTGGGCCGCAACTGTCGCCGGCGCGCTCGCCGGGGCGGTGACCATCGCTTCTACCGTCATCAACGCCGGCGCGTCCCAGGCGGTCGCAGCGAGGTTCTCCGGCGCACCGCCCGCGGCGTATGCAGTAGTTGCGGTCGCAGCTCCCCCGATGACGAACACCCGGGATGTCGCGTCAATCATTCCGCCATTCGTCTCCACCGTGACCTGATAGATGCTGCCGCGTGGACCGAACATCACAGACCCGGCCGGGGTGCCCGTGATCGGGTGGGTGATCGGGGTAATACCCATCGGCGAGATAACGGAGACCGTGGTGCTCGAATCTCCCGAGTAGGGATCGATGCGCCCGACAGATTGGTAAACCGTCCCATCGGGTGCGAACACGACGGATCCCGCTGGGCTGCCGTCGATGGTGTGGGTCACGATGCCCGTCTCGCTGATGACCGACACCTTGGTGGTGTTAACACCGGAATCGGGGTCGACGGCGCTTGTGGTTTGGTAGGCGGTTCCGTCCGGCGCTACCACGACCGACCAGTTCATCGCAGTCAGTTGCGAGTCGCCGGGACGGCCCGCGAGTTCTCGAATGGTCGTGCCATTGGCGGTGATCACCGCCACTCTGGTGGTGTCGGTCTCGGCGTCGTAGGTCGTCAGGAAGGCGCGTCCGTCGACACCCGGCACGACCGGACCGACCGCCTCACCGGCGATGTCGGTGATGTCGGTGTCGCCCGTGGCGGTGAGCACGGCCAGCGTGGTGCTCGTTGTGTAGGTGGCAGGGTCAAGGTTTTGCGCCACCTGGTATGCGGTGCCGTCCGGTCCGACCACGACCGGCAGCACACTCGATCCGTCGGAGGCTCGCAGCGGGATGCCGGCGATATCGGAAAGGATCGACGTCAGGCCCGTCGGGGTGATGACCGCCACCGCGGTGACGTACTCGACTGTGCCTGCGTCGGCGTCGAATACAGGGCTGAAGACGGTTTGGTACAGGGTCCCGTCGGGGCCGATCACCGGACTGCCGATAGGAATGCCGTCGACGGTGCCGCCGAGCTGGACGAGTCCATTGTCGGTGAGGACAGCCAACACAGCGGTGCCAAGTGTGGCATCGGGGCGGGTAGGCGTCTGGTAGATCGGCTGGTAGACGCTTCCATCGGACGCAAGCCCCACGCCGCCCCCTGCGGCACCGTCGATCGAGGACGTACTTGGCCCGTTCGGGCCGAGGATTGCCACCGTCGTGGTGTGTTCGCCGGCTTGCAGTGTGTTGGGGTCGATGACCCAGTCGCCCACGGTGAGATACACCGTGCCGTCCGGCGCTACCACCGGACCGGACGGCGCACCGATTCCGGAACTGCCGGGGAAGCCGTTGAGCGTGTAGGGGGTCGCCCCATCTGAGGTGATGACGAGAACCGTTGTGGTATAGGTACCGTCGCTCATGAGCTGCGAGAGCGTCTGGTACCCGGTGCCATCGGCCCCGAGTACGACCGGACCGGCGGGGGCGCCAACGTGGTGGCCGGTGAACCAGCTTTGACCGGCCGGCGGCATGATGATCACACCGGTGACGGTGGCGTCGGTATCGGAGTCGCGGTGGGTGATGGTTTGGTACGCGGTGCCGTTCTCGCCCATGACCAGTGGCCCTGCCGGGTCACCCGAAACCGGTTCGGTATGGGTGGTCGTGCCGCTCGGCGCGATCACGGTGACGGTGACGGTGGCGACGCCTGCCGAGTCGCGGGTGCTGACGGTTTGATAGATGGTGCCGTCGGCGGTCACGACCGGGCTGCTGTAGATCGACCCGTCGACGGAACCGGGTGTACCTGCAATCGGTTCGCCGATCACGGTGGCGCCGAGCAGGCGGGCCACCGCCACCGGGGTCAGTACGATGATTCTGCCGAGCGCACCATCGTCACCGGTTGCGGTGAGTGGCACATAGACACGCCCGTCGGCGCCCAGCGTCACATCGGCGGGGTAGCTGTCGCTGCCGAGGTTGGCAACTGCAGCGATAGAACCGTCTTGGTTGAGCACGGTGAGAGTGCCAGTATCGGGGTCGGAGACGTACACGGCACCGTTGCCCCCGACCTCGACGCTCCAGGGGGTGCCGCCGAGATCGATGGTGTGGGCGATGGATCCGTCACGCTCCACAACCGTGACGGTCCCCTGCCAGGGATCGGTGACATACATCCGGTCAGTCGGGCCAACGGCGACACCGGTGACACCGGTCGCAGCGTCTGCGGGCTCTGGAAGGTGGATGACGTCGGCGTTGGAGCCATCAGGGTTCAAGACCGTGATCGTCTTGGTGGTCCAGCTACCCACATAGACACGTCCGGCGCTGTCGACGTCGATGCCTGAGGCAGGTTCGGCAAGTTCTGCAAACAGTGCGACGGAGTAGTCGCTCGCGGGGTCGATGACCAGCACCGCGCCGTGGAAGGATTCTTGAACATAATCCTCCCAGCTGTCACCGACCTCGCTGCTGACGTAGACCCGACCGTCTGGACCAACGGCGACGTCATAGGCAGTGCTGATCGCCTGAGGAATGACCGAAGCGATGTCAATGACGGCATCGACAGAACCGCCGCGTCCGATGACCGTGACCTGGCCCGCCGAGTCATCAGCAAGGTACTGAGTGAGGTACAGGCGGCCATCCGGTGATATGGCCAACCCTTGAGCTTCGAGTCGCTCCGCGTCGATATCGAAGACGTCTCTCGTGAAGGTCACCGCGGCATCGATCGGCGCCACAACATTGATAGTCGTGGTGGCCTGCCCATCGGAGACGGTGACTGAGAAGGTGGCACTGGATTCCCCCGTACCAAGCCAGGCGCCCAAACGGGCCTGCGCTGTCGGTATGAACTCCCACGATCCGGTTTCGGAATCGATGGCTACCATGCCGACTTCTTCTACAGGGCGTGCGGTCAGCTCGAAAGTGAGTGTGTCACCGTCTGGATCGGAGACGTTGATGGTTCCGGTTACGGTACCGCTGCCACTATTCGTCGTGAAGTCGTAGGCGGGGGTGCCGGCGACGGGGGTGGCGTTGTACACCGGCACGATCACGGTCAACGTGGCGGTGTCGGTGAGTCGTCCGTCGGAGACTGTGTAGGTCAGCACCTCGGTGCCGGTGAAACCTGTTGCGGGGGTGTAGGTGACGGTGCCACCGGAGAACGTGGCAGTTCCGTTGATGGCTCCGGTGACAGCGACGACACTCAGGGAGTCGCGATCCGGATCGGTGTCGTTGGCGAGGACGTTGAAGGTGGCACTCGTGGCGTCGGCGGGCATGGTGAACGTGTCGTCAGACGCGACAGGCGCGTCGTTGGCCGGGGTGACGGTGACGGTCACGGTGGCGGTGTTGGCTGCGGTGCTGTCGGTGACGGTGTAGGTGAAGGTGTCGTCGCCGTGGTAGTTCGCGTCGGGGGTGTAGGTGATCTTGCCGTCGGTCACTACCGCCGTGCCGTGGCCCGGTGTGCTGACTTTGGAGATGGTGTGGGTGTCGCCGTCGGGGTCGGTGTCGTTGGCGAGGACGTCGATGACGGTCGGCGTGTCCTCTGCGGTGCTGGCGGTGTCGGCGGCCGCCACGGGGGCATCGTTGGTCGGGGTGATGGTAACGGCGACGGTGGCGGTGTCGGTGGCGGTGCCGTCAGACACGGTGTAGGTGAATGTGTCGTCGCCGTGATAGTCGGTGGCGGGGGTGTAGGTGATCTTGCCGTCGGCTACCACGGCTGTGCCGTGGCTGGGTGTGCCGACGGTGGAGATGGTGAGGGTGTCGCCGTCGGGGTCGGTGTCGTTGGCGAGGACGTCGATGACGGTGGGCGTGTCCTCGGCGGTGGTGGTGGAATCGTCACCGGCTGAGGGGGTTTGATTCTCTATGGGGTTGACGGTGACGGTTACGGTCGCCGTCGATCCATGGCCGCCCTTGAGTAGACTGGCCAGGGAATGAACGTGCCACGGGCTGGCCTCGTCGGAGACCCGGTAGGTGAAGGTGTCGGTGCCGACGTATCCGGCGTGCGGCGTGTAGGTGAAGCTCCCGTCATTGTTTAACGACACCACGCCATTGGTGGCCTGCGTGTACTCGGTGACGGTCAGAACATCACCGGCACCGCGGTCGGTATCGTTGTCCAGCACAGCGATTCGCGTCGGGATGCTCTCCGACGTACTGGCGACGTCGCCGACAGCGTGCGGAGAGCTGTTGAAGAACGTACGCGTCACTTCGCGACGGACGAAGGCGAGCACGCCGAGCAGCAGCGGTGGATCGCCGGGCATTGTCGGTGCCGGCGAGAAGAGCATGTTGATCGCCTTGACGGCGATATCCAGCATCGCCGCCGGTCCACCGAGAATCGCCCCTAGCGGCGTCTTCGGCTGGCGCACCAGGGGTGCCGGGGCAGGTACATCGCGGGTTTCGGTACCCGGGTTGTCGGGGGTGCGCGGCCGGTGCGTCGACGGCGATGACTGTTCCGTCAGGATGCGGAATTCCATGATGCCCGTGGATCCAGCGCCGTCATCGGCGGGTGAGATCTCCGACGACGAGGTGGTCTCCGCGCGCTCGGGCCCGGACGCCGCCGGGCGTCGTGTCCGGTCAGCGGGCAACGTCACCGATGAACTGCGGTCGGAGATGTTCGCAGTGGCGGGTGCATCGCCGACGAGGGTCCGTCCGGCGCGTCTCTCGTCTGCCTCGTCTTCTTCGTTGACGGGCCCAGGCTCAAGAGCACTGGTGTCCTCTGCGACGTTGTCGCCGGACTCCTCGTCGTCAATGGTCAGTTCAGGCTCGTCGACTGCCTCTTCGACATCGTCTCCCGCGTCAATGTCATCCGCGTCGATTCCCGTCGTCAGCCGGGCGGGTTCAGACGAAGCCGTCGGCTCCGACAGCGCCGTGGGACCAGGCGACCCCGCACGACGATCGGGGCCCGCCGACGCACGTGACCGCGCGTCGGCTACACCCGTCGACGAAGTTTCGGTGTCATTGGTCTGAGTATCGGCCCACGCGGGGTTGGCAACGGCGGTGCCAATCCCCAGTGCAACAGCCAACGCACCAACCCGACCAACGTATTTTGCATAGCCCACGGCCAATGCCCCCCTGAAGTTGTGACCTTCTGTGGTCAACTGCTGGCAGATGCTACAACTGGCAACAGAGTCGACACGCGATAAATGAGCTCTCAAATTTTCAGAGGGCAACATTTGCAGCGCTTTCAACAGGGCATTTGCTGAGGGGCCGATGAAATTCATACGTTCGTATGACACCGAATGCAGCGGCAGAACTAAGACCGAGCAAACGCGAACACGGACGACGTCCGACGGTGGGACCGTGCCCGCGCCCCGCACTAAACTCGCCCCCATGACCACGGTGGCCGAGTTCGAGGAGCTCCGGCCGCATCTGCTGGCGGTGGCATACCGGCTCACCGGCACCTTCGCCGACGCCGAGGACATCGTGCAGGAGGCCTGGATCCGGTGGAACAGCCAGCGCGACAGCAGGATCCGCGATACGAAGGCCTGGCTGACCACGGTGGTCAGCAGACTCAGCCTGGACCGCCTGCGCTCGGCGGCGCACCGGCGCGAGAGCTACACCGGTCAGTGGCTGCCCGAGCCGGTGGTGACCACGCTCGACAGTGACCCGCTCAACGCGGTGGTGGCCGGCGAGGACGCCCGATTCGCCGCGATGGTGGTCCTGGAGAACCTTTCCCCGGACCAGCGGGTCGCGTTCGTGCTGCACGACGGATTCGCCGTGCCGTTCGACGAGATCGCCGACGTCCTCGACACCACTGCGGCGGCGGCGCGCCAACTCGCGTCCCGCGCGCGGCGCACCGCGGCGCGAGCGCCGGCGCCCGCTGCCGAGCACGACGAGGTCGTCGCAAAGTTCCTCGCCGCCATGGCATCCGGCGACCTGAAGGCCGTCGTCGCGGCGCTGCACCCCGACGTGACGTTCACCGGCGACGCGGACGGCAAGGCACCGACTGCGGCGCGGGTCATCACCGGTGCCGACAAGGTGGCCCGGTTCCTGCTCGGTCTGGCCGACCGCTACGGCCCGCGGCTCTTCGACGCCGGGCGGCCCGCGCTGGTCAACGGCCAGCTGGGGCTGTACTCGCCGGGCGCGGACACCGACGGGCGGTGGCCGGTGCTGATGCCGCGCATCTCGGCGATCACGGTGCGCGACGGCCGCGTCGCCGCGATCTGGGACATCGCCAACCCCGCCAAGTTCACCGCGTCACCGCTGGCTACGGCGAGGGCTACGGCGATCCCCAAGGCACCCGGCACGCGTCCCCGGAGCTGAAGCCCTGCTCGGTGATGCCCAACGCGGTGTACATCCGGGCGCGCATGTTCTCCACGCCGATCTGATAGGTCAGCTCGACCACCCCGGCGTCGCCGAACCGCCTGCGCAGATCGTCGACCTGCTCGTCGGTGACCCCGTGCGGGTCGGTGGTGACGGCCTCGGCGTAGGCGATCGCGGCGCGCTCGTCGTCGGTGTAGTCCGGCGAGGTGGCGTAGTCGTCGATCCCCCTCAACCGGTCGACGTCCAGACCGTCGAGCCGGGCCAGCATCGCCCCGAAATCGACGCACCAGGAGCAGCCGATGCGGCGAGCCGTCCAGAACACGGCCAGTTCGCGCACGCTGGCCGGCAGATGGTGCGAGGCTGACTGCAGCAGCCCTTCGTGGGCGGCGTTGGCGAGGAGAAGTCGCGGGTGATGTGCCGCGACCGCGAAGGGTTCGGGCACCTCCCCGAAGCGGTGCCTGGCGTAGCGGTACATCAGCCGGGTGAGCAGCGAGGTTTCGTCGGGGGAGCGGGGAGGAATGCGAGGAGTCATACAACAGAGACGAGACAGGCCGCGCGGGTGTGACGGTGCGAGGTTGAGCGTGGTCGGACCGGGTACAGCAGCCGCAGCACCGGGAGCCGAAATCGATCCCATCCGGGGCGGCCACCGCTCCGAATGCACCGCAAGAAGACGTTCCGTCGACCAGCGGCGCGACCAGAAGGAGCATGCCCTTGAACAGCGGTGAGCGGACCCGGGCAGCGGTGGCGGCCCCGAACTGGTGGCCGGCGGGCGCCGCCGAGCTGGCGGACTGGCGCGACGACGTGCGCAAGGCGGTACGTACCCATCTCGTCGACTTCGTCGATCGCGAATGCGTCGAACGTCTGGGCGACGCCCACGTGGACGTGTCGCCGGGTCTGTTGCGTGATTTCGTCGAAGGCGGCAAGTACGTGCGGTCGACGTTCATGTATCTGGGCTGGCTGTGCGGCGCCGACGAGGACGACGCGGCGCTGCGCGCGTCGGCCAGCCTGGAGCTGCTGCACGCGTTCGCGCTGATCCAGGACGACGTCATGGACGGCTCGCCGATGCGGCGGGCCCGGCCGGCCGCGCACGTCGTGTTCGCGCGCTGGCACCGTGACCACACACTCGGCGGCTCCGCGGAGCGGTTCGGCGAGTCCGCGGCGATCCTGCTCGGCGACCTGTGTCTGGTCTGGGCCGAGCAGATGCTGCGCCACAGCGGGGTGGGCGCCGACGCGCTGGCCCGGGTGTGGCCCCGCTACGACGACATGCGCGTCGAGTTGGCGGTCGGCCAGTTCGCCGACCTGGTCAACAGCTCGCACGCATTCCCCACCCTGGAGGAGGTGCTCGACGTGCTGCGCCGCAAGTCGGGCAATTACACGGTGCGCCGGCCGCTGGAGATCGGTGCCGCGATGGCCGGGTGCGAGCCGGAGGTGTGCGACGCGCTGTCCGGTTACGGCGCGGCGATCGGCGAGGCGTTCCAGTTGCGCGACGACATCCTCGGGGTGTTCGGCAGCCCGACGTTGACCGGCAAGTCCGCCGGCACCGACATGGAGACCGGCAAGGCGACCAGCGTCATCATCGCCGCCTACGAGCTGGCCGGGCCGGGTCTGCGCAGTCAGCTCGCCGACCTGATGAGCGCGTCGGATCTCGACGCGGCCGCCGTCGAGCGGTGGCGGGCGCTGATCGTGGCCAGCGGCGCCATGCAGTGGATCGAGGAACGCATCAGTGAACGGCATCGCCGGGCGATGGGGTTCCTCGACCGGGTCGACATCCCGGATCTTCCCCGCGCCGCGCTGGCCGAGATGGCCGTCGCCTGCACCCAGCGGGCGGCGTGATGCGCACCGTCACCGGAAAGACCGACCGGGTCGTCATCGTCGGAGCCGGACTGTCGGGGCTGTCGGCGGCCATGCAGCTCGCCGGCCGCGGCCGCGCGGTCACCGTGCTCGAACGCGGCAGCCATCCCGGTGGCCGGGTCGGCCGCGCCGACATCAACGGTTACCGCATCGACACCGGGCCCACCGTGCTGACCATGCCCGACATCATCGACGAGGCGTTCGCCGCCGTCGGTGCGTCGCTGACGGATTTCCTTGCGCTGCAGGAGGTTCACCCGGCCTACCGTGCGAAGTTCGCCGACGAGAGCGAGCTGGCGGTGCACACCGACGGCGCGGCGATGGCCACCGAGATCGAACGCTTCGCCGGCCGCAGCGAGGCCGACGGCTATCTCAAGCTGCGCGAGTGGCTGACCCAGCTGTACCGCACCGAGTTCGACGGGTTCATCGCCAACAACTTCGACTCGCCGCTGTCGCTGCTGACCCCGCAGCTGGCCCGTCTGGTCGCGCTGGGCGCGTTCCGCCGCTGGGAACCGGTGGTGCGCAAGTTCCTGCACGACGAACGCCTGCTGCGGGTGTTCACCTTCCAGGCGCTCTACGCCGGCGTGCCGCCGCAGAGCGCGCTGGCGGTGTACGCGGTGATCGCCTACATGGACACCGTTGCCGGGGTGTACTTCCCCGACGGCGGCATGCGGGCCCTCCCCGATGCGATGGCGGCCGCCGCTGCCCGCGCCGGTGTCGAATTCGTCTACGACGCACCGGTTTCCGAGCTGGAGTTCAGTGGCCCGCGGGCCACGGCGGTGCGTACCCTCAACGGTGGTCGCTACGCCGCGGACGCGGTGGTGCTGACCACCGAGCTGCCCGACACCTACCGGCTGCTGCGCCGCACCCCGCGCCGCCCGCTGAAGCTGCGGGCCGCCCCGTCGGCGGTCGTCGCGCACGTCGGCTGCACGGCGGTGGGGCCGCGGGCCGGCCACCACACCATCCTGTTCGGCGATGCGTGGAAGGACACCTTCCGCGACATCATCGACGACGGCCGCGTCATGCGCGACCCGTCGCTGCTGGTCACCCGGCCGACCGCGGGCGACCCGTCGCTGGCGCCGCCCGGCCGCGACCTGCTCTACGTGCTCGCCCCGGCCCCCAACACCGAGGTCGGCACCGTCGACTGGGACGCCACCGGGTCGGAGTACACCGACCAGATGCTCGACGCGGTCCGCATCCGGATGCCCGGCGTCGGCGACGACGCCGAGATCCTGCAGGTGGTCACCCCGGCGGACTGGGGACGCCAGGGCATGGCCGCGGGCAGCCCGTTCGCGTTGGCGCACACCTTCTCTCAGACCGGCCCGTTCCGCCCGGCCAACACCGTGCGCGGTGTGGACAACGTCGTCCTGGCCGGGTCCTCGACCGTCCCCGGTGTCGGAGTTCCGACCGCGATCCTGTCCGGCCGGCTGGCCGCCGACCGGATCACCGGGCTCACCGCTGTCCGCTCGCACACGGAGGTCCACCGCTGATGATCAGCTCAGAGCTCGATGCCGCCGGGGTCACCGAACCGTCGCTGCGGGAGGCCTACCGCCAGTGCCGCGACGTCAACGCCGCCCACGGCAAGACGTTCTTCCTGGCCACGCGCCTACTGACCCCGCGGCAGCGCCCGGCCGTGCACGCGCTGTACGGGTTCGCCCGCGGCGCCGACGACATCCTCGACCAGTTCGACGATCGCGACGTCGAGCAGCGCGCCGACGAACTGCAGCAGCTGTCCAAGAAGCTGTTCGCCGGTCTGGTTCAGGACGAGCCGTGCGACGACAACCCGACGCTGACCGCCGTGGTGGACACCGCCCGCAAGTACGACATCAGCTGGGACCTGTTCGACGATTTCCTGGCCTCGATGCGGATGGACCTGACCGTCACCGACTATCCGGACCGGAAGTCGTTGGAGCAGTACATGTACGGCTCGGCCGAGGTGATCGGGCTGCAGATGCTGCCGGTGCTGGGAACCGTCGGTCCGCGCGAGGAGGCCGCGCCCTACGCCGCGGCGCTGGGCAAGGCGTTCCAGCTGACCAACTTCCTGCGCGACGTCGACGAGGACCTGCGCCGCGGCCGCGTCTACCTGCCGGCCGACGAGCTGGCCGCCCACGGCGTCGACCGGGATCGGCTGCTGTGGTGCCAGCGCGAGGGCCGCGTCGATGACCGGGTGCGCGCGGCGCTGGCCGAACAGCACGCCATCACCCGCGGGGTCTACGAGCAGGCCCGGCCCGGCATCGACGTCCTGGCGGCCTGTTCGCGGCCGTGCGTGGCGGCGGCGCTGACGCTGTACTCGGAGATCCTGGACCGGATCGAGACCATCGATTTCGAGATCTTCGGCCGCCGTGCGACGGTGGGCAAGCCGCGCCGACTGGCGGTCGCGGTCGCCGGCCTGGGCAAGGCGTGGGCGAGCAGAGTTCGATCCGGGAGTGCGTGACGGTGATGGTGCTGCGGTGGGGGCGCGTACAGCCGTGCGCGCCGAGCGAATGAGCGACCGGCGACGGCAGCGGTGGCCTGGCCGGCCGGGGTTGACCGCGGTGCGGGCCGACGGGCAGCGGCCCAACGTGGTGGTGGTCGGCGGCGGCATCGCCGGGCTGGCCGCGGCGACGGGCCTGGCCGAGCGTGGTGTCCGCGTCGACGTGGTGGAGCGCTGCGACTATCTCGGCGGGCGGGTCGGCGGCTGGTCGGACACCCTGGCCGACGGGACCCCGGCGGCGATGAATCGCGGTTTCCACGCCTTCTTCCGCCAGTACTACAACCTGCGGGCGCTGCTGCAGCGCAGCGATCCGACGCTGTCCGCGCTCACCCCGGTCGACGACTACCCGCTGATCGACGGCGACGGCCGGCGCGACACCTTCCGCGGGCTGCCGCAGACCCCGCCGTTGAACGCGCTGGCATTCGCGTTGCGCAGCCCCACGTTCCGGCTGCGGGACCTGGTGCGGCTCGACGCGAAAGCGGCGGCGCCGCTGGCCACGGTGTCGGTGCCCGAGACCTACGAACTGCTCGACCACCGGGACGCGGCGACATTCCTGCGCGACATCAACTTCCCCGACGCGGCCCGGCATCTGGCGTTCGAGGTGTTCGCGCGCAGCTTCTTCGCCCGGCCGGAGAAGCTCTCGGCCGGTGAGCTGGTCACCATGTTCCACATCTACTTCCTGGGCTCCAGTGAGGGGCTGATCTTCGATGTCGCCAACGCGAACTTCGATGTGGCGCTGTGGAATCCGCTGCGCGACTATCTGTCCACCCGAGGGGTGGCGTTCCACACCGGCGTCGAGGCGCACGAGCTGACGGTGGGCGAGCAGGTCACGCTGTCCAGCTCGGCCGGCGACTTCGAGGCCGACGCCGCGGTGCTGGCCACCGACGTGCCCGGCCTGCAGCGGCTGGTGGAGGCCTCTCCGACGCTGGGCGACCCGCGCTGGCGCGAGCAGGTGGCCGGCATGGGCATCGCGCCGGCGTTCGTGGTGCTGCGGTTGTGGCTGGACCGCCCGATCCGTTCGGATCGCTCGGCGTTTGTCGGGACAGGCGGGCGGGAGCCGCTGGACAATATCAGCGTGCTGGAACGCTACGAACGCGAAGCCGCCGACTGGGCCGCACGCACCGGCGGGTCGGTGGTCGAGTTGCACGCGTACTCGGTGACCGACGCCGATGACGCGGTGTGCAACGGGCTGATCAAACGCATGCACGAGCTGTATCCGGAGACCGCCGACGCGACCGTCGTCGACCAGCGGGTGCTGCGCCGCCAGGACTGCCCCCGCTTCGCGCCTGGGGACTTCGCCGACCGGCCCACCGTGACCACGCCCGACCCCCGGGTCAAGCTGGCCGGCGACGGGATCCGCATCGACCTGCCGGTCGCGTTGATGGAACGCGCGGCGACGACGGGCTGGACCGCGGCCAACGAGCTGCTCGGCGACTTCGGCCTGGCCGGCCACGCCCTGCACACGGTGCCCAACCAGGGCCGCTCCGTGCTGCTGCGGCGTCTGGCGGGGGGTGCGCGATGAGCGCGACGGGTCAGTGGCGCAAGCGGCTGGCCCAGGCGTTCCCGTTCCAGGTGATTCCGCCGACGAACTGGTCTGCGCAGACGCCGTCGTACGCCGACGCGAACCCGGCGCTGATCCGCTCGGCCCTGAACCGGGCGCAGCGCCGGCCCGGCGGCAACTGGTTCACCTTCGCGGCGAGTTCTGCGATCACCACCAAGGCGTTCGGCACCTCGGTTGGCGGACGGGAGCTGGTGGCGTGGCGGGGCCGCGACGGACGGCTGCTGGTCGCGCCGCGAGCCTGCCCGCACCTGGGCGCCGACCTGGCGACCGCCCCGGTGGAATGCGGCACACTGGTGTGCCCGTGGCACGGGCTGCGTCTGGGCGAGCAGCGCCACGGCAGCTGGAAGCCGTTGCCCGCCTACGACGACGGCGTGCTGTGCTGGGTGCGACTCGACGACGTCGGCGGGCAGGAGCCCACCGAGGCGCCGGTCGCGATGACCCGGCCGCCGAAGCCGTCGATCGCCGCGGTCGCCCGCCTCGAGGGAGTCTGCGAGCCGGCCGACATCGTGGCCAACCGCCTCGATCCGTGGCACGGCGCCTGGTTCCACCCGTATTCGTTCACCCAGCTGCGGGTGCTCAGCGCGCCGCCGGCTGAAGACGACCTGGCCGAGGACGACGACAAGTTCGTCGTCGAGGTGACCTTCCGGATGGGCCGGCTCGGCGTGCCCGTCGTCGCCGAGTTCACCGCGCCCACCCCGCGCACGGTGGTGATGCGCATCGTCGACGGTGAGGGTATCGGCAGTGTCGTCGAAACCCACGCCACGCCACTGGGTCCCGGGTTCGACGGCCGGCCGCGGTCGGCGGTGGTGGAGGCCGTCGTCGCGCATTCCGACCGGCCGCACTTCGGCAAGGGGCTGGTCGCCGCGCCGCTGATCAAGCCCCTGATGAGCCAGGCCGCCGCCCGGTTGTGGCGCGACGACCTGGCCTACGCCGAGCGCCTCTACACCTTGCGTTCCTGAGCGATTTCGGCGTGTTTATCGTCGCTGAGCGTCGATAAACACGCCGAAATCACCGAGAAGCGGGATCTGTTCGGTGGCCCAGGGACTGAGCGCCCAGCCGAGCCCGGCGGCGGCGCGCAGCTGCTCCCACTCCACCCAGACGTAGTCCATGACCTCGTCGGGATTGGGCTGTACCGGCCCGACCGCCCGGGCACAGTAGACCGGGCACAGCTCGTTTTCCACCACGCCGTCGGCGGCGACCGCGTAGTAGCGGAAGTCGGGCAGCGCGCAGCGCAGTTCGGCGACGTCGAGGCCCAGCTCCTCGCGCACACGCCGGGCCACCGCGTCTTCGATGGCCTCCCCGGGAGCGGGGTGGCCGCAGCACGAATTGGTCCAGACCCCGGCGAACGTCCGTTTGTGCAGCGCGCGGCGGGTCAACAGCACCCGACCGGTGTCGTCGAACAGGTAGCAGGAGAACGCCAGGTGCAGCGGCGTGGAACTGTGGTGGACCTCGGACTTCGGCGCCGAGCCGATGGTGCGGCCGGCGTCGTCGACGAGGACCACCAACTCGGGAGTCGTCACGGACGTCATGCCAGTCATTCGACGCCGACGCCGCCGCGGATGAGGGATTTCGGCGTGTTTATCGTCGCCCAGCGTCGACAACCACGCCGAAATCACGCGACGAGGGGGTCAGCGCGCGAACATCAGCGCGCGCTTGACCTCCTGGATCGCCTTGGTCACCTCGATACCGCGCGGGCAGGCCTCGGTGCAGTTGAACGTGGTGCGGCAGCGCCAGACGCCGTCGACGTCGTTGAGGATGTCGAGGCGCTCGGCGGCGGCCTCGTCGCGGGAGTCGAAGATGAAGCGGTGGGCGTTGACGATCGCGGCCGGGCCGAAGTACGACCCCTCACTCCAGTACACCGGGCACGAAGTCGTGCAGCACGCGCACAGGATGCACTTGGTGGTGTCGTCGTAGCGGGCGCGGTCGGTCTGGCTCTGGATGCGTTCGCGCGTCGGCTCGTTGCCCGAGGTGATCAGGTACGGCTTGATCGCCTTGTAGGCGTCGAAGAACGGCTCCATGTCCACCACCAGGTCCTTCTCCACGGGCAGCCCGCGAATCGGCTCGATGGTGATGGTCAGCTGCTTGTTCGGGTTCTTGGGCAGCATGTCGCGCATCAGTACCTTGCACGCCAGCCGGTTGACGCCGTTGATGCGCATCGCATCCGACCCGCACACCCCGTGCGCGCACGAGCGGCGGAACGTCAGCGTGCCGTCGAGGTACCACTTCACGTAGTGCAGCAGGTTCAACAGCCGGTCGCTGGGCAGGCACGGCACCCGAAAACTCTGCCAGCCGGCCGAATCCGGGTCCTCCGGGTTGAATCGGGCGATCTTCAGCGTCACCATCACCGCGCCCTCGGGCATGGGTGGGGTGTCTTGCTTGTCCAGCACAGGCGCGCTCATCAGTACTTCCGTTCCATCGGCTCGTAACGCGTCATCACGACGGGCTTGTAGTCCAGGCGGATGTCGCTCAGCAGGTCCGAACCCTCTTTGTAGGCCATGGTGTGGCGCATGTAGTTGGTGTCGTCGCGGTTCGGGTAGTCCTCGCGGGCATGGCCGCCCCGGGACTCCTTGCGGTTCAACGCGCCCACCACGGTCACCTCGGCCAGCTCGAGCAGGAAGCCCAGCTCGATGGCCTCGAGCAGGTCGCTGTTGTAGCGCTTGCCCTTGTCCTGCACGGTGATCCGCGCGTACCGCTCCTTCAGCGCGTGGATGTCGGTCAGCGCCTGCTTGAGGGTCTCCTCGGTGCGGAACACCGCGGCGTTGTTGTCCATCGACTGCTGCAGCGCCCCGCGGATGTCGGCGACGCGCTCGTTGCCGTGCTCGGAGAGGATGTCACCGACCCAGTCCACGACCATGCCGGCCGGGTTCTCCGGCAGCTCGACGAAGTCATGTCCCCGTGCGTAGTTCGCCGCGGCGATGCCGGCGCGACGCCCGAACACGTTGATGTCGAGCAGCGAGTTGGTGCCCAGCCGGTTGGCGCCGTGCACCGACACGCATGCACACTCGCCGGCGGCGTAGAGGCCCGGCACGATCGTGGTGTTGTCCGAGAGCACCTGCCCGTTGACGGTGGTCGGGATCCCGCCCATCACGTAGTGACAGGTGGGGTAGACCGGCACCAGTTCCTTGACCGGGTCGACACCGAGGTAGGTGCGGGCGAACTCGGTGATGTCGGGCAGCTTGGCCTCGAGCACGTCCTCGCCCAGGTGGCGCACGTCGATGTAGACGTAGTCCTTGTTCGGTCCCGCGCCGCGGCCCTCGAGCACTTCGAGCACCATGGAGCGGGCGACGATGTCGCGGGGCGCCAGGTCGACGATCGTCGGCGCGTAGCGCTCCATGAAGCGCTCACCCTCGCCGTTGAGCAGGCGTCCGCCCTCGCCGCGCACGGCCTCGGAGATCAGGATCCCCAGCCCGGCCAGACCCGTCGGGTGGAACTGGTGGAACTCCATGTCCTCCAACGGAAGTCCCTTGCGGAACACGATGCCCAGGCCGTCGCCGGTCAGCGTGTGCGCGTTGGAGGTGGTCTTGTACATCCGGCCCGACCCGCCGGTGGCGAACACGATCGCCTTGGCGTGGAAGACGTGGATGTCACCGGTCGCCAGCTCGTAGGCGACCACGCCGGTGGCCACCGGCCCGCCCGCGGTCTCGGTCAGCGTGATGTCGAGCGCATAGAACTCGTTGAAGAACTCGACGTCGTGCTTGACGCAGTTCTGGTACAGCGTCTGCAGGATCATGTGGCCGGTGCGGTCGGCGGCGTAACAGGCGCGCCGCACCGGGGCCTTGCCGTGATCGCGGGTGTGGCCGCCGAACCGGCGCTGGTCGATGCGGCCCTCGGGGGTGCGGTTGAACGGCATCCCCATCTTCTCGAGGTCGAGCACCGCGTCGATGGCCTCCTTGGCCATGATCTCGACAGCGTCCTGGTCGGCCAGGTAGTCACCACCCTTGACGGTGTCGAAGGTGTGCCACTCCCAGTTGTCCTCTTCGACGTTGGCCAGCGCGGCGCACATGCCGCCCTGCGCGGCGCCGGTGTGCGAGCGCGTGGGGTAGAGCTTGGTCAGCACCGCGGTACGGACGCGCGGCCCGGCCTCGACCGCGGCCCGCATTCCGGCGCCGCCGGCACCGACGATGACGACGTCGTAGCGGTGTTCGTGAATCATGCAGATCCCCCTAAGAGATCGTGGCGTCGAAGGTCAGCAGCACGTAGGTGCCCAGCACCAGCGTGAACACCATCGACAGCGCCAGCAGCGAATTGAGCCAGAACTTGGTGGAGTCCTTGCGGCTGTAGTCGGCGATGATCGTGCGCATCCCGTTGCCGCCGTGCAGCTGGGCCAGCCACAGCAGCAGCAGGTCCCAGGTCTGCCAGAACGGTGAGCTCCACCGCTCGGCGACGTAGTTGAAGTCGATGCGGTACACCCCGTTCTCCCACATCAACATGATGAACAGGTGCCCGAGCGCGAGAAAGACGAGCACCACGCCGGAGAAGCGCATGAACAGCCACGCGTACTTCTCGAAGTTGGGCATGCCGCCGCCGCGGCGCGCCGCGCGCGGGTTGTCCAGGCCGGGCGGCCGGTCGAAGCTGCGCTGCAGCACCGGGGCCTCCGGGCCGCGCGTGTTGTCTGCTGCCGGTGCGGTCATACGAATCGCTCCCACATGTGCATGCCGATGACGCCGACGGAAGCGATCATCACCGTGATGAAGACCCCGGCCACCACCCAGAGCATCTGGCGCTGGTAGCGCGGACCCTCGGACCAGAAGTCGACCAGGATCACGCGGATGCCGTTGAGGGCGTGGTAGAGCACCGCCCCGACGAGCCCGATCTCCATCAGTCCGATGATCGGCGTCTTGTAGGTCTCGATGATCTCGTTGTAGGCCTGCGGGCTGACCCGCACCAGCGCGGTGTCGAGAACGTGGACGAACAGGAAGAAGAAGATGGTGGCGCCCGAGATGCGGTGCAGCACCCACGACCACATGGCGGGGTCACCGCGATACAGGGTGCGGCGTCGCGATTTTGATCGCGGTGCCGCGATGCCGGCATCGGGTGATGTCGCGGTACTCATGTGACCTCCAACGCCATCGGTGGACGCGCGGGGCACGGTCGGCTCGGCCGGGCCCCAGAACCTCGGGGCGACTCTAATCCCCTTTGTACTGCCGAACGAACTAGCGTGGGAGGCAAAGCCCCGGTAAAAGGGGCGAAGTTAGGGTGCCCTATCTCGGGTTCGGGTCGCGTAACGAGGTGTTCGGAATGGATTCAGATTCGGTTCGGACGGCCTGACATGGCGCCGGAAATCGACTGGAAAATGTTGCGCTGCAAGGCGATCGAGGTGTCCGACCATGCCTACGCGCCGTACTCGGGGTTCCGGGTGGGGGCGGCGGCGCTGGTCGACGATGACCGAATCCTTACCGGATGCAATGTGGAAAATGTCTCATATGGCCTAGGTCTCTGTGCGGAGTGCGCAGTGGTCTGCGCCCTGTTTTCCGGCGGCGGCGGACGCCTGCGCGCGTTGTCGTGCGTGGGCCCCGACGGCGAGGTGCTGATGCCGTGCGGGCGCTGCCGCCAGGTGCTCTACGAGCACGGCGGACCGGACCTGCTGATCGATCACCCCGCCGGTCCGCGGCCGTTGAGTGCGCTGCTGCCCGACGCGTTCGGGCCCGACGACCTCGACCGTCGCGACCGCGGGGAAACACCGTGACGCACGCCACATTCGACGCTCCGCAGCCTGATCGAGCGTTCGACGCTCCTGAGTCCGATCGAGCGTTCGACGCTCCGACGGTCATCCGGACCAAACGCGACGGCGGCGCCCTCTCCGACGCCGCCATCGACTGGGTGATCGACGCCTACACCCACGGCCGCATCGCCGACGCGCAGATGTCGGCGTTGTTGATGGCGATCTTCCTGCGCGGGATGAGCGGCGCGGAGATCACCCGGTGGACCGCGGCGATGATCGCCTCGGGCGAGCGGTTCGACTTCGGCGACCTGCGCCGTGACGGCACGCCGCTGGCGCTGGTGGACAAGCACTCCACCGGCGGGGTGGGCGACAAGATCACCATTCCGCTGGTGCCGGTCGTGATGGCCTGCGGGGGGTCGGTGCCGCAGGCGGCCGGGCGCGGGCTCGGCCACACCGGCGGCACGCTGGACAAGCTGGAATCCATCGCGGGATTCACCGCCGAGTTGTCCGAAGACCGGATACGGCAACAACTCCGCGACATCGGGGCGGCAGTGTTCGCCGCCGGTGAGCTCGCCCCTGCCGACCGCAAGATCTATGCGCTGCGCGACGTCACCGCCACCACCGAGTCGCTGCCGCTGATCGCCAGCTCGGTGATGAGCAAGAAGATCGCCGAAGGTACCCGCGCGCTGGTGCTCGACACCAAGGTCGGGGCCGGGGCGTTTCTGAAGACCGAGGCCGAATCCCGTGAGCTGGCCCGCACCATGGTCGAGCTCGGCGCCGCGCACGGCGTCGCGACCCGCGCGGTGCTGACCGACATGAACACCCCGCTGGGCCGGGCGGTCGGCAACGCCGTGGAGGTCGCCGAATCGCTGGAAGTGCTCGCCGGCGGCGGCCCGGACGACGTGGTCGAGCTGACCTTGACGCTGGCGCGGGAGATGCTCGACGCGGCCGGGCTGGACGCCGTGGACCCCGCCCAGACGCTGCGCGACGGCACGGCGATGGACCAGTTCCGCCGGCTGGTCGCCGCGCAGGGCGGGGACCTCGCCAAGCCGCTGCCGCTCGGCGCGCACACCGAGACCGTCAGCGCGACCCGCGGTGGCACCATGGGAGACATCGACGCGATGGCGGTGGGGCTGGCGGTGTGGCGGCTCGGGGCAGGCCGTTCCGAGCCGGGCCAGCGTGTGCAGTTCGGCGCCGGGCTGCGCATCCACCGCCGGCCGGGTGAACCCGTCGCGGCCGGGGCGCCGCTGTTCACCCTCTACACCGACACGCCGCAGCGGCTCGGCGCGGCACTGGCGGAGCTCGACGGCGGCTGGACCGTCGGCGATCACCCGCCGCCGGCGCGGCCGCTGATCATCGACCGCATCACCTCCAGGAGTCGCGCATGACCACCCCGTTGACGCTGGACACCATCGGGCAGGCGCCCAAAGCTCTGCTGCACGACCATCTCGACGGCGGGCTGCGGCCCGCCACCGTGGTCGAGCTGGCCGCCGAGCACGGCTACGACGGGCTGCCGGCCACCGATGTCGACGAGCTCGCGACGTTCTTCCGCACCGCCGCGCACAGCGGCTCCCTCGAGCGCTACCTGGAGCCGTTCGCCCACACCGTCGGGGTGATGCAGACCGCCGACGCGCTGCACCGCGTCGCCTACGAGTGCGTCGAGGACCTCGCCCGGGACAACGTCGTCTACGCCGAGGTGCGGTTCGCCCCCGAGCTGCACATCGACGGCGGGCTGTCGCTGGACGCCGTCGTCGACGCCGTGCTGTCCGGGTTCGCCGCGGGGGAGAAGGCCGCCGCCGCCGACGGGCGCACCATCACGGTGCGCTGCCTGGTCACCGCGATGCGCCACGCGGCGCGCTCCCGCGAGATCGCCGCTTTGGCGGTGCGGTTCCGCGACCAGGGTGTGGTGGGATTCGACATCGCCGGCGCCGAGGCGGGCTACCCGCCCACCCGCCACCTCGACGCGTTCGAGTACATGCGCAGCAACAACGCCCGCTTCACCATCCACGCCGGCGAGGCGTTCGGGCTGCCCTCCATCCACGAGGCGATCGCATTCTGCGGGGCCGACCGGCTCGGGCACGGCGTGCGCATCGTCGACGACATCACCATCGACGACGACGGCGCCGCGCGGCTGGGTCGGCTGGCATCGCTGTTGCGGGACAAGCGGATTCCGTTCGAGATGTGCCCGAGCTCGAACGTGCAGACCGGCGCCGTGAAGAGCATCGCCGAGCATCCGTTCGACCTGCTGGCCCGGCTGCGGTTCCGGGTCACGGTCAACACCGACAACCGGCTGATGAGCGACACGTCGATGAGCCAGGAGATGCTTCGGCTGGTCGAGGCGTTCGGCTACGGCTGGAGCGATCTGGAGCGGTTCACCATCAACGCGATGAAGTCGGCGTTCATCAGCTTCCCGGAGAGGCTGGCGATCATCGACGAGGTGATCAAACCCCGCTACGCCGTCCTGATCGGCTGAACTACTCCTCGCGCAGCCGCGACTCGACGAAGCTTTCCAGCGACTCCCACTGGGACACCGCCTCCGCGTACGGCGGGTTGGGCCGCGGCGCCGAGGACGGGTCCAGCGCATAGGCGATCACCCGGCCCAGCGGCGCGTCCGACGACAGTTTGGCGGCCACGCTGGGGTCCTCGGCGTAGTCGCCGATGTCGCGCAGCAGCTCGACGGCCAACTCGAGCTGGTCCCGGTCGAGGGTGTCGGGCCCGTCGGCCAGGTCGTCGACGATGTCGGTGAGCACGTAGACGTTGTCGTCGGTGACATCGACGCGCAGCGAGCCGTCGGTCGCGGCGGTGCGGATGTCGTCGTAGGTCGCCAGGTCCGACAGGTCGTGGTCGTGCTCGTCGGCCAGGTAGCGGGCCAGCGCCCGCTCGGACGGAAACACGCTGATGCGGCCGTTGCGGCCGAGGAAGATCGGCTGGTCCTCCAGGTAGCAGCGCAGCGTGAAGTAGGTCCCGCCGCGGGTCATCAACCGCACCGGGTCGATGCCCACCCGCGCCCAGAAGTCCTCGTCGCTGCCCAGCACTTTGTGCTCGGCGGCCGCGGCCAGCTCCGCGGACTCCTCGTCGGTGTCGACGATGTCGTCGATCACCACGTCGTCGACGTCCTCCGGTTCCGGCGCGGGTCCGTCGAGCTCAGCCTGGGCCTTCTGCACGGCCGCGGCGTCCACGGCGGGTGTGGTGATGATGTCGTCGATCGCGGCGATCACGTCGTCCCACCCGCGGGCGATGATCTTCTCGATCTCGGCCCACCGCTTGCGCCCGGCGCGGCCGGCGAACGCATCGGCGCCGCCGCCGACGGTGCCGAGCACCGGGTTGCCGTTGAAGAACTTGGTGACCGCCGGCAGCTCGCACACCGAACCGATCGACGACACCACGGCCAGCGACCCGTGCAGCGTGCGCACGCTGTCCTCGGTCGGCTTGGCCGACAGGATCTCCTCGAACGCGGCCAGGTCGTGGGTGTGCTCCTCGGTCGGCGCGAGCCGGTGCGCGTTCTCCGAGGTCAGCTTCTCCCAGGCGGGGTGATCGGTCAGGTCGTTGTCGTTGTTCGTCCGCACGAACGCGGCCAGATCGGCGACCGAGTCGAACACGTAGAGGTCCTCGTCCTTACCGAGGAACGCCTCCCATTCGTCGCCTTCGGCGCGCCACCGCGGCGCCCACAACGTGTACACGTCGCCTTTGGTCAGCCTCAGCCCGATCGGCACGATGTCAGCCATGGCGCACAGCCTAACGGGGGGAGGACCGGTCTCCGGCGAGCGCACCTATTGGTCGAGTGTGTGTTCGGGGGTGGCCCCGTAGGTTCGGCGGTAGATCGAGTGGAACCGGTCCAGGCGCCAGAAACCCCATCGTCGGGCGATGCCCGCCACTGTGTTCGTCTCGGGGTCGGCGAGAGCGAGACTGCGGTGTGCCTGGGCCAGCCGGACCTGGCGGAGGTACTGCGCGGGAGAATGGTTGCGGTGCCGGCGGAAGAGCCATCGCAGGGTGGGCGCCGAAACGCGGGCCGCGTCCGCCACGTCCGCGGGTGAGATGTCGAGGTGGGCGTTGTCGTCGATGAATGACGTGGCCCGGCGCAGCGCGTCGAAATTGTCCAGCTCGCCGCCGAACTGCCGGTCCTCGCCGGCCGTGTGCGGGAACGCCGCCAGCAGGCCCGCGGCCAGATACCGGGCGGCGGCGCCGACGATCAGAGGTTCTCGTAAGGCGATTGGGTTGCTCAGCAGGCCGAAACGGAGGTGGTCGACGACGTCGACGACGTATTGGTTGGCCGCCTCGGACCACGGCGTGGTGCTGATCAGCTGCACGGCGTCACTGTCCGGGTGATCCCCGGCGACCTGCGCCAGCGTCGGCCGCGGGACGCTGACCATGTGGTAGCGCGCCTTTTCGACGCGGCCTTGCACTGGGTGCGGGATCGCGCCGAACGCCATCGCCGCGCCGATTCCGTGCCTGCGGGTCGGTTGCCGGTAGTGGGTTTCCTCGAAAGCGCCGGAAAGCATGCGGCACAACAGGATCTGGTCGGGGGCCTCCATGTGGTAGGTCATGTCGAAGAAGTAGTCGACGTCGTCGATGCCGAGCACTCCGGCATAGTTGCGCCAGACCCGGATCCGGGTGTCGTGTCCCGGGCCGACGGCCTTGATGTGGATCGTGTTGAAGGCGGCGCTGATCTGTTCTTGAGCGTCGTCGATGTCATCGGCGGCGATCAGCAGGGCGCCCGGTATGCCGTCAGAGATGTCGTTCACGACCCCTCCCCGAGTGCGGCGCGTAGCACAACTCTATGCCACAGCCGGGTGTCATCGACAGCCTTCGGAAGAATCGCTATTCATACTGGTAAATTCGGCAATCGCCGCGGGCCGGCGCATACGCGACGAAGCGTCCTGTGCCCATTCTGGCAAACTCGACACATTGACGCGTGCGTCAGCGCTAATCTTGGCCGGTGGCACCGCTGAGTGCGACGGACGTCGGCCCGCTCGACCTCCGGGCTCCCTCGGTCGCCCACCTGTTCGTCGAGCGCGTCGCCGCCACGCCCCGAGCCGAGGCGTTCCGGTTCCCCGACGACGGCGGGTGGGCCAGTGTCACCTGGGAGCAGGTCGGTCACCGCGTCCGCCGGATCGCCGCCGGGCTGATCGCGCTCGGGGTCGAACCCGAGGACCGCGTCGCGCTGGCGTCGTCGACCCGCTACGAGTGGGTGCTGGCCGATTTCGCGGTGCTGTGCGCCGGCGCGGCCACCACGACGCTCTATCCCACGACCAACGCCCGCGACGTCGCGTTCATCGTCGCCAACTCCGGCAGCCGCGTCGTCATCGCCGAAGACCAGTCGCAGCTGGACAAGGTGCTGGCCCACCGCGGGGAGCTGGCCGCGGTGGACCACGTGGTGGTCATCGACGGCGCCGGGGACGGCGAGTTCGTCCTCACCCTTGCCGAGCTCGCGACGCGGGGAGCGGAGCTGCTGGCCCGGTCACCGCAGCTGATCGACGAGCGGGTCGCGGCGATCCGGCCCGAACAGCTGGCCAGCATCATCTACACCTCGGGCACCACCGGCCGGCCCAAAGGCGTCCGGTTGCCGCACAGCGCGTGGACCTACACCGCCGCGGCCATCGACGCGCTCGGCATCCTGCGCGCCGACGATCTGAACTTCCTGTGGCTACCGCTGGCCCACGCGTTCGGCAAGGTGATGCTCGCACTGCCGCTGCGGATCGGCTTTCCCACCGCGATCGACGGCCACGTGGACCGCATCGTCGACAACCTCGCCGCCGTGCACCCAACGTTCATGGCCGCGGCGCCGCGGATCTTCGAGAAGGCGCACGCGCGGATCCAGGGGGTGATCGCCGACGAAGGCGGGGTCAAGAAACGCATCTTCGACTGGGCGATCGGGGTGGGCCTGCGCGCGTCGGACGCCCGGGAAGCCGGACGGACGCCGTCGCCGCTGCTGGCGGTGCAACGCGCGGTGGCCGACAGACTGGTGTTCGCGTCGATCCGGCAGCGCTTCGGTGGCCGGTTGCGCTTCTTCGTCTCGGCTGCCGCGCCGCTCAACCGCGACATCGCGCGGTGGTTCGACGCCGTCGGAATCCCGGTGCTCGAGGGGTACGGACTGACCGAGACAGCGGCGGCGTCGTTCATCAACCGGCCCGACGCCTACCGGTTCGGCACCGTCGGGATCCCGTTCCCCGGCACCGAGGTCAAGATCGCCACCGACGGAGAGATCCTGTTGCGCAGTCCCGGCGTGATGACCGGCTATCACGACCTGCCCGAGGCCACCGCGGAGGCCCTCGACGCCGACGGCTGGTTCTACACCGGGGATATCGGCGAGATCGACGCCGACGGGTTCCTGCGCATCACCGACCGCAAGAAGGACCTGTTCAAGACCTCACAGGGCAAGTACGTCGCACCGTCGGCCGTCGCTGCGGCGTTCAAAGCGGTCTGTCCCTACAGCAGCGAGATCATCGTGTACGGCGAGGGCCGGCCCTACTGTGTGGCGCTGGTGAGCCTGGACAGCGAGGCGATCGCCGAGTGGGCCGCCAAGAACGGGCTCCAGGACCTGGAATTCGCCGAGCTCGCGCGCCACGGCGCCACCAACGAGCTGATCGCCGGATACGTCGACACCCTGAACGCCGAGCTCAACCGGTGGGAACAGATCAAAAGATTCGCAATCCTGGACCGGGAATTGTCCGTCGCCGCAGGCGATCTGACCCCCAGCCTGAAGGCCAAACGCAACGTCATCGTGAAGAACTTCGCCGACACCATCGCCGCTCTCTACGACTGAACGAGCTCGGAATTGCCCTGGGCTGCTTGATAACCGCCGACGTTGCCGCAATCCCGCGACACAACAGCCGGTGGTTCGGCAGAATCGAGCCATGGCGAATGGCCGGGGCGTCGCGGTGGCAGGCATCATCGGCGCGGCACTGCTGGCGGCGGCTCTGCTGGTGCCCGCGATGCAGATGGGTGTGGACCGGCCCTGGCTGGCCGTCATCGTGATGGTCCTGCCCGTCACGGCGCTGCTGACCGCGACCGGATACCGGCACTACGGTCTCGCGCGCGCGTTCGCGGTGGCGCTGGCGGTGACCGTGGTGGCCGGCGGGGTCAGTTGGCTGGTCGCGATCTTCACCCTGGTGAAGGCGTTGAGCGGAAGTGGTGTCGGGTTGGTCTGGGCGGTGCTCCTGTTCGCCACGCCGGTCCTGTCCGTGCTCGCGCTCGGCGCGCTGGCGTTGCGCACCGTGCCGACGCAACCGGCCCCGGGCTGACGGACGGTCTCCTGCGGCGGGGGTCATGCACAAGAGACTTTCGCCCTTCAATCCGGGGACTTGCGCTGAGCGCAAACGGTCCGGTCGGGCGGTGCCCCCGGCGTAGCATCGACCCGTCGAGCAGACTTGTGCGACCCGGGCGCGGTGCTGTGTGCCGGGTCCTCCATCGTCGAGGGCGGAAACATGACGTCGACACATGCAGACACCGAATCCGTTCAACGGCAACAGGTGACCGACCACGGACCACCCGACACGGCGCGGTTGGCCGAAGTCGACGCAGTGGTCGACGCCGCCGCCCGCGCCGCCACGGAGTTCCGCGCCCTCGACCAGGAACAGGTCGACCGGATCGTCGAGGCCATGGTCCGGGCGGGGCTGCGGGCCGCGGCCGAACTGGCCGGCGTGGCCATCGAGGAGACCGGGTTCGGGGTGTTCGAGGACAAGGTCGTCAAGAACTACGTGGCCACCGAATTCCTGCACGACTACCTGCGCGGCAAGAAGTCCGTCGGCGTCATCGACGAGGACGTCGAGAACAACATCCGCTACGTCGCCGAGCCCATCGGTGTGGTCCTGGCGATCACCCCGGTGACCAACCCGACGTCGACGGTGCTGTTCAAGGCGATCGTCGCGGCCAAGACCCGCAACGCGGTGCTGTTCCGTCCGTCGCCGTATGCGATCCGCTGCTGCGAACGCAGCGTGGAGATCCTGCGCGAGGCGGCCGAAGCCGCCGGGATGCCGCGCGGTGCGCTGCAGGTCATCCCCGACGCCGCGCACGAGGTGACCCACCATCTGTTCAAACACCCGAAGGTCGACTTCGTCTGGGTCACCGGCGGTCCGAAGATCGTGGCGCTGGCCAACGCGTCGGGCAAGCCCGGTGTCAGCGTCGGGCCCGGCAACGCGCCGATCTACATCCACCGCACGGCCGACATCAAGGGCGCCGTCGTCGACATCCTGATCTCGAAAACCTTTGATTCGTCGGTGATCTGCCCGGCCGAGCAGACCTGCATCATCGATGACGCGATCTACGACGCGACGATCGCCGAGTTCGAGCGGATGGGAGCGCGGCTGCTCACCGAGCAGGAGGCCGAAAAGATAGCCGAGTTCGCGTTCGGCTGCGGCGACAAGGTGTCGCTGGACGCGGTGGGGCAGCGCGCGTCGGAGCTGGCCGCACGTGCCGGCTTCACCGTGTCCCCGGCGGTGAAGATCCTGCTGGCGCCGCTGCCGTCGGACCTCGACGAACTGGCCGCGCACCCGCTGGTGGCCGAGAAGCTGATGCCGGTGCTCGGCGTGGTGCGCGCCCGCGACGTGCAGCACGGCATCGACGCCGCGGTGCTGGTCACCGAACACGGCGGGCTGGGCCACACCTCGGCGATCTACGCCAACGACGACGACGTCGTCGACCGCTACGGCCTGGCCGTGCGCACCGGCCGCATCCTGGTCAACGCGCCGACCGCGGTCGGCGCGCTCGGCGGCATCTACAACAATCTGACCCCGACGTTCTCGTTGGGCTGCGGCACCTGGGGCGGGTCGAGCACCACCGAGAACGTCAACTACCGCCAATTGCTCAACATCAAGACCGCACTCTCTGGCACGCGCCCCATTGTGCAGCACGGCACCGTTGCTGACCAGTGTCACCGAAAACATGAGGTCGCCAGTCGGCTGATCAGGCCCCTGCAGGCGCCTGCGGTGACGGTCGTGGTGCTGCTGATCGCAGCGGTCAAAACCCAGTTGGTGATGTGGCATTTCATGGAAGTACGGCAGGCACCGCGGTGGCTGAAGGTGACGACGAACGGCTGGCTGGTCGTCCTGTTCGGTGCGCTGCTGGGCCTGTACTTCAGCGCTGTCTAGGGATCCGCGAACTCAGCCACCGCGCACCTCATCGGTGATGTCGGCGAGCTGGTTGTCGTCGCGGTGGTCGTTCATGTTCCGGCATTCCCCGTAGATCTCGACCGCGCCGCGGTCGGGGTAGTTCCCGGGGCCGACGAGGACCATCACGCCGCCCTTGTGGACCGCGTCGCCGGCGGGCTGGAAGCCCGGCGGCGGCCCGGGCGCCCAGCCGGGCCGGGCGGCCAGGGTGTCGGCGATCTGCCGGCTGACACTCTGGCCTGGCGGCGTCTCGAACGCCACGTCGACGCGGCCGTGGAACGGCGGGTCGCCCTGATCGTTACACCACTCCCATTGGAAGCTCGCGTACGTGACACGCAGGTTCGCCGCCCGCACAACATCTTTGGCCGCATCGACGACCTGGGCGCGGGATTCGGCGTCGGACGGCGGCGGGGCGGTGGGCCCCCCGGCCTGTGGTGTGTTCGGCAGGGACGGGGACATCGGTGAGCATCCTCCTACAGCTGACGTCGCGGCGGCGAGGATGACGGCCAGCCCCGCGATACGACGACTAGTACCCGTGGTCATTGGTCACCGATCCTCCCGCCCGGTTCCATTCGGGGTCATAGATCACCGGCGTCTCGACGTTCATGTGCGGCAACGGAACCCTCTCCGAGGATCGGGACGTCGAGCTGCTGCGGTGTCGACACCGTCAGTTCGGTGCGCGGCTGCGCCAGCAGGCCAAGTTCGCCGAGACGGTCGGGATTGCCGGTGACGATCTCGGTCATGGCGCGCAACGACTCGCTACCGACGGCGTAGTAGTACGAATGGTCGGACGGGTCGATCATGTCCGCACCGGGAACCTCGGCCCGGAACCGCGTCGCACCGAAGTCCTCGAACGCCGGGTCGGCGCCCAGGCCGGCCGTCGGGCCGACCATGTTGCCCAACGAATCGTTGAGTTCGCCCGGCAGCGTGTTGCCCATCTGACCCAGCCAGCCCACCGGGTCGGTGGACGCGTCCCCGATGTAGACCTGCCCGCCGTCGAGGTTGAAGTCCGCGGCGCTGCCCGCCACGTCGGTGCCGGGACTGCCGAGCAGGATCGCGTCGTCGGCACGCATCCCGCTGTTGGCGAACGCGTCGGCGACGGTGGTGGAACCGTAGGAGTGCCCGATCACCGTCACATGCTCGGACACGCCCGCCTCGTGGGTCACACTGAGCCCGTTGACATCCCACGCCAGGGCGTCGCCCCCGGCGCGTGCCAGGCCGGTGTTGGCGATGTTGGGGTCGGTGAAGCTCTCGGGGGTGTCGTAGCCCATCCAGGAGATCACCGCGGTCGGGTCACCGGGATCGGCCTTGAGTGACTGGCCGTACAGATTGATGGCGTCGTTGTGCCCGTCGGACAGCCAGCCGTCGCGGACGCTGGCGCTGGTGCCGGGCACGATGACCGCGGTGTTCGACGCCTTGTCCGGATTGCCGATCGAGACCGCCGCGCGGCCCTTGCCGTCGAAGGCCTGCGGGTCGTAGGCCCACAGCATGGTCGGCCGCCAGTTCCTGTCGTGCCGCTCCTGTGCGCCGATCTCGCTGTAGCGGCGTGACTCTCCGTCGGGCGCGCCGAGCTGATGCAGCAGTCCTTCCTGGGTCCGCTTCGCGTTCTGGTAGCGCGTGACGTCGCCGTCGGTCAGCCCATAGCGGCCCGGATTGCCCACCACCTCGTCGGCCGGGACGTGGTTGCGGGACGCCACGTTCTCCACCCGGTCGAGGTCGTCGTCCATCACCGCGACGTTGACCTGGTCGCGAACCTCGGCGGGAATCCCGTTGAGATTGCCCAGGATCGGTGGATGCTGGTCGATCAGCCCACGGCGCTGATCGTCGGTCAGCGCATTCCACCACGCCGTCACGCCGGCAGGATCGGTGTCCGCCGAGGGGATCTGGATGTTCTGCCCGCCCACGGCCACGGACGGACTCGGGATGTCGACTCCGGCGGCCTGATCGATCGCCGACGCGGTGTTCTCGTCCGGGTCGGTGAACAGCTGCAGCATCTTCTTCAGAAACGCGGTGAACTTGTCGGCCAGGCTGTCCAGAAAGCGCCCGACCAGCCACTGCTGCGGGGTGACCGTCCCGTCGTCGGCGACGGCGAACCCGAACCGGTCCAGCGTCGACACCAGGTCCAGCAGAGCGCCCCGCAACGCGACCATCTGCACACCGCCGTTGCGCAGCGCGGACTCGAGGTGGCGCAGCCGCCGGGCGATCCGGTCCTGCTTGGCGAGGTCTGTGACCCCCTGCGCGACCGCGCCGTTGGCGGCCTGCCCGGTCCAGTGCTCCTGCAGGTGGGCCAGCATCTCTCGTTCGCCGGTGAGGATCGTCTCGAGTTCGCTGCGTCGGCGGCCCAGCGCGTCGGCGGCGTCGACCACCCGGTCGGGATCCGAGTCCCGCACCGTCGACACTGAAACCGACATGGCCCTCCTGTTCCGGTCGCAACGATCGTTCCATATCGAGGGCCGGAGCCTGCGGAGTTACTGTGGGCGGGTGGGCACTCAGGTGATTCCGGGCGGCGTGGTGCACGAACTTCCCGATGATCTGCGCACCGCGCTGACCGGGAACGCGACGGCGCTGGCGGCGTGGCAGGACATCACCCCGCTGGCGCGCAACGAGTTCATCTGCTGGGTCGAGGACGCCAAGCAGCAGAAGACCCGTGAGCGGCGGATCCGCCGCACTCAGGAGGAACTGGAGGAGGGCATGCGCCGGCCGTGCTGCTGGCCGGGTTGCAAGCACCGCGAGCGCAACGGCAAGGCCTAGCGGCTGCGCCGGCTCTCCCGCCGGTTGGCCTTCTTGATCTCCTCGACGAGTTCGTCCTTGGTCATCTTCGACCGGCCGGGGATGTCGAGGCGACGGGCCAGGTCGACGAGGTGCTTCTTGCTCGCGTTGGCGTTGACGCCCTCAGCGGTCTCACCCTTGGCCTGCGGCCCGCCGCTCTCGGCCCGCTCGTCGGACGGCCCGCTCTGATCCTTCCTCTCCCAGTGGTCGCCCACCTTCTCGTAACTGTGCTTGAGCGCGCTGTAGGCGACGCGATGCGCCCGCTCGCCCTCGCCGTATTCCTCGGCGGCGGCGTCGTGCGCCTTGGCGAACGTGCGCTTGGCCTTGTCCTCGGAGCGTTGCAGAGTGCTCGGCAGTTCACTTTCCTTGGCCTTGCCGTAGCCGGCCCCGCACAGGGCGTCGGCCTCCGCGCCCCTCAGGGTGTGGATGAACGTGGCCAGCAGCTCGCAAGACGTCAGGGTGGCAGGTGGTGAGTCGTTCGGCGAGCACAGCAGGCAGGTCGATGTTGTGGGCAGTGGTCATCGCGTTGATTCCCAAGCTCCGAGTGACTTTGGTCGGTCTCTCGAAGAATCACGCGATGACCTTCAATCGCTCGGCTGCGACACGCCGGTACCCCTGATCAGGTCCGACTCGTACACCACTCTGCTGGACGCAAACCAGCAGCCTTGGGTTGATCCGTCACCGGTCGCAATCGGCGGTCTCAGCTCCGGCGGTGGACTGGCTGCGGCGCCGCCGATACATGGGCGGCCCCCAGCGGCCAACGCCCGCCGCACCGTATTGCGGCCCACGTCCATCACCCGGGCATGGTTCTGCAAGACCGTTGCACCGCAGGGTAATTCGCCACCTGCCAGCGTCCAAGACGCATCCACTTCAGCCGTCGCGGACATCAGATCACCCTGGCATTCCGACACCGCCCGGGACTCGACTTACACCGCGGGTAAGGTTCACAGCGTGCGGCTTTGCTTGACTCCGTCTTGAGAGGCGACAAGCAAACGCCTGGAACGAGAGGTAGCAGTGGACGATTACGAAGAGATCAGGCGCGTAATTGCTTTGCACGCTCAGCTGCTCGACGAACGTCGATGGGCCGACCTTGCGGCGTTGTTCTGTGATGACGGTGTGCTGCCATGGGCGGGACAGACGTTTCGCGGGCGAAAGGCGATCATGGAAGGGTTGCCTGCAACGCAACCCTCCACTCCCCACAGGATCAAACATTTCGTCTACGCGCCGGTAATCGACATCTACGAGAACGAGGCTAGAGCCTGGAGCGACGTGATTGTGTCACTGATACCAGAGGACGGGCCGGCAGAGATGTCGTTTGTGGGGCGATATCACGATCACTTGCGCCGAGAGGACGGCCGCTGGCGTCTGTCGAAGCACATCACTGTGAAAACCGGAGATGTACTGCCTGACGGTGAACGGCTGCCCTCGAGGCTATCTGATTAACCGCGGACTCGACCTTGGCATTGGTTAGTTGCCGGTCGGGGTGATCGGGCCGTTATGGGTGATTGCGAACGCGTGGAGCGCAGGCTTCCCCTCATGCCCATCGGTGCCCTACCTCGCCCGGTCGGATCCAGTGCTCGGTGAAGAGATAGAGGCATTTTTTCGCGGCCTGGTCGGGTCGCCACGTCGGTCCGGAGTTGACGTTTTTGACCCGTGCCCGCGAGACGCCCTCACTCGCCGATGCCATCCCAGCGGGCATTCGTCGCGGATGCGGGAGTTCAATGATTCGACGTAGCTGTTGCGCCACGGGTGTCGGGGCGGGATGACGTGCAGGTCAACCTGGCCCGGCATGCATGTTGCTGACACGGCGCTCCCGATGACGGCCCGCCGTGATTCGCGCAGCAGCAATCAACGAACCGCAAAGCCGGCATCAAGGGGCCACGCCGTTCCGGTGATGAACTTGGCTTCATCCGAGACCAGGAAGGCCACCGCGTTCGCCACGTCTTCGGGCGCCAGCACCGGAATCGGCAAGACGTTCTGCATGGCCTCCATCGCGACGTCCCCGGACTCCAGCAGTTTGCCCATCGCTTCGTTCATGACCATGCCGGTCGCCACTCCGGTGGGATGGATGGTGTTCACGCGAATGGAATGCTTGCCCAGATCGTTGGCCCACACCTGCATCAGGCCGACGAGTCCTCGCTTGGCAGCCGAGTAGGCCTGACCGCCGGTCCGGTCGGTGCCGGTGGCCTTGAGTCCGGCACTGGAGCTGGTGATGACGATCGATCCGCCACGTCCACCATCGATCAGGGTGGGGATCGCGGCGTGCACGGTGTTCCACACCCCGATCAGGTTGACGTCGACGATGTCGCGGAACACCTGCCGGTCGTCACCCCCGCTGCCGAGCCGGATGATGCCGGCGTTGGCGATCACGATGTCCAGGCGCCCGAATTCGGCGAGGCCGTCGGACAATGCCGCCTCCACGGCGTCGCCGTCGCGGACATCGGCCTGGCGTGCCACGATGCGTCGGCCCGTATGCTCGACCAGCTTGACCGTCTCGTCCAAATCGGAAGGGGTGGCGTTGGGGTAGTCCATCGACGCGATGTCAGCGCAGATGTCCAGGGCGATGATGTCGGCGCCGTCGGCGGCCAACCGCACCGCATGCGCGCGTCCTTGCCCCCGCGCGGCGCCGGTGATGAAGGCAACCCGACCGTCCAAAACTCCCATGTCCCTCAACCCTTTTCGCTGTTGTATTGCGCGCTCTCGCCCGCCGGGAGTGAGACCCGCGGGCGGGCACCGACGTGCCACCGGGGACCTCCACCAACTCATGGACATCTGCCGTCGGCCCCACGCGGCGGGATACCGACACTATGGCAGCCGAGTGTCAACAGTCAAGAGCGCGACTCGATGATTTCGCCCCGAACCAGTCAGGCACTGCACTGAACGATACAACGGCGATTGGGACTGGTCGTAGGAGTCGTTGTGCTGTCGGCTAATAAACGATCAGCAGTTCAGTGCAGTCTTGGCGACCAACTCCCTACTGTTGTACATCGACGGTGAGCGAACGGCCACGGCAGGCATCCATCGTGTGGTTAACAGGACGTGGTGACAGTTGCCTGTCATACATGTGGGGGAGCCGGGGTAGCGCAAGGCTGGCGACAGGACCAGAACTTGCCGGATGAAGTCCCTCGACGGTGTGATCATGAGAGCCGTTCCCCTACGACCGTCACCGGCGGCGCTTTCCCCGGACACTATGACAGTCTGGTGTCACCCGATTCAACCCGCGGTAGCCATCCTCGCGCCCTACCCTTTCCGACATCGGCGCTGGAATTCTCCTGCCGTGCGGTGGGATTTCGGACTCGGAAGTCGCGGCATGCTGTTGCCGAAACGCTGCGGTGCGAGCTGTCGCGCTGTGGTGGCGCCGGCTGCCGAATATGATTGTCCAACAACATGATTAATCACCGCAGCATTTGCTGGGGGTGAGTGCGCGCACGGCCTCGCCAGCCGCGTCCGAGATGTCCATTCGCGATTGGCATGCCCCCGTGAATTCCCGGTCAACATGGCAGATGCACCTCGAGCAGGCCCGATCGAAAGGCCAGTGCTTGGCAGGACATTGACTGTGACAGTCGTCTGTCATAGTCTCGCATCACTCGAATCCTTTCCCCGAAAGGCGTGTCCGTGGCGGAGAACCTGTTCCTCGTGTTGAGCAACCCCATCGAAGGTCAAGACGACGCCTTCAATTCGTGGTACGACTCCACGCACGTGCCTGAGGTGCTCGAGGTTCCCGGTGTCGTAGCGGCGCAGCGCTACGACCTGTCCGAGATCACGGTGCCCGACGACGAGGACCTCCCCGCACAGCTGCCGCCACCGACGCACCGCTACCTGGTGATCTACGAACTCGATCGTGAGCCCGAGGCCGTGATGGGAGAGTTCCTCAAGCGGGTCATGGCGGGAACGTTGACGCTGGGTGAGACCTTGGACCTGAGCACCGTGTCGTTGACCGGCTGGACCCCCCGCGGCGAACGCCGGGTGGCGACGTGAAGGCCGGGACCCGTGCAACGCGACACGCTTGATGGCGGCATCGCTCGGACCCACGCCCATGACCTTTCCCGTTCGACCCGATGAGTGAGGCCGCATCATGCCCTTGGCGTTAACCGAAGACCACAGTGAGCTCGCCGACGTCGCCAAATCACTGGTGACCGGTCGCGGGGGAACCGCAGCGGCCCGCCGCATCCTGCTCGACCCGGACGACGACGGCCGCTGGTGGCAGAACGACGCCTTGTGGAAGGAGATCGTTTCCACCGGTTGGCTGGGTTTGCACATCGACGAACGCTACGACGGCCAGGGCTATGGACTTCCCGAGCTGACCATCGTGCTCGAACAACTCGGCCGCGCCGCGATCGCGGGGCCGTTCCTGCCGACCGTGGCCGCCTCCGCAGTCATCGCCGAGGTGGGCACCGAGGACCAACGGCAACGCTGGCTCCCGAAGCTGGTGTCGGGCGACGTGGTGGCCGCGATCGGCACGACGAGTAATGCCACGATGAGCGGAGCGGCGGTCGTTGCCGACGCCGTGGCGACCCTAGGGGAGCGGCGCGCCGACATCTTCCTCATCCCGGTCGGGGGGGATCTGGTGCTCATTGAGGCCGGCGACGCGGTGAGCACGACGCGCAGCGACTCCGTCGATCAGGTGATGCGTCCGATTACCGTCGTCACATTGACCGAAGCGCCGGTGGCGGAACGTTTCCCGGGAGCGGCCCGCGGGGCCGTCCAGACGATGCGCCTGCTGGCCGCCGCCGAAGCCACCGGAGGGCTGGCCGCGTGCACCGAGATGGCCAGCATCTATGCGGCCACCCGTGAACAGTTCGGGCGACCGATCGGGTCCTTCCAGGCGATCAAGCATCATTGCGCCAACATGTTGGTGGACACCGAGCTCGCCGTGTCCGCCACCTGGGATGCGGCCCGAGCCCCGGCGTCGGAGGCCGAGTTGGCGGTGACGATGGCGGCGGGCCACGTGTTGCCTGCGTACCAACGTGTCGCATTGAAGAACATCCAGATCCACGGCGGTATCGGGTACACCTGGGAACACGACGCCCACCTCTATGTCCGGCGCGCTACGGTGCTGCTGGCGTTCGCCGGCGGCGAGGACGCGCTCCGCGAAGATGTCGCAGCCCTTCAGATCGGTGGTGCACGCCAAGGCACATCGCTGGGCCTACCACCGGAAGCCGAACAGTACCGGCAGGCGGTCCAGGACTTCCGGGCGGAGCTGGCCAATACCGAGCCCGCCGAGCAGCAGAAGCTGTGGGCTCGCACCGGCTATCTCGTGCCGCACTGGCCGAAACCGTACGGCCGCGCTGCCGGATCCGTCGAGCAGCTGATCATCGAGCAGGAGCTCGACGGCGTGGAGCGCCCCAGCCTGGGACTCGGCGAGTGGATGGTGCCGACGGTGCTTCAGCACGGCAGCCCCGAACAGATCGACCGGTTCATGTGGCCCAGCTTGGAGGGCGAGGTGCGATGGTGCCAGCTGTTCAGTGAACCGGGTGCCGGCTCCGACGCGGCTGCGGTGTCGACGAGAGCCGTCCCCACCGAAGGCGGCTGGATCCTCACCGGTCAGAAAGTGTGGACCAGCGACGCGGTGAACTGCCAGCTCGGGTTGGCCACGGTGCGTACCGACACGAATGTGCCCAAGCACAAAGGCATTACGGCGATGATCATCGATATGTCGGCACCGGGTGTCGAGATCCGGCCGTTGCGGGAGATCACCGGGGAAGCCTTGTTCAACGAGGTGTTCTTCAACGAGGTGTTCGTCGCTGATGATCGCGTGGTCGGCGAGGTCAACAACGGCTGGCGGGTGGCGATGGCAGCGCTTGGCAACGAGCGGGTGTCGATCGGTGGCGGTTCGGTGACCATGGTCGCTGAGGACCTGCTCGATCTGCTGGCTCGTCACCGCCGCGATGATCATCGTCTGGCCGGCGAGGTCGGCGCGCTGCTCATCGAGTCGTACGCCCTGGCGACGGTGAACCTGCGCCAAGCCGCCCGCGCGGTGTTCGAATCCGGACCCGGTATCGAAGGCAACATCGCCAAGCTGTTCGGCGCCGAGCACGCCCAGCGCGTCGCCGAACTGGCACTGCGCATTGCCGGGCCTGCCTTGTTGACCGGACCAGACGGCAACCCGGCCGCCGACGGCGATCCACTGGGCCGGCAGGCCGCCGGAACGGTGGTGCACGACTATCTGTTCAGTCGCTGCCTGACCATCGCTGGCGGCACCTCCGAGGTTGTCAGAAATCTGATCGCCGAACGAATCCTGGGCCTGCCCAGGGACCCAGCCCCCGCGCCGACCACTACCTAACCAAGATGACTGGAGAGATGAAATGACCTGTGCCGTCATCGGAATCGGCCGCACCACCTACTCGAAGAAGTCCGGCCGCACCACCCGCGGCATGGCCGTCGCCGCCTGCCGGGATGCCATCGAAGACGCCGGGCTGACACCTGCCGACATCGACGGAATCTGTACGTTCTCTGCAGGAGACTCCGAGCAGCCGATCTTTGTGGGGTGGGCGCTCGGAATCGACGAGTTGGCATGGGCCAACTCGATGTACGGCGGTGGGAACCTGGTCGCCGACCAGATCGCCACTGCCGCAGCGGTGATCGAAGCCGGGATGTGCAAGGCGGTACTGGTGTATCGCTCGCTCAATGGCCGGTCCGGTTACCGGTTCGGTCATGTCGAGGGTCCGATGCAGGTGCCGCATCACGACCAGTTCGACACCGCATCCGGTTTTATGGTGCCGCCGCAGTGGTTCGCCATGTGGGCCCGCCGCCATCAGCACGAGTACGGCTCCACCTGTGAGGATCTCGGTCACATCGCGATCACTCAGCGCAAACATGCTGGCCCCAATGAGCATGCGCTGCGTCGTGAGCCGCTGTCGATGGACGACTACTTGGCCGCGCGGTGGATCAACGAGCCGTTCCGGGTGCTGGACTGCACGTCCGAGGTCGACGGGGCGGTGGCTATCCTGATCACCGGCGAGGACATCGCGCGCAACGCCAAGCAGGATCCCATGTGGCTGGTCGGATCGTCGAACTCCCAGGGCGGGGCGGGGTGGACAGAGTGGGATGACCCAACCGAGATGTATTCGCGCACGGCGGGTCCTAAAATCTGGGAGAAGACGGGTCTGACGCCGGCCGACATGGATCTGGCCTGCATGTACGACTGCTTCACCTACACGGTGATGGCCACCATGGAAGGCTTCGGTTTCTGCGAGAAGGGCGAGGTGGGCAAGTTCTTCTCCACCGGCCGCGCGACGTACGGCGGCGACGTGGTGGTGAACCCACACGGCGGCCTGTTATCCGAGGGCTACATCCACGGCCTCAACCACCACTACGAAGCCGCCTTGCAGCTGCGCCACGCCGCCGGCGTACGCCAGGTCGACGACGCACAGCTCGCTCTCGTCACTGCCGGCGGCGGTCCTTTCGGCGGTGCCAACGTCTACAGCAGGGAGAAGCCATGACATCAACAGCCGCGGCATCGCCATCGGCCACCAATCCGCAACTGATGCCGCCGATCCCGGTTCCGGACCCGGACTCGGCACCGTATTGGGAGGGTCTCAAGCAGGGCAAGTTGATGCTGTGTCGCTGCGACGACACTGGCAAGTGGATTCATCCCCCGTTGGAACGCAGCCGATATACCGGCGGCCCGGTGCACTTCGAAGAAGTCAGCGGTCGGGGCACCATCTTCAGCTACATCGTGATACGCCAGGCGCTGGTGCCGGGCCGCATACCGCCCTACGTCGTCGGCCTCATCGAACTCGACGAACAGCCAGGCCTGCGTATCAACGCGGTTATCGACGCCGACCCGGCCGACGTCCGCATCGGCCAACCAGTGCAGGCCTGCATTGCGGACCTCGGCGAGAGTGGTTACCGCATACCCGAATTCACCATCCGGCACGAGAGCGACGGGACCTAGCCAGCATGACCGGCATGTGGCCTCAACGGTAGGCGCTTCGACGATTCGTCGGCGGTAGCGAAGCCTCTACTTCAGTACCGCGGGCAGCGCCGCGAACTCCTGGCGGATCAGATCGTCGAGAGCGCGCCCCGGTGCCGACACCCATCGATCAAGGACGCGCTCGACCAGCAGCATACCGATGGCCGCCAGCAGTCGGCACTCGTCGTTGGGTGTCGGCAGATGTCGCCGTTCGGCAATCACCTTCACCACTGTCGCGGCGTTCGCCTCGTGACCGCCGAGTACGGCCCGGCCACCGGCACCTACATGAGCCCGGACGGCAAGGTCTACACCCAGGCCAATTTGGCCAGGGGCGCCTCGAAGGAGTAGACGTAGCAGTCCATGGTGGCATCTCCGGGGAGCTGAAAGCCTCCGGCGCTGACACCACCGAAACGTCGGACGACGAAACATCCTCCGCCGCCGACGTTCTCGACTACGCCGACGCAGTCGGCGCGACGACGACACTGATGACCTCACCGAGGGCCGGACCGAGAAAGAAGCCGGCCGCTGGGTACCGCACCTGCGGCGGGGGCTCGTCGCAGGTTTGGTCACGGTGCTCGCCCTTGGCGCGTTGGCCGGGTGGTTGGGCGTGCACGCCCACGAGGCCAGGCAGTCGACGCAGGCCAACGGGTTGTACCTGCAGGCCGCCCGGCAGGGCGCGGTGAATCTCACCACCATCGACTACCACGAAGCCGACGTTGACATCCAACGCATACTGGACTCCGCTACCGGCACCTTCTACGACGTCTTCGCCCAGAGGTCAACGCCGTTCGTCGACCTCGTCAAACAGACGCAGTCGAAGGCGGTTGGCACGGTGGCCGAGTCCGGGCTGGAGTCGGTCACCGGAGATGAGGCGAAGGCGATCGTTGCGGTAAAAGTGATCACGTCGAATGCCGCTGCGGCATAACAGCAACATCGGCCGCGTACATGGCGGATGCGTTTGACCATGCAGAAAGATTGGACACGACGTGAAGGTCTCGAACGTGGAGTTCGTGCAGTGATCACATTGAAGAGGCGTGGGAGCGTTGGCGTCGCCGACGCGCCACCGGATGGCTCACCTGCGCAGGAGAGCTCCGTTGACGTCGATGCCGTCGCGCCGCTGGGCGATGACGTTCCCGCACCCGATCGCACAGCCGATGTCGACGAGGGGGAACAGAAGCTGCCGGCCACCGAGACACGTCGCACCGCCTGGCGTCGGATACTCGTGTACGGCGTACTGCCCGGTCTGGCGCTGATACTGGCGATGGCGGGGGGGCTACTTCAAGTGGCAGTACTCCTCTGTGCATGATTCGCAGACCGCGGCCGCCGAATCTCTCTAGGCGGCCAAGGATTCCACCAACGCACTGCTGTCCTACAACCCCGACACCGTGGATCGGGACCTGAGTGCGGCACCGACCATTCCGGCGGCGGTGTCGGTGTCCGCCGACGCCGATCACGCCGTCGTGCTCGTCTTCGTGAGCCAGGCCGTCACGATCGGAAAGGACAATCCAAGCGTGAGCGTGTCCAGTGTTCGCGTGAGTCTCGATAAGATTGACAACCGTTGGCTGATCTCTGGATTCGATCCGGTCTGATCTGTCGAGGGCCGGGTGGGCGTTACACCGGCGATGGAGCAGGAGTCCATTCCTCGATCAACTTGTCGACGGTGGTCAGCCGACCGAGTACGGCAATCGTGTTGTTCAGCACCTGCTCCGCGTACTCGACCGGGGTTCCTCCGACGGCGTCGCGGGGTACGACGAGCTCGAAGCCGGCTTGGGTGGCGTGCCCGGCGGTGTGGGTGATGGCCAGATTCAACGACACGCCCACCAGAACGATCGTGGTGATGCCAAGGCCCTTCAGTACCGGCAGCAGTTCCGAGTCCACCGTGGGAAACAGGCCGTGATGACGGGGGAGTACGAGATCATGCTCGCCCAACAACTCTGGAACGACGGAGGTTTCAGCTGTGCCAGGCTTCCAATGCGCTGTCGCCGGGCCGAGCGCGCGCCACAGCCAGGCGGTACCTGTCGGCTGGCCGCCAAAGTTGCCCTCATAGGTGGCATGCACCACTCGGGCACCGAACTCGCGCGCGGATTCGAGCAGGCGGCGCACGTTGCTCACAAGGTCGGCGCTGTCGGCGGCCAACGCCGGCAAGACCGATTCCGGCCCCAGCACGCCGTTCTGGCATTCGACGCAGACGACGGCGGTGGTTTCGGGGTTCCAAATGGTACGGGGCATGCTACTAGACTAGACGACTTGGGGACGCGGTAAAACCCTACCCGCGAACAGGATTGGTACCGAGAAGCTTACGAGCAAGGAGAGTGGCATGCAGATCCGTGACCATGTCGACGTGGACAAGCCAGCCATCATTCTGGCCCGAGCGGGCACCGAGATCGGCTTCGCTGAACTCGAGGAACGGGCCAATCGGCTCGCTCATTTCTGGCGGGCCGCCGGCCTGCGTGAGGGCGATACCGTGGCGGTGGTCATGGAGAACAACGAACACATTCACGCGGTGATGTGGGCGGCTCGACGCAGTGGTCTGTATTACGCGCTGATCAACACCCACCTGACCGCGGCCGAGGCGGCGTACATCGTCGAGAACAGTGGCGCCAAGGCGGTGGTCGGTTCGTGTGCCATGCGCGCGGTGTGCGAAGGCCTCGGAACCCATCTTTCTGCCGGACTGCCCGACGTGTTGCTGATGGCCGACGACGACCTCGCCGGCTGGACGCGCTATCCGGAATGTGTTGCCGACCAACCGTCGACGCCGATCCCCGACGAGACCGAGGGCGACCTTCTGCAGTACTCCTCGGGTACCACCGGACGGCCCAAGGGGATCCGCCGAGAGCTTCCGCATCTGCCGCCGGCGAAGGCGCACAACATATTGATGCCACTGCTTGATGCCGTTGGAATCACCGGTGACTCTGTGTACTTGAGTCCGGCGCCGTTGTACCATACCGCACCGTCGTTTTGGTCGATGGCGGTGCAGTCATTGGGCGGCACCACCGTGGTCATGGAGAAGTTCGACCCCGAGGCCGCGCTGGAGTGTATTCAGCGATACGGCGTCACGCACGGCCAGTTCGTTCCGGCAATGCTCGTTCGGATGCTCAAACTGCCTGAAGGAGTCCGACATTCGTATGACATCTCGAGCCTGAAGCGGGTAGTCCACGCCGCAGCCCCCTGCCCGATCGACATCAAGAAGCAGATGATCCAGTGGTGGGGGCCGATCATCGACGAGTACTACGCCTCGTCGGAAGCCGTGGGTGCGTCCTTCATCCGCGCGGAGGACTGGCTGAACCATCCGGGTTCGGTGGGCCGTCCGCTGGTCGGAGTGCCGCACATCCTCGACGGGGACGGCCGCGAGTTGCCGCCCGGACAGGCGGGCGAAATCTATTACGAGGGTGGCTATTCCTTCACTTACCTCAAGGATGAGGCGAAAACGTCGGCTGCGCGCAATGCACACGGCTGGGCGACGGTGGGCGACATTGGGTATCTCGATGACCACGGCTACCTATATCTCACCGACCGCAGACACCACATGATCATCTCGGGCGGCGTGAACATCTACCCGCAGGAAGCCGAGGATCTGCTGATCACCCATCCCAAGGTGCTCGACGCCGCGGTGTTCGGCATCCCGGACGACGAGATGGGGCAGTCGGTCAAGGGGGTGGTTCAGCTGGTCGATCCTGCCGACGCCACCGACGCATTCGCGACAGAGCTGCTCGACTGGCTTCGGAAGCGATTGGCGCACTACAAGTGTCCGCGCTCGATCTCGTTCGAGGCGCAGTTGCCACGCACCGATGCCGGCAAGCTCTACAAGCAGCAGCTCGTCGTCAAGTACTCCTAGACGGTGTAACCCGTCACCCCAGCCGTAGCGGGAGCCGCGCCAACCCGAAGGTGTTCGCCGGGAACACGATCTCAGGGGTGAAGCCGGGCTCGAGCGAGAAGTCCGGGATGCGATGTAGCCACTCGCCGATGATCAGGTTCATCTCCATGCGGGCAAGATGCGAACCGAGGCACCGGTGCGGCCCGCCGCCGAATCCCCAGTGCCGGTGCACCTTTCCATCCATCACCACGTCGTTCGTTGAGATCGAATCGCTGTCGTCGCGGTTGATCGCACCGATGCACAGCCGAACCTGGGTGTTCGGGGGCAAGGTGATGTCGCCGATGGTGACCTCGGCGGTGGTGACCCGCGGCACCATCGGCGCGGGCGGCTCGAGTCGGACGATCTCCTCGACGAACACGCTCATCTGGCTGGGGTCGTCGCGCAGCGTGGCACGCAACTCCGGATTGCGAGCGAGTTCGAGAAGTGCGGCGGTCATGGCCGCGGTGACGGTATCCAGTCCGGCCAGCACGAACAGGTAGCTCAAGCCGATCGCCTCGGCATCGTCGAGGGCGTCGTCACCAGTGAGCAACTGCGACAAGATGTCTGGACCCGGGTTGGCGCGTCGCTCGTTGATCGCCTCAGTCAGATAGGCGAACAGTTCGAGTGCTGGTGTGAGATCGGCGCCCTCGAGCGACGGTGCATCAGCCAGCGCGATGACGGAGTCCTTCCACGCGACAAGTCGGTCGCGATCCTCCAGCGGCAGCCCGAAGAGGGTGAGGAAGACCTGCGAGGGATAGGGGATGGCGATGTCGGCCACCACTTCGCATTCGCTCTTGGCGGCGACCGCGTCGATGATGTCGATCGCCTGCTTCTGTAGCGAGGGCAACATCTGCGACAGCGTGTGCGGGCTGAAAAACGGTTGCAACATCTTGCGGAATCGGGTGTGCTCCGGCGGGTCGAACGCGATGGGGACCAGGGGCAGCGGGCTGCCGAGGACGTCGAATGCCTTCTTCGAGGAGAACAAGCCGGGGTCCCGCAGTGCGGACAGCACGTCGTCGCGGTGGGTCAGATAGAACCAGCCGTCGACGAAGACGACCCGGCCCGCATCGCGCAGAGCCGCCCACCCGGCGTTGCGGTCGGCGGCCATAGGCAGTCCGGCGAAGGCCAGCTCTGGGGCACCCAGGGTTTCCATTCGTTCTCCTCGTCGTCAGAACGCCGAGCGGTGCAAGCCACCGTCGACTTCGATCCAGCTGCCGGTGATGTATCCGGCCGGCTCGGAACACAAATATGTGATGAGAGACGCGATTTCGCTCGGCCGTCCCATGCGGGCCGCAGGGACGCGGGCCTGGTTCAGCATGAACTCCCGGCGCTCTTCATCGGAACTGGTGCCGAGGTGGTTCTGCAGATAGTCGAGCGCGTTCTGCGTCTCGATCCAACCCGGTGCGACGGTGTTGACCGTAATGCCGTATCTGGCGTACTCGTCGGAGACCGTCTTGAGCATGCCGACGGTCGACGGTCGACTGGTGTTGGCAACCGCATGATGAATGTTGCCCGCCGGTTCCTTCGCGGTGGCCGAGCCGACGTGGACGAATCGCCCCCAGCCGGCCTTCTTCATCGCCGGCAGCACTGCATGAAGGAGCAGAATCTGGCTCATGGTGTGCATCTCGAAGGACTCGCGGTAGAGATTCACGTCGGTGATGTCGGCGAAGTCTCCCGGGCGCTGATACTTGGCCTGACCGACCACTATCAGCGGCGGACCGTGTGCGGCTGAGGTCTCGCGGACGGCGGCGGTGAGCTGCTCGGGATCACTGACGTCGCCGGTGACGCCGATCGCCGTGCCGCCACCATCCCGGATGGCCTCGACCGCGGCGTCGACGTCGGTTTTGGTCCGCGCGAGCACCGCCACCCGCGCACCCTCGTCGGCGAGCTGCTTGGCGACCTCGAAGCCGATTCCCTTACTGCCGCCGACGACCAGCGCCGAGCGGTCCGCTATTCCGTACTGCATCGGGTGTCGTCGCCTAGCGCTTGACGTCCATCCCGGCGTCTACCTTCAACAAGCTCCCGGTGAACGAGCGACCCGCGTCGCTGATCAAGAACAGGATCGCGTTGCTGACATCGCGTGGTTCGATCATCGGGAAGTCCGGCAGCGCGGTCGACATCGCGTTGACCAGGTGCGGGTTCTCCTCGATCACCTTGAAGAGTGCCGGATTCTCGGTGATCATCGGTGTCGAGCAATTGGTCGGCGCCACGGCGTTGACGCGAATGCGGTCGGCGGCGAGCATGAGTGCGTAGGCGCGCACCAGGCCGGTGATCGCGAGCTTCGACGTGAGATAGGCATCGGTGCCACCGCGTCCGTCGGTGAGATCAAGCAACGCGATCATGGAACTGGTCGCAATCAGGTTGCCGCCCTGGCCGCGCTCCTTGATGTGTGGGATGGCGACCTGGAAGGTGTTCCACACCCCGATCAGCATGATGTCGAGGCCCAGTCGCAGCGCTTCGGAGGCGTCGCGCTCGTCTGCATTGGTGAGCACCACACCGGCGTTGGCGATGACGGTGTCGATGTGGCCAAACCGCTCCACTCCAGCGTCGAAAACCTTCTGCAGTGCGGCCATGTCGCGGACGTCGGCCTTCTCGAACAGCATTTCCTGCCCGGTCTTCTCGACCAGGCGAGCGGTCTCCTCGAGATCGTCGTAGGTGCCGAGCTTGTAGGGCACGACGTCGAGGTCCTCGCAGATGTCGACTCCGACAATGTTGGCGCCCTGTTCGGCACACATCACCGCGTGCGAACGGCCCTGCCCGCGGGCGGCGCCAGTGATGAAGACGACCCGGCCGTCGAGTGAACCCATCGATTTTCCTCCATTGAGATCGCTGTTTTCCGCGCCCGGCGCGGCGGTGCGGGCATGCCTAAGTGACGTGCGCCATTCCGTGGATGCTACGCCGGGAAGTTGGAATCCTTCAACTATTTGGCTAATTTGATGCTGACGGAACACTCAAAGCTCTGGAAGGGATTTCAGATGTCCGACAGCCCCAACGGCGGTCCGCGCCCACCCGACGGCGACTGGCTCGGCACCCCGTTTCTCACGTTCACACGAGAGGGGGCGTTCGCGATCTGCACCTTGGATCGACCGCAGGCACGCAACGCGATGACTCCGGCCATGTACTTCGGCATCCGCTACGCAATCAGTCGGGTCAACGCGGATCCTGACCTGGCGGGACTGCTCATCACCGGCACCGGTGACGTCTTCGCGCCCGGCGGCGACCTCGGTCAAGCGGCAGAGGACAACTGGATGGACTTCGCCTCCACCATGGGCATGGACGTGACGCCCTTCGACGTGTTGCGGCAGTCTCCGAAGCCGGTCGTGTCGGCGGTCAACGGGCTGTGTCAGGGCGGCGGCCTGCAGATCGCGATGTGCAGCGATCTCGCCGTGGTCAGCGACCGGGCCACCTTCCGCGTGCCCGAGCTGTTCCGCGGCATCGCAGACACCTACTACAGCCAGGTGCTGGCGCGGATGATCGGCCCGGTCCGCACAAAGGACCTGATGTTCACCGGACGGACGTTGAACGCCCAAGAGGCGGTGGAGTGGGGCATGGTCGCCAGGGTGGTTCCCCACGACGAACTGCTCGACACCGCGAAAGAGCTTCTGGCACAAAGCTGCCGGACTGCTCCAGCGGCCCGCGGGGTAATCAAGGCCAGCCTGGACAACTACCTGGGCCTGTACGACCGGATCGGCATGCAGACCAGCCTGTTCGGTCCGGAGGCGCGCGAAGGCTTCCGGGCGTTCAAGCAGAAGAACTCACCGGACTGGGTGCATCCGGAACTTCAGGTCGAGGGACGGCTCTGAGCCCGGAACCGCGTGCCAGCCACGGTGATTGCCAGTCAGATTAACCGCGCGTCAACGAAGACGCTCTGCGGAACGCCGTCGTCCAGATCGCTTGGCACGGACCGGCCATTGCGGGCCAGCAGGTCGGCCGCGCTGACGCCGGACGCCCGCCAACCGTGGGCGGTGAGCCAATCGACAACCTCGGTGCGCTCCTCCTCGTAAAGGAGATTGCCAGACGCAGCGATGTCCTCCCGGCCCAGCTTGGCCGCGGCTTCGCGATATAGCTGGATTTGTTCCTCGCGTCGCGCAAAACTCTCCGCGCTGAAGAACTCGTTGTTGAACGCCTCCACCGCCGCCCGACTGCCGGCTGCGCTCAGATCCGTGATCCGCTCGAAGAGCACGTCCTGCGCACTGGCGGTCAGATACGGCAGCATGCCCTCGGCGGACCAGGCGGTCGGGGTGGCGGGATCGAAGCCGGCCGCGCGCAGGGCGGCCGGCCAATCGTTGCGCAGGTCGACCGGAACGCCGACGTAGGTTGCTGCTGGTGAAACCCCGTGCGCCTCGAGCGCGGACAACTTGAAGTCCAGGACCTTCGGCTGATCGATCTCGTAGACCACACTGCCGGCAGGCCAGTCCAACCGCCAGCCATCATCGCCTGCATCCGCTCTTTGAAGCGGGGATTGATCTCGACCAGTTCGGCGGGCAGTTCCTCTGGGCGCAGATACATGGTCCAGACACCGTTTCCCGCAGCCTCGAGGAACATCTGCGCGTACGGATCTCGGATCAGCGGATTCTCGCTGTTGGTCTCCGCGGCCCGGCCGGCCGCAACACCCAGCGCGGTCGCGCCCACGCTCTGGGTGATGTCCCACGTGTCGTTTCCGCTCTTGCCATGGTCGCCCTCCGCCGGCTTCGTCCGCCCAATCTTATAGTGGCTAACTATCTGGGCGCAGGGAAGTAGACCTCCTGGACAGCGGTACACACCAAGTGCCCGCTTTTGTTGTAGATTGCGCCCGCCGCTAGCGCACGACCGTCGGCCCCAGTGGGTGAGGTTTGTTCGTAGAAGAGCCAGTCCGAGAAGTCGGCAGGCCGGTGGAACCACACGGTGTGATCGAGCAGCGCCGATATGTCGTACTGCGACTTGCGCATTGGCCCCAACGTGGCCTCGACCGGTGTGAGGGCGCTTTGAAGCGTGAGTACGCAACTGTTGGTGACGGGGTCGACCGGGAGGGCACCCCTGGCCCGTAGCCAGATCCGGCTCACCGGTCGCGCTGGTTCATCTGAATCCATGGCGACGCGCGGAGGCGGGTCGACGTAGCGGACGTCGAACGGACGCTCATCGGCCCACCAGCCGCCGAACTCCTCGGCGTAGGGTGCCAGTTGCTCTTCAATCGGAATCAAGGATTCGGGCGGCGGCGCGTAGGGCATTTCGCGCTGGTAGGTGGCGGAGTCGGCGCCGCCGGTGAACGAGGCGAGGCCCTCCATCAGCACCTCACCGCCTTGGGTGGCGACGATCCGGCGAGCCGAGAACGTGCCGCCGTCATGCAGGCGAGAGACCGCGAATCGGACCGGCCGGCGTGCATCCCCGCGGCGCAGGAAATAGACGTGCACGCTGTGCGGTGGGCGCCCCTCCACGGTGCGACTGGCGGCCATCAGCGCCTGTGCGGCGATTTGGCCACCGACGATGTGGTGATTGGGCGGATCGGGTTGGGTGCCCTCGAAGGTGTCGGGTTCCAGCACCGTCAGCTCAAACAGGTTCAACACATCCGAAAGCGTCCCCACCAACCGACCCCAATCTTCGTGCCTTCGCGGCGCCTCAGCGCGCCTGCCGACGATCGGACGGACGGTCTGGCTGCCGGGCGCCAGCCAGACCGTGACGTCGTCGGTTCCGAATTATTTCGGGGTGAAGCGCTGCGCCCCGTCGAGGCGCATGACCTCACCGTTGACGTAGGTGTTGGTCAGCAGGAACGCCGCCGCATCGGCATATTCGTCGGGTGCGCCGAGCCGCTTCGGGAACGGGATGTTGGCGGCGAACTTGGCGATCGCTTCTTCTCCGACGGACTCCATGATCGGAGTCTTCATCGTTCCGGGGGCGATCGTGTTGACCCGGATTCCCACGGAGCTCAGGTCGCGGGCAGCTGCGATCGTCAAACCGATGACGCCGGCTTTTGCTGCGGCATAAGCAGTTTGCCCGATCTGACCTTCGTACCCGGCCACCGAAGCGGTCATCACGATGGCACCCCGTTCGCCGTTGTCGAGGGGTTCGGCGCCGGCGACAGCGGCTGCAACCAGGCGGGTCAAGTTGTAGGTGCCGTTGAGATAGAGGTTGATGGTCTTGTCGAATGCCGTCATGTCGGCCGGGCTGCCGTCGCGCTGCACGATCCGTTGCGCCACGCCGAAGCCGCCGTGCGCGACGACCGCGTAGCGCAACTGGCCGAGCTGCTGGGCCTGCTCGATAGTGGCAAGGACGCTGTCGTCGCTCGTCACGTCGGTGCTGACGAACAACGCCCGCGACCCGAGTTCGTCTGCGAGCGCCTTGCCCCTGTCCGCGGCGAGATCGGCGATCACGACGCCGAGCCCGTCGGCGTGGAGGCGGCGTACCGTCGCCTCTCCCAGGCCGCCGGCACCGCCGCTGACGATGGCCGAGGCGCCGTCGAATTGTTGCACAGTCACGTGTTCTCCCTTATCAATTGGTGTTTTCGAGTTGGGCCAGATCGCCCGCTATCAGGTCCCACGGATCCTCCGCGGCCAGCGCCAGCCGACCCAGACGGCGAGCGAAGTTGTTGGTGGTGCCATAGTCGGAGCTCCAGCTCTGGGCCCGCAACGTGAACAGCCACAGCGGATGCTCACTGGTGACACCGATCGCACCGTGCAGCTGATGTGCAGTGGTGGTGACAGGACCGATGGCACGGCCGACCGCGACCTTGGCGACGGCGACGGCATAGTCGGTGTAGGGGGAGTCGAAGCCGTGTTCGGTGGCCGCAGCGACTGCCAGTTCGACTGCGGCGCGGGCCCTTTCGATCTCACCCGCCATTCCGGCGAGCGATTGCTGGACGGATTGAAACGCGGTCAGGGCGCGGCCGAACTGCACCCGTTGGCGGGTGTACTCGACGGTCAGCGTCGCGGCGGCGTCGAGTGCTCCGACGATCTGGACACATCGTGACCATGCGCCGCGGCGGATGAGTTCGTCCTCCGCTGTTGTCGCCACGGCTCGCAATTGGGCGGCAGGCACGTCGAATTCGATCGAATCGCGGGGTTCTCCCGCCAGATTGTGATTCTCGTGCGCGATGGTGGACGCCGGGTCGAGCACACCGACCCGCAGGCCGCCGCGCCCGCGGACCGCGAGCACCGTGGTGCATGCCCGCGCCCAGGGCACGTCCCTCGCGGTGCCGGTGATGCGCGTGCCGTCTGTCTCGGCATCAGCGACCGCCACGGTCAGTGGCCCGCCGGGCAGCTCGACGCCCGCGAGTTGACCGAGCCATCCTGCGAGTGCGTCGGTTTCGGCCAAGGGGACCGCGCCGGCATGCCGCGCCACGCCATAGAGCGCTATCGCCAGCTCCGACGGCCCGGCGCCCATGTCGGGGGTGCTCGTGAGCCTGGCCAGTCCGGTCGCCTCGAGGTTGTCCCACAGTTCGGCGTCGAACACGTCGGGGATGCCGCGGCGGCCCAGCCCGGCGTCATAGGAACGCCGCCCGAGATCGTCGACGAGCCCGCGGAGTTCGGCGTCGCTGTCCCCGGTGTCCTTCGTGGCGAACACGCCGCCGATGAGCGCACTCACCGCAACCCCATTCCTCGAGCAACCACGCCGCGCAGCACCTCGTTGGTGCCGCCGCGCAGGGTGAACATGGGCTTGTGCAGCCAAGCGGTGTTCAGCATCGCCTCCAGCTCCTGGTTCGGCGGTGAGTCCTCCAGTAGGTCGGCGGCCAACTCGACCGACTCGGTTTCGAAGCGGGTGCCGAGGTCCTTGACCAGTGCCGCCTGATTCGCTGCATCGCCGCCCTCGCTGAGGGTGCGGGCCACCGACAATGACAGCTGTCGCAGCGAGATCAGTTGCGCCATCAGATGTCCGATTTCGCCCGCCGTGCGATCGTCTGCCTCGAGACCGGAGCTGAGCGCGCGGATCGCGGCAAGCAGTAGCGGTCCGGTGGACAGGATGCGTTCGGGCCCGCTGCGTTCGAACGACAACTCGGATGTGACCTGGTGCCACCCGTTGCCGATCTCGCCGAGGACATCCGCGTCGGAAACGAAGACCGAATCCAAGATCACCTCGTTGAAGTGATGAGCACCAGACATCAGCAGGACCGGTTCCACGCGCACCCCGTCGGCATCGCAGGGCACGAGGAACTGGCTGAACCCTGCGTGTCGATGTTGAGGATCCGGCGGACTTGTGCGTGCCAGGACGACTACCTGATGCGCGTGGTGTGCCCCGCTGGTCCACACCTTCGTGCCGGACAGCAGCCAGCCGCCGTCGGCCCGTGTTGCCTTGGTCGATACGGCCGCTAGATCAGATCCCGCGCCGTGCTCGCTCATGCCGATCGATGAGTAGAACCGGCCCGCCGCGATCTGGGGCAATAGCCGTTCGCGCTGCTCTTCTGTGCCGTGGCTCAGCAGGCCCGGCGCGACCTGTCGGTCGGCCGTCCAATGCGCCGCGACGGGCGCACCCGCTGCGATGAGTTCTTCGGCCACCACGTAGCGGTGCAGATGCCCGAGTTCGTGGCCGCCGTATCGCTTGGGGATGGTCAGTCCGACGAATCCGGCATCCCCCAGCCGCGCCGAGAATGCCTCGTCCCAGCCGGCCAGCCATGAATCGACGCCGGGTCGCCAACCGAACTCGGCTCGGTCGGACCGCAGGAAGTCCCGCACGGCGAAGCGCAGCTTGGCCAACTCGGGCTCACGGGCGGTCAACGCATCGAACGAATTCAAGCGATGTCTCCTAGATGGTCGGCAACGTGGCTGACGGAAGGTAGAAGTTGGGCGTCAGGTCCTCTTCGCGTGCGGCCAGTCGGTATTCCGACAGATCGTGGACGCCCTCCTCGCGCAGGATGCCCTCGTCGGTGTAGAAGTGGCCAGTGCAGGCCGCCGCGGGCCGGGTAACCAGGGCGTGCACAGCATCGGCCATGATCTGCGGGCTGCGGGCCTGCGCGCGCACGACGGCCTCGCCCATCGCGACCACCATCCCCGTGCTGGCGACGGTGGTGGCCGGCCACACCGAATTCACGGCGATGGGCACAGAGGCGAATTCCTCGGCCCAGCCGAGGGTGAGCAGGCTTTCGGCGTACTTGCCGACCGTGTGGCCGACGTGGGCACCCACCCACCTGGGGTTCATGTCCAGTGGGGGAGCGACGTTGACGATGTGCGCGTTCGCCGACTTGCGGAGGTGGGACAGCGCGGCGTGCACAACCGCGTACGGGCCCTCGACATTGACCCCCAGAAGTCGGCGCAGGTTCTTCGGCGGCAACGTCTCGGTCGACCGCAGATCGAGCGCGCCCGCGTTGTTGATCACGACATCGATGCCGCCGAACGTGTCGGCAACCGAGGCGATCGCCGCCGCCACCGCGTCCGCGTCACGCACGTCACACGCCACCGACAGAGCCCGACCGCCCGCACGTTGCACGGCGTCCGCCGTCTCTGCGAGGGTGCCCGCGATCTTGGGGTTGGGGGTTTCGGTCTTGGCCAGCAGCGCAACGGCCGCGCCGTCTCGGGCCGCTCGGACAGCGATAGCGGCGCCGATGCCGCGGCTGGCGCCGGTCACCACGACGACGCGATCCCGCAGGGTTCGGGGATCCGGACTGTTCACAGTGTGGTTGACCCTTCCGCTTTCGCTCGGCTGCGCGCTTGAATGCTATAACTATATAGCTCATTAGTTGAGTGGCGTCACACGCCCATGACCAAAGCGAGGCTCGATGACTCAGATCGGCTCCATCGGCACCTATCTGCCGCCGTGGACCGTGCGGGATCGACGGGTGAAAGGGCCCGATGAGGACGCGCTGACCATGGCGGTCGCCGCGGGACGCGCCGCCGATCCCGACGCGACCGCGAAACGCGTGGTGCTGGTGTCGCGCGACTTCCCCCTCCTCGAAGGGGGTAACGGCGCGGTGCTGCTGGCCGCGCTGTCGCTGCCGGCCGCGACGCCCGTCACCGAGGTTCTCGGCTGCGCGCCCGCCGTCCTGGATCAGATCGTCGGTGCCCCAGAGGGCACCCTGGTGGTCGCCGCCGACGACAACGACGCAACCGCGGGTGCGGGTGCGGTCCTGACCGGCGGCGGTGGTGTCGCCGTCAACCCGATCGCGCGTCAGACCCGCAGCCTGCCGTTGATGGCACGTGGCGAGGACGGTACCCGGCACGCGTACCCCGATCCCAGGCTGCAACGGGAGGTCGGATTGCGCTCGACGCTCGACCGCCTCGGCCTCACCGGAACGCCCGTGCTCGCCGCGGTGGCAGGGGTGCCGCTGGCGCAACTCAAGAGCGGCTTCGATACGTCGGCGGCCGTCGGTGAGACGAGCGTCTCCGCAGCGGCCGTCGTGCGTGTCCTCGCCGCCGCGATCGAGTCCGGCGCGGGAGGGTTGGTGCTCGCCGTCGAACAGTCCAGCATCAGCGCGGCTGAGCTCGTACTCGGGGATGAGCCACCGCGGCTCTCGAGGGACGAGTACCCAGCACAGGAGTTGCCGAAGACCCGCACCGCCGAAGGCATCGGCATCCCGATCTCGATGCCCGCCTACGCGCGGGCCTTCGAGCCGAAAATCCGCTGGGAAGCAGCGGTTTTCGACGAGCGGCCTGGCATCGACGCCGCGCCGCAGTTTCCGCCGCGGCTGAGGGTGGACAACTCCGGACACCTGGCCACCGAGTACCGGCTCGAGTCTTTGCCGCGCACGGGCACGGTGTACACGCACACCACGGTGCGCATCCCAGTCCCCGACCTGCCCAGCCCGTACTCGCTGGCGGTGGTACAGCTCGACGACAGTCCGGTCCGGGTGCTCCTCAAGGTGACCGGCGTACCCGCGGGCGAGGCGACGATCGGGCAACCAGGATCGATCGTCCTGCGCAGAATCGCCGTTCGTGCTGGCATCCCCGACTACGGCTACATGTTCTGGCCGGGGCGCACCTTGAAAGGAGCGCACGCATGAGAAACGTCGCGATCGTCGGCGCGGGGATGACGCCCTTCGCCGAACACTTCGAACTCGGCATCAAGGACCTGGTGCCGATGGCATACGCCGAAGCCGTCTCCGGGGTGGACAAGGGCATCGAGAAGGCAGACATCGAGGCGGCTTGGTTCGGCGAGCTGTCCACCACTGACGGCTTTCCGTCGGGGATCCTCGCCGACACCCTCGATCTCACTGACATCCCGGTCACCCGAATCGAAAATGCCTGCGCCACAGGCAACGACGCAATTCGCAATGGAACGATGGCGATCGCGTCGGGCATGTACGACGTGGTGCTCGTCGTCGGAGCGGACAAAGTTCGTGAAACCGCCTCGAACACCACGTTCTGGGACTGGGCGGCGATGACCCGCGACAACGCATGGGACTATCCGCTCGGGCTCGTCGCGCCGGCGAACTTCGCGCTGCACGTGATGCGGTATCTGCACGAGTCACCGGCCACCAAGGAGCATATGGCCATGGTGGCGGTGAAGAACCATTTCCACGCGCTGAAAAATCCCAAAGCCCAACTGCGTTACGAGATCACCGTGGAGCAGGCGCTGGCGGCGCCGATCGTGGTGGAGCCGTTCGGACTCTACGACTGCACACCTCAGAGTGACGGCGCTGCCGCCGTCATCCTGGCTGCCGAGGACGTCGTGGACCGCTATACCGATCGACCGGTGTGGGTGCGTGGTGTCGGGCTCGGTATGGACAGGGTGATGCACCAGCACAAGAACGACATGACCAGCTTCCCGCCGACGGTGCGGGCAGCCAAGGCCGCCATGAAGATGGCCGGTGTGACACCCCGCGACATCGACGTCGCGGAGGTGCACGACTGCTTCACCGGAGTTGAGCTGATCAGCTATGAGGATCTCGGGTTCGCCAACAGGTACGAGGCTTACAAGCTCGTCGAGGGCCGCGAGCACTACGTCGGTGGCTCGATGCCAGTCAACCCGAGTGGGGGATTGAAGGCCAAGGGGCACCCCCCGGGTGCCACAGGCGTGGCACAGTGCTACGAACTGTTCAATCAACTTCGCGGTGAGGCCGAGAACCAAGTCGACGGGGCGCGAGTAGCCTTGGCACACAACATCGGTGGGCCGACCGCGGTGTCGGCGGTCACCATCCTTTCCATCGACAAGAACTGACGGGACATCACATGACGACTTCAGAAATCGCTACCCTGGCCGGCTACGAGCAGTTCGCCCCCTGGTTGCTGGTGGAGAAGCGCGGCAATGTCCACGTTGTCAGCATCAACCGCCCCGAAGCGCTCAACGCCGTCACCGAAGAGGTGCATCACGCGTTCGCCACCATCTGGAAGGTGCTCGACGCCGACACCGATGTGAAAGCCGTCGTGACCACCGGGGTGGGCAAGGCCTTCTCGGCAGGCGGTGACATGGTGATGTTCGGTCGCCTGATCGAGGACGAGGTGGCGCGTACGTTCCAAATCCACGAGGCCCGAACGGTTTTTCTCGAGGTCATCAACTTCCCCAAACCACTGGTGTCCGCCGTCAACGGACCCGCTGTGGGCCTGGGTTGCTCGATCGCCCTCCTGAGCGACCTGTTGGTGATGGGGGAGAACAGCTACCTGGCCGACCCACACGTCGCGGTCGGGCTCACGGCGGGCGACGGTGGCGCGGCGATGCTTCCTCTGCTGATCGGCATGATGAAGGCCAAGGAGTACGTCCTGCTGGGCGATCGAATCACCGCATCCATTGCGGAGAAGCTGAACCTGGTCACCAAGGTCGTCCCCGACGACGCCGTGCTCGACGAAGCATTGGCACTGGGCGAGCGGTTCGCTGCGTTGCCCCCGCAGGCGCTTCGGTCATCGAAGGTGGCGCTCAACATGCACCTGGCCCGCGCTGCGCAGGGTGTGTTGGAGTACGCGCTCGCAGAAGAGTTGACCTCGTTCTCGACACCCGAGTTCAAGGAACGGGTGGCGGACTTCCGCGCACGCTCCAAGAAGTGAGGGCCATGAAGTTGCGGGCTGCCATCGTCGCCATGGGCCTTGCTCCGGCGGCACTCGGCATTGCCGCGCCTGCTGCCGCCGATCCAGCGGCTGACCCATGTCAACTCGCAGTCACGTTCCTGTGCAGATTTGTGCCGATGGCGGCTGATCTCGACCACAACATCGACCTCACTCAGGAAACGGGTGTCAACAACGGCCAACCCGTTCCGCAACTGCCCATCGGTGAGTAGATTCCCGAGCCGGGGCCACCAGGAAACCCCTGTCCCGGCGGTCGCGCCCAGCGACGCGCACTCCGGTCACGTCTAATACCGCGTTGACGCCGGAACGTGTTCTTGGACTTCGGATGTGACTCATCACTCCCAATGGGTCCACGCGGGCGACGCGCCATTTGCGTTCTGCACCGTCGGCCTGCGGGCCGTCGACGAGGCGGGCAGAATTGACGCGGTGCTCAGCGGTAGGCGGTCAGGCGCGCGGTGAGCGCGACCTTGCCGTCGTCGCCGATGGCCTTCGCGTCGCCCACTGCGGAGTTGCGGCCGACGCGCATCGGTGTGCCCTCGTAGCGAGAGTTCGCTCCGGCGAAGAAGGGCCGCAGAAAGTTGACCCGGAGCGAAGCGGTCCGCAAAGGGGCGTCGGGTAGACCGTGGTTGATCGCCGCCGACGCCGCGAATTCCAGGCCGGCCGCCGCTACCCCGCCGTGCACGATATCGATGTCATTGTTCAAATTCGGGTCGATACGTTGCACCAGGACATGGCCATCGGCCTCCGGCCCAACGTGAACTGCCATCCGGTCTGCAATCGACGTCTGGGGCGACAGGTCCAGGGTTTCCGCCGGCCACTTGGAGACACCGACATCCGCGTCGATGAAGAATGAGCGCACCGTGCCGCCGCCGATAACAACCCCGTCGTAGGTCAGTGTGCAGATCCCCAGCGATGTGGCACCCAACGGTCCGAACGCATGGGCGGTGGCCAGCACGGGACCATCCAGGTCCCGGACGTCGCCGAGGCTAAGGTCTATCGACAACTCGCTGGACACCGTCCACTGGCCGGGCCGCCGACGGTAGTGGTTGACGATTCCAGCAGCTGCGTCGACCAAGATCGCCAAAGGCCCCAACGATGGCGCGCCGGTGAACGGATTTCGGTACTGCCACATCGGCATCGACATCGTCGCGGTCGCGTCGGCGGGGTCGGCTTCGAGGTAGGTGATGTCGAAGCGAACCTGAATCGAGTCAGGCGTCTCGAGATCGTGCTCGTTTACCCGTTCGTCCACGCTTCTCATTCGAGAAGATCGACGACAGTGGACATTTCGGAGCCGGACAGCACGAACTCCTCTGCCTTCTGCAGGTGCCGCTTCCAAAGCTCGCCGGCGTTCTCGGCGTCGCCGGCCTTGATCATGTCCAACACCATCCGGTGAGTCTTGGCCGACCGGCGGACCGCCTGCTCGGCGCGCGCACCGGCAGTGGGCTGCAGCGAGCGATTCGCCTTTTCGATGATGTGATGCAACATGTCGCTCACGATCTGCAGTGTGCTGTTGCCGGACAACCGCGCCATCGCAGCGTGGAAGTCGGTGAGCTGATCGACCGCGTCGCTGCCGGGTTTCAATTGGGACTCGCGATCCACGATCTGCTCCAGTTCGGCAATCACCTTCGGATTGCGGTCCTTGGCGAGCTGCTCGACCATGGGAACCTCGAGTGTCACCCGGGCGTCGTACACGTCCTTCACGGTGACGCCCTCGTACTCCAGGATCAAGCCGGCATAGCGCGCCAGCGTTTCGCGCCGCGGAGGGGTGACGCGAGCTCCGCCACGCACCCCGCGCTGTACCTGGATGAGGGATTCGGACTCGAGCACCCGAAATGCCTCGCGCAATGTGGGCCGCGACACCCCGAAGCGTTCCATAAGTTCCGATTCAGGCGGAAGCATGGTGCCCTCGGGAATCTCACCCCTGATGAACATCCGGCGCAGCACTGTGGCCACCCGATCGGCCATCTTCGGTTCGCGAAGACTGGTGACCTCCATGACAACCTCCCCGACGTATAAATCCAGAAAACAACTAACTATTTGGCAGGTTAATCGAATCTCCGGATAGAGCCGCGCATTGACGACCCGCCAGTGACCAAGGTCATGCCTAGTATCCCATCGCCCGGCCCATGAGGTCCTTCATGATTTCCGTGGTGCCCGCATAGAGCCGCTGGACTCGCGAATCCCGCCATAGCCGGGCCACTTCGTATTCGTTGATGTAGCCGTAGCCGCCGTGCAACTGCAGGCAGCGGTCGATGATTTCCCATTGGACCTCGGAGGTCCACCACTTCAGCCCGGCGGCGTCCTGATCGGAGAGGGTGCCGTCGTTGACCGAGAGTACGCATTGATCCAGATAGGTCTGGGCGGCATCCAGCTTGGTCTGCATCTCGGCGAGGAAGTGGCGGTTGACCTGGAATTTTCCGATGGGCTGTCCAAACGCGGTGCGTTCCAGTGCATACGCCTTGGTCAGATCCAGCGCCCGGCGGGCGGCGGGCAGCGCGTAACAGGACACACCGACGCGCTCGCTGGGCAGGTTGGAGACCAGATGGTAGAAGCCGCGATTCAGCTCTCCGACCAGGTTCTCCTTGGGTACCTTGACGTCCTCGAAGAAAAGCTCGGCAGTGTCGGCGGAGTACTGGCCGATCTTGTCGAGCTTGCGGCCACGGGTGAACCCCTCCATGCCGTCCTCGATCATCAGCAGGCTGATGCCCTTGTGTCGCGCCGTTGGATCGGTCTTCACAGCGGTGAGCACCAGTTTGGAGAGTAGACCGTTGCTGATGAATGTCTTCTGACCGTTGACCACCCAGTGGTCACCTTCGTCGCGCGCCGTGGTCTTGATGCCGGCCAGGTCCGACCCGGCAGCGGGCTCGGACATCGCGATGGAACCGATCAGTTCCCCTCTGACGAAGCCGGGCAGCCAGCGCTCCTTCTGCTCGTCGGTGGTGAGGTTCTGCAGGTAGGGCATCAGAATGTCGTTCTGCACGCCGAGGCCGATGCCTACCGAGCCGGTGGCGAACATCTCCTCGGAGATGATCTGGTTGAACCGGAAGTCCTTGACGCCGAGGCCGCCGTATCGCTCGTCGAACTCCCAGCCGATCAGACCGTGCTCGCCCGCGGCCAGCCACGCTTCGCGGCTGACCTTGCCGTCGCGTTCCCACTTCTCGATGTTCGGCACGCAAACGCGTTCGAAGAACTCCCGGGCGGTGGCCCGGAAATCGTCATGAATTTCGTCAAAGATGTTGCGGCGCATGACCGTCCTTTACTTGGTCCAGGAGACGATGGCCGGCAACGCGCGGCCGGGAGCGTAGATGTCGAAGAGTCGCTCACCGAGCAGCGCCTCGAGCTGATCGTGCGACCCGCACAGGGCGTCGACCTGGAAACCGCGCGTGACAAAGCGGTGCAGATCGTGCTCGGCGGTCAGGCCGATCGCCCCGCACACCTGAAGCGCCACATCGCTGACCGCCCGGTGTGCCCGTCCCGCGGCGGCCTTCGCGGTGAGCGCCGACAGCCGGCCGCCGAATCGCCATGATTCGCCCAGCAGGGCGCGTGCGCCTTCGAGTTCCGCGGCCGCATCGGCCAGGGCGTGACGAGGTGACTGCAACGACCCGATCGGGGCGCCGAACTGCACCCGGACGCTGACGTGCTCGACCGCGATGTGCAACGCCCGCTCGGCAAGTGCCACCAATTCGGTGGCGAGTGCGCGATGCGCCGCACCGATCGCCCGGTTCCATTCGGTCGATGCCTCGACCAGAGGGGCGTCGAACGGCCCGCTCACCTGGGTCCAGAACGCCGACGGATCAAAGGTATCCAGGCGCCGGCCCTCGAGCCGGGTGGCCTCCACGACGCCCACCGACACCGTTCCCATGGCGCCGGACACCGGCACCACGAGCCGACCCTCGAGCGGCCCGAGGACGATGCCCGACACCCGGGCATCGTCGGAACCGGGGACATAGCCAGGGTTCAATGCCGGGAGCAGGACGTGGTCGGCGGGTCCGTCCAGAAGGCTGCCCAGCTCGGCGAGCATCACGCGGTCGAGGCAGTCGGTGTGGGCGAGCGTCCGGCCCTGCGCGCGGAACAGCAGCTCGCATGCCTCGACCGGGTATTCCGACTCGATGTCCGACCAGCCCAGCTCGGCCAGCCGCGGTCCGATCGCCACGTGCTGCTGATCGTCGCCGACCTTGCCTGCCAGTTCATCGAAGAGGCGGAAAACGGCCTCCTCCACCATGGGCCATGTTTCGTCGGTCACTTCCGCTGCCCTCTGCTTTCCTTCGGCAACCCGAGGATGTGGTCGGCGATGATGCCGCGTTGCACTTCTGCGGTGCCGCCCATCACGGTCGCAGCCCGCGAGTACCACCACTCGGCGCGCGCGGTGTCAAGCGCTGCGCCGCCCCGACCGGTGGCCGAGCCGGATGTCGCCGCTCCGGCGATCATCTGTTCCCTGGTGATCTCGAGGATCAGGTCGTTCGCCTTTTTCTCGGCACGGCCGAAGAGCAATTTGTCGATGCTGCTGTCCGCACCGACCGCCTCGCCAGCGGCCAGTCGACGGACGGTGGTCGCGGTTCGGGCCTGTGCGGCCACGACGTCGACGTAGACACCGGCGAAGCGTTGACGCTGTGCAGGGGTCGTACCCGCGGTCACCATGTCCTCTCGCAACCTGCCGAGCTCGACGAGGACCTTGTTGAGCACCGCGTAGCCGTACATGCCGCGTTCGTACTGCATGAGATGCATCGCGACAGCCCAGCCGCCGTCGACGTCGCCGACCACGCGCTCGCGGTCGACCCGCACATCGTCGAAGAACACCTCGGCCAGCTCACGGCGCCCGCTGGCCAGCGCAATCGGCCGGATGGTGACACCCGGCGCCTCGGCGTCGATCATCATCATGGTCAGGCCTCGGTGGCGACTCTCGGGCGTACCGGTGCGCACGAGGGCAAGCAGGCGTTTGGCCGTCGGTCCCTGGCTGGTCCAGATCTTCTGACCGTTGACGACGAACCCGCCTGCCCCGTCGTCGACGGCGCGGGTGCGCAGAGTGGCCAGGTCGCTGCCGGACTCCGGCTCGGAGAAGCTCTGCCCCCACCACTCGGCGCCGCTGAGATAGCCCGGCATGTAGGTCGCGGCCAGGTCCGGTGCAAACCGGATCAGGGCGGGGCCCAGTGTCTCCAGCGTCCACTGCTGGGCTGGGATCGGCAGCATCGCGTGCCCGAGTTCCTCGTAGTACACGGCGCGATGGATCTCGTTGCCACCGAGGCCGCCTGCCGCTTCGGGCCAGCCGTACCGGTTCCAGCCGTCGGCATGCAGGCGGGCCATCATCGTGGCGTCGTGGGCCAGGCCGTCCTCGGCGCTGGAGAACACGGCGGTGCGCCACTGGTCGGCGACCTCCAGCTCGCGCAGATACCGGCGGAATTCCTGGCGGTACAGGGCGACATGCGCGACGTACTCGACTACGGCATTGTCGACAGGGGCGGACAACCCATTCCCCCCTTCATGAAGGCCAGATCCGGCAGCTACAACCGAATCAGCTAAACAGTTATCTATAAGTGGGTACAATAGCCCACACCGCCACTTCTGTGAGAGGGACTGCCAATGACGGCTTCACCGATTGCCGCCGCCACCGTCAACTTCAACCCCGAGACCCGCCTACTCATCGACGGGCAGCTGCGCGACGCTGCAGGCGGTCGGACGGCCGACAACGTCAACCCCGCCACCGAGGAGGTGCTCGGCGTCACCGCCGACGCCGGCGCCGGGGACATCGATGAGGCCATCGCCGCCGCCAGGCGTGCCTTCGACACCACCGACTGGGCGACCAACCGGGAGTTCCGGCAGCACTGCCTGATGCAGTTGCACGACGCACTCCAGCAGGAAAAGGAGGACATGCGGGCCGAGGTGATCGCCGAGGCGGGGGCTCCCCTGGGCATGACCTGTATAGCTCAGTTGGAGTGGCCACTGGCCGATGGGATCCGCTGGCCTGCCCAGTACATCTCCGAGTTCGCCTGGGAGCGGCAACTCGACGAGGCCGCCCTGATGGGAGTGCCCTACAACCGTGTCGTGGTCAAGGAGGCGATGGGTGTCGTCGGCGCGATCACGCCGTGGAACTTCCCGATCGAGATCATCGCCAACAAGGTGGGCCAGATTCTGGCCACCGGCAACACGATGGTGCTCAAGGCGCCTATCGAGACACCGTGGACTGCGCTTCGATGGGGCCGCGTCATCGCCGAAAAGACCGACATCCCAGCGGGTGTGGTCAATGTCGTCACCGCATCGGACAACGACGTCGCGCAGCGTCTGGTGACGGACCCGCGGGTAGACATGATCTCCTTCACCGGGTCCACCGCGGTCGGCGAACTCATCGGTAGGCTGTCTGCTGCCACCATGAAGCGCAACCTGATGGAGTTGGGCGGCAAATCGGTGTACCTGCTGCTCGAGGACGCCGACCTGGCCACGACCGTCCCCGGGTGTATCGGCGCGCTCATGCACTCCGGTCAGGGCTGTGCGCTGACGACCCGCATGCTGGTGCCCCGCGCGCGCTACGACGAAGCCGTCGAACTGGCCACCACGACGTTCGCCTCGGTCACCATCGGTGACCCCGCCGATCCGGCCAACTTCTGCGGCCCGCTCATCTCGGCCAAACAGCGTGACCGCGTGCTGGACTACATACGGATCGCAAAGGAGCAGGGTGCCCGGGTGACAGTAGGCGGCGGTAAACCCGAGGGCTTGGACCGCGGATACTTCGTCGCCCCAACGATCCTCGCTGACGTCCGCCCCGATCATCGCGTCTTCCAGGAGGAGATCTTCGGCCCGGTCATCACGATCACCCCGTACGACGGCAGCGACGACGGTGCCGTCGAGATGGCCAACAACTCGATCTACGGGCTTGCCGGCACCGTGCTTGGCGACCCGGAGCGGGCGATGGCAGTTGCGCGGCGCATCCGCACCGGATCGGTGAACGTCAACAACGCGATCTTCTACGGCGCCGACGCTCCGTTCGGCGGATACAAGATGAGCGGCATCGGCAGGCAGAACGGGGTCGAGGGCTTCGAGCAGCACCTGCAGACCAAAGTCATCGCGTATTAACCCGATCACCAAGCAAAGGAACCAATGTCCGACATTCTCAGTGGAATCCGCGTCGTCGAGCTGGCGGCGTGGACGTTCGTCCCCGCGGCTGGCGCTGTGCTGGCTGACTGGGGCGCCGACGTCATCAAAGTCGAGCACCCCGAAACCGGTGATCCGCAGCGTGGCCTGATCAGCTCCGGGATCGTCACCGGCGCAGGGGGAGTGAACCACTTCATCGAGCAGCCCAACCGCGGCAAGCGCAGCATCGGCCTGGACACCTCCACCCCCGAAGGGCTGGAGCTGTTGATGAAGCTGATCGAGACCGCCGACGTGTTCGTCACCAACCTGTTGCCGGACTCCCGGCAGCGGATGGGCATCGATGTCGAACAGGTCCGGGCACGCAACCCGAAGATCATTTACGCACGCGGCCACGGTTACGGCATCAAGGGCGATCTGGCCGCTCAGGGTGGTTTCGACCTGGCGGCGTACTGGGCACGCGGCGGCATCGCCGACGCCTACTCGGCCGGCGACGGTTCGTACCCGCCGATCCAGCGTCCCGCGTTCGGCGATTCCTACGGCGGCTTGGCGATCGCGGGTGGCATCGCGGCGGCACTGGTGAAGCGCGAGCGCACCGGCGAGCCGTCGGTGGTCGACGTGTCGCTTCTCAACGCCGCGATCTGGCAGCTCGGTCCGGACATCGTCGGATCAGGGGTGACCGGTCAGGACATTCCGAAGTTCAACCTCGACGAGATGCCCAACCCGGTGGCCAGCATCTACAAGACCCGCGACAACCGATTCATCGCGTTCGTGCTGCTGCAGGCCGACCGCTTCTGGGCGGACTTCTGCACCCGACTGGGCCGCACCGACCTGATCGATGACGAACGGTTTGCTTCTGCGGCAGTACGATTCGGCAATCGCAAGGAGTGCATCGCTGAGTTGCGTTCGGCCTTCGAGTCCGAAGATCTCTCCCATTGGGAGAAGGCGTTCAAGGGATTCGACGGGGTGTGGGACGTCATGCAGACCGCACACGAGGTGCACAGTGACCCACAGGCAGTCGCCAACGGATACCTGCCCAGGGTGACCGATGCGAACGACAACGAGTTCGCGCTGGCGGCAAGCCCTGTGCAATTCGATGAGACGCCGCTGGATCTCACCTGCGCCCCAGGGCATGGCGAGCACACCGATGCAGTGTTGACCGAGCTCGGCTTCACGGAGGATCAGATCATCGAGTTCAAGATCAACTCGGTCGTCCTGTAGTGGGATCCGAGCAACTCGCCCGGCGCTTCTTGCATGTCAACCTCAACTGTGCCGCGCTCGACGCCACCGAGCGCGTCTATGGTGACGTGCTTGGCCTGACGGCGCGGATGCGCACCGATCCGGAAGTGGCCACCGACGGATCGATTTTGGGATTAGACGGTGAAACCTACTGTGCCACCGCGTTTCTCTATGATGCCCGCGGTGGGCGGGGTGGTTGCGCGCTGGAGGCCATCGAGTATCACTCGCCTCCACTGAGCCGTGACCCGAGTGCCGATCCCGTGCGACCCGGTATCCGTGGACTGCAGTTGGCGGTTGCCGATGTCGATGCAGCGGCGGCCGCATTGCGCCGGGGCGGTCTGGAAGTCGGCGATCCCGTCGACGGTCTGATGGGCGGCGGGAAGTCTGTGCTCGCGCTCGATCCCGACGGGGTCGTGATCGAGTTGACCGCGTTGCCTCCCGATGCCGACTCATCAGGGGGCGCGCTGTTCGACGGCATCCGGATCGCGGCGATCGACGCAGCCGCAACCGGTGAGTTCCTCACCGACATCGGGTTCGAGGAACTCGCCGCGCCGAGCACGCAGTCGGTCGCGGGAGCGCAGCTGAGTCCTGGCGCATCCGGCGAAAACGATTGCGTGGTAGCGTGTTACGCTCTTGCCGAGGACGGTCGTCAGTTCAAACTGGTGGTGGTGCAGCACCCCGACACCGCGGCTGTACCGGTGCCGTGGGGCGGCAACCGCCAGGGTCTCTACCGCTGCGCGCTCCGGGTGGAAAACGTGCATGACGCGCTGGCGCAGGTGCCCGACTCGGTTGAGCGCATGGGTGATCCGGTGTGGTGCCCGTTGCCGGGGACCAAGATCGAAGGTCTGCACATCGCCTTCCTGCGCTCACCCGACGGCGTGGTGTTCGAGTTCGTCGAACGGCCACTGAGTTTCTTCACCAGATCGGGGAGTTGACGTGGATCTTGCAATGACGGGAAAGGGCTACGTCGTCGTCGGCGGGTCGGCGGGGATGGGACTGGCGGCAGCCCGCGCGCTCGCTCGCGAGGGTGCGTCGGTCGTGGTCGTGGGGCGAGACGCGGATCGCGCCGAGAAGGCCGCACAACAAGTCGCCGAAGCCGGCGCCGTCTCGGCCCACGGGTTGTCCTACGACGTGAGCCGGCCTGGCCAGGCGGTCGCCGCCGTCGACGAAGCAGCCCGCATCCTGGGCAGGCTGGACGGCATCGCCATCACCATGGGCACCGCGGGCATGATGCCTATCGACTCCGACGACGACGCCTGGGACACAGCTTTTCACGACGTGCTGCTGGCGACGACCCGCAGCGTACAGGCGGCGCTGCCCCATCTGACCGCCACCAAGGGCGCGATCGTGACCACCGCGGCCTACTCGGTGCGCGCACCGCACGAACCGCGGCTACCCTACGCCAGCCTCAAGGCCGCGGTCGCCACGTTCACCCGCGGCATCGCGCGCACGCATGGCCACGCAGGCATCCGGGCCAACAGCGTGGCGCCCGGGGCCGTGGAGACCGATGCGTTGCACGCCATCCGTGGATACGTCGCGGAGAGCAAGGGCTATCCGTACGAAGAGGCCCTCGAGCGAGCGCTCGTCGAGGACTTCGGTTTCGATGCCGCGCTCGCCCGACCCGGGCAGCCCGACGAAATCGGCGCGCTGATCGCCTTCCTGCTGTCCGATGTCTGCGCGTTCGTCACCGGACAGACCATCTTCGCCGACGGCGGGGCGCCCTAGGCTGGTTGGTGGGCGATGAAGAAGTCGTCGACAATCCGGATGCAGTCGTCGCGGCCGATGGCGCGGACACCGGTCAGACGGCCGAACAGTAGCGGTCCCAGGAGTTGCGCCAGCCCCAGCGTCAGGTCGAAGTCGCCGAGTTCGGCGCGGGCCTGCGGGCTCTCGGGGGACCTGCAGCGCAACCACTCGCCGCGGCGGCAAAGGCTGCCTTCACTCACGGTCACAGTCAGGCCGCTTGGGTTCTGGCTGCGGCGACCGTGGTGAGCGCAATCGTGTTGGCGCTGTGGATGCCGGAACGCGAGCCTGCGCCGTACGGACGTCGCGCGAAACTCGACGGTCAACCGGTCCGAGAACCTGCTGTCATCGCCTGACAGGAGGTCCGCGCAACGGCGTCACGCCATCGACTCCGGCCGCGCTTGCTTACCGTCGATGGAGACGGGGTCTGCGCAACACTAGTCAGCGGGTAGCGGCCCGGCCAGTCCCCGCGGCGAGGTGCCGTAGAGCCAGCTGACGGCCTGACCGATCTCGGAGAATGCAAGGGAATTACCGTCTTTGGCGTGGTAGGCGCCGGGTGCCTCGGTGAAGCCGTCGATTCGGGTGAGCTTGTCACCGTTGATGCGCAGGATCTGGCCGGTGAGCCACGATGACTGCGCGGACTGGAGCCAGGCGACCACCGGCGAGCTGCGAGCGGGATCCAGCGCGGGGTCGTCAGCGCGGCTGCCGAACACCTCCTGGGTCATCCGTGACATCGCCAGCGGCGAGATCGCGTTGACCGCAACGCCGTAACGCTGAGCTTCCATCGCGGTGACGATGGTCAGGTTGGCGATGGCGGCCTTCGCCGCGCCGTAGGCGCTCTGCCCGACATTGCCCCACAAGCCCGCACCCGACACCGTGTTGACGATGTGCGCGTCGATCGGGTTGCCCGCCTTGAATTGCGCCCGCCAGTATTCACAGGCATGCCGGGTGACCGCGAACGTGCCCTTGAGATGCACAGCGATGACGCTGTCCCAGTCGGCCTCGGTGGACGCGGCGACCATGGAGTCGCGCAGGATGCCGGCATTGTTGACCACACCAGTCAGGGACCCGAACGTGTCGACGGCGGTGGACACCATGTCGGCCACGTCGTCCCACGAGGACACCGAACCGGTATGCGCGATGGCCTTGCCGCCCGCCGATTCGATCTCGGCGACGACGTCTGCAGCGGGACCTGCTCCGTCACCGCTGGAGCCGTCCCGGCCAACACCGGGGTCGTTCACGACGACGGCCGCGCCTTGGCGGGCCAGCTCGAGGCAATGGCCGCGGCCGATGCCGCGTCCGCCTCCGGTGACGAGCACGACCTTGCCGGTCAGAGGGCCTTCAGGCATCGCTCGTTAACTCCTTCATTTCGAGAACAATTCGGTGATCAGGTGCCGTCGCCGCGACCAGTCGGCGCCCCGCAGGTCGGCGTGACCGGATTCGGTGACGATCACGTCGACGTCGTGGGCGGGGGTCGACGCCGGACGGCTCAGTCGCTCCACCAGGGGTGAGCGGCCGTTCGTCGAAGACGGCACGGCGATGATGGACAACCCGCCGCGGCTCATTGCGCCTGCGGCGCAGTAGTCCGGGTGTCCACCGATTCCGCCGACGACTTTCTCGCCGACGCCTTCGACGTTGATCTGGCCGTACGGGTCGAGCTCGATGGCGGTGTTGACGGCGACGAACGGTGCGCCAGAGGCAAGTCGGACGAAGTCATGGGTGTACTCGATGCCGCGCAGGATGGGCTTGCCGTCCGCCCAGTCGTACAAGACGTCGCTGCCCATCAGATACGTCGCGGACGGCATCGCGGCCAACAGTCCGCGCCGTTCGAGGCCGACGACGGCGTCGGTGAGCAGCCCGGTGTCGATCTGCAGCGGCACTGCTGCGCGGTTCAACAGCGCCGTGCCCAGTTGGCCTGGCCCGTACTGCAGCCGGGCTCCCTCCGGGACGAACCGCAGCACGGAGTCGGCGAGAGCGTCGTGCACCGCTTCGGGCGCCTTGGGCGCCAATCGCATCGGACCGTCGGCGCTGCGCCCGACCACCGTCACTTGAGCGGGGTCCAGCGCAGGCAGAGCGCTGGCCATCGGCGCCACGCCGTCGACGATCCCCAGTACCGGCACTCCGGCCTGAACGAGTTCACGCTGCCAGGACACTTCGGTAGCGAAATGCAGTTCGCCACCGCGTTCGACGACCCGCGTGATGAGCAGGTCGGGCCGCAGGACCCCGGCGAGTAGAGCGCCGATGGCCGAGAGTCGGGTGGGTATGAAACGGGCTGTCGGGGTTCGTAGTAGGTCACGGACGCCCCACCCGGGCATCAAGGCGGCCACCTCGCCGAATGCGTCGGCCTCGAGGCCGGCGACCGGGCCGGGCAGCCAGCCGAGCACGAGTCGCACCGAACCCACCTCGCGCGCTACACCGCTGAGTGCCGTGCCCATCGATGAGCCGTCGTCGAGACAGGACAGTGCACCGACGCCGTCGCCGAGGGCCACGGTCGTTCCCGGACGCACCGCCTGCCGCAGCGCACCCGACAGGGTGGCTGCGGTCAAAGGCGCTGTCACCGTGGTGATCTGCTCTTCGCGCAGGGGCTCATCGGGGCTCCTTCGGGAGCCCCAGCACCCGCTCACCCAGGATGTTGCGCTGAATCTCGCTGGTGCCACCGAGAATCGTCTGCGCCCGCCCCACAAGCATGTGGTGCACGAGATCGGCCGCCTCACCGGAGTCGGCCGGGTCGACGCACGCGTCGGTGCCGAGCACCTCGGTGGCCACGTCGCCAAGGTCCTGATCGGTCTCCGAGGTCATCAACTTGAGCACGGAGAATGCAGACGACGTGAGATCGCCTGAATCGATCGCACGTTGCCAGGTGTAGCGCAAGAGCCACATCCGGGTCCACAACCGGGTCATGGACCGCGACAGCACCGGGTCGAGGAGGTCATGGTCACGCGCGGCGTTGACCATCCGCTCATGCAGCTGGAACATCGCCACGGCTTGGGTGCCCAGTGTCAGGCGTTCGCGGCCCAACGTCACCATCGCCACGGCCCAGCCTTGTCCGACCTCACCTATCAGTGCATCGTCGCTGAGATCGGCACCGTCGAAGAAAACCTCGTTGAACTTGCTCTCGCCATCCATCTGGACCAACGGCCGCACCGAGACTCCCGGGGCATCCATCGGGACAATGAACATCGACAAGTCGCGGTGCTTGTCGGGGCCGGTGCGGGCCAGCAGGAGCCCGTAGTCGGCCGATGCCGCCGCCGAACTCCACACCTTCTGGCCGTCGATCCGCCACCCGTCGGCGGTGCGCTCGGCTCGTGTCCGCACGCCGGCCAGATCCGATCCCGCGCCCGGTTCGGAGAACAGCTGTGTCCAGACGGCGTCACCGAGCCGAATCGGTTCGAGGTAACGCTCCTTGTGGTCTGGGGTGCCGAACTTGATCAACACCGGGCCGACCAGATCTACGCCCGTGATGTTCAGCTGACGGGGCACTCCCGCTCGGGCGCACTCCTCGGCGAAGGCAGCCTGGTAGGCCACGGTGGCTGCGGCGCCGCCGAATTCGACCGGCCAATGCAGACACGTGTAGCCGTGATCGGCCAGATAGCGGTGCCACGCACGGCCCGGCTCGACGTCGGCCGCGGTGGGCGTGGGTCCGTAGTTCCTCAACCCGGCCGGTTTGGGCGCGCTGTCGAGGAACGCACGAAACTTCATGCGTAGGGCGTCGATGTCCTCGATGAGATCAGGGGAGGCCGCCACCACTGCTCCTTGGCGCGGGACGTGTTGGGATCATTTCCCCGCGCGATAGTCGTTGTATTCGTCTCGGACTGACTCCATGGCGTTGAGCCGGCGCTCCAGCAGCGTCAGTTCCGTATCGGCTGACGCATGGTCGCCCGCGGCGGACCGCACTTCGTCGAGCCGGGCCCGGGTGCGCCCGATCTCTTCGACGAGGCGCTCGCGCGCCTCGTCCTTGGTGAGCAAATCCTGGTCGGTCCAGTCCGAGCGGGCGAGCTGTTCGACCCGCTCCACGTCGTCGCCGGCGGGAGTCACGCTGCCCGCGGGAAGTTGTAGAACGCGCGGGCATTGAGTTCGACGATCTTGTGGGCTTCGTCGTCGGGAACGTCCTTGAGCGCCTGGGCGGCCCGGTCACGGCTCTGCGGCCAGTACGAATCCGAGTGCGGGTAGTCACATTCCCAGGTGATCTGGTCGACCCCGATGTGGTCGCGGACCGCCATGCCGAAGTCGTCCTCGATAAAACAACCGTGAAAGTGCTTCTTCCACAGGTAGCTCGGCGGATGGTCCTGGTTGACGTTGTTGTAGAAGCGGTGCTTGCGCCACACACTGTCGGCGCGCTCCAAGATGTAGGGAATCCAACCGACGCCGCCCTCACTCAAGCCGATCTTCAGCTTGGGATGCCGGTAGAGCGTGTGGCTGAACAACCAGTCGGTCAACGCGGTCATCGACATGGTGCCCATTAGCGTCACGAACACCGCGAACGGGGCATCCGGAGCGATCGGCGGCGGGAAACCACCGGAACCGAAGTGCTGAGCCAGCACCAGACCGGTGTCCTCCATCGCCGAGAGCAGCGGATCCCAGTGATCGGAATGCACCGACGGCAATCCCAGCTTGTCGGGCAGGTCGGGAAAGGTCACACACTTGGCGCCCTTGGCCGCGACGCGATGGATCTCGGCCACACTGGCCTCGACGTCCCAGAACGGCAACATGGCCACCGGGATGAACCGGTCGGGCGCCGTGGCGGCCCACTCGTCGAGGTGAAAGTCGTTCCACGCAGCCGAACACAGCCGGGCCAGTTCCTTGTCCTCACCCTCAGCGAACACCGCACCGGCGAACCGCGGGAAGGACGGGAAGCAGGTCATCGCCTGCACGCCGTCGATGTCCATGTCGGCGACCCGCGCCTTGGGGTCATAGCAGCCGGGAATCATGTCGTCGTAGCGCACCGGTTCGACGCCGTACTCCTCAGGCTTCTTGCCCGCCACCGCGTTGAGCCCGATATAAGGGTAGATCCGGCCCTCGTACTCCCAGACCTGACACATCTGCCCGTTATCGGGGCGCTCCCACTCGATGATCTTCGGACCAACGTCCAAGTACTTCGTCGGGAGCCGGTCGCTCCACACCTTCGGATGTTCGATCAGGTGATCATCAACCGAGATCAACTCCATCCAGGGCTGCAACGGCACTGGGGCCTCCTCAGGGGCTTCGGGCTGTGAGCAGAAACAGAAAAACATTTAGTTATTTAATGTGAGTCTAATCACCCACCTGTGACGCGGGCAAGCAGACTCAGTAGTTGGCGCCTAGGGCAAACTCAGTTGAGCTTGGTCAGGTTTGCTAACCGGTCCCAGTGTTGGGCGGGTGCACCGAAAATCACCTCGTCGGTTCGGGCCCGCCGAAAATAGAGATGCGCCGAGTCTTCCCACGTGAAACCAATGCCCCCGTGGATCTGCACATTGGCGCGCACGGCATTTCGCAGCGATTCCGAGCACACCGCCTTCGCCATGCTGGCGCGCCACTGCGCCTCGCTGGCGATCGCAGCATCCTCAGAGTCGAACGCCTGAAGCGCGGCGTGCGACGCCGACCGTGCCCACTCCAGATCAACGAGCATGTCCGCACACTTGTGCTTGATGGCCTGGAAGCTGCCGATGGGACGGCCGAATTGTTCGCGCGTGCGGGCGTAGGCGGTGGCAAGTTCGAGGACCCGTTCGCAGGCGCCGACCTGTTCGGCCGACAGCACTGCCAGCGCGACGTCGACGTTGCGCTGGACGAGGTCGTCGACGGGGCCGTCGCCAGACAGGCGCATCGCGGCCGCCCCGGTCAGGGTGATGGTGGCCATCGGACGGGTCCCGTCGAGCACTCGTTCGGCTTCCACGTCGACGCTGTCGATCTTCGGGTCGAGCAGGAACACCGCAGGCTCGCCGTCGTCTGCTGCGGCGACCACCACGAGGTCATCGGCGGCGGTGCCGCCCAAGACGTGGCGGACGGTGCCGTCGACGCTCCAGTCGTCGCCGCGACGCGTGGCGCGCAGCGTCACCGCGGATCGGCGCCACAATCCGCCGTCGCCGGTGAGGGCTGCGGCCGCGGTGCGCCGGCCTTCGATGAGCTGCGCCAGCCGCTTCTCGGCATCGGGGTAGCGGTCGGCCAGGTCGAGTAGCAGGCCGGTCGCCAGCACCGTGGAGCCGAGGAACGGCACCGGCGCCAGTGCCCGGCCGAGTTCATGGGCGACCACGCCCAGCGCGGACGCGCCGTAGCCGGCGCCGCCGAGGTGCTCGGGCAGCGCGATGGCTGCCACCCCGACCTGGTTGCACAGCACGTCCCAGAGGGCGGTGTCGAAACCGGAGGCGGCATCGCCCTCTCCGTAGGCGACGGCCCGGACCCGTTCCTCCGGCGCGATCCGCTCACAGGCGGAGCGCACAGACTGCGCGAGTTCCTGACGTTCGTCGGGCGCCAAGGCCGTCATGAGGTTCCTCCTGCGATCTGACGGGCCAACTCGGACTTGGCGACCTTGCCGAGCCCCGTCAGCGGGAATTCGTCCACGACGACGAGCCGCTCAGGCCACTTCTGCTTCATGAGTCCACGCTCATCGAGGAATGTGCACAGCTCGTCGAGGGTGACGTCGCGGTGGCGGGGCGAACGTCGCACCACCGCACACACCAATTCACCGCGCAGCTCGTCGGGCTGGCCGAGCACGGCGATCTCGTCGACGAGGGGATGGGCCAGCAGCTCGTTCTCCAGCTCGTCCGGCGCGACGTTCTCACCCTTCCGGATGATCAGGTCCTTGGTCCGGCCGGTGACCACGATGCGCCCGTCGGGACGTAGGTGGCCTCGGTCGCCGCTGCGGAACCACCCGTCCTCGGTGCGCGCGTGCTGCCACTGCTCACGATCGGTGTATCCCGGGGTCAGGTTCTCGCCGCGCAGTTCGATCTCGCCGCCGGCACTGATCCGCACCTCCGATCCAGGGATCGGACGGCCCGCGCTGTTGGCGAGTTGTTCTTCGCTGTCGGTGAATTCGCTGACACAGATCATCGGTGCCTCGGTCATGCCGTAGGCGTGCACGACTGGCACGCGCAGGTGTTCACGCACCTGGCGATGCACCTCCGGCGGGCATGCGGCGCCTCCGCCGATCAGCATCCGCAGCGAGGGCATCAGCAAATCTGCTGTGGGGGCACTCATTTGGGCCGTGTTCAGCATCTGATAGAACGCCGTGCTGGCACCGGTGACCGTCACCTCGTGCTCCGCGATCAGCCGGGGCAGATTCTCGGCGGTGACCTTCGGGACAAGCAGCACAGGGAAATCGCCGAGCAGCGCGCAGGCGAGGTAGACCATGCCGCCCACGTGAGCGATGGGGAACGCGATCGTGCCGAGTTCCTTCGGATGGCTGCCTACCCCGAGGTGGGAGACGTACCCGCGGGCGGCCCTGAGCAACGTGGCGTCAGTGTGGCGCACGCCTTTCGGGCGACCGGTGGTGCCGGAGGTGAAGTACACCCAGCGCGGGTCGGTCGGGGCTGGCCCGTCGAACTCCGGGTGCGCTGTCGCGGTCACGGTTTCGAGCCTGGCGAGGAGGTCGGGTGGCACCGTGACGGTCGGCATTTGCGGCGCATCGCTCGCCGTCGACTCGTCGACCAGCAGGATGTCGGCGTTCGCGACCTCCACAGCCGAACGGACCTCTCGTAGCCGGTAGAGGTGGAGCACCGGCGCCTGGACGACGGGCATCCGAGCCAGACCCAGCATCACAATTGCCGCATTGACGGTTGCCGGCATCTGCCAGGCAACCGTCATGCCGGGCCGTATACCGGCATCCCACAGCCATTGCGCTGCGGCCGACGTCAATGCGGCGACGTCTGACACCGTCAAACTGTGGCCCTCTACGTCACGTAGCAGCGGACGTTGCGGCCTGTCGGCGGCGCACTCGTCGAGCAGCCCGGCGATGGTGCCAGCAGTCACTGAGCACCTCCCGTTCTGCCACACAATCTAAACATTTAACCAATTGAGCGACCCCAGCTTCAGCTGTTCGTCGTTGCCGATCACGACAGCCGAATAGTCAGGCCGAACACGCGGACACGCTGTTGTCAGCCCAACCGCTTGCCCGGCGTGAACCTGACCCGCAGCTTACGCACGGCGTACACCTCACCTGCGTCTTCGAAGAGTTCGGGTTCCGCCGCCAGTTCGAAGTCGGGCAGTCGCTTCAGGATCTGGGTCATCATCACCTCGAACATCATCTTGGCGTAATGGGACCCGAGGCAGCGGTGCATGCCGACCCCGAATGCCATCTGCTTCTTGGCATTCGGGCGCGACAGGTCCAGTTTGTCGGGATCCTCGAACACGGCCGGGTCTCGGTTGGCCGCGGCCCACATCAGGATCGCGCGGTCGCCCTGACAAAGTGGCTGGCCGTGGAACTCGGCGTCGCGAGACACCGTGCGCGCGAGGCCGAGGGTCGGCGTATACAGCCGCAGCAGCTCGTCGGTGCCCTTCTTGATCAGGCCCGGATCATCGATGAACTGCTGCCGCAGGTCGGTGTCGCGGCACAGGCGGGCAAGCACGTTGCCGGTGAACCCGCTGGTGGTGTCCATGCCCCCGAGCATCATCAGCACCGTGTACATGGTGATCTGCCCGTCGTCGAGCGGCTTGCCGTTCAGCGTGCCACGCAGGATGTCGCTGAACAGGTCGTCGCCCAGCCCCTCCGCCCGGCGCTCCTCCATGTGCTTGACGATTTCACCGAACATCTCCATGCCGGCGATCCCGGCCTTCTCCGGGTCGTGGGCGCGGTCGTGCACGGTGCTGTGCACCCAGCGCACCCAATCCATGTGCCGCGACTCGTCGAACTTCAGCAGCCGCAGGATGAGTCGCGCCGGTAGTGGTGTGGTGAGCTCGCCGACGAGGTCGCATTCGCCGCGCTCGATGAACGCGTCGATGGCCTCGTTGGTCATCTCGATGGCGCTCTCGCGAAACCGCTCCGCCGAACCCGGCGAGAACCGCCGCAGAGTGACCTCGCGCAGCTCCTGGGTCTCAGGCGGGTCTGACTCGATCGGCAGGATCGGTAGAGGCATCTCGCTGGCCGGCACGCCGACTGACGGGAAGGAGTTGAAGAGGGCGTCGTCGCGGGCGGCTTCGAACACCGACGCGTAGTCGACCAGCGCCCAGAAGCCCTCGTAGTGGTCGGAATGAGCTACAGGACAACCTGATTCGCGCATTTTGCGGAAGGTGCCGTGCGGATCCTCGCGAAACTCAGCCGAGTGGTGGTCGAGATCCACCTCGGCGCGGGGACGCGAGTCGGCCTGAGTGTCGGTCATCTGCTGTGAACCCCTTCGTCGATTACTTGGAGAGGATGGCGACGGCGGCGGTTCCGGGCGCCCCGTACAGCTGAGCGAGCCCGACCCGCGGATCATTGGGTACCTGGCGGTCACCGGCGGTACCGCGCAGCTGCTGCACGAGCTCGTAGACCTGGCGCAGTCCCGAGGCCCCAACCGGTTCACCATTGGCGATGAGTCCACCATCGGTGTTGATCGGCAGCCGCCCGCCGATCTTGGTGGCCCCGTCGGCGAGCAGTGCCTCCTGCTCACCGTCCTTGCAGAGCCCGGTCTCGGCCATGTGGATGACCTCCGACCCGGAGTCGGTGTCCTGCAACTGTGCGACGTCGACGTCGTCGGGGCCGATGCCGGCCAATTCGTAGGCGGCCTGCGCGGCCTCGGCCGTGGTGCCGGGCCTGATCGGCAGTTCGATCGACGTCCGCAGCAGTTCGTAGGCGCCCTCGCGTCGACTCCGAAGCGCGGTCGAGCGCAGGTAGATCGGGGTATCGGTGTACTGCTTGGCCTTGTCGGCACGGCACACCACCACGGCGGCGGCCCCTTCGTTGGGATTGCAGTACATGTACTGACGCAGCGGCGCGTTCACAACGGGAGAGCTCAGAATCGCGTCGATACTCATGGGCTTGCGGCGCCAGGCATGCGGCGCGAGTTCGCCGTTCTCCATGTTCTTGGCCGCGACGCGGGCCAGTGTCTCCTCGCTGATGCCGTGGTCGTGCATGTACCGCATGATCTTGGTGCCGAAGTAGTGCGTCGTGAGGAACATGCCCTGATCGCCGTACCACTGCGGCAATCCCGAGACCGACGGGTCGGCTCCGAACGCGCCGCGCGGGTGCTTGTCGAGCCCGACGCCGACGGCGATGTCGGCCTCGCCGAGCTGAACGTCACGGGCGGCCAGGGTCAGCAGCGAGTTGCCGGTAGCGCAGCCGCTCAGCGTCGCCCGTGCCGGGATTCCGGTCATCCCCGCCAGCCCGGTCACGGCCTCCGGGTTCGCCACCTCGAGGCTGCCCGCATACAGGCTGCCTACGTCCGACCACGGGACGCCGGCGTCGCGCAACGCCCGGCTGATCGCCACGGCACCCATTTCCAGCGCCGACCGATCCTCGTACCGTCCGAAGGGGTGGATTCCGACGCCGATGATGGCGATCTCGGGCGTGCTGGTCATTGCGTTCCTTTCGGCAAGGCGTCATGTCGTTCCCACCGTCGGCAGGAGTGCGCGTTGACTTGGATGCCTGTAAGCCTATAACTATATAGCTGATTCTGTGACCGGGGTCTAGGATCGCCGTACTCGGAGTAGTGAAGGCAGGGCGTTGAGCATTTCGTTGTTGTTGGAGATGGCGGTCTCGGGCGACCCCGGTCGGGCTGCGTTGGTGGACGGGGACACCCGACTGACGATCGGAGAACTCAGCGCGCTGGCCGATGGCGGTGCGGGGGTGATCGCGGCGTCGGGTGCCGCGCACGTGGTGTACGTCGGCCTGGGCGGCGCGATGCAGCCGCTGCTGATCTTCGCTTCGGCGCGCGCCGCACGCGCGTACACCCCGCTCAATTACCGGTTGAGCACCGACGGTGTCCAGGAGTTGATCGAACGACTACCCGATCCGCTGGTGATCGTCGACAAGCGCTATCGCGACGCCGTCGGCGATGCCGCTGACCGCGTGATCGAGTCCGAGGAGTTCCTCGAGGCGGCGCGCACCGCGGAACCGGCAGCGGAGTTCGCCGACCCCGACGCCGTGGCGATCGTGCTGTTCACCTCGGGCACGACGTCGAAGCCGAAGGCGGTCGAGCTGTCGCACACCAACCTCACCAGCTATATCACCGGCACCGTCGAGTTCGGTTCGGCCGATCCCGACGACGCGGCGCTGATCTGCGTGCCGCCGTACCACATCGCCGGCGTCAACGCGGCGATGTCGAATCTGTACGCCGGCCGCAAGATTGTGTACCTGCCGAACTTCGACGCCCGCGAATGGGTGCGCCTCGTCGCCGACGAGCGGGTGACCACCGCCACCGTGGTGCCGACCATGCTGGACCGCATCGTGACCGCGCTGGAGCAGGAGCCGACCGACCTGCCGACGTTGCGCAACCTGGCCTACGGCGGCTCGAAGGTCGGACTCCCGTTGGTGCGCAAGGCGCTCGACCTGTTGCCGAACGTCGGTTTCGTCAACGCCTATGGCCTGACCGAGACCAGTTCGACCATTGCGGTGTTGACGCCTGACGACCATCGCGACGCGCACGGCAACCCCGACGAGACGATCGCGAAGCGGCTCGGTTCGGTGGGCCAGCCGGTGCCCGGCATCGAGGTGCAGATCCGTGACGAGCACGGCAAGGTGCTCGGAGCGGGGGAGTCGGGCGAACTGTTCGTGCGCGGTGAGCAGGTCTCTGGAAAGTACACCGGGATCGGGTCCGTCTTGGACGACGAGGGCTGGTTCCCGACGAGGGACATCGCCACGCTCGACGAAGCCGGGTATCTGTTCATCAGCGGGCGCTCCGACGACACGATCATTCGCGGCGGCGAGAACATCGCGCCTGCCGAGCTGGAGGACGTGCTCATCGAGCACCCCGACGTGCACGCAGTGGCCGTCGTCGGGGTAGAAGATCCGAATTGGGGGCAGGCTATCGTCGCCGTCGTGGTGCCTGCCACGGGCGTCGACCCCGATCCCGACGAACTGCGCGAGCACGTACGGAAGTTCCTGCGGGGTTCGCGCACTCCCGACCGGGTCGTATTCCGTGACGAGTTGCCGACCAACGCCACCGGCAAGCTGCTTCGTCGCGAGATCGTTGCGGATCTTCGCGACGCGAACGTTGAAAGGTAAAGGAACGTAACATGATCAAGAATGGAACCCGCCTGCAGAGTCAGGTGTGCGACACGCAGGTGATCGTCGTCAAGGCGGCCGAGAGCCTCGACGACCTGCGCTGCGGTGGCTTGCCGATGCTGCCGCTGGACGCCGATCGGCCCGCGGACGCGCAGCTGGATCCGGCGTTCGCCGACGGCAATGCGATGGGTAAGCGCTACGTCGACGCGACCGATGCCGAAGTCCTCGTCACGAAGGCGGGGGCGGGGACTCTGAGTGTCGGTGCCACCGCGCTGGCACTCAAGGAGGCCAAGCCGCTACCGGCCAGCGACTGAGGCGGCCCGCCGGCTGACCACCTGCTGCCGGCACTGGGAACTGCGCGGTATCCCGGTTCTTCGACATCAAGGACACCGAGGGTTGTCCTGTCCCGCCGCCGCCCACTTCGGAGACCTATAGGGGCAAAGGCGGTTCGGGTTGGCGAGGGATCGGTGACCTACCGACCTAGGGGGTGTCGCCGGCCCGCTCGACGAGGGATTGCAGCTCGCGACGGACGATCTTGCCGGTGCTACTGCGGGGGAGTGCGTCGAGCACTGTGATGGTGCGCGGCACCTTGTAATTGGCGAGGTTATCCCGGACGTGGGCATGTCGATCAACTCAACATCTCGGTGAAGCTCATCTGTAGTCCGCGCAAAGAAAGGAAGTGTTCGTGAGAGGTGGACCGTCGATCAAGCACCTCGACGACGTACCAGCTGAGGAGATGCTGCGCTACGAGTTCGCGGATGGTCACACGGCGTCGATCTGGGAGAAGTGGATCGAGCTGACACCGCGCTACTTCGCGTTCTGGAACAAGTGGGATCCGGGTGCAATCTCCTCGCAGCACGGCCACACCGGCGATCACAGCAACTTCATCCTGGCCGGTGAGATTCGTTGTGGCGACATCGTCGCCCGCGCCGGCACGCACATCATGCTGGAGTGGGGTGACGTTTTCGGCCCGTGGGAGGCCGGCCCGCAGGGCTGCGAGCTGTACGGGTTCATCGCCGGCGAGGGCCAGCCGTTCGGCGGTGACACATCCGCCTACGAAGCGCTCCTCCAGGAGCGTGGGGCCCGACCGGTCCCGCTACCGATGCCCAAACGTCTGCCGCCGTGGATTCTTGCCAAACTCGGCAACGGATTCACTTCGTCGGTCACCCAGTGGAGTACGTCGGACTGAGGTCGTCAAACCAACCGCGGAATAGCTTGTATTGGGCTACAAGCTATTCCGCGGCAGAAGTTGATCACTGATTCATGCGTTCGCCAGCGCGGGGGGCTTGACCGCCTCCGGATCGGGGTTGGCCAGCGGGAGTCCCATGAAGCGGCGGGCGTTGTCACCCATGAAGTCGTACGTGCGGCGAACGTCCATGCCTTCGGCGTACTTGAAGTAGCCCTTGGGGGTGGCGAGGCCTTCGGGGTGGGGCCAGTCCGAGCCGAACATGACCTTGTCCCATCCGACGGTCTCGACGACGTCGGCGACCGAGCCCTCCCAGAACGGGCTGACCCAGCAGTTACGGCGGAACACCTCGTGCGGATGCTCTTCGAAGTTCTGCGGCATCTTCTTGTAGGTCATCTCCAGATCATCGAACAGCGGCTTGATCCAAGCACTTCCGTTCTCCACGCTGGCGATGCGCAGCTTCGGGAACCGGGTGAGCGTGCCGTGGCAGATCAGGCTGGTCAGCATGTCGGCGATCTCGCGATGGCCCAGCGCGGTCCACTTGAACGCCGACATCTCGAAGGCGCTGCTGGTGTCGGCGGGTTCCCACTTCTCGATGTACTCCTGCAGCGGGGGTTGGCTGGCATGCAGCACGATCGGCAGCCCGGCCGCCTCGACGTCGCGCCAGAACGGGTCGAACTCCGGCAGCGCGGGGGAGCGCCAACCCTTGTACCCCTTGACCGGTGCGGGCTTGATCAACGCGACCTTGGCGCCGTTCTCGAGAATGTATTCGAGTTCGCGGCGGCCCTCCTCGACGATGCCCAGGTTGATCACCGGTGTCGAGTAGATCCGGTTCTCGTGGTTGAACCCCCAGTGCTCGTGCATCCACTGATTCAGTGAATGGATGATCGCCGCGGTCAGTTCAGGGTCCTCGGCCGAGGAGTGTTCGACCAGGTTGGCCAGGGTGGGGTAGTTGATACACGCTTCGACGCCTTGGCCATTGAGTTCGGCGATGCGGTCCTCGGGGTTGCGCGCCCCTGGCGGGCAGTCGATGCCCCGGCCGGACATCTCGCGCATCGTCAATCCCTCAGGGTTCTGGCCGGAGTAGAACTTTTCGTGCGCACCGGGCGCAGCGACCCGCTCGAAGGTCGGGTTCGGCATGTAATCGGTGATCTTGTTCAAGATCGCGATCCGGGTATGCCGGCCTATCTGGACGAACTGCACGGATTTCTTGTGCTTCTCCGGCAGGAACTTCAGCAGTGCATCCGGGGTCTCGTACATGTGCTGATCGGCGTCGAAGATCGGTGCGTCGGTGAACTGGGTCATCGTTGTGCCTCTCGCTGCTCTACATCGGGCTTGCGTATGAGCCTGGCGCAACTTGACGGTTGTGTCAAGTATTGCCGTGAAGAAGTTCGATAGCTGTCTTCAAGTGCAGTTATTGCGCTTGACGATGTTGTCATATAGCGTCGCCACATGACGGTCGCCTCAAGTGCTCCTGACGCGTCGCCACAGGACGCCACCCGCGGTGAGCGGACCCGCGCGGCAATCCTGAAGGCAAGCCGTCGACTTTTTCTCGAGCGCGGATATGCCGGCACGCCCATCAACGCAATCACCGAGGCTTGCGGTATCTCGCGCGCGGGCTTCTACACGTACTTCAAGGACAAGCGCGAGATCTTCAACGTCCTCGGCCAGACGGCGTATCACGACGTCCTGGCTGTCATCGCCGAATGGGCGGAGGCGGAGGCGCCGTTGAGTCCCGCCGACATTCGGGTGTGGGTGGGCCACTACTTCGACTACATGGATCATCACGGTGCGTTCGTGCTGGCGTCGGCGCACTCCGCCCCTGACGACGATGCGTTTCGAAACTCGCGCAATCGCATGGTGACTCGCGCGTCGTGGAAGTTGGGACAGGCTATCTCCAGGGCCGGCGCCCACTCACCGGACGTCATCGGCGTTGCGGTGATGGGCTTGCTCGACCGGGCCTGGCACACGGTGAATCGGCAGACCGTTGCCGTCGACCGCGACGAAATGATCGCGGTGGTCGCCGAAATGATTACGGCGATGGCGGTTCTCGGCGCGTCGGGATCAGCCGTCTAACCACCGACCGGTGTGGGTAACCGTGGAACCGTAGACGACGCCGGTCCAGCCTCGCGCCGGCTCATTCGGACACCGAAGGAGCACCACATGTCAGGCTTCGATACGAGCCAGCCGATCGCCGACGAGAAGTCGCTCAAGGATATCGACCCCGCCGACAAACGAGGCGCGGCCGCCGCCAGCGACCCCGAATCTGCCGAGTCGGACCAACTCGGCGACGCCACACCGGGCCCTCGCTGACGGGCAAACCCCAGAAGCTCTACGGGTCAAGACCTCCCAGGCGTCGAATGTCACCGAGGTGATGATGGCATTCATGCCAGGCGCTGCGCGCGACGAGCGCAACTGAGATCTCCCGACCGTCGAGCGTCACCGGGTGGTCGGCGGAATCGTCGTCCAACGCAATTAGCGCATCGGCGAGCCGTTGGATCCGTCGCTCGAACTGCGCGAGCAGTTCATGCGGATCGGCGTCGTTGTAGGCGGACTGGGCGACTGACTCGTCCGGGTCCACCGCTGGTATCAGCGGATTGTTTTCGGACAGCGCACACTCGATGAGCCAGCGGTGGAACGCCATCGACTCCCGTAGGTGCCCCAGGTACTCCAGCGGGGACCATACCGTGGCTGCCGGTCTGCGCCGAAGCTCATCACCAGAGATGGCAAGGACGCTGGCGCCGATCGCCTGGGACATCGGTGACAACTCCGTGGCGACGTCCGACGGTAGCGTCTCGGACTGATCGAAACCGCACTCGCGACAGATCTCCTCCATGACCGGATCCTTGGATCAGCTGGCCGGTGCGCTGCCGGTTTTCGCGGTCCACTTTCCGTAGGGGATGTGGTCGGGGATCTCCCAGAAGCTGCGCACGGAGCTGGTGCCGTCGGCGTTGACTCGCCACACATCGACGCTGGGGATGACGAGTGCCTCGCCCTGGTAGGTGCCTTCGTTGTGGCACACGACGACGGCCTCGGATCCGCCGAGGATGATCTGCTCGATGCGAACGGCCGGGTGATTCGGCCCGGTGCGATCCCACAGTTCGGCGGCCAGTTCCCAGCCACGTTTGACCGGTGTTCCGACCGGGTCCTCGAGCGTCGGTTCGCCTGGCGCGGCGTGCTTCCAGTGCTGCAGCCAGCGCTGCTTGTCCTGGTCGTTCCACAATTCATACCAGCGCCGGATGAAGTGCTCGAGATCGGCTCCTGTGATCGTCATTGAAAGTCATGCCTTTCTGGGAGGTTGGGTGTCAAGCACATGTGGCTCAAGGCGTTTGGTGCGATGGATTGAGTAGTTGCGGCAGGACCTGAGTTGCACGGTGACGGTGTCCATTCGGCAATCGCACGAGCGGTTGAGTGGGAAACCGCGCTCTTGAACGTCTCGGCCGGGCCCTCGAAACCGTACATCGGCATCTTCTCGTCGAGTGGTCGGCATCGACGATCGCTGTGCATCGGCCGTCGACCGGGCTTCCGGCCTGTCTCGAGAATGGCTTTCCCAATAATCGGGACATTGTCTGGGAACGCCATTCCCGCTAGTGCCCCACACCAATCGGTGGGGGCTGCACCGCGGGGGCGGACAGCCCCGTCAGGATCAGCGCGACGACCTGGTTGCGCACCTCGTCGAAATCGGTGTCGAGCCGCCCGCGGATGCGGGCTTCGAGGTGACGGACGGCGATCGCGTGGATGGCGAAGGAATCGAGTTCGGGGCGCGCGTTGGGCAGGCTGCCGTCGGCCAGGCCGGCGGCCAACGCCGCGGCCAGCGGCTCGCGGTGCCGCGCGTACGTCGCCTCCAATGCCGCTGCGATACCCGGCGCTCCCGTGACCTCCGTGGACATGAACGCCAAGGCATCGCGGAATCGTGCCTCCTGCCAGCCGATGCTCAGATAGTCCTCGATCCAGGCGATGATTGCCGCTGCTGGCGTGTCGGCGGCAGCGACCGCTTTGCGCAGGTCAGCCAAGATCAGCTCGCCGGCCCACTCCTGCATCGCGATGATCAGGTCGTCCTTGGAGGCGAAGTGCCGGTAGAAGATCCGCCGGTTCACCCCGGCGGTTCGAAGGATGTTCTCGATCGACGTCGTTCCGGTGCTCGAGCCATGACTGATCAACCGGTATGCCGCCCGCAGGATCGCATCCCGTTCCGATTGGTGACCGTCGTCGCTCATGGGGCGGCTCCATTTCCTGGGAATACATTTCCCAAAGTAGCATCATCATTGTTTGGGAACGCCATTCCCGCTAGGGTCGAGAAATAGTGCCGATGGCGTATCCCAATCGATGAAGGAGCAATCGTGAATGGTCTACCCAGCATGCAGCCGACCGGGTGGTTCCAGGTCGCGTGGAGTGCCGACCTGGCCGAGGGCGACGTCATCCCGTTGCGCTACTTCGGCGTCGAACTCGTCGCCTTTCGAGACCTGCAGGGGGCGGTGCACGTACTCAATGCCCACTGCCAGCATCTCGGCGCCAACCTGTCCAAGGGTGGCTGCGTCGTCGAGGACGGTATCCAGTGTCCGTTCCATGGCTGGGTGTGGAACGGGGAGGGCCGCAACGTGCGGATCCCCTACGAGAACCGGCCCAATCGAGGTCGCAAGGTTCGGTCCTGGCCGGTCACCGAACTCAACGAGTCCATCTACATCTGGCACGACGCCGCCGGGCGCGCTCCGATGTGGGAGGTGCCCGACGGACTGCGGGTGCTCGGGGAACACATTCACGATCGGGACTACTTCCCAGTCGGCCCGGAAGCCCGGCTCAAATTCGCCGGAATCCACGTGCATCCGCAAGTCATCGCCGAGAACGCCGTCGATCCGCATCACTTCCGGTTCGTGCACAAGACCCCGATCAGTCCGGTCGTGCTACGGGAGGATACCGACGACGTGACGTGGTCGGCGAAGGTGGGTTTCGGCCGACGGTGGAGTGAGGGCGTCGACCGGCCGGGCGAGACGACCAACACCTTGGAGATCTACTGGTCTGGCCTCGGCATATCGTTCAACGGCGAGCACACCCGCGAGGGCTTTCGCGTCATCGCCATCTGCGCCACTCCCGTCGACGACGACACATCAGACATATTCTCCACGTACTGGATTGACCAGGCCAACGGAAATTACGACGAGCGCCTGACGGTTGCGCAAGCCGCGTTGCCGGACGACATCGCGATTTGGGACAGTCAGGTCTACATGGATCCGCCGGGCCTGACCGCCTCCGAAGCCGCAGGGTTCCGGCAATTGCGCCGTTGGGCGCGTGGCTTTTATCCCGACGCGGAGCCTGCTGAGGCGAAACTCGCGCCATCCGGCGCCCACTGACTAAGCTCAAACACCCAGTGCCAGTTCCGAATTGGACACTCACAGTGGCCGACGTCGTCGCCGAGACCGCCGACGCTGTCACCATCGTGTTCGACCCACCCAATGGTTGCGATGTCGGTTACCGGCCTGGCCAGTTCCTGACGTTGCGAGTGCCGAGCGAGCGGACGGGGTTCGTCGCCCGTTGCTATTCTTTGTGCAGCTCGCCGGACACCGACAAGCGGCTGGCTGTGACGGTGAAGCGTACCGCTGCGGGGTATGCCTCGAATTGGTTGTGCGACAACGTCCGTCCAGGTGATGAGTTTCGAATGCTTGCCTCCGGCCGGCATTTTCAGTCCCGACGACTTGGACAAGGATCTACTGCTGCTTGCCGGCGGCAGCGGCATCACCCCCATGATGTCCATCACCAAGTCCGTGTTGGCCCAGGGGCGCGGGCGAGTGGTGCTCATCTACGCCAACAGGGACCCTGATGCCATCATCTTCGCCGAGGCGCTGCGCGAACTCGTTGCTGAGCATTCTGATCGGCTGACAGTTATCCATTGGCTTGAGAGTGTGCAGGGCCTGCCCAATGACGCGACCCTGACACCACTCCTCGCACCATTCGTGGACCATGACGTTTTCATCTGCGGCCCAGCACCATTCATGAAGAGCGCGCGCAGTGCGATCGAAAGTCTGGGAACACCGCGCACCCAGATCCACATTGAGAACTTTGTTTCACTGTCCGGGGATCCGTTCGTCGGCAGGCCGGTGAGTGTCGATCAAATCGGCGATTCTGCCGATGACCAGCTGACCGCCGAGGTGGTCGTCGAGCTGAACGGTTCGACCCACACGCTGACATGGACACCGAAAGACACCTTGATCGACCTGCTCGTCGACCAGGGGATCGAAGCGCCCTACTCCTGCCGTGAAGGTGATTGCGGCACATGCCAATGCGTTCTGATCGACGGGAAGGTCGAGATGGATACCCACGGCGTGCTCGACGATGACGACATCGCGGACGGCATTGTGCTGGGATGCCAAGCCCGGCCATCCTCTGAGCGCATCAGGATTGAATTCTGATGCCGGTCGACCCCGATAACCGCCGGCGACACAGGACGCTGTCGACGAGGATCGTCGCCAGCGCGGGATCCGCTGCAGCGCAGGCCCGTCGTCAGACGTCGAGCGACGAAGCCGCCATCTCGAGTTGGATCACCCAGCACATGGGTGCGCGCGTCCTAACCGTCACGCGTCAGGCGCGATGGCGCTACGCCTGGTTGGTCGATGCCGAGCGCGACGGCGAGGAATTGCCGTTGGTCGTTCGTGGTGAGCGCGGCGCCGGGATACCCATGCAGTTCCCGTTGCGTCACGAGATGTCACTGCAGCGGGTGATGTCCGAGCAGGGCATTCCGGTCCCCACGGTGTACGGATGGATCGATGAGCTGCCCGCCTACGTGATGGACCGCGTCGACGGCCAACCCGGATTCGAGGGCCTCACCACCGATCAGCGCGACCTCCTGATGCGCGACTACATGGGGCAGCTCGCGAGGCTTCACCGCCTGCCGCTGAAGCCGTTCCTCGAAGCAGGTATCCAGCGGGCCGCGACTCCGGCCGGGATCGGGAGCTACGGCATCGGCCGCTTCGAGGCCGTGTGGCGGGCAGGCAAGAATGCGCCCAACCCGCTGCTGGAGTTCGTCCTGGGTTGGCTGAAGCGAAATCCTGTGGACACCAAGGGGCGTGAGTCGGCCATCGTGTGGGACTCGGGTCAGTTGCACCAGAAGGACGGACAGCTGCGGGCGATCCTCGACGTCGAGGCCGGTCACATCGGCGACCCGATGATGGACCTGGCCGCGCCGAGGATGCGGGACACCGTTCTGCACTTCGGAGACTTCGAGAAGCTGTATCAGGAATACGAGCGGGCCGGCGGCTTCCCCGTCGACATGGACGCAATTCAGTTGCACCACATCGCCTTTGCCCTTACCAATGAACTCGCCTTCCGGAACTCGCTGAACGATCCGCTGCCCGAGTCGGACTACATGACCAACCTGCACTGGTGCAGCGAGACGAACTTGCACGCCATCGAGGCGCTGGGGGAGCGCCTCGGCCTCGAGCTCGAACCGCCGGAGCTCCCCGCGGCGACGGTGACACGGGCCGCTACTGCGCACGATCAACTCGTCGGGATGCTGCGCGGAATCGACACCGACGACGAGTACATCCGGTACCGGTTACGCGGCGCGTTCCGCTTCGCCCGCCACGTGCAGCGGGAAGACGAAGTCGGCGTGGAGTTCACCAACTCCGATCTCGATGACCTCGTCCCGGTGCTCGGCCATCGACCGGCGACGTGGCAGGAAGGTGATGCGGCGCTGGAGCAGTTCGTGCTGGCAGACGGCGGTCGGCACGACGGGCAGCTGTGTCAGTTGTTCTATCGCCGCCAGATCCGGCACAAGAACACGCTCGGCCCACCGGGGTCGGCGATGGTCGCCCACCACACGTGTCAGCCGTTTCCTGCACGCGTGTGACGACTCCGCCCGAGGTCACGGGTGCAGCGAAGTAGTTCGATTGGCCTCCGCCGGTCGGCCGGGTGATCTGATATTCGCTGTACTCCGTCCCTCCCCGGCGTCGATCAGGCTGCGACGGCGTCCTTCTCGGCAGCCAGGGACTGCGTCGGGGTCGACGGCATGACCATCTTGAACCCGACCCAGGCGTACGCGACCGACAGAACCGCTGACACCGTGGCGCACAGGTTGATGATGAGCAGCGAGGTGGTGGAGCTCATGGCCAAGCCGATCGGGACGATCGTGGTCACGCCAACGCCGATGATGAAGCTCGGCACGAGGAGCACGAGGTAGGCGGGGCGCCCACGCACCAGCGCGGTCTTCCTGGCGGCATGGACCAGCAGGGACACCACGAAGATGGCGGCGGTGTTGGAGAAGGCCATCCAGAGGGGGTATCCCCAGACCGCGATGGGCTGCTGCGATCCGTAGTACTGGTAGAGGCCGAGTTGGAGCATCGGCACCTCGAAGAACAACGTGAAGGGGATGGACAAGGCGAACAGGCCCATCCACCGTTTCATGGCAAGGCCGGTCTCGAGGCGGGTGACCAAGTACAGGATCGCCGGGCCCCAGAAGACGGGGTACATGAACAACACCCACAGTGGGATGGTGCCGCTGAAACCGGTCAGCGAGGTCAGTGCGCCTGACCGGTGATAGGTGATGTCGACCATGTAGTCACCGAGAGGCTCGTAGAACACCGCGGCCAGCGCTCCGAGCGTGATCCAGAACATTTCGGAGCGTCCGGTGGTGCGCCACGTCCTGAGGGCGTAGCCGAAGACCAGCGCTGCCAGGATCACTGTGACGGCCAGCATGGAGACCTGCCACGTCATCGATTTGATCAGTTCCGGTGCCGGATCCTTGGGGATGAGATCCGCCCGCGTAGCCAGTTGATCGACGACGCTCAGCATGTCTGCTCTCCTTTGCTGCACTCGTCGTGGACCACAAGAGTTAGTCACATCAGACAAATATCGCGCAGTTGTTGGGTCTACAACACAATAGGTAATTTTGTCGGACAGGAGCAATAGCCGGAGGTAAGCTCCTGACTCGTGACCGCGCACCCGGAGGTGAATCGTGCCGGCGCCTGGGGCGCGGACTTACCGCTGAACGAGGACGAAGCGCGAGAACGACTGCTGGCAGCCGCGGAAGCCTGCTATGCCGACCGTGGACCGACCCGCACCCGCATGAGTGACATCGCCAACAAGGCGGGCGTCAACCGATCCACGGTCTACTACTACTTCCCGAACAAAGACGCGATTCTCGTTTCCTCGTTCGTTCGTGCCCTTGACGGCGTGCTCGCCGCCGCCGACCATTGCTGGCGTACAGACGAGCCTTTCCTCGATCGTCTGGTCGCGGCGTGTCTTGCCGGAAATGCCGCAGCCCGCACATCGCCGATCATCCGACTACTCATTCACAACGACGAAGCGGCGCACACCTACCATGCGGCCGAGCACTCAGACCTGTGGCGTGACAAGCTCGCCGAAGCGCTCGGTCATCGTATCGCCGGCGCTGCGGCGGCCGGGGAAGTGCGCGATGATCTCTCCCCGGACACGTTGGCCCGTTGGGTGACTCGAATCAACTTCAGCCTCATGTCTGAACCTGCGAATCCAGAGGACGGCGGTGAGGAGGGGATTCTCCGCAATCTGCTCGCAGCATCGCTCACACCGCGGACATCGGCGGTCAAGCGTGCGGGGAAGGCGCGGGATTAGGCCGCGCGCATCTGGTCGATCAGCGCCTCGGCGTCGGCGACGCTGCGCAGCAGATCGTTGAGATGGGTGCACGTGCTGGTGCCGAACAACTCCTGCCGAACCCGGAAGTGCAGTTCGCGCAGTGTCATTCCGGCGATCCGCTCGGCGCTGGCCACTGCGCCCGGGCATTCCTGCCAGGGCAGCACTCGCGGAGTGGCGTGTGACTCGAGGATCACTCCGGTGTCGGCGTCGACAGCCGCGGCCAGGGTGTACTCGTGGATGATCGTCTCCACGGCGTCGGTCCGCACATAGGTGTCGCGGAACATGGCGTCGATGCCGATTCGCCCGTCACCGTCGTCGTAGACGTCGATGCGCCGGCGCCGGCGCATGCCGTTCACCGGCAACGGCGGCATCCGGTGCCACGCCCACCGGTCATCACCGCCGTCGAGATCCGGCGCTGCGGGCCCGGTGACCACGGCAGGATCGCCGGTTTCGAAGGAGTTCATCAGGAGGCCGCCGGTGGCAAATCCAGCGCACTGGTCGGCCACCGGTAGGTACCCGGACTGCGCGTAATGCCCCAGCAGGCCTGACGCGGACAGGGCGTGGCCGGAGATCAGTGTCGCCACGGGGACGTCGTCGAGCAGCGTGTAGCGCAGGTCGCGAGCGGCGCGCAGGTCCGGGGCCGCCTTGTCGGCGGCCGCGCGAAAACCGCTCATCGCCGGTGCGCCGGAGAGGTGTGACACCGCATCGACCGGCGGTGTGACTTCGACGTGCCGGACGACGCGGGCGACCAGTTCGATGGTGGCCGACAAACCGGCCTCGCCGAGCACGGTAGCGGTGCCGTCGGGCGCCGTCCGAAGGTCCCTGGCGCGACCGTTGAGGTGCACGGGGTCCAAAGTGCCGTCGTCCCGGGTCATGTCGATCGACGTGGTCCGTCGAGCGGATCCGGGGCGACGCGGCGGATTGCCGGTCGTCGGTTGGTGCACGCCGTGCAGGGGATGAAGCCCGAACGGCGGGCTGCCCAGGTCGGTCACATCGTGGACCCTACGTGGTGGGACGGAACGCGAACGTCACCAGTGACTTGCCGTCGTCGGTCTCGAGCGTCGTGGTGGTCGACACCAGGCGCTGGCCGATCTGCAGCTGCTCGGCGGTCGCGCCGACGATCAGCGACTCCACCAGCACGCCCTCAGCCAACTCGACGAAGCCGACCACGTAAGGCCTGAACGCCTTCGGATCGCGCTTGCCCTTGTATGGCAGCGGCGGCAGGAACTCCTGCGTGGTGTAGGTGTACAGCGTTCCCTCGGTGGACAATTCGATCTTTTCGATGTCGTCCTGGATCTCGGGGTCGCCGTCGAAGAGTTCGGGCCGTTCGGCGGGGAACTTCACCACGCCCGACGACCGCCTGCGGGACGCGAACAGCACCGCGCGCTCGCCGTCCAGCCGGAACAATCCCTCGGTGATCAGTGCGCTCATGTCAGGCCACCTCGATGACCATCGCGGCGCCCATGCCGCCGCCCGCGCACATGGACAGCACGCCGATGCCGCCGCCGCGGCGGCGCAGTTCGTAGATCGCCGAAGTGACCATCCGGGCTCCGGTCGCGGCGATCGGGTGGCCGAGACTGATGCCCGAGCCGTACACGTTGACGATCTCCTCGTTGAGGCCGAGTTCGCGGGCACACGCCACGGCCTGCGCGGCGAACGCCTCGTTGATCTCGAAGAGCGCGACGTCCTCGAGCTTGCGGCCTGACAGTTCCAGCGCCTTCGGGATCGCCTTGATCGGTCCGCTGCCGGTGCGGGTCGGGTCCAGCCCGACCTGCGTCCACGACAGCACGTTGGCAAGCACGTCCTGCGCAGTGTCGGGAGCCGCCAGCGCGACGACCGCCGCGGCGTCGTTGATGCCCGAGGAGTTGCCTGCGGTGACCGAGAAGCCCTCGATCTCCGGGTGCAATACCTTCAATCCGGCGAGGGACTCCATCGAACTACCGCGCCGCGGATGCTCGTCCTCGGCGAAGGTGATCGTGGTCCCGTCTGCCTGGGGAACCTGGATCGGGATGATCTCGTCGGTGAACGATCCGGCGTCGATGGCCTTGACGGCGCGTTGATGGCTACGCAGCGCCCATTCGTCCTGGTCTTGGCGGGTGATCCCGTACTGGACGTTGCAGTTGTGCGCGACGGTGATGGACATGTCCATCGCGGGCGCTTCCGCGGTCGGCGGATGCGATTCGGGGAACCACTGCTCGTAGTCCTCGGGTGACTTGCCCGACGTGAAGGGCTTGCGCTTCTGCATGATCGGTCCGGTGGACAGCGACTCCATGCCGCCGGCGAGGATGGCACGGCTCATGCCGGAGGCGATCTGCCCAGCGCCCACCGCGATGGCGGACAGGCTCGATGCGCACTGTCGATTGACGGCGATCCCGGGAATGTCGACCAGGCCCAGCGCCACGGCGATGTAGCGGGCGCTGTCGCCGCCGCCCTGCATGCTTTCGGCCAGTACCAGGTCGTCGAAGGCGGCCGGATCGAGGCCGGACCGTTCGACGACCGCCGCGACGACGGGCTTGGCCAACTCGATCGCGGGAACGTTGGCGAGGGTGCCTCTGCGTGCCGTCCCGATCGCGGTGCGGGCAGCGGCCACGATCGCTGCGCGGGATGTGGTGGTGGCCATGTATCTCCCAGGGTCGTCGGGCGAGTCGGGCGCGATGCCCGGTGAGCGTCGTCAGTCTATACCGTTAAATAGATAGCGGTATACTTGGTCGCGTCGTGACGTGGGTCAGCGCGGTGACGAGACGTCGAGCGACTCCTCGACCGGTGAGCTCGGAACGCACCTCTTATATCGAAAGGCGGACGTTTATGAAGGTCATCGGATCCATCGAGGAAGCGGAACAAGCGGTCGGAGAAGAGCTTGGTGTCGGTGAGTGGCGGCTGGTGGATCAGCAGATGATCGACGCCTTCGCCGATGTCACCGATGACCACCAATGGATCCATGTCGATGTCGAGCGGGCGAAGGCCGAAAGTCAATACGGTGCCACGATCGCGCACGGATTCCTCACGCTATCCCTGATCCCGACGCTCTCGGCGGACAACTACCGGATTGTCAACTCGAAGATGAGGCTGAACTACGGGCTGAACAAGGTCCGCTTCCTGTCGGCGGTCACGGCGAACAGCCGGATCCGGGCGCGATCCGTACTCGTCGACGTCGCGAAGGCCAACGAGACGACCGCGAACTTGACGATGCGGCACACGGTCGAACTCGAGGGCTCTGAGAAGCCCGCCGCGGTAGTAGACCTCATCGTTCGGGCGATCTTCTGACGTGTTCGACGTCAGACGTATGGTCAAAGCGCCAAACCTATTACTGAACGCACTGGAGGCGAACGGATGACCGACCAGCGACAAGAGAAGCGGGATCGCTTGTGAAGGGTGGTCCGTTCGAGGGCAAAGCGGTGCTGACCGGGGCGGGCAAGTCTCAGGTCGGCCGCCGACTGGGTCGCACCGGGCTGGACCTGACGGTCGAGGCGGTGCTCCGTGCCATCGAGGATGCCGGGCTCAGCGTCGACGACGTCGACGGAATCGCCAGCTACCCGGGACCGGGCGTGCCCGACGCCGGCTTCTCCGGGGCGACGGTGCAGGAGGTCCGTAACGCGTTGGGGTTGCGCTCGCGGTGGTATGTCTCGGCGATGGAGACGGCAGGTCAGATCGGCCCGGCGATCGAGGCGTGCATGGCCGTCAGCCTCGGGTTGGCCAACCACGTCGTGGTGTACCGGTCGGTGTGGGAATCCACCGCCGCGCAGCAGGCCGGCGGCGGCCGCGCCTCGGTGCTGTTCGGTGGCGGCGAACTACCCCCGCACCTTGAGTGGGTGGCCCCGTTCGGGGCCCTGTCAGCGGCGAACTGGCTGGCCATGCCCGCGCAGCGCTATATGCACGACTTCGGCCTGACGCGCCAGCACCTCGGCCGCATTGCGATCAACGCCCGCACCAACGCGGGATTGAACCCGGACGCGGTCTATCGCGAGCCGATGACGATGGACGATTACCTCAGTGCGCGCATGATTTCGGAGCCGCTGTGCCTCTACGACTGCGACGTGCCCTGCGACGGCGCCACCGCGGTCATCGTCTCGCGGCGCGACGCCGCGAAGGGACTGCCCCGGCACCCCCTGACCGTCGAGTCCGTCGGGCCGGGCATGTTCGAGCGCGCCACCTGGGACCAGCGCGCGGACATCACCACGATGGCTGCGCACGATTCGGCGGCGACGCTATGGGAGCACACGACGCTGAAACCGGCCGACGTCGACATGGCCCAGTTGTACGACGGCTTCTCATTCCTGACCGTCATGTGGTTGGAAGCATTGGGCTTCTGCGACCACGGCAAGGTCGGCGAGTTCTTGGGCGACGGTTCGCGCATCGCGCTCGACGGCCCGCTGCCGATCAACACCAGCGGCGGCCAACTCTCCGGCGGGCGTTTGCACGGCATGGGATTCCTGCATGAAGCGTGTGTGCAACTGTGGGGCGAAGGCGGTGAACGGCAGGCCCCCAAGACTCCGGAGGTGGTCGCCGTGGGGGTCGGCGGCGGTCCGGTGGCCGGGTCGATGCTGCTGAGCAGCAGGTAATTTCACGCCGATGGAGAGCATCGCCGCCGGCGACCTGACGCTCGGAGACATCGTGACCGACAACGCGGTCCGCTTCCCTGACATCGTCGCCTACCGGCACGGCGACCGCACCCTCACCCATGCGCAGTTGCGGGACCGCGCGGTGCGGCTGGTGTCGGCGATGGCGGCGGCGGGAGTGGGGCACCAGGATCGGATCGCGGTGCTGAGTCGCAACAGCATCGAGTTCGGTGAAGTGATCGCCGCAACGCAGCTCGGTGGAATCGTCCTGGCCACCATCAACTTTCGGCTCTCGTCGCCGGAGATGGCTGACGTTGTGCGACGTGTGAAGCCGGCGATCGTATTCGTCGCCGAGGAGTTCGCCACGGTGATCGCCGACGTCGTCGCGCAGTGGCCGTCGCCACCGGTCCTGGTGGCGATCGGTGGTGCGGCGTCCCCGGCGACGATCGGCTACGAACGGTTCATCGAGAGCGGCCGGGGTGGCGAACCCGAGTTCATCGCCACGGCCGATGACGTCGCGTGCCTGCTGTTCACCAGCGGTACCACCGGCGCGTCCAAGTGCTGCGTGATCGGACAGCGCGAGCTACGCAGGGTCGCGCACACGATGAACAGCGAAATGCGTTGCGGCAGTGCCGATCGCGGTCTGATCAACATGCCGATGTTCCACGTCGGGGCACTCGCGATCATCGGCGGTCTGCACGCGCGCGGTGGAACGGTGGTCCTGCAGCACCAGTTCGACGCCGCGGACGCCGTCCGACTGATCGCCTCCGAGCGGATCACGCTGCTGCACCTTGCGCCGGTGATGCTCAAGGCATTGCTCGATGCGCTCACCGATGCCGACGTCACGGACAGCCTGCACACGGTCATCTATTCGGCTGCGCCGATCTCGGCGACCACCCTGCAGCGGGCTCTGTCCACGCTGCCCGGCGTCGGCTTCCTCAACCTGTACGGCCAGACCGAGGTCATCGTGTCGGGGCTGCCGCGCGAACTCCACGCACTTGACGACCCGCAGGCCGAGGAGCGGCTTCAGTCAGTGGGCTTCCCGTTTCCGGGCACCCGGGTGCGCATCGTCGGCGACGACGGTCGCGATCTGCCGTCGGGGCAGACCGGCGAGATCGTGGTGCAGTCTGACTCTGCATTCCGCGGCTACCTCGACGATCCCGCGGCCACCGCAGTGACCCTGTTCGACGGGTGGTGTCGCACCGGCGATGTGGGCCGCATGGACGAGCGTGGGCTGCTGTACCTGGTGGACCGCAAGAAGGACGTGATCATCAGCGGCGGGGAGAACGTCTATTCGCCTGAGGTGGAGGGTGCGATCTCCGCGCTCGACGGGGTGGCGGCCTGCGCAGTGGTGGGCGTGCCCGACGAGAAGTGGGGGGAGGCGGTCTGCGCGGTGGTGGTGCCGTCGGTGGGCGCCTCGCCGACGTTGGAGACGATTCAGGGCGGCGTCCGGCAGAGCTTGGCCCGCTACAAGGTCCCGCGTCGACTGGTGCTGGTCGCCGAGCTGCCGGTCTTGGCAAGCGGCAAGGTGGACAAGAAGCGGCTGCGTGCCGAACTGAGGGACTGACTACAACCCGGGCTGGCCGTACACCGCCACGACCACGGAGCGCGCCAGGCTGTTCTCCGACCACACTCCGATGGCGGTGTTTGCGCAGTCCTGCATGATGGCGCGCCGCGGCGGGTCCCACCACCACTGGCCGAGGATCTCGATGCCGCTGATCGCCAGCGCCGGGTTGATGGCCACGGTCTCGGAGACCTTGCCGACGAATCCCTGTCTGCTGGCCCGGTCTTGCGGCGTGGAACCGTCGGAACCGATGTCCCCGTTGAGGTTCGGGTTGTTGAGCACGTCGAGCGTGTGCAGGCGCGCCGCCTCGACCAGTCGGCCGTCCAGCTTTGGTTCAGTCGGGCACCCGTTCTGTTTCTGTGCGGTGTAGATGTTGACGAAGACACTCTCATTCAGGCGCTTGTTGTCGGCCTGGGCGTTCGGCACAGCTGTCGCGGGGATCATCAACGACAACAGCGCGGCGCTCACTGCGCACCGCCGGACTGCGCACTGGGACGTCATGATCGAAAAGACTAACCCCGGAAACAGCTAAATGAATTACGTTTTTTCGTACTCATGAAACGACGCAGATCAGCTGCCCGGCCGGCGATGGGTGCGCTCGCCACGGCGGCCGCGGCGGCGCTCAACATGCCGACGGCCCACGCCGATCAGGTGGCCTACCTTGTCAACGTGACGGTCCGGCCCGGGTACAACTTCGCGAATACCGACCACGCGCTGAGCTACGGCTACAGCGTCTGCGACCGGATCGTCGCCGGAGTGCCGTACGCGCAGCTGATCAGTGAGCTCAAGGGGGACTTCCACACACTTCGGACGAGTATCAGGCGTCATACCTGATCGCCCAGTCCGCGCAGGAGTTGTGCCCGGCTCAGATCTGGGCGTTGCGCAACTCGGCCGCGGGGTATCGGCCCGCACCGGCATGAGCGCGACGCTCATGCCGCCCGCAGCAATGAGCGGCGCAGTAGGTTCACCATGAGTTCGGCGGCGCGTTCGTCGCTGTCCGCTTCTGCGGCCGCCGTCGGCTCGTTCATCCGGCCCAGCACCGCCAGGAACACCGCGACCGCGACTTGAGGTTCGATCCCTACCGGTAGTGCGACGGTGTCGAGCAATGCAGCGACCGCGCGCTGGATGGCGCCGATGCCGTGATCGATGTCGGCGTCGGACATCTGTTCGGCCACGGTCCCGTCGAGCCACGCCCGAATGACACCGCGGTAGTTGCGGTGGAACCGGACGTAGCGCAGCATCCAATCACGTAGGGAACTCTGGGCCATCTGAGGCAGTGCGGCGGCATGCTCCTCGATCTCGGCCACCGCGCGCCGAGTCAGCTCGGCCAGGATCCGGTCCTTCGTGCTGAAATAGCGGTACAGCGTGGCGCGGCTGAGCTCGGTTGCCGTAGCGATCTCCTCCATGCTGACTGCGTAGTAACCGTGTTCGGCGAACAACGCTGAGCTCACCGAGAGCACGTCCTGTGCGATCGGGGACAGCAGGACTGCCGCGACCCGCGTGATCGCGGCCGTTGGCTCGACGACCGCGGACGGCGTGCCGGCGGACGCCACGACCTGCGGTGCGGCCGCGCGCAATATGTCCGCAGGGGTGTCGGGGAACAACATCAGCTGTAGGGCGACGGTCAGCGACCACGACACGACCGAACGGTCGGGTAGCGGAAACATCGCGCGGTGCCGATAGAGGTTGACCATGTGTGGGATGCGCCCCAACACAGCGGCGGCATCGTGGAGGTCCAAGCCATCCAGCGGCGCGTGCCGTAGTCGCTCGGTCACCATGAGCCGGTACTGCTCGGCGACCTCGCCCGTGTCGATGACCGAGAGACCAGTCGCAGTGCCGATGCCGGGAAACTCCGCGAACACGGCCGCGTGAGTGTCGTAGATATCCGCCCAGTCGGCCAACCACCGGTGGAGCTCTTCGACGCCGGCGACTGTCGGGCCGAGTTCGCCGAGGTGTTCACCGTGGATGAGCATGTCGCGCCCAGCCGATGTGCTCAACTCGCGGAAGATGTCCTCCTTGCCTGCGAAGTACTGATAGACGGTGGCGCGGGAGGCATTCGCCGCCTTGGCGATGGTGTCGAGCGACGTGCTGTGGAACCCGTGGGTCAGGAACACGTCCGCCGCGCACGCGAGAATCCGGTCTCGGGTGTGCATGCCGCGGCGCCCGACCCCGACATTCGTGACCGGGGCGTAGCCGGGACGACGCGTCTTGTCCGGAGTCGATCCCACAGGAGAAGTATCCCTGTGGGCCTGCGCCGATCTCGCAGTCACGTGGCTGACGGCCCCGGCAGGTTGCGCTTGGCCTTGCCGGGGTAGCCGAAGAACTTCTCGAAGTTGGCGTCGTTGATGGGTTGTGCGCTGTTGCGGACAGCCGCTGACCGCAATGCGTCGAGGCGGGCTTCGGCCCTCTCGAGTTGTTCGCTCGGCCCGTCTTGTCGCAGGCGGCCGACCTCGCGCACTGCCGCAGCGACTTCGAGCCGGAGCCGTTCGCCAGCCTCGCCGAAGGTCAGCAGGTCGTGGTCGTCTTCGTCGACCTTTTCCCGGGCTCCGTCGTCGACGGGTCGGTTTGAGGAGTTCATGTCGTACCTCTCAACCTCTGGACTGATGTGGTCTCCATCATATAGCCTGTGAGATGAACTGTCAGAAAACGAGACGAAACGTCAGACGCGAGGGAGTGCATCATGCCGCTTCAGGATCACCATCAGATCGTTTCCGTCGACGACCACCTGGTCGAACATCCCCGGGTATGGCAGGACCGGTTACCCGAGAAGTGGCGCGAAGCCGGCCCCCGCATCGTGGAGATGGACGGCAAGCACCTGTGGAGCTATGACGGGCAGATCTTCCCGACGATTGGGCTCAATGCGGTTGCGGGCAAGCCGCCGGAGGAGTGGGGCATGGATCCCGTCCGGTACGAGGACATGATTCCCGGCTGCTACGACCCCGTCGCGAGGGTTGCCGACATGGATCTCGACGGCGTACAGGCGGCCCTGTGTTTCCCGTCGTTCCCGGGCTTCGGCGGCGGGACGTTCCAGCGTGCCAAGGACAAGGAACTCGCGCTGTTGTGCGTCAAGGCGTGGAACGACTTCTACATCGACGAGTGGTGCGCCACCGCGCCCGACCGTTACATACCGCTGGCCATCCTGCCGACGTGGGACATCGATGCCTGCGTGGCCGAGGCCGAGCGGGTGGCCGCGAAGGGTGCGCGCACCGTCTCGTTCCCGGACAGCCCATTGCCCCTGGGTCTTCCGTCGTTCCACTCGGATCACTGGGACGGGCTGTGGCAGGTCTGCTCTGATGCGAAGATGCCGGTCTCGTTGCACTTCGGGTCGGGGTCTTACGTCCCGGGTTTCTCGTTCTCGTCGTTGAAGCCCGACCCCAATATGGCGAAGGCATTGCCCGACGCGCCGTTCGCCGTGGCGATCACCCTGTTCTCATCCAACTTGATGTGGAGCACCGTGGACTTGCTGTTCTCCGGCAAGCTCCAGCAGTTCCCCGAACTGCAGATCTCGCTGGCGGAAGGCGGCATCGGCTGGGTGCCCTACATCCTCGAGCGGTCGGACTACGTCTGGGAGCGACACCGCTACTACCAGAACATCGATTTCGATACCCGCCCGTCGGACCTGTTCCGCAAGCACTTCTGGGGTTGCTTCATCGACGACGAGCATGGCCTGAAGAATCGCCACGCCATCGGCATCGATCGAATCACACTGGAAATCGATTTCCCCCATAGCGATTCGAACTGGCCGAACTCACGCAAGCGGGCTGCTGAGGTGCTCGCCGAGGTGCCCGACGACGAGTGCTCGCTCATCGTTGAGGAGAACGCTCGTCGGATGCTGAACTTCCCACGGGTGGGTGCGGAAAAGCCGTCGCTGGCATCTGTGTAACGGAAACCTGGGGCGGCAGGGGATGAGCAGCACCGTCATAGTGCGCCGGGCCGCGCAAGGCATCTTCATGCTTTGCGCGGCCGGCAGCGCGTTGATGGCCGGAATGCATCATTGGCAGGACGCTGCGTTGATCGGACTCCTCGGCGCGTGGGCATTGGTTACGGCGCGCAAGATGGCGTGGAAGCTGCGCCTGGATCGTGACGTTGGCGAGACCTACTCGGCGTGGCCCGACGTGGCCTCGTCCTCGCGGGTCAGTCCCGCCGCGCAGATGAGCTCTTCGTGCAGTTCGAACCACACCGTGTGATACGAGTCGACGATCGGCCGGGTGAACCAGGTGGTGTCTCCGGTCTGGACCTTCTGCAGCGCCGCGGACAGCTTGTCGGAGTAGGCGTGGAGCCGCGGTAGCTGGAGTGAGGCTGCGGCGAGGATGGGCACGACGGCTGCGTGGACGGAGTCGAGCCGGCCCAGCACCGCGGCGTCGTAGTCGGCATCGGAGTGGTCGTTGGGTTCGCCGTCGCGGAGTTGCCATTCGGAGACCAGCGCCTTGAATTCACGGTTTATCGGACGGAACTGGTCGTAAGCCTGGCCGAACGACTCCCCGTCGATCCCGCGGCGTTCCTCGGCCAGCAGCTCGCCAAGGCGCGTCCGGCCGTCCGGCGACAGTCGGACCGACCTGCCGTCTGAGATCAGTCCCGCGTCGGCGAGCTCCGTGATGGCCGCATCGACGGACGCCTCGTCCTCGTTCAGCGTCGCGGCCAGGTCGGTAGGACGCACCCGGCCCTTCAGCCGTATCGCCTGCAATAAGGTCAGTTCATCCATCCTCGGACCTCTCGGAGAGTCGCACTGCGGTGAGTGTGGCGATCAGGGGCGTGTCGCAGACGACGTCGGTCAGACCGGCTGACACCGCGTCGCGCACTGTAGCCTCCGACACGTCGGCGAGCACTGGGTGTGCTCCCGTGGCGTGGACCCGTATCGGGCTGAGCCGATGGGCGATCGCTGCCAGCTCGATCAGGTCGGGGCTGTCTTGCTCCGACCACGCCGTCAACTCGATCTCACCGTCGTAGACCTTCCCCGCGGCGCCGTCTACGGTGATCTTTCGGCCGTCAAGTGCCGCAACGACTCCGGCGCCGCAGCCCACAACGGCGGGCAGGCCGAGCTCGCGGCTGACCACTGCAGCGTGGGAGGTGGCGCCGCCGATCTCGGTCACGACCGCGCGGGCTGAGATCATCCCGGCGATGTCATCGGGGCTGGTGGAGGTTCGGACGAGGATCACGTCCTCGTCGCGGTCGGCTGCGTCGAGGGCGGCGTCGACGTCGTGGTACGCCGTGCCCGAGGCGACTCCGGGACTGGCGGGCAGACCGGTGGTCAAAAGCGTTGCCGTGAGCCGGGTTTCGGGCTGAATGGACGGAGACAGCAGCGCCCGCACGTGGTCGGGCGTGACCCGGCGCAGGACCTCGGCATCGTCGATCAGCCCGGCCTCACGAAACTTCAGCGCTAGTCGGACGGCTGCCTGCGGGGAGCGCTTGGCGGTGCGCGTCTGCAACAGCCACAGCCGGCCCTCTTCGATGGTGAACTCGATATCCTGCACATCGCGGCCGAGGCGTTCGAGCTCGGCGGCTGCGGCCATCAATTCGTCGAATACACGGGGCTGAGCGGTCCGCAACGCGCTCAGCGGCAGGCAATCGAAGGTTCCCGAGACCACATCCTCGCCTTGCGCACCTGGCAACCATTCGCCCATCGGTTCGTCCGCTCCGGTCGCAGGGTTGCGGCTGAACAGCACCCCGGTTCCCGAGTCGTGGTGCAGATTCCCGAACACCATCGCTTGCACCACCACCGCCGTGCCCCCGGCGGCGTCGAGCCCGTGATGGGCGCGGTAGGCCTGCGCCCGCGGGCTGGTCCACGAGCGGAACACTGCCTCGATGGCCAATCGGAGCTGCAGCAGCGGATCGGTGGGTACGGCTGCGGATGTGTCTGCGAGCACGATTCGGCGGTACATCGCCTCGAAACGGGCCCGGGTGTCGGCGGCGAACCCCGCCGACACGTGGGTTGTGAGGGCTTCGTGGACGGCGTCGTTGATGCCGAGGTCGAGCACCGTGTCGAGCATGCCCGGCATAGATTGACTCGCACCGGATCGCACGCTGAGCAGCAGCGGCCGTGGGCCGTGGCCGAAGGTACGCGACGTCTGCCGCTCCAGCCACCGCAGGCTCTGGAGCACGTCGGGCCACACCCTGTCCAGCACGTCCTCGGCTCCATCCAGCCACTGCGCGCACAGCTCGGTGGTGAGGCAGAAGGCCGGCGGAACGGCTAGCCCGGCGGATCGCATCAGATTGATGCCGAAACCCTTGTTGCCCAGTGCCTGACGGCTCAGCGGCGAACCACCGTCGAGCGCTACGACACTGTCTCGGCCGAGTGGTGGCTCGGCATCGACACCGCTGACCCCTGTCATGTTGGGAAGCTTGCCAGATGTCGAACCCGGTCAGCCCCCGGATTGAGTTAATTAGTTAATCCTTTAGTCTTATGCTGTCTCAGTGGACCAGGCCGCACGCCCTCGCGGTCGAGCAGAGGAGGTCTCGTGAAGGTTCGTCTCGAACGGTCGAAGTGCGTGGGTCACGCTCAGTGCTATGCAGTCGACCCGGACTTGTTCCCGATCGACGACTCGGGCTACTCGATCCTAGAAGCGCATGACGTTCGCCCCGAGGACGAGGAGGCCACCCGCGACGGAGTCGCTGCCTGCCCGGAGCTTGCGCTCACTCTCGAAGAGGACTGACCGACGGGCTTGCCAAGCGGCTATGTGACTCTGCGCCATCGACATGGTTAACCAGGTTGACTTTGTGAGGTGTGATGCAGTCCGCTGATTGGCGTCCCCGGCTGGAATCGTTACTCGCCGACTTTCGTCGATGCAGGATCAGGTTGCCCGGTCTGGGGAGAAGCCGGACCGTATCGCCGCGGCGCGGGCTTGGCACGCCGAACTTGTCGACCAGCACTTGGCGGCACCGGGGTGGCCGCGCGAGGTCGGACCGGGTGATCAACCTGGTGGTGTCGCGCGGGTTGGCCGACGACTCGCTCGTCCGGCAGGACGTCGCGCGCCTGGAGTCCGGGGTGCGGACCATCGCCGCCAACAGTGCCCGCGCGCTCGCCGCCGTGCTGCGCGGCCAGGATCCAGGCGGGGTAGCGTCGGTGAACCGCCTGGTGAAGTCGGAGTTCGAGCAGCACCTGCATGCGCTCGCACTGCGTGCCGTCGGCCCCCACGCCGCGCTCGGCAGTCGGGCGACCGCCGCTGTGGACAACGGACGGTGGTTGAAGACCTTTACACGCAACCATCCAATTCAAAGGAGCCTTGATGAACGAATCTGCCACCGACGTGGCGAGCCCAGCGGCACTGGTAGAGCGGCGTGGAAACGTCGCACTGATCACCATCAACCGGCCCGAGGCCCGCAATGCCGTCAACGGCGCGGTGAGCACGGCGGTTGGTGACGCGCTGTCGGCCGCGCAGGCCGACCCCGACGTGTGGGCGGTGGTGATCACCGGGGCAGGTGACAAGTCATTCTGCGCGGGCGCCGACCTCAAAGCGATCTCCCGTGGCGAGAACCTTTTTCACGACGAACACCCGGAATGGGGTTTCGCCGGTTACGTACACCACTTCGTCGACAAACCCACCATCGCTGCGGTGAACGGCACGGCGCTGGGTGGCGGCTCCGAACTTGCGCTGGCCAGCGATCTTGTCGTCGCCTGCGAGAGCGCGTCATTCGGCCTGCCCGAGGTCAAGCGCGGGCTGATCGCCGGGGCCGGCGGCGTGTTCCGGATCGTCGAGCAGTTGCCGCGCAAGGTGGCACTGGAATTGGTGTTCACCGGGGAGCCGATGGCCGCGGCAGACGCTCTTCGGTGGGGCCTGATCAACGAGGTTGTACCGGATGGCGCGGTGGTCGAGGCGGCAATCGCGCTCGCCGAGCGCATCACGGTCAACGCACCACTGTCGGTTCAGGCCAGCAAACGACTCGCCTATGGTGCCGACGGCGGAATCATCGCCGATGAGGAACCCAAATGGGAGCGCACCACGCGTGAGTTCACGGAGTTGCTCAAATCCGAAGACGCCAAGGAAGGTCCGCGGGCCTTCGCCGAGAAACGTCGACCAGTATGGACGGCACGCTAGATATGGGACGACTACAAAACAAAGTGGTTCTGGTCACCGGCGGCGCCCGCGGTCAGGGCCGTAGCCACGCGGTGAAGCTGGCCGAGGAAGCGGCGTGGGTGAGCCAACTGCTGACGAACTGGATCGGTGACGACGGCTGGCTGGCCGAGATGGACCTGCAGATGCGCGGGTTCAACTACCACGGAGACGTGCACCGATGCACCGGTAAGGTCACCGCCAAGGGCGACACCGCTGACGACGTCGTTTCGATCGACGTCTCGGCTATCAGTCAGCGCGACGAGACCACTACGCGCGGCACCGCACAGGTGCTGTTACCGTCCAAGACTACGGGCGCCGTTGTGCTCCCAATGCCCGATGCCGAACTCAGAAGGCGCGGGGCGCAGGTGGTTTCGCGTGCGTCGAGCAAGGTCGGCGCGGAACTTCGCCGACTGTATGGAGAGTGAGCCCACCATGAAGCGATTGGTCCTGGAAGCCGACCACGAGGTCTTCCGCGATACGGTTCAACAGTTCATCGAGCAGGAGCTAGTGCCCAACGCCGAGCGGTGGGAAGCTGACCGGCTGGTGGACCGGTCGGCGTGGGTTGCCGCGGGCAAGTACGGATTGATCGGGTTCAACATGCCCGAAGAGTACGGCGGTGGTGGCGTCGACGACTTCAGGTTCAATGCCGTCATCGACGAGGAGATCGCCCGCTACGGTGGACCGGCGCCTGCGCTGAGCCTGCAGAACGATGTAGTCGGCCCGTACTTCTCGTCGTTGAGCAACGACGAGCAGAAGAAGCGCTGGCTCCCCGGCATCATAAGCGGCGAACTGATCGTTGCCGTCGCCATGACAGAACCCGGAGCCGGCAGCGACCTGGCGGGCATCCGCACCTCCGCGGTGCGCGACGGAGACGACTGGATCGTCAACGGTTCCAAGACGTTCATCTCCTCCGGCATCAACTGCGACCTGGTCGTCACGGTGTGCCGCACCGACCCCGAGGCGGGGCACAAGGGCTTCACTCTGCTGGTGGTCGAGGACGGCATGGAGGGCTTCACCCGCGGCCGCAAGCTCGAGAAGATGGGTCTGCATTACCAGGACACCGCGGAACTGCACTTCGACAATGTCCGGGTGCCGTCGGCCAATCTGCTCGGCAAGGAGGGGCGCGGCTTCTATCACCTGATGCACAACCTGCCGTCCGAGCGGCTGTCGATCGCCATCTCGGCCATCGCGGGAGCCCGTGAAACCTGGCGCCAGACGCTGCAGTACGCCAAGGACCGGAGGGCCTTCGGGCAGCCGATCGGCAGCTTCCAGCACAACCGATTCCTGTTGGCCGAGATGGACACCGAACTCGAGATCGGGGAGCAGTACATCGACCGGTGCCTGCAGGCCGTCGTCGACGGTGACTTGACCGCGGTCGAGGCGTCGAAGGCCAAATGGTGGTGCACCGAGACGGCTAAGAAAGTCATCGACGGCTGCGTGCAGTTGCACGGCGGCTACGGCTACATGACGGAGTACCGGGTCGCACGCGACTACATGGACAACCGGATCATGACGATCTTCGGCGGTACGACCGAGATCATGAAGGACATCATCGGCCGCGACCTCGGACTATGACCGGCTCGCTCTCATCGACACTGCCGACCTCCGGGAGGGCGTTCGCGCCTTCCGGGAGCCGCGACCACCGGAATTCCACGGGCGCTGAGAGACGGGAGCGGGAATGACCATAGAGCGAGCGCATGTCGATGGACTGGACGTCGAGTATGCGGATACCGGGAGCGGGCCGACTGTCCTGTTCGTGCACGGCGTCTACGTGACGGGCGCGGTGTGGAACGACGTCGTGGCCGAGCTCGGTGACGGGTTTCGCTGCATCACCCCGACGTGGCCGCTGGGTGCGCACAGCACGTCGACCGCCGGCGCCGACCTCGGAGCCGAGGCGGCTGCCCGCCGCATCGTACACTTCATGGAGGCGCTCGACCTGACTGACGTCACCCTCGTCGCCAACGACACCGGCGGCGGCCTCGTGCTGGCCGCGCTAGGCGACACCACCCTGGACACGTCCCGCATCGCTCGACTGGTGTTGACCAATTGCGATAGCTACGAACACTTTCCGCCGGGATCGTTCGCGCAGATCGTGAAGCTGTGCCGGTTCAGTTCTGCACTGGGCGGAGCAGTCGTGCGACTGTTGGCCACTGGACCGGGACGGGCCTTCTTCCTCAAGGTCGTCTGCCACACCCCGCCAGCGAAGGACCGCCAGCGTGAGGTGTTCGGAGCATTCGCCACTAGCGCGGCCGCCCGCCGCGACGCCGTCACGGTCACCGCATCGCTGGATCCGGCGCTGACGCTCCGTGCCGCACCGGCGATCGAGGCCTTCGAGAAGCCCGTCACCCTGCCGTGGGGTACCGATGACGACCTCTTCCCGCTCGCCCACGCCGCGCGCCTGCGCGAGGCATTCCCGAACGCCACTCTGATCGAGATCCCGGACTGCTCGGCGTTCGTCATGCTCGATGCGCCGGGAGTGCTCGCCGATGCGATCCGCACCAACTCGACGGGGAGTCCGTTATGACCACCGTTCCGGAGCAGACCGCCGGAACTTTCGCGGCACGCTCACCGACGCGGCGTTCGAGCGATCTCGCCTCCGCCTGGGGGTGCTCCGTCCCCAGCAGAACAAGCCGCACGACTACGAAGTCACGTGGGATGGGTCGCGCCACTTCGCATTCGGATACGGCGACCACCGTCGGCATCTATGCGAATACGCCACCCGCTTCAACGGACACGTCATCGCGATCAACAGGATCGCCGAAAACTGTTGGAGGAGGGCAACACAACGCGAGCCGAGTTCGACGTCAGCGGCCAGCGCAAGGTTGAGCCTGGCCCCGACCGCGGCCCCGTTGACCGCCGCAATGGTGGGCAGGGAGCAGTTGGCGAGAGCCATGAATCCGTCGTAGAGCTCCGGCAGTCCCTCCTCTGCTGCTTCGCCGAGCGCGCTGAGGTCGGCACCGGCACAGAAGGCCTTGCCCGCGCCGGTGACGACGACGGCGTGGACGGTCTCGTCGGCCTCGGCGCGTTCCACCGCCGAGCGCAACTGCGCCGACATGGCGTCGGTGACCGCGTTTCTCCGGTCCGGGTCGTTGACGGTGATCAGTGCGACACCGTCGTTCGCTCGGTAGAGAACGAGTTCGACATCAGTCTTTGGGACCTCAGGCGCTCGGCGACGAGGGGCAGCGGGGTCGCCGACTGATCGGAGTAAGTAGGTGCCGAATTATGCGATGACCTACAACGTGTTCAATGGCTTGAATATGACCCGAGCCAACGGTCCGGCATTCCGCAGGAGGTCGACCTCAAGCCCTTGCACTGGCGACCAGCTCGGCGACGTCGACGAACTTCACCCGTGGCCGTGACTGCTCGGCCCCACGCCGCCGCTCGGCCGCGTCGATGGCCTTCCAACCGCTCCAGGCTATGGGGCTCGACCCGCGTTCGGCGAGCAATTGGAGTACGGCGTTGCGATCGGCGACACGTCGCGAGAGATGGTCGGCTGCGTAGTCGTCGAGGAGTGCAGCCACAGTCTCTTCTGCACATGTGCGGTTGGTGCCGATGACGCCCCGCGGACCCCGCTTGATCCATCCCGTCACGTACACCCCGGTCAAGGGCTGACCGTCGTCGTCGATGACCCTACCGTGATCGTTCGGCGTGACGCCCTTGGTTGCGTCGTAAGGCAATCCGTCGATCGGCGATCCGTGATATCCGATGGACCGCAGGATCAGAGAGGTCTCGATCAGTTCGGTGCCGTTGGAGGGATCGCCGGTCACCAATGCGCCTGTCTCATCGACGCTGTTGGACACGATGCGCAGGCTTTCGGCGCGGTCGGAACCGACGACCTCCGAGGGCGAGGCCAGGAAGCGGAAGACGATGCGCTTGTTCTCGGGCGTGGTCGGCTTGTCGGCGTACTCGCGGGCGAGTCGAAGTTTGAGTTCGGTCTCGACGTCGTCGGTCGAGCTCGCCGTCAGCTCGTCGTCGGTGATCACCACGTCCACCCCGGACAGATGGCCGAGGGCGAGGAACTCACCGGCGGAGAACGCGGCATCACGGGGTCCGCGCCGCCCGAGGATGACCACCTCGCGGATCTGACTGTGCGACAGCGCATCCAGCGCATGTGCTGCGATATCGGTCTTCGCGAGCTGCGTGTGGTCCAGGAGCAGCACCCTGGCTGCGTCGAGCGCGACGTTGCCGTTACCGATGATGACCGCTCGCTCGCCGGACAGGTCGAACTCGTGATGCGCGTGGTCCGGATGGCCGTTGTACCACCCGACGAAGTCCACCGCGGAGTGGTTTCCCGGCAAGTCCTCGCCGGGAATGCCGAGATCCCGGCTGCGGGAAGCGCCGACCGCGTAGACGACCGCGTGGTGGTGAGCGAGCAGATCGTCATGAGTCACGTCGGCGCCGACCTCCACGTTGAGGTGACAGCGTAAGCGCTTGTTTCCCAGGGCGTGCTCGAAGACCTGGGCGACCGCCTTGGTGTGTTGGTGGTCAGGGGCCACGCCCGCACGGATCAAGCCGAAGGGCGTGGGGAGCCGCTCGAAGAGATCGACCTCGACACCGTCGACCTCCATCAGAGCGGTCGCGGCGTAGCACGCGGCAGGCCCGGCGCCGACGATCGCGACCCGGAGAGTCCCCGGCCGGACCTGGTCGCCACGGCGGGGCTTCGCAGGTGCACTGGGTTCCAAGGGGTGACGCTCGAAGTATGCCGCGTTGATGTCGCGGAAGCGTTCGAGTTCCGGCGGCAGGTCCTCATCGTAGTGGATCGCGTCGACCGGGCATTCCTCCAGGCAGGCACCGCAGTCGATGCACGCCTCCGGATCGATGTAGAGCATTTCGGCGCCGGTGAATTGACCGGCGGCGCCAACCGGACGAATGCAGTCGACCGGGCACACCGGCACGCAACTGGCATCCTTGCAACAGTTCTGAGTGATCACGTATGCCACGGCGCGTCTCCTATCGCGTTTCAGATGCCGCCGCGGGCGACCAGTTGGGCCGCGATGACGTTGCGCTGAATCTCGTTGGTGCCCTCTCCGACGATCATCAGTGGTGCATCTCTGACGTCTCTTCTTCGGTCAGATCCGTACTCATGTGGCGCCCCTACAGCCGAGTCGGCTGCTCGTCGATGTCTGTCACCGCCGATTCTGGCACGTGTGTCACTTTCAGGCATTGTCTTCTGCGTCCTTACATCCGGACAATAGTCAGCTTTGGGTGTCCGCTGATGTGAGTCGAGACGGTCAGTGAGATGCGTTTCTGACAATCGCGTCTACTTCAGGTCGGACTGTTCGCCCTGTCTACGGGCGTCCCGATTCGTCGCGGTGCGAGGCAGGCGGGGACGAATGCTCGAATCAGGCCGGCGTCGCCTCCGTCCTCGCTTCTGCCGGGTTCGGCGGCGAGGCTGAATGCAATGCGGGTCACCCAGTGGGCCATGGTCTCGGCAGTGAGATCATCGCGGACCTCACCCGCCGCGATGGCTGCTTGGAGGCGGCCGCCGAGTGCCTTCGCGAGACGGTCGCTCCAGACTTCGGAGCCCTCGGCGGCCCGAAACGTTCGTCCGAGGTCGTCGGCACCGATCAGTAGCGACATCGTGGGCGAGTTCCGTGCGTCCCGCAATCCGATCAACATCGCATTGCACAGTTGATCCAGAAAAGGTTCATCCGTCTGCCAACAGGATTCTGAAGCCTCGAGCACTGCGTCGATCGCCCGCACGAAGGATGCGGCCACGAGCGCGTCCTTCGTGGGGAAGTAGTCGTACACCGTTCGACGATGCACGCCGGCCCGCTTGGCGATGTCGCTCATCCGGGTGCGGCCGGGCCCGAAGTCGACAAAACAGGCCTCCGCCGCATCCAGCAGTCGCTCCCTGGCCTGCTCCTCGCCAACCGGCGCATCGGCGCCCCAGGACGCGACTCGGCCCGCACTCGCGCGCGTTGACACGCCTGCCATCTTCGCAAACCCCCTCGATGAACAACCTTGACTCGGAACACATTAGCTCTTAATCTCTGCCACAGACCACAAAAACTCAATTATGTGGTCTGAGGTGAGCCGCCTGTCGGCGAGAGGGTTGCGCAGAAACACGAATGCGTGACATTGCTTACCTAGTAATCTATGTAGGCCTTGCGACTTGATCGAGGTCTGGGAGCTACCGGACCGCGTGGGGGACGGATGTGGGTAGATGCGTAAACCGATGACCGGCGTGCGGGTGCTGGAGGTCGCGCAGTTCACGTTCGTGCCTTCCGCGGGCGCGGTGCTCGCCGACTGGGGTGCGGACGTCATAAAGGTCGAGAACCCGGTGACCGGGGATGCGCAGCGGGGACTGGTCACGGTCGCAGGCCGCTCCGCCACCGCCCCCGGCGTTTCGTTCTCGCCGACGGTGGAGGCGCCCAACCGCGGTAAGCGCAGCGTCGGATTGTCCTTGGCGCTCAATCAATCGCGTCCGGTGTTCGAGGAACTCGTCCGGCGCAGCGACGTGTTTCTGACCAACCACCTACCACAAGCGCGCGCGAAACTGCGAATCGATCTCGACGAGATCCGTCGGATCAATCCGTCGATCATCTACGTCGCGGGTAGCGGGTTCGGGAGCGAGGGGCCCGATCGCGACAACGGCGCATACGATTCCACGGCGTTCTGGGCACGCGCAGGTAACGCCGACGGTGTCACAGCGGCCGAGTCCGAGGTCCCGGTGGGCATGCCCGCGGGCGCGTTCGGCGACAACATCGGCGGCATCACCATCGCGGGTGCGGTGGCAGCGGCGCTGTACGGGAGGCAGGCGACGGGCGAGACCTCGGTTGTCGACGTATCGCTTCTGGCGGTGGGGGCGTGGGCTAATCAGTCCAACGTGAACCTGGCCATGTTGTACGGCTGTCCGCTGCCCAAGATCGACCACCGTACTCAAGCGCTGGGCAACCCACTGACCGGCGCCTACCGATGCTCCGACGGCCGGTTCATCCAGTTGTCCATGCTGCAGCCCACCCGCTACTGGGCTCCGCTGTGCCGGTTGTTGGGCCTGCGGAAGGCGGCCGACGACGAGCGGTTCGAGACGTCGGAGTCCTTGGCTGCCAACGCCGATGAGGCCACCGCTCTACTGGCCGACGCGATCGGCGCGCGCACCTTCGACGACTGCACGAGGTTGTTGGATCTGCTCGGCGGTCAGTGGGCGCCGGTGCAGGACGCCTGGGAGGTAGCCAACGACGAGTCGATGCTCGCCAACGGGCGGATAGCAACCGTCGAAGACGCGCAGGGCAATAGGCAACGGCTGGTTGCCAATCCGGTGAAGTTCGACGACGCGTTCGCCGAACTCAGCCGGGCACCCTTGTTCGCCGAGCACACCGATGAGGTGCTGCGGGAACTCGGCATGGAAGACCACGACCTCATCGATCTGAAGATCGAAGGTGCCATTACCTGAGCGACGACGGATCGCCGAGTTGGCAACGGCTCAGATCGCGATCACGCGAACGAGGCCTTCGAGTCCACTGAAGCCCGGCCGCGCAGATTCCGCTCGCCAGGAACCCATCGTTGGCCTTGCCCGTGGCCTCTGGCGTAGACCAGCCTCGAATCAATCGCCATCAGGTCGGCAGGCTCGGTGCGCAACTTGCGCCGAACCGGTGGCAACTGGTTGGTGACGTAGACCTCCGCCCAGCGCACCAACCTTTTGAAAACCTCGCGCCCACGGGCGATTTCGACGCCCAGGCAGATACCTCGCTTGTTGCGGTTGCAGAACTCGAAGAGGTAGTCGTAGCCCTCGCGACTGGCCACCATGCCGCCAGCGATGATGGTCCGCATCGGATCGCGGTGGTGGACCGTTCGATCTTGATCACCTCGGCTCCGAAATCCGCCAGCGCGGCTGCAGCCGAGGACACGACCCATGTTCGGAGAAGTCCAGAACCTTGATGCCGTCCAGCGGTTTGGTCACGGGACGATCGTAGGGGCCGTGTAGGTCGCGCCCGTGCCCATCGGCTACATCGTGGTCGACGGGCCGTTCTTCCGAGCGATCGGACCGAGCAACTGCAGAAGTTCGGTGGCCGCGCCGCGTTCGCGTCGTAGCGCGGCGCGAACGGATTCGGTGCGGTCGTGCAGGAGCAGGCGCTTGGCCGCCCTGGTCGCCGCGGGCGCGTGCGCGGCGATCTCGTGTGCTAGCTCACTCGCCCTCTGGTGCAGGGTGTCTGGCGAACAGGACTCCGCGGCCAACCCCCAGTCCACGGCCTCGCCTGCCTCGAGCCATCGGGACGTGAGAATGAGCTCCGCGGCGCGCTGCGCTCCGACCACCTGGGGGAGTAGCCAACTGCTTCCGGCTTCCGGTGCGGTGCCGAGCTGGGTGAACGGTGCGCGCAACCGTGTGTCGTCGGCGACGAGCACCACGTCGCAATGCAGCAGCAAGGTGAAGCCGATGCCGACTGCGACACCGTGGACCGCGGCAACCAGCGGCTTCGGCAACGCAAGCAGATTCTCGAGCAGTGTGTCGAACGCATCACCGAACTCGGCCGGTCTGTCTTCCGCGTCGGACAACGCGCTCAGGTCGACGCCGCTGCAGAACGCCCGGCCCGCCCCCGTCAGCAGGACGACGGCGACGTCATCGGCCGCGGCCGCGTCATCGAGCATCGATGCGAGCAGTTGGTAGGACGATGCGGTGAAGGCGTTGAGCCGATCCGGCCGATTCAACGTCAGCGTGCGGACCTTGCCCTCGTCGCGCTGCTCGATGGCCGGCGCTGTCACGTCGCTGCCCTGGACGCCGGTGGTGTGAAGCCCGGATTCACCAACGCCGTTGCCACCCCGCTGCCGATGGGCCCCGTTTCGTCGAACAGCGTGGCTACACCGGTGGCCACCCCGGCATCGCCGTAGTGCGTCACCGCCGCGAGTCCGATCCAGACGCCTTCGGGCAGCCGACTGAGCGTCACGGTGTAGTCGGCGTTGATGAACTGCAACCCCGCAGTACCCCAATGCGTCAGCGAACTGGTGATGTCTGCGGCCATGACGGCGCGAGTGAAAGGAGACAGCGGCTCGTCGTCCACGAGCAGTTTCGTCTCCCGCGCCCAGGCGAACTTCTGTCCGTCGTGACACCACTCGGTGACACCGACGCCGGGGCTGCCCGCGACCGGATCGCGTCCGTACGACTGGAGCAGCATGGGTAGCCCGCCGGCGACTTGGTCGTGTTCGGCTGGGATCGCGGGCATCGCGACCGGGGTCGTCCACACCGTGTCCTCGGTGTGCTCGCTGCGGCGAAGGAACAGTCCGCTCGCCCGTGCCACCAGGACGTCGTTCTGCGTCATGAACGCGTCCACCAGTCGGAGGCGTCGGCCGTCCCGCACAACCGTTGTCTGCATCTGCACCGGTTGCAGGGCCACCGGCCTGAGCAGGTCAACCGTCAACCGCGCCGGTTGAAGCTCGACGTCGTCGACTTCTCGTTCGACCGCACGGCCGAGTAACCCGCCGATGTAGTTGCCTGAGAGTGAGGGACCCCATGGACCTCGCCCCAAAGAGGTTGGCACGTAACTGTTGCCGTCCTTGACGAAGAAGCTGGTCTCGGTCACGTGGCCCTCACTGCCTCTGTCGGCATCGCTCGAGGAGGATATGCGCCAATTTTTCCGGGTGGCTGAACATCACGTCGTGGCAGGCGTCGATGGGAATGACGTCCTGCACCCCGCCGAGCGCTGCGATGCTCGCCTGCTGTGACTTCTTCGAGAGGGCCCTGTCCCGCGTGGTCAGTACCCAGGTTCTCGGCACGTCCTCGGGAAAATCGCTGCGATCCACCGGTTGGGCCGGGATGCGGGCGGATTCGCGATACAGCTTTGAGAGGGTCAGCCGACGCTGCTCCTTCGTCATGCCGTTGCAGAACGCGTATTGCGCGGCAGCGCGGGGCACCTTGAACGGTCGGCCGCCTCGGGCAGCCCATCGCGCGAAGATCGCCAAGGGTCCGCCCAACGTATCCACGATGGCCTCCCCTTGTCTGGGGACGAACGCGCTGACCAGCACCATCTCCCGCACCCGTGCAGCACCGAGTTTCGCGACGACGCCCGGCACGGTCACGCCGGCCATCGAGTGGCCGACGATCACGATGTCGCCGAGCTTCTCGCGGTCGATGTCGGCCACCACCGAATCCACCCATTCACCGATCGTCGCGGTCGCGAGGTCTCCCGGCGTGCGGCCGCGGCCGGGGAGATCCACTGCGAGGACGCGCAGTTCCGGTGTCTGACGGTGTAATTCGTCGATAACAAGGTCCCAGCAGTCACCGGCGTGTTCGCCGCCGTGGACGAGGACGAGGTCAGGCAGGGCCATGCTGGCCTCCGTTTCAGCGGTAGACCAGCTGGGACGCCAGCAGGTCGATGTCGGTGCGGAAGTCGCTGAAGCTTCTGCTGGCCGGCTCGATGGTGATCCACGTGACGCCGGCTTCGGCGTATGCGTCCAGCCGCGGTCGCAGGGCCTCGCAGAAAGCGGTGCAGTCGCCGCTGGCGAGCAGGTCGGCTTCGAAGGGCACGAACGCGACGTCGGCGGCCTCGCGGCCGAGCTCACCGCGCCGCTTGTTGACGGTCGCGATCCAGTCGGCCAGCGTCTCCATGTCCTCGAGCGGCCTCGCGCGCGTGATGGCGGCCATTTCGCCGGACGCCGCCATCGGCATCCAGCCGTCGGCGACCTCGACGACGCGGCGCTGTGCGGCGGCACCGTTCCCGCCGATCCAGATCGGCGGGCCGCCGTCGGTCAGGGGCGGCGGCAGGGCCACATGACCGCTGACGCCGAACTCCGGACCGACGTGGTCGACACCGGCCCACGTCGCCTTCCAGGCGGCGATCGCCTCGTCGAGAAGAGTGCCGCGGCGGTCGAAATCGGCTCCCAGCGCGCCGAATTCGGCCTTCAGATACCCGGCTCCGGTGCCCAGCGTGAAACGGCCGCCCGAGAGCAGGTCGAAGCTCGCGGCCGCCTTGGCTGTGAGGTACGGGCTGCGGTAGCCGGACACCAGGATGTAGGTCATCAACCGGATCCGGGTGGTTGCGGCCGCGGCGAAGCTCAGCGACACGAACGGGTCGAAAGCGTGATGGCCGCCGTTCGCCAGCCACTCCCGGTCGGGATAGGGGTGCTCGGACATCGAGAAGGCGTCGAAGCCGGCATCCTCTGCCAGGCGTGCGACATCGCCCAAGGACGCACCTTCGCACCAACGATTCCAGTGCTTGACTGCCCGCATCGGGAACATCAGGTTGTAGCGCACATGACTCCTCTGTAACCCGGAACCAGATAACTGTATAACTATCTCAAGAGTGACCGGGCGACGACTTCGCGCTGGACTTCCGTGGCACCCTCGCCGAGCCGCTTGACCCTCAGATCGCGGAACCATCGCTCCAGTGGCAGTTCGGTGGAGATGCCCAGCGCGCCGTGAATCTGGATGCAACGGTCGAGCACTCGATAGGCGGCCTCGGTGCCGTACATCTTGGCCACCGATGCGTCGACCCGGACGTTGCGGCCCAGGTCGGCATTCCAGGCCGCCTGGTACATCAGCAGTCGCGCGGCGCGTAGTTCGACCTCGCTGTCGACGAGCATCCACTGGACGCCCTGTTTGTCGGCCAGTCGTCCGCCGAACACGTCTCGGTCCCGCGCCCACTGGCAGGTCATGTCCAACGCAGCCTGCGCGATGCCGATCGGACCAGCCGCGTAGACGATGCGCCCGTGCACGAGGAAGTCGCTGGCCAGCGCAAAACCCTGCCCCTCGGCGCCGATCAACTGGGCGGCGTCGAGCCGTACGTTGTCGAAGTGCAATTCGTAGGGCGCGAACGACGCCATCACCGGAATGCGGCTGATCGTGACACCAGGCGTGTCCTTCTCGAGAATGAAGGCTGAAATGCCCTGGCGCCCCTCGCCGGTACGGGCGTAGACCACGCCCCAGTCGGCATGGGGAGCATGAGATATCCACATCTTGGAGCCGTTGAGCACGTAACCGTCACCGTCGCGGACGGCCTTGAGCGTGATCGCCCGCGCGGGATCGGATCCTCCGGAGGCCTCGGTGATGGCCGTGTACGCCTTGGACATGGTGCCGTCGACAATCGGTTTGGCGTACTTCTCGAACTGCTCGGGTGATGCCTTGAACATGATATTGGGCGGGTTGCCCCCGAAGGCACCGAGTGCGGGGAAGAACGCCCCCATTCGGCATTTCGCCGCTTCCTCGGCGACCACCACCTGGCCGAGCACGCTGAGGCCTGCGCCGCCGTACTCGACTGGTGTCTGCAGCGCCCACAGCCCGAGTGCCCTGGCCTTGGCCTGCAACTCGACGAGCTGCTCGCGCGGCAACCCGACGGTGTCGTGATCGAGCTGCTCCTCAGCCGGATGGACGTGCAAGTCCATGAACCGCCGCACGGTGTCGCGCAGCATCACCAGTTCCTCCGGCAACTCCCAAGCGCCGGTGGAGTCTTCGGACATCAGGCCTGTGCTGCGGCGGCCGCCCGCAGGTCCCGTGCGCTCTTCAGCTGCGGCTCGTGGTTCGCCTCGTACTGTTCGATCCACTCATGCGGCAACTTGCCCCACGCCTCGCCGATGCGCAGCCGCTGCGCGGAGCTGAAGACCTCCGCGGCGACGACGTCGCCGACGAAGATCGTGTTCTCGTCGTTGTCCAGCGATCCGGTGATCCGGCACTCCACGTAGCTGTGGGCGTCAAGCAGGATTGGGGCGCCGGTGACGCCGGGCTTGGTGCGGAGCTTGGCGATCTTGTCGCCGTCGCGGCCGGAGCTGCCGCCGAGGGTCATCATGATGTCCATCGATGCGTCGATCTCATCGGGACCCGCCGACAACATGTGCATGACGAAGATGCCGGAGTTCACCAGCATGTCGTGGGTCTTGTTGTACTTCGTCAGGCTGATGGTGGCGCGGGGCAGCTCGGGCACGATGCTGGCCGAGCCCGCCGACAACGACATGAGGCCGTTGGCGAAGCCGCCGTCGATCGTGGTGACCGCGACCGGAAACGGGCGCAGTCCGTTGAGCACCGCGTTAGCGGCGTCGGTGTCGACTGTCATCTTATCTCCCTTGTATTGGAATCAGCCGAGCGTGAACGGATCGCGGGTGGCTCCGGAGAGCTCCACCCACACCGCCTTGGTCTCGGTGAAGTCCTTCACGGCGTCGATGCCGTTCTCCCGGCCGATACCGCTGTAGCCAATGCCACCGAACGGAACGTGAGGTGCGACAACGCGGTAGGCGTTGATCCATACGGTGCCTGCCCGTAGTTTGGCGGCCACCCTGTGCGCGCGGTGAATGTCTTTGGTCCACACGCCTGCGGCCAATCCGAACTCTGTGTCGTTCGCGGTGGCGATGGCCTCGTCCTCGTCGGCGAAGGTCATCACCGTGAGCACGGGCCCGAAGACCTCTTCGGCGACGGCGCGCATCGAGCGATCGACGCCGGTCAGCACCGTGGGCTTCACGAAGAAGCCGCCGAGCTCGCTGGCGGCTTCGCCGCCGTAGGCTACCGTCGCGCCCTCTGCGCGGGCAGAGGCGAAGTGCGACAGCACCTTCTCGTACTGCGGCTGGTTGGACACCGGGCCCATCTCGGTCGCCGGATCCTTCGGGTCTCCCAGCTTGATGGTGGCTGCACGCGCGACGATCTTCTCGACCAGCGCATCGGCGACGCTCTCGTGAACGAGCAAGCGGGAGCCTGCCAGGCAGGTCTGGCCGGTGGCGGCGAAGACGCCCGCGATGACGCCGTTGGCTGCCGCGTCGAGGTCGGCATCGTCGAACACCACCTGCGCCGACTTGCCGCCCAGTTCCAACGTGAAGCGGGCCATGTGCTCGATCGCGGCCTTGCCGACGTGGATGCCGGTGGCGGTGGACCCGGTGAAGGCGACCTTATCGATGCCGGGATGCGACGCCAGGGCGGCGCCGGTCTCGGGACCCCAGCCGGTGACGACGTTGATCACGCCCGGCGGAAAGCCGGCCTCGGCGAACAGTTTTGCGAACGCGAGGGTCGACGTGGGCGTGTGGTCACTCGGCTTGACCACGAATGTGCATCCGGCGGCCAGGCCTGCGGCGAGCTTCCACGTCAACAGCAGTAGCGGCGAGTTCCACGGGGTGATCGCGCCGACGACGCCTACCGGCTCGTGGCGGGTGTAGACCAGGAAGTTCGGCTTGTCGACCGGCACGACCTCGCCCTGCAGCTTGTCCGCCAGCCCGGCGTAGTAGAAGTAGTAGTCCGGTAGCGCCTTCATCTGGCCGACCATCTCGCGGGTCAGCTTGCCCCCGTCGCGGACCTCCAACTCGGCCAGGTGCTCCGCCTCGCGCGCGATGACCTCGCCGAGCCGCCACAGCAGCTTGCCACGCGCGGTCGCGGTGAGCTCGCCCCACGGGCCGTCCAGTGCGGCGCGGGCGGCGGCCACCGCGCGGTCGACGTCGTCGGCACCGCCGTCGGGCACCCGCGCCCAGGGGCGCCCGGTGAACGGGTCGACGCTGTCGTACGTGGAACCGGAAGCAGCAGTGACTGTTTCGCCGCCGATCAGCAAGTCGAACTCGACCAGCCGCTCAGTTGTAGTGTCGGTCATGGCGTGCTCCTCATCGAGTGCGCGGCTTCTTCTTGTTGGCGCGAGAATCCGTGCGACCGGCACCGGCGTTACCCAGATCGGTGTAGAACTTCCCGTGTCGCGCCGCGACAGTGGGCGTCAGGTCGCGAGCCTCCCACATCGCGCGGACTGTGCCTTGGATACCCGCGGGGCGTCGCGCGGCGATCTCCGCCGCCAGTTCCGCAGCCCGGGAGCGCAACTGATCATCGGGCACCACCTCGGTGACCAGTCCGATCCGCAGCGCCGTGTGCGCGGACATCCGCTCCTCGCTGCCCAGCAGAGCCCAGCGCATGACCTCGCCGTAGGGCACACCGAGGGCCAGCATGCCCATGGGCTCGAGTGCTGAGACGATGCCCGCGTTGGCATGCGGGTCGAAGAACGTGGCGGTCTCGCTGCAGATGGAGAAGTCGCACTCGTTGACGAAGTACATCGCCCCGCCCGCGACGATGCCGTGCAGGGCCGCGATCACCGGCTTCCACACCCGGTGCGCCTTCGGGCCGAGCACCTCGCCGGGGTCTTCCTGATTGAAGATCGTCTTGTGCGTCCACCACGTGCCCTCGGACACGTCGAGGCCGGTGCAGAAGGCCCGGTCGCCGTTGGCTTGCAACACGGCAACGTGGATGTCGTCGTCGTCCCGGACCCTGGCCCACACCGCGGCCAGCTCCTCCGCCATCTGTTCGGTGAAGCTGTTCATCCGTTCGGGCCTGTTCAGCGCAATGGTGGCTACATGGTCGGCGACACTGAATTCGATGGTGGCAAGGTCGGTCTGTTCGGTCACGGGCGCCCCTCGGTGGATCCGGTCGGTACCGAAATCTTCGCATCCGCATCGCCTACCTGGTTTACCTGGTTAGCTATCTCGCGCTTGAGGATCTTGCCCGCTGGACCCAGCGGGAACTCGCGCCAGAACACGAACCGGCGGGGTTGCTTGTATCCGGCCAACTCGGCGCGGCACAGTACGGCCAGTTCGGCGGCCAATGCGTCGTTGTCGTTGACGGCGGCCTTGGGTATCACCGCCGCCACCGGCGTCTCGCCCCAGTCCGCATCGGGCACGCCGACGACGGCGACCATGTCAACACCCGAGTGCTGTGCGATGACCCGCTCGATCTCGGCGGGGTAGACGTTGAAGCCACCGGAGATGATGAGGTCGGTGCGCCGGCCGGTGATGTGGAGATAGCCGTCGGCGTCGAGGAAGCCCAGGTCGCCGGTGCGGAGACCATCCGGCCGGAAGGTCTCGGCCGTCTGCTCGGGCAGTTTCCAATAGCCGACGGCGTTGGCCGGGCTGACGATGACGAGTTCGCCGACCTCGCCGATCGGGGCGTCGCTCCCGTCGGGGTTGATGACGCGGATCGCGCACATCGGGGTCTCTCGACCGCAGGACGTACCGATCGACGTCCGGCCCGCGACGATGTCGCGGTGATCCTGCGGCGTGAGAATCGTGGCCTGCCCGCCACATTCGGTGAGCCCGTACCGCTGCTGCAGATCGCAGCCGAGCAGGTCCATGGCCTTGCGGGCCAGGCCTGGCGGCACTGGTGCCGAGCCGTACGAGATCCGCCGCAGGCTCGACATGTCCCGCGGTGGGCCGTTCTCGAGGATTGCCAGCGTTCGGTGCAGCATCGTGGGGATGAACGTGGTGAAGGTGATTGCGCTGCGTTCGATCTCGTCGATCACCGCCTGCGGGTCGAACCGTTGATGGATGACCATCGTCTGGCCGAGGTAAAGCCACGACACCGTGCGCACCATCCCCCCGGCCGTGAAGAACGGGGTGGTCGCCAGCATGACGTCCGACCGGTTGGCCTCGGTCACCAAATTGGTGTCGGCCGCCTGATACAGCAGACTGCGGTGGGTGTGCATCACACCCTTGGCGCGACCGGTGGTGCCGCTGGTGTAAAGGATCACCGCGACGTCGTCGGGGTTGACATCGAGGCGCGGTGGCTCGGGATCGGTTGCCCACAAGGCGGTTTCGTATTCCGGGCCGATGGTGAGGACTACAGGTAGGTTGGCCAGTTCGCCGGTGAACTTGTCCAGGTGGTCGGCGTGCACGATCACCGCACGGGCACCGCAGTCGTCGCGGACGTGAGCGACCTCGTCGGGCGCGAGCCGGATGTTCACCGGCACAGCGATCAGTCCGGCCTTGGCCAACCCGAACGAGATCTCGGGCCATTCGATGCAGTTGCGGGCGATGACCATCACCCGGTCTCCGGGTTCCAGCCCCTGTCCGGCCAGGTAGCCGGCCAGGCGCCGAGCTCGTTCGTCGACCTGGGTCCAGGTGTGCACCCGGTCGGCGTCGACGAGGGCGCGCTTGTCCGGGTAGCGACGTGCGTTGTTGGTGGCGATGTCTCCGATGAGCATCAGATCAGGAATGCCAGGGTGTCGACCGGACCGCCCGCGTCAATCAGGTTCACGATCTTGCGGACGAGTCGCGGGCCCTCCGCCGTCCGACAAATGGTGTGGCTCACCCGACCGGCCCAGAAGCGTTGCCGGATACGGTATTCGAACAACGCGAAGTTGGACTCGATGGTGACCAGACCGTCAATGTCCTCGACCACTTCGCTGTTGGAGACCACGCGCCGCATCACCGACGGCGGGGTCTGAGAGTGCCGGTTACCCGTGTTCAACTGAGCCACCCGACTCTTGATTCGCCGCCGATTGTCGTTGATGTAGGCCAGCGAGGTCCGCGGGTCGTCGTCGGGATGCATGGGCACGCGGTACACGACCGTGTCGTCGTCAGCCCAGAGCGCCTCCCACTCCGAGTAGCGGCCCTCGTCGGCCAACCGCGCCTCCAGGTACAGGAACGAGAGGATCTCGGCGTCCGGCAACGGCCGCAGCACAGGACGCATCTGTGACTCGGTGTCAAGGGTCATTTCACGCCCTCCCGCCGACCACGGCTGCCCACTGCGAGTAGAACCCGCGCTGCGGTGTCTCAGCGCTCTTGTCCCGGTTGATGATTCCGGTGTCGTCGGTGATGTCATGCTCTACACCGCGTGCCAGCACCAGCCACTCGGGTAACTCGGCGGCGAGGCCGGCCTGGTTGCGCATGCCGATTTCGCCGTCGTCGGCGATCAGGAACCCCGCCGGACCCATCGCCCCTTCAGAGCGCCTCAGCGTGCGTTCGTTCAGTGCGTCCTGACCCGGGATCAACACGGCCGTGGTGTAGGCGACGGTGCGGTCGGGGGCCTGCGGCTCGACGAACATGACGTTCATCTCGGCCAGGAACAGATTGGGCCAGATCAGGGTGTGCGGGGGGCCCACCACCAGAGCATCGTGCGCCTGCTCGGGTCCGTATGCCTGCTCCAGTGCGTCGACGTAACCGCCGAGCTTCGCCCGCGGGATTCGGCCGTACCAGATGAATTCCTCGTCCAGCTTGCGGTATTCGTCGGTGTAATCGATCTCGGAGTGTCCGTCGCCGAGGTCGCGGACCAGGACGTCGACCTTCGTCGGGACGTGGGACACCTTGGCCGGCTTGATCGCGTCATATACCGAGGCGTGCGTGAACAGCGCGTGGTAGCCGTCGACGTTGTTCTCCACAACCATCTTCCAGTTGGCGTGGTGCAGATGCTTCATCCAGCCGGCCCGTAGGTCGATTTCGCGGGTGGGGGACAGGTTGAGCAGTCGGTCGATGGCGCCCGTCGCCTTGCCGAGGTGTTCGCGCAGGGAGACGCCGTCGGGCGCCAGCGACGCGAAGACGAAGCCGCCGTAACTGTCGACCCGGGGCGCCTGCGCCAGGCTCAGTTCGGAGCGCACCTGGTTGAAGGCCTCGCCGTAGCCCTCCCGCATCGGAACACCTTGTAGCGCACCGGTGTTGGTAAAGGTCCAGCCGTGGTAGGGGCAGCGGAACGAGTTGGTATTGCCTTTCTCGGCGTTGCACAACTTGTTGGCGCGGTGTGTGCAGCGGTTGAGCGCCACGCGCACCACGCCGTCCTTGCCGCGCACCACCACGACTGGCTCGTGGCCGATGAGCCGGGTGAGGTAGTCGCCAGGCTCGCTTACCTCGCTTTCGTGCGCGACGTAGACCCAGCCGGTCTTGAAGATGGTCGCCATTTCGCGGCGAAAGATCTCGGCCGAGGTGTAGACCGACCCGTGCACCCGGTCATCACGGACGACGCTATTGACATCGAAATCGTCAGTGGCAGTGGCTGATTCGAGCGTTGTCACTCGTCCTCCAAGGTGTCGATGGCTGGGATTGCGACGCCGCCGAGGCGGCGGAAGCCGATGCGCACTGTTCCGCCGATGGCCGGCACGCCGTCCGCGGGCTGCGCGGACGTCATCAGCAAGCGGTGTCCGCTGGCCAGTTCGACGTCGACGATGGGGTAGGGGGCCTGCGCATGGACCAGCCCGGGTTCGCGTCGGTGCATCAGAGTTGCGGCGTGGACGGTCCCGCGTAGTTCGACTGTGCGCCAGTCGGGTTCGGTGCCCCCGCAGTAGTCGCAGACTTCCTGGTCGAGTTCCAGTGGATTCTCGCACGCCGCGCAGAACGGCAGTGCCAGCTCGTGCCGTTCCGCCGCCCGGTACAGCGGCGCCAGGACATCGAGCTCAGCATCGGGTGCCAGTGCTGGATCCAGCAACCAGTCCTCGAGCAGCCGCTTGTCCACGGTGGTCACGCCACACGCTCCAACACCAGCGCAGCATGGTGGTCAAGCCGACCTCCGATGCCGCCGACCAAGGCCACGGTGGCGTCGGGAACCTGACGATCCCGGCCCGCGCCGCGGAGCTGGATCACGGCCTCGGCCAGGGGCGTCATGCCTTGCAGGTAGAACCCGGACAGTTGGCCGCCGCCGGTGTTGGTCGGCAGCGTGCCGCCCGGTCCGGTGTGACCCTCCCCGACGAAGGCGCCCACCGGGACGTCACCGGTGAGCCGGTATTCCTCGAGCAGCACCAGCGTGACGATGGAGAACGGGTCATAGAGCTCGGCGACATCGAGGTCCGAGCGTGTCATGCCGGCCTGTTCCAACGCGTCGTCCACCGCTCTCGCCCCGCCGCCGAACCACGATTCGGCGCCTGCGCGTCGGCGTCGGACCGGATGCTCCCGGCCGGTGCCGAGCACCCGCAGTCGGGTGTCGCCGATCGAGGCCGAACCGGTGAGCACCACGGCGACCGCCCCGTTCACCGGCCGCGCACAGTCCAACAACCGCAGTGGTTCGGCGATCATCGGGCTGGCGTTGTAGCCGGCATCGTCGAGCGGTTCGCGGTTTACAGCGTCGGGATTGCCGCGCGCCCACGCTCGTGCGGTGACGGCCACCGCGCGTAATGCGTCGGCATCGGTTTCGGTGACGTGCAGCCACCGCTGGGCCAGCAGCGCGTATGTCGGCACCGATCCGAGCAGTCCTGAGGCCCGCTCCAACCCGCGGACCCCGACGTTGCCGCCGCTGTGCGCGTACGACGAGCCCGCGCCGCGACCTGCAACCAGCGGCGCGTCGGCGAACACGCACACCACGGTCGTCGCCTCGCCGGTGGTGATCGCGTGGCGCGCGCGCTGGATCATGGCAATCGTGGTGGCGCCCTTGATCTCGACGTGTTCGAGGAGGCGTAGGTCCGAGAAGCCGCCTCGTGCGGCGAAGCCGACGCCCAGTCGGTCCGGCCGCACGCCCTGCGACGAGCCGACCAGGAGGCCGTCGATGTCTGCGCGCCCGAGTCCGGCGTCGGCCAGCGCGATGCCAGTTGCCTCGGCGGCCAGTTCGAGCGGTGTGGCACCCGGCCTCAGCGACATCGCCGTCATGCCCAGTCCGACCAGGTCGACGTCGGGCGTGCTCACGAACGCTTCCCGGGTCGACGTTCTCCGCGGTAGTTGCCCACTCGCAGCCAGTCCTCGCGGTCCTCGGGGGTGGCCTCGGTGAAGCTCGCCAACTCCAGCGGGCAAAGGAAGACGTGTTCGCCACTCTCGAGGTCTTCGACAAGCAGGCGGGGGCCGTTGCCGCTGACGTCCAACGACAAACGCACCGCTGCGAACTCGTTGGCGAGTTCGGCGAGGACGCGGCGTCCGGCTGGGGTGTTCACTCGCTCAGTTCTACCGCATACAACTGTCAGAAGCAATGGAAGTATGTGCAATGGCCGTACGCGCCGAGGACGTCGGCTGGGTGGTGTGAGTTGTTGTCTACATGCGAACATATCGTCTGTGCGACGATGGTCAGACAAGCGCCGTGACGCCGGCAGTAGATGACAGTGATGTCAGATAGCGAAACTGAGAAGGTGAGATGAGCCAAGCGCAAGTACCTGCCACCACCGCCCCGGCGGCTGTCGGGGCCGTTGTGGACACCGACGACTACCGCAGCATCTGGATGTACCTGAAGGAATTGGACTTCCGTCAGGGCTTCGTCGAGATCTCGGTCAACGGCGCGGCCGTGAGTACGCGATACGCCGAGGCCGGCAGCCCGGACAAGCCGCACCTCATCCTGCTGCACGGCACCGGCGGGCACTGGGAGACGTTCGCCCCGAATCTGGCTGCGTTGAGCGAGCACTTCCACTGCGTGGCCATCGACATGGTGGGCAACGGGTTCTCGGACAAGCCGGACTACGACTACGAGATCGCGATCTATGTCGAGCACGTGCTGGGGGTGATGGACCACTTCGGGATGACGTCGGCCCACTTAGTCGCCATGTCGCTCGGCGCCTTCGTCGCATCCGCGATTGCGGTCGGTCATCCCGACCGGGTGGACAGGGTGGTCCTGATGTCGCCGGCCGGGCGGGAGGCGTCGGCGGCGAACATGGCGCGTATCCGCGCGGAGCGCACCAAGGCGGTGAATGAGCCGACATGGGAGTCGTTACATGCCGTATTCGCCCATCTGATCGCCGACGAGGGCAACCGGCTGCCCGATCTGATCGGGCTGCGCCAGGCGGTTTACCGGCGCGAAGACACCCGCAACACCATCGACCGGCTGCTGATCCTGCAGGACGAGAAGGTGCGCGAGCGCAACCTGATTCCCGACGACGGGTGGCGCGGCATCACTGCCCCCGTGATGATCGTGGCGTCGGGCAAGGATCACGGCGTGTACCAGGACACCGCGCGTACGATCGCCGGCTTGATCCCGAACTCCGAGGTCTTCGAGATGGCGTCGGTGCGGCACTGGCCGCACTTCGAGGACCCCGAGTCGTTCAACGCGGCGGCTGTGGATTTTCTGACTCGATGATGAGCGCCTGCGCGAAGAGCATCAGATCATGACGAGACCCGCTGGCACCGAGCTCGACGCAATCGCGCGCCGGTTGTACGAGGCTGAGCAGACACGCACGCCGATTCGGCAGCTGTCCCTCGACTACCCCGACATGACCATCGAGGACGCCTATGCCGTCCAGCGGGCGCTCGTCGCGCTGAAGGTCGCCGACGGCCTGCACGTCAAGGGCCGCAAGATCGGCCTGACGTCGAAGGTGATGCAGCGCGCGGTGTCGATCGACGAACCGGACTACGGCGCTCTCTTCGACGACATGTTCGTCGAGGACGGCGGCCGGGTTCCGCTCGGCCGTTTCATCCGGCCGCGTGTCGAGGTCGAGTTGGCCTTCGTGTTGGGCGAGCAGCTGCGCGGTCCGGGCGTCACGCTGTTCGACGTCCTCCGGGCATGCGAGTTCGTCACGCCCGCATTGGAGATTCTCGACGCCAGGGTGCAGATGTCGGATCCCGAGACCGGTCACCTGCGCACCATCGTCGACACCATCGCCGACAACGCGGCCGACGCGGGGCTCGTGCTCGGTGGGCGGGTGGTGCGGCCGCTGGACATCGACCTGCGCTGGGTCGCGGCTCTGCTGCTGCGCAACGGCACCATCGAGGAGTCCGGGGTGGCCGCCGCGGTGCTCAACCACCCCGGCAACGGCGTCGCGTGGTTGGCGAACCGGCTTGCACCGCATGGTGTTTCGTTGGAGCCAGGCGAGGTGATCCTGTCCGGGTCGTTCACCAAGCCGGTTTTCGCCGAACCGGGGGACAGCTTCGTCGCCGACTACGGTCCACTGGGCACGGTGTCGGTCTCGTTCGACGGGCCGGAATCGTGACGAATCGGTGGACGCAGCGCATCGGCGACGGCGACCCGCGGTTCGGCATGTGGCTGGCCTCAGGAAGCGGCTACGTGACCGAGATCTGCGCGGGATCGGGAATCGACTGGGTATTGCTGGATCAGGAACACGCGCCCAACGACCTCCGTACCACGCTCGAACAACTGCAGGTGCTCGCCGGCTATCCGGACGTCGACGTGCTGGTTCGTCCGCCGTCCGCCGACCCGGTCTTCATCAAGCAACTCCTCGACATCGGCGTACAGAACATCATCGTCCCGATGATCGACGATGCCCGCGAGGCTGCTGCCGCCGTCGCCGCCACCCGTTACCCGCCCGCAGGCATCCGGGGAGTGGGCAGCGCACTGGCGCGCGCATCCCGGTGGAACCGCATATCTGACTACCTTGTCACCGCCGATGCCACGGTGTCCCTGACCGTGCAGGTGGAGAGCGTCGCCGGCTTGGCGCACCTTGGTGACATTGCCGACGTAGACGGCGTGGATGCGGTGTTCATCGGACCGGCCGACCTCGCGGCTTCGATGGGTAAGCTCGGCCAACCGGAGCATCCAGATGTGTTGTGCGCCATCGAGAAAGCGCTGGAGGCGATCCTCGAACACGGCAAGAGTGCCGGGGTGAACGCGTTCAAAGAGTCGGTGGCGCGCCGCTACGTGGGGGCAGGCGCGTCCTTTGTGCTCGTGGGGGCGGACGTGGCACTGCTGGCGCGCGGTGCCGAGGAACTGACGGCCAAATACCGCCGACCGTAATCAACGCATTGTTTCTGACTATCGTGTCACCTACACTTTCGAATCATGGACCTCGATTTCACGCCTGACCAACTCGAGTTCCGCGACCAGGTCAGCACGTGGCTCGATGAGAACCGACCGAGCGAGCCACGGCCGCGCGACGACGCGGGCATCCGCGAGTACGACCTCGCCTGGCAGCGCACCCAATGGGATGGTGGCTGGGCGGGTATCGCGTGGCCGCAGGAGTACGGCGGCAAAGGGCTGACGTTGCTTCAGCAGTTGATCTGGTACGAGGAATACGCGGCGCGGGGGTTCCCCGGCATCGACGCGTGCTTCGTCGGCAACTCGCACGCCGGGCCCACGCTGATCACCAGGGCCACCGAGGAGCAGAAATCCTTCCACTTGCCGAAGATCCTTCGCGGTGAGGTGATCTGGTGTCAGGGCTTCTCCGAGCCCGGCGCCGGTTCGGACCTGGCAGCATTGCGCACCAAGGCGGTCATCGACGGGGAGCACCTGGTGGTGTCCGGCCAGAAGTTGTGGACCAGTTTCGCCACCGTCGCGGACTACCAGGAACTGCTGGTCCGCACTGACACCACCGGCAGCAAGCACAAGGGCATCACCTGGGTCATCTGCGACATGAACACCCCGGGCATCGATGTGCGCCCGATCGAGACCATCGAGGGCGGCTCGGAGTTCTGCGAGGTGTTCTATGACGACGTCCGCATCCCGCTGTCCGACGTGGTCGGCGACGTGGGGGAAGGCTGGTCGGTCGCGATGGCGACGCTGTCCTTCGAGCGCGGCACCGCGTTCACTGCCAACCAGGTGAGGTTGGCCAAGATCATCGAGGACCTCATCGACTATGCCCGCGACCACGTCGGCCCCGACGGACGCAGGCCCGCCATCGCTGACGACGAGATCGCGCGGCGGCTGGCCACGGCCCGCGCCTCGGTGGCGTCGCTGCGCGCCCTCACCTATACCAACATCTGCGAGGCCATGAAGACCGAAACGCCCGGTCCGCGCGGCTCGATCGTCAAGTTGATGTACTCCGAACTGGCCAAAGAGATCGGCAAGCTGGCGATGGACATTGTGGGGTCGGGGGCGATCCGCCACACGTCGCGGTGGGACGACGACGGTTGGGTCGGTTACTACTACTACAGCTTTTCCCAGGCCATTGGTGGCGGTACGTCGGAGATTCAGCGCAACATCGTCGGCGAACGCGTGCTCGGATTGCCCCGTTGAATTCGATGAGGAGATCGTCGTGAATCTGCTGCCTGGACCCGAGCAGCTCGAAATCATCGAGACTGCAGGAGAATTCCTCGCCGAGCGGATGCCCATCGAAAGCATTCGCGCCCACCGCCATGCGGAAGCGGCGGTGCCTGAAGGCCTTTGGCGGGAGTGCGCCGAACTCGGTCTGCTCACACTCGGACTCGACGAGGAGGCAGGCGGGTCGGGGCGCACGTTCGACGACGAAGCGCTGCTGTTCATCGAGCTCGGCAAGCGCCTTTCGCCGGGTCCGTTTCTCGCGTGCACCCTGGCCGCGCGGGTGGCCGCCCGCTGCGGCGATGTGGCGCTTGCCGAGCGCATTGGCTCCGGGACAGCCCTGGTGGCGCTCGCAGTGCTGCGGGGCGACGGCGACGTGCGGCCGGTCAAGGGCACCTTCGATCTGTTCGAGCCGGCGGGCGCGTCGCACGCCCTGGTGGTGGGCCGCGTCGGCGCCGCGCTGGTCGACATCGAGTCACTCGGTCCGCTGACCCCCGTGAGTGCTGCCGACCCGGGCACCCGGATGTCCTCGGCCACAGTCGAGTCCGTGGAGGCGTCGCACTGGCTGTCAAGCGAAGACGACTGGGTCTGGGGGCGCGCCGTGGTGCTTGCCGCCGCCTACCTCACAGGCCTGGCGTCGGCTGCTGCAGCGCTGGCGACCGAACACGCCAAGACCCGGGAGCAATTCGGGAAGCCGATCGGCGTTCATCAAGCCATCAAGCACGCCTGTGTGAACATGGAGATCGCCGCCGAGGCCGCACAGGCCCAGACCCTGTTCGCCGCAATCGCTTTGGCGAGTGAACGCCCGGATGCGCTGCTGCAGGTGCTCTCGGCAGCCACGGTGGCCGGCTCGGCAGCCGTCGACAATGCTGCCGCGGGCATCCAGGTCTTCGGCGGAATGGGCTACACATTCGAGAACGACATGCATCTGTACCTCAAGCGTGCCCACGTGTTTCGGCACCTCTTCGCTGAGCCGGCCGACGTGCTCGCCGAGTTGCTCGCCCAGGACCGCGCCCAGTGAGCCGCGCCGTCGCGATCGCCGGCGTCGCCCTCTCCGACGTGGGGCGCGTCGACCACAAAGGGGCCTATGAGCTGATCGCCCAGGCCAGTAGGCGCGCCCTGGCCGATGCAGGACTGACACCCGCAGACATCGACGGATTGGCCTCCACCGGTCAGGGCACCTTGCCGCCGGTCGACGTCGGCGAATACCTCGGGCTGCGGCCGCGCTGGATCGACTCGACCGCCGTCGGTGGCGCGTCGTGGGAAGTGATGGCGGCGCACGCGGTGGACGCGATCGCTGCCGGGCACGCCGACGTGGTGCTGCTGACCTACGGTTCCACCGCTCGGTCGGATCTCCGCAAAGGTTTACGCGGCGCCAACATAAACTGGGGTGTCCGCGGCCCCCTGCAATGGGAAGCGCCTTACGGCCACACGCTGATCTCCAAGTACGCCATGGCGGCTCGGCGCCACATGTTCACCTACGGAACCACAATCGAGCAGCTGGCCGAGGTGGCGGTGTCGGCTCGGTTCAACGCCGCCGACAACCCTGAGGCTTACTACCGCGACCCGATCACTGTGGACGACGTGCTGGCCGGGCCGATGATCGCCGATCCCTTCACCAAGCTGCATTGCTGCATTCGCAGTGATGGCGGCGCGGCCGTCGTGCTGGTCAGCGCCGAGCGTGCCAAGGACCTGCCGACCAAACCGGTCTGGGTGCTCGGTTCCGGCGAGACCACCTCGCACATGCTCACGTCTCAGTGGGACGACCTGACCGTCGGTCCGGCTTCGGTCAGCGGCCCGCTGGCCTTCGCGCGCGCCGGGGTCGCCCCGTCCGACGTCGACGTCGCCGAGATCTACGACGCATTCACCTACATGCTGCTGCTCACCCTCGAGGACCTCGGCTTCTGTCCGAAGGGGGAGGGCGGCGCGTTCGTCGAAGAGGGCTCGCTGCGACTGGGTGGCAAGCTGCCCACGAACACCGACGGTGGTGGGCTGTCTGCTTGCCATCCCGGCCAACGGGGATTGTTCCTGTTGGTTGAAGCGGCCCGTCAGCTGCGCGGCGAATGCGGCCCGCGGCAGGTGCCCGACGCGCGAATCGCCTGCGTCAGCGGCACCGGCGGCTGGTTCTGTTCCAGCGGGACCGTTATTCTCGGCGCCGAGGAGCCGTAGATGTCGCGCGCGCCGGTGAGTTCCGACGTCGAGGACACCCGGTCGATGCTGGAGTCCGCGGCCGCCGCCCACGGTGATGTCGAGGCCTACGTCGAGCCGGGCGCGCGGATCACATTCGCCGAGTGGGTTGGCCGGGCCCGTTGCGTGGCAGCGCAATTCGCCGATCTCGGAGTCGGCAAAGGCGACGTGGTCCTGCTGTGGCTGCCCTCGGGCATCGACTATGCGACGTGCTACGCCGCGGCGGCCATGATCGGCGCGATCACCGCCGGGGTGAACCCGCGGCTTGGGCGTAGCGAGATGGAGTCGATCCTGCAGCAGGCCACCCCAGCCTTGATCGTCGCCGACGAGCAACTCGGCGCACTGCCGGACACCGGATGCCGGGTGCTGCAGCGAGATGCGCTGACCACTGATGTCTCGGCATCGGGACCGCCTCGCGTGGAGCTGACCCGGTGGGACTCGGTCGCACTGATCTTCACCAGCGGGACCACGGGAAGGCCCAAGGGTGCGGTGTTCGACGCTCATCGGCTGGCGGCCGGGGCTGCGGCGGCGGGTGTCATGAGCGCCCCTTACGACCGGCGCCTCACGTCGACGCCGTTCGCCCACGCCGGCTACATGTTCAAGCTCTGGGATCAGTTGATGTGGGGCAGCACGCTGGTGGTGCCGCCGGCACCGTGGTCGGCACAGGGCATGTTCGATGTGCTGCGCGATGAGCGGATCACGGTGGCCGGTGCCGTGCCGACCCAGTGGGCCAAGCTGCTCGAGGTCGAGGGTGTGAGTCGGAAAGCGTTGCCGCATCTGCGGATCGGTATCGTGGCTACCGCGCCGGCGCCGCCCGAACTGGTGTATCGGGTCGCCGAGCGGATCGGGGTTCCGCTGGTTGTGCGGTACGCGATGACCGAGTGTCCGACCATCTGCGGCACCGAACCCACCGACCCCGCCGAGATTGCGTTCCGAACTGTCGGCCGGCCCGCCGCGGGGATGGAGGTGCGCGTAGCTTCCGACGGGGTCGTCGAGGTGAGCGGCCCCTGTGTGATGCGTGGATACTGGCGCAACCCCGAACTCACCGCCGAGGTGCTGCGCGACGGCTGGCTGCGTACCGGAGATATCGGCACACTCGACGCGGACGGCAACCTGGTGCTCGTCGGACGTAGCGGCGACATGTACATCCGAGGTGGATACAACGTCCATCCCGGGGAGGTCGAGAGAGCGCTCACCGGACACCCAGGGGTGAAACAGGCTGCGGTGGTTGGCCGTCCCGCCCCGGTGATCGGAGAGATCGGCGTCGCCGTCGTGGTCCCGGCAAAAAGTGCCGAACCACCGACATTGGCCGAGTTACGTTCACACGTGACGGGTCAACTGGCCGACTACAAGGCCCCCGACGAATTGCTCATCGTTGACGAGCTGCCCCTGACGGCGATGCTCAAGCCGGACCGACTTGCGCTACGCGATCTGATCACCCTGCACGACAGGGATATTCAGCGTCGCCAACCAGCGCGGGGTTAGCGCGGACGTGCGTGTGGTTAGGCCGGCGAGGAACCCGGCTTCACGCACGCTCGCGACCTAATCCAGACGGATCATGGTTGGCCGGGCCGTAGCTCGATGAACAGTCCCTCGGCTTCGGCGCACAGCGTCTCACCGTGCATGAGCTCAGCGCGAAGGATCCGTTTGCGTCCCTGCTCGCTGACGAACCAGGCCCGTACCACGAGCTCCTCGCCGACGGGTGTGATGGACCGGAAGTCCGTGTGCAGATACGCGGTTCGAGCCGGTGTCCGATCCCCGCTGCTGGCCAGCCGGCCGAGTACCTCGTCGAAGAGCAACGGGATGGCCCCGCCGTGCACCGCCCCACCCCCGCCGAGGAAGTACCGGCCGAACGTGACGGTGCCCGCGACCCGCTGCCGGTCGCCCGCGACGGGAATGAAGTTAGGGCACATGGTCTGCCCACGGCCCGGTAGGTCGAGCCTCCTCGCGAAGATCTGCCTGCGCTCTCCGACTGCGACCTCGGCTAGTCGGGCGGCCCACTCCGTCAGGGCCTCCGTCAGGGCCACCGTCGTCGCGGTGTCCGGAGCGGCGGCAGCGACGTCGTCGAGGAAGCCCCGCAGCGCGGCGATCATGTCGCCGTATTCGGCGCCGCCGCCCGGGCTGCGCACGGTTGGCTCCTGCCATGTCCGCATGGGAGGGAACCCGCTCGACGTCACCATCTCCTCGGTCACTTCGGCCGCCCTTTCGACATCGCCCAAGAATAATGCATTGACATTAATCTTTGCCGCTGGAATGCTTGCGTGGCGCGCGTCACAAAGTGTCGCGACGAGGTTTGCGAGCAGGCGGTGAGGAGCGGATATGCCGGAAGTCGGGTCCGCATCGGATGGTCCACTGGCCGGACTCGTCGTGGTCGATCTGTCCACGACGCTGCCCGGAGCGCAGGCGACGCAGTTCCTCGCCGACTGCGGCGCCGACGTGATCATGGTGGAGCCCCCCGACGGCAGTCCGCTGCGCGAGCACGCCAGCTGGCCTGCCCTGCTGCGAGGCAAGCGCAGCGTCACCCTGGACTTGCACGACGACGTGGATCTCGTGCGCTTACGGATACTCCTGCGCAGCGCCGACGTCATGGTCAACACCATGCGGCCGACCACCGCCGAGCGCATCGGCCTCACCAACGGCGCGCTGTCGACGGCCTACCCGCAACTCGTGGTGGCGACGATCACCGGCTGGGGCTCGACCGGGCCGTTCCGGGACTACAAGGGCTGGGAGGCGCTGGTGATGGCGAAGACCGGCGTCATGCACGAAAAGCGCGGACTCGCGCCGCGGCCGGGTCCGGCTTTCATCACATTCGCGTACGCGTCGTGGGGAGCGGCTCACGCCGCGGTGCAGGGGGTGCTCGCCGCACTGCTCGAGCGGGAGACCAGCGGGCGAGGCCAGGTCGTCGAGACCAATCTGGTGACCGGTATGGGTTCGATGGATCCCTACAACTGGTTCTACGAGATGGTCCTGGAACGGTATCCCGGTGCGTTCGAGCCGATGGATGCTGCCTATGACGATCAGAGCAGGCCACAGGCGTATCTCATCTTCGCGTTGCTCGTGTGCCCGACCAAGGACGGCCGCTGGCTGCAGTTCGCCCAGGTGTCGCCCAAGTTGATCGGAGCCTGGCTCGCCGAACTGGACCTGCTCGAGGAGCTTGCCAAACCGAAGTGGCAGGGCTTCCCGATGCTGCCGACCGCCGAACTGCGCACCGAGTGGTGGGACATGATGATCGAACGGGTGGGCGCCCGCACACTCGCCGAATGGCAGCAGGCGATGGAGGAGAACCCCGACCTCAGCGGCGAGCTGTTCCGGACCCCGGAGGACTCGCTGGACCATCCCCAGACCTCACACGAGCGCCGTGCCATCACCGTAATCGACCCTGATCTCGGGCCGGTGCGGCAACCGTCGACCCTCATTCACGTCGACGGCAACCCGTTGACCGAGGTGCGCCCCGCGCCCCGGATCGGCGAGCACAACAGCGCGTTGTCCGTAGCGGAGCTGGTCGACCGGCCGACCACCCCTGATGGCGTCGTCCCCGACTACCCTCCGCTCAAGGGCGTCTCGGTGCTCGAGTTCGGCAGCATGTTCGCCGGCCCGTATGGTGCCACCCTGCTGGCCGACCTGGGCGCCCGCGTGATCAAGGTCGAGCCGCTCGCGGGTGACAACATGCGCAACCTCGTCGCGTTCCCCGAGGCTGGTGGCGCAAAGGTGTTGCAGGGCAAGGAAAGCGTCGCCATCGACTTCACCAAGCCCGAGGGGCTGGAGCTGGTGTACGAATTGGCGAAGCGATGCGACATCGTGCTGCAGTGCTTCCGGGGTAAGGCGGCCGAGCGGTCGAGGATCGACGAAGCCTCGCTCAGGGCGGTCAACCCGGACCTGGCCTTCGTCACGACTTCCGGTTACGGGGTCGACGGCCCGTTCGCACACCGCGCGGCCTACGCGCCGTCCGTCGGCGCGGCCTCCGGTCTGGCGCTGGTCGACAGCCACGACACGGGCGAGGCACCCGTCGACCTCGACGACCTCCACAGCAGGGCGGTCAGACTCCACGCCGGCGGGGCCGTCCCCGCTGTGCAGTCCGACGGGATCGCAGCCCACGGCGTCGGCTCGGCACTTCTGGTCGCCCTGTACGCCAAGCGGCACGGACGGACGCTGACGAATGCGGTCACCACCATGCTGGGCACGGTGCAGCAGGCGATGATCCCGTACAACACGAGTTATGCGACGCGTCCGCCGCATATGGCCGCCGACGATCAGTTCTTCGGGATGAACGCGCTCTACCGGATGTACCGCGCGTCCGACGGGTACATCTTCCTCGCCGCGCCGCTACCGCGGGAATGGCCCGCACTGGCAAAGGCGTTGTCGCCCTACGTCGATCTGCACGCCGACGAACGCTTTGTCGATGCCCAGTCCCGCGCCGCCCACGACGGCGAGCTGACCGCCGCGTTGACGCCCGTGTTCGCGACCAAGACCAAACTGGAGTGGGAGCACGAACTTTCCGACCAGGACGTCGGTTGCGTCGAGGTAGTCGAGGCCAACTCCGAATTGGTGCTGCAGACCGACCCGTACTTCGAGGCGGGTTACGCGGTCGAGGCGGTCAGCCCGATCTTCGAGCAGCACCGTCGGCTTGCGCCCCTGTGCCGGTTCTCGCGATCGCGGACCAGGGCCGACGCTGGCTGCACGGTCGGCCAGCACACCGACGCCGTCCTGCGGGAGCTGGGGCTTTCCGGTGACAGGATCGCCGAGCTCCGATCCAAGCAGATCGTCGGCGGGAACTGACGGGTTCAGCGAGTGCGCGGTTCGATACGGCACGCACGTGGCGTCCGTATGAACTGCACAGTTCGGAGGATGCAGTCAGTCGCCGCGTTCGGCCATCAGCGCGCGGGTTTCATACGACACCGGCGCGGTCAGCATGCCGACCCAGGCGTCCACGTAGTTATGCAGCTGCGCTTCGCTGAGTCCGTGCCCGGAGCGGGCCGCGGCGGCAAGCACATTGATCAGGCTGACGTACAACTGGAACGTGCGGCCGCGACGGATCCGCTCGGGCAAATCCTGTAATGCGGCGTCGACGAGTTCCTCGAGCTTCTCCTGGGTCCACTCGTCATCGATGTGATCCGGCCAGTAGGCGCTGCGCGCCCGCGGATCTTCGACGAGCCGGGCAAGGAACGGGGCGAACATCTCGCCGGCGGCGATGCTGTTGGCCAGCGGACGCGCCAGCAACCACACCACGGCGCGGGGATCCGCTTCCTTGCCCTGCTCGCGCATGGTCGCCAGCATCTCCTGGCGATCGGCCCCGAGGGACGCCTGACGGTATGAGATCAGTGCGCGGATCAAGCCGTCGCGCGAGCCGAAGTGGTAGCGGATGACCGAGGTGTTCGACTGTCCGGCGGCCTGCTGGATCTCTCGCAGCGTCACGGCATCGATGCCGCGGGTGGCGAACAGTCGTTCGGCGACCTCCATCAGCATCACCCGGGTCGATTCTCCCGAGGAGTTGCGCCTCCGCGTGCCAGCGGCGGACTCGGTTCCCAGCTCAGTCATCCGTTCTCCCGTCTGTCTCAGTCTGACCGGCGTGGCCGCCATTGAACATAATAATGCTGCTGTATTAAAAATGCTGGACTTGCTTTTGATCAGCTGGCATCATTCGAATGAGCAACCAGACCCGTGGAGGACCAATGAGCATGATCTGGACGAATTCGGGCGACTCCCACTTCCTGGAGCCCGAGGACCTCTGGCAGTCCCGGTTGCCAAAGGCGCTCGCCGACCTGACGCCGCGCGCGGAGAAAGACCCGGACGGCGAGTACGAAACCGTCTCCGTGGACGGGCAGATCTTCCGGCGCAAGCTGCCGTCGTCCGCGATGACGGCTTTCATCGAGGAGAGCATGAAGCCGCAGGGCATTCGCGACGCGAAGGTCCGGCTCGGCGACCTGGACAAGGAGGGCGTGTGGGGTGAGGTGATCTTCCCGTCGCTCGGTATGTGGGGGTCGACCTTCCGCACTCCCGAACTGCTGAAGGCGTGCATGCGCGCCAGCAACGAGTGGGCACTCGAGGAAATCTGCGCGGTGTCGCCGCGGTACGTGGTGACCGCGCAGGTGTCGACCCTGGTGGTCGAGGATGCGGTCGAGGAGTTGCGCTGGGCCGCCGAACAGGGCTTCAAGGCGGTCTTCCTGCCGACCACCCCGCATCCCAGCGCCCCTGATTGGCACCGCAAGGAATGGGAGCCGTTCTGGGCGGCTGCCGAGGACGCCGGCATGGTGATCGCGTTCCACATCGGCACCGACCCGGTCGACATGACAGTGGGCGGCGCATCGGGCGGCGCGGGGCAGGTGTACCGCGGGCCGGGCGGCGCAATCATGAACTACGCGGAGACGACGTTCTCGGGTCAGCGGGCGGCGATGAAGATGGTCGCTTCCGGTGCGCTGGACCGGCACCCCGACCTCAAGGTACTGATCTCCGAGGGAGGTGCGACCTGGGTGCCTTTCCTGGGCGACCGCCTGCTGGAGGGCTACCGCCAGCACCACATGGCCGTGCGGCCGAAGCTCACCCGCAATCCCAAGGAGATCTTGTTCAGCCAGGTCTACGCGTCCTTCCAGCACGACGAGACCGCGGTCGCCGCCTACGAACATATGGGCTACAGGAACGTGATGTTCGGCAGCGACTACCCGCACATGGAGGGCACCTTCGGTCACACGCAGGACACCCTCAAGGGGCTGTTCGACGGTGTGAGCGATGAGACCCGGCTGCGCATCACCCAGGGCACGTTCTACGAACTGTTCCCTAGCGTGCCGCCTATCCCGACCGAAAAGTTCTGAGCCCGTGTCTAATTCGTCTGGCCTGCGCGACGTTGCGATCGTCGGCGTCGGCGCCACACCGTACTACAAGCGCGGCGGATCGCTACCGAAGTCGATCACCGAATTGGCCGGCGACGCAATCCTGGCGGCCTGTGAGGACGCCGGCATACCGGTCACCGACATCGATGGGTTCGCCTACTACTCCGGTGCCAGCGCGGGTTACACCGAGAAGATGGACTCCGCCGACTTCATGGAAACCCTGGGGATTCCGGAGATCCGTTTCACCGCGGCGTTGACCTCCGGTGGCGGTGGTTCGGCGGGTGCGATCGGGCTGGCTCGAGCCGCCATCGTGGCCGGCGACGCCTCGGTGGTGGTCACGGTGATGGCGCTGCAGCAGGCCAAGCAGCGGTTGGGTTCGGTCTTCTCGGCGTTGGAGCCGGATCCGATCAACTCGTTCCTGCAGCCATCCGGCCTCTTCGGTCCTGGACACCTGATGTCGGTCATGGCCCGGCGGCACATGCACTTGTACGGTACCCGTCGCGAAGCGTTCGCCGAGATTGCCCTTTCGACGCGGGCGAACGCGGCGAATCGACCGAAGGCCATGCACCCCGAGCCATTGACGCTCGAGGACTACTTCAACGCACGGATGATCGCAGAACCCCTGTGCCTCTACGACTTCTGCCAGGAGACCGATGGCGCGGTGGCGGTGATCACCACCAGCGCCGACCGAGCGAAGGATTGCAAGCAGCCGCCGGTCCCCGTGGTTGCCGCCGCCCACGGTGGCGTCCGCGACTGGGGGAGGGCATTCGCCTGGATGGGTATGCCCGACGAATACTTCGCCTCGTCGGGCAATGCACCCATCGCCAAGCGGCTTTACGAGCAGGCCGGCATCAGCGCGGGCGATATCGACGTGGCCCTGCTGTACGACCACTTCAGCCCGATGGTGCTGATGCAGCTCGAGGACTACGGGTTCTGCGGCAAGGGCGAGGGTGGCGCATTCGTCGAGAGCGGAGCGATCCGCTACGAAGGTGGTTCCATTCCGGTCAACACCCACGGCGGTCAGCTGTCCGAGGCGTACATCATCGGGATGACCCACATCATGGAAGGAGTCGAGCAGATGCGTGGCACCGCCATCAACCAGGTTCTCGACGCTGAACTCGCCCTGGTCACCGGTGGCCCGGCGAGCCTGCCCGTGAGCGGGCTGATCCTGGGTCGTGCCGCATGAGCACCGCTGCGGTCACCCTGGCCGCCACCATCCCCGGCGAGCACGTGCGGATCGCCGTCAACAAGGACACAGAACCGTTCTGGCAGGCCGCGAAGGAGCGTCGGCTGGTCGCGCCGCAATGCGCTGACTGCCAGACGTTCCGGCTGCCGCCGACTCCGTTCTGTCCCACTTGCCAATCAAAGGCGGTGCACTGGGTCGAGCTGAGCGGCCGGGCCACCGTCTACAGTTTCGCCGTGGTGCACGGCTTCCCTGGCATGCCCGAGCTCGTCCTAGTGCCTGCGGTGCTGGACCTTCCCGACGCCCCTGGTGCCCGACTGGTGTCGAACGTCGTCGATGTCGCGCCTAGTGACGTCACGATCGGAATGTCGGTGCGCGTAGATTTTTCACCGATTACTGACGGATGGCTGCTCCCAGTTTTCCGAGTCGACGGCGAGGAGTGAGGGCCATGTCCGACGACAGTGCTCTGCACGAGAAGCCTCTGGAGTTCCTCACCAGCATTGCGAATACCGGCGGGTCGTGTGACGGTCAAGCGATCCTGCCCGAGAACGGGCACTATCGGTGCACGTGCTCATGCGACAACTGGGACATCGAGGTCGATGATCCGCAGGAAGGCTTGCGGCTGGCCCGCATTCACACCGGAAGTACGTCACGCTGAATAGGAGCCCGCGCGTGGGGAATTTGAACGGCGAAGTCGCCGTCATCACCTGAGCCGCAGGCGGGCAGGATACCCCGGCCATGAAGCGTGGCCTGGTCGGGTCGATGCAGGCGCTTGCAAATCAACTGGCGCAGTACTGCAATGGGTCAATACGATTCACCCGACCGGCGTGGCGACCGGGATGGTCATGAACGACGCCATGGCCACAATGGTTGAAGCCAACGACCCCGGACTGTCCTCGATGCAGCATGCGCTGCCCATCCAGATCCTCATGCCGGCGGACATCACGAACGCAGTGGCCTTCCTGGTGTCCGACGAGGCCAAGTTCATCACCGGCATCACCCGGGCGCTGAATGCCGGCTTCCCCGTTCGCTGACAATCCTGAGGAGCGCGAGCAGTATCGCACTCGCCCAACACGTAGTTAACCTAGTTGGATGAGTGGAGTGTGATCGGCTGCCCGGTTTCGATCAACTATGACAGTGGACTGTCGTAGCATGACAAGACGCTGCTGATTCGAGTACGTGCTCGGTCGCCGTCAACCGGAAGGATCTCATGAGCGAGAGTCAGGCAGGCGCAACATGTCCCGTCAAGGACCTGGAGTCGAACACGCCAGACTCGCCCGCGCTGACGCACTTCCGCCTGCCGGACGAGTGCCAGGATGACGCGCGGCCGGCCTTCCGGAACCGGGAGGCCGGCGTCGAGTATTGGGTATTCACCGTCAACGCGGTGATCCTCGATGGTTTGCAGCACCCGGACAAGTGGTCGAGCAGCTTCATCATGCCGACCGACCCGGAGCGGCCGTACAAGTGGATTCCGATCATGATCGACCCGCCCGACCATGCCAAGTGGGGGCAGGTACTGGCGGAATACTTCTCGCCCGGCCGCGTCAAGGGCCTCCGCGAGGCGCAGCAGAAGCTGGCGGCGGAATTCGTCGACCAGCTCGTCAGCGACGGCGGGTGCGACTTCGTCGAACGGACTCGCGCGTGTTCCCGTCGACAGTCTTCCTCACGATAATGGGCGTGCCCGTCGAGGATCTCGAGCAGTTCATGGCCTGGGAGGACAAGATCCTGCATCAAACGGGCGTGGGAGGGGAAGCCAACGCCGCGCGGCTCGAGGACATGACGCACGTGATGGGTTACTTCTCCGGCCTCATTCGACAGCGCCGCGAGAACCGCGACCCGGATGCCGTCGCTGCCGCTGACGTGGCTGACGTGAGCGGGCCGCGCACGGAGCGCACAGGGAGCGCCTGATGGCCGGAACTGTGGGGTTTCTCGGGGCCGGCCAACTCGGCGAACCCATGGTGGCGCGCCTGCTCGCGGCGGACCACGACGTGCTGGTGTACGCCCGGCGCGACGACGTGCGGAGCCGGCTGGTGGACCGGGGCGCCACGCCGGCAGGCTCCGTGGCAGAGTTGGCGCGCGGCAGCGACATCCTCATCGCCTGCCTGTACGCTGACGCGCAACTGCGCGAAACGGGCCTCGGCCCGGAAGGTTTCATCGCCAACGCGAAGCCAGGATCGGTGTTCGTGTCCCACACCACCGGCACGATGGCCACCTTGCAGGCCTTGCAGGAGTCCTCCCCGGCTGGGCCGGTGATCCTCGATGGGCCGGTCAGTGGGACCGTCGAGAACATCGATGCGGGCACGTTGACCGTGCTCCTCGGTGGACCTGCCGACGCCGTTGCCAGGGTGACACCCGTGCTGTCCGCCTACGCCGAACCTGTGGTGCCCACCGGGGAACTCGGCAGTGCGTTGGCCATCAAGCTCGTCAACAATCTGTTGTTCGCGGCGAACGCTCAACTGCTCGCAGCAGCAACGGAACTGGGCGGCCAGCTGGGTGTCGAACCGACCGCGTTGTTGTCGACGTTGCAGGTGTGCAGCGCCCGCAGCCATGTGGCGGCTCACGCACACCGCATCGGTGGGATGGAACGCTTCGAGGAAATGGCCGGTCACTTCCTGCGTAAAGACGTTGCCGCGTGCCGTGAGGCCGCCATCGAAGCGGGGGTCGACCTCGGGCTTCTGGGGATGGCCGTACGGGAAGGGCCGTTATCACTCGATGCGGTCGACACGACGCGGGAGGGAACACGTTGACGACGGGACGGCTGGCGGGCAAGGTCGCGTTCATCACCGGTGCTGCCAGGGGGCAGGGACGTGCCCATGCGGTCCGGATGGCACACGAAGGGGCCGATGTCATCGCCGTCGACATCGCAGGCCCGCTTCCCGAATGGGTGCGCTACCCGTCGGCCACACCGGACGATCTCGACGAGACGGTGCGGGCAGTCAAGGCTGCGGGGGGCCGAATAACGGCCACGGCGGCCGACATCCGCGATCTCGACGGACTGCGGACGGCCGTCGATCAGGGAGTCGACGCCTTCGGGCGGCTGGACATCATCGTTGCCAATGCGGGAATTTGCGTCCCTGCGCCATGGAACGAGATCACCCCGGAGTCGTTCCGCGACATCATTGACGTCAACGTGACGGGCACCTGGAACACGGTGATGGCGGGTGCTCACCGCATCATCGAAGGGGGCCGCGGCGGCTCGATCATTCTGATCAGCTCCTACGCAGGCGTCAAGGTGCAGCCGTACATGGTGCATTACACGGCCAGCAAGCACGCGGTGACGGGAATGGCCAGGGCTTTCGCCGCCGAGCTGGGCAAGCACGAAATCAGGGTCAACAGTGTCCATCCCGGACCGGTCAACACCCCGATGGGTGGCGGTGACATGATCGCCGCGTTGTTCTCCGCGATTGAGAGCAACCCCACGCTGAACAACATGGGTACGCCGTTCCTGCCGCAGTGGGCGTGCGAACCGGAGGACGTCGCGGCCGCGGTGTGTTGGTTGGCGTCCGACGAGTCACGCTTCGTGACGGCAACGCGGCTGTCGGTCGACCAGGGCATGGCGCAGTTCTAGCGCACCAGGGTCACGTCGTGGTCGGGGCGGCGCCACCCGCGGCTAGTGAACTGGCCTGACCAAGGTTCAGAGCCGGTCGAGATAGTGCTCGACCAGTCCGACCGACATGCGGGGATAACTTTGAGCCGTCACCACATCTAAGCCGTCACGCTCTAGCAGGCGGGCGAGCCGATTGTTGATCAGCGACAGAACAATGGCGGCTATCAGCTGGTAGTAGGCGATGTCGCCGGTGAGGGTCCCACCGAATTCGAGGTAGCGCCTGACGATCTCGTCGTCGTCCGGAATACCGGGCAGGCGGGTGAACCCCAGTGCTTCGCACAGAAAGCGCTCGAACATCAGCCACCAACCGACGTCGATGTCCGGTGGCCCGGTGCCCGCGGTCTCCCAGTCGAACAACGCGACGACCGAGAGGTCATCACCGAAGCTGATGTTCCCCACCCGCGCGTCGCCCCAGACCACAGTCTCCGCGTCTGTGTCGGGTGCCGCATCCACGATGACGCGCAGCGCCTCGGCCAATGTGGCGCCGCCTACCTGCATATCAGCACGGCACCACTCGTACCAGCCGCGCAGTTTGTCGAGGTAGCGCTGCAGCGCTGTCCTACTCGGATCGGTCCCGCCACGGAAGAACGCCAGCGTGTCGGGGTCGTCGATGCGGTGAAGCGACACCAGCGCCTGCAACCCGTTGTCGCACAGCAGCCCTCGCTCGACGGGGGACAGTTCGACGGTCCAGCCTCGCTTGTGCCAACTGGGAACGTCGGACGGCGTTCGACCTCGCACCCGTCGCATCAGATAGAACGGCGATCCCAGAATCGAAGCGTCGCCTTCGATACCGACGACGTCCGGCACCGGAATTCCATGTGCGGCGAGACGTTTCATCACCTCGGCCTGGCGCGGTGCGTCGGGCGTCGTGAACAGCTGGTGGTCGTCAGCCTGTGCGCGCAGCACCAGATCAGCGCTGTGGCTTTCGCCGTCCGGGTCCTTCCACGAGGCAGTGAAGAACGCTGTCTTCCCTGAGTAGCCGGCCGGTGGGGCGGTGAACTCGGAGATCTCGAAGTCGGTTGTGCCATCGGGCGCGATGCTCGGCGGCAGCCAGGTCCGCAGAATGTCGCTCGTCCGACTACCGAATTGGCCGCGCGAAGATGTGTAAACCATCGTCCCCCTTCGCGGAACTGAACACTACTGTCAGAATAGCGGGATGAACGGCAGACAGCTCAGCGGCATAGCGCTCGGCGCTTACGTGCTCCCCGGACGCGTCGCCGACCCCGCGGTCGTCGTCAACCAGGCGAAGGCCGCCGAGCGTCTCGATCTGCACACCGTATGGCTCAGCGAGCGATGGGGGACCAAGGATCTCGGGGTGATCGCAGGCGCGGTCAGCCAAGCCACCTCGAGGATCCGGATCGCCTCGGGCATCACCCATCTCCAGTCCCGGCATCCCGCACTGCTGGCGTCGCTGGCAATGACGGCTCAGGCGCTGTCGGGCGGACGATTCATGCTCGGCGTCGGACGCTCGGTCGACGCGATGTGGGCGGCGGTGGGGCTACCTCGTTCCACGAACGCGTCGATCGTCGACCACGCTGACATCTTCCGCCGGCTGTGCCGGGGTGAGAAGGTCAGCTACGACGGACCCGCGGGCAGGTACCCGTCGTTGCGGCTCAATGACATACCGGATCAGCCGGTCCCTCCTGTGGTCTTCGCGGCGATCGGACCCAAGGGCCTGGGGCTCGCGGGTCGCCACTTCGACGGGGTGCTGCTGCATCCGTTCCTGACCCCCGCCGCCGTCGAGCGTTCGGTACGGCGCGTCCGGGACGCCGAGCGCGCAGCGGGCCGCCCGGTGGGCAGTGTGCGGGTGTACGCCACCGTCGTGGTCGCGTGCGAGCTGCCGGCCGAGGAGGAGCTCGCTGTAGTGGACGCTCGGGCGGTGACGTACTACCAGATTCCCGGATTCGGCGAGCGGTTGGCGGCAGTCAACGGGTGGGATCCGGAACCATTGAGCAGGTTGCGAAGTCACCCGCTACTCGCCGGTGTCAGGGGTTCCGCGGACTCGGTGCTCACTCGCGAGAAACTCGTCGAGGCCGCCTCCGCCTTACCGAGGCCGTGGACGGCGGAGGCGGCGGCGGTCGGGTCGGCGCGATCCTGCCATCTGATGTTCGAACGCTTCCGCGAGGCCGGTGCCGACGAATTGGTACTGCACGGCAGCACGCCCGACCGATTCGACGCCCTGCTCAACGGCGCCGACGCCAGATCATCAAACTAGTTAAACATTGAGCGGATTAGATCTCCACTTCGCCCGTGGACTTGAAACTCCAACGCATCGCCGCGTGGGGCGGGGTCGTCATGCTCGCGCTGTTCTTCGTCTTCTTCATGCTCATCGCCAAGCTCATCCCGCCGCTCTCGCCGACCGCGAGCGCCCAGTCCATCGCCGACTTTCTGGTTGCCAACAAGCTCCGGGTGCGAGTCGGCCTGGCGTTCAGCCTGCTCGCTGCATGCCTCGCGCTGCCGTGGTTGGCCACGATCTGCCTGCGGGTGCGACGGGTCGAAGGCAAGTGGGGTGTGCTGTCGGTGACCCAGATCTTCGGTGGCGTCATCTTCGTGCCGGGCTTTCTGTTCCCGATGATGGTGATGGCCACCGCAGCGTTTCGGCCCGAAGAGCGTGATCCCCAGATCACGCAGGCGCTCAACGACGTCTTCTGGTTGATGTTCGTCGGCATCGTGGGAACCCTCGTCGTGCAGGCCGTGGTGCTCACGACCGCGTCGTTCGTCGACCGCACGACACCGGGGACGTTCCCGCGGTGGTTCGGCTACCTCAACGCCTGGTACGCCCTGCTCGCGCTGCCCGGCGGCGCGGTGATGGTCTTCAACAGCGGGCCGCTGGCGTGGAACGGCGTCTTCGCGTTCTGGATTCCGTTGGTGGCGTTCAGTGTCTGGATGATCGCGGTGACCCTGGTGCTGCTCCGCTCGATCAGTGCGGAGCAGGCCGCCGAGCGATCCCCCACCCTCGTGGCTTCGTGACAGTTCATGCATCCTCGCTGACCGCGACGCCGGCGCGGCGCGTGCCCGGTGAGAGCGGCACGTGGGTGTTCCTGTTCGGCGACATGCTGGTATTCGGCGGGTTTTTCGCCACCTTCATGGTCGAGCGGGCCAACAACCCCGAACAGTTCGACCTCGCGCGCAAGACGTTGCACCTCGGGGTTGGGTTCACCAACACGCTGGTACTGCTGACGAGTTCACTGCTCGTGGTCATCACGTTGCGTGCGCTGCGGTCGGGAGCCCGGCACATCGCGCGCTCGGCCACCGTGGCGGCAATGGCGGAGTGTTCATCGCCCTCAAGACCTTCGAGTACTACTCGTTGGTGACCGGTGGACACGCGGTCATCGCCAATCACTTCTACCTGTACTACTTCGTCCTCACCGGTATACATCTGCTTCACGTCTGTATCGGTATGGCGGTGCTGACATTCCTGCTCACCCAGACGCGGCGGCACGAACTCGGACCAACGCGGATGGCCGTCGTGGAGGGCGGGGCTTGTTTCTGGCACCTCGTCGACCTGCTGTGGATCGTGCTGTTTCCACTGCTGTACCTGGTGTCGTGATGCCGGGCCCCTCCGTATTGGCCTTCGTCCGTGGCCGCGCGGACGTGTCCTGGCTGGTGTTGATCGCAGCGACGGTGGTGTCCTTCGCTCTGGGCGCCGACCATGGCACCGGTTCGGCGATGGCGGTCGTCATCCTTGGGATCGCCGCGATCAAGATACGGCTCGTCGGGCTCGACTTCATGGAACTGCGAAACGCTCCAAAGCCTCTGCGGATCGCATTCGAGGGATATTGCGTGGCGCTGTGGGCCTTGCTGTCCGCGCTATACCTGTTTCTGTGACCGTCTGTGACCGTCTGTGCAACGTCCGGCAGCGCGTCAGCCGCCCAGTCGCAGACCGGTGTTACGGGTCCCGAACACGTCGGTGGCCATGATGGCACCGAGTTTATTTGCATCCCATCGCTTTTGGCCGTTGGAGACCGACGTCACCGGATGCCAGCCCTTGAGCAGCTGCAGATGCTCGCCCATGGCCCGGATCACCTGACCGCTGACATGGCCGGCTTCGGGACTGGCGAGCCACGCCACCACGGGAGAGCCCAGCGACGGGTCCTTGGGATCGAACTCGTCCTCGGCGCGCTCGTCGGGCTCGATGGCCGCCTCTGCTCCCGGCATGGACGCGGACATGCGCGTGCGTCCACCAGGACTGATGGCGTTCACGGTGGCGCCGATCGATGCGAGCTCGAGACTGAGCGTCTGGGTCAGGCCCACGATCGCCGACTTCGCGGTGCTGTAGTTCGTCTGACCGAAGTGGCCGTGCAGGCCGGCGCCCGAGGTGGTGTTGATGATGCGGCCATAGACTTTTGCGCCGGATTCCTTGGATTCCGCGCGCCACTTCCGCGCGACCGCGCGGCTGGTCAACCAGCTGCCGCGCACGTGCACCCGCATCACCAGGTCGAAGTCGTCGGCCGTCATGTTCCATATCGCCTTGTCGCGCACGATGCCCGCGTTGTTGACCACGATGTCAACCCTTCCCAGCTGCGAGTAGGCGCGTTCCACGGCAAGGTCTACCTGCTGCTCGTCGCCCACGTCGCTGAAGTCGGACACCGCCCTGCCACCGCGGCTCTCGATGATCGAGACGACCTCGTCGGCGACCTTGCCGGTGCCCTCGCCGGAAAGGGTCGTGCCAAGGTCATTGACGATCACCGTCGCGCCATGCTTGGCCAGTTCGAGTGCGTGGCCACGGCCGATGCCATGCCCGGCGCCGGTCACCAGGGCGACCTTGCCGTCGAGTAGTCCGGTCATGAGTCCTCTCTTGGGGTGAACATCGTGAGATACGGGCTGTCGGGATCTGTCTCGTCGACGGGCCGGAAAATCGCGGTGACGGGCATTCCGACCCGGAGGCGCTCGGGTTCGACGCCCTCGATGGCGGTCATCAGCCGCGGGCCCTCGGGCAGCTCGACGATCGCGGCCACGTAGGGCAGTCGCTCGCTGAACGGAGTCAGATCATTCACGTACACCGTCGAATACGTGTACAGGATTCCGGTTCCGCTGGCCTGAACCGGGTGGACGTCGTCGCTCCAGCAGTGGGGGCAGAACGGCCGCGGGTAGTGATGTACCCGGCCGCACGGCCGGCACTTGGCGATCAGCAGGCGACCCTGCCGCGCCGCGGCCCAATACGGCTCGCTGACCTGGTCGATGACCGGGATATCCGCGCGCGCCATCTACTTCACCACCCGGTGAACTCGGTCTGGCGCTTGTCGATGAACGCCTGCACACCCTCTTTCGAGTCATGTGAGTAGGACTGGATCTCCTGGGCCATCGCCTCGGCGACGAACGCCCCGGACCGATCGGTGTCGGGGGAGTCGTTGAGCAGTCGCTTGGTGAACGCGATGGCGCTCGTCGGTGCCGCCGCCAGCCGTCCGGCGAAGTCGGCCACCGCCGCGTCCAACTCGGCCGGGGCGACCACGCGGTTCACCAGACCGAGTGCCAACGCTTCGGCTGCCGTCAGGCGCTCTCCGAAGAAGGCCATCTCTTTTGCCTTCTGCATGCCGATCCTTCGAGGCAGCAGGTAGCACCCGCCACCGTCGACGACCAGCCCACGCTTGACGAATGACTCAGCGAAATAGGAATTTTCGGTGGCGACCACGAGATCGGACGCATAGACAACGTGGGCCCCCAGACCTGTCGCAGCACCCTGCACCGCGGCGATCACCGGCTTGTGGCAATCCAACACGCTGGCAACCAATTTCTGGGCCCCGTTCATGATGCGTCGCGTCGGCTCCAGCACTCGCTTCTCGCCCCGCGCCCGCCGGTCCGCCAGCGAAGCCACGTCAGCGCCCGAGCAGAAGTGTTTTCCGTTGGCGCGCAACACCACCGCGCGTACTTTCTCGTCGTCCGCGGCGGCGGCCAGCAGCGCGATGATCGTGTCGCGGTCGTCGGGCCGGACCGCGTTCGCGGCCTCTGGCCGATTGAGGGTGATTGTGAGGATGCCATCGGTGGTGTCGGATAGCACGGCCGCAGTGGTGTTCATGGTGTGTAGGTTGCCTCGAGGTGTTTGATGCCGTTGACGAAGTTGGATCTCAGCATGACCGGCTCGCCGGCAGCGCTGATGTCGGGGTAGCGGTCGTAGAGCATCTCGAAGGCCACTTTCAATTCCAAGCGGGCGAGGTGGGCGCCGAGGCAATAGTGAGGGCCGGGTCCCCCGAAGGCGATGTGGTTGTTCGGCTTTCGTGCGATGTCGAACGCCTCGGGGTCGGCGAATACCGCGGGGTCGCGATTGGCGGCCGGATACCAGACGACTACTTTGTCGCCGGCGGCGAAGGTGTGTGTCACCTGCCCGTCCGCGTCTGTCAGCGTCACACCGTCGCGGGTTACGGTGCGGCGCATGTGGATCACAGGACTCGCATACCGCAGAATCTCCTCGACGGCAGTCGGTGCCAACTCGTCGTAGTCCGCCAGCAGCCGTTCGCGCTGGTCCGGATGCGCGCTGAGGATCTGCAGGCCATGCGTGAGCGCGTTGCGGGTGGTCTCGTTGCCCGCGCCGATCAGCAAGATGAAAAACTTCGCCAGTTCTTGCGGCGTCAAATTCTCCTCGTCGGAGGTGACGAGCTTGCTGATCACGTCGTTACGCGGCCGGGCGATGCGGTCTTCGGCGATACTCCTGAGCAGTTCGATGAGCCGCTCGCTGGCCTCGGAGACCGCCGCCCCGATGCCCGCCGCGGTCTGATCGGGTACGTACTCCGGATCTGAGGCGCCGAGTACGACGTTGGTGGCATGGACGATGAACTGCTCGTGCTCCCGCGGCACCCCGAGCATGTTGTCGATGATGCGCAGCGGAAGCAGCGTGGCGAACGCTGAGACGAAGTCGCACTTCCCGGTGCGGGGCATCTCGTCCAGGATCTCTGCGGTTGTCTCCTCCACCAAGCCACGCATCTCGGCGAGAATGCGCGGGGTGAATCCGCGGGAGACGATCTTGCGAAGCCGCATGTGCTCGGGGTCGTCCATGTCGATGATGGACCCGCGGTATTCGCGCATCTCGGCGGTCTGATCGAAGATCTGGGTACCGTGCCCGGAGCAGAACTCGTCGGCTCGTCGGCTGATGTCGACCACATCGCGGTGCGCGCCGACCGCCCAGAAGCCGCGGGCGCGGGGAGCATCGGGCCGGTTGGTGCGCACGAAGACCGGGCCAGCGTCCCGCAGGCGCCGGTAAATCTCCGCGCGTTCTGCGGGATGTTCCTGCCACCACCGCAGGTCGATCAATGGTGCGAACTGTTGCTCGTCGACGTCGATCGCGCTCACAGCTCTAGATTCTGGCACTCATGTCACTTATAGGCAATGTCGGGTAGGCGTAAGTTGAGGGGATTGCGCGGTTTTCCCCTCCTTGATCCGCAGCGATATCTAACATTAGTGTCACTAGTGGTCGAGTCCGCCAAGAAGCGATCGACAAAGGACAGCCGAGGAGGGCACATGACGGACCGCACCCCGCTAAGAGTCGGCATCATCGGTGTGGGGTGGGGCGCGCACGTACAGGTGCCAGGTTTCCGGGCGGCGGCGGGCTTCGAGCCCGTTGCGCTCTGCGCCCGCACCCCGGATCGTCTGGAGCGCGTCTCGGCCAAGCTCGGGATCGAGGAGACGTCGACAGACTGGGAGTCGTTCGTCCAGCGGGACGACCTCGACGTGATCTCCGTCGCTACACCGACGGTGCTGCACCGCGACATGACGCTGGCCGCCCTCGCCGCGGGCAAACCCGTGCTGTGCGAGAAGCCGCTTGCCGGCGACCCGGAGGCGGCCCGCGAGATGGTGCGTGCCGCCGCGGCAGCCGGCGTACCGACGGCATGCTGCTTCGAAAATCGCTGGAATCCGGACTGGCTCGCTGTTGCTGATCGGGTGCGTTCGGGGTTCCTCGGTGACCAGTACCTGGCACGGGTGAGCCGCAGCGCGTCGTACTGGCACCCGAGCCATCCGCCGCAGGCGCGCTGGATGTATGACCGGGAACAGGGTGGCGGCTACCTCGCCGGGATGCTGGTGCACGACCTCGACTTCGTGTGCAGCCTGTTCGGTGCGCCCGAGGAAGTGTGCGCCGAGGTCACCGTCAGCGACCCCGTCCGTCACCTCGCCGACGGCGAGACCCTGCGAATCACCGCAGATGACACCGCAGCTGTGCTCATGCGGATGCCGTCCGGCATGACTGCGGTGCTCAGTGTCTCGGTGATGGGTGCGCACGCCGACCACTACCGCCTCGAGGTGTTCGGCTCGGACGGCACGATCATCGGGGACGGCGATCTTCGATCGGCACGGTACTCGGCGGGTCTGGCCACCGATGACGGATTGACCCCGTTGGAGGTGGATGAGCGTGAACCCGCCCACCCGGACCGGCTGCCCACCGGCCTGGCCGGCCATGCCAGTCGGGCGATGGCACTCATGCTCGAGGACTGGCTGCCCGCCTTCGACGGCGAGCCGAGTACCGCGGCCACGTTCGAGGACGGGCTGGTGTCACTCGCGGTGATCGACGCAGCGCACCGCTCCGCCCAGGGCGGTGGATGGGAACCGGTACACGCCAAGGCGTGAGCGGTTCAGCCCAGCGCTGCCTCGGCGGGCGGATAGATGAGCACGCCACGGATATTGGCACCGGCATGCATGTCGGCGTAGCCGTCGTTGACCTTAGTCAGGGGATAGGTGCGGGTGACCATCGCATCCAGGTCGACCTGTCCGGCACTGGAGAGCTCCAGGATCTTCGGGATGTCCGCCCGTGGATTGCCCGAGCCGTATAGGGTCCCGACGATCTGCTTCTCGGTGAGCGTGAGATCCATCAGGTTCGCTCGGATCTCGCGTTCCAACATCGGGTGGATATTGGTGACCACCAGCTTGCCGCGTTTGGCCGTCATTGCCAGCGCCTGCCCGATGAGTTGACCATCACCGACGCCCATCGCGCAGATGAACTTGTCCACCCCGCGGTCCCAAGTCGCCTCGGCAACAACACCTTTCGCCTCTTTCCAATCCGCTGCCGTGTGGGTGGCGCCCATCTTGAGCGCCTCCTCCCGCTTGTACTCCGACGGGTCGATGACGGTGATCGTGCGGGCGCCGGCCAGCCGTGCACCTTGCACTGCCGCGGCGCCGATGCCACCGACGCCCGCAACAGCAACCGTGTCACCCGGTCGGACGTCGGCGGCATAGACAGACGATCCCCATCCCGTGATGAAGCCGCAGCCCAGCAGGCACGCCCGGTCCAGCCGGTAGTGGTCCGGGATCTTGACGCAACTCGCCTCGTGAACGACGGTGTGGTGCGCGAACGATCCGATACCACAAGCCAGTGCGAGATCCTCGCCGTTGAGGTGGTGGCGTGCGGTTCCGTCGTGAATCTGCATGCCCGAGTAGATCTTTGCGCCAAGGTCGCAGAGGCTTTGATGGCCCGTTGCGCACGACGGGCACCGGCCGCAGGACGGGATGAAGCTGAACACGACGTGGTCGCCGGGGGCGAGCCAGGACACGTGGTCGCCGACCGCCTTGACGACGCCTGCACCCTCGTGACCGCCGATGCAGGGCAGCCGGATCGGCATGTCGCCGGTGACGAGATGGTCGTCGGAATGGCACATACCCGAGGCATGCAGCTCGACGAGTACCTCAGTCGCCCTCGGCGGGTCCAGTTCGATGGTCTCGATCGACCATGGCGTGTTGCGCTCAAACAGCACGGCGGCCTGTGTCTGCATTCCGTGATTTCCTTCCGGCCTAACGGATGATGGCTTGATATTCGACGAAGCCCGCGAGGCCCTCGGGGCCGCCCTCGCGACCGATGCCTGATTGCTTGAATCCGCCGAACGGACTGCCGAAATCGAGGACCGCGGTCGAGTTCACCGCCACCGAGCCGACCTGAAGTCGTGCTGCCACCTCAGCGGCCCGTTGCTCGTCGGCCGACCAGACCGCGCCCACCAAGCCGTAGCGGGAATCGTTGGCAATGCTGACCGCATCTTCTGCGTCCGGTTCGCTGTCGTCGTACGCTATGACGACGGCCACCGGACCGAAGACCTCCTCGCGAGCGATCTCCATGTCGTTGGTCGCCGCCACCAGCGCGGGCGCGACGAACCATCCTGGCAGGTTCGGTCGTTCGCCGCCGACGAGCAGGGTGGCTCCTTCGTCCCGTGCCCGCCGCAGGAACCCTTCCGCCTTGTCGCGAGCGGCTTCGTTGATCAGTGGACCGATATCGGTGGATCTGTCCGCGGGGTCTCCGACGGTCAGCGCTTCGACGGCCACCTGGAGCGCACTCACGAACTCGTCGTATCGGCTGCGGGGCAATAGGATACGCGTCAGCGCGGCACACAACTGACCGTTGTTGCCCATCACGCCGCCGACCAGACCCTTGACCGTCCGTTCCAGCGGCGCGTCGGGCAGCACGATGGCCGCCGACTTGCCTCCGAGTTCGGTGCTGCAGCGTCGCACTCTGGTGCCACACGCCGCGCCTATCTTGGCGCCCACCGTCGTAGATCCGGTGAAGCTGATTTTGTCGACCCCCGGATGCTCGACGAGCAGCTCGCCGGTCGAGGTGCCTCCGTTGACGACGTTGACCACACCGTCAGGGATGCCGGCCTGCTCGATCGCCTCCATCAGCACGCCGAAGGCCAGTGGTGCGTCCGGAGCGGGTTTGAGCACCACCGTGCAGCCGGCCGCCAAGGCGGGGCCGAGTTTGAGAGCGGCGATGAACAGCGGGGTGTTCCACGGGACGATCGCCCCCACGACACCGACGGGCACCTGGCGTACCTCCACGGTTCCACCCGTCATCGAGGGGCGGGTGGCGGTGAACGGATACTCGGGTGCGATCGCGGCATAGGCCTTCAATACGCCGGTGGCGGTGAGGACCTGCCCGAAGGTGCTCCACGACCGCGGCGAGCCGATCTCCGCCGTGGCCAGATCGGCCAGTTCGCCCTTGCGGGCAGTCAACGCGTCGGCGAGCCTGCCCAGCGCGGCGCCCCGGTCGGCGGGGGAGACCTGCCTCCACGTCGCCAACGCTGCACGCGCGGCGGCGACAGCGGCATCAACCTCTTCGGCGCCCGCCACGCCGATCGCACCCACCACTTGGCCCGTAGCCGGTGACGTCACCTCCACAGTTTCCGCGAGTGCACCTGCAGCCCACTTTCCCGCTACGTAGCTCGCCGCCAACTCGACCATGGGCACCGATTCTGGCAGCAATGTCATTTTCAGACAAGCGGCTCATTGGGGATGATGGGAGATCAACCTACCCGTGGAGAAGATCTTCTGACACTATTGGTCACTATGACCGCTATGCCTGACAGTGATACCGATGGGACCGAGGGCCGCCCGTGGGAAGTGGTCGTGGAGCGGGGCAAGATCGCGGAGTTCGCCGAGGCCATGCTCTCCGACAACCCAGACTTCCACGGACCCGGCGCGATCGTGCCACCGACCTTCCTCACCACCGCCGCCCGCTGGGCGCCGCCCGGCGTGCGCGTCAATGTGGGGTTCGAGCGAAAGCGACTGCTTCACGGCGAGCAGGAGTACACCTTCCACGGCGAGGTGCCCACCGCCGGCGCGGTCCTGACCGCGCGGGAGCGTCTCGTCGAGCGATTCTCCAAACCGGGTAAGCGGGGCGGCACCATGCAGTTCGCCACCGTCGTCACCGAATACCGCGACCCACAAGGAGCACTCGTGGCGGAGGCCAGGGCGACCTTCATCGAGACGGCCGCGAAGTGAGCGCCGCACTGCAGGTGGAAACGCAGGCGCCGGCACGAGAGTTCGGGCCGCTCACCCGTCAGATGTTCGTCCGCTACGCCGGGGCGTCCGGCGACCTCAACCCGATGCACTACGACGACGAACTCGCTCGCTCGGCGGGGTATCCCTCGGTGTTCGGGCAGGGGATGTTCTCCGCGGCCCTGCTGGCTGGATTCGCCTCCGATTGGCTTGGGGCAGGCAACGTGCGCCGATTCGGGGTGCGTTTCCGTGAACAGGTGTGGCCCGGTGACGTGCTGACCTGCTCGGGGACGATCGTTGACGTCACCGAGGAGCCGGGCGCGGACCGGGTGACGGTGGAGTTGGCGGCCACCCGCCAAACGGGCGGGGTGGCTGTGACCGGCTCGGCGGAGTTCCTGATTCCGCGAAACACGACAGCGAGCGGCGCCGTCAGCCCAGCCACACCATAGGCTGGACGCATCATGTCCGAAGCATCGATCGTCCGCCGGGCCAGCTACGGCCCATCGAGTCCTGCCATCGGTGCCCGTGGTGCAAGTACCCGCACCCGGATCACCGAGGTCTCGCTGGAGTTGTTCGGACGGCTCGGATACTTCGACACGTCGGTTGATGCGATCGCCAAGGCGGCGGGAGTGTCGCGGGCCACGCTCTACCAGTACTTCAGGGGCAAGGACGAGATCTTCCTCGAGTTGCTCAACGAATGCGGTAGCGCGCTGTTCAGGGTGGCGCGGCGCATCGGCCCCCTCGGGCCGGACGAGGTCGGCTTCGACAACCTCAATTGGTGGTTGGGCGAGTGGAGTTGGGTGTTCGAGAAGTACTCGACGATGTTCGTCCAGTGGACGGCGATCGCCTCGTCGGACGCGAACGTCCGGCCCGAAATCGCCCGCTTCGTCCGCAGCTACAACCACCGGGTGGCCGAACGCCTCGCCGCCTCGGGTGTGACAGGGATCGATCCTGAGATCGCGGCCATGACGATGACCGCCCTCGTGCACCGCATCAACCTGTTCGTCCACACCGACGGCGCCTACGGCCGCAGCGCCAAGGATGCCGTCGACACTTTGTCGGTGTTCCTACAGTTGGTGCTGTTTCCCGACACCCCCGCCGCTGTGTTGACCTCGCTACGGCTGCGCGCCAGCAACGACCCCGCCGCCGAGGTGGATGCGGTGAAGATTCCTGAGGAACCGAACGTCGCGGGACTGTCCATCAGCGAGCGCACCGCCAACCTCAGCAAGCGGGCGGTGGCCACCGTGACCGCGCTGGCCGACGCGGGCGCCGCGCAGTTCCGGGCCCGCGGATATCGCAGTACCAGCGTCGACGACATCGTGGAGGCCGCGGCCGTGGCGCGGGGCACCTTCTACAAGTACTTCAGCGACAAGCAGGATCTGCTAGCAGCCATCGCCAGCGAAATCTACGGTGCCGCAAGGGCATTCGCGGACCGGATCGCCCTGCTGGATCCCGTCGCCGACGAATCCACGTTGCAGCACTGGCTGGCCACCTACGTCGAGTTCTACGACAGGTATTCCGGTTGCATCGACGTGTGGGCCGAAGGCGCCACCGACGACGCCACCATCCTCGGCATCGGCGAGCACGGCCAGGTGCTCATGGACCTCGGTGCGGCACGGATGCTGATCCGGCGACCGGGTGTCTACCCGTTCGACCCCGTGGTCTCCGCGCTGATCGTGCGTGCGCTGGTCACGCGGGTGCCGCAGGCCACTCTGGATCTGCCCCACCCTGTCGACGACGACGAGATCGTCACCTTGCTGACGACTTGTATCAAGCGGGGCTTCTTCGGGCGCTCGACCTAGCCGGACGTCACTCCCGCGCCGAAGATGCCGTCGATGGCTTCGGGCGAACACCCCAATTCCCGCGGGATCGTTCTGCTGTGCGCGCCCAGGGCAGGCACGTCACCCATCAAGGGCTCGACGCCACCGAGTGCAACCGGCGGCGCCATCGCGTCTGCATCCCCGCCCGGGGTGCGTACCCTGCGCCAGCGGTCACGGCCGGTCAGCACCGGATGGTGCGCCAGTTGCTCGACGTCGTTCATCCGCGCGTGGGCGACACCGGCGAGCCGCAGGCGCTGCTCCAAGGCGTCGGGTGCTTCCAATACGACTTCGCAGAAGCGCTGCCATTCGGGCGTATTCTGCACCGCCAGCAACACCGTGTCGCCATCACGGGAAATGAGCGGCCCATACCGGCGCAATCGTCGGGTGGCGCGCTCCCGTGAGTAGAGGCGGAGTGCCTCCGTAGCGGCCGTAGTAGAGGGGCTGTGACATCCACTCCACCAGCGCGTCGAACAGCGACACCGACACCGGCCGAACCACGCCGGTCATGGCCCGCGTGTAGAGCGCGGTGAGGATGCCCGAAAAGGTGAACATCCCGGCGGCGATGTCGGCGATGGACACACCGGTTCGCGCCAAGTTGCCCGGCGAGCCCGTCACGGACAACAGTCCGGCTTCGGCCTGGATCAACAGGTCATAGGGTGCTTGAGATCGACGGCCGGCGACTCCTTGCCGCGGTTGACCCAGAAGAAATAGCTCGATTCGCCTCGGACGGTGTGGTCGTAGCCGCGGGCGAAGTCGCCGCCACGTGGTCGTTCGACTTTCACGACACGGGCGCCGAGGTCAGCGAGCTGTCGGGTCGCGTACGGCGCGGCCACGGCCTGCTCGAGGCTCACGACGCTGATGCCCGCGACCGGCTCCTGCTCCGGCGCGAGATACTCACGGTGCGATACTCCCACGCGGTATGACGTTGATGTCAGATTAACAATGCCACAGACCGCGTACTAGATCGTCTAGGCCTATGGCTGCGATATCACATATGCACAATATGTCAGATTATCGCTAGGATTGGGATCGTGGAGCACGCCGTTTCGTCAGGTCCGCTGTCTGGGATCCGCGTGGTCGAACTGGCGGGTATGGGCCCCGGCCCGCATGCCGCCATGATGCTGGCCGACCTCGGCGCAGAGGTGACCCGCGTGCAGCGACCCGGGGGCGCGGTCGCGGGCCACCGCGGCAGGCGAGTCGTGGCCGCGGACCTGAAGAATCCAGACGAACTCGCCGCGGTGCGTGAACTCATCGACAGAGCCGACGTTCTCCTCGAGGGGTTTCGCCCCGGGGTCACCGAGCGACTTGGCCTGGGTCCAGACGAGTGCGCACGGCTCAACCCGCGTCTGATCTACGCCCGGGTCACGGGATGGGGGCAGACTGGTCCCCGCGCCCAGCAGGCCGGGCACGACATCAACTACATCGGTCTTACCGGCTTGCTGCACGCTATGGGTGCCCCGGACCGGCCGCCACCGCCGCCGCTCAACCTCGTCGGTGACTACGGAGGGGGCTCGCTGTTCGCGGTCGTCGGCGTGCTCGCCGCCCTGATCGAGCGCCAGAATTCCGGGCGCGGGCAGGTCGTCGACGCCGCCATAGTCAACGGAGCTTCGATGCTGGGCCACGTGGTGTGGTCGATGCTGGCCGACGGACGTTGGTCGGATGAGCGGGGGGCCAATGCATTTGATGGCTCGGCGCCGTTCTACAGCACCTACGAGTGCGCCGACGGCCGTTACGTGGCGGTTGGCGCACTGGAGCCGGCGTTCTATGCCGAGTTGCTTCGACTGCTGGACATCGATCCAACCACTCTTGGTCCGCAACGTGACCCCGCGGGTTGGCCGGCGATGCGGCGGGTGCTGTCCGAGCGGTTCGGTGCGCATCCCCGCAACCACTGGTCGCAGCTGTTCGCCGACAGCGATGCTTGCGTCACGCCGGTGTTGACCGCCACCGAAGCCATGGATGATCCACATCTGAAGGCGCGCAACATCTTCGTCGACGTCGGAGGAACACTCCAGCCGGCACCGGCGCCGCTGTTTTCCCGCACGCCTGCGCCTACCCCGAAGCCGGGCGCGGACGGCCCACTCACGACGACGCGGCGACCGCCATCCCGGTGATCCATTCCGGCACCGGCTCGTAGCCCAACGGTGATACCGGCCGCCCGCCGCCCGCGGCCCCGGCTGCCAGCCAAGTGCGGACTTCGTTGGCTCCCGCCCCCGCTCGCGCGTGCGCGTTGTCTACGAGTCCGACCAACCTCTCCACATCCCAGGCCGACATCGCTTGCAACACCTCGGCATCCCAGTCGGGCCGAATCTTCGTGCGAGCCTCCGGCATTCCGTCGGCGATGATCTTGGCCCGCTGTTCGTCACCGAGGTCGTAGGTGTCGACCTCCAGGCTCGGCGGCGAGTGCGACAAACCGCCGGTCCCGATGACCACGGTCCGTTCGTCGAGGCCGTCGAGGAACCGTCCGACCGCCGCGCCGAACTCGGCGACGCGGCGCCCCCTGGGCAGGGGAGCGGTCGCACAGTTCACTGCCACGGGAATGACGGGTTTGTCCGCCAACTCGCCCACCAGGTCTCGGATCGGCTGTGCGAATGCATGATCCAATCCGATGTCGCGGCACGCCGCGACATCGAAGCCGTCCCACAGCAGGTGTTCGCACAGCAGTCGGGCAGTGTCGGGTGGCACGTCGAGATCACCGCTTGGATGCCGGCCCTCGGCGAGAATGGATGCGGACAGCGCGATCCCGAACGCCGGCACGACATGGCGGAAGGCCCGACGGTGGTCACCGCCGAAAACCACCACCAGGTCGGGATCGAACTGCCGGACCCGGTCCGCTGCCATGTCCAGCGCAGCTCGGAAGCGGCGCCCGAAGGCTTGCTCCACATCGCGTTCCTTGCCTGGGCTGTGGCTCGCGCAGACCACCAACCGTTCTGACGTCACTTACGCACCTCCGGTAGAAGTGACACCAATGTTAGATGAGTACGCCGCTGGGCGGGAGGCTCGCACCGGCTAATGCCGCCCGTCTCCATCGAGGAGCTGGCCCGAATCCTGTCCGTTGGATTGCTAGACAACGCTATTGCACTGCGACCCCTCGGACGACGGGATTACACGCTGACGACGATGCCCTGCGTCAGCGCTACGATGACGCCGAGTATCGCGATGAACGCGGTGCACCCCGCGAGCAGTCGGATGTTTTCCTTCAGCGCCTCATTGCTCTGCGGGGGAAGGAAGGACGCGGCGGGCATGTCCTTCGTGTCAGGCTCCTCAGTGATCAGGGGATGTACGGGCTGTCGGCGCCGGTGGCACACCGCATGATCACCAGCGGCAGAATAAGGAAAACGAAGAAGCTGACCTGGAAGACGATGTACCAGGCCCCCAGTCGCATCAGCTCGAAGCGCCACCGCGGAATGGTGGCCTCGTAGTTGAGGTAGTCGCCGAACTCCTGCTGCTTGGTCAACGGTGCCTGTGTGGCAGCAAGGGCGACACCGCCGGGAGCATCTCTCACGCTGGACATGTGCGGTGACGTCTTGGGAATGGTGAAGCGATCTAATCGGCAGAACCGCTCGAAATGGTTCAGCCCACGGACCGGCGGCTTGCCGGCCCAGTAGGCGATCAGGTTGGGCCACGTGCACATGATGCCGATGGTCCAGAGCAGCGTAATGCGACCACCGTTGCTCCATTCGAGCACCGGGCCGATGCCAGGGTCGTAGGTCCACCAGCCCATCGCCGTAGCCGTGCCCTCGACGACGAAGTCCCATACGTAGTTGACCGGAATAGCAAGCACGACCATCGATTTGAGCATGCTCCAGCCGAACCGCGGGACACCCACTGGCTAAGCCACAACACCAGGAGTGCGTGTACGCCCCAGTAAACGGCGTAGGCGAATGGCATGAACAGCGGATCGTTTGGCGTCTAGATCGGCAGCCAGTCGAGTAGATGATGTTCGGCGAAGGCTTGCTGAACCCTATAAATGTCTAACGAGCTGTCACGTTTCTTGTGTAACCTATTCGGCTACATGTCGATGTCGCGGAAATCGTCGATGAACCGCGTCGCTAGCGCGGACAACCTCTCCGCCGTCGGTAACCGGCTGCCGCAGTCATGCCGAAAGTGCCTGGCACGGGACCGCCTTCGGCTTCGGGGATCACAGCCGACTGGCTGACGCGCCATTTATGCGGTTCGACGCCGGGCGGTGTGGGCGCAACCGGATTCACCCCTCGGCGGCGCGACGGGCGCCACGGACCGCAGGTTGGCCGTCGAGGCGCGCTTCTACAAACCAGGCGGCAGCAGAGTCGTCGGCATGACACCACGTGCACGGCATGCCTACGCGGGGGCGAGGCGCGAGGCCACGACGCTGATGAACCGCCGCTACCGCTAGCCGCGCATTCTCGTGCGACCGTTGACACGGTGACAGTGAACTGCCATGTTTGGTAGGTCATTGCCGAAGGGATGTTTGCCTTGACCGACTTGAAGAGCGCCGACGAGGTCGGCGGGATCGCGCCCAGAGCTGCGCAGCCGCAGATCAGAACCATCCGACCGGTGTTGTTCTGGTCGGCGGTCGGCGCAGTGTGCATCGCATTCGCCACCTACGTCTACACCTCGTGGATCGTCTCCGGGAATGCGGCGCCGGTCGCTCCCGGTCCTGATCCGATCCCCGGCGGGACCCAGGCGGCGATCATCGCCTTCCAGATCGCCTGCCCGCTACTGGCACTCGGTGCGATCGTCTACGTGGTTCGCAAGTGCCTGCGCGAGCGTCAGCTTTGCGTCGAGGCGGCCGTCGTCATCGGATCGACGATCGCCTGGTGGCACGATCCCCTGATCAACTGGTTCCAGCCGGTTTTGTTCTACAACGCCGGGTTGGTGAACTTCGGCAACTGGATGGAGAACGTCCCCGGATCGCTGAGTCCCGGCAGCCGGTTCATGGCCGAACCTGTGTTGATGATCGGCATGATCTACATCTGGATGCCGTTGGCGATGGGATCGCTCGCGCGGTGGGCGATGGGACGGGCACGGCGCCGCTGGCCGGCGCTGGGACCCGTTCGCACGTTCTGCTGCGGCTGGCTCGCGGTGTACGTTATCGAGTTCCCGCTGGAGATCTTCGCGGTGCATCACGGGCTGGTCGCCTATCCCGCTTCGATTCCGAGTGTCACGCTGTGGGCCGGGCAAACCATGCAGATCCCGCTCTACGGCCCCATCCTGTGGTCTCTGGTGCTGAGCACGAGCGGAGCGCTGATGTTCTTCCGGAACCGCAAAGGCCAGATCCGGGTCGAGTCCGGCATCGAGACTCTGCACTGGGCCGGGTCGAAGCTCAAGGCACTGCTACGGGTGCTGGCCGTCGCCGGTTTCATGCATGTGATCGCGATCGGCGTATACGACGTGCCCGTCAACATCGCCGGGCTCTACGCAGGCCCGACCGATACGTACCCGTCATATCTGCGCACGCAATACTGCGGCCCCGATACACCACGGCGCTGTCCCGACGGGACGCTGTTCGACGATCGCTAGCTATTTCAGTACTACGGGTAGTGCGGCGAACTCCTCGCGGATGATGTCGTCGAGGCCCCGGCCCGGTGTGGCCAACCACTGAATGAGGGATCGCTCGACGAGCAGCATCCCGACCGATGCCAACAGCTGGCACTCGTCATCCGGAGTCGCTAGATGGCGCCGTTCGGCGATCGCCTTCGCCACCGTCTCGGCGTTGGCCTCGTGGTTCCTGCGCTCACGCCCGAGCAGCACCAGCGACGATGCGACCGCTTCACGGTACTGCGCGATTCGCTTTCGGATGCGCTTGAGTCCAGGCGCAAGGAGTGCGAACGAGTTCGCCATGGCCTCGAAATCGGACAGTTCCTCAGGCTGGGCGAGATACACGCCGCTGACGGCGTCGATGAAGTCGTACTCGCCGAAGAACAGCACCGACTCCTTGGTGGGGAAGTAGCGAAAGAACGTCCGCGGCGACACGCCGGCGCTCTCGGCGATCTGGTCCGTTGTGGTGTCGTCGTAACCGTTGACGCTGAACAGGTTCAGGGCAGCCTCGAGTAGTGCATTCCGTGTCCGGTCCGCATGTGCGTCCCGTGGTGAGCGATCCCCACGTGCCATCACGCCGCCTCCTCGATCGCCTCGGCTGAACCGACACTACAACGCGGTTCGGTGAGCTGACGTCGTTGACACTCGTGGATTCGCCCGCAATACTTCCGCATATGTGACAGTCTACTGTCACAGTGTCTCCGGATGTGTAGTTTGCGGTAACGCGCAGAGAGGATCTCCACCCATGAACAAGCTGGAAGTCAGTGGAACTGTGAACCTCAGCGAGCTTCCGTTCGGACAGGATCGGTCGCGCGCATGGCGGGAACTGCGGGACGCGGGGGAGGCGGTGACCGCGGGCGAGGAAATCGTGCTCACCAGCGCCGACGCGGTGGAGTTCGCGGCCAAAAGGCCTGACATCTTCTCTTCGGCCAAGGCGTTCGATCGGCTGGGCAGTCCCGTCCCGATGATCCCTATCGCAATCGATCCGCCCGATCACACCAGGTACCGGCGCATGCTCGACCCGTTCTTCAGCCCGAAGAAAATGGCCGAACGCGAGCCCGAACTTCGGCGGCAAGCCGGCGAGTTGATCGACGCGATCGTGGCGAAAGGCGTGTGCGACGTTCTGCCCGATCTCGCCACACCGTTTCCATCCCAGGTGTTTTTGACACTGTTCGGACTGCCCATGGAGGATCGCGACCGCTTGGTGCAGTGGAAGGACTCGATACTCGAGTTCACCGACCCCGGTAGCTCGGAGGCCACTCCCGAGGTTCTTGCGCACGCAATGGAACTCTTCGCCTATCTGACGGAGCACATCGCCGCGCGACGGACCGACCCGTCCGGCACCGACATGCTCAGCCAGTTGATGCAGGACACCGACGAGGGGGCTATGGACGACAACGAAATTCTGGGCCTGTGCTTCATGTTCGTGCTGGCAGGCCTGGATACCGTGACCTCGGCGGTGGGCTTCTCTCTGGCCAAGCTGGCAGGTGACGCGGAACTCCGAGGCCGGATAGCCAGCGATTACTCGCTCATTCCCGCCTTCATTGAGGACATCCTGCGCGTCGACGGTCCCGTTCCGTTCGCGCCCCGCGTCACCACCCAAGAGGTGGAGGTTGCCGGCCGCGTCATACCGAAGGACACCACCGTGATGCTCAGTTACGGCAGCGCAAATCGCGATCCGCGCCGCTACGACGACGCCGACACGGTTCACGTGGACGGCAAGGCCGTGCACTTCGCGTTCGGTCGCGGGCCGCACCGCTGCCTGGGCTCGCACCTCGCACGGCTCGAACTGCGCCTCATCCTCGAGGAATGGCACACGCGCATTCCCGATTACTCCCACGTCGACGGCAAGGAACCGCAGATGCCATGGCCGACGGGGACTATGGGCCTGCGTTCGGCACCGCTGAATATCACACCTGCGTAAGGGTCGGCGACTAGGTGCGATCAACTAGACCTCAAATCGACTGAGGCCGTTGACGGTCCGGGAACTTGACTAATGGAGCCGCGTGGCTGATCGCGTGTGGAGTGAAGAGCGCCGAGTCAGGCGAGCCAACCGGCCTGTGGTTGTGCTGAGGTATGCGGTGGAGGTCAGCTAGGGTCTCGGAGGCCTCCAACAACCGCTCCAGTGCACTGTTGCACTGCCAACGGTGGCCCAGTCGAAGGTGGCGGAGAAAGTCATCCATCTGCGCCAGCCTGCTCAGCATGACCGGCTTGCTGCGCCTCGACGCCACAAAGGGCCACACCGGCGAATCAGTTTCTTGTCGTGGCTGCGGTTCCAAGTCGAGAAAGGTCCATACCGACAAAGGGGCGGAACGTCAGCCCAACTTCTACTGGCGCGTCCCTGACCGTGGCATCGGCCATATCCACTCCGGCAGCTACGCCCAGGCTTAATGGGAAAGTGTGTGCGCTTGCACCGCATCAGCGGCCTCTGGGTAATCTCGGCGGCCAAACCCGTACGCAAGACTGCTAAAACAGACCCAGGCCGGACCTCAGCCGGTCTTCGTCAGTCGCACAACTAGTTTCGATTCAGCAATTTCATATCAGGAACGGGACTCCCACGTTCCTGGGCATCACAGTCAGCCGACCTTCGGCATGACCTCTTCGGCCACCCACTGCATGTGGTCCAGGTAGGCGTTGAAGTCGTTCACCGGTGGCGGGTTGACCCAGGTATCGGTGACGCCGCGCTCAGCGAGCATGTTGCAGTTGTCGATGACCTGCTGAGCGCTCTGGCCGAACTGGGCGTTCGGATCGTCGACGATCGCGTGTTCCTGACCGATGGACAGCACCGCCAGGCTGTAGAACACCGAGAACGGCCGGTCGTCGAATCCGGGTTGCGAGCGTAGGTAGTCGAGCTTGGCGGGCAACTCGTCGGGCTTGGTCAGCCATGGTGCCCATCCGTCGCCGAAGCGGGCCGCCCGGCGCAGCACCGCGTCGGCATCTCCACCCATCCAGAGGGTGGGGTGGGGAGACGAAACCGGCTTCGGCCCGAAGGCGATGTCGTCGAATTTGACGAATTCGCCGTCATAGCTTGGCGAGTCGCTGTGCCATAGCTCAAACATCGCCTCGAGGCACTCATCCATCACCCGGCCTCGCTTGTTGAAGGGCACGCCGATCGCGTCGAATTCGTCCTTCAGCCAGCCGACGCCGACCGTGACTTGCGCGCGTCCGCCACTGAGCCAATCGAATGTCGAAATCTGTTTGGCGGCGATGATCGGGTTGTGCAGCGGAAGGATGGTCACCATGGACCCGATAGAGATCGTGGACGTGGCACCCGCGATGAACGCTTGGGCGGTGGTGGCATCGAAGTAGTGGTTGCCCGACAACTCGACGTGCGGCCTAGGGGTGAAAAAGTGCTCGGGCAGAAAGACCATGGAGTAACCCAGCTCCTCGGCCCGTCGAGCGACCCTGACGATGTCCTGGCCGCCGAGCTCGTATTCCCAGGGCTGGGTGACAGCGGCGACGTGCATACAGTTGGGCAGGTAGACGGTGAATCTCATTGCCAGCCTTTCGGTTCGGTTCAAGGATCGGCAGGAGGCGCACTCGGCGGCCACGGCACCAACCATGTGACCGAGAACACTATGGCAGCCAACTGTCACAGTCAACTTGTCGACTGGAGGATCTGGGAAACCGTTACTCCCGGCGACCCGACATGTCAGAATCACCCAGAGAATGACAGTAGACTGTCACCAGTGGATCAGGAGGACCATGCCCGACGACAGTGATTCCGCAGGCCTGACAGACCCGATTCGGGGCCGCAGCGAGCCGGAACGGATGTGGACGCTGACCAACGTCGGCGAGGCCACTCCAGACATCCTGTCGCCCCTGTGCTGGTCACTGTGGGGCGGCGGTGTCGAACTCGCTTCTCGCGCAGGCATCTACGACTTCGGTGTGTTGCCCCGGTCCGAGCTGGCTGTCCCCGACGACCCGAACCAGTGGGCGACGGCGTGCTTCTACGGCAGGCAGGCGATGAATGTCGATCGCGCCCGTGAGCTGGCCGGGCTGCTTCCCGGAACCACCGGTGACGACTTCGAACGAGACCTGCTGGGTTCGGTGCGCGCCGACGCCGCCCCCACCAAAAGTGATCCCACCCGCATCCCATTCGTACTGGTGAAAGCGCCACTGGCCGCAACACGGCAACGCTGGGCGCCTCAGCGTGCATATGACGACCAGATGCAGTGGTGGCGAGCCGAGGTATTGCCGGGCACTCCGGTTGATGCGCGCGCGCTGTTGACCGATTCCGTCGCCCGCTTCACTGCGGTCATGCGGGTACATGTCCGCACTCGGATGATTCTGAATATGCTGCGGTCCCAGGTGGAGTCGATCAGCGTCCGGCTCGGCCGCTCGGATCTGGTTCCTACGTTGCTTGCCGGGTACGGCGGGGTCATCGAGACCCGGCTCGCCGACGATGTGTGGTCATTGGGGCAGGGACAGCTATCGGTCGCGGACTTTCTCGAGCGGCATGGCTTCCACGGTCCCAATGAAGGCAACGTGATAGGGCATTCGTGGCGGGAAGATCCCGAGGCGGTGGTCCGGATCGCCGCGGTTCATGCGGGCCGACCCGAATCCGAACGACCTCGGGTGCGGGCGCAGCGTGCTGTGGTCGCCCGAGAGCGGGCGGAGGCAGAACTGCTGGCCGGCTTGCCTGCGTGGCGTAGGCCTCTGTTACGCCGGCTGATGCACTTCACCGGATTTCAGGTGCGGTCGGTGGAACTGACCAAGGCTGGCTTCCTCACCGCGGTGGACGGAACCAGAGCGGCCGCAGGCGCACTCGGCCGGGACCTGGTTGCGGCAGGCAAGCTCGATTCTCCCGACGACACCTTCTACCTCACCACAGAGGAGTTGCTCGGCCCGCTACCGCGCAACGTACGCGAACTCGTTGCCTACCGAAGGGAACGGCGCGAAGCGTATCGGGACTTCGAGGTTCCGGTGACCTTCATCGGTATGCCGGAGCCGGTTGGGCCGACCGGGTCAGACAACGTGGGTGACCGCAGCGACGCCACCGTACGCGGCACGCCCGCGGGACCCGGCGTGGTCGAGGGGACTGTGCGGGTGGTACTCGACGCCGATTCCGACGACGTTCTCGAGGACGGTGAAGTGCTGGTGTGCAAATTCGTCGATCCCGGGTGGACGGCGCTGGTGTCGCTGGCGGGAGCGCTGGTCACTGATATCGGAAGCCCCGCCAGCCACGGCGCAATCGTGGCACGTGAACTCGGCATCACCTGTGTCGTCGGGACTGGCAACGGAACCAAGGTCCTTCGCACCGGAGATGTCGTACGTGTCGACGGCTCAACCGGCGAGATCGCCGTGCTGGCCGCGTCGGCCGGATAGAAAGGATCATCCATTGAGCAGCACGATCCGGCAGCTGTCCTCCGGGCTGAAACCGGACAGCGAGCGCACCGTGCGGGCGTGCCCCGATATTCCGGCATGGACTGAGAACCTGCTGTTCACGCCGTACGATCCCGTAAACGACGTCGGCATGTGGTTGCACTTGGGCACCGTGGCCGATAAGTGGGAGATGTGGGAAGACCGGGTGCTCATTGCGCTTCCCGAGGACCAAGGTGTGCTCAGCATGTGGGCCTATCACCGCACGGTCGCCGAGCGTCAACCCGCGGGCGCGAATCTAGAGTTCCAGTGCGAGCAACCATTCCAGAAGTGGCGTATCACTTTTGACGGATACTGCCTCCGTTCATCCTATGAGCAGATGCGCACCGGCCTGCTCGTCGACGGCCCCAAGAGTCACGTGCGCATGGACCTCGAGGTCGAGTGTGCGACGCCGGTGTGGGACGCCGCCACCGCCGGTGAAGGAATGGCCGAGCAGAGTTGGGCGCGCGAACACTACGAGCAACTCACCCGCGTGACGGGGCACGTAGTTGTCGACGGCGTGGCCATCGACTTCAACGGTGTTGGCTGGCGAGATCATTCACGTGGGCCCCGCGGCGCCGACACTCTCAGGGACTGGGGCGGCCATGTGATCACCGGCGCGGTATTGCCCGGCGGCCGGGCATTCGGGATGTGCCGCTACTGGGCCCGCGACGGTCACACCACACTAGAAGGCGCCTACGTGGTGGAAGACGGCACTTTACGTCACGTCGACATCGTCAGCGCACCACCGCCCGCAACGCTGGCTCGGGACGGGGAGACATTTTCCTTCACACTGGGGGGCGGTCGCGTGATCGACGGTGTCATCCGCTCGTCGATGTGGATAACCATGGCCGACGGATTGCCCTACGGTGTCGCCGATCCGGTGCGGGCGTACACGGTCAGTTGGGCAGAGGTGCAGTGGGCAGGCGAAACCGGCTACAGCTACATCGAGCGGTCGGCGATGACGCCGAGCTCCGCTCGTTGACTGTGACAGTCGACTGCCATAGTGTGGAGGCCTAGCCCGGAGGGGCTCTGTCGAAAGGCGTGCAGGTGACCGGAAGTCGGTTCGTAGTCCTGAGCAATCCCATCGAGGGTGAGGACGACCAATTCAACAAGTGGTATGACTCCGTCCACGTGCCCGAGGTGCTCGACGTTCCCGGCGTAGTAGCGGCGCAGCGCTACGACCTCGCCGAGCTGTCGATCCCCGACGACGAGGACCTGCCCGCGCAGCTTCCTCCGCCCACCCACCGCTACATGGTGATCTACGAACTCGACAGGGAGCCGCAAGAGGTGATGGCGGAATTCCTGAACCGTGTGATGACGGGCAAGTTGTCGCTCGGCGAGACGCTCGACTTGTCCACTGTGTCCATGACCGGCTGGACGCCTAGGGGCGAACGACGGTTGGCCGACTGAGATGAGCGAATTCCGTACACTGGTACTGTCACAGCGCGCCTGCAGGCGATTCGATCCGAACGGCAAGGTGCATGAATCCGATATCGAGCAGATGCTGCAGCTCGCCGTGCACGCACCGAGCGCCGAGAACACGCAGCCGTGGTCGTTCGTCGTTGTCCGCGACGAGGAGAGTCGCAAACTGCTCGCCGACTGGTGGACCGAGACGTGGAATGCCGGCGGTGGCGACTTCGTGAAGCAGAGTCTGGACGACCAGGTGCTCATCGACGACCTCGAATTCGGTTTCGCGCGAGGCGGATTTGCTGCGGCGCCCGTCGTCATCGTCGTCTGCGCTGACACTGCACGGGTCGCCGAGATCTATGCCCCGTCGTCGATCTATCCCGCCGTGCAGAACCTGCTGCTGGCGGCGGCTGACCTCGGATACGGTTCCTGTCTGACCACCGGACTGACCACGTTCGGCATCGAGCGCGTTCGAGAGCTGCTGGCGCTACCGGACACCCTGCTGCCCATGGCGGCGGTGTATGTCGGCCAGTCGTTGAAGAAGCTCTCACCGCCCCGGCGCCGACCCGCCCTCGAGGTGACCTACCGCGAGAAATTCGGCAACGCCTGGTAATTCGCGAGATCCAGGATCTCCTTCCAGCCGTAGGGTGAAGATTGGGTCACGGGTCCGGTACGGCCCTAGGCGCAGCGCTTGGCCGTCAACAACCTTCGCTTAATGACCGGGGTCAACACCTCGATGATGAACGCGCCGCCCGTCCATATCAATGAAACCGACGACGTGTCGGAGCGGTTCAGTTCCTCGTCAGCGACAGCGGCAAGTAAGAAACACACGGTCCTGACTTGAGCTGCGCGACAGCCGCAAAGGCCTCAGCGCAGTAGCGCGCCGGTTCCGAGGTCCGAGTAGGCCTCGGCGAACCGACCTAGCACCGCCGTGACGATCTCGACGGAGTACATCTGGTCGGGTGTGATCGCCCACATGCAGAAGCCCCATGCCGGGCTGCGCCGATAGGCGGTCCACATCTGCTCGCGGTCAGGCACCGCTACGCCCGCGTCGCGTAGCCGGCCGCGGTAGTTGTCGAGCAGTTCCCGCTCATGGCTGCGCCGAAGGTCCGATGGCAGCGCGCCGATCAAGGCGTAGCCGACATCGTGTGCCCACGACCCACGCCGCACAAGTTGCCAGTCGAGGACACCCATGCGGCCGTCAGGCAGTGCGTAGGTGTTGCGTGGGTGTGGGTCGCCGTGCAGCAGTGTGATCGGACTCCCGTCTGAGCCTGCTACGGTCTCCTGCAGCTTCCAGAACGCAGCCTCCATCGAGTCCGCGTCCTCACCGGTGGCGTCCAGCAACGCCTTCTTGTAGGGCAGTTCGAGGAACATCCGAATGATGGCGAACCCGTTTTCGCGCAGGAACTTTGCGAACTTGCCGGTGATGGGATGGTTCAACCAGGACAGGTCGCCGTCATCGCGCAGACGCGGGCTGTCCCAGAACGGCGCATGGACCCGGCCCAACGTCGCGAGTAGCTCATCGACCTGCTCGACGGACAGCCCAGCGACCGCGTCCGGCACCTGCGCGCCGCGCAGCGTGATGTCCTCGGCGACGATGATGAATTGCGAAGGGCCGTCGAGGTGCTCAGCGAAGTACGTCGTCATGGTCTCGACCTCCAGATCAGCCCGAAGGTCGCGGTAGAACGTTGTTTCATCGTCAAGCAGTACCGTGCCGCCACCGCCCTCCGATAACGAGATGTCCACCGCCTCGGGCAGGTCGTGCACGGTGCCGAGTTGCGTTTTCACGAAGAGATGGCGGGGAAGCGACGTGTCCGCGGCGGCGTAGTCGACGTCCAGATGCAGATGGGACGTAGTGCCCTGCCAGGTCCGGCTCAACGCCGCGGCCGTTACGGTGACCGTCGGATCGTGCCGACGCAGCAGCGTGGTGAGAATGTCCGGCGTGAGGTCGGCCGCCGAGCGCAGCGTGACCGGAAGGATAGTTGACATGGTCGAGACTCCATCGGTGTCAAGAATGTGTGACAGTTGACTGTCATATTAGCAGCGACGAACATGATCGAGTGACGAGTTTCGACGAACTGGCGCTCACGAACTTCCTGAGGCGCAATCACCGGGCGTTCCTGTTCTGTCGCGACGCCGCCGGACATCCCATCGGCTATGCGATGCGTACCCTCACCTACGAGTCTGGCGGGCTGTACTTCGCCACGTACACCAAAAGCGCGAAGGTCGGCCATCTGCGCGCCGACCCGGAGGCAGCATGCGTGGTGAAGAGTGAGGACGGAGCGTCTTGGGCATCGGTACGGGGGCGCGTCGAGATCTACCGACCGTGCCCCACAGAGATCGCGAGAATACTGGCGCGCAGTTCACCTGAAGTTCGGGTGCCAGACTCGGTGGCCGCGAAGGTTCGCGATCGATTGCTCAGTGGCAAGCGAAGTTTCATTCGGCTCGATGTCGAGGAGGCCTGTGCCCATGGTTGAGGAAAGGCGCGGTGGCCCGGGCAGCATGTCGGAGGCCGAGCTCGTCGCGTTTCTCGCCGCCCAACCGTCGGGTGCGATCTGCGTGAGCGACGATGACGGCCGGCTGCTCGCGATGCCTGCGCGGATCCTGAACAAGGATGGGGACATCGTGACTGCCGAAGTCGCAGACGCGGAGCTGGCGTCCGCGTTCGACGACGAGCTGTCCGCATGCGTGGTCGCCGACTCTTTCGAAACCTACGAAGCTATCCGGGGGGTGATTGCCCAGGGGCCGGCCGTGCGCGTTGCGGGGCAGCGCCCGGTGGTCGCCCTGACGGTTGCTCGTGTCGCGACTTTCTCCTTCGCAACAGACCGCCGCCGCTCGAGAAGCGCTCAGGCGGAACCCGATTGAATGGGGCGGAACAACGGAATCCAAACCCGGCTGTCCTCCTCTCCCGACAGCGCCGTCCAATCCTCGAAGAAGACCTCCACCGCCATCCCGACCCTGACATCGTCGATGGCCACGCCCACGATGTTGGTGATCAGCCGTACGTCGGGCTCGTCGTCCAGCTCGACGATCGCGACGACATAGGGTGGCTCGTATCCGGGGATCCAGATCTGCCGGTTCACCGTAAAGGCCGCAACGGTCGCATCGCCCGACACTGGCTCCGGGGCGACATCCGTGCTGCGACAGCGCCAACACGTCGGACCCGGCGGATGGAAAAAGCGCCCGCAAGCGTGGCACCGGTTGATCAGCAGCTCGCCGCGCTGGCCGCCGGTCCAGAACGCGCGCGATTCAGCGGTAGGGCTAGGCGCTAACCTCAGTTGTGGCCGTTGATAATACGTGTCGGTTGTCATGTCGTGCCTCCTGCGCAGGTGAGCGACCGGCCGATGACCAGGCGCTGATCTGGTTGGTGCCTTGAAGATCTGAGTGAACTTGGCCTCGCGTATGTAGCGCTCGACGCGGTAGTTGCAGATGTAGCCGGCGTGCCACATCGAGGTAGGTGGCGCGGGTGGAGTCGCCAGCGGCTGCAATGTGGGCCGGCAGAGACGACAAACCCTGATGGTCGATGATCCTGCGGCCGAATGTCGTTCGATCGTGCTCGACGATCGGGTCGAGCACCTTGTCGACGACATCAGCCGCAAGCTGAACCAGCTCTCGCGCTTCGGAGTTCGACAGTAGCCGCTCGAGGATCATGGCGCGCCATCCTGCCATTCGCACCCGGTCAGCTTCGCGGAGCACTCCCACAGCCGTCGCGCGCTGTCCGGGTCGACTGCCTTGGCCTTGAGCGTGGTCGGCTTCGGCCTGCCCCACTGATGCATCAAGCCGCGCGGCGCGAAGTAGGTGCCGTTCGGCAGCGTGGTGGAGATGGCCTGGATCGTCGAGCGCGCGCCGTCAGGCGGGCTCTGCGCGATATACGGTGAAATCACCCGGCCCGCCCACTGCAGCATGCCTGAACCGTCGCGGGTGATCGCGGTGTTGGTCATCCCGGGGTCCGATGCGTACGCCGTCTTGCCGCGGGCGACCAACTCGCGCACGAACAGGAGGTTCGCCAGCTTGGACTCGCCGTAGGCCGCCCAGGGGTTGTAGCGTCGGCGCTCCCAGTTCAAATCGTCAAAATGAATCTGCGCTGTGGTGTAGTTGGTGCTGGAGACCGAGACCACCCGGTCGCGGATCCGGTCGCCGAGCAGGCAGGTCAGCGCGAAGTGTCCGAGGTGATTGGTGCCCATGTGCGCCTCGAACCCATCGGCCGTGCGCGTCAGGGGGAGGCCCAGCACACCCGCATTGTTGACCAGCACGTCGACCGCGTCGACGGTGTCGGCGAACTTGCGCACGCTGGTGAGATCGGCGAGATCAAGTTCGCGTACCTCGACGTCCCCCGACATCGCCGCCGCGGCCTCGTGCCCCTTCTTCAGGGACCGGCAGGCGATCACCACTTCATGGCCCGCCGTGGCCATCGCGGTCGCGGTCGCCAGGCCGACGCCACTATTCCCGCCTGTGACGATGATTCGCACTCCGCCTCAACCCCTCCCAAACGTGGTGGCTAAACCGTAAACCATTTATCGCTTTGATCAAGTGGCGACGAGTTGCCGGACCCTGGCGCCCAGCCGAATCGGCATGCACTTTTCCGACGCCAGGGCTAGTCAGCGCATATATTGGGCTATCCCAAGGTCTCGACCTCAAGGTCGTGACGTTGGAGTCGCGCGGTGTCACCGTGCCAACGACACCTGTCGGCGTGCCGGTGGACCTGCGCCGCGACTGGCGGCCCGCTCTACGCGACGCCGGATTCGGCCCTGTTGAGGTGGGCCCCCTGTAGTGGTCCAGTAGATCTGTACCCGTGTTGTTGGTCCACTGTTGTGCGAGTCGAGGGCAGAGTGATCACCGGGAGGTCACATGCCCCGTCAGTATTCGTCTTCGGTGCGCCGGCAAATCGCTGCGCGGCTGCGAACGGGTGAACCGGTGGCCGCTTTGGCTGCCGAGACCGGGATCTGCCGGGCCCTGTTCCGTGGAAACGTCAGGCTTTCATTGATGCCGGAGTCATCGAGGGCACCCCGAGCGTGGAGGCCGACGGGCCTGTTCCGCGCACAATCGCATTGCACAGATCGAGGCCGAGCTGGCCTTGACCCGCGATGCCTGCGCGTTGTTCGACGAGCAGGCGGTGGTGCCGCCAAAACGCCGACGCGCGATCGCTGAAGGGCTGATCGGGCGAGGACATTCAGCCCGATCCGCCTGCCGGATAACGAGATTAGGGCGTTCGCTGTTGCAGTATCACCGACACGCCCTGTTCCGGACCGCGAGGTGCGCCGGCTGATCGTGGCCGACACGATCACCGAGATCCACCAACGTTCTCGCGGCACCTACGGACGCCGACGGGTCCGCGCCGCGCTACTGGCCGACTACGAGACGAACGTCAACCACAAACTGGTCAACAAGATCATGGCCGAGTACGGGCTGTACGGGCTGCCGCGCCCAGGGCGGCGAAAACCCAACCTGAGCGGCATCGACACCCCCGCTGACCTGGTGAACCGGCGCTTCACCGCCACGATGCCCAACCAACTGTGGTGCACCGACATCTCCGAACACCCAGCACGTGATGGCAAGGTGTACTGCTGTGCGATCCTGGACTGCTTCTCGCGCATGATCGTGGCTCGCACCTTCTCGACCACCGCCGACACCGCCCTGGTCAACAACGCGGTGAACATGGCCGTCGGCAAATAACCCGCAGTGGGTCAACGATTCTGCACGCCGATCACGGCACGCAGTTCACGTCTTGGAGCTTCGGGGAGATATGCGCCGATGGGGCCTGCTGGGCTCGTTCGGGACCGTCGGCGACTGCTTCGATAACGCCGCGATGGAGTCGTTCTGGGCGCGGATGCAAGTCGAGTTGCTCAACACCCGCAAATGGGCCACCACCATCGAGTTGGCCGCCGCCATGGCCGATTACATCGACAACTTCTACAACGTCGAACGCCGCCACAGCTACCTCGGTAACATCAGCCCCACAGAGTTCGAAACGCTCTGGACGTCCACCCATTCGATCCCTCAACTCGCATAACCACGGCTCGAAACGGCGGGGACAGATCAACTGGACCACCAAACGGGTCCCCCTCACTGTGTTGCCGACCGCCTCGTCGGCGGAGGGCTTGCTGCTGTACCTCACGGCGGAAGCGCAGGACCTGCCGCTCCAGCGCGGAGAACTTCGCGCGGCGTGAGAAACAGATGCGGCCCTCTCGCGGGCCGCCGCGAAGCTGGACCGCGCCGACATCCCCGATTCAGGCAACCTACTCTACGAGGAGAGTCGCACCCACGTGGTCAACTGATCTGGAGGACGCCACCCCGCAGAGCGTGTTCGTCGGGGGCCGGTTGCCCCTTCAGTGCGATGTGTAACCGGGCGGATTTGGTGAGTCGACCCACAAGTCGAGACCCAAGTCGCTGCCCGGTACGCAGTCGTACACAGACAAGTCGGTGACACCGGCCTCGAGTAACACGTCCTCGCACAGCAAGCTGCGGCCTGTGTAGCTCTTGGCCGGCTGGGCGAGCACGGCGTAGGCCGCATCCGCGTAGACCTCGGGCTTGCGAGCCCGCGCCATCGCCTCGTCGCCGCCAAGCAGGTTCTGCACCGCCGCGGTTGCCACCAAGGTGCGGGGCCAGAGCGTGTTCGACGCGATCCCGTCATCGCGAAGTTCCTCGGCGATACCCAACGCGCACAACGTCATCCCGAACTTGGCCATCATGTAGGCCGTCGGCTTGAGCCATTCGGGTTCCAGGCGGATCGGCGGTGACAGCGTGAGGATGTGGGGGTTGTCGCGGCCCTTCATATGCGGATGCAGGCCTGCGACACGGCGTAGGTACCGCGGACCTGAATGCCGTTCATCAGGTCGAATCGCTTCAACGGCACGTCTTCGATGGAGCCAAGATTGATCGCCGAAGCGTTGTTCACGCAGATGTCGATGGCGCCGAATTGGTCGGCAGCCTTGACCACGGCCTCCGCGACGGATTCGCCGTCGCGGATGTCGCCGACGATCGGGAGCGCCTGCCCGCCTGCGGCCTCGATCTCCTTGGCGGCGGTATAGACGGTGCCCTCTAGCTTCGGGTGCGGCTCGGCGGTCTTGGCGACCAGGGCGACGTTGGCTCCGTCGGCTGCGATCTTCTTGGCGATCGCCAGACCGATGCCCCGACTAGCGCCGGAGATGAACATGGTCTTTCCAGAAAACGACATGTGGTCCTTCTGACGACTACAGCGATGATGCTCTCCACCGCGTTCGGGTTCAGGAGCGTGCAAAATCGATAAACAGTTGTTGCATTTGCGGATTGTACGGGTCCTACGCTGGCCTGGGCCGAGGTGGTGGTGGCGGCAGCGCGGCTGCATTCGCCCATGCCGCGTCCAAGCATGATCCCGCCCGGCCTAACGGGGGGTCGCGGAAAGGCGATCATGGGGGTGTTGGGTGTCTCGAGGAACATGGTGTGGGGGCGGTCGGCTCCAATGTTCGGCGAACGCGCCGTCGACAAGCCTGGCGAGGTAGCCCGAATCGGCATACTTTTGCTGGATAGTGATGCGGAGTATGGCGCCGAGCACAGTCGCGACCAGTTCGTCAGTGTCAGGTCGGCTGCTGAGCTCGCCGTTGGCGATCGCTTGGTCGAGCATGTGGTCGACGACTATGCGGGTTCGGCGGTTCAAGTTCTCACGCAAGACTCGCGCGGCGTGGGTTTGATCGGCGGTTCCCACCATCATTGCGATGAACTGGGACGAAACCGGTTGGGCGATCTGCTCGGCTGCGCGACTGAGTTCGCTGTGCAGCCATTGGCGAAGCGGGCCATCGCCCAAGTGCAATAGCGGCTGGTCAGCCCGCGCCAGTGCTTCAGTCACCAGATCCACTGTCTTAGGTGTACCGACCTGAGAGGTTAGACATCCCAGGGCCGTACGTTGTTAAGCCGCTTGGTTGTCGCTTGGTGGTGTGGCGGTGTGCCCAGGCTGTGTGTTCGTCGTAGGTGGTGTGGTGGCGTAGGCAGCCGTGCGGGATTCCGACGAGTCGGTTGCCCAGGGCGCGGAGGGCTTGGTGGTGCAGGTCGCCGGCGGCGCGGTGCTGATCGTAGAAGGCGCGGGCGCCGAGGCTGGTGGTCAGGGAGCAGAAGGCCCACTGGTCGATCGCGTCATAGAGACGCCGGTTGCGGACGTGACGGGCCACAGCGCGTTTTTTGCCCGACGCGACGGTCAATGGTGAGGTTCCTGCGTAATTCTTGCGAGCCTTGGCGGTGGTGTAGCGGTTGGGGTCATCCCCGAACTCACCGAGCACCCGGGCGCCGAAAATGACACCAAGTCCTGGTAGGGAGCGGTAGATATCGGCGTCCGGGTGTGCCTCAAATGTGTCGCCAGCTCGGCTTCGAGGTCGGCGATCTGGCGATTCAATTTGGCGATGATCGCGACCGCGGCGCGAGTGGTCGCCCCAAACGCGGCAGTGACCACAGGCGGGGCGACGAGCTGCTCGCTACGCAACGCCGTCTGGATCTCCAGTGCCCGCGTGTCGAGATTGCGTTGCCGTCCAGCGGCTTTGAGTGCCGACCGGATCTTCGCGACGCTCAGTCGTGCGGCCTCTGCCGGGGTGGGAGCGCGACCCAAGACGGCGAGGGCGTCGCGGTCAGACAGGGATTCGAAGGCCTCCAACGCCGCGGGGTAATACTCCCGCAACGCGCTGCGTAGCGCTTTGGTGTTGCGGTCTAATGTGCCGGTGGTCCCCTGACGTCGCGGAAACTCTGAACGAAACCGAGTTTCACGCACCCTGACGAGGACTGCGGTCCAATGGCGCTTCCGGTCAGCGGCGGCGTTGGCAAAGCGCGCGAGGGTCACTCGACCGTCGTGCTATGTCGGTGATCGCGCGTTCCGCTGACGATAACGCTGCTCGCGATTGCGCTCGTCGTGGATCTCGGTGCATTTCGCACAACGACAGCCCAATACGAATAGCTGCTTACGTGCCGTGCGCGTCGACCGGCGTGGGCTCGCTGCGCTTTCGCTCGCTCCGCTTCTGATGCGTAGAGGCCCGGGCCCGCCGACAGGGCTGGCAGCGGCAACCCAAAGGGGATAACCGGCGAAGTGTCAGATCCGCGTAAACGAAGCTGCCGGCGGGCCGCACAGACCGCCGCCCGACCTTAGCAAAACCCGCCAGTTCGTTCGGTAATAGCGGTCCAACAGTTAAGGCGACATGTACAGATCTGGTCCTAGCGAACAAATAAGGGGGGCGATCGGTTCAGTACCGTGCTGTTGTCATCACGCGCTTCTAGGTGGGTCGGGTGTAGGCACGCATACAGCGAAGACGTCAAAAGGGCAGCAGCGCAGTTTGCCTCATTGAGGCGAGCCAACCCAGGTCGGCCCTAGATCCTGATTCAAGGGAAGGCCGTCAAAGCCACGAGGGATACCGCCGTCTTCATGCTGGCAACCTTGCGTCTCCTACACGTAGTGCTGCTCATCCGATCACGACCGGTTGACTGGGACAGCTGCCGCACCCCTGCATGCTCAACAGGTCAGGGCGACCGCTTGCCAAACCGAAAGTGGCGCTCTACGGTAATCCTCCATATGTTTAGCGAGTTTGCTCACACTGCCGTGGTCTTTGTGAGGCGCGGCGCAACTCTAGCGAACGTGCCAACAGGGAGGACGTTTTCTTGATGAAGCTGTGGCCTCTGATCGGATCCACTGCTGGAAGGTGCGGCGTGCCAGGCGACCTGTACCTCCTCAACGACGGTTGGAGCCAGGAGCCGGCACGTCAACCCCGGGCGGCCTCAGGCCCTATGGATGCATCGCGCCGCCGCGCTGCGCAGTGTGGGCGTCTATTCCTTGCAACCGGTTTCTCGCATGGCAGCTAGAGTGCCGACGCCAGTAGCGGCGGTCGTCATCGCCACGCCGGAGTGCACGCGTGCTCGCAAGCGTTCTGACGGTGGTTCATGACCACACCCGTTGACTACGATCACCCGCAGGGTGCATCGACGTCGGGCTCGAGCAAGGTGCGCCAGTCACGCCTCAAGGCGTACCCATTCAGCGCAGCCCGGCACGTGGGAATGATTCCAAGGCGTACCGCGGCCACGACAGGTCGTGGTGTCCAATTGTTCGCGGACGTGATTCGCTACGTCGTCACCGATGTCATCACCATGAGGCTCGCGGTCGGCGAGGTGTTCGTGCAGGCATGGACCTTGTTGAAGGTGACGACCATGCCCGCACTGCTGATGGCCATTCCGATCGGCGCAATCACCACCATCGTGACGTCGGGGCTCGTCAATCAATTGGGGGCAACCTCGCTGCTTGGCGCCGCGGCCGGCGTGGGTGTCATTCGGCAGGGAGCACCGCTGACTGCGGGGCTGTTGATGGGTGCCGCAGCAGCTTCGACCGTCGCGGCCGACTTCGGAGCCCGCGCAATCCGTGAAGAACTCGACGCAATGCGAGTAATGGGTGTTGACCCCGTGCGCCAGTTGGTAGTGCCGCGTTTTCTCGCGCTGCTATTGATATCCCCCCTTCTGTGCATCTTCATCGTCGCGTCGGGAACTGCGTCGGCGTTCTTGATGGCAGTGGGGGCTTCCGATGTGGCACCGGGAAGTTTCTGGATGTCGTTTGGGACGTTCACGAAGGTGGTGGACGTATGGTTTGCCATCGCCAAGACGGTCGTCTTTGGGGCAATTGAACCGCCCCGGGGAGTCCGGAGACTTTTTGATTTGACGACTCAGCTGGCGGCTAGCCTCGTTTGTTGAGCGTAGTAGGCCGCCTCCAGCTCGGCTGGTGGGACGTCGCCGCAGTATTCGTAGAGCCGGCGGTGGTTGAACCAGTCGACCCAGCGGGCGGTCGCCAGCTCGACGTCCTCGACGGTGCGCCAGGGCTTGCCTGGTTTGATCAGCTCGGTCTTGTAGAGGCCGTTGATGGTCTCGGCGAGCGCGTTGTCATAGGAGCTTCCGACCGCACCGACCGACGGCTGAATACGCGCCTCGGCGAGCCGTTCGGTGAACCGGATGGACGTATATTGTGATCCTCGATCCGTATGGTGGACAACATCTTTCAAATCGAGGATGCCGTCTCGCTGACGTGTCCAGATGGCCTGCTCGATCGAGTCGAGCACCATCGTGGTCGCCATCGTCGATGCCACCCGCCAGCCCAGGATTCGGCGGGCATAGGCATCGGTGACAAACGCGACGTAGGCGAACCCCGACCAGGTTGACACATACGTCAGATCAGCCACCCACAACCGGTTCGGTGCGACCGGGCCGAAGCGGCGCCCGACCAGATCAGCCGGCCGCACCGCGCCCGCGTCAGTGATCGTGGTGGCTATGGCCTTGCCGCGCACCGCACCGCGCAGACCGAGTTCGGCCATCAGCCGCTCCACCGTGCAGCGGGCCACCTCAATGCCCTCCCGGTTGAGCGCCAGCCACACCTTGCGCGCCCCGTAGACGCCGTAGTTCGCGCCGTGCCCGGTTGACGTGGGCTTTGAGCGCCTCGTCGCGGACCTCGCGACGAGTGGGCTCACGCTCGAGATGCTCGTAGTACGTCGAGGGGGCGATCTGCACACCGAGCCCGACGAGCTCGCTACAGATCGACTGGACACCCCAGCGCAGACCATCAGGGCCCTCGCGGCGGCCCTGATGCTCAGCGATGAATCGACAGATCAGTGGTGTGGCCGGTCCAGCTCGGCCGCGAAGAAAGCCGACGCCGTCTTCAAGATCGCGTTGGCCCGCTTGAGCTCGGCGTTCTCCCGGCGCAGCTTCTTGAGCTCAGCGGACTCTTCGGTCGTGGTCCCCGGCCGGGCGCCGGCATCGACCTGGGCCTGGCGCACCCACTTACGCACGGTCTCGGCTGTGCCGATCCCGAGCAGCCGGGCGACTTCGCCCATTGCTGCCCACTCCGACTCATGCTGATCGCTGATCTCGGCGACCATGCGCACCGCCCGCTCACGAAGCTCCGGCGGATACCTCCTCGACGAACCACCTGACATGACTCCATCCTTCCCAAGAAGTGGAGTCTCCGGACATGCCGGGGCGGTTCAAATCGTGGCAATAGTTTCATCGCTTCGTGGAATGGAGGCGAAGGGGGGCCCGCGCGGTGTCGCAGATGCCGTGAACTCGTCGGTAGTGGTCAATGTCGTTCTGATCGTCTTCGCCAACCTGGCGATAACGCAATTGCAGTCGATGTTCGTCCCGACGGTGGTGGCGTAGTGACTTCCGCAGGTCGCGCCCTGGTGCCGAGCAGGTATGGCTCGCGCTTGTTACAAGCGACAACGGGGTCTGTCGGCGGGGTATTCCGTGAGGTCGGACAGTGGGTGATCTTCATTGCCAAGGCCTTCAGTTCGGTTCCGGTCGCGGTCGTCAAATATCGACGACAAACACTGCAGCAAATGAACAGCCTCGCTTGGGGCCGCGGTTCGCTCATCGTGGATGGCGGTGCGATAAGCGTATTACTGCTCCTCGGCATTGCTGTCGGTGCCTCGTTGGCAGTTGAGGCGTTTGCTGTATTGAACATCATCGGGTTCGGTGGCTTGTCGGGGATCATCGGCGGTATAGGCGGGGTTCGAGAGCTTGCGCCGATAGTGAGTGCTGTCGCGTTCGCCGGACAGGCAGGGTGCCGGATGACCGCCGAGATCGGCGCCATGCGCATCGCCGAAGAGATAGATGCCTTGGAGGCAATAGGCCTGCGGCCCATACCGTTTGTGGTTGGTACGCGCCTTATTGGCGCGATGATCTTGGTGGTGCCGGGATACCTGGTGGCCCTGATAGCCAATTTCTTCGTCATGGACACCGTCATCCGGGTATTTCACAGTCAGCCGGGCGGGACATATAACCACTATTTTGCTCAATTCGTGACGCCAACAGATCTCGCGTACTCCGTCATCAAGGTAGCTGTCTTCTGCATGGCGGTGACGTTGATCCATTGCTACTACGGATACTTTGCTTCCGGCGGACCGGTCGGTGTCGGTCAAGCGTCCGGCCGTGCAGTGCGGACCAGTCTGATCACGATCATCTTTTTGGATTTGATACTGACCGTGGCGATGTGGGGCCTTCATCCAGTGTTCGTGTTCAAGGGTTAGGTGAGAAGACATGCTCCTGCATGGCTCGGAGGCATCTGAGAAGCGAACATTGACCATCGTCGGCACAGTTGTCGTGCTCTGCGCCGTGGCGGTTGCAGGCATATTCATCGCGTTCAAGCCATTCGCCGGCCGACCGGACGATGAAATCTCGGTGGCGATCGAGACGCCATATGTCGGACCGGGCGTCGCCAAGGGCACGCAGCTGGTCATGCACGGGGTGAAGGTCGGGGAGGTCACCGCCGTGTCCAGGTTGTCCGGAGGCGGTGTTCTGCTGGATACCAATCTGCAGAAATCGCCGACGAAGGGCTTGACTGACGCAATGGGCATCGATTTCCGGACCATCAACTATTTTGGTGTGACCGGTATCGATCTAGTCGCCGGTACGGGTGGCCGGCCGCTCGCCGATGGAACCCGGTTGACGATCACGCCGAAAGGTAATTCGACACTTCAGGCATTGCTATCCCGCCTTGGAAAACTCGCCACCGGGGCGCTGACCAACCAGCTGATCGAGGTGGTCGAGAAGGCCACTCGATACACCGATGCGTTGAATCCGCTGGCCGAGACACTGGTGATCTCGGCGAATGCACTGGCTGAAACTCAAACAGTGAGTACCGCGCAACTATTGACAAACGCGACTGGAATAAGCGTCGCGTTCCCCGGGTTCGCCGATGCGATGCTCGACGCCGGTTACTACGCAACACACGGTACGAATAAACTCAACAAAGGTACTTGGAATGCCAGCGAGGAGGAATATCAAACCGTCATTCTTCCGTTCATGCAGTATGTATCCGATAACCTCTTTGGGGCTATCGGCAGGCTGGAGTACACGCATATCGACGATCTGACGCCTGTCATCGACAGTGTCCGGGCGATGACTGATGTGGTGCCACCTTTGATGAGACCCCAAGGCATGTCGGACATGCTCGTGGAATTGCGTACCCGACTTGAGAAGATGTACGCAGGGACCCCTGAGCAGCGCGCGCTTCAAGTTCGTATTCTTCTCGACAGCATGCCGGGTGTGGCGGCGCCACTTGCTGCCGCGGGCGGTGCCCGATGAAGACCGGCGCGGCATTGTGGCGACTCGCGATCAGCGGCATAGTCGCCATTACCCTGTTCATCCTGTTGGCGAACGTGATCAAGCAGCCCACAGCAGCGGAAACGCGAGCGTATACGGCCGAGTTCACTGACGCATCGGGCTTACATGCGGACGCCGACGTGCGGGTCCGCGGAGTTCGCGTCGGGAAGGTGCAGTCGGTCGACCTTGAGCGAAGGAACGGTCAAAGCATCGCCGTTGTCAGGTTGACGTGCGACCAACGCTATGGCGTGGTGTCTGGCACCCGACTTGCCATCAAGTTCGAGGCGCTCACCGGACTGCGTTACATAGATGTCATCGATCCGGCGGAAAATTACTCCAAGGCCGATCTCGTTACTGACGTGACTACGACGATGACGCAACCGTCTTTCGACGTCACCGAATTGTTCAACGGGCTACAACCTGTGATCGCCACCCTGAATCCCGACGAACTGAACACCTTTACAGCGAACGCGGCAACATATCTTTCGGGTGATGGCGGCGGCTTGGCGCCGATGCTGGAAAGTATCCACAAGCTCACCAGGTTCGTAGCGGACCGTCAGCAAGTCATCGCCACGTTGATGCGTAATCTGAAGGACATCTCCGACACCATGGGCGGACATGGAAAAGATCTGATCCAAATAGTGGATTGGCTCAACAAGGGTCCGGTCGACGGCATGCTTGGAATTCTGGACGAGTTTCGAAAAGCCCACCTCTACGGCGAATTTATGGACGATGCGGCGCAAGTGGTCAAGAACTTGGGATTTCCGCCCGAGGGCAACAATGGCGACTATTTCGTCTACGGCCCGGAATCCAACAAGAACGTAACCAACGTGGACGAAGCCTTCGACCGTGCGTTCACCGTGTTTGACGACTATACGGAGGCCTTCAAGCTGGTTCCGGTCATGTGGGAGAACATTCCGCCGCCGCCTGAAGCTGGTGCGCCCCTGGCGTGTTCCCGGGGACGGGCTCAGTTACCGGCAGAAATGGACGTATTTCTCAATGGACGAAAAGTGGTGTTGTGCAACCGATGAAAGTGTTACGTAACCCGACTGTCTGGGGTGCCGGCGCCCTCGCACTCATGACCGTTATCGCGCTGCTCATCGCCATGGTTTATGTCAGTCCGCCCGGGCAGAAGACCGTCATCTTCTATACCGACGACGCGGCGGCGATCCGCCCTGGAGATTCAGTACGAATTGCCGGCATCAACGTTGGCAAGGTGAAGGATCTGACACTGGAATCGGACCAAGTCCGGGTCGAAGCACGGGTGGACGACAGCGCATTCGTCGGTGACCGTTCGCAGGTGCAGGTCCGCATGCTCACCGTGGTGGGGGGCTATTACGTAAGCATCTCGCCAATAGGTGACACGCCTCTGGGGACCAAACCTATTCCGGTGGAACGGGTGACCATGCCCTACAGTTTGATTCGCACCCTCACGGATGCGACGAAGATCACCGACAATGTCGCCCCACAGCCCATCAACGAATCACTCGGCCAGGTGCAGCGGGGGCTTACCGGTACCAACCTGGAATCGGTCTCCGCGGTCATCGATGCGGGCAACAACGTAATGTCCACCATTGAGAAGCAACGCGGGCAGGTGAGCGCCATCCTCAACCTGTCCAATGAGTACCTGCAGGATGTAAACAATTACAAAGATGAGCTCAAAGATTTGATACGCAAGATTTCGATCATTGAGCAGTCGCTTACGTTGTACAGCAAGGGGCTCGCCCGCGCCATGGCTGGTTTCGGTGACATCATGGATGGTCTTTCACCGATCTTCATCTTTTATCAGAATCACCGCGACAAAGCTCTCGTGAAAATTCGCGATTGGTTGGAGAAATCACGAATGTGGTCGGAACGCAACGGTGTAGTCGTTCGGGCGCTGCACCTGACGCGGGTGAAGATCGAACGGATCCTGGGCGCACAGCAGGCGGCACCAGAGCTATTGGCTACCGACCTCTGTATGCCAATACCCGGAAGTCCGTGCTGATGCCCGGGTCAGGTTCGCCTCACCGTCGCCGGGTCGTGGCAATCGCGCTCACAGCGGCGGCGGTGGTGACGGTTGGCACTTCGTGCGGCGGGCCGCCCGAAGAACAGGCCAACGCCCAATACTGCGCGGTCCTGCCCGACAGCATCGGTCTATACGTCGGCAATCCGGTGACGCAGATGGGCTACCAGATCGGTGAGGTCACCAGTATCACCCCCGGTGCAACCGACGTACGCGTCGACTTCAGTATCACTGAACGGCGTTTGTTGCCCGGTGACGTCAAAGCAATTGTCCGGTCGACGTCGATTCTTGCTGATCGGTCGCTGGAACTCGTTGGCAACGCTGATTCGGGATCCCACCTCGGTGCGGGCGAGTGCATTCCGCTTTCCCGTTCATGGACCCCGAAAAGCGTGTCGGCAGTGATAGGTTCGGCGACCGATTTCGTCAACGGAATCAATCCGGCTGAATCGACGAATGTCGGCGATGTCGTAAGTCAGCTCGATCAAGCGTTGCACAACAATGGCGCCGGCGTAAACAAGCTCCTAACGACGTCATCGGCTGTAGTCGATAGTCCCGATCAGGTGATCAGCGACATCGGGTCCGTGATCACCAACCTCGCCGAACTGACCTCAGCAGTCAGCGAGATCAGAGGGCCGCTGAAAGAAGTTCTGCTGAACGCGGAACAGAACATGTCGGACGTCGCCGTGACCTTGGATGGTGGCAACCGTATGGTCGGAGGATTCATGGGAGCTGTGAAAGCCGTTGTGGACATAGAAGAAAACCTCGGTGGGGAGTTTCAGTTCACGCTTGATGCGACATCGGTTGCGCTGCGGAAACTGAGTGCACACGCGCCGTGGGTGGCAAGTCTCCTGAACCCGGTTCCATGGTGGGTCAATACGCTGGCGGGCCATTTCAACAACCGTGAATTCAATATCAATTACCGTCCGCCGTTGTATCGCATCAGAACCCCCGACGGGTGGGCGCTGTGTGGCATCATGAATTCTTCGACGCCGGGGAGCTGCGCGAACGTTGCCGGGCAGCCATACGCGGTTGATGTTGCGCTGCTTCAGTACGTACTCACCGAGGCGAACCGATGAACCGCCGGAATTGGCGGTTGGTCGCGGCCGTTGCCACCGTCATTACGGTTTCCTCGTGTGCTTCGCTCAACGTGAGCTCGCTGCCTGCGCCGGGAAGTAGCTATAGCGATGGATACGACATCGTCATCGAATTCGCCAACGTACTGAATTTGCCGGACAGCGCAAAGGTGGTCTTGGACGGCACCACCGTCGGGGTCGTATCGGATGTGGCACTGTCCAGCAGTGCGGTTGACGTCACCTCGACTATTGAGCGAGGCGTCGCGGTGCCCTCTGACATCCGAGCGGTTCTGCAGCAGGACACGGTCTTGGGCGACATCTATGTCGCTCTCGAGCGACCGACAACCGACCAGGCGCCGGCGCCCGCGTTGAGTCCGGGTGCCCGCATCCCGCTGGCACAGACCACATCTCCACCGCAACTCGAAGACACCATCGCCCACATGGCGAATTTTGTGTCGAGCGGTTCCATCCAACGCGTTCAAGAGTCGATCGCCCGTATCAACCGAATCCAGCCGCCCGGGGGCCAGGACGGGATCCGCAAGATGGCTTCCCAAGTGGCAGCCGACCTCGGGGACCTGTCGAACAACATGAATCTCGTTGACCTGTGGCTCAACGGCGTGTCCGAGACCATAGATGTCGCACATCGCAAGATCCCGGTTTTGCAGGAGATGTTCTCCGAGGAAGGGATGACCGCTTTTCGTCGGTTCTTGGAGATATTTTCATATGTGGGAACCATCCTCCCCTCTACCGGGACTATCTACGCCGGTGGTTTCTGGCTGGTGCCCCTACTGAATTCATTGGGAGATGCGGCAGGCGCTACTCAGCAATCCAAGAGAATGTTCGAAGCAGAGGGGCCTGCATGGCGCCGGCTACTGACTGAATTTTTCCTCCCGCAGGATAAGTATCCCGCGATCAATATTACTTCGATAATGAGTCCGGACGGCCGGGAAATTTCGGGAAACGTCCATGACGTGCTACGGATCTTGGGTGGGACACCATGAAGGGCCGAAATTTCCTGTCGTTTCTGGCGTTTGCTGTGATGATTATATTTGCGGTGGGCTACATCGGCTCGCTCGGTGTGCGGCTCAAGCCGCCTGATAACCGAGTTAATCTCTCCATGACGGTGGCTGATATCAATGGCATCGTCGTTGATTCGAATATTCTGTTGCGTGGCGTACCGGTCGGCAAAGTCAGCCATATCGCGTCATCCATCGGCGGAGCCACCATTTACTTCTACGTCGACGACCGCTTCCGTATCCCCGCCGACTGCGATGTGCGGCTCGATAACCTGTCCGCCCTCGGTGAAAGCTATATCGGACTGTTCCCGCGGCGCCAGGACGGTCCTATGTTGCGCGACGGCCAGCACATCTCAACCGAGATGGTGGAGCAACCACCATCGATAACCGAACTGGCGGCAAGTGTTACGCGGCTACTCAATCAGGTCGACCCCGATGCGCTCGCACGCATCATCAGCGAGGCCGATACAGCGTTGCCGGATCCAAACTCGGCACTGCCCAACTTGGCGCACGCCAGCGAGATGCTGAGAAACACCGCAGCGAATATGCACGGCCAGGGCCGGGTCTTGTTGAGCAATTTTCAAACACTGTTACGCAACGCTGGATGGGTTGGGCCCACGCTCGCTGCAACGGCGCCCGATCTCCGAGAGAGCGCCCAAAATGCCTCCAAGACCCTGCAAGGGTTTTCGGTGGGTGCCCTCGAGATTGGCCCGGACGGTATGAAGAAATTCGGCTTCTTCATCAACCGAATCCAGAAGCTGTTGGATGCCAACGGCGGTGACCTCAAAGTGCTGGGCGAAGCATTTCGGCCACGCGTCAGGGCTATCGCCGGTGCACTGTTGAACTTCGACCCCAGTCAGATCTTGACCAACATCCTGGAGACAATACCCGAGGACGGCGCGATTACCCTGCGCGTAACCGTCCCCCCGAAGTAAATGGGCAGGTACGACTGCCCATGACCACGAATTGAGGAATTCTAATGACGGTCGATAGCGAACGAGACGCCGCCGTGCCAAATTCGGCGCAAGTAGATGCTGCCGGATCAGAGCCCGAGGGCGAAAGCACCATTGAGGAGACGTCGGCGGCCAAAGACGTACCTCAGCGTGAGAAGTCCAGACGAGTGCAACTCTCGGTCTCTCTACGTGGCGCGGTGACCTCCGTGGTGATCGTCGTCCTTGTCGGCGCGATCGGCGTGCTGTCGTGGCTCTACGTTGGAGCGCGAAGCCAACTCGACGAGGAGGCCCGTCAATCCGAGAACAACGTGCACGCCGAGAAGATAGCGCTGCAGTACGCCGGTGAAGCGGCAGCAATGAACTACCAAGACCTCAACGCCTGGAAAGACAGGCTTGTCGCGGGCACCAGTCCTGAACTGAAGGACAAATTGTCCGAGGCCGCCACGTCAATGGAACAGATTTTGGTACCGCTTCAATGGAATTCCACCGCACACCCACTGGCGGCAAAGGTTCGGACAGTCACCGACGGGGCCTATGTCGTCGACGCTTTTGTAAGCGTCCTTACCAAGACTGCGCAAGCGCCGGAGCCACTGCAGTCGACCGCGACATATAGCGTCACAATCGACAGTAACAAGGATTGGCAAATCACAGATGTTGGCGGAGTTGGCGACGCGCTAGCACCAAAATAGACCTCTGAAAAGGTGATTCATGATGGGTCGAGATAGGCGGCAAGGTTCAGGTGGCGGCTTTCAAGGTCGTCGCCGGGCGGTTGGGGCTTCTGCGGCGCAGGACAAGGCGATTCAGAGCCGCCTCAGTCGCGCCGTCGGCTCGTTCACATGCGTTTTCATTGTGTTATCCGGCGTGTCGGTCGCGGTGGGGCCCGCTTCGCGAGCTGATCCGTCCGATTACGCGCGGCCTCCCGTGCCATTACCAGTGATCAATCCAACACCTTCGGGCTGGGTGCCGAAATTTCCATTTCCTTTTGACCAAACCAAAAATAGGGTGACCGATGCGGACATCAACGCCGAACGGGAGATGTGTCAGTGGTTCAACGCACAATATGACGAGCTGATGCGCCAGATCAATAGGCTGCAGTTCAACCGGATCACACCTAATGGACCCGGGGTCTACATGGGTTCGGGCTCCGACTGGGACTACAGCATTGGCGACCTTCAGCAGCAAGTCGACATAGTCACCACGAATATCGACCAATCGGTGAGCTTCCTCGCCCCCCGCGCCCAAGCACTTACTCGGTCAACCGACCACGCGGGTAACGTCTACTTCCCCATCTATCAAGGTGAGAGTTTCTACCTTCTGTGGCAGCACCTGTCCAATGTCAATGCCGGCATCAAGAGTCATCAAGCCGCCTGGTTCACAGGTCCATCGGTGCACAGAGTGTTGCGTTGGGGTAGCAGAATTCATCGTTCAAACGTATGCGAGTAAGAGTGCGTCCGGTCACTGATGGTTAGACGGCGAGCGTGCGATTCGGCTCGATCCGTAGCGGAGTCCACGGCATCGAGCGCAGGCGCTGAACGATTCTCGACCTCGATCGGCGAGGTCACCACCGGTTGCCATCGCGCTGGCGGAGCCTGGTCCGCTGGGCTTCATCAGCTGAATTAAAGGGATTTGGGGAGTGTGGGATGAGCCAACGTCGTTGCCTTTCGCAACTTGTGGGCTGCTCAAAGGAGGAGCGATTGCATCACCGTGCGCGCCCTTGGAGGTGGTTGGCGGGCATTGCCTCGGCAACCATATTGATGTTCAGCACCGTGGTCCCGGGATATGCGGAGCCGGCCGGGGATGCCCCGGATCCATTCCCAGAATTGATGCATGTTTTGGCGTGGTATGACCGATTTGAGCCAGACCGTTTCTTCCTCGCTGACCGTCCCGGTGTCTGGTTCCTGTCACCCACTGGACTCAACTGCGGAATCTGGGACAAGGGAAGCTTTGGTTGCACTGGCAATATCCCGGGTGCGCCCCCGGGGAGCAATCACATCGCGTGGTTCAACGGAAATCGGTCCGTCCACCACGGCTGGACCGCCGCCATTCAGTTCCCTCCTGGACAAGCTCATGTGACCCTGCCGCCGCGCAGTTACGTAACCTACAACTCGACGACTTGCGCTATACGGCCGGATAGCAGCCTTTATTGCGGGCGCGGCGAGTTCAAGTTTTTGATGACGGCGACAGGGACATGGTTCAAGGCCTACGACGAGAGGTCCACGCGTGTGTGCCTAAGCTACGGGTCTTGTTGACGGAATGTCTCTTTGACGGTGGCCCGGTTAGCTTCACGGCGCGTTGGGAGAAATAAGTAAATGGTTCTGCACGCCTGCGGAGTCCATTCTTGGTTTTGAGGAAAGGATTTGTGAATGAAAGGGCAATCGCCTGCTCCACCTCTAGGCCGCGAGGCGACGGCGATACCGCCTAACCGCTGGACGCCCTTCCAGTTGGTAGTCGCATGCGCGCTGCTTTTTTCTGGTGGCATGGTGGTGACGCCGTCAGCTCTCGCCGATCCGGTGGACAACGTAAGGGATGCGATAGTGACTGCACGCGCCGGAACGTCATGCCCGCCGTTCACCTACAACCCGATTGCCGAGAAAGCAGCCGCGATCGTCAATAAGTCGACCGACGACTATATCGACCACATTTCAACGTACCAACCGATCACCGACCCAATGCCCGGTCTGAAGGATCTCGGCTACGGCGGCAACAAGGCAGTGTTGCTTCAGGGTGCCCTGACCAACGAAGCCGATGCGATAAAGGGTGCGTTGCTGCAAGGCCATGCGGTAATCCCCGATTGCTCTTACACGGACCTAGGAATAGACGTGCGGCTAAACGAGGCGACTAATAACATATTGATCGTGTACTTGCTAGCCGGCGCCTAACAATATTGCAATGGGCGCGACATCGACGGGCATTCAACCACCTTGGCGCATGGGGACGCCCGTCCGCTCGCGTTCAGCTCGGCAATCCTACGTGCGGGAAGGGCCCCAATGATCCACATGAAGTTTGCGGTTATAACCTCGGTTGTAAGCCTATTTTCTATCGTGATGTCGCCTGGAGCTCGCGCAGCGGATACCGTTACGTATGAGGTCCTCTCGAACAATGTCGCCGCAGCAAAAATTCAGTATTTTGACTCCTCCGGGCGAAAAGTACTTTATGACGTGCCGCTGCCATGGCGAACCAGCGTAACCGTGCTGGACGCTCACAGTCCGTCAGTCGACGGTGCAGAGGTTCGCGCCGACTGGCGGCCTCGCGTGTGTGACGGGCGCGCGTGGTGCCCAGAGGCCATGCCTAATAATTGGGTGACAGTCCGAATCTCTCTTGGCGGAAAGGTCATCTGCGAAAGCACTCTTGATGTGGGCAATGCCGCCTGCTACGGGAGCACGTCGTTTCGATCCTGAAGGCCGACAGAGTCGTGAACCGATGTAGCGGAAGCGGCTGTGCGGCTCCCGGCAATGCAGCGGGCGTGCGGGTTCGCCCGGTCGCCGTGAATGAGTCCGTCGCACGACGCTGACCGCGCTCGCTGATATTTCCCTCTGCCGTTGGCTGCCGGCTATGCCAGCGATTCCATTGGTGTCATCTACGTTTTGGTTCCTGTAGTTCTCCTTGTGGTGTTTGCGGGAATTGTGATGATTTCCAGCTCACGCAAGACTGCGGCATGACCGGACTCGGGCCCGGGACCCGGGGCGACGGACACAAAGCCTGGGCCCCCACCGCCAAACCAACCCAAGCAGCTTGAGAACATACGACCCTGGGATGTCTAGCAGCGCCCTCAGCTGACGAGTGCGCCCGGCCGCTGACCGCGCTCGCTGAAAATCCCCACTGACGCTCATCGAAATTCCCCACCCGTGTGGCTCCGCCGAGAAGGGCGGGCCTCCCTCGAAGCTGCTGGTGTCTGACGCCAGTTGCTCCATCGAAGGAGGCCCGCTTTCTCATGCTCACATGGGAGGACGACTTGGAAGTACATGCCCTACGCAAACGTGGTTTGACGATCTCAGCGATCGCCCGCCACACCGGGTTCGACCGCAAGACGATCCGCAAATATCTGGCCGGTGACGGCGAACCGGGGGTCCGGGCCCGCAGTGGCCCGGACCCGTTCGAGCCGTTCGTCGACTACGTCACCGCCCGACTGATCGAGGACCCGCACCTGTGGGCCCGCACTCTGTTCGACGAGCTCGAGGAGTTGGGGTTTGGCCTGTCGTATCAGAGCTTGACCCGCAACATCCGTGCCCGGGATCTGCGTCCGGTCTGCCAGGCGTGCCGCACGGCCACCCAGCGTCCGAACGCGGTGATCCCACACGCCCCGGGTGAGGAAACCCAATGGGACTGGCTGGAATTACCCAATCCGCCCGAATTCTGGGGATGGGGCAAGACCGCACACTTACTCGTCGGCTCGTTGGCCCACTCCGGCAAGTGGCGAGCCGCGCTGGCCCCGGCTGAGGATCAGCCGCACTTGGTCGCCGGCCTCGACCGCGTGACCCGCGGTCTGGGCGGGTGCACGCGGGTGTGGCGCTTCGACCGGATGGCCACGGTCTGCGACCCCGGCAGCGGCCGAGTGACCACGTCGTTCGCCGGGGTGGCCAAGCACTACGGGGTCTCGGTGGCGATCTGCCCGCCCCGGCGCGGAAACCGCAAAGGCGTAGTGGAGAAGGTCAATCACACCGCCGCGCAGCGCTGGTGGCGCACCCTGGCCGACGAGGCCACCGTGGAGCAGGCGCAAGTCAGCGTGGATCGCTTCGCCCAGGTTCGCGGTGACACCAGGCTGCGGGCCACCGCCGACGGCCGCTCCTCGGTCGCTGTGGTCGCCAAGACCGAACCGCTGACCCCGGCGCCGGTCATGGCGTATCCGGTGATCGTGGCCGAGACCCGCACCGCGTCGCGGCAGGCGCTGGTGTCCTACCGCGGTAACCGCTACTCGGTGCCCCCAGAACTGGCCGCCGCCCAGGTGGTGGTCAGTCATCCCGTCGGCGGGCAGTTCTGCGAGATCGCCACTGTCAGCGGGATCGTGGTTGCTCGGCACCGACTGGCCGCCGACGGGCTCGGGATCATGGTGCGTGACAGCGGCCACGTCATCGCTCTCGACTCCGCCGCCATCGCCACCGCCACCACCGGTCGCCCGCACCGGCGCAAGGAACGCATCCCACCCGGACCAGCCGCCAAAGCTGCTGCTGCACAACTACTTCAACAACGCGACTCGAGCTCTCCGGTCAACCAATCTTGCACTCCGTCAACCGATTCCACCGTCATCGACCTGTCCGCCTACGAGCGGGCCGCCCAGAACAGGACCATCCAATGACTCCCACCTCCCGCACCCCGAAAACCACCACGACCACCGCCGAGGAGTCGCCGTCGGCAGTCGCGAGCCGCTACCAGCGGTTGCGCTCACATCTGGCCGAACTCAAACTTGCCGCCGCCGCCGAAGCCCTACCCGCGGTCCTTGACCAGGCCAGCGCCGAAGGCCTCTCGCTCACCGTCGCCCTGGAGCGGCTGCTGGCCGTCGAAGTCGAGGCCAGCACCGCCCGACGGCTGGCCGGACGGTTGCGATTCGCCTGCCTGCCCACCCCAGCTTCGCTGACCGACTTCGACGTCGATGCCGCCGCGGGCATCGACCGCAAGCTCATCGACGAGTTGGGCACCTGCCGCTACCTGGAATCGGCAACCAACATTCTGCTCATCGGCCCACCAGGCACCGGCAAAACCCACCTCAGCGTCGGCCTCGCCAGAGCTGCCGCACACGCCGGCTACCGCACGTACTTCACCACCGCCGCTGATCTGGCCGCCCGCTGCCACCGCGCCGCGATCGAGGGCCGTTGGGCAACCACCATGCGCTTCTACGCCGGACCGACCCTGCTGGTCATCGACGAACTGGGCTACCTACCACTACCCGCCGAAGCCGCCTCAGCACTGTTTCAAGTTGTCTCCCAACGGTATTTAAAGACCAGCATCGTCATCACCACCAACCGCGGCGTAGGCGCCTGGGGCGATATCCTCGGCGACACCACCGTCGCCGCCGCCATGCTCGACCGCCTCCTACACCGCTCGGTGGTCATCAACCTCGACGGCGAGTCTTACCGCCTACGTGACCACCAGGCCGCCGCCGAAACGCTACGCCGAACCACCACCGGCACCCGCCAACAACTACACTGACCGCTGCTCACAGGTGAGGAATTTCGGCGAGCACACCTGAGGACTTTCGATGAGCGCGATCACCGCGCGGTGACTGGGGCCAAGCCGGTCTCGACAATAACGACGGGCGGCAATGGGAAGTGGCTGCGCTCCTCTCCCATGTCATAGATCAATACGCCGGCGGGGACGGGTCTGATACCGGGACACTTGTGACGATCGGAATCGGGCTTCAGTCCGAGTAGGGGTTCCGCCCGATCCTGGTGTTCGTTGATCACAGCGTTGTCACTGAGGACCTTGCGCCTAACCGCCTCCATAGAATATTTTCTATGGAGATTGGAGGTGGCGGCATGGTGCTGTCAGCAGAAGAGAAGGCCTTGGTCGATACGGTCAAGGAGTTCGTCGAGAAGCAGGTGAAGCCGGTGGTGCGCGAGCTCGAGCACGCCAACACCTATCCCGAGGAACTCATCGAGATGATGAAGGAGATCGGGATCTTCGGCCTCGCCATTCCGGAACCGTATGGCTTCGGCCAGGTCTCGATGCCCTGCTACGTGTCCGTCACCGAGGAACTGGCCCGCGGCTGGATGAGTCTGGCCGGCGCCATGGGCGGCCACACCGTGGTGTCCAAGCTGATCGTGATGTTCGGCACCGAGGAACAGAAGCAGAAGTACCTGCCGCGGATGGCCTCCGGAGAACTGCGCACCACGATGGCACTGACCGAGCCCGGCGGCGGCTCGGATCTGCAGGCGATGCGCACCGTCGCCCGCATGGACGGCGACCAGTACGTCATCAACGGCAGCAAGACCTGGATCACCAATGCCCGAAGGGCCGGCCTGGTGGCACTGATGTGCAAGACCGATCCGGCGGCGCAGCCCGCGCACAAGGGGGTGTCGATCCTGTTGGTGGAGAAGGTGCCCGGTTTCACCGTCTCCAAGGACCTGCCCAAACTCGGCTACAAGGGCGTCGAGAGCTGCGAGCTGAACTTCGCTGACTGCCGGGTACCCGCCGACGCGTTGCTGGGCGCGTCCGAGGGCAACGGCTTCGCGCAGATGATGAAGGGCCTGGAGGTGGGACGGCTGCAGGTGGCCGCCCGCGCCACCGGCGTCGCCCGCGCTGCCTTCGAGGACGCGCTGCGTTACGCCCAGGAGCGCGAGAGTTTCGGCAAGCCCATCTGGCAGCACCAGTCGGTGGGCAACATGCTGGCCGACATGGGTACCAAGCTGTCGGCAGCCCGCGCGCTGTTGAACAGTGCCGCAGAGAAATTCGATTCCGGAGCCCGGGTGGACATGGAGGCAGGCATGGCCAAGCTGTTCGCCTCCGAGGTGGGGATGGAGGTGGCGCTGGACGCGGTGCGGGTGCACGGCGGCTACGGCTACTCCACCGAGTACGACGTCGAACGCTACTTCCGGGATGCCCCGCTGATGATCGTGGGTGAGGGCACCAACGAGATCCAGCGCGGCGTCATCGCCAAGCAGCTGGTGAAGCGGGGCGGGCTGGACCAGTGAGGTCTGCCATGCTGCCGCTGCACGGGATCACCGTCCTGTCCCTGGAACACGCCGTCGCCGCGCCGTTCGCCACCCGCCAGCTCGCCGACCTGGGGGCCCGGGTGATCAAGGTGGAACGGCCGGACTCCGGTGACTTCGCCCGCCAGTACGACGACTCGGTGAACGGTTCATCGAGCTACTTCGTCTGGCTCAACCGATCCAAGGAATCCATCGCGATCGACGTGAAATCCGAACAGGGACACAAGGTTCTGCATGACCTGGCCGACAAGGCCGACGTCATCGTCCAGAACCTGGGCCCCGGTGCGGCGGCCCGCCTGGGCCTGTCGGCCGAGGCCATCCGGGACAAGGACCCGGGCAAGATCGTGGTCTCGGTGACGGGCTGGGGCAGCACCGGACCGTGGGCCGACCGCAAGGCCTACGACCTGCTGGTGCAGTGTGAGACCGGGCTGGTGTCGCTGACGGGTACACCCGACGAGGTGGCCAAGGTGGGTGTGTCCATCGCCGATGTCGCAGCGGGTATGTACGCGTTCAGCGGTGTGCTTGCCGCGTTGTACCGGCGATCGATGACCGGCGAAGGGGCCACCATCGAGGTGTCGCTGTTCGAAGCGTTGGCCGAATGGGTCGGACAGCCCGCCCATTTCACGGCGGGAGCAGGTCGGCAACCCGGTAGGTTCGGTGCCCAGCACGCCACCATCGCGCCGTATGGGCCCTTCGACGCGGGCGACGGGCACACCATCCTGATCGCCGTCCAGAACGAACCGGAATGGTCGCGCTTCTGCACCACGGTGCTGCAACGCCCCGAGGTGGCCCAGGACCCGCGCTTCGCGTCGAGCACGCTACGGGTGGCGCACCGCACCGAGGTCAACACGGTGATCTCCGACGTGTTCGGCACCACGCCCAGTCCTGAGTTGGAAGCCCGCCTGACCGCTGCGCGGATCGCGTTCGCCGGGGTGAACACCGTCGGTGAGTTCCTCGAGCATCCGGTACTCGAGGCACGGGACCGGTGGCGTGCGGTGGACACCGAGAACGGGCCCATCCGGGCGCTGCTTCCGCCGCTGGACCTCGGAGTCGAAGCCCGGATGGATCCGGTGCCGGCGGTGGGCGAGCACACCGACGCGATCCTGGCCGAGCTCGGCCACACCGTCGACACGAGGAGTTGAGATGTCCCTGGACGAGTACACCCAGGACTGGAAGCCCAAACCACTCAGCAGCACAGAGGTTCTCAGCGCTGACACGGCCAGGCAGTTCGCCGCGACCCTGGACCTGGACATCACCGTCGGCGACGGCGACGCACTGCCGCCGATGTGGCACTGGTTCTACTTCACCGAATTCCCACCCACTGCCGAGCTGGGTGACGACGGGCATCCGCGCGATGGGCACTTCCTGCCGCCGATCCCGCACCGTCGCAGGATGTTCGCCGGTGCCCGTCTGCGCATCCACGAGCCCGCACTGCTGAGCCGGCCCGCCACCCGCACCTCCGAGGTGGTGACCACCAAGGTCAAGCAGGGCAAGACCGGTGAACTGCTCTTCGTCACGGTGCGCAACGAGATCACACAGGACGGCCGGTCACGGATGACCGAGGAGCAGGACCTGGTGTACCGCAGTGATTCCGGTGCCGCCACCCCGTTCGCCAAGGTCGACGAGCCACTGGAGAAGGCCACTGCGCCGTGGGTGACCGAACCGCACACTCATCCGGCCCTGCTGTTCCGGTTCAGTGCGCTGACCGCCAACGCGCACCGCATCCATTACGACCACCAGTACACCACGGCCGTCGAAGGTTTCCCCGGGCTGGTGGTACACGGACCGCTGCTCGCGCTGTACATGTCCGAACTCGCCCGGACCAGGAACGACAAGACGTTGAACAGCTTCGACTTCCGGCTCTCCAGACCGGTGTTCGTCGGTGACCCGATCCGCGCGCAGGGCACCCCCGGTTCCGACGGAACCACCGCAGACCTGTCGGTGATCTCCGGCGCCGGGACCGTGCACGCCAACGCCACCGCCGGGTACGCGTGAACGCCGACACGGTTCGCAACGCCCGCTCGCTGCTCTTCGTTCCGGGAAACCGGCCCCAACGGTTCGCCAAAGCGGTTGCCGCGCAACCTGACATCGTGATAGTCGATCTCGAGGATGCGGTCGGGGCGGACGAGAAGACGAGCGCGCGTGAGCACACCGCGGCCTGGCTGGCCGCGGGGAACACGGCCATGGTGCGTATCAATGCGTCCGGAACGCCCTGGCATGACGATGATCTGGCCATGGTCGCGCAGTTCCGGGTGCCGGTGATGCCGGCCAAAGCCGAGCGGGTGGGAGAGCTCGAGCGGGTCACCGAGCTGGCGCCCGGAGCACCGGTGGTGCCGCTGATCGAGACCGCGGCCGGGGTGGCGGGCGTACATCAGCTGTGTGCTGTCGACGGGGTGGCGCGGGTGGCGTTCGGCAGTATCGATCTGGGCAACGAACTGGGTGTCGATCCTGACCACCGCGATGCGCTGCTGTTGCACCGCACGCTGCTGGTGTTGGCGTCGGCCGCCGCCGGGCTGGCTCCGCCCATCGACGGTGTGACCACGGTGTTCACCGAAACCGAGACGGTGACAGACGATTTCCGCTACGCCCGGAGCCTGGGCATGGCCGCCAAGCTGTGTATCCACCCGGCCCAGGTGGCCGCGGTGCACCGGGCGGCCGCACCGACGGACGCCGACATCGCGTGGGCCACCGAGGTGGTGGCGGCCGCCGTAGGATCCGACGGTTCCGCGGTGGCGGTCAATGGTCGGATGATCGATGTGCCGGTGGTGGAACGGGCGCGCCGGATTCTTGCGGTGCGCTGACCCTGCACTAACCCAGAGTGCCGCTGGCCGTCAGGTGTTCGGCCAACAGGGCGCCGGCCCGGCGCACATGGTGGGCCATGGCCTCCCGTGCCGCCTCGGCATCACCGGTGCGCAGGTGCTCGATGATGGCTCGGTGATCCTTCGCGGACGCCTCGGGCCATCCCTCCACCGCGGGGAAGAACTTCCTGGGCGCATAGGGCAGCGTGGCCTTGACCAGCCAGCGGATCTTGCGTGAGCCGGCCAGTCGGTAGATCGTCTCGTGGAAGCGGTGGTTGAGCCGCTCTACAGCCTCGAAGTCCTTGTCCGCGTTGGCCTGTTCGAGTTCGGCCTGGATACTCTCGAGCTCGTCCACCAACTCGGCGCTGATCACCTTCGCGGCCCTGGCGGTGAGTTCTCCGCCCAGCAGCGCCTGTGCGTCGTAGACGTCGCGGATGTCTTCGCCGGACAGTGCGGTGACCGAGAAGCCACGTCGCGGCTCGATGGTCAGCAATCCCTCGGTCTGCAACAGCAGCAGGCCCTCCCGGGCCGGGGTGGCGCTGATCCCGAGCTCGTCGGCCACCACCTCGGGGCGAATGAACTCGCCCGCGCGCAACTGGCCGGAGACGATGAGCTCACGGACATGGGCTGCGGCGAGGTCGCTGAGGCGCATCAGCGGCCCGCGCCTACGGGTGGCAGCCGTTGGTTTCACCCATTGAGTATAGACAATTTTCTGGTCCAAGCGATGCCGCGTGCGGTGGGTTCGGGCCACACATTCGGCAAATTTGCGTAGCGCCTCGACCCCGGAACATAACACGGGTTTGTGTTTACGCGACTTCGGGTGGCGTTGCGGATGCAGGTTTCGTTCATCGATGGCCGGGCTGACACCGAGAGCAAGCACGTCCTAGTGTCCTGCGCCGGGAATTCGTTGAAGATATGAGGCGAGTCGTTCGAAGATCTCGTCGGCGGTTTTGGCTCAGTTGAACGGGCGCGGGTTGTCGTTCCAGGCGGCGATCCAATCGCGGATGTCTTTCTCCAGTGCCTGGATTGAGCGATGGGTGCCGCGGCGGAGCTTCTGGTCGGTGAGCAACCCAAACCAGCGCTCCACCTGGTTGAGCCACGATGAATGGGTAGGGGTGAAATGCATGTGGAACGAGGCTGTGCGGCAAGCCATTTCGTGATGGTCGGCGACTTGTGGGTGGAGTAGTTGTCGCAGATCAAGTGGACGTCGAGTTCGGCGGGAACCGTGTTGTCGAGCTTGGTCAGAAACTTCTTGAACTCGATTGCACGGTGCCGGCGGTGGATGGATCCATAGATCTCGCCGGTGGCGACGTCCAGGGCGGCGAACAGGGCCTGGCGCGCCGGCGCACCCCGCCGCAGTGGTTCCGGGTGCCGTCGAACACCTACTTCAACGAGGGCGCCCTGGACAACCTGCGCGATCTCGACTGCCAGACCGTCGTGGTGGTCACCGACGCGCTGACCGAGGAACGCGGCGTCGCCGACCAGATTCGTAGCAAGTTGCGGGCCCAACACGTGCAGGTGTTCAGCGAAGTCACGCCGGAGCCGGACGAGGCGCTGATCCGGCGCGGCGTGGCGGTGCTGCAGCGCGCCGAGCCGGATGCGGTGATCGCGGTGGGCGGGGGATCGGTGCTCGACGCCGCCAAGGCGATGCGGTTGTTCTACGAACATCCCGAGATGAACCTCGAGGAGCTGACGATGCCGTTCCTCGACCCCCGCAAGCGGGTGGCCGAGTTCCCGACCGACCACCACAGGGTCTAATTGGTGGCAATTCCAACGACTTCCGGCACCGGATCGGAGGTGTCCCCGGCCGCGGTGCTGACCGTGGATGGGCACAAGGAGACCCTGGTCGACTACAGCCTGGTACCCGACCTGGCGATCGTCGACCCGAGCCTGACCGCGTCGATGCCGCCGACGCTGACCGCCGACACCGGTGTCGACGCGTTGACCCACGCGCTGGAGGCGGTGATCTCGATCTTCGCCTCCTCCTACACCGACGCGCTGTGCGCGCAGGCGGTCCGGCTGATCTTCTCCGCGCTGCCCCGGGCGTATGAGAACCCGCACGACCTGGCGGCACGCACCGACATGTCCAACGCGGCAACGCTTGCCGGGCTGGCGTTCTCGAACGCTTTCGTCGGCACCAACCACGCACTGGCGCACGCCGTCGGAGCCAAATTCGGCATCGCCCACGGCCGCGCCAACGGCATCTTCCTGCCGCATGTGATGCGCTACAACGCCAGCCTGCCAAGCAAATTCATGCCCGCGCCGGGCTACTCGGCCTACATCGTCCCGGAGAAGTACGCCCAGATCGGCCAGCTGGTGTTCGGCGGCCACGAGCCCGACGACAGCCGCGAGCGGTTGTTCCATGCCGTCGAGCAGTTGCTCGACCAGCTCGACATGCCGCGGTCGCTGCAGCAGTACGGCATCCGCGAGGACGAATTCCTCGCCGCCCTGCCCGAACTCGCCCTGACCGCGTTCGAGGATCTGAGCAACCGGACCAACCCGCGCATGCCGCTGGTCAGCGAGATCACCACGCTGTTGAAGCTGGGGTATTACGGCGAGACGACGGGTTAGCTCATGGCCGGGGCGGGCCGTGCCTATCCGCTGGGTGCCCACCGCGTCGACGGCGACACCAGCTTCTCGGTGTGGTCGCGTACTGCCGCGGGGCTGGAGTTGTTGTTGTTCGACGACGTCGACGACGCCCAGCCCGCACGCGTGATACCGCTGGACCGGCGACGCAACCGGACCGCGAACTACTGGCACGTGTCCGTCCCCAACATCGCACCCGGGCAGCTCTACGCCTGGCGTGTCAGTGACACATCGAATGTGTTGCTGGATCCATACGGCGTCGCGGTGGCTGTGCCCAAAGCGTATGGCCGGATGGCCGGTACGCTCCCGCAACGGGATTCGCGCGCGGCGATGAAGAGCGTGGTGGCCGATCTGCAGAGTTACGACTGGGAGCGCGACGTCCCGCTCGGGCGGCCCTTCGCGCGCACCGTCATCTATGAATTGCACGTCCGAGGCTTCACCGCCCACCCTTCCAGCGGGTTGGCTCCCGGGCTGGCCGGCACCTACGCCGGGCTGACCGCCAAGGTCCCCTACCTGCGCTCGCTGGGGATCACCGCGGTCGAGTTGATGCCGGTGCTGGCGTTCGATCCGCAGGATGCGCCGCCGGGACTGGTCAACTATTGGGGCTACAGCCCGGTGTCGTTCTTCGCCCCGCATGCCGCCTACGCCTCGTGCGGGGACCCCCTCGGGGCCCTCGACGAGTTCCGCGACATGGTCAAAGCCCTGCACCGGGCCGGGATCGAGGTGATCCTCGATGTGGTCTTCAACCACACGGCCGAGGGCCCCGCTGACGGCCCGACGTTCTGCTGGCGGGGACTCGACGCCGACACCTACTACATCCTCGATTCGGCGGATCCCGCGCGGTATCTCGACGTCACCGGATGCGGAAACACCATCAACGCCAACAACTCCGTGGTGCGCCGGATGATCATCGACGCGCTGCACCACTGGGTGGATCAGATGCACGTGGACGGATTCCGGTTCGATCTCGCCTCGGCCATGACCCGGGATCAGCGCGGCATGCCCATGGCGGACCCGCCGATCATCTGGGCGATCGAGAGCGATCCCGTGCTGGCCGGCACCAAGGTGATCGCCGAGGCCTGGGATGTCGCCGGTCTATACCAGCTCGGCTCATTCGTCGGCGAGCGCTGGCGTGAGTGGAACGGCAAGTTCCGCGACGATGTCCGCAGGTTCTCGCGCGGTGACAGAGGCACCGTGGCGCTGCTTCCCAATCGGCTCCTGGGCAGTCCGGACCTGTTCGGCAGCCGTCCCACCGAGGTGGAGCACAGCATCAACTTCGTCGCCTGCCACGACGGCTTCACCCTCAACGACCTTGTCAGCTACGCCCGAAAGCACAATGAGGCCAACCTCGCTGACAACCAGGACGGTGCCGCGGACGACTACTCGACCAACTGCGGGGTCGAGGGGCCTTCCGATGCTCCTTCGATCGAGCGGCTGCGGACGCGGCTGGTGAAGAACATGCTGGGCATCACCCTGATCGCCATGGGGGTGCCGATGATCGTGATGGGCGACGAGGTCCGGCGGACCCAGTTGGGTAACAACAACCCGTACTGCCAGGACAACGAGATCAGCTGGTTCGACTGGTCGTTGACCGACCGCTACGCCGACATCCGCCGTTTCGTCGAGAAGCTGATCGATGTGCGGCTCGAACTCGACATGACGCAGGTGATGCACGGGCTGCCGTTGCGGGAGTTCCTGACCCGGTCGCTGGTCGAGTTCCACGGTGTCCGACTGCATCAGCCGGACTGGTCGGAGGGTTCACAGATGCTCGCGCTTACGGTGCGCAGCGTGATCGGCACCCGCATGGTGCACGCGATTCTCAACAGCTCCGAGGAGTGCGTGGAGTTCGAGCTGCCCCCGGTCGCCGCGCCCGAGCTGCCGTGGCGCCGGGTCGCCGACACCGCGCTCGACCCTCCCGACGACATCGCGGATCTGGCTTCGGCACAACCGCTTACGGGGTCGACGTACCCCGTCGGCGCGCGTTCGGTGGTGCTGTTGTGCGCGGACCTGCATGGGGTCAGCTGAGGGGCTCACGACTGCAGTCTTGATCGTGCAATTTCGGCAAACATCTGAGTTGGCTGAGTCAACGCCTGCCCGCCGCGGGCCGATAGGGGCGAACGTCACACGAAATCGTGGTTTTCGTCGTTGCCATCGAGCACTCTTCGGGCTTCACCGGACGCGGCCCCGCTGGCAGGCTGAACGGGTGAGCGCGCGCGGCGACAACGGGTGCGGTGGGCGTGCGCCGGCGCGACCTCCTGTGGCGCGAGCCGGAGCCCCATCGCATGCTCTTTGACGTCCTCCGCCTGGGAGAAGGCCGGGTCATCAAGCAGCTCACCGGGATCGCCGACTACGTCGAGGACCTGTCAGCCCTGTGCGAAACCCTGACCGACGCCGAACTGCGCGCCAAGACCGACGAGCTGCGGAGGCGGATCGCCGGCGGCGCCCCGCTCGATCTCCTGCTGCCCGAGGGGTTCGCTGTGGCGCGGGAGGCGGCGTGGCGGGTGCTCGGCCTGCGTCCCTATCCCGTCCAGGTGATGGGCGGTGCCGCTCTGCACTTCGGCAACATCGCCGAGATGATGACCGGTGAGGGGAAGACTCTGGCGTGCGTGATGCCCGCCTACCTCAACGCGCTGGCCGGCGACGGGGTCCACATCGTCACCGTCAACGACTACCTGGCCAAGCGCGACGCCGAACAGATGGGGCGGGTGCACCGATTCCTGGGTCTGCGCGCCGCCGTCATCCTGTCGGAGATGGAGCCCCCCGAGCGACGGGCCGCGTACGCCGCCGACATCACCTACGGCACCAACAACGAATTCGGTTTCGACTACCTGCGCGACAACATGGCGCACCACCGGGAAGACCGCGTCCAGCGCGGCCACCACTACGCCATCGTCGACGAGGTCGACTCCATCCTCATCGACGAGGCGCGCACCCCGCTGATCATCTCCGGGCCGGCCGACGATGCGTCCCAGTGGTACGTGGAGTTCGCGCGCCTCGCCGCGCTGATGACCGCCGACACTCATTACGAGGTCGATGTCCGCAAGCGCGTCGTCGGTGTCCTCGAGGCCGGTGTCGCGTACGTCGAGGACCAGCTCGGCGTCGGCAATCTGTACGAGGTCGCCAACTCGGCACTGGTCAGCCACCTCAACAATGCGTTACGGGCAAAGGCGCTGTTTCACCGTGACAAGGACTACATCGTCACCGACGACGGCGAAGTGCTGATCGTCGACGAGTTCACCGGTCGGGTGCTGATCGGCCGCCGCTGCAACGAGGGTCTGCACCAGGCCATCGAGGCGAAAGAGGGGGTGGAGATCAAGCCCGAGAATCAGACGCTGGCCACCGTCACGCTGCAGAACTACTTCCGCATCTATCACAAGCTCGCCGGGATGACCGGCACCGCACAGACCGAGGCCGCCGAGTTCCGGGACATCTATCGCCTGGGGGTCATCACGATTCCCCCGAACGCGCCGATGATCCGCCGTGACGCGGCCGATGTGATCTACAAGTCCGAGCTCGCGAAGTTCGACGCCGTGGTCGACGACATCGCGACCCGGTATACCGCTGGGCAACCCGTGCTGATCGGCACCACCAGTGTCGAGAAGTCGGAGTACCTGTCCGGCCGGCTCACCGGGCGGGGTGTCCCGCATACGGTGCTCAATGCCAAGCATCTCGAACAGGAGGCGGCGATCGTCGCCGAGGGCGGCCGTGTCGGTGCAGTCACTGTGGCCACCGACATGGCCGGCCGCGGCACCGACATCATGCTCGGTGGCAACGTCGACTTCCTCACCGACAAGCGGCTGCGGGGCCGCGGCCTGGATCCGGTGCAGACCCCCGACGGGTACGAGGCCGCCTGGCGGGTGGAGCGTCCGCGGGTCAAAGACGAATCTGCCAGGGAGGCAGCGCAAGTCAGGGCCCTGGGCGGGCTCTACGTGCTGGGCACCGAACGTCACGAAGCCCGCCGCATCGACAACCAGCTCCGGGGCCGGTCGGGCCGCCAGGGCGACCCGGGCGAGACCCGGTTCTACCTCTCGCTCGGGGACGACCTGATGCGGCGGTTCAGCACCGTGAACCTGGACAAGTTGATGACACGACTGAGGATGCCCGACGCCGAACCGATCAGCGCCAACGTCGTCACCCGGGCGATCGTCAGCGCCCAAGCCCAGGTCGAGCAACAGAACTTCGAGACCCGCAAGAACATCGTCAGATACGACGAGGTGATGGATCAGCAGCGCAAGGTGGTCTACGGCGCCCGGTCACGGATCCTCGACGGCGAGAACCTAGCGCCCCACATCCGCGACATGATGCTCGAGGTGGTCACCGCCTACGTCACTGAGGGAACCGTCGAGCGGCGGGCCGCGCACTGGGATCTCGAGGCGCTGTGGGCAGCCCTGGCGCAGCTCTATCCGACTACTCTGCACCGTGATTCGCTGCTGAGGAGCCGATGGACGCGCAAGGCGCTGCTGCGCGCGGTGGTCGACGATGCGCAGGCAGCGTTGCAGCGGCGCGAAATCGAGATCCGGGAGCGGCTCGGGGAGAAGACGATGCGCCGACTCGAACGTGACCTTCTGCTCGACAGCATCGACGGAAAGTGGCGTGAGCACCTCTACGAGATGGACTACCTCAAAGAAGGAATCGGGTTGCGCGCGATGGCCCAGCGCGATCCCGTCGTCGAATACCACGCCGAGGGGTACAACATGTTCGTGCGCATGGTCGAGGCCGTGAAGGAACAGTTCATCCGGTCGCTGTTTCACGCCGACCTCGCGGGAGGGCTACCCCTTGGCGGCGATCACCGTGCCGGTGGCGCCGCTGACGGCGACCGGCGTCCCCTGCGGACCGTAGATCCCGTCGTGTGAGCCGGCGAAGAAATCGGTGATCCATCCCGCGGTGATGGTTTGCAGCGCAGCGGCGTTCTGCGGCAGCGATACCCCGCAGCCGACCATGCCCAGCGCGTCGGAGCTGGCGCCCTCGGCGTCGATGTGGCTGCCACCGTCGAGCCGGATGGCGACGAACGAATCCGGTGCGGCGTCGATGATCTCGACGGTGTTGTCGCCCCAGTCGTTCCACGCGCAGGGTGCCGCGGAGATCATCGCGACCGGGACGGCGTGGGCGCCGGTCAGCTTGGCCAAGCCCGCGGTGGCGTCACCATCGCTGAACGGGTCGAACATGACGACGCCCTTGAGGTCACCCGCCGCGCCGGCATCGGTCAGGTAACCGGCGGCCACGGCGACGAGTTTGCCGCCGGCGGAATGGCCGGCGAGCACGAACTGCTGCGGCAGCGGCACGGCACGCCCGGCCGCGGCGGCGGCACTGGCCGCCAGTTCGGCGCGGTCCCCGGCGAACAGCGCCGTGACGGCTTCGGCGACCCGGGTCCCCGCGACGTTGTAGCGGGCAAGGACTTCCGACGCGAAGGTCGGGGTGACCACGATGCTGTTGGTCCGATCAGCTAGGTGCTGAGCCAGCGCCGACACGTAGATGTCGCTGCGCCAGGCGCCGTGCTGCAGATAGATCAGCCCGACCGGCCCGTCGGCGCGGTTAGGGAAGTACCACGTTGCCTCCACGGTGAATCCATCGGTGTCCGGCAGGACCAGGGCGGAGCGTCCCATTGTGACCACGCCGTCGACCGCCGGCATCGACCGCAGGGTCTGGTCCACCGCATCGATCACATAGACCTGCCCGTCCGGGCCCAACGCCAGTGTGTGCGCGCCCGATTCGGGCGCGGTGTCGATCTGGGTGAGGCTCACACGGTGGCTGGCGGTGTCGATCACCGCCACCATGTCGCTGCTCAAGGCCGCATACACCCGGCTGCCGTCGGGGCTGACGGCCACCGACGTCGGCGAGCAGCCCACGAAGATCGACTGGGTCCCCGCGGCATTGGGGTCGGTGTCGACCACGCGGTAGGTGCCGGCGGCGGCGTCGACGTCGATCACCGACACGGTGTCGCCGGCGGTGTTGGCCACGTACACCTGGCAGCCGTCGGGCGCCACCGCCAGCGCGCTGGGCGAGGAACCCACCCGGACCCTGGTGGAGAAGAAGCTGGGGTTGGCGTCGACCGTTCGGTAGGTGGTGGTGTTGACGACCGACACCGAATTGCTGCCGGTGTTGGCCACATACAGCCGGGTGCCGTCGGCGCTGAGGGCCAACGCGCTGGGGTAGGCCCCGACCCTGATCCGGGTGGCGAACAGACTCGGATTGGCGTCGACTGCCTTGTTGGTGGCGGTGTCGATGACCGACACGCTGTGGCCGTTCTTGTTGGCCACATACAGTCGGGCGCCGTCGGGGCTCACGGCCAGCCCGGTCGGATGGGAGCCCACCCGGACCGTGGTCACCACGGTATTGGTGGCGGTGTCGATGACCGCGACCTTGCCGAGAAAGCTCTTGAGGGTGACATAGGCGCGGGTGCCGTCGGGGGTGACGGCGACAGCGGTCGCCGAGCCGCCGACCGGGATCGTGGCCACCACGCTGCCGGTGGTGCGGTCGACGACCGTCACGGTCTTGTCGACCTGGTTGGCCACGTAGACCAGCGGAAGGACCGGGTGGGCCGCCACCTGCTGCGGATTGCGGCCCACCGCGATGGACTCGACCGTCAACTCGCTCGCCGCGTCGGCGGGGTAGGTGGAGCTGTGCACGACCAGCCGGCCCGCCTCGTCGGAGTCGGTGGGGCTGAGCGCGACATGGACCTCGTCGGCGGCGCCGTCCGAACCGGTGAGCACCAGGCTGGTGCCCGCGCCGGCGGCCGGGTCCGGGGCGACGCTGACCTGCACGGTGGTGGCGTCGCCGCGGGGGTCGCTGACGGTGACGGTGAAGTTGTCCGGCAGGTCGGTGGGCGCGGTGTCCGGAGCCACCGTGCTTGAGGAGTAGGTGAAGGTGGCGTCGGGGGCGATGGTGACGGTGCCGTCGGCGGGGCCGCCGGTGACCTGGAAGGTCGGGCTGTCGGCGGCCGGGCCGACCGTGCTGTCCACCGGGCCCAGGCCCAGCGTGTCCAATAGCCCGGTGACCGTGCCGGTGCCCGAGGTGGTTGCGACGGGTTCGGCCGGGCTTCGTCGGCCTCGGCCGTCGACTCGTCACTCACCTCGGATGACGTTGCCATGTCGTCGGTTTGGTCGGACGGCTCGGAGGTCCGCGCGTCGTCGGAGTCCTCGGCCGCGGTATCGCTGGACTCGCCGGTGTCGGACTCGGTGGCGCTGGACTCGGTGGCGCTGGTCGACGTCGAGGAGTCCGACTCGGTGGGCTCTGCCGAGGCGACCGCCGACTGACCGGCCAACGCCGCCCCCACGCCCAGTGCGGCGGCCAGCACCCCCACCAGGCCGAGGTACTCGACGTAGTGCAGCGCCCCGTGCTCCTCGGCAGGGTCACGGCGCGCGGCGGGCGCGCCTTGCGGCGCCCATCTACTCGCCTGCGCGCGCCGCACCGGCGCGTGGACGGGTGGCAGCCCGGGCGCCGCGTACACCAACGCGCCCGGCTCGGCATGGACCAACGTCCACGTCAGCGGTCGCCCGCCTGTGTGGTTTTCAGACGCAGCGGTCGCGGTCATCACTGTCCCCCGTTGAGAATCGACCCTTGATCAAATGAGCAAACTCAGTGAACGACACCGTTCATGCCCTCAGCTAGGGACGTAAGTCCCCCATGCAGAGCGTTTCTGTGCTGCGGAGAATCAGGACGGCAGGGCCGCGCTACATTTCGGCAATGCCGCAAGCCCAAGCTTCGGCGGACTCGGCGGCTCTCAGTCCGCGGAGACGGTGATGAAGACGATGGCGCTGTCTTTCCATCCGGGGTTGACGCTGTCGGCCACGGTGTAGCCGAGGGTGGTGAGTCCGGTGAAGCCGGCTCTCGGAGTGAAGACCCACGTGTTGCCGACGACGGTGACCGTGCCGCCGAGGGGTTGGGCCGAGAACACCGGCGCGCCCAGTGCGTTACCGGTGTAGGTCACGTCGTTGGCAGTGGCCGCCGGGCTCAGCGTGGTGGTGACGTTCGCGGAGACCCAGTAGAAGTCGTTGGTGGCGGCGATCGGGTCGCTGACGGTGAGGGTGACCTGCGCGGGGAGGGACACCACCGTCGGGTCTGCGCTGTCGGCGACCGTGTAGACGAAGCTGTCCACTCCGTTGAAATTTGTGTTGGGCGTGTAGATCAGCGTCCCGTTGGTCTCGGTGAGCGTGCCGTTGACCGGTTGGCTGAGCACGCTGATCGCCCCGACTTCGTTGCCGGCGGCGGTCCCGTCGTTTCTGGTGATCGTCGGCGTCAGGGTCAACGGTTCGTTGGTGAATACCCGGAGGTTGTCATCGTTGGCGAAGACGGGTAGGGAGTCGACGACGATCAGCGTCACGGTCGCCGGGTTGGACACGATGTTCGGGTATCCGCTGTCGGCGACGGTGTAGGTGAACGAGTCGATCCCGGTGTAGTCGTCGAACGGGCTGTAGGTCAGGACTCCGTCGCGCTCGATGATCGTGCCGTGGGTCGGGGCGGTGACGATGCTGATGGCGCCCAGTCGCTCGCTGATCGTGTTGGTGTCGTTGGCGGTGATCGCGGGCAACAGGCGGGTCGCGAAGTTGCCGGACAGCACCGTGTAGACGTCGTTGCGCGCGAGGATCGGGCTGTACGGGGAGACGGTGAGGGTCACGGTGGCCGGCACGGACACCTTTGCGGGGTCGACGCTGTCGGCCACGGTGTAGGTGAAGGTGTCGGTTCCGCTGTAGCCGGCGTTGGGCGTGTAGGTGAATGTGCCGCCGACGTTGGTGAGCGTTCCGTTCGCAGGTCCGTCGGTGATCGTGATGGCGCCCAACGGATTTCCCAGATCCGAGGTGTCGTTGACGGTGAGCCCGGGTGTGAGCGCGGTGGGGGTGTCGAAGGGGATCGTGAACGCATCGTCGGTGGCGAGGATCGGGTTGTACGCGATGACGGTGAGCGTCACGGTCGCGGTGTTGGACTCCAGGGTGGAGTCCACGCTGTCGCCCACCGTATAGGTGAAGCTGTCGGCCCCCACATAGCCGGCGGTGGGTGTGTAGGTCAGGGTGCCGCCGGTCTGGGTCAGCGTGCCGTTGCTCGGACCGTCGACGATGGTGATCGCGCCCAGCGGCCGGGACAGGTCGCTGGTGTCGTTGGCGGTCGGGGTGAGCACGGTCGCTCTGCCGAGGATGGCGTACGCGTCGTCGACGGCCGTGAGCGGGTTGTACGGGACGACGGTGATGACGACGGTCGCGACATTGGAGACGACGTCGGAGTTGAACATGTCGGGGACCGTGTAGGTGAAGCTGTCGGTTCCCAGGAAGCCGTCCCAGGACCGGTAGGTGAGCACGCCGTTGTCGTCGAACAGTTGACCGTTTTTCGGCCCGGTCAGGATGGTGATCGGGCCGAAGGGCCGGTCGAGGACCGTGGTGTCGTTGGCGGTCACGGCCGGGGTGAGCGCGACCGCCGCGCCGCTGACCGCGGTGTACGCGTCGTCGTTGGCGACGATCGGGCGCACGACGTTGATGGTGACCGTCGCGGTGTTGGACACCACCGTGGGGTCCGAGCTGTCCGCGACCACGTAGGTGAACGTGTCGGTTCCCACGAAGTCGTCCAGCGAGCTGTAGGTCCACCTGCCGAGCGTCTCGAACAGGCGGCCGTTCGCCGGCCCGGCGACGATGGTGACGCGGCCCAGCGGGCTGGTCAGTTCGGTGGTGTCGTTGGCGGTCGGGGACACGTCGATGTTGTCGCCCGGAAGGCCGGTGTAGACATCGTCGTTCGCGGTGATCGGACTCGCGACCGCGTCGACTGTCACGGTGACGGTGGCGGTGTTGCCGGCCAGGTCGCTGTCGAAGACGGTGTAGGTGAAGGTGTCGGTGCCGTGATAGTTGGTGACCGGGGTGTAGGTGAAGGAGCCGTCGGGATTCAGGACCAGGGTGCCGTGGTCGGGGTGGTCGACGACGATGGCCGTCAAGGGGGTGTCGTCCGGGTCGCTGGCGTCCGGGTCGCTGTCGTTGGCCAGGACGCCCCCGGCGACGGCCACGATCAACGGGGTGTTCTGTGCGGTCGCATACGTGTCGGCGTAGGCGACCGGCGCGTCGTTGACGGCCGTGACGGTGATGGTGACCGTGACGGTGTTGCTGTGTTCGGTGCCGTCGACGGCGCGGTAGGTGAAGGAGTCGGTGCCGTGGAAGTCGGGGGCCGGCGTGTAGATCCATGCACCGGCGTCCGGTCCGTCGTTGATCTCGGTGAGCGTGCCATGGCCGGGCGCGGTGACCAGTTCGCGCCCCAGCCCGTCCTCGTCGGGGTCGGTGTCGTTGTCCAGGACATCGAGGGTCACCGGGGTGTCTTCGGCGGTGGTGAACGCGTCGGGGACGGCGGTCGGGGTGTCGTTGACATTGCTCACGTTGACGGTCACCGTGGCGGTCGAGGTGGCGCCGGCGCTGTCGATGGTCGTGTAGGTGAAGCTGTCGGTGCCGCGGAAGTCAGGGTTCGGGGTGTAGAGCACCGAGGTGCCGTTGTTGACCACGGTGCCGTTGGCCCCGTCGGTGACGGCGTGCACGGTGTGGGTGTCATCGGTGTCGTGGTCGGTGTCGTTGGCCAGCACGTCGATGTGGTTGGCGTGGGTGTCCTCGGCGATGCTGACGGTGTCCGCAGCGGCAACGGGCGCATCGTTGACCGGCGTGACGGTGATCGCCACCTTCCCGATGTCGGTGAGGTCACCGTCGGAGAGGGTGTAGGTGAATTCGTCTGTGCCGTGGAAGTGGGCGTTCGGGGTGTAGGTGTAGGTCCCGGTGGGGCCGACCACGACGGTGCCATTGGTCGGCCCGGTGGCCAGGGCAGCAGACCGCGCGGCGGCCGGAGTGTCGACGTCGTTGTCGTTGTCCAGGAGATGGCCTGAGACGGCGGTGTCCTCGGCAGTGGTGACGGCGTCATCGACGGCCACCGGGGCGTCGTTGACGGCGGTGACGGTGACGTTCACCTGACCGGTGTGGGCGTGCCCGCCGCCCGCGAAGAAGCCGGATAGGCCGTGGATGTGCCACGGGCTGCCCGCATCGGAGACGCGATAGGTGAAGGAGTCGGTGCCGAAGAAATCACCGTCGGGCGTGTAGGTGATGGTGCCGTCGGCGTTGAGCACCACCGTCCCGTGCTCGGGCTGGGTCAGTCTCGTCACGGTCAGGACGTCGCCGTCGGCGTCGATGTCGTTGGCCAGCACCGGAATCGTGGTGGCGAGGCCTTCGGAGGTGGTGACCTCGTCGACCACCGCGTTGGGGGTGCGGTTGAAGAAGGTTCGCTGGATCTCGCGTCTGACCCAACCCAGCAGGGCGAACAGGGTCAACGGGGGCCGCGCCGGGGCGGTCGGCGCCGGTGCGATGAACGGCGCCAGCAGCATGCTGACAGCCGTGGCCGCGATGTTGAAGATCGCTCCGGGCGCCCCCAGGGTCGCCTCCACCGGTCCGACGGGCTGACGCTTCAGTGGCGCAGGCGCGGCCGGAATCGTCGCTGAAACAAGCTCGTGCTCTGTGGTGGCAGTGCTGGGGGCCGACCGCCGATCACCCGTTGTTCCGACATCGTCCGCGTTCTGCGCGGAGAACAGCGGTGTGTGCACGCGTTCGGTGGCGGACGCGTCGGGGTTGGCGTAGCGCGAATCATCTTGCCGCGCAGGCGTCGACACCGTGGCGTGTGCTCGGGCCGCGCGTCGCGGAGCCGGTTCGGGTGCCGGTGCTTGACTGTCGATTTCGTCGACGGGGTCCTCGTCGACGGTCATCGGCGCGTCGACACTGGTGTCCTCGGACGGGGAGTCCGCTTCGACGAGGTCGACGTCCGACTCGTCGGACTCGAGATCCCCGCGGTCGGTGGAGGGCATCGGCGCGTCCCGGGACGGGGCCGGCGGGTTCGACCGGGCATCGATCGAGGGACGCTTCCCGGTCTCGTCCGCGGCGGCGATGCCGAGTCCGATGCCATGGCCGGTGGCGACCGCCGCCCCGATTCCGAGCGACACCGCTAACGCGCCAACGCGACCTACGTACTGGGCATACCCCATGAGAATCCGTCCGCCCTTGCGGCGGACGTTCTGCCGCCGGTGAACGCTCATCGTCACACGAGAGCGGCAAAGTCGTACCGAAACGAGCTAACTAATTTTCGGACGTGTCAAGATCGGCTTCACCTGCATCGAGTCGGCACAGGAATTCATTCGGCCGCGCCACCAGTCGGAGACAGCAATCCGACAACGTGCGACTCGGGACCGCCGGTGGGTGGACAATCCGGTTACGCCGTCGGCCGCCAGAAGCCCTGGAACCCCTGGTTGAGGTTCGTCGTGCGGACCGGCGACAGCTGCACCGGGTCACCGGCCTCGATCATGGTGCCGTCGCCGACGATCATCGCGACGTGGCCGTCCCACACCGCCAGGTCACCCGGCCGCAGGTCGGCGGCGGCTACCGCGGTGCCGATGTCCTGCTCCTGCGCCAGCCGCGGAATATCCAGTCCCGCTTGGTCATACGCCCACTGGGTCAGGCCGCTGCAGTCCAGCCCGACACCCGGCGTCGTCCCGCCCCACTGGTACGGCACGCCGAGCTGGGTCAACGCGTGGCGCACCGCCGACGCCGCAACCGGGTTGGGCGCCATCACCACCGAGCCGTCGGGCAGCCGCACCGCCACCCCCTCCCCGAACGTCGCCGCGTCGGGCGTCTCGACACCCTCCGGTCGGGTGAAGCTCGCCAGTTCGGCCAGCCCGCCGCCTGAGCCCGGGGGCGCCCCGCCCGAGGGTGCGCCGCCCAGCGGAATGCCCCCGGACGGAGCACCGCCGCCGGCCGCCGGAGCGCCGCCCGACCACCCCGCCGGTGCGGTGGACGGTGGCGCCGGGCCATCGGCCGCGACGGCCGTGGCGTGGGCGTCGAGTTCGGCCTGTAGTTCCTCGACGATCGCGATGGCCCGGGCCAGCGCGTCGCGGGCCTCGGTCAGCAGCCGCTTGGCCATCCCGGGCGACTCCAGCTGTGGTTCCAGCGCGCCGGCCTTGGCTTCGAACTCGTCGACCAGGTCCTGCAGCCGGCGACGGGCCCGGGCGACCGCGGCAGCGGCTTGATCGGCGGTGCTGCCCAACCGGCCCGCCCGCTCGGCCGCCCCGTCGATCGCGGCCGCGGTGGACGCGGCGAACTCGGCGGCGGCGTCCGCACCCGCACCGGACCAGCCGGCGTCGGCGGCCCGCCAAGCCCGGTCGGCGTCACCGGCGATGCCGGCGAGCATGTCGCGCACCCCGCCCAGTACCGCGGCGGGGTCGGCGGACGGGTCACCGGACCAGCCGGGCCCGACCAGCGCCTGCACCTGGCGGATCGGCGCCGACAACGCGCTGACCAGCGGGCTGGGGGTCACCAGAGCCCTGCCACCCGCGCGCCCGCATCGGCGTCGGAACTCTCGTAGGCCGTCGCCGCGCCGGTCGCCGCGTCGCGGGCACCGGCCAGCGAGCCGCTCAGCGCGACGAGCGCCGTCGCCTCCCCGGCAGCGGCCCGGGTCAGCGCCGCGGTGAACCGCGCGCCCACCGGTCCGAGTGCCGCGGCCGCGCTGCTGCCGACGCCGCCGAGCCGGTGTGCCACGTCGTGCAGGTCGGCGGCGTGCCCCGACGAGTTGGCGCCGTAGGTGCGGACGGAATCGGTGTCGACGGACAAGCGCGCGAACATACCGTTAGGACGCGGCGAATCCGCGATCGGTTCCCGTTAGGGTTCACGGTCATGGACGTGCGCGTTGTCGACCACCCGCTGGCCGCGGCGCGGCTGACCACCCTGCGCGACGAGCGCACCGACAACGCCGCATTCCGTGCCGCGCTGCGCGACCTGACGCTGATGCTGGTCTACGAGGCCACCCGGCAGCTGCCCGTCGACATCGTCGCGGTGCGCACCCCGCTGGTCGAGACCGCCGGCACCCGGCTGGCCAACCCGCCGCTGCTGGTCCCGGTGCTGCGGGCCGGACTGGGCATGGTCGACCAGGCCCACGCGCTGATCCCGGAGGCCCGGGTCGGGTTCGTCGGGGTGGCCCGCAACGAGGAGACGCACCAGCCGACGCCGTACCTGGAGTCGCTGCCCGACGACCTCAGCCGCCAACCGGTGATCGTGCTGGACCCGATGCTGGCCACCGGCGGTTCGATGGTGCACACACTGGAGTTGCTCTATGCCCGCGACGCCGTCGACGTCACCGCGATCTGTGTCGTGGTCGCCCCGGACGGAATCGCCGCGGTCGACAAGGTGGCGCCCGATCTGCGGCTGTTCACCGCGGCCATCGACTCCGGGCTCAACGAATTCGCCTACATCGTGCCCGGTCTGGGCGACGCCGGGGACCGTCAGTTCGGTCCGCGCTGACCCCAGGTGCGCACGTCCGCGGCGACTGCGGCCTGCTGTGCGGCGGCCCGGGCCCGTGCCGGCTCGAGCTCGCCGCTGCAGCGGATCTCGATGTAGCACTTGAGTTTCGGCTCGGTGCCCGACGGGCGCACCACCACCCGGACCGATGCGGTGTCGTCGCCGCTGGTGAACACCAGCGCGTCGGTGCGCGGCTGAAGATCGGTCACGTGCAGCGCCACCCCGGCCACCTCGGTGGGTGGGGCCGCCCGCAGCCGGGCCATCACCGCCGCGGCCTGCTCCGGGGTGTTCACCCTGCGGGTGACCGCGGTGGTGGTGTGCACGCCGTGGCGTCGGGCGAGGTCGTCGAGCGCGTCGAGAACGGTGCGGCCCTGCCGGCGCAGCGCCACCACGAGGTCGCAGGCCAGCACCGCGGCGCTGATTCCGTCCTTGTCGCGCACCGCGTCCGGGTCCACGCAGTGCCCGATGGCCTCCTCGTAGGCGTAGACCAGCGTGCCCTCGCCGTCGGCGTCGGCGCGGGCCAGCCACTTGAAGCCGGTCAGCGTCTCGACATGGCGGGCGCCGTGGACGGCCGCGATCGAGGCCAGCATCCGCGACGACACCACCGTGCTGGCCACCACCGCCTGGTCGAGACCGGCGGACAGCACGTAATCGCCGAGTAGCCAGCCGGTTTCGTCACCGCTGAGCAGTCGCCACCCGTCGGGGGTGGGGACGGCGACGGCGCACCGGTCGGCGTCGGGGTCCAGCGCGATGCCGATGTCGGCGTCGACCTCGGCAGCCAGCGCCAGCAGCGCATCGACCGCGCCGGGTTCCTCCGGGTTCGGAAACGCCACCGTCGGGAAGTCCGGGTCCGGCGCGAACTGCTCCGGCACGACGTGCACGTCGTCGAATCCCGCCAACGCCAACGCATCACAGGCGAAGTCGCCGCCGACCCCGTGCAGCGGGGTCAGCGCCACCCGCAGCGACCCGGCAGTGCGGCGCACCGACGCCGCGCGTTCGACGTAGGCGCGCACCAGCTCCGCACCCGATGCCGCCACCCGGGTGCGGGCGATCTCGTCGGCGAACGGTGCTGCGGCAATCCGGGTTTCGATCTCCTGGTCGGTCGGCGAGACGATCTGCAGGCCGCCGGACAGATACACCTTGTAGCCGTTGTCGGTCGGCGGATTGTGCGACGCGGTGATCTGCACCCCGGCCACCGCCCCGGTCGCCCGTACCGCGTAGGCAACCGCCGGCGTCGGCACCGGGGCGAACATCAGCGTCACCGCGAAGCCCTGTGCGGCAAGCACTTCGGCGGCGGCGCGGCCGAACTCGGCCGAGCGGTGCCGCGCGTCGTAACCCACCACCACCGCCGCGCCGGCCGGCGACCGGTCGAGCAGCACCCGGCCCAGCGCCCACGTCGCCCGCAGCACCACCGCCAGGTTCATCCCGTTGGGTCCGGCGCGCAACGGTCCCCGCAGCCCGGCCGTGCCGAACGTCAGCGTCCCGGCGAACCGGTCGGCGAGCTCGGCCTCGCTGCACGCGGCGAGTTCGGCCGCGGCGCCGGGGTCGGGGTCGTGCGCCAGCCACTCCTGGACCGAGATCATCACCGCAGGGTATCCAGGACGGATGCGACACATCGCCCGATGGCTGGTGCTGGCCGCGGTGACCGCCGCCGCCTCGGTCGGTCTGGCGTTGCTGGGGGTGCCGTCGGCGGCGTTGTTCGCCGCTCTGGTGGTCGGTATCGGGTTCGCGCTGACCTCGCCGACCCCGGCCCGTGTCGCGCGCCCGCTCGGCCTGGCCGCCCAGGGCGTGCTCGGGGTCTACATCGGCACCATGGTGCAACCCGACGCGCTGTCGGCGCTGGGCGACGATTGGCCGATGGTGGCGGCGGTGGCCGTCGCGACGCTGGGCTTGAGCGTCATCGCCGGTGTGCTGCTCGGCCTGCACCGCGACGTCAACGCGCTGACCGGGGCGCTGGCCCTGGTCGCCGGCGGCGCGTCCGGGCTGGTCGCGATCGCGCGCGAGCTGGGTGGCGACGACCGCGTGGTGGCCGTCGTGCAGTACCTGCGGGTCGCACTGATCACCGCGTCGATGCCCGTCGTGGTCACCCTGATCTACCGCGCGGACACCGCGCAGCCCGCGGCCACCGGCCCCGACCGGCACGCCCCCTGGTATCTGAGCCTGGCCCTGCTGGCCGGGCTGGTGCTCATCGGCGGCTACCTGGCCCGCCGGATCCGGCTGCCCGGGGCAGGGCTGCTCGGCCCGCTCGCGCTGACCGTGGCGCTGGAGCTCAGCGGATACTCCTTCGGGCTGGCCGTGCCGACGATCCTGGTGCAGGCCGGCTACGCGCTGATCGGCTGGCAGGCCGGACTGGCGTTCACCCGGGAGTCGCTGCGCGCGGTCGGGCGGTTGCTACCGCTGGCCGTGGCGCTGATCCTGGCGCTGGGCGTGGTGACCGCGGGCCTGGGCGTGGTGCTCTCCCAGGTCACCGGGGTGACCCTGCTGGACGGCTACCTGGCCACCAGCCCGGGCGGGGTGTACGCGGTGCTCGCCACCGCCGCCGACACCGGCGCCAATGTCACGTTCATCATCGCCGCGCAGGTGGTGCGGATCCTGCTGATGCTGTTCTGCGCGCCGCTGACCGCCCGCGCGGTGGCGCACTGGGGGACGAAGCGGAACTCCATACCCGCCGATAGATGATCGGCTGCGCCGCAATACCATTGGCTCTGAAGTTGGCGAGGACGAAGGACCGGAAGCTGGGTCGGAACAGCAGGCTGGGCAGGAAGGTGCGCACGGCCGGCCAGCTGGCATGATTGACGAGCCGGTAGTCCGCCGGCTCACCGTCCAGCGGTCGCAGCAACGTCGAGTCGGGCAGATCGGTGCGGTGCTGAAACCAGCCCGCGGTGTATTCCCAGATGCGGTACACGCCCTCGGTGTCGTCGCCATGGAAATAGTTGAACAGAAACCAGCGATCGTAGGTGTGGTCGACGTCGGCGATGCGCGCGGCGTTGGCGGCGGCAAGTCGGTACAGGTGCCGCGCGTGTCTGGACATCGTGTCGGCGAGGTCGCGATAGGGACGACTGGTACGGACGGCCTCGACAGCGTCGACGTTGCGGGTCTCGACGAGCACGACGACGTCGTAGCGCGCGGGCCGCACGCCGGCGCGGTGCAACAGGGCCGTCCCCTCGCCGGGAGGCCGCAACGCCGCGCGAAACGCAGTCACCTCGGTGACGTCTTCGTTGCGCCGCAGCTGCTCGCACAGCGCGCCCAATTGCCGGGTCAACCGGCGTCGGCGGCCGGAGGGAACCGGAAGAGGTCCGGCCCATGCGCCGGTTTCGGCGGCCAGGACGAGATAGCCGCGGGCGGTGGGTGCTGTGAGGTCGGCGACGACGGCCATGTCCTGCCTGAGGAGTTTCACGACTCGCTCCTTATCTTCGAACACTGTGCCAACAACTGTTGGCCAACGCTTGTTGACAACGGTAGAAGGGCGGCGGCCGGAAGTCAACACCTGTTGGCCTACACTTGTTGACATGAGACGGTCGGCCGCTGCAACGAAGAACGTCATCCTCGCCGCCGCCCGGGAGCGGTTCGCCGCCGACGGCTACGAACGCGCCACCATCCGAGCCATCGCCGCCGATGCCGGCATCGATCCCTCGATGGTCATGCGGTATTTCGGCAACAAGGAAGGCCTCTTCGCCGCCGCCGCGGAGTTCGATCTGGAATTGCCCGATCTCAGCGAGGTGGCCCCCGATCAGCTCGGCGCGGCGCTGGCCCGACACTTCGTCGAGCGCTGGGAACGCGACGAGGCACTGTTGATCCTGCTGCGCTCGGGGGTCACCAATGACGCTGTGGCCGAACGGATGCGTACGATCTTCGCCGCGCAACTGGCGCCGGTGGTGGCCAAAGCGATCGGCGATCCGGGTCAGGCCCCGGTGCGGGCCAGTCTGGCTGCCTCCCAGGTGCTCGGCCTGGCGCTGTGTCGCTACGTACTGGCCTTCCCCCCGCTGGCGGACCTGACGAGGGCCGAACTCGTCGATTGGGTCGCCCCGACCCTGCAGCGCTATCTGGCCGGATGACGGCTCAGAGCCGGGCGATGACCGACGCCAGCAACGACCCCATCCGCGTCGCGGACTGACGTCCGGCCTCGAGCACCTCGGCGTGGCTGAGCGGCTCGCCGGTCATCCCGGCCGCCAGATTGGTCACCAGCGAGACCCCGAGCACCTCGGCGCCGGACTCGCGGGCGGCGATCGTCTCGTGCACCGTCGACATCCCGACCAGGTCCGCGCCCAGCGTGCGCAGCATCCGGATCTCGGCCGGGGTCTCGTACTGCGGCCCGGGCAGACCCGCATAGACGCCGTCGGCCAGCGTCGGGTCGATCGCGCGGGCCACCTCGCGCAGCCGCGGCGAGTACGCGTCGACCATGTCGACGAACCGGGCACCCACCAGCGGGGAGCGCCCGGTCAGGTTCAGGTGGTCGCTGATCAGCACCGGTTGCCCGACGGTGAAGTCGGTGCGCAGCCCGCCCGCGGCGTTGGTCAGCACCACGGTGTGGGCCCCGGCCGCGCACGCGGTGCGCACCGGGTGCACCACGTGGCGCAGGTCGTGGCCCTCGTAGGCATGGATCCGGCCCAGCAGCACCAGCACCCGGTGCGTACCGACCTGCAGCGAGAGCACCTGACCGGTGTGGCCCTGCGCGCTGGGCGGGGTGAACCCGGGCAGGTCGGCCATCGCGACGACCGCGGCCGGCGCCCCGAGCTGGGCGGCCGCCGGCGCCCAGCCGGAGCCGAGCACGACGGCGACGTCGTGGCGGTCGACGCCGGTGGCCTGCGCCAGCGCGGCGGCCGCCTCCGCGGCGAGTGCATCCACGAAAGGGCAGCCTAGTTCGGCGGCGCGCATGCAGTGAGATACTGGCCTCCATGCCCTCCGCCGCCGCGTCGACTCGTGTCGAAGATGCCGTCTACCGGCGCCGCGGCGACCTGATCGAGCTGTCGCACGCCATTCATGCCGAACCCGAGCTGGCGTTCGCCGAACACCGCAGCTGCGCCAAGACCCAGGCCCTGGTCGCCGAACGGGGCTTTTCCGTCCGCCCGGTGGCCGGCCTGGACACCGCGTTCCGCGCCGACTACGGCAGCGGTCCGCTGGTCATCGGGATCTGCGCCGAGTACGACGCGCTGCCCGAGATCGGGCACGCCTGCGGGCACAACGTCATCGCCGCGTCGGCGGTCGGCACCGCGCTGGCGCTGGCCGAGGTGGCCGATGACCTCGGGCTGACGGTGGTGCTGCTCGGCACCCCCGCCGAGGAGGAGGGCGGCGGCAAGGTGCTGATGCTCGAGGCCGGGGTCTTCGACGACATCGCCGCGACCGTGATGCTGCACCCCGGCCCGATCGACATCGCCGCCGCGCGGTCGCTGGCGCTGTCGGAGGTGCGGATCCGCTACACCGGCCGGGAGTCGCACGCCGCGGTCGCGCCCTATCTCGGGGTCAACGCCGCCGACGCGGTCACCGTCGCGCAGGTGGCCGTCGGGCTGGCCCGTCAGCAGCTGGCCCCGGGGCAGATGGTGCACGGCATCGTCACCGACGGCGGTCAGGCCGCCAACGTCATCCCGGCGCGCGCCGAGCTGCGCTACACGATGCGCGCGACGGACTCGGAATCGTTGCGGGCGTTGGAAACCCGGATGTCGGGGTGTTTCGCCGCGGGCGCGGTGGCCACCGGCTGCGAGCACGTCGTGGCCGAGACCGCGCCGGCCTACGCCGAGCTGGCGCCGGACGCGTGGCTGTCGGAGACGCTGCGCACGGAGATGACCCGGCTGGGTCGCAACCCGCTGCCGACCGAGCTGGAGGCCTCGCTGCCACTGGGCAGCACCGACATGGGCAACGTGACCCAGGTGATGCCGGGTATCCACCCGGTGATCGGCGTCGACTCCGCGGGCGCGTCGATCCACCAGCCCGAGTTCGCCGCGGCCGCGGCGTCGCCCAGCGCGGACATCGCGGTGGTCGAGGGCGCGGTGATGCTGGCGCGCACGGTGGTGGCGCTGGCCGAGAGCGCCGAGCAGCGCGACCGGGTGCTGGAGCGGCAGTACCGGCGGGCGTCATGAGCGTGTTGGCGCACGCCGCCGCGCGGTGGCTCTCGGCCCACTACGACGAGATGGTCGGGTGGCGCCGCCACCTGCATCAGCACCCCGAACTGGGTCGGCAGGAGTTCGCGACGACACAGTTCGTCGCGTCGCTGCTGGCCGACGCCGGCCTGAATCCGAAGGTGCTGCCCGGCGGCACCGGGCTGACGTGTGACTTCGGGCCCGACCACGGGCCGCGGGTGGCGTTGCGCGCCGACATGGACGCGCTGCCGATGGACGAGCGCACCGGGGCGCCGTACTCGTCGGTGGTGCCCGGCGCCGCGCACGCGTGCGGCCACGACGCGCACACCGCGGTGCTGCTGGGCGCGGCGATGGCGCTGGCGTCGGCCCCCGAACTGCCGGTCGGGGTGCGGCTGCTGTTCCAGGCCGCCGAGGAACTGATGCCCGGCGGGGCGCTCGACGCGATCGCAGCGGGTGCGCTGTCCGGGGTGTCGCGGATCTTCGCGCTGCACTGCGATCCCCGGCTGGCCGTCGGCAAGGTCGCGGTGCGGCCTGGGCCGATCACCTCGGCCGCCGACCAGATCGAGGTCACACTGCTTTCGCCGGGCGGGCACACCTCGCGCCCGCACCTGACCGGTGACCTGGTCTACGGGCTGGGCACCCTGATCACCGGCGTGCCCGGCGTGTTGTCGCGGCGCATCGACCCGCGCAACAGCACCGTCATGGTGTGGGGTGCGGTCAATGCCGGTGTGGCGGCGAACGCGATCCCGCAGACCGGCACCCTGGCCGGCACCATCCGCACCGCCAGCCGTGACACCTGGCTCACGCTGGAAGACATTGTGCGGGAGACGGTGTCGTCGCTGCTGGCGCCGCTGGGAATCGAGTACAGCGTGCTCTACCGGCGCGGGGTGCCGCCGGTGGTCAACGAAGAGGTGTCCACCCGGATCCTGACCCACGCGATCGAGGCGATCGGCCCCGACGTGCTGGCCGATACCCGGCAGTCCGGTGGAGGAGAAGACTTCTCGTGGTATCTCGAGGAGGTGCCCGGGGCGATGGCACGGTTGGGCGTGTGGAGCGGGCGCGGCCCGCAGCTGGACCTGCACCAGCCGACCTTCGACCTCGACGAACGCGCGCTCGGGGTCGGGGTGCGGTTGCTGGTCAACATCGTCGACCGCGCCGGGGATCTGTAAGCGCGGTCACGCGAGCCCCGGGTTGTCCGCGAAGCGGCCAATTGGCTAGTCTGTCTCAGTAATTTCGTTGTCTTTTCTGCGCAATCTTTGGGTGCGGCAGGGCTCGACCCGACATAAAGGAGTCGCCGGTGGACGGGCACAGGCCGCACTTCTACGGCATCGCCCGGTTCATCCGTCTGGCCTCCATCCCGATCATCCTGATCTGGGTCGGAATAGCCGCGTTCCTCAACGTGTCGGTGCCGCAGCTCGAAGAGGTCGGCAAGCAACGGTCGGTGTCGATGAGCCCCGACGAGGCGCCCGCGGTGATCTCGATGCAGCGCATCGGCGCGGTCTTCGAGGAGTACGAGTCCAACAGCTCGGCGATGATCGTGCTGGAGGGCCAGGAGCCCCTCGGCGACGAGGCCCGGGCCTACTACGCGGACCTGATCGCCGCGCTGGAAGCCGACACCCGACACGTCGAGCACGTGCAGGACCTGTGGAGCGACCCGCTGACCGCCGCGGGCGCCCAGAGCGCGGACGGCAAGGCCACCTACTTCCAGGTCTATCTGGCCGGCAACCAGGGGGAGGCGCTGGCCAACGAGTCGGTGCGCGCGGTCCAGGAGGTGGTGGACAACAGCCAGCCGCCCGAGGGGGTCGAGGCTTACGTCACGGGCCCCTCGGCGCTGGCCGCCGAGCAGGAGGACGCCGGGCACAACAGCATGCGGTTCGTCGAGGCGCTGACGTTCCTGGTCATCACGATCATGCTGCTGCTGTTCTTCCGCTCCATCGTCACCACGCTGCTGATCCTGGTGATGGTCGGGCTGAGCCTGATGACCGTGCGCGGCGCGGTAGCGTTCCTCGGCTATCACGAGATCATCGGGCTCTCGACGTTCGCGACCAGCCTGCTGGTCACGCTGGCGATCGCGATCGCGGTGGATTACGCGATCTTCCTGATCGGCCGCTACCAGGAGGCCAAGGGCAGCGGCGCCACCGCCGAAGAGGCCTACTACACGATGTTCGGCGGCACCGCGCACGTCATCGTCGGCTCGGGTCTGACCATCGCCGGAGCCACGTTCTGCCTGAGCTTCACCCGGCTGCCGTACTTCCAGAGCCTGGGCGTGCCGCTGGCCCTGGGCATGCTGGTGCTCATCGCGGTGGCGATGACGTTCGGGCCCGCGGTGGTCACCGTGGCCAGCAGGTTCGGGCTGCTGGCACCCAAGCGTGCGATGCGCGTGCGCGGATGGCGCAAGATCGGCGCGGCCACCGTGCGCTGGCCCGGCGCGATCCTGGTGGCCAGCGTGGCGGTGTCGCTGATCGGGCTGCTGGCGCTGCCCGGCTACCAGACCAGCTACAACGACCGGATGTATCTGCCCGACGACATCGAGTCCAACATCGGCTACGCCGCCGCCGAACGGCACTTCTCACCGGCCCGGCTCAACCCCGAAGTGCTGATGGTCGAGACCGACCGCGACCTGCGCAACTCGGCCGACTTCATCGTCATCGAGAAGGTCGCCAAGGCGCTGTTCGCCGTCGAGGGCATCGGCCAGGTGCAGACCATCACCCGCCCCGACGGCACGCCGATCGAGGGCACCACGATCCCGTACGCGATGAGCCGGCAGGGCGGCACGCAGGACCTCAACGAGAAGTACATGTCCGACCGGATGGACGACATGCTCGTCCAGGCCGACGAACTGCAGACCACCATCAACACGATGAGCGAGATGCAGGCGCTGATGACCCAGATGGCCGGGGTCACCCAGAGCATGGTCGCCAAGACCAAGACGATGGCCGCCGACGTCACCCAGCTGCGCGACAACATCGCCAACCTCGACGACTTCCTGCGGCCGCTGCGCAACTACTTCTACTGGGAACCGCACTGCTTCAACATCCCGGTGTGCTGGTCGATCCGCTCGATCTTCGACCTGATCGACGGCACCAACCTGCTCACCGACAACATCCAGGAGCTGGTGCCCGACCTCGAGCGGCTCGCCGAGCTGATGCCGCAGCTGATCGCGCTGATGCCGTCGCAGATCGAGTCGATGCGCTCGCAGCGCGAAATGATGCTGACGATGTACCAGACCCAGAACGGCCAGCAGGAACAGATGGCCGCGCTGCGGGAGGACTCCACCGCGATGGGCGACGCGTTCAACGACGCGTGGAACGCCGACTCGTTCTACCTGCCGCCCGAGGCGTTCGACAACGCCGACTTCCAGCGCGGCATCGAGCAGTTCATCTCACCCAACGGTGAAGCGGTGCGCTTCATCATCGCCCACGAGGGTGACCCGCTGTCCCCGGACGGCATCGCGAAGATCGACGCGCTCAAGACCGCGGCCAAGGAGGCGATCAAGGGCACCCCGTGGGAGGGCGCGGAGATCTACCTCGGCGGCACCGCGGCCACCTTCAAGGACATGGCCGACGGCACCAGCTACGACCTGCTGATCGCCGGGATCGCCGCGATCAGCCTGATCTTCATCATCATGCTGATCCTGACCCGGGCCATCGTCGCGGCCGCGGTGATCGTCGGCACGGTGGTGCTGTCGCTGGGCGCGTCGTTCGGGCTCTCGGTGCTGCTGTGGCAGCACATCCTCGGGATGGAGCTGCACTGGATGGTGCTGCCGATGGCGGTGATCATCCTGCTGGCCGTCGGTGCGGACTACAACCTGCTGGTGGTGGCGCGCCTGAAGGAGGAGATCGGGGCCGGGGTGAGGACCGGCCTGATCCGGACCATGGGCGGCAGCGGGTCGGTGGTGACCGCGGCGGGCATGGTGTTCGCGCTGACCATGATGACGATGGCGGTCAGCGACCTGACGATCATCGGTCAGGTCGGCACCACCATCGGTATGGGGCTGATCTTCGACACCCTGGTGATCCGGTCGTTCATGACCCCGTCGATCGCGGCGCTGCTGGGCCGCTGGTTCTGGTGGCCGCAGCGGGTGCGGACGCGTCCGGTGCCCGCGCCCTGGCCGAAGCCCGACCCGCAACCGGTGACTACGGGCAGCTGATCAGGCGGTCAGCAGTGAGGCGGCGCGCCCGACGTAGACGATGCCGGACGGGTGCGCGGTCGTGGCCGCGGTGACCACCGCCGACGCCACGTCGGTGTGCCCGGTGATCTCCGCCGAGACGACGGTGAAACTGATTCCGGCGTGCGCGAAGTCGTAGCGCATCGTGTAGAGCGCGGTCTCGCCGGCGCGCTGGCTCGCGGCGATCCCGGCGTAGCCCTTCGGCACCGCCTTGTGCGGGTAGAAGTGCGCCTGGTGGCTGGTGACGAACACGATCCGGGCGCCGCGACGCATCAGCGGCATCGCCAGCCGGGCGAGGCGACGCTGGTCGCCGGAGGCGTTGAGGATGAGGCCGTCGAGGCGGCCGAAGCGGGCCCCGAGGGTGTGGATCATCGCGGTGACGTCGAACTCGTCGTCGAGGTCGGCGGTGATCGTCGAGGCCTGGCCACCGGCGTCCCGGATGGTGCGGGCGACGGTCTCCGCGCGCCGGGCGTCGTCGCGGTGGTGGACGACGACATGGGTGTCGGGGTCTGCGACCTGGGCGGCGACGTCGGCGCCGACGCCGCTCGATGCTCCGGTGACCAGAATGATCCGCTGCGGTGAGGCGAGCATGCCGGGCTCCTTTCCGTGCACTTTGAGCCACGGTACACCCATTTTAAGAAAAATAAGAGCCTCGTAAGGTCACGGTAAGGCGTGGAAGTGGTCGCCCGCCGGCCACATCACTTCGGGGTCACGGCGAACTCGACGACCCGGGTCCCACGTTCTTGGCCGGCCGGGTGCGGAGGTCGTGCACGTAATCGGCTGGCGCCCCGGCGATTTCGGCGGCATCGGCCATCACCCCGAGGTAGCGGGCCGACGGCAGACCGCCCTCCCACGCGTCGACCACATAAAGCCAGGCCAGCGCCGGATCGGTGTCGGTGTCGGAGGACAGGCGCTCCACCCGGCAGCGGATCTTCTTGTGGAAGCCCAGCTCGGAGCCCTCCCACCGGTCGAGGTTCTCCTCGTCCTCCTTGGTCATGTCGTAGAGCACCACGAACACCTTGGACGCCGGGTCCTCGACGACGGTGGCCAGCGCACCCTCCCAGCTCAGGTCCTCGCCGCCGAACGTCAACCGCCAGCCGTGCAGCCAGCCGGTTCCGGCCATCGGGGAATGCGGAGCCCGCTGCAGCATCTGTTCGGGATGCATATTCGATCCGTAGGCGGCGTAGAGCGGCACGCGAGAAGCTTAGCGATAGGTTGTAACAGTGGTAACGCGCATCGTGATCATCGGCGGGGGACCGGCGGGCTACGAGGCGGCGCTGGTGGCCGCTGCGCATGGCCGCGACGTAACGCAGGTGACGGTCATCGACTCCGACGGTCTGGGCGGCAACTGCGTGCTCTACGACTGCGTGCCGTCCAAGACGCTGATCGCGTCGACCGGTGTGCGCACCGAGCTGCGCCGCGCCGGCGGACTGGGCTTCAACCTCAGTCTCGAGGACGCGCCGATCTCGTTGCCGCAGATCAACAACCGCGTCAAGACACTGGCCGCGTCGCAGTCGGCCGACATCGGCAGCCAGCTGCTCAACCAGGGTGTGACGATCCTCGGCGGGCGCGGCGAGCTGGTCGACGACGTGCCCGGCATGGCCCACCACCGGGTGAAGGTGACCACCCATGACGGCAAGGTGGGGGTGCTCAAGGCCGACGTGGTGCTGATCGCCACCGGGGCCAGCCCGCGGGTGCTGCCCAACGCCGAGCCCGACGGCGAGCGGATCCTGACCTGGCGCCACGTCTACGACCTCAAGGAGCTGCCCGAGCATCTGGTGATCGTCGGATCCGGGGTCACCGGCGCGGAGTTCTGCAACGCCTACACCGAGCTCGGCGTCGACGTCACCGTGGTCGCCAGCCGCGACCAGATCCTGCCGCACGAGGACTCCGACGCCGCCGCGGCGCTCGAGCAGGTCTTCGCCGAACGCGGCGTCACGCTGGTCAAGAACGCCCGCGCCGAATCGGTGACCCGCACCGACCGCGGCGTGACGGTCACCATGACCGACGGCCGCGCGGTCGACGGCAGCCACGCCCTGATCACCGTCGGCTCGGTACCCAACACCGCCAATCTGGGCCTCGAGCGCGTCGGCGTCGAACTGAAGCCGGGCGGTTACATCCCCGTCGACCGGGTGTCGCGCACCCCGGCGGCGGGCATCTACGCCGCCGGCGACTGCACCGGTCTGCTGCCGCTGGCCTCGGTGGCGGCCATGCAGGGCCGTATCGCGATGTACCACGCGCTCGGGGAGGGGGTGTCGCCGATCCGGCTGCGCACGGTCGCGTCGGCCACCTTCACCCGGCCCGAGATCGCCGCCGTCGGCATCCCGCAGTCCGCGATCGACGACGGCAGCGTGCCGGCCCGCACCCTGATGCTGCCGCTGAACACCAACGCACGGGCCAAGATGAGCCTGCTCCGGCACGGTTTCGTCAAGATCTTCTGCCGACCGGCCACCGGTGTGGTGATCGGCGGGGTGGTGGTCGCGCCGATCGCGTCGGAGCTGATCCTGCCGCTCGCGCTGGCCGTGCAGAACCGCATCTCGGTGACCGACCTGGCGCAGACGCTCTCGGTCTACCCGTCGCTGTCGGGGTCGATCGTCGAGGCCGCCCGCCGGCTGATGGCCCACGACGACCTGGACTGAGACTGCGGTCACGGCGGTCAGCGCCGTTGAGACTGCGCTGGTGGCGGGCCCCTCTCGCACTTTTCCGCCGTGGGCACAGTCTGGACGCGCCTTGCCGACCCCCGGGAGCCGGGCGCTCAACGTAGGCTGGGTGAGTACTGACCGGTAACAAGGGAGTACTGCGTGGGGCAGCCAGAGCGAGAATCGACACTTCGACCCGAACAGCGCCGACGCGCCTGGGAACGGTTGGGCAGCGAACAGTTCGACGTCGTCGTCATCGGCGGCGGCGTGGTCGGTGCCGGCGCGGCGCTCGACGCGGCCACCCGGGGGCTCAAGGTTGCCCTGGTCGAGGCCCGCGACTTCGCCTCGGGGACCTCCAGCCGCAGCAGCAAGATGTTCCACGGGGGCCTGCGCTATCTCGAGCAGCTCGAGTTCGGCCTGGTGCGCGAAGCGCTGCACGAGCGCGAACTGTCCTTGACGACGTTGGCGCCCCACCTGGTCAAGCCCCTGCCGTTTCTGTTCCCGCTGACCAACCGGCTGTGGGAGCGGCCCTACATCGCCGCGGGCATTCTGCTCTACGACCAGCTCGGCGGCGCGAAATCCGTTCCACCGCAGAAGCATCTGACCCGGGCCGGCGCGCTGCGGCTGTCGCCGGGACTCAAGCGCAGCTCCCTGGTCGGTGGCATCCGCTACTACGACACCGTCGTCGACGACGCCCGGCACACCATGATGGTGGCGCGCACCGCGGCGCAGTACGGCGCGGTGGTGCGGACCTCGACGCAGGTGGTGGCGTTGCTGCGGGAGGGCGACCGGGTCACCGGGGTGCGGGTGCGCGACTCCGAAGACGGTGCGGTCACTGAGGTGCACGGCCACGTCGTGGTCAACGCAACCGGCGTGTGGACCGACGAGATCCAGGCGTTGTCCAAGCAGCGCGGCCGCTTTCGGGTGCGCGCCTCCAAGGGCGTGCACATCGTCGTGCCGCGCGACCGCGTCGTCAGTGAGGTCGCGATCATCCTGCGCACCGAGAAGTCGGTGCTGTTCGTGATCCCCTGGGGCACCCACTGGATCATCGGAACCACCGACACCGACTGGAATCTCGACCTGGCCCATCCCGCGGCCACCAAGGCCGACATCGACTACCTCCTGGGCCAGGTCAACAAGGTGCTGGCCACGCCGTTGACCCACGACGACATCGACGGGGTGTACGCCGGGCTGCGGCCACTGCTGGCGGGCGAGAGCGAGGAGACCTCCAAACTGTCGCGGGAGCACGCCGTCGCGGTGCCGGCGCCGGGCCTGGTCGCCATCGCCGGCGGCAAGTACACCACCTACCGGGTGATGGCCGAGGATGCCATCGACGCCGCCGCGGAGTACATCCCGACGCGGGTGGCGCCGTCGATCACCGAGAAGGTCCCGCTGATGGGCGCCGACGGCTACTTCGCGCTGGTCAACCAAACTCAAAGCGTCGGAAAGGAATACAACCTCCACCCGTACCGGGTGCGCCACCTGCTGGACCGCTACGGCTCGTTGATCGGAGAGGTGCTGGCGATGGCCGAGAAGCGCCCGGAACTGCTGGACCCGATCACCGAGGCGCCGGTGTACCTCAAGGTCGAGGCGGCCTACGCCGCGGCGGCCGAAGGCGCGTTGCACCTGGAGGACATCCTGGCCCGTCGGATGCGGATCTCCATCGAATATCCGCACCGCGGGGTGGCCTGCGCCCGTGAGGTCGCCGAAGTCGTTGCGCCGTTCCTGAATTGGGGCGACGAGGACATCGATCGTGAGGTCGAGACGTACTGTGCTCGCGTCGACGCCGAGGTGCGCAGCCAGCAGCAGCCCGACGACGAGTCCGCCGACGCCCTGCGGGTCGCCGCGCCGGAGGCACGCGCGGAGATCCTCGAGCCGGTGCCGCTGAATTGAGACCACCACCGCCGCTGCCGGTACGCGACGGACTGGGCCCGGCGCGGGTGCGGCTGCGCGGCGGCTCGGTGCTGGTCGAGATGGCCGACCGGTTCGGCGAGGCCGCTGCGGCCAAAGTGCTCGCCGGCGAGGTGTTCACCCCCGACGGGGCGGCGGTGTCGGCCGCGACGGTGCTGCCGCCCGGCGCGCACGTGTACCTCTACCGGGACGTCCGCGACGAGGTGGCGGTGCCGTTCGACATCCCGGTGCTCTACCGCGACGACAACCTCGTCGTCGTGGACAAACCCCACTTTCTGGCGACGATGCCGCGCGGACGCCACGTCACCCAGACCGCGACCGTGCGGTTGCGCCGTGACCTGGATCTGCCCGAGCTGAGCCCGGCCCACCGGCTCGACCGGCTGACGGCCGGCGTGCTGGTGTTCACCACCCGGGCGCGGGTGCGCGGCGCGTACCAGACGATGTTCGCCCAGGGCCGCGTGCACAAGACCTATCTGGCCCGCGCGGCGGTGGCGGAGGACCTGACCTTCCCGCGGACGGTGCGGAGCCGAATCATCAAGCGGCGCGGCCAGTTACAGGCCGTCGAGGAGCCGGGAGAGGCGAACGCGTCGACGGTGGTGGAGCACCACGGCGGGGGTCGGTACCGGCTGACGCCGCTGACCGGGCGCACGCATCAGCTGCGGGTGCACATGAACTCGCTGGGACTGCCGATTGCCGGCGATCCGCTGTATCCGGAGGTACTCGACGTCGCCGCCGACGATTTCTCCACGCCGCTGCATCTACTGGCGCAGCGCCTGGAGTTCGACGATCCGTTGACCGGTGAGCCGCGACGGTTCGTCAGTGCGCGCGAACTGCCTGCGGAATAGGTGTGCGCTCAGATCGCAATTCCCCTCGCTACCTATCGCGATCTGAGCGCACACCGTTCGCGCACAGACTCGACGCGTACAAACGCAGAATGTACGACATCAGAGTCGGCTTCGCGCGTAATTGTTGAGTTTGTAAATAAGGACTGCCGGACGCGTATTTGCCGCTCTGACGTGCCGTTATCGCGAGACAGCGGGCTCCGTGGCGCACTGTGCAGCGCCTTGTGTTGCGGTCGTGCATTCCTGGCAAACGCGTCCGCGCTGCCGGCGAATCAGATTTTCTCGGCTCGTCGATGACGGCGAGCCTCGGGTCGGGCGCGTTCGACGACGGGGCGGCAGGTCTCCTGTCACAATTGGCTCTCGCGTCATAGGCCATTCGAAGGAGGATGCGTGCGGAAGATCGTGCTCTGCGCGGCCGCGGCCCTGATGGCCGGCGGTCTGGTGAATCTCAACCCGCCGACGGCCGCCGCGACGCTGTGCGGGTCGATCGGCGGCAGGTTCGTCGACGTCACCGGCTGCTCGGATCCGCTGTCGTATCTCAACGACGTCTTACCGCCGCCTCCGCCGCCGCCGCCTCCGCCTCCACCCCCGCCGCCCGGTGACGCGCCGCCACCACCACCCCCGCCGCCTCCGCCGCCACCCCCGCCGCCGGTGTACATCCCGCCGGCGCCGAACGTCGACGTCTGCGCCAACATCGGCCGGCGCATCAGCGTCAGCGGCTGCATCTGAGGTCCCGGGATCGCGCTGCGACGCGATCTGTTTGACTGACGGTCGTGGACCGCGCTGCATTCGACCGACTCTTCGACATGACCGACCGGACCGTGATCGTCACCGGTGGCACCCGCGGGATCGGCCTCGCGCTGGCGGAGGGTTTCGCGCTCGCGGGCGCCCGGGTGGTGGTCGCCAGCCGCAAACCCGACGCCTGCGAGCAGGCCGCTGCGCATCTGCGTGACCTCGGTGGGCAGGCGCTCGGAGTGCCCACCCACCTCGGCGAGGTGGATGCCCTCGAGGCGCTGGTGAGCAGGACCGTCGACGAGTTCGGCGGCATCGACGTCGTGGTCAACAACGCGGCCAACGCGCTGGCCCAACCGCTCGGCCAGATGACTCCCGAAGCGTTGGCGAAGTCGCACGAGGTGAACGTGCGCGGCCCGGTCTTTCTGGTGCAGGCGGCGCTGCCCTATCTCAAGGCCAGCCCGCACGCGGCGGTGATCAACATGGTCTCGGTCGGGGCGTTCAACTTCTCGGCGATGACGTCGATCTACTCGTCGAACAAGGCGGCGCTGATGTCGTTGACCCGATCGATGGCCGCCGATTTCGCGTCGTCGGGCATCCGCGTCAACGCGATCGCGCCGGGGCCCGTCGACACCGACATGATGCGCAACAACCCGCAGGAGGCCATCGACGCGATGGCCAACAGCACGCTGATGAAGCGACTGGCCTCGCCGGACGAGATGGTCGGTACCGCACTGCTGTTGGCCTCTGACGCCGGCAGCTACATCACCGGAACGGTCATGATCGTCGACGGCGGCGGAACGCCCCGCTAGCGCACTCTCGCCGTCAGCGCACGCTCGGCGCAGCGCACGCTCGCCGAGTGTGCGTCTGGGGCGGTGTTTCGGCACTTGATCTCAAGTGGTCGCTGCAACACCTGAGCTTATGGAGGGTGTTGCTCGATGGGGTTTCGGATGCATGGCTGCAAACAAGTGCCGGAGTCTGTCCGCGAGGTGTTCTTCGAGACGTTGAGGTCGGGGGTGTCGCCGACGGCGGCGGCGACAGTGGCTGGGGTGGCTGGTGCCACGGGTCGCAAATGGGCCAGAGACGCCGGTTATCAGACCACTAAGAAGCATTACGGCACTCGGTATTCGCAAGAGGCTCGGGACGCGTTTTGGACCGCGTTGCGGTCGGGGTCCTCGCCGACGCAGGCCGCGGTGTTCGCCGGCGTGTCGGAGCACACGGCCCTGCGGTGGGTCCAACAGGCTGGTTACGTGCCCAGAACACCTCTTGCCGTGGTTAGCGATCTCGACACCGCGTCATCACCGGCAGGGCCGATGTCTTTTCTTGAACGCTGCCGGTTAGAAGAACTGCTGGAGACGGGGCATTCACCGGCTCGGGCCGCAGCATTGCTGGGGCGACATCGGTCCACGATCAGTCGTGAGACCCGTCGCGGACAGACCGCCTCGGGATACCGGGCGCGCGTCGGGCAGGGCAGCGTTGAGGCCAACGCCAAACGTCCCAAGCCACGCAAACTCGACACCAACCCCGTCCTGCTCGACCAGGTTGTGCAACGCTTGAAGCATCGGCACAGCCCCGAGCAGATCGCGGGCCGGCTGCGCGAAGAGTTCCCCGACGACCCGGAGATGTGGGTGTCGCACGAAACGATTTATCAGTCCATGTATGTCCAGCCTCGCGGGGAGCTTGCCCGGCTGGTCAAGACCGCGCTACGCACCGGCCGCACGCAACGAAAACCACAGGGCCGCACCCCTACTGGCGCCGGAAAGCTCAAGGGCATGGTCAACATCAGCCAGCGACCTGCTGAAGCTGACGACCGCGCGATCCCGGGTCATTGGGAAGGCGATCTGATCCTGGGCAGTACCACCTCGGGCTCAGCGATCGGCACCATGGTCGAACGCACCACCGGGTTCGTGGTGCTGCTGCATCTGCCCGCCGATCGCACCGCAGCCACCCTGGCCGAGGCCATGTCGGCCAAGATCCCCGAAATCCCCGATATCCTGCGCCGCTCACTGACCTGGGACCAAGGCAGCGAGATGGCATTGCACACCAAGATCACCGAAGCCACCGGGCTGCCGATCTACTTCTGCGACCCGCACAGCCCCTGGCAGCGCGGCACCAACGAAAACACCAACGGACTCTTGCGGCAGTACTTTCCCAAAGGCACCGACCTGTCCTTCTACGGCCCCGGCTGGCTAGACGAGGTCGCCGCCGAACTCAACGCCCGACCCCGCAAACGCCACCACTGGCGCACCCCCGCCGAGGAACTTAACCGGCTACTCTCAGACCCGTCCACATTTGTTGCAACGACCGCTTGAATCTGCCGGCGATTTTTCCGCCCTTCACGCACAGTCGGCGTCGGCGGCCGCCGTCAGCGCACGCTCGGCGCAGCGAGAGCCCGCGTCAGCTCTTGCGCAGGATGGCCGCGGCACGCTCACGCATCTCGCCGCCGGTCGAGGCCAGGATCTGGCTGCGGTTCTCCAGGTGCAGCGCGGCCTCCAGGCTCGCCGCTTCCAGATTGGCCCACAGCACCTGCTTGGTCGACTCGACCCCGAATGCGCCGTAGCCGCAGAGCGTTTCGGCGATCTGCAACGCCTCGGCGACCGGATCGTCGGCCAGGCGGGAGACCAGACCCAACCGCAGGGCCTCGTCGGCGTCCACCGCGCGTGCGGTCAGGATCAGGTCGAACGCCGGCCCGGCACCGATGATGCGCGGCAGCGTGTAGCTGACCCCGATGTCGCAGCCACCGAGGCCGAGCTTGATGAACTGCGTGCAGAACCGCGCTGCCGGCCCGGCGACCCGTAGGTCGCAGGCCGCCGCGATGCCCAGCCCGCCGCCGTAGGCGACGCCGTTGACGGCCGCGATCACCGGCTGCCGCAACCGGTGGATCTTGGCGGTCAGGTCGGCGATGCGCTCCTGCCAGCGCATGCCCGATCGGGGGAACTCGGTGCCGCCGCCGGTCTGCTCCGGGTTGGGCGCGCTCAGGTCCAGACCGGAGCAGAAGCCGCGTCCCGCGCCGGTCAGCACCACCACGCGGCAGGTGTTGTCGGCGGCGAGGGCGTCGAGCACCCGGTGCAGTTCCTCGACCAGTTCATAGGACAGCGCGTTGAGTTTCTCGGGCCGGTTGAGCGTCAGCACCGTGATCTCGGGCCGGGGGTGGGCGACTTCGACGACGGACGGCATGTCCGTACGTTAGCTGCTGCGCCAGCCCGCCACGCCGACGGTGATCATCCGGAGTTGTTTGACCGCCACATGCCGGATCTCGTCGAGCGCGGCCTGGTCGTGCGCGTCTTCGATGGCCTCGGCGATCACAATCATCGCGTTCACGAACAGCGTGGCCAGGATGTTGAGATCCTCGCCGCTCCACGAGTTCAATTCGGGGAAGCGGGCCAGGTCGATGGCCAGTTCCGAGGTGAGCAGCCGGATCTCGGTGCGGATCGCGTAGCGCACCACCGACACCCCGCTGTTGCGTTCGCGGCCGATGAAGCGCCAGTGCTCACGTCGTTCGTTGACCCCGTCGATGAGGATGTCCACGCTGGACTCGATCACCCGCTTGGGGTCGAGCTTGCCGGCCCGCGCGCCGCGCAGCATATCCCGCAGGCTGCGGAAGGACTCGTCGATGAGGACCAGGCCGAGGGCCTCCATGCTCTCGAAATGGCGGTAGAACGCGGCCGGGACGATGCCGGCCTCGCGGGTCACCTCGCGCAGGCTGAGGGCGGAGAAACTGCGCTCTTCGAGCAGTCGCAGCGCCGCGTCGATGATCGCCTGCCGGGTGGCCTGCTTGCGCTGCTCGCGGGTCAGTGCGTCGGGGGCGCTCCGGGAGCGGGATCGGCCGGACCGCGGTCGTTCGACCCGCGGATGACGCGCACTGGACACTACACGAGCGTACAGCCGTTTACCGACGTATCTGTGCAGGGGGCGGCGTCGAAGCCCGGTGTCGGGAGCCGCTGTGGAGCCGCCGACCGGCCGGTTCCCGGTGCTACGACCTGGGATGTGCCACTCGGCGCACAGTCGTTCACCGAGTGTGAACGCTGCCACAACTGCCCCGTCACCCCTTGACGTCCAGCGGCGGGGCGCGCACCGTGTACATATGTTCACTGAAACGTTGACCAAGGTGCGGCGGTCCTCCTTGTTGGACCTGCTGACCGGTCCGCACGGCGTCGACCGCTACACCGAGCTGGTCGACCCCACCTGGACGCGCGGCGACGCTCGCGCGCGGGTGGTGGCGGTGCGGCGCAGTACGCCCCGCAGCGTCACGCTGACGCTGGTGCCCAACCGGGCGTTCCCCGGGTTTCGTGCCGGGCAGCACATCAACCTGTCGGTCGAGATCGACGGGCGCCGACGGACCCGGCCCTATTCGCCGGCCAACGCCGAGACCGACCGGCACATCGAGCTGACGGTCGGACGCCACGACGGCGGCCTGGTGTCGAACTATCTGTTCGACCATGCCCGGCCCGGCATGGTCGTCGGGCTGGACTCCGTCGGCGGCGACTTCACGCTGCCGGCGACCCCGCCCGCGCGACTGCTGCTGGTATCCGGCGGCAGCGGCATCACCCCGGTGATGTCGATGCTGCGCACGCTGCGAGCGCGCCGGCACCGCGGCGAGGTGGTGTTCGTGCACTACGCGCGTTCGGCCCCGCAGGCCTGCTACCGCGGGGAGCTGGCCGAGATCGCCGCCACCATGCCGAACGTGACCGTGCGGCACGGGTATTCGCAGGAATCCGCGGGTTCCGACGTCGTCGGTCGGTTCTGCGCCGAGCACGGGGTGGCCGACCCGGACGCGGTGTACGTCTGCGGGCCGCCCAGCCTGACCGACGCGGTGCGCGCGGTGTACCCCGACGCCCGCTCGGAGAGCTTCGTCCCGCCGGTCTTCGACGGCGAATCCTCCGGTGGGCGCGTCACTTTCGCCGATAGCGGAGTCGACGTTGTCGACGACGGCCGTCCGCTGCTCAACCAGGCCGAGGACGCGGGCCTGACCCCGGAGAGCGGATGCCGGATGGGTATCTGCTTCTCCTGCACGCGCCGCAAGTCCAGCGGCATCGTCCGCAACGTCGTCACCGGCGCGGTGTCGTCACCGGATGCCGAGGACGTGCAGATCTGCGTGTCCGCCCCGGTCGGCGACGTCGAGCTCGACATCTGAAACGACCCTCGAAGGAGCCACCATGACTGCATCACTGACCACCGAACCCACGACCACCACCGAACCGACCGCGCGCCCGCTCAGCAAGACGGTGGCCGGCAAGACCATCACGCTGACCCCCGAGCAGGCCGACGCGTTCGGCCGCGAGCTCGACGCGCTCAAGGAGAGCGTCATCGCCGACCTCGGCGAGCGGGACGCCACCTACATCCGGCGCATGATCAAGGCGCAGCGTGGACTCGAAATCGGCGGCCGGGCCCTGCTGTTCGGCGGGGTCATCCCGCCGTTCTGGCTGGCCGGCACCGCGATGCTGGGCCTGAGCAAGATCATCGACAACATGGAGATCGGCCACAACGTCATGCATGGCCAGTACGACTGGATGGGCGACCCGGCGATCTCCAGCCGCAACTTCGAGTGGGACACCGCGTGCCCGGCCGACCAGTGGCGGCACTCGCACAACTACATGCACCACACCTACACCAACATCGTCGGCCTGGACCGCGACATCGGCTACGGCATCCTGCGGATGAGCTCCGATCAGCGGTGGCGACCCTACTACCTGGGCAACCCGGTCTACGCGTTCCTGCTGATGGTGCTGTTCCAGTACGGGGTGGCGCTGCACGAGCTGGAGAGCGAGAAGATCGCCGCCGGCGAGATCACGCTGACCGACAAGCGCGACATCCTGCGCGGGATCTGGGCCAAGACCAAGCGGCAGACGCTGAAGGACTACGTGGCGTTCCCGCTGCTGGCCGGGCCGTTCGCGCCGTGGGTGTTCGCCGGAAATCTGACCGCGAACCTGATGCGCAACGTGTGGGCCTACACGATCATCTTCTGCGGGCACTTCCCCGAGGACGTGCAGGAGTTCTCCATCGAGGAGACCAAGGCCGAGACGCGGGGCCAGTGGTACTTCCGCCAGGTGCTCGGCTCGGCGAACCTGACGGGCGGGAAGCTCTTCCACATCCTGAGCGGAAACCTGAGCTTCCAGATCGAGCACCACCTGTTCCCGGACATCCCGGCGTTCCGCCACGCCGAGATCGCCCCGAAGGTGCGCGAGATCTGCGAACGCTACGGCGTGCCGTACAACACCGGCCCGCTGCCGCGGCAGTTCGCGACCGTGGTGCGCAAGATCGTCAAGTTCGCGTTCCCGTTCTGACAGCTTCGGGCGGGACCGGCCGGGATAGGTAGGCCTTGTCCGACCTGCCTCGGCGTGCTGAGGTGTGCGAGGTCGGGTCTACGTCTCGGGAGGAATGTTCATGCGTGCTGCAATCGCGGCGATGACGGTGATGGCTGCGGGCGCCCTCGGCGGTGTGGGGGTGGCCTGGGCGCAGCCGGCGCCCCCGAGCGCGGGTGAGCTCACCGCGCAGCTGCGGCAGGTGCTCGACACCGGCGCCCCCACCGGCGAGCGGGCGGCCAAGCTGTCCGGCGGGCAGGCCGCGGTGTCGACGGCCGACAACATCGCCAACCGGCTGAACTCCTACGGCGGCATGGTGTCGTGGCAGGTACAGAACCCGGTGCTCAACGGTGATCAGCTCGACGCCCAGCTCGCGGTCAGCATTCCGGTCTTCGGTACGAAGACCCACAACATCTACTGGGTGCAGCAGGACGGCGCTTGGAAGCTGTCGAATCCGTCGGCGTGCGTGATCGCCAACGACGTCGCCGGGGTGGACTGCACGGTCTGACCCCGCGCGTCCGCGTCACACTGGTAACGGTGCGCGGGCGACGGCACGGCTGAGCGGGTATCCGCATTCTGCTGCCGGCGCCGTCCCACACAGGACGGGCCAGCGTGGCCGGATGGGAGGTCCAGCGTGGCGGAGCACGGCGACCGATTGGTGGTGCCGGGTGAGACGGTCTGGCAGACGGCGCGCGCGCAGCGGTTCACGCCGATCATCGACGGCGCCGACTACCTGGCGCACGTCAAGGCGGCGATGTTGCGCGCCCACCGGCGCATCCTGATCATCGGATGGGACCTGGACTATCGGACGACGTTCGAGCCCGACGGCGCCACGATGGCCGGTCCGAACTGGCTCGGGCTGTTCCTGAACTGGCTGGTGTGGCGCGAACGCCACCTGCAGGTCTATCTGCTGAAGTCCAACCTGCGGCTGCTGCCGATCTTCGACGCGTTCTGGTTCGGCGCCGCCCCGGTGTCGTGGCTGAACCGGGTCACCTCCAACCGTATGCACTTCGCCGTCGACGGGGCGCGGCCCACCGGGGCGGTGCACCACCAGAAGATCGTGGTGATCGACGACGAGATCGCGTTCTGCGGGGGTATCGATCTGACGCTGGGGCGCTGGGACACCCGCGAGCACGCGCCTGAGGACCCGCGCCGGCAGTCCGTGGGCGACAGTTACGGCCCCCGGCACGAGGTCGCGGTCGCGGTCGACGGCGACGCCGCCAAGCTGTTGGCCCGGCAGGCGCGCGACCGCTGGGAGGCGGCCACCGGGCAGGCCCTGCCCGCGGTGCGCAGCCGCCGCGACCTGTGGCCGACCCGGCTTCCGGTGACGCTGCGCGACGTCGAGATCGGGGTGGCGCGCACCCTGCCCGCGCTGCCGCAGCGCGACGAGGTCCGCGAAGTCGAAGCCCTCAACCTCGCGGCCATCGCCGCAGCCCGTGACGTCATCTATCTGGAGAACCAGTACCTCGCCGCGCGCAGCCTGGCCGAGGCGCTGGCCGACCGGCTCCGCGAACCCGACGGCCCCGAGGTGGTGATCGTGCTGCCGCGCAGCTCGGAGAGTCGCCTCGAGCAGGAGTCGATGGACAGCGCCCGCCAACGGATGTTGCGGCTGCTGTGGGATGCCGACCAGCACGACCGGCTCGGCGTGTACTGGCCGGCGGTCAAGGGCGGCGAGTCGGTCTATGTGCATGCGAAGGTGCTCGTCGTCGACGACCGGATGGCCCGGATCGGTTCGTCGAACCTGAACAACCGCTCGCTGGGTTTCGACAGCGAGTGCGACGTGGCACTGGAGGCGCCCGATGGGCGAGAAGATGTCCGCCGCGAAATCCTCTGGCTACGCGACGATCTGGTCGCCGAACACCTCGGTGTGGCGACCGACGATTTCCGCAGGAAGGTGGCCGACCTCGGTTCCTTCCTGGCGGCGGTCGAGGCACTGCGGGGAACGGGTCGCTCGCTGCGCAGGTTCACCGAGTTCATGGTGTCGGCCGACGCGTCCCCGTTCGCCGAGAACGACCTGATGGATCCCGCCCACGTGCCGCCGTCGCTGGCCGACAGCGTGCGCAGCCTCGCCGTCAACGTGATCACCTGGCCGCTGACCGACGCGGCGCCATGGGCGTGGTCTCTGGTGCGCGGCGCGGTCCGGCTCATCGAACCCGACGGGGCGGCCAGTGGCGACGCGGAGCTCAGCGACACCGAGACGCGCTAGGGGCCCGGTTGAGTCGCGGGTCGGCTCACCGCTGACAGGTCGGGCACCAGAAGGTGTTGCGGTCCCCGGTGCGGTCACCCTGGATCAGGGTGCCGCAGCGGCGGCACGGTTTCCCGTCGCGGCCGTACACCCAGATGTCCTGCCCGGCACGGGTGTTGCCGGTCGTGGTGCGATTCACGCGTAACCGGTTGAGCCACAGCATCTGCTGCGCACGATGCGCCAGCCGTGACGGATCGCCGACCTCGCCGACCGGTGTCGAGGGCCGCAGCCCGAACACGAAGCACAGTTCGTTGGCGTAGACGTTGCCGACGCCGGCCATCACCCGCTGATCCAGCAACGTCTCCGCCAAGGGCCTCGCCGGATCGGCCATCAGGTTGGCCGCCGCCACGTCGACCGACCAGTCGGGGCCCAGCAGGTCCGGCCCCAGATGCGCGACGACGTCCATGTCGCTGCTGCGGTCGAGGATCTCGAGCACCCCCAGCTCCACCCCGGACGCGCGGGAATTAGCGGTTTCGAGCACGATGCGTACCTTGTGCTCGGGCGCCCGGACCCGGCCGATCACCCACGCCCCCTCCATCTTCAGGTGCGAGTGGATACTCGCCGGACCCACTCGGATGAACAGGTGCTTGCCGCGGCTGAGCACCTCGTCGACGTGCTGGCCGGTCAGATCCACGGTCGCGTAGCGCGGCACCCGCACATCGCAGCGGGTCAAGACCTTGCCCTCCAACGCCTCGCGCAGCTTGGCCGCGGCCCGAAAGACGGTGTCGCCTTCGGGCATCAGCGCAGCCGCAGCCCGCGCGGCGTGCGGGAGAACCCAGCACCCACCAGCGCCTCGGCCACCAGCGAATCGCGCGCCTCGAGCACCGCGACCCCGTCCACCCGCTCCACCAGCAGCGCCGGCACCCGTTGCCGCGTCACCAGTTCCGCCAATGCGGCCGCCGCGACGTTGTGCGTCTCGGCGTCGGCGGTGAAACTCAACAGCGACTTGCCGCCGCGTTCGACGAACCACGCCAGCTCCCCGTCGACCAGCACCACCAGCGCTCCGGCCTTGCGGCCGGGCCGGTGGGCGGTGTCGCCCTCGCTGTCGCGGGGCGGCCACGGCAGCGCGGCGCCGTAGGGGTTGGCCGGATCGGTGGCGGCCAGCGCGGCGGCGCCCCGCGTGCGTTGTTCGTCGTCGATGCTGTCGGCGTAGCTGCGCAACCGGTCGACGGTGCTGGCGGTGGCGAACTGCGCACCGCCCAACGATTCGACGAAGTAACCGCGCTGGCAGCGCCCGGCCTCCTCCATCGTGGTCAGCACCTTGTACATCGACGCGAAGCCGCCCGGGATGTTCTCGGTGGCCACCGCGCCCTTGGTCAGCACGCCGTGGCGGGCCAGCAGCTGGTCGGCCTGGTAGGTCGCCCGCACCGTGGTGTCCACTTCGGCGGTGGGCAGCAACGACCAGCGCCCCGCCACGGTGGGGTCGGTGTCGCGGTGCGCGCCCAGGCCGCTGGAGCTGAGGCTGTAGCGGCTCAGCCGAGGCGCCCGCCGGTGCCGGTGCGACGGCGCCGCTGCCCGTCGGGGGCCCGACGCCCGGGTGCCGGCCAGCAGCGCGCGCACCGGCGCGAACGTGTCGCCGCCGACATAGCCCGCCCAAATCAATTGCCACAGAGCCGCTTTGAGTGATTCGGCGGTGACGCCGTCGACCGAGAGCTGCCGGAAGAAATACGCGCCACCGCCGCTCAACGCATCGAGCAGGCCCTGGTGCACGTCGGTGAGATCCAACTCACCGAGGCCTGACAGCGACAGCGGCGCGGTGTCGGCGGGATGGAAGGCCACCCAGCCGTCGGCCGACGACAACGCCCCGACACCCGACCACAGCACCTCACCGGAGGCCAGCAGCTCGTCGAGCATCCCTGGCTGGTAGTCGCGTACCCGTTGGCCGAAGATCAGCGGCTCCACCGCCGAGGCCGGCAGCGGCACCCCGGCCAGCTGGTCGATCACCGCGGCCAGCCCGTCGACGCCGGACACCGTGTCGGTGCCCAGCAGCTGCCACGCCGGCAGGAACCGGCCCAGCGCCGCGGTGCTCACCGGTTCGATCTGCGCACGCAGCGCGGCCAGCGACCGCCTGCGCAGGATCCGCAGCACCTCGGCGTCGCACCACTGGTCACCCGAATCGGCTGGGGCGTCGCTGAATTCGCCGCGCATCAGTTTGCCGTCGGCGGCCAACCGGCCCAGCACGTCGGCGGCCACCCGCACCCCGAGCCCGAACCGGGTCGCCGCGTTGGCGGTGGTGAACGGTCCGCGGGTGCGGGCATAGCGGGCGAGCAGTTCACCCAGCGGGTCGACCACCGGTTCGAGGAACGCGATCGGCACCCCCACGGGCACCGCGACGCCGACGCCGTCGCGCAGCCGGCCGATGTCCTCGACCGCCGCCCACCACGACTGCCCCGCATAGGAGACCGGCAGCACCCGCTTGGCGGCGAGCAGGCCTTCCAGCCAGCCGCCGACATCGTCGACGGTGCAGCGTTGCGCGATCTCGGCCACGGTCAGCGGGCCCAGCAGCCGCAGCAGGTCGGCCACTCCTTCGGCGTCGCGCGCGGCCCGCTCCGGTGTCAGGTGCTGCAGCTGCCGGGTGGTGGTGGCCAGCACATCGGGGTCGAGCAGTTCCCGCAGCTCCACCCGGCCCAGCAGCTCGGCCAGCAGGGTGGGGTCCAGCGCCAGCGCCGCCGCGCGCCGCTCGGCCAGCGGGCTGTCGCCCTCGTACATGAACGCGCCGACGTAGCCGAAGAGCAGCGATGCCGCGAACGGCGACGGCGTCGGTGTCTCGACCTCCAGCAGCCGGACCCGGCGCTGCGCGATCCGCGCCATCAGCTCGGTCAGCATCGGCACGTCGTAGACGTCTTGCAGACATTCCCGCACCGCCTCCAGCACGATCGGGAAGTCGGGATAGTTGCGGGCCACGTCGAGCAGCTGCGCGGCCCGCTGCCGCTGATGCCACAACGGTGAGCGCTTGCCGGGGTTGCGCCGCGGCAACAGCAGGGCGCGCGCGGCGCATTCGCGGAACCGCGACGCGAACAACGCCGAACTGCTGACCTCAGTGGTGACCAGCGGCTCGATCTCGTCGGGCTCGAACACGAAGATGTCGGCGCCCGGCGCGGTGTCATCGGTGTCGGGCAGCCGCACGATGATGCCGTCGTCGGACGCGGTGGGTTTCTCGTCGATGCCGTAGCGCTCGTAGAGTCGCTTGCCGACCGCCAGCGCCAGCGGCCCGTGCACCCGCAGCCCGTAGGGGGAGTGCAGGATCACCCGCCAATCGCCGAGTTCGTCGCGGAACCGTTCGACCACCAGCGTGGTGTCCGACGGCACCGCGGTGGTGGCGTCGCGCTGCTCGGAGATCAGCTGCCAGAGGTTGTCGATCGCGAACGCATCGAAACCGACCTGCCCGCAACGCTCTTCGAATGCCGTGCGGTCCAGGCGGGACAGCTCCCCGGTGAACGCGCCGATCGCCGCGCCCAGCTCGGCCGGACGCCCCACCCCGTCACCGCGCCAGAACGGCAGCCGCGCCGGCTCACCGGGGGCGGGCAGCACCAGCACCCGGTCGTGGGTGATCTCGGTGATCCGCCAACTCGTCGCGCCGAGCGAGATCACATCGCCGGGCCGGGACTCGTAGACCATCTCCTCGTCGAGTTCACCGACCCGGGAAGGGGTTTCGGTGGCCAGGAACACGGTGAACATGCCCCGGTCGGGGATCGCGCCGCCGGAGGTGACCGCCAGCCGCTGCGCGCCGGGACGCGCGGTGAGCGTGCCGGTGTCACGGTCGTAGACGATGCGCGGGCGCAGCTCGGCGAAGTCGGTCGACGGGTACTTGCCCGACAGCAGATCCAGCGTCGCCTCGAACGCGCTGCGCGGCAGCGTCGCGAACGGGGCGCTGCGCCGGACGGTGTCGAACCAGGCGTCGGCGCTGACCGGCTCCAACGCGCACGCGGCCACCGTGTGCTGGGCCAGCACGTCGAGCGGGTTGGCCGGCACCTTCATGGTCTCGATCTGACCGCCCAGCATCCGCTGCACGCTGACCGCGCAGCCGATCAGGTCGGTGCGGTGTTTGGGCAGCAGCACGCCCTGGCTGATCTCGCCGACCTGGTGCCCGGCCCGGCCGACCCGCTGCAGCCCGCTGGCCACCGACGGCGGGGTCTCCACCTGGATCACCAGGTCCACCGAGCCCATGTCGATGCCCAGCTCCAGGCTCGACGTGGCGACCACGGCTTTGAGCCGGCCGCTCTTCAACGCGTCCTCGACTTCGGCGCGGGCCTCTTTGCTGACCGACCCGTGGTGTGCGCGCGCCAGCAGCGGCTCGGCGCCGAAGGTCTGGCCGCTGGCCATCAGATGTGCCGGGGCCCCGCCCGCGACGGTGGGGTTGTGGGAACCCAGCTCGACGCCGAGGCGTTCGGCGTGGATCTCGTTGAGCCGCGCGGTCAGCCGCTCGGCCAGGCGCCGCGAGTTGGCGAACACGATCGAGCTGCTGTGCGCCTCGATCAGGTCGACGATGCGTTCCTCGACGTCGGGCCAGATGGAGTTGTTCTCGAGGTTGGCCATGTCGGGCACCGGCACCTGCACGGCCAGGTCGAACGTCTTGGCCGCCGGCGGAGCCACAATGGTCGTCGGCGCCGATCCGGACAGGAATCGCGCCACCTCCTCGGGCGGTCGCACCGTCGCCGACAAGCCGATGCGCTGCGCGGGCCGCTCCAGCAGCGCGTCCAGTCGTTCCAGCGACAGCGCCAGATGTGCGCCGCGCTTGGTCGCGGCCACCGCGTGCACCTCGTCGACGATCACCGTCTGCACGCCGGTCAACGTCTCCCGCGCCGCCGAGGTCAGCATCAAGAACAGCGACTCCGGGGTGGTGATCAGGATGTCGGGCGGTTTACTGATCAGCTCCCGGCGCTTGGCGGGCGTGGTGTCGCCGGAACGCACCCCGACGCTGATCGCGGGCGGGGCAACGCCGTTGCGCTCGGCAATGCGCGAGATCCCGGTCAGCGGGGTGCGCAGGTTGCGTTCGACGTCGACGGCCAGCGCTTTGAGCGGCGACACATAGAGCACCCGTGTGGTCGGTTCCGGGGCGGGTTCGCGGGCGAGTCCGTCGATGGCCCACAGGAACGCCGCCAGCGTCTTCCCCGATCCGGTCGGGGCGATGACCAGCGTGTTGTCGCCGTCGGCGATGGCCGACCAGGCCTGGGTCTGCGCCGCGTTTGGCTCGACGAAGGTGCCCGCGAACCACTCGCGAGTCAGTGCGCTGAACCGCGACAGCGGGGCAGTCTTCGAAGCCACGTCATCCATAGTGCCCGCGGGCACCGACACACCCTGCCCGTCCCTTCCACACAGGCCTTTGGCACCTGCGTCAATAAAACGCCGCGGCCTCCCCGACGGTGCGTTTATCGTGAGCTCAAGTGCTAGAGGAGGCCGGTCATGAGAACAAGGTCGGTTGTCTCGACAGGTGCGGCGACCGTGGTTGGTGCGGCGGCGGTGCTCGTCCCGATTCAGCAAGCCCCGCCGGCGCTCCCACCCGTCGCGCCGGACACCGCGATCGTCTTCGGACTCTCGTCGGTCACACTTCCGCTGCCGTTGGCCGCCCGCGCCGCTCGGGTCCCCGAACCGCAGCCCGTCTCGGACGCCGCATCGGTGCGTCCGCCGTCGAACTTTGCCGAAGCGCTGTCACCGGAGGTCGCCGCTCTCCCCGGAGTCGAGAGCGCGATCATCAACGTGTACAACGCCGTCGAGCCGTGGGTCGAGTGGGGTTTCGACGTCGCCCAGTACGCCGTCGGCTGGGTCCCGATCGCCGGCTATTTCGCCCCGCAGATCGGAATCTTCTACGACTTCTTCGAGAGCATCGTGCAGAGCGTGGTGTTCAACTTCGCCTACTGGATCGGCGGCGATGTGACCTTCTTCGAAGGCCTCGGCAACATCGCCCAGGACAGCTGGAATGCGCTCGTGCAGTTGGGTGTCGACGAGCTGAACTGGATTCTGCCGCCGCTGCCGCCGTGGCCGCCGATTTTCAACGCCGCCGTCGAGGCCGCGCCGGAAGCCTCCACACCCGGTGACGATGCCGTGCGGACGGGCACGGTTGCCGTCGAGCAGGTCGACAGGCCGACGGTGGCGGACGTGCCCGTCGAGGACGGCCCGGAGGAGCCTTCCGACCCCGCCGAGGCGTCGGAGCAGTCCGAAGAGCCGGCAGAGACAGTCCGTGAGGAGCCGGTCCTCGACGACGAACAGGCGGCCGAGGTCACCGCAGTCGAGGCCGAACCCCAGATCGAGATCGAGGCCGAACCCGAGATCGAAATCGACGCTGAGCCGGAAGTCGAAACCGAGACCGAACCCGAGATCGACACCGCGACAGAGACCGCGGCCCCGGACGACGCCGACGCCGATGCATCGGCCGAAGGGGCCGGCGACGCCGGATCGGAGTAGCGCGCCGAGTCTCGGCTCCGCCATCGACGCAGGTCAAGATCAGCAGCATGGCCGAAGTCAAGCATCAGTGCAGGTGAGCGCCTACAATTCGGGAGTGGTATCGGGGGACAGGCGACCTCGCATTCCGGCAGCCACGATGAGCCGACCGCATACCGCCGATCGGCTCATCGGCCGCCCGGATCTCCTCGCGCGCCTGCGCGCCACCGCCGGTGGAGGCCTCGTCACTCTCACCGCACCCGCGGGCTACGGCAAGACCACCGCGGCCGCGCAGTGGGACGACGACGACCCCCGGGCATTCGCCTGGGTTCGGATCGACGATGCAGACAACGACCCCGGCCACTTGCTGGCCCACCTCGCGGCGGCCCTCGGTGCGGACGGCGACGAGCTGCAGGGCCCCGCGCCGACGCATCCGATCCCCGCCGCCAGCGGTTTGCTCGAGGACCGCCCGACGTCGGTGGTGGTGTTCGACGATGTGCAGAACCTGTCGGCTCCGGAGGCGGTGGCCGTGCTGCGCGCGGTGATCGACGCCGCCCCGCCGACGGTGACGACGGCGCTGCTGGGACGTTCGCTGCCGGAAGTGCGGCTGGCACGGCGACGTCTGGACCGCGACGTCGTCGAGATCGACGCCGAGGCGCTGCGGCTCACCGACGAGCAGGCCGCCGCGATCCTCGCGTCGGTACACCCGGCCTGTGACGCCGCGACGACGGCCGCCGTGGTCGCCCGGTGCGAAGGCTGGGCGGCCGGCGTGGTGCTGATGGCGACGGCCGCACGCGACGGCATCCTTGTCGACGCGTTGACCCGCCGGAATCCCGTGGCCGACTACCTGGCGCAGGAGGTCCTCGAGCAGCTGGACGCCGACACGGCCGCGTTCCTGATCGAATCCGCTGTGTTGCAACGCTTCACCGCGCAGAGGCTCGACGCGGTGCTGGGGCGCAACGATTCCGAGGGCATGCTGGAACGGCTCACCGACGCCGGCAATATGGTCGTCGTCCCGCTCGACCCGGAACGGCGCTGGTACCGGCACCATCACCTCTTCAGCGACGTGCTGCGCACCCGGCTGCGCACCACCACCCCGGACCGCTATCGGCAGGTGGCGTCGCGGGCAGTGGATCTGCTGGAGGGCGTCGGTGACATCGACGCCGCCCTGATGCTTGCCCTCGATGCCGGTGACCATGCGCGCTGCGCCGCGCTGGTGGGTCGCGACGCCGTACGGCTGTGTTTCGACGGCCGCGCCGGCGTGCTGGCACGGAGGGTGGCCCTGCTCGACGAGCGCACCGTCGCCGAGTACCCGGACGCGGCGGTGGCGCGGGCCTGGCTCGGGGTCATCACCGCTGACGCCGAGGCGATTCAGCGTTCCTTGCTGCTGGCGCACCGCGGTGATCGCGGGCGGCCGCTGGCCGACGGCACCCCGTCGGTGAAAATCGCTGCGGCGCTGATCGGTTCGATCGTCGGCGTGGGCGGCGTCCGGGATGTGATCAGATTCGCCGATCTCGTGCGCGCAGCCGGGGACAATCTGGTCAATCCGTGGTGGGGTGCGGCGACGGTCATGAAAGGCGCGGCGGAGTCGATGCTCGGCCATGCCGACCGGGCGCGTGTCCTGCTGGAGTCGGCGCTGCCGGTGATCGAGGACCTGCCCGGGTTCCATGCCGTGGCACTGGCGCACCTTGGGCTGCTCGATCTGGCGGCCGGTGACGAAGACCTCGCGATCGAACGCAGCTATCTGGCCCGCAAGCTCACCGACAAGTACGAACTGTCCGACGTGGTGCCGATGGTGGCGGTATACGCCACCGCGGCGGCGGTTTCGGCCCATGTCGGCGACGTCACCAGCGCCCGCGACTCGACCGCTATCACCGAAGGATTGCTCAACCGGCTCGGGCCGCTGGCGGCGCGCACCGCGCTGTTGGGCCACGGGCTGCTGGCGTGGACGGCTGCGGTCATCGCCGACAGGGACTTGGTACGGCGTCACCTCGACGCCGCGGAGCGGGCTCGGGTGCGGGAGCCGGACGCGCCGGCGCTGGCGCAGCGCGTCGAGCGGGTCAAGGCGATGGTGGCCGGCCGGTCGAGCCCACTGACCGCCGCGGAATTGCGTTTGCTGCCGCACCTGTCGACGCATCTGTCGTTGCAGCGGATCGCCGAGACGCTGCTGATCGGACGCGAAACCGCCAAGAGCCAGACCGCGTCGATCTACCGCAAACTGGGGGTCTCCTCGCGCTGCGACGCGGTCGCCGAGGCGAAAAGAATTGGTTTGCTGCCGGATTGAGGCCTGGGGTCAGACGAGGCGCTGACAGCTAGGGGAAGTCAGCGTGCCGCTGGCCCCAGGCTCCTCCACGGTACTCCGTTCCGGCGCACTGACTGCGGAGAACGCTGTTTTCACCCGTTGTGGGGGATGCGACTCGCACCGGGGGTTCGTAGGCTCGAAGAGCCTGGCCGCCCGGTGTCGTGCGCGGATCCAGGCAGGAGGACGCCATGATGCGTTGGACATACGTGATCGCCGCACCGGTCTTGGCGATCTCCGGGCTGGGAATCATCCCGAACATCGCCCCGCCGCCGGCCGCGGCGGACTGCACGAGCGCAGGCGGAACGACGATCTGCGCCCAGGGCGAATCGCGGGGCGCGAACACCGGTGAGGGCCCGAGCGGATCGGCCGGTCCGTGGGTGCCGTATCCGTGCGAATACGACTGGTACTACTGCGACGACGTCTACGGGTGGGGCATCGACATCGACCTCGACCCGGGCCGGCCCGATTTCAACCCGCCCGGCGGCGGTGGCGGCATCGGCGGCGGTGACCGGCCCGGCGGCGGTGGTGGCCGGCCCGGTGGTGGCGGCGGTGGTCGGCGCTGAGAGTTTCACCCGTTGTGGGGGATGCCCGGAGTCGGTCCGAGTTCCTAGAGTCTGACTTGTAGCCCGCCGGCAGCCCCGGCGGGGAGTTCAGATGCACCGAGGAGCACATGATGCGGTTGCGGTACCTAGTGGTCGCCGGGTTGATCGCGCTGGCTCAGATCATCGCGGCACCAACGGCTTCAGCCGAGTGCACCACTGACGGAAACTTCTCGGTATGCTCGCTGGGCGGGTTGGACGACAGTACGTCGACCGGGCCCTACTTGCCCTGTGGCAGTGACTATTACTGCAATGATCACTGGGATTGGTTCATACCCTGAAAGTTTCCAACCGACCGCACAAGCTGACTCAGGAGCTAGATATGTTGTCTCACAGGACCTTCGCGCGACGCATGCTGGTGGCTGCCGTCAGCACCGGTGCGGTGCTGGTCGGCGCAGCCGCACCCGTCTCCGCCCAGCCGGCTCCGCCACCGCCGAACTGCACGGCCGCCGACCTGGCCGGCATCATGTCGGGGGTCATGGCCGCCACCTCGGCCTATCTGTTCACCCACCCGCCGGTCAACGACTTCTTCACCTCGATGAAGGACGTGCCCAAGGAGGAGCGGCGGGAGGCGCTGGTGTCATTCCTTGACGCCAACCCGCAGGTGAAGGCTGAGATGCAGGGCATCCGCCAGCCCGCGGTGGATTTCCGGCAGCGCTGCGGGTAACGACGGGCCTCTGACGCTGTCGAGCCCGGCTCACACTCCGATCTTGAGCGCTGCGCCGGCGTCGACGAACAGCTGCTGGCCGGTGACGAAGCGCGCCTCGTCGGATGCCAGGTACACAACGGCGTGCGAGATGTCCTCGGGTTCGACCCACGGGGTGGGCATCGCCTGTAGAACGGGAAACACCAGCTCCGCGTCTTCTCGCGACGGTTCGGGCAGGTCGGGCCGGAACACCTTGTACATGGGCTGGTTGTGCAGCATGTCGGTGTTGACGTTGGTCGGGTGCACAGCGTTGACCCGGATGCTGTGCGGAGCCAACGTCAGAGCCAGCGCCTTCGTGTAGTCACGGATCATCTTCTTCGCCATGCCGTATCCGGCGCCGCCGGGTCCCTGTGGTCCGCCGCCGGTGGCGAGGTCCTTCTGGTCGATCAGTCCGGCAATCGATCCGGTCGCGATGATGGAGCCACCGGAGCCGAGATGATCGAGACTGACGTGGATGGTGTTGACGACGCCGACGAAGTCCACGTCGAACGCGTCGATGAAGCCGCGGAACGGAATGTGGTTGCCTTGCGGGCAGATGCCGGCATTGGCGACCACCACGTGCAGACCGCCGAGCTGGGCGACGGCATCCTCCAGCGCGGACATGAGGGCGGCCCGGTCGCGTACGTCGACGGCTGCGGTGACGACTCGCTGCCCGGCCTTCTCGACCAGATCAGCGGTCTCGTCCAGATCTGCCGGGGTAGCGAGTGGGTACTCATTCGACTCGATGTCGGCGCAGATGTCGAGCGCGATGATGTCGGCACCCTCGTCGGCGAGATGGACAGCGTGGCTGCGGCCCTGACCGCGGGCCGCGCCGGTCACCAAGGCAACCTTGCCCTTCAGCCGATTCATGCGATACCTCCCAGGTGAGACGTCACCATCCGGCAACGTGGTGAATGGTAGAACAAATTGTGTTTATCTGTCAGGCGTGGTGACGTCGCCTCCCGCGCTCACATCGCGGTGCGACTGTCCAGTCCCAGAGCGGCGGGGTCCCGGCTGAAACCACGCACCATGGCCTGAACGACGTAGGACGCAGCGAGGGAGCCGTCGCGGGTGAACACTCGGCCCTCTCCTTGGACAAGTCCGTTGCCGGACCAGAACGCCCGGTTGGAATAGAGCAGCCAGTCCGTGACGTCGGCTTCATCATGGAAAGCGATGTCGACTTTCATGATTCCCGTGGAGAGATCGCGGTGGGCGCGGGCTTCCCCGAAGCCGCGGTGTGGGAGCATCCCCGCTGCGATCGTCCAGTGGGTGGTCGACTGCGCCAACAGGGCCGACTGTAGGTACCGCTGCGCAGGCGCCGAGCGGAAACGTATCCACGCGTCGATTCTCGGCGGTGCCACACGATCGGGATCCGGGTCGTAAGCGCCGTCGACGATACGGATCTGCCTGCCGGGCATCCCGAAGCCTGCGAACGGAACCGCGTGATCGGGACCGGGGACATCCGGCATCTGCTCGACGTCGCGAATCACATCAGGTGCACCAGAGTCGGTCAGTACCAATCCTATGCTCCTGAGAGTGTCGTGCTGACTGATCCGGACGTGCGCGGTCGAGAACGTCTTGCCGCGTCGAAGCAACTCGACGTCGACATCCACCGGGGCGGTGAACGACGCAGCCTTGGTGAAGATCATCGATGCGGACGTAACACGTTGCTCGGGAACCGTTTTCGATACGGCCACGATAGCCTCGGCGAGCAGCTGACCGCCCTCGACGACGTCCCGTTGCGTCGGGCCGTGCGCGGGCCCGATGTACGAGTGCTCGCTGGCCGGCGCCACGTCGATCAGACGGATCAGCTCATCGGCATCTCCCCAGAGCGGAAACGTCGCTGGAACGACACTGCCGTCGGGCCACTTCTCCACGACCATCACCCGTATGGCGGGGGCGGCGAACGACACGTAACCGGCGATGGGCGCGACTTCGTCCAGCGGCGTGCGGTACGACCAGGCGACATCGTCGACGGGCGCACTCGCGCCGGTGAGGTGCCAGTATGTCGCGACTCCCTTGAACGGGCAGGTGGTCTGATGCGGCGACGGCGTGAAGAGCTCCCAGTTCACCGAGCTTTCAGGGAAGTACAGACGGTCGACGTGATCGGTCTCGGTCAGCAACAGGCACGAATCGCTCTCGGCGACCAGCACATCGCCGGCCCACACTTGGCCCGTGTACGGGCAGGGCGTGATGTCGATCCGATAATCGGGGTAATCCGGCCACGCGGACCTGACCTGTTCAGTCACTGGCCGGGAGTGGTTTGGCCTCTTTGAGTTCCAGTGCTGTCGTGCCGACGGACAGCGCACCCTTTCCGGCTTTTGTTACCAGCACCTCGGCGCCGCCGGAGGTGACGTAGCGCTTCCCCATGAGGCTGCCGCCCGAATGATTCTCGTCCACGGACAGGCTGGGGTCGCCGTCCTCGCCGACCGGGATCATCGGTGCCCCGCCGGCACGCAGGTCGTCGAGCTCGTCTGCGCTGCGCACCACGATCACCTGGGTATCGCAGACCTGACTTCGCAGTCGGGTGCCGTTCTTGAGCATGGGTATTCCTCCGGTCTGTTACGGGGTCATCGGGGCAGCGGGCGATTTCAGGGTGACATGTTCGAGGCCCACATTGGGATTTTCGAGCGCACTGGCGAAGATGCCGGCCAGGGTGTCTGCGACGGTTTCCGGCGTCATGTGTGTCGAGGGCACCAGTCCGCGGGAGATCCACTCGCCCGCAACGACCCCGAGCAGATCAGGATCGAAATCCGAGATGAAGTCCGTGGGGACCGTTGCTCCGACTTCGATACAGCTGAACCGATAACCGGGGTGTTCCAGCCGCCAGGCCACCAGGCTGCGTTCCATCGCTGCCTTGCTGGCCGAGTAGGCCCCCAGCGCGCGGTGCGGGTGACGCACGGAGTCCGACGACAACACCGCGATTACGGCAGAGGGACCCAGTATCGGCAGGTGTGCCTGGATGATCTGGTGGACGCCGATCACATTGGTGGACAGCACCTTGATCCAGTCCTCGGCATCGACCTCGGCGAACGCCTTCAGCGGTGCATACCCGGCGCTGATCAGGAGAAGGTCGATCTCGCCGAGGGTGTCGGCCGCGACCTGACCAACCCGGGCGCAGGCGTCGGGCTCGCGGATGTCGGCAGATACCGATGTCGCCGATGCGGCGGCGGCGAGGACTTCGGCGGGCAGCTCACGGCGCGCCACCACGACCAGACGGGCGCCGTCGGCGATCGCCCGGACGGCGAAAGCCCGGCCGATACCGGCGGACCCCCCGACGACGACCACCCGCTTGCCGGCCAGTGACCTCGCGGTCACGAGGCTCCCTCGGCAATCGACTTGATCTCCAGGTACTCCTCAAAACCGGCGACACCCATCTCGCGTCCGACCCCGCTCTGTTTGTAGCCGCCGAACGGCACGTCCGCGCCATAGAAGACGCCGCCGTTGACGTTGACTGTGCCGGTCCGCATCCTGTTGGCCACCGCGCGGGCGCGCTCGTCGGATGCGCTGACCACCGTGCCGGACAGCCCGTAACGAGAGTTGTTGGCGATCTCGACGGCATGGTCATCGCCGTCATGGGGTATCGCCACCAACACCGGTCCGAAGATCTCCTCCTGCGCCACCGTGGAATCCGGATCAACGTCGGCAAGCAGCGTCGGTTCGACGTAGAAACCGGTCGGCAGGTGCGCAGGCACGCCACCACCGCTGGCGATGGTCGCGCCCTCGTCTACGCCGGTGCGGATGTAGCGCAGGACGCGTTGGCGCTGTTCCTCGCGGATCAGCGGACCCATCAACACCGACGAGTCGGTCGGATCGCCATACGGCCACCCCTTCAGGGTTTCGGCGAGCGCCTCAACGCCTTCGCGGTAGTGCGCGCGGGGAAGTAGGAGCCGGGTGGTGTTGGCGCAGCCCTGGCCCGCATGAGTGGTCGCGGCGAAGGCCGCCGATGTCACCACCGAGCCGAGGTCGGCGTCGTCGAGTGCGACGAGCGCGGACTTCCCGCCGAGTTCGAGGAAGAGCTTCTTGATCGTGGGAGCCGCGGCGATCATGATGCGGGTTCCGGTGGCGGTCGATCCGGTGAACGAGATCATGTCGACCCGCGGATCCTCACAGAGCTGCTGACCTAGGGCGTGATCGAGCGAGGTGACGATGTTGACCACCCCGGCGGGGATGTCGGTGTGCTCGGCGATCAGTTGGCCGAGCAGCGTGGCACAGTACGGGGTGTCGGGAGCGGGCTTGAGCACGACGGTGTTGCCGGCCGCCAGCGCGGGAATGACCTTCGCCAGGTTGATCTGGACGGGATAGTTCCACGGTGTGATGGCCCCGACGACCCCGACGGGTTCGCGGCGCATGGTACGCCGGGTGGCGATGCCGAACGGTTCGGCGATACCGAGGTCGGTCTCCCACGGGTAGTTCTCGGCGAGGTCGGCCACCCAGGGCAGTCCGGCCAATGGCGCATCGATCTGCGGTCCGTAGGTCAGCGCGATGGGACAGCCGACTTCTGCGACGGCCGTCGCGCGCAGGTCGTCGGCGTGCTTGGTCAGCGCCTCGTGCAACTGACGGACGCAGCGCACCCGGAACTCGAGGTCGTCGGCCCAGTCGGTGTGGTCGAACGCCCGCCGGGCCGCGCCGATGGCGGCGTCCATGTCGGCCTGTGTTCCGTGGGCGGCGACGCCGATGGTCGCCTCGGTCGCGGGGTTGACGTTGTCGTAGGTCCCCGCGTCCGACGCGGCGACCAAGCGCCCGTCGATCAACATCCGATCTTCGTGCCAGACGCCTGCCATAGAACAGAACAGTAATACAAAAGATGTTCTGTTGAATAGATGCGCTGGGTCAGCGCAGACCGTTGACGGCGAACTTCTCCACGTACTTGCGCACCGTTTCGGGCTTGGACATGTCGAAGGTCTGCGCCTCGTTCACGGTGGAGAACGAGTAGATGATGCGCGCCAGCCATTCACTGGCGGCGGTGACGTCGACCGATGCGCCGACTTCGCCACGCTTCTGTGCTTCGCGGACGTAGGGCACGAGGAATTCCGTGGACCGCCGGACCGCGGAGTCGCCATCGGAGATCATGTGGCGCATCAACTCGGCATCGTCGGCCATCAGGCGATTCCTGGTGCGGTGATCCAGCAGAATCCTCGCGTGGGTCTCGGCCATGGCGCCCAACTTCTCGGCCAGCGTGGACTTCTTCGCCATCGCTGCGGCGACCAGCTGGTAGAACTTCTGAGCTCCGAACTCGATCGCCGCCTCGATGAGCACATGCCGGTCCTCGAAGTAGCGGTACACGGTGCCGCGCGACACGCTCGCCATGCGTGCTACATCCTGGACGCTCGTGCGCTGGATGCCGAGCTGCGTGAAGCACTGATTGGCCGCCTCGAGGATCTGGTTCCGTCGATCGACTTCGTCTTGGTCTTCGATCTCGGCGGTCGCCCGTGAGGTTGCCATGTCGCTCCTTGCCTTTGCGAGGGCCGTACAGCCGCTTCGCCAGGCAACAATGCTACGCGACACTTTCTGTCTCGGTGTGCCGGCACGCACCGGACGTGGTGTAGGAGTCTAGAGTCCGACGAGGTCGGCCAGGAGCCGACGCTGATGGTCACTGTCACCGAGGAGCATGGCCGAGGACTTGGCGCGTTTGAAGTACAGGTGCGCGGGATGTTCCCAGGTGAATCCGATGCCGCCATGCAACTGGATGTTCGCGGCGGCCGCCCGCTGGTAGGCATCCGAGGCATGTGCTTTGGCCAGCGCCGCCGCCGCGGGCAGCGTATCGGGGTAGGCATCGGCGGCGTGCGCGGCGTACTGGGCTGCGCCCCGGGCGCATTCGATCTCGAGCATCAGGTCGGCACATGTGTGGCGAATGGCTTGGAACGATCCGATTGGGCGACCGAACTGGTGGCGCACTTTCGCGTAGTCGACCGCGATGTCGAGGCATCGTTGAGCGCCGCCGACCTGCTCGCTGGCGAGCGCGGCGGACGCGTGCGCCAGTGCACGCTGCAATTGGCCCGCATCGACCCTCAGCCGGGTGGCGGGTGTGGCGGCCAGGTCGATGACGGCTTGGCGGCGGGTGCCGTCCAGGGTCGATTGCGGCCGTCTGGCCAGCGTCGCGACGTCGTCCACGCAGAACACGCCGAGGCCGTCCTCGGCACGCGCGACCACCAGCACAAGGTCTGCGATGTCGCCGTCGGGAACGTAGTGCTTGGTGCCGTTGAGGATCCATCCGTGCTGGGACTGGTGTGCTCGGGTGTCGACCTGCTCGGGGTTCCAGTGACCCGCGCGTTCGGTGAGGGCGAGCGTCGCGATCGAGGATCCGTCGGCGATCGCCGGCAGGTACCGGCTCTTGGCGGTGTCGTCGGCACCGTGCACGAGCACGCCGGCGGCCAGCACCGCAGAGGAGAAGTACGGCCCAGGGACCAGTGCGGCGCCCAGTTCCTCCATGACGATCGCCAGCTCCGCGTAGCCGAAGCCCTCGCCTCCGAACTCCTCCGGTATGACGAGGCCATGCAGATTCAGTTGGTCGGCCATCGCACGCCACATCTCGGGGTCGTACCCGCAGGGTGACTCCATCACCCGGCGAACCTCCGACTCGGGTGAATGGTGTTCGAGGAATGCCCGCACCGCCGAGCGAAATTCGCGTCGCTCGGTGGTCAGGGTGAACGCTGTCGGCGTCGAATCAGCTGTCATGTGGCCTGTTTCGTGGGTCGTCGTCGGCGCGACCGGTCGAGCTGACCCGTGGCACCGCGCTGTGCCGACGCAGGGTGCTGATCCAGGTACCCGGCGCGGCGGGCGCCGGGACGGGCGCGTCGAGTCGGCCCTGGCGAGCCTCGTGAGCGTCGCAGAACTCCCGCCAGCTCGGGAATGCGTCGTGGAAACTGCCTTCATGCGCGGAGGTGTTGGGCCACCGCATCTTTCGCAGACCCAGCGGAGGGCGTGTCAGGTCACTCTCGTACCAGAACAGCGGGGTTCGCCGGACGAAGAACCACTGTCGGTCCCGACGTTCGTAGTCGTCCAGATAGGCCATCAGCTCGATCACCCAGACCGATTCGGTCTCGAGCTCGTTGCGCGAGTACACCAGGCCTGACGCGTGGTCGGCATCGTGGATGTCGATGACGTGGCCGAGCACACCGTGCGCAGTGCCCAGGAGGTCGTGGCGGAGCTCGGTGTCATACCACTGCCGCAGTGCCTCGCGACCGCGTCGCCGGCCCGGCACGCCAACGTCGTCGATGAACAGGTTGACCAGCGCGTCGAGGTCGCGCATGTCCAGCGCGACCGCGTACTTGGCGGCCAGCTGCCGGATCTCGTCGAGGGCCTCGAGTCGCTCGACGCGGGCCGTGAGTTCGGCGAGATCGGGGTGGTCCTGCACCGTCACGACAGTGTTCCCTCGCTCATCAGCGTCGTCAGCGTCCGCTTGTCGATCTTGTCGGTGGTGGTGTAGGGCAACCGTTCGGTATCGGTCAGGATGACCCAGCGCTTCGGCACTTTGTAGGCGGCGAGCCGGGAACGACATGCGGCCGCGAGCTCTTCGCCGCTGGCCTGGTGCCCGTCGTTGAGGACCACTGCGGCACTGACGAGGGCGCCCCGCTCCGGGTCCGGGAGGCCGACGACGTAGGCGACCCGGACTTCGGGCAGCCGTCGCAGCTCGGCCTCGACCTCCATCGGCGCCACGTTGGTGCCCGACGTCTTGATCATCTCGTCGATCCGGCCGGCGAAATACAGGTGGCCGTCGTCGTCGCGGTAGCCGGCGTCCTTGGTATGCAACCACCCGTCACGGTCGACCACCTCGTGCCAGTGCTTGCCGATCATCGCACGCAGGAGAGCGGTTCCGCGGACGCAGATCTCACCGGTGACGCCGTTGGGAACCTCGATGCCGTCCTCGTCGATCACCTTGTGCTCGTACCCGGGCGCGGAGACCCCGAGCGATCCGCGTTTGGACTCCGGTACCTGCTCGTGCGGTGGCCACCAGGTGTGGCTGCTGCACGTCTCGGTCATGCCCAGCTGGGCCACCCGCAGGGACGGATCATCAGTACGGCGCCCGGGGGGCAACAGGACCTGTTGGTAGCCCTCGCGCAGATGCGACAGATCGGTGGTGGCGAAGTCGGGATGATTGACCAGGGCCGGGCCGATATGTGGGAAACCCGTTGTGTAGGTCGCGTGTTCGCGCTCCAAGAGACGCAGCACGTGCCCGGCTTCGAATTTGTGATCGGTGAGCACGGTGGCGCCGAACTGGAACGGACCGAGGAAGCCGAACACCAACCCGGCGACCCAGAAGAACACCATGGGCACGTAGATCCGGTCGCTCTCGCACCAGCCGTGTTCGGCGGCGATGAACCGGGAATGGGTGATCGCCGTGCCGTGGGTGTGCACGATGCCCTTCGGGTGCGACGTGCTGCCCGAGGTGTAGATCACCAGGAGGTCGTCGGTGGGGCGGACGGTCTGCTCGCAGGCCGCCAGGAAGTCGGCGTCCACTGGTTGCGGCCAGGCGGCGGGCCACCGGGCGGAGGTCGGGCCCAGCGGAAGGACATGGCGCAACTGGGGTAGAACCGGCGATCGCAGCGGTGAATTCAGCCCGTCGGCGGCAGCGCGGATCCGGCCGAGCATGTCCTTGCCGAGGATGGTCTCCGTCGACAACACCGTCTGAATGTCGGCATCGCGCAACACCCAGGCCAGTTCGGCGGGTTGCAGGAAGGTGTTCAGCGGTACGGCGACGGCACCGATCCTGGTGACGGCGAGGAACGCGGTCACGAAGTCCGGTCCGTTCGGTGCCAGAATGCCCACCCGGACGCCTTTGGTCACCCCCAGGCTCACCAGTCGTGCTGCCATGGTGGCGGATTCGGAGTTCGCTCGAGCGTAGCTGATTCGTTCGACCGAGCCGTCCTCGCGACAGGTGACGACCAGGTCGCGGTCACCGTGGTCGGCGGCGACCGACGCCAGCACGACCGGGATGGTGGGCTGGTAGGGCAGCGGGGGATACTCGAACGTTCTCATTCGACGACCCAGTGCGGTTCGCGCTTCTCCGCGAAGGCAGCCATACCTTCCCGGTAGTCGGGGTGGGTCATCTGGTGCTGTAGGACGTACCGGTAGGCCACGTCGTTGGCGGCGTGCAGACCGACGTCGAGGCTGGCCCACATGGCCTTGATCGATGCCTGTGTGGTCGCGGGCGACAGCGCCGCGATGGACAGGGCGATCTCCCGGGCACGCTGCTGCAGGCGATCCGCCGGGACGACTTCGTTGACCAGGCCGATCTGGTGGGCCCGTGCTGCGCTGATCCGGCCCTCTTTGGACATCAGGGCCAGCTGCATGACCATCGAGATCGGCATGCGGCGCAACAGCACCGCGGGTTCGAGCGCAAAGACGTTCCCCACCTGCAGGTGGGTGTCGATGAGTTCGGCGTGTTCGGCCGCGATGATCAGGTCGGCGTCGGCGACCTGGTGCAGACCACCACCGACCGCCATCCCGTTGAGCGCGCAGATGACGGGCTTCCACACGTTGTGGTGCAGCCGGGAGCCCGGAACCTTGTTCTTGATCCCGCCCTGCGCCGTGGCCTTGATGTCCTGGCCCGCGCTGAATGCGCGGTCGCCGGCGCCGGTGATGATGGCGACCCGGATGTCCGGGTCGTCGCGCACCTGCCCCCACGCCCAGCCGAGTTCGGTGCGGGTCAGGTCGTCGGTAGCGTTGAGCCGTTCGGGCCGGTTGATGGTGATGGTGGCGACGTGGCTGCTGACATCGAACAGAATTCGCTCCAGATGCACTTCGAACCCTTCCGATCAGCGGGTGTATGGAACAAAGTATCAAATAGTGTTCTACCGTATGATGCTATCGATCAGGGCATCCACTGGCCGCCGGACACCGAGATGAGCTGCCCGGTGACGTGTTTGGATGCATCCGAGCACAGGAACGCGACGGTCGCGCCGATGTCCTCTGGCTCGCCGAGCGCGCCGGTGAGCGTCGAGCTTCGCATGGTCTCGAGCTCGTCGTCGGTCTTGCGGGACAACAGCCAGGGCGTCGCGGTGGTGCCGACCACGACGGTGTTGACCCGGATGCCGAACGGCCCCAACTGGACGGCCATCAGCCTGCTCAGCCCTTCGACGCCGGCCTTGGCCGCGGCGTAGGCCGGCGGGCCGGTGCGCACGCCGTGGGCCGACACCGAGCTGATGTTGACGATGGCACCGGCGTTCTCGGTGACCATCTGGCGCGCGCACACCTGGGCCATGATGAAGGAACCGGTCAGGTTGACGGCGACGATCCGGTCCCAGTCCTCGTCGGTCTGGTCGAGGAAGGAGCCCGGCAGCGTCATACCGGCATTGTTGACCAGCGCGGCGATCGGGCCGTGTTCATCGGTCAGCCGGCCGATTTCACGTTCGACCGCTTGGCGGTCGGTGATGGACAACTCGACCGGAAGTGCCCGACCGGAGCGGACGATGTCGGTGTCACGTGACTTCGCCAGCGCTTTCGCGTTCACGTCGACGATCGCGACCCGGTAGCCCGCGTCGACCAGGGCCGCCACGATCGCTTCGCCGATCCCGCGCGCGCCGCCGGTGACGACGGCCAACCGCCGATCACCCGACACGGCGTTGCCTGTCGGCCTTGACCAGACGCTCGATGCGGGTGATCGATGGTCGTAGCAGGACGACGGCCTCGGCCATCGACGCCGTGAGATCGCCGCGTCCGCCGTCGGCGACCCACGTGTCGATCGCAGCACGATTCGCGCCGTTGACCACGGCGACCGCGAGCCTCGGCCGCAGGTCGGTGTGGGGGTCGGTGCCGAGTCGAATGGCCACCTCGCTGGTCATCTGCTCGATCCAATCGTCGTTGAGGCGCAACCGGGTGGCGCGCAGCGCCGGATGGCCGGCATACATCCGCGCTCTGGTCAGGAACATCTCGGGCTGGGCACTGATGGCTTCGGCGACGGCGGCCGACGCCTCTGCCAGCGCCCCCCACAGCGAAGGTGATCGAGAAGCGCGGAATCGACGGGTGGCTTCGTGGAGTCGCTCCGGATAGCCGTCGAAGAGGATGTCCTCTTTGGCGGCGAAGTGGTGGAAAAACGTTCGCGGAGCGACGCCGGCGCGCGCCGAGATGTGTTCGACGGTGGTGGATTCGTACCCGTCGGCGGCGAAGAGTTCGAGGGCGGCGTCGATCAGGGCTTGTCGGTTACGCTGTCCGCGCACGCGTCGCTGGTCCATTTCGTTCATGCTCGCATCTGTGCGGTGCCCGACGACAGCGCAACGACCGATCCCTGGCGGGTGCGGAATCGAACCTCCTGATCGCTGCGCCAGATGTCGGTACACAGCGGAGCTCCCAGCTTCACGGGTTTGGCGAACCGGCAACTGATCGACTGCAGCGTGTCCGGATCGCCGCGTCCGATGGTGTTGACCAGCGCGCGCGCCGCGAAACCGATGGTGCACAGGCCGTGCAGGAAGACATCGTCGAAGCCGAACTTGCGCGCTGCGGCGGGATCGATGTGCAGCGGGTTGCGGTCGCCGCTGAGCCGGTAGAGGGCGGCCTGTTCGGGCCGGACCTCGTCGTCGACGGTGACGTCGGGGGGCCGGGAAGGGTCTTGCGGTGCGTCGGGTCCGCGCGCGCCACCGAATCCGCCGGCTCCCAGCACCATGATCTGGCCGGCCGCGACGAATACTTCACCGTCGTGATCGGCGCCCCGGGTGGTGACCTCGACGCAGCCGTGTCGTCCTTTGTCCCACACCGCGGTGATCTCGCCGGTCACCGCAAGCTCGCCGCGTGCGCGCACCGGACGGGTCACCGCCAGGGACTGCGCGCCGTGGACGATGGGAAACGTTCCCAGCCCCAACAGGGTCCGCACATCCTTGACTGCCCACCAGTTGGCGAGCAGCGCGAGGGTCGGCAGCACGGCGAACTCGCCGTGCTCGTTGAGTAGTCGTAACTCATCGGGCGGTCGGGCGCCGACACCGAGCGCGTAGAGGATCGCATCCGTCTCGGTCCAGGTATAGGTAGTGGGAGCGAGAGCGGTGCCGACGACATCGGTGGCCAGGGCCACGAAGAACCTCCAAGTAGTGAACACATTGACGCCTTGTGTTCTATCGTGCAATATAGTCGCAGTAACTGCAAATAGTTGTTGGAGTGTCTCAATGAGATTCGGTGTCTTCATCCTCGGCGACAAGCCCAACCACCTGTCCGACCAGGAAGTCTTCGCCAACGTGCTGGAAGAGGCCCGCTGGGCCGAGGAACTCGGCTACGACGAGGTCTGGCTGGCCGAGCATCATTTCTCGCCCTACGGCATGCTCGCCGATCTGCCCATGGTCGCCGCGGCGATCGCCGCGCAGACCGAGCGCATCCGCATCGGCACTGCGTGCATGGTCGCTCCGTTCCACAACCCGATTCAACTGGCCGAGCGCATCGCGATGGTCGACGTGCTCTCGGGGGGTCGATTCGATGCCGGCTTCGGACGCGGATACCAGGCTCACGAGTTCAAGGGCTTCGGGGTACCGATGGACGAAGCCACCGGTCGTTACCAGGAATGCCTGGAGATCGTCCATCTGCTGCTGACGCAGGAGAACGTGAGCTACCAGGGCAAGTACTTCACCCTCGAAGACGTCACCATCTACCCGCGTCCCGTCCAGCAGCCCATACCGGTGTGGGGCACCGTGATGAAGACACCGTCGAGCTTCGAATGGCTCGCCGACAAGGGTTTCGGCGCCATCATCGGCAATCCGTACACCGTCGACCCCGATCTGCAGGGCGCGCTGGACATCTATCTGGAGACCCAGGCCAAGAAAGGTCTGGCCGCCGCGACCGGAAATGTGTGGGCGCTGCTCAATGCGTTCTGCCATCACGACGACGCCTTCGCCCGGACCTATCCCAGGGAGAGCGTGGAGCTCTCGATCGAGCGGCACCGCGCCTACTCGAATCCGTTCGAGCGCGGCGGCGAGATCCCGGCCGACTACAAGGCCTACGCCGACTGGTTCGACAAGCACGACAAGCAGAGCTACGAGCAGGTGCTGAATTCGCATCTGACCCTGATGGGGAACCCCGATCGGATCATCGAGAAGATGCGGACGGTGATCGACATGGGTTGGCGCAACGTCATGTTGAGGATGTCCCGAGGCGGTGCCATGGACCGCGCGAAGGTCTACGACTCGATGAAGCTGTTCGCCGACGAGGTGATCCCGGCGACCTCCGAGCTGGCGGCGGCGCCCGCTTGAGTGAGCAGCTTTCGGTCCGGCTCCGCACCATCCTGACGCTGGATCCGCCGGCCTCGGCCATCGAGTACCACGGAGCGTGGACGGACTGGGCGACCCTGCATGGCGTCGCCACCGGCGTCGAGCACCGCCTGGCTGCGGCGGGCCTGGGCGCCGGGTCGCCGGTCGGTCTGGTGCTGCGCAACCACCCGGCGATGGTGGGCGCGCTGATCGGGGTTCTGCTGTCGGGCGCCACGGTGGTGACGCTCAATGCCGCACACGGTGATGCCGGACTTGCTGCCGACATCGCCGAGTTGAATCTGGCCGCGGTCATCGCCACCGACGCAGACTGGCGGCGTCCCGGCCTTCTCGACGCTGCTTCGGGCGCCCTGGGATTGTCAGCCACGCTGGACTGGCCGGCCGTCACTGTGCTGCCCGGCTTGGGGGTTGCGGGTCCCGGTCCCTTCCGGAGCGAGCCCGACGGCGTCGCGGTCGAGATGCTGACCAGCGGTACCACCGGTCCCCCCAAACGAATTCCGCTGACCTACCGGTCTTTCGAACGCACGGTGGCCGCTGCGAGCACGCACTACTCGGCCGCCGGTGACCAGGCCCCCCGGCTGCGCTCGGGCGTGGCGATCGTCGCCGCGCCGCTGGTGCACATGTCCGGGCTGTTCCGTACGTTGCTCAACATCTGCGAAGGACGGCGGATCGCGCTGCTCGAACGCTTCACGGTCGCGGAGTTCGTCGATGCGGTGCAGCGGCACCGCCCACGTGCGGTGAGTCTGGTGCCCTCGGCGATGGCGATGATTCTCGACGCCGACGTCGCACCCGATGTCTTCGCCGCCGTGGACGTGGTCACGTCGGGCACCGCGCACCTGCCGGTGGCCGTCCAGGAGGAATTCGAACAGCGCTACGGCGTGGCGGTGCTGCCGTCCTACGGGGCGACGGAGTTCGCGGGCGGAGTCGCGGGCTGGAATCTTGCCCTGCATCGGCAGTGGGCACAGGCCAAGCGCGGCAGTGTCGGCCGTCCGCAACGCGGCCGTGAGATCAGGATCACCTCCCTGGACAATGATGCCGGGGTCGGCCCGAACGTCCAAGGTCGCATCGAGGTGCGCACCCATGGTGGGGACTGGGTGCGCACCACCGATCTCGGCCGCCTCGACGCCGACGGCTTCCTCTACGTCGACGGCCGCACCGACGATGTGATCATCCGCGGCGGTTTCAAGGTGGCACCGGGAGACATCGTGAAAGCGCTGCGCAGCCACCCCGGGGTGCGCGACGCCGGCGTCACCGGATTACCCGACAGGCGGCTGGGCGCCATTCCCGTCGCCGCGGTCGAGCCCGCGGCGGGTGTCCACGTGGACCCCGGGGAGCTTCTCGGGTTTCTGCGGGAGCGACTCACCCGCTACCAGCTGCCGGCCCGGATCCTGGTCGTCGACGAGTTGCCGCGCACTGCGTCGCTGAAAGTCAGTCAGCCCGCGCTGCGGGACTTGTTCTCGCAGAACCAGGAGGTGCACACATGACGGGCATCCGCGGCGCGGCGGCAGTGGTCGGGGTCGCCGACGAGGTGTCGCCGTCGGGTGTGATCGACGTGCCGTTGCGCGAACTGGAAGCGCGGGTCGTCAGGGCCGCGCTGGCCGACGCCGGATTGACGGTGCGTGACGTCGACGGTCTGTGCACGTGCACCGGGGGTACCCTGATGCATTCGGTCGAATTGGCTGAATATCTCGGAATGACACCACGTTTCACCGATGCCACCCAGACCGGTGGAGCGAGCTACGGCCTCTACGTGGAGCACGCCGCGGCGGCTATCGCCGCGGGCCAGGCCGAGACTGTGGTGATCGTCTACGCTTCGACGCCGCGTGCGGCTCGCAAACGCGGCGACAAGGGCCTCGGCGTCTTCGCCACTCCCGAGCGCCTGGAATGGGAGACACCCTACGGTGTGATGCTCCCGATCAGCGCCTATGCGCTGGCCGCGAACCGGCACATGGCCCAATTCGGCACCACCGCAGAACAATTGGCACAGATCGCGGTGGACACCCGTAGCTGGGCGACCCGGAATCCGCGCGCTCATCTGCGCGACCCGATCAGCACCGACGACGTGCTCGGATCGGGCTATCTCGCCGAGCCCCTGCACAAGCTCGAGTGTTGCCTGGTCACCGATGGTGCCGCGGCGGTCGTGCTCACCAGCGCGGAGCGGGCGCGCACACTGGCCAAGCCGCCCGTGTACGTGCTGGGCGCCGCATCGGCGGCCTCGCACGCAATGATCTCCCAGATGCCCGATCTGACCGTCACCCCCGGCGCGCAGTCCGGCCCCGCGGCCTTCTGTGCGGCGGGTGTGAGCCCAGGTGAGGTCGACGTCGTCGAACTCTACGACTCCTTCACCATCACCGTCCTGCTCGCGCTCGAGGATCTGGGCTTCTGCGAGAAGGGGGACGGTGGCCCGTTCGCCGGCAGTGGGGTACTTGCGCCCGGGGGCGCACTGCCCGGGCAGACCACCGGCGGTGGTCTCGCCTACACCCACCCCGGTGCGTTCGGCGCCTTCCTGCTCGTCGAGGCAGCACGTCAACTGCGCGGCGAAGGGGAGGATCGGCAGGTGGCCGGCGCCGAGGTGGCTCTCGCGCACGGCACCGGTGGGGTGCTGTCGGCGACGTCGACGGTCATCCTCGGGACGGGGGCGACGCTGTGAACGCGGAGATCCGCGATCTTCCAGTGCCTGAGCCCAGCGCGGCTTCGGGCCCGTTCTGGGAAGCGACGCGCAACCGCGAGTTGCACATGCAGAGGTGCTCGGGATGCCGGGCCCTGGTGTGGTACCCCCGATTCGCCTGTCCCCACTGCGGCCACGACGATCTGCAGTGGGAACGGCTGTCCGGCCGGGGGGTGGTCTACGCCGTCAGCGTGCATCACCGGGCCCCGATCGCCGCACTGGCCGACCTGGTGCCGTACTCGGTCGTGCTGGTCGACCTCGACGAGGGCGTCCGGATCATGTCCAACATCTTCGGCCCGCCGCCACAGGTGGGGGAGGCGGTCGGGGTGGGCTGGATACCGCTGACAGACGGCAGGAATCTGCCGACGTTCGAGCGGGGGTGACTTCGGTGCTACCGGATCTCGAGGTATTGCGCCGACGTGAGGCGCTGGTGCTGCGCCACGTCGCCGCGGAGAACGCGCGCGACCTCGACCAGATCATGGCCACCTTCACCCACCCGCGCTACGAAATCGTGCCCACGACAACGGTGTACGACGGTGACCTTGCGGTTCGGCAGATGATCCTGCGGCAGTGGGACGAGCTACCGCAGATGAGCTATAGCGCCGAGGCGATATTCCACGCCCCGCACGGACTGGTCGTGGAGACCCGCACGACGTGTGCCGGGACCCCGATCGACATGCTCAGCGTCAACGTCTTCGGCTTCGACGGCGTGGGTCTGATCCTGGAGCGTTGTTACTTCGACCGCATGTTGTTCGCCGCGCAGCTCGACAAATTGAGCAACTAAACGATTAAACAGAAAACGTCATATTGTAGTATTGACGGCCAGACTGTCGAGGAGTTGCATGTCCACCGAAACCGGCACCCGAGCGCCGTCGCCGACGAGCGACCATTCGCTGGCGCTGTACCGGCTCATGAGCAAGGTCCACCACGGCGACAAGCGGGTCCGCAAAGCGTTGTCGTCTGGTGAGGCGGCGATGAGTTATTGGCCGGTCGACGGCCACGAGGCCATGTCCGCCGGCGCCATGCTGGCTCTCGACGACGATGACCAACTCGTCACGACGTATCGCGGACTCGGCGATGTGCTCGCCAAGGGTGTCGACCTGCCCGGTTACTTCGCCGAGATCCTCGGCCGCCGCGCCGGCCTGTCGAGGGGTAAAGCCGGCGCGATGGGAATCTACGATCCCGCCCACGGAATCGCGTGGACCACGGGCATCGTCGGAGCGGGTCCGTTGATCGCCAACGGCATCGCACTCGCGGCCGCACGACGGAACACCAACCAGGTCGTTCTGGTCAGCTTCGGCGACGGCGCCACCAGCATCGGGTACGTGCACGAAGCCATGAACATGGCCGCCCTGTGGAATCTGCCGGTGATCTTCTTCTGCCAGAACAACGCGTGGGCCGAATGCACGGCGCAGCACCGCTACACCCGGACGTCCCGGCTCTCGGACCGGGCGCAGGGCTACGGGATGCCGGGTGTCACCGTGGACGGTGCCGACCCGCATGCGGTGTACGACGCCGTCGCCTCGGCGGTCGCACGCGCGCGATCGGGACAAGGTCCGTCGTTCGTCGAGGCAGTGGCGTACCGCCTGCAGGGGCACTACTTCGGCGACGCCATGGGCTACGCCGATCAGGACGAACTGGCCGCCAAACGGGCCGACCCCCCGTTCACCCGCTTCCGGCAGCGACTCATCGCCGACGGCGTGATCGCCGACGCCGATCTCGACGCCATCGACGCCGAGGTCGCGGCCGAGATCGACGCCGCGTTCACCGCGGCGGTCGCCTCCCCACCGCCCGATCCCGCCGAACTCACACGAGATGTGTTCAACGCCAACGGATCGGAGCGCTCTGACATGTCCCGGGCGGCTGCCTCAGGGGTGCCTGCCGACCGGACCGGCGACACCGAGGAGATGGGACTGGTGCAGGCCATCCACCGCACCCTGGACCGGGCGATGGCCGAAGACGACTCGATCGTGCTGCTCGGTGAGGACATCGGCGACCCGTCGGGTGGCGGCATGTTCAAGGTCACCGCCGGCCTGTCGGCCACCTACGGCGAGGACCGGGTGCTCGACACTCCGATCGCGGAGTCCTCCATCATCGGTGCCGCCATCGGCGCATCGCTGGCTGGTCTGCGTCCGGTGGCCGAGTTGATGTTCATGGATTTCCTCGGGGTCGCGATGGATCAGATCGCCAACCATGCTGCGAAGGTTCGCTACCTGTCGGGTGGTCGCACGGGTGCGCCGCTGGTCATCCGGACGATGGTGGGTATGGGTGCCGGGGCTCAGCACTCCCAGGCCTTCGAGGCGTGGGCGATGCACACTCCGGGCCTGAAAGTGGTGTGGCCGAGCACTGCCGCCGATGCTGCGGGGCTGTTGAATGCGTGCCTGGCCGACGACGATCCGTGCCTGTTCATCGAGTCCATGAAGCTCTACTACGGCGGCGGCAAAGGCCCGGTCCCGGTGGCCGACCATGTCGTGCCGCTGGGGCAGGCCGACGTCAAACAACAGGGCTCCGACGTCACGGTGGTCACCTACGGCGTGATGGTTCACGCCGCACTGGAGGCCGCCCGAGAGCTCGCCGAGGACGGGGTGTCGGTGGAGGTCGTGGATCTGCGCACACTGGTGCCGCTCGACGTCGCCGCCGTGCTCGATTCGGTTCGTAAGACCACCCGTCTGGTGGTCGCCCACGAGTCGGTCGGTTTCTGCGGACCCGGCGCCGAGATCGCGGCGACGGTGGGTACCGAATTGTTCGGTGTGCTGAGTGCACCGATCCAGCGCGTGGCCGGTACCTACACGCCCGTGCCGCGCGCCGCCACTCTCGAAGCAGCCTGCCGACCCGGCGCTGCCCAACTCGTCGAAGCCATCAGGAGAATCCTGTGACGGAAGTGCGGATGCCCAAGCCGGGCGACGCCATCACCGAAGCCGAGATCACCGAATTCCTTGTCGCCGATGGTGCGTCGGTGGCCGAAGGCGATCCGCTGTATTCGATCGCCACCGACAAGGTGGAGATGGACATCGAAGCGCCGGCCTCGGGCGTGGTGTCGTGGAAGGTCGAAGCCGGCGGGACCTATGACGTCGGTGCACTGATCGCGGTCATCGCGTGACCGAGTTGCCGGCCGAGGTCGACCTGGCCGCCGAGGAGTTGCGCGGCCGAATCGACGGCGACACCCTGACCGTCACCATCGACCGTCCGGAGAAGCGCAACGCGCTGACCGCCGACGGGTACCACGGCATCAAGACCGCGGCGATGATCGTCGCCGACGAGCCGACCTTGGACTTCCTGGTGATCACCGGCACCGGCGATGCGTTCTGCGCGGGTGGCGACATGAACGCCGTCGGTAATCCCGACCGGCGCTGGGACGCGTTCACCGAGGCGTACGACGGGACTCCGTTCGAGACGCTGGGCAAGATCCCCAAGATCGTCGTCTGCGCGGTCAACGGGTTGGCGCTCGGGGGCGGTCTGGTCATGACGCTTTACGCCGATCTGGTCATTGCATCCGACCGGGCTCGGATGCGGGTGCCCGACCTCACCCGGGGTGTCTACGAAGCGTTCGTCGCTGCCCGCCTGCCGCAGCGCATCGGCACGCTGCGTGCCAATCACCTGATATACGGCAATGATTGGGTCGAAGCCGAGGAAGCGCACCGCCTCGGACTGGTCGGAAAGGTGGTCGCGCACGAAACTCTCGCCGCGGAGACGGCTGCTCTGCTCGACCGGGTCCGCAACACCGGGCCGGCGGCGCGGACCGCGATGAAGCGTGAAATGGCGAGGTCGCTGCCGGCCGTCGACGCATCCGGGTATTGGGCCTCGGTGGGGACAGCAGAACAGATCGAGGCGTTCACCGCATTCCTGCAGAAGCGCGCGCCGCAGTGGTCGCGCACGTCGGACCGGGACGCGTTCGTATCGACACGCCGGCCGGCATGGATACCGCCGCAGCCGGATGCCAAAGGGAGTGAGGACCATTGATCAGCACCAAGTTCACCGAGGCGTTCGGTATCGAAGCCCCGATCGTGCAGGGCGGTATGCAGTGGGTCGGGCGCGCCGAACTGGCCGCCGCGGTGTCGGATGCCGGCGGGCTCGGCTTGATCACCGCGTTGACCCAGCCCACCCCCGGCGACCTCGCCAACGAGATCGCGCGCGCCCGCGACCTGACCGACAAACCGTTCGGCGTCAATCTCACCATCCTGCCCACCATCAACCCGCCGCCCTACGAGGAGTATCGGCAAGTCATCGTCGATGCGGGCATCACGATCGTGGAGACCGCCGGGTCGAACCCGGCCGCGCACCTGCCCATCTTCCATGAGCACGGCGTGAAGGTGCTGCACAAATGCACCTCGGTGCGCCACGCCGTCAAGGCGCAAGACCTCGGTGTGGACGGCATCAGCATCGACGGCTTCGAATGTGCCGGGCACCCGGGCGAGGACGACATCCCCGGACTGGTGCTCATTCCCGCCGCGGCGCGCCAGATCGACATCCCGATGATCGCCTCCGGCGGGTTCGCCGACGGCCAGGGTCTGGTGGCGGCCTTGGCGCTGGGGGCCGACGGCATCAACATGGGATCGCGCTTCATGTGCACGGTGGAGTCACCGATTCACCAGAAGGTGAAGGAGGCCATCGTCGCCGGCAACGAGTTGGGCACCGAGTTGATCTTCCGCACCCTGCGCAACACCGGCCGGGTCGCCAGCAACACCGTTTCCCGCGAGGTGGTCGAGATCCTCAACAGGGGTGGCCAATTCGAGGACATTGCCGAGCTGGTCGCCGGCAAACGCGGCGTCAAGGTCTACGAGACCGGTGACCTCGAGGCCGGCATCTGGTGGATCGGCACCGCGATGGGACTCATCGACGACATCCCCACCGCGGGCGAGGTGGTGACGCGCATCGTCGAGGAGGCCGAGCTGATCATCGGTAAGCGGTTGGCCGACGCCATTGTCTGACATGACTGAACTCCCCGAGGGCACCTCGACTGTCACCGGTTGCGACGAGATCCTGGTGGCCGAAGACGGCCCGGTCCGCATCGTCACGTTGAACAACCCGGGCCATGCCAATGCGGTCAACAACCGGATGCACGGCGCCTTCGCCCGGCTGTGGTCCACGTTGGGTGAGGACGCCGATGCCCGCGCCGTCCTGCTCACCGGCGCCGGCGACGCCTTCTCGGCGGGCGGCGATCTCGTCGAGTGGTTGCACACCCACGTGGAGAATCCGGTGACCCGGCGCGAGGGCATGCGCGACGCCCGCCGCATCGTGCGGGACATGATCGATTTCCCGTTGCCCATCGTCGCGGCGGTCAACGGCCCGGCGGTGGGGTTCGGTTGCAGTATCGCGGTGTTGTGCGACATCGTGGTGATGTCCGATCGGGCGTTCTTCGCCGATACCCATGTGGCGAGCGGCCTGGTCGCCGGTGACGGCGGGTCGGTTCTGTGGCCCCTGCTGATGAGCCTGCTCAAAGCCAAGGAGTACCTGCTGCTCGGCGAACGGATCAAAGCAGACAAGGCGGTCGAGCTGGGACTGGCCAACCGGGTGGTTCCCCATGCCGAGATCAAGGCCGAGGGGCTGGCTTTGGCGCATCGACTGGCAGCGCTGCCGGCCCGGGCGGTGCAGGACACCAAGCGCACCCTGAATCTGCATGCCGAGCGGGCGGTGACCGCGATTCTGGAGTACGGGATCTCGGCGGAGACAGAGTGTTTCACCACACCGGAGCACCGCGCGGCCATCGACAAGTTCCTTGAGCGCCAGTGACCGGATCGTCGGCGTCCGACGGGGATGCACTGGTGCGGACCGAGGTTCACGACGGCATTGCCGTGCTTCTGCTCAACCGTCCGGCGCAGCGCAACTCGCTACGCTACGAGTCCTGGACCGAGCTGGCCGAGGCGCTGCAGGCCGCGGGCGACGCGCGCGGCATCGTCATCGCCGGTGCGGGCGGATTCTTCAGCGCCGGGGGAGACCTGAAGACCGGGCCGGCGCACGGTGACGGGGCGATGGGCCCGGCGGGCCGGGTCGAGCACGCTCAAGCCGTGCTGAAACAGTTGCGCGCCGTCCCGGTGCCGACCATCGCCGCCGTGGAAGGCGCGGCCGTCGGCCTGGGGTGGAGTTTGGTGCTGTCGTGCGATCTGGTGGTGGCTTCGCGTGACGCCTTCTTCGCCGCGCCTTTCGTGACGCGCGCGGTGGTGCCCGACGGCGGGCTGGCGTGGCGCCTCACCCAACAGCTGGGGCGTCCGCGGGCCGCTTCACTGTTGTTGCGGGGCAACCGGTTACCGTCCGAGGATGCACACAGGGCGGGTCTGGTCACCGATCTCGCCGAACCCGGCTCAGCCGTCGACACGGCGGTCGCCATTGCCCGCGAGGTCGCTGAGGCGGACGCCGGCGCGGTGGAGCTCACCAAGCGGCTGCTGGCCGCCGTCGAAGCAGCCCAACTGGCGTCGTTTGAACCCCTGGAGTTGGCGATCGCCACGGTGGCTCAACAGCGTTCGGCGGCGGCTGCCGGCCGGGCGGAATTCGGCTAGCGCGGGAGGCCCAGTCCCGCAGTGGATATCAGGTCACGTTGGATTTCGCTGGTGCCACCGCCGATCGTGTGCAGCAGCGAAAGCAGCAGGCCTTCGGAGAAGTGTCCGTTCAGCAGGGCGTCAGGGTCGTCAGGAAGTAGGGCCCCGGCGGGTCCGAGTATCTTGGCTCCCAGTTGCCGCAATTCGGCGGTCAGTTCCGAGTAGTAGAGCTTCGACAGCGAGGGCAGCGCCGGGTCGAGCTCATCGGCGGCTTGCTGCTCGGCCACTCGGTAGGACAGGGCGCGACCGACCTCGACGCGTTCGACCGCGCGGGCCAGCGCCAGCCGATTGGCCGGGTCGGCCAACGGATCATGGATCTGCCCGCGCTGCTCGTGGCACCAGTCCACGAGTTCGTCGAGGTAGCGCTGCGCTTGTGCGGCGCGGGTGACGTTGGAGCGTTCCGCGACGAGCAGCGCCTTGGCGACCGTCCAACCCTCACCTTCGCCGCCGACGAGATTGCCGGCCGGGACGCGGACCCCGTCGAAGAACTCCTCGGCGAAGGTGGGGTATCCGGTCATCGATCGGATGGGCCGACGAGTGATTCCCGGGCTTTCCAGATCTACCAGGAAGAATGAGATGCCGGCCTGGCGTTTGTCGCCGAGCGGTGAGGTGCGGGCGAGCACGAAGATCCAGTCGGCGAGAACACCGTTGCTGGTCCACGTCTTCTGGCCGTCCAGGATGTAGTCGTCGCCGTCGCGCCGGGCCGTCATGCGCAGTGCCGCGAGATCGGAGCCCGCCTCCGGCTCTGAATATCCCTGCGCCCACATGCGTTCCGACCGCGCGATCTTGGGTAGGTGTTCGGTGCGCTGTTCGGGGGTGCCGAACCGGAACAGCACGGGCGCCAGCATGTTGACCCCGTTGGTGTTCACCAGCGGAGCGCCGGCATAGGCGAGCTCTTCGCGGATGACCACCTGCTCGACCACGCCCAGGCCGCCACCGCCGAACTGTGCCGGCCAGTGGGGTACGAACCAGCCCTGCTCATGGAGTGCCCGGCAGAACCGCACCGCTCGCTCGTGGCTGTCGCGTGGCAGATAGTCCGGGTTGGCGGCGGTGTGGCGGAACTCGTCGGGCAGGTTGTCGGCGAGCCATTCGCGCAGCCGGTTCCGCAGCGCGTCCAGCTGCGGTCCGCCCCCGAGCCGGACGATCGGCGACAGCGGCACGCGTCAGACCCGGTCGGAGGGCTTGGCGGCCTTCTTCATCAGCTCGGCGACGTAGTTCTGGAACTCCTTGGAACCGGTCACCAGGGCTTGCAGATCGTTGCTGGCCTGCTGGTGGGTCCGGAAACCCATTCCTTCCCACGCTCGCAGGATGCCGGCTTTGGTGGCCTGCAGGGTGATCAGTGGCGCTTTGGCGATCTTGGCCGCCAGTTCCTCGACCTCGGCTTCCAGCCGGTCCCGGGGGACCACCCGATTGACCAGTCCGAACTCGAGGGCCTGCTCGGCGCTGATCTTCTGTGCGGTGTAGAGGTATTCGGCGGCGCGCTTGTAGTTCATGAACACCCAGGGCTCGAACATCGTCTCCGAACCTGGTAACCCGAACCCGGGTACCAGCGGCATCTGGAACCAGGTGTCATCGCTGCAGACCGTGATCTCGGGGAGCAGGGCCCAGGTGGTGCCGCCGCCGATGGCGTACCCGTGCACCTGGGAGATCACCGGCTTTGGGAACTCCCACAGCTTGAGCACCGGCCACAGAAAGAGCTGCGCGGCCGAGCGCCACACCTTCCCGGAGGCCTCCAGTTCGGCCTTGAACTCGGGATAGCTCCCGTCGGGGATGTGGCCCGAGCAGAACCCCTTCCCGTTGGCCTTGATGATCACGACCTTGATGTTGTAGTCGTATTGCGCGTCGTCGAGTGCTTCGTTGACGCTGTGCACCATCTCGGAGGACTGGGCGTTGGCCCGGTCCGGATTGTTCAGGATGATGCGCGCGACGGCCCCGTCCTTTTCGTAGATGACGTGGTCCAACTCTCGCGTTTCCACCTGTGGGTCCTCCTCGATTCGGCGCCGTGGCCCTGAACGATACTGAATGCTAGCGGATCATAGTGCAGTTAAACATATCGTGTAATAGTGTTTAGCGAGGAGGATGGTGACATGACGACGATGGACCTGCGCTGGGATCCGTTCGACCGCACCCTGCACGCTGAGCCTTATTCGGTATGGAGGCGTATGCGCGACGAAGCGCCGGTGTACTACAACGACCAGTATGACTTCTATGCGTTGAGCCGGTTCGACGATGTGATGACCGCATCTCTGGACACTGAGACCTTCTCCTCCGAGCACGGCATCACCCTCGACATGATCACCGACGACCCCTGGGATCCGCCCAAGGCGATGATCATGATGGATCCTCCCGACCACACGACGATGCGGAAGATGGTCAACCGCACCTTCTTTCGCAGCAGGATCGCGCAGCTGGAGGATTACGTCCGGCGGCTGTGTCAGGCATATCTCGACCAGTACGTCGGGACCGACGGCTTCGACTACGTCACCGACTTCTCGGCGAAGCTGCCCGTCATGGTGATCAGCTCCCTGCTCGGATTCCCCGAGGAGGATCACGACAATCTGCGCGAATGGTCGGACGCCCAAGTCCACCGGGATGAAGGGAATCCGGAACGCACCGCGGCCGGGGACGAGGCGTCGGCCAGCTTGTTCGCCTACTACCGAGAGCAGATCGCGCTGCGCCGCCAGCATCGCAGGACCGACGTCGTCAGCGACCTGATGGCCTCCGACCTGGTTGCGCCCGGAGTGGATCCACGGCAGCTGGATGACGGAGAGCTGCTGGTCTTCATCGCGATGATCAATGTCGCCGGTAACGAGACGGTGGCTCGGCTGCTCGGTTGGGCGGCGTTGACGCTCGCGCGCAATCCCGACCAGCGGGCCAAACTCGTCGACGATCCGGGGCTCATCGGCGGCGCCGTCGAGGAGCTGTTGCGCTACGACGCCCCGTCACCGGTCCAGGGGCGCTTCAGCCTCCGGGAGTCCACGTATCACGGCACCACGATCCCGGCGGGCTCCAAGGTGGCGTTGCTGACGGGTTCGGCCGGCCGCGACGAGCGCCAGTACGAGCGTCCCGACACCTTCGATGTCACGCGAACGGGCATCCGTCACATCAGTTTCGGGCACGGCGCACACTTCTGCCTCGGGGCGGCGCTGGCCCGACTGGAGGCCAGGGTGGCCCTGGAGGAGACGCTGAAGAGATTCCCGGCGTGGGAGGTCGACGAGCGCAACGTCTCCTACGTCCACACCAACTCCGTCCGGGGCCCGGCCAGCGTGCCCATCACGCTGTGAGCACCGGGCTGACGGTGCGCACCCAGGGTGCGGTGCGCTGGCTGGTGCTCGACAGGCCGGAGGTCGGCAACTCGGTGACCCGCGCGATGCAGCGGGAGTTGATCGACCAACTCGCGTCGGCGTCCAGTGACCCGCAGATCCGCGCCGTGGTGTTCACCGCCGCCGGGGAGCGGCACTTCTGCACCGGACCGAATCTGCGCGACCCCAACATGCGGCCCAGCCAGGACCGCATCGCCGGAGATGCGGCCAGAATCCTGCGCACCGGGTCGCAGGCTGTGGTCGCTGCCCTCCTCGACTGCGAGAAACCGGTGATCTGCGCGCTCAACGGCATCGCGGCCGGTGTCGGCGCCAGCATGGTTCTGGCCTGCGACCTGGTCGTCGCCGTGCAGAGCGCCGCGCTGATCGAACTGTTCGTCCGCCGGGGACTGGCTCCCGACGGTGGTGCGGCCTACCTGCTGACCCGCAAGGTTCCTTTCAACGTCGCCAAGCAACTGATTCTCTTCGGCGAGCAACTGTCGGCCGTCGATGCGCATCGCATCGGTCTGGTCAACGAGCTCGTCGACGACCGCGAGCAGTTGGACGCGGTGGCCGCCGAGTGGGCGCACCGGCTGGCCGACGGGCCAACTCGCGCGCTGGCCGCGGCCAAGATGATGCTCAACGAGGCCCTCGACGTCGACCGGGCTATGGCGTTCCGCACCGAGGCGCTGTTGGTCGAACAGGTCGCCGGCACCGACGACGTCGCCGAGGGCGTCGCGGCCTTCACCGAAAAGCGAGACCCACTGTTCAAAGGGCGGTAACCCGCGAGCGGGCGAGCAGTCAGTCCAGCAGGCCGCTCAAGGGTGTGACGTGACCGATTTGCCCGCCTGTGAGCAGCGGTTCGATGAGCAGGAGTTGACGCATCACCCGGCGATGGAGCAGCACGATCAGTGCGCCGTCCTGCTCGGGCTCGGCCGTCAGCACGAAACGCTCCAGGGCCTCATCACCGGCGGCCCGGTCGGCGGGGCGGGCCCCGAGCAGTTCGGCGACGTCATCGAGGTCTGCGGCGTCGATCGCGTGGGCGTATGTGCTGACGCGGTGCGACAACCGGGCGACCGTCGCGACAGACTGCCGGTCGTACTCGGCTATGCCGGTGGGCACAGCCAACGACTCGATCATGGTCGGCAGGCCGGCGATGGCCCCGGGATAGTGCGTCGGTATCGGATCGGGGAGCGACACCGACGACAGGGCAACGTCGGCCTGCCGCGCGATCGATTCGATCGTGTGCAGCGACAGCAGATGAAACCACTCGATGTACTGAACGATGTCGGTCAACGGCAGGTCCAGGTGCAGGACGATCGCAACGCCCAGCGGGGTGCACAGCGCGAACTTGGCCGTGTGGAATTCGATCGCCGCACGGTCCAGCGGTACCCCGGAGCGGTGTTCGTAGTGCCGCAAGACGCGACCCAGGTCACCCATCGACTCGGTCACATTGCGTAGTCGAAGGCCCGCGAGGTCGCGGGAGACATCGCCGATGTGGGCGAGCTCTACGTCGATCAGTCCGGTGATCCGGCTCTCGGCGTACATGAACTGCCCGGTATCGCCCAACACGAACTGCGCGCTGGACCGGTGCCTCGGCACATGGCGCCTCAACCAGCCGATGGCGAACTCCAGCAAGGGCTCCGGGCGTTGCTTGAAGTCGCGATAGCGCGTCACGAATGTCTCGAAGTAGCCGAGGGCGACCGCATCGGAACTGGCCGGGATCTCCAGGCCGGCGGCGGCAAAAGCAGTCGGATCGATGCCGTGGGTGGACACTAGAGCATCGACATAGTCGTTCATCACAGCGTCGACCTGCTGGGCGTCGTCGGCGCTGCAGGGGTTGGGATCGCCCGGCAGCCAGTCCATCACGACCGCTGATACTTCGGGGATCTCACCGTGGATGTACGGGACCGGGATGCCATGCGCGTGCATCACGCGCAGGACCGTCGCTTCGGCTGAGACAGTCGCGAAGCCGAACCCGTCGCGATCGCCGCGCACATAGAGTCGGACTTCTTGCTCGTCACGCTCCGCTGTCACGAACCACGCTGGTCGCCAACGCTGTTGACGTTCGATGCTGCGAACTGGACCGATGTTGGCCGAGATCCATTCTTCGACGACGGAATCTTCCGAGGGCCCGGCCATCGGACGATGGTATGTGACTTTACTGCTAAACACTAAAACATTATGTGTACTCTTGTATGAATGTTGGGGCCACGCCGGCCTCGTCACCTGTTCCAGGAGGCGCCTTGAGTTTGTTCGATGCATTTTCCTACCAAGGCAAGCGGGTGCTCGTCGTCGGGGGCGCTACGGGATGGGCAACGCCACGGCACGGTTGGCCCTCGACGCCGGAGCCGAGGTCGTTGTGATGGATTACGCACCATGCGATCTGCCGGGCGTGACGGCGATCAGGCTGAACCTGGCGGACAAGGCCGGCATCGACGCCGCGGTCGCCGAATGCGGCGGCGTCGTGGACGCGTTGTTCGCGTGCGCCGGGGTTGCCGACGGCCCCGGCATCGAGCGGATCAACTTCATCGGACACCGCTACCTCATCGAGCTCCTGCGGGGCAGCGCCATGCTGCCGCGTGGATCGGCGATCGGATTCATCTCTTCCGCAGCCGGGTTGGCGTGGCGCTCGAACATGGCGCAGCTCAACGAGTTCCTCGACATCACGGACTTCGAGGCCGCGACCGCGTGGGCGGTCGACAAGGGCTGCGCCCACTACATGTTCACCAAGCAGGCGGTGTGTGCGTACGTGGCGCGTGAGGCGATGAGTCTGATGTCCGACGGCATCCGTATCAACGCGATCTGCCCCGGACCTACCGATACCCCCTTGGCCCAGGCGAATGCTGAACTCTGGCTTGATTTCGGCGCCGACTATCGCGCAAAGGTAGGGGTTGATGCGGCGACACCACTGGAGCAGGCCTACCCGCTGCTGTTCCTGTGCAGTGCGGCGGCCAGTGTGGTCAATGGCATCACGATGGTCACCGATTCCGGATATCTGAGCGCGGGAATCACCGAAGTGTTTCCCGCGGGTACGCCCATGGCCAAGATGCTGTTGGACGGGTAACGAAGGTGAATCCCGATTTCACCGGTGAGGTCGTCGTCATCACCGGGGCCAGTGGCGGTATCGGGCGGGTGCTGGCACGCCGATACGCCGCGCGCGGAGCCAATGTCGCCCTGGTCGCCAGGCGGCCTGACGAACTCGCGGTCACGGCCGGCGTCATCGCCGAAGAGGGCGGTGCCGCGTCGGTGCACGTGGCCGACATTCGCGACGAGTCGCAGTGCAGCGACGTGATCGGCGCGATCATGCAACGATGGGACAGGCTCGACGTGCTGGTCAACAACGCGGCGGTGCCCGGCACCGACCAGCGCGTCAGCGACGCCACCGTCGCCAATTGGCAGAACGTCTTCGCGACCAATCTCTTCGCCCCGATGGTGCTGACCCGGGAGGCGCTGCGACAAGCGATGATTCCGGCTGGTAGCGGGAATCTGCAGTTCGTGTCATCGGCAGCAGCGCGCAACGTGCACCCTGACAAGGCACACTACGCTGCTGCCAAACTCGGCCTGACCGCCCTGGCTCAGACGTTGGCTCTCGAGCTCGGCGCCAGCGGAATTCGCGCCAACACTCTGGTGGTCGGCAGCGTCGCGGGTGAGATCTTCGATACCTATGTGGCCCGCCGCGCGGCCGAGGACGGCCTCGATCCGGGGCAGTTACGGCGTCGACTCGCGGCGCTCAACAAGTTGGGCCGGTTGGTACAGCCCGACGAGGTTGCCGACGTGTCGATGTGGCTTGCCTCGGATGCGGCTTCTGCCATCACCGGCCAGGACATCAATGTGACGGGGGGATGAGTGTCCGCCCCGGAGGTCGATCGGATCGCGGCGCTGCTGGCCCGCGACGAGATCCGATCGCTGCCGGTCCGCTACGCCGCCGCGGTGGAGGCCCGCGACGTCGACGCGATGGCCGAGCTGTTCTCTCCCCACGCCCGTTTCGGTAAGCATGGCGAGGGGCCTGACGGACTGCGCCGGTCGATGGCCGACAGCCTGACGGGAAGCCTGTTCGCGGTGATTCTGGTCGCCAATCACCTGATCGATCTGCAGGACGAATCCCACGGCACCGGGCAGGTCTGGGCACACTGCTACGCCCAAACCCGGGCAGACGGGTTTCTCGAGCAGCTGATCAGGTACGAGGACCGGTATGAAAAGCTCGGCGGGCGATGGCTTTTCGCGCACCGGCGGCACAGGCTGTGGTACGGCACCGCGCACGAGCGCTCACCCCTCGCCCAGCCCGTCGCGAACTGGCCGCGGAGCCAGGTCGGCGTCGGTGACATCCCGCTCGCCGATCCCGAGTTCGCTGCCTGGTGGCGGTCGGTCCGGTGAGCGAAGTGCGTAGTGTGGCCGAGGGCCTCGCCTTCCCGGAAAGTCCGATCGCGTGTCCCGACGGCTCGGTCGTGCTGTCCGAGATGGCGGCTGGACGCATCTCGCGGGTTCGGCCGGACGGGACCGTCGAACCGATCGCCGATACGGGCGGCGGACCCAACGGAGTCGGGCTGCTAGCTGACGGCCGGCTGGTGGTGTGCCAGAACGGCGGTTCGACATTCGGTGTCGGGTCGTGGCCGTACGATTTCGACGGTGCTGTACAGCTGTTCCGACCGCTCGGGGCGGCCGAAAAGCCGGTGGCCCCGCAGCTTCAGCTAGTCGACGTCGACGGGTCGGTGCACACCCTGGCAGTGGATTTCGAGGCTCGCAACGGTGGCGCCATGCCGCTGGTCCGCCCGAGTGATCTGTGTGTCGATGCCGAGGGCGGCTTCTACGTGACCGACGGCGGCACCACACAGGGCCGCAGTCGCACCATGACGGGTCTCTTGTACGGGACGCCGGACGGGCGTCTCGAGGAGATCGTGTACCCGTTGGAGATGCCGAACGGCGTCGCCTTGTCGCCGGCCGGCGACCGCGTCTACGTCGCGGAGACGCGCACCCGCAGGGTGTGGGAGTTCACGTTGTCGGGCCCGGGGCGTGTCGTCGGCGGGCGTGGCCTCGCCACCGTGCCCAGCGGCGGTCCGCTCAACATCGGCGGGGCGGACGGTCTGTGCGTCGTGAGCGACGGCACCATCCTGGTGGCGACGCTCGGCGTCGGCGGCGTCACCGCTGTCTCGCCGTCCGGACAACTGCTCGGGGCGCTACCTCTCGACGATCCGATGACCACCAACATGACACTCAGCGACGACGAGGCAACGCTGTATGTCACGCTCGCCTCGTCCGGGCGCCTGGTAGCCGTTGACGATTGGCGATTTGCGCTCGACATGCCGCCGTGAGCTTTTCGTTCGGCAGGGAGTTCGCGGTGCGCTCCACCGCCCGGGCGGCCCTCGCGCTCGGAACTCTGACCCCGACGATCTGCGGTGCTGCGGTGATCGGCGTGATGGCCGCGCTGGGCTTACCGACCGCTATGGCGCTGGGGGAGACTCCGAGGAGGCGGCCCGTTGGCGCGTCGTCAGTTCGCGCGTTCTCCGAGGTCGCGACACCGCGACGGATATCGCAGCGCCCGCCACCTAGATTGCCGGTGGTGGATGCGGTGCCTAGTTCTTGATCTCCTTGTTCGCCATCTGGTTGGCCAGGTTCTCGATGAAGGCGCCGTAGCCGACCCCGCCGTGGTCGGACATGACTGCGTCGTAGTCGTACTCCGGCGGCTCACCGTTGTTCGGACGCCATCCGCTGTCAGCTGTCGAGGCCTTGAATCCCTCCTCAGGAAAGGCGTACCAGCGCCGGGCGTTGAGCTCGACGATCTTGGCGGCCTCGTCGTCAGGGACGCTCGCCAGCATCTCCTCGGCCCGTGCCCGACTCTTGGGCCAGAACGAGTCGGAATGCGGGTAGTCGCACTCCCAGGTGATGTTGTCGATGCCGATCTGATGACGCAGCGAGACGCCGACCTCATCCTCGATGAAGCACCCGGTGATGTTGCGCTTGAACAGTTCCGACGGGGCGATCGTCGGATGGATGTTCTGGTAGTACTTGTGCTTGCGCCACACGTAGTCGGCCCGCTCGATCAGGTAGGGCATCCATCCGATACCCCCTTCGGAGAACGCGACCTTCAGATTCGGGTGCTTGTGGAACACCGGGGAGAAGACCAGCTCGATCGCCGCGGCCATCGACGTCGTCCCCATCAGGGTGACCATGACCGCGAACGGTGCCTCGGGTGCGGTCGACGGCGGCAGCCCGCCCGACCCGAAATGCATGACCGCGGTCATGTTGGTCTCCTCGAGCGCTGACCAGACCGGGTCCCAGTGCGGGGTGTGGAAGCTCGGCAGACCGAGGTTCATCGGGTTGTCGGGCAGGCCGACGGCACGACAGCCCTTGGCCGCGTTGCGTTCGATCTCGGCGACCATCAACGAGGTGTCCCACAGCGGGCTGATCATCATCGGGATGAAGCGGGCCGGGTCGGTGGCGCACCACTCGTCGAGCGAGAAGTCGTTCCACGCCTTCACGCCGAGCAGGGCCAGGTCCTTGTCCGTGCCTTCCAGGAACACGGTGCCGCAGAACCGCGGGAAGGAGGGGAAGCAGAGCATGGCGTGCACACCGTCGATGTCCATGTCGGCCAGCCGCGCCTTCGGGTCGTAGCAGCCGGGGATCATGTCGTCATAACGCACCGGGTCGACGCCGAACTCCTCGGGCGACTTCCCGGCCACGGCGTTGAGGCCGATGTTGGGGTAGGCGCGGCCTTCGTATACCCACTGATGCATCGGCGGTTTGCCCTCGCGCGGGAACTCGACGATGCGGGGGCCGGCCTCCTGGTACTTCTTGGGCAGGCGGTCGGTCCACACGTGTGGGGGTTCGATCAGGTGGTCGTCGACGGAGAGAAGCTTCATCGAGGGCTGCAGCGGCATCGTCGATCCTTTTCGGGGTGTGCTGTTAGGCTCGTGACTAGCGAAACAGTTAAACACTGACTGCTTATTTGACTATAGCGTGGGCGGCACGAAAGGGCGAACATGGAGCCAAGGGAGCGAATCCCGCGGGATGACTGGGCCGATCAGGATCTTCTGACGCGCGGCGAGGCCGCCGAGCGGCTCGAGGCGGAGATCGCTGAGGTCACCAAGATGATCGCGGCGGGTAAGGGCGACGAGCTGCTGGAACGCAGGCTCGCCGGCATGCGTGAAGCGCTGCAGCACTACCGGGAACGCTGAGAGCCGCTCCGAGGTAGACCCAGAACGCGCTGGGCGACGATGTTGCGCTGGATCTGCGCTGTCCCTCCGTAGATTCCCGCGGCCCGCGACCATACGTACAGGTCCCATTCCAGTCCCTCGGCAAGCACCGGCGCGCTGCCGCGCAGGTCCATCATCGTGTGGCCGAAGGTCTGATCGGCGCGGGCCATCAACAGCTTGTCGACCGAGCCCTCGGCGCCCGGTAGGGCGCCGCCGACGCGCTCGGTCAGCGAACGCTGCACTTTGATCTGCAGCGCGCGCAGCTCGCAGTACGCCGCGCCGAGCCGGGTACGCGCCGACGGAGTGTCCGGCACCAGGCCGGAGCGGACGTCGGCCTCCAGGGCGCGCAGTTGGACAGCAAGCCGGCTGATCCAGTTGATGTCGCTGGGGCCCCGCTCGTAGGCCAGCAGCTGGTTGGCGATCGACCAGCCCTGGCCACGATCGCCCAACAGGTTTTCGGCGGGCACCAGCACGTCGGTGAAGGTGACCTCGGCGAATTCGCGGTTGCGCGCGGCATTGACGATCGGTGCCACCTCGATGCCCGGCGTCGACATCGGCACCAACAGCACCGAGATACCTTGGTGCTTGGGCGCGTCGGGTTCGGTGCGGCACAACAGGAAGCACCAGTCGGCGACGGCGGCGAAACTGGTCCAGATTTTGCGCCCGTTGACCCGGAACACCTGCTGGCCGTCAAGTTCGACGGCATCGGCTCTGGTCTTGAGGCTGGCGAGGTCTGACCCGGCCTCCGGCTCACTGAATCCCTGGCACCAGCGCACCGCGCCAGAGAGCAGGCCAAGCAACAGGTCAGCGCGCTGCTGCTCGGAACCGAACAGACGCAACGCATTCGATAGATGGCCGACCCCCTCGATCGGCGGCGCGCCCGCCCTGCCGAGTTCGTCGTTGAGAATCGCCTCGTAGATCGGTGACAGACCGTGGCCACCGTACTCCCGGGGTAGCGACAGCCCGATGTAGCCGGCGTCGTAGAGCGTGCGATGCCACGCGTTGGCCGCGTCGGCGCGTGCGCCCGGGTCGTCGGGCACGACCGCGCCGGCGGCATGCTCGGTCAGCCAGGAGCGCAACCGGGTGCGGAACTCGGCCTCTTCGGCGGTGTCGGTGAAGTCCATGATCCTCGTCAGCTCAGCATCGGGTCGGCCAGCCGCATCTCCGCGATGGCCGGGTAGTGGGCGGACTCATCACCGAAAAGGCGTCGCCCCAGCAGCATTCGGCGCAGTCGCAGGTGCGCCGAATGTTCCCAGGTGATCGAGATGCCGCCGAGCACCTGCATCGACGTCTCCACCACCTCACGGCCTGCAGCCGAGGTGTAGGCCTTCGCCGTGCGCGCGGCGAGCAGTGCCTGGTCGGCCGACAGGTGGTCGACTGCCCAGGCTGCATGCCACACACAGCTGCGCGCCCCTTCCACGCGGACCAGCGCATCAGCGAGCAGGTGCTGGATCGCCTGAAAGCTGCCGATCGGCACCCCGAACTGGACACGCTCGCCCGCGTAGCGCGTCGCGTCGTCCAGTGCACCAGCCATCACCCCCAGAAGGTCGGCGGCGACTGCGGTCAGAGCCGTGGCGTGCACCCGCCTCCACCGGTGCGCATCGATCGGGTTGCCCACCGGGGTTGCGGAGTCGGCGTCGCCGACGTGCACCGTGCGCATCGCGCGGGTGAGGTCGAGGCCGACGTCCTCGGCGCGGTCTTGCAGCGGCACGGACAGCAGTGTGCGGGCGTCGCCGGCGGCGGCGGCGACCAGCGCGTGGGTGGCTCCGGCGGCGTCCAGCGCCACAGACCCGGCGCAGGAACTCGCGAAGTCGGACAGGTCTGCGGTTAGCACCGGCGCCCATCGCAGTTGGCCGTCGGCGACCAGTTCGACCTCCTTGTCGGCGACGGCGGCGTTGAGCAGTTCGACCGTCAGCACTGCCTGACCGAGGGCGGGGACCGCAGTCAAGGTGCGTGCGAGTTGCTCGAGGGCGACCATGGTCTCGACGCCACTGGGTTCCAGGCCTAAGGACTCGGGCGCGCGTAGTGCGGGTAACCCCAGCTCGGTGATGCGTTGCCACTGCGTGTCCAGGCGGTCTCCGGTGGCGATGTCGTCCGGATCGGAGGTCGCCATCGTCTCAGCCAGGCGCGCAACAGTGTCGCGGAGGAGTTGCTGTTCGGTGGTCAGTCCGATGTGCATCGCGGTCCCTCTACGCGCATCCGCCGCCCCTTCTGCACACCGATCGCGATACCTCTGCCACAATACTGAATGATAGAACGATAACTGTTCAACTGTTACATGCTCCCAGGAGGACTCCCATGGCTCGCCTCGACGATCGCAAGGCCCTGGTCACCGGAGGCGCGCAGGGGCTCGGGCGCGCCATCTCGCGTCGATTGGCCTCCGAGGGTGCCGACGTGACGATCGTCGACCTGAACGACGAGAAGGCCGCCGAGTGCGTCGAGTTGATCGAGAACGAAGGCGGGAGGGCCCGATTCGTCCGGGCCAACGTGGCCAAGCGGGAGGACATCGCGCGTGCTGTCGAGACTGCGGCGGTCGACGGCACGCTGCACGTGCTGGTCAATGCGGCGCAGTACTTCGCGATGCCCAAGGCGCTCGAACTGGTCACCGATAAGGACTGGGAGCTCTCCGAGGCGACCGGACCGAAGGCGACCTTCCGTTTCATGCAACTCGCGCACCCGTATCTCAAGGCTGCCGGCAAGGCATCGGTGATCAATTTCGTCTCGGGCTCGGCTCTGGGCGGGATCGCCTACACCGGGCCGTATTCAGCGGCCAAGGGCGCCATCGGGGCGTTGACCAAGGTGGCGGCCAATGAGTGGGCGGCCCATGGCATTCGGGTGAACGCGTTGTGCCCGTTCGCGTTGACCGACGTCCAGCGCGACATGATCGGGACCGAGTGGGACAACTACACCAGAACCGCCGAGGCGTCACCGATGAAGCGCGGCGCCGACCCGGAGACCGAGATCGCCCCCGCGGTGGCCTTCCTGGCCTGCGATGATTCCGCGTTCGTCACCGGAACGGTGTTGCACGTCGACGGCGGGATGACCGAACTGTCGACGGTCGACTATGCGAAGTCGCCCGGGGTGTTCGGCTGACCGGGCCTTACTGCAGCGTCATCTCCACCCGGGTGTAGCCGCGCACGGTCGCGGTCAGCGTCCGCTCGTGGGACCCGATGGTGTAGCGCGGGAATCTCCTGGCGATGTGCTCGAAGACCATCTGCGCCTCGCGGCGTGCCAGCCACTGTCCCAAGCAGATGTGGATGCCCCAGCCGAAGTACACGTCGGTGCCGCGCGGTCGATCCAGCACGAAGCGGTCGGGATCCTCGTAGCGGCGCTCGTCCCGATTGGCGCTGCCCAGTAACAGCAGGACCCAATCGCCGGCCTCCATCGTCACACCGTGCAGCCTGACGCGGCGGGTCAGGGTGCGGGCCACCCAGTGACTCGGGGTGTCGTAACGCAGGGCCTCGTTCACCGCTGTGGGAATCAGGCTCGGGTCATTGACGATTCGTTGCCACTGATCGGGGTGGTCATGCATCGCGACCAGTCCGTTGGAGATCAGCTTCTGCGTCGTCTCCGAGCCCGCGGCCGAGAGCAGGTTGCAGAACATCAGGACCTCGTGCGGGGTCAGCGCACGATCGGCGTTGACCTCCGGATCGTGGAACGTGGCCTGCAGCACGATGCTGATCAGATCGTCACCGGGCGTGGCGCGCCGTTGTTCGATCAACTCCCCGATGTAGGTGCTGATCTTGCGGTTGGCTTCTATGGCGGCGGGCGGCATCGCGACCTCGCCCTCGTTGCGGGTCAGAAACGCCTCCCACCAGACGCGCAGCTGTTCGCGATCGGCGTGGGGCACACCGAGCAGGTCGCCGATGACGTCGGTGGGTACCGGAAAGGCGAACGCTTCCATCGCATCGACGGTGGTCCCCGCCTCGAGCCGGCCGAGGTGGCGGTCCACGGTCGCCTGGAGTGCACCCTCCATCGCGGCCACCGCACGCGGAGTGAAGAATCCCTTCAGGACGCCGCGGATGCGGTCGTGCCGCGGGGGATCCATCGAGATGACCGAGTACTTGCGGCCGTCGTCGTCGGGATTCTCCGGGGCGGGGCCGAGTTTGGAGGAATAGGTCTCCCAGTCACGCAGCGCGCTCGTAACGTCCTCGAAGCGGGACAGCACCCACCATCGCTGTTCGGGGTCGCGGTACACGGGCGCCTCGTTACGCAGGCGGCGGTACACCGGATAGGGATCGTCGAAGACCGCCTTGGAGAACGGCGAGTACATCAACTCACTGGTCGCGGGCACCTGACGACTTTATCACCGTACAGAACAATCAAACGAAATCTGCCTAGTTGACTATCACGAGGCGGGGGTGCGCTCGATGAATTCCAGCAGGTTGCCGTCGGGGTCGGTCAGCATCATCGCCCGGTTGGCGCCGAAGGTGACGGTCCGCCCATCCAACAACCGACCACCGTGTTCGACCACCGCGTCGGCCAGTGCCTCGATGTCGTCGACCCGGAACGACAGATGAGTGAATCCGAGTGCGTTCATCGCGCGGTGGTCGGTGTCGCCGGTGACGTCGGGTCGGGTGTAGCCGATGAGCTCGAGCCGGAAGCCGTCACGGTGCAGATACACCAGATCCAATATCAGATCGTCGATGTCGAGCAGTCGTGCGGTGGCCTGATCGGCGACGTGCATCTCGCCAAACTGCTCGAAACCCAGTGCCGAGCAATAGAACTCGGTGGACCGAGCGAGGTCGCGCACGCAGAGTCCGATGTGGGTGAGGCGGTGGCCGGACATCACGGTGCCAGTTCGTCGAGCAGCGCGTTGTGTTCACCCAGCAGCGGCGCGCGCGGTGGGGATTCGCCGTTGCCGGCGCTGAACAGGTACGGCGCTCCGGGGTAGACGACGGTGCGGCCCAACTCTGGATGCTCCACCGGCACCTGCATTCCGCGGGCAACGGTGTGCTCGTCCTCGAATGCCTCGTGCGGGGCGAGGATCGCTCCCGACGGAAAGCCGCGCTGCTGACTGGTGATGAAGAACTCCTTGGCCGGCAACCGGGACGCGATCAGGCGGATCGCTTCCCGGGCCGCGCTGAGAATGGCTGTCGTCTCGTCCTCTTCGCCGATGGCAGCCATATTGACCGGCGCGTCCCGCTCGGCGGCCATCTCCAGGAAAACAGCCTCGGGAAGTTCATCGAGCAGATCGAGCTCGGCAAGCCACGCTCTCAGACGTGCGAACTCGTCGGGCTTGCGTGGCAGCACGCCCGTTGTCGCGTAGTGCCCATCAGCGCAGCGCACCTGTACTGGCGCGCTCGGTACCGGAGCGGCATGGCGTCCGGTCTGGCGGGTACAGATGGCGTTCTTGACCAGCCAGTAATAGGTCGTCTGCTCGCACGTCACGTTGCACGCTGCGGTGACGTTGACGTCGATGAGCTGTCCGGAGCCGGTGTGGTCCCGGTGCGAGACGGCGATGAGTGCGCCGAGCGCGGCGTACATTCCGCCGATGTTGGCGGACTGATCGCCGGCCCCCCGAATGGGCGGGATGGAGTGATCATCGTAGCCACAGTTCCACAGCGGTCCGGCGCCGGCGAGCAGGGTCAGGTCGGTGACCGGGTCGGTGGCGCGGGTGCTGCCGAGGCCGAACGGGGTGATCGAGACCCAGATCAGGCCGGGGTTTGCGCGCGAGCATTCCTCGTAGCCGAGTGCACCGCCGGCCACGCGATCACCTCCGGCAAGCACGATGTCAGCACCGGCAATCAGCCGGCGGAGGTTTTCCAGGCCGTCCTCGGAGTCGAGATCGATGGTGACACTTTTCTTTCCGAGGCTCAATCCGAACCAGCGTAGGCTGCGATCGACCCCCGGCTCGTCGTCGACGAAGGGCGGCCGGCGCCGGTGTGCGGACCCTTCCGGCGGTTCGACGACAATGACCTCGGCGCCCAGCTCAGCCAGCGTCCGTCCGGCCACTGGGGTGAATTGATCGATGACCTCGATGACCCGCAGGTCGCTCAATGTGCTCAGATCACACCTCGCTTCGCCCAGTCGTCGATGGTCTCGTCGTCGTGCCCGAGCAGTCCGCCCAGGATTTCGCGGTTGTGCTGACCGAGCACGGGCGCACCCGAGTCGATCTCCCAGGGGGTCGCCGAGAAGGTCATCGGTATGCCCTCCACGCGGACCGGTCCGATCTGCGAATGAGTCACGGTGGGGAACAAATCCATTCGAGCCAGGTCGGGATCCTCCTCGATCCGCTCGGGTGGGCTCTTGACCACGCTGGCCGGGACGCCCTCACTGATGAGATCCGCGGCCAGCGATGTGGCCTCACGTGCTGCGGTGCAGGCGCCGATGATGCCGTCGAGTTCGTCGACCGCCGCCAGCCGCTGCGGCAGGGTGGCGAACCGGTCCGAGGTCAGCGACGGCTCGTCGAGCACCTTGGCCAGCAGGGCCAGCTCACGCTCGTCGCGGCAACACAGCGCGATCCAGCGGTCCTCGCCGTGACAGGGGTAGACGCCGTGGGGCGCGAACTCCCCGAAGTCGGCCCGATTGCCGCCCGCCCGGGTGGGGCGTTTGTTGACGGTCCAGTCGAGAATCTCGGTGGGCAGCATCGCCATGCCGGCGGAGGCCGTGGCCAGGTCGACGTGCTGTCCCTGTCCGGTGCGGTCGCGGTGGTGCAGGGCCGCCATGATGGCCACGGTCATGTAGAACGCCGATCCGTGGTCCATGTAGCTGAATCCCCACCCCGCCGGCTCTTCGTCGGGAAGGCCGGAGGTGAACGTCAGCCCGCTGACGGCCTGCACGATGGGGCCCCAGGTCTTGAAGTCGCGGTAGGGCCCGGTGTGGCCGAACCCGCAGTTGGAGACGTAGACGATGTCGGGCTTGATCCGGCGCAGTTCGTCATAGCCGAAACCCCGATGCTCCATCACTCCGGCGGCGAAGTTCTCGCATACCACGTCGCTGACCGAGATGAGTTCGCGCAGAAGCTGTTTGCCCTCATCGACGCGCAGGTTGAGGGTGACACCGTACTTTCCGACGTTGTGGTTGTTGAAGCCGGTGCCGAGATCGACACCTCGGCGATGGTCGATGTAGGGCCCGACGCCGCGCAGTGCGTCCCAGAGGCCGCAGGTGACCGGATCCTCGACGCGGATGACCTCGGCGCCGAAGGCCGCCAGGATCTTGGTTGCGCCCGCGCCGGCCAACTGCCCACTGAGGTCACACACCCGAAGATGAGACAACGCGCCCGTCACCAGGCCACCATATCGCAAAGAAACAAATAGTGTTCTACTGTTCAGGCTAGCGCGGCGCGTGACCAGGGAGAGGTGAGGATGAGCGGACCGATGACCGGGGTGCGGGTGCTGGAAGTCGCCCAGTGGACATTCGTCCCCGCGGCAGGCGCGGTGCTCGCGGACTGGGGCGCCGACGTCATCAAGGTCGAGCATCCCCAGACCGGTGATTCGCAGCGCGGCCTGCGCCAGCTGGGCCACATCACCATAGACGGCGACCGCAACCCGGTCATGGAGCACGCCAATCGCGGCAAGCGCTCGGTCGCCATCGACATGTCGACCCCGGATGGCCATGAGTTGCTGATGGACATCGCCCGCTCCAGCGATGTCTTCCTGACCAACTTCCTGCCCGACGCGCGCAAGAAGCTCCGCATCGACGTCGAGGACCTGCGCGCGGTCAACCCCGACATCGTGTATGCCCGCGGCAGCGCCTACGGCCCCCTCGGTCCCGACGCCGGCACCGGTGGCTACGACATGACCGGCTTCTGGAGTCGCGCGGGGGGAGCCCTGGGGTCCACTCCGTGCGACATGGACGGCGTGGTACCACAACCGGGGCCCGCCTACGGGGATTCGATCGGTGGGCTGACGATCGCCGGCGGCGTCGCGGCCGCGTTGTTCGAGCGCGAACGCACCGGACAAGCCCGCGTCGTGGACATTTCGCTGTTGGGAGTCGGGGTTTGGGCATCAGGGGTCGCGATCAACGCCGCTCTGGTGAGCGGCCAGCCCTGGCAGACCAATCCGACCGGCGCCAACGTCACGCCGAACAATCCGCTGGTCGGGTTCTACCGGACCGCCGACGGGCGCTTCCTCGGACTGTCCATGCTGCAGGGCTTCCGGTACTTCGCGGAGTTCTGTCGGCGGGTGGGCGTCGCCGACCTCGCCACTGACGAACGCTTCGCCGACCACGCCTCGCTGGCTGCCAATGCGCCGGCGGCCATCGAGGTGCTGCGCGAAACGATCGGCGCGCAACCGCTGGAGCATTGGCGCGCAGTGCTCGACGGATTCGACGGGCAGTGGGCCCCGGTGCAGAACACCGTGGAGGTGGCCGCCGACCCGCAGGTACGGGCGAACGGCAACATCGTCGCGGTCCACCATGACGGCCAGAGCTACGACCTGGTGGCCAGTCCGGTGCTCTACGACGAGACCCCGGTTCGGCTGGCTCCGATGCCGGAATTCGCTTCCCACACCGAGGAACTCATCCTCGAGCTGGGTGGGGACTGGGACCGCATCATGGCGCTCAAGGAGAGCGGCGCGATCGCGTGATCAGGCGCGCAGCACCGCCGCCGCACACGACCCCCCGCCGCCGACTGCTTGCACCAGACCTATCTGCGGCTCACGCACCTGCCGCGGTCCGGCCTCGCCGCGCAGCTGAGTGACGATCTCCGCGGCTTGCGCGAGCCCGGTCGCACCGATCGGGTGGCCGCGGGCGATGCAGCCTCCGTCGGTGTTGGTCGGCAGCTCACCGTCACCGGCGAGTCCACCGGTTTCGATCAGCGCGGGCATCCGGCTCGAGTCCACCAGTCCCATCGCGATCAGCGCGGTGATCTCCTCGCTGGCGCACATGTCGTGCAGGGAGACCACGTCGATGTCGGCGGGCTCGATTCCGGCCCCTGCGTAGCACCGCTGCGCGGTCAGAGTCAGCTGCGACGGTGGGCCGACGACCGGCCCGACCAGCGGCCACTGCGGGTCGCTGGGCCAACTGGTCTGCTCGATGGCCAGCACGCTCACCGAGCGCGGTCCCGGTGCGGCGGTGACGACGACCGCCGCGCCGCCGTCCACCGACGCGTGGCACATCATCTTGGTCAGCGGGTCGGCCACCACACGGGCTGACAGCACGTCCTCGACGGTCATCGGCTCATCACGCCGTCTGGCCGCGAGTGGGTTCAGTCGGGCCTGGTTGTGTGACTTCGCGGCGACGGCCGCGATGGCCTCCGGTCCGCACCCGGTGTCGTGCAGCCAGCGCGCGGCCTCGATGGCGTAGTGCGTCTGCGGCGGGAATCGGTCCCAGAAGCCCACGGCCGCCGGCACCACGCCGCCGGGCTCCAGTGCGGTGGTCTTCTCGTAGCCGATCGCCAGCGCCGTCGAGCAGCGCCCCGACGCGACCGCCCACACCGCGTGCCGTAGTGCGACCAGGCCGCCTGCCGAGGCGCTTTCGATCGCGGTGACCGGAATCCCGATGCGGCCCAAAGTCAGAGCAACCTTGATTCCCGTCTGCGGTCCGGCGAGCGCGGACGCGGTGAACACCTCACCGACATCGTGGTAGTCCAGGCCCGCGTCGTCGAGTGCGGCGCGGGCCGCCGCGACACCGAGGTCGGCCAGCACGGTGTCGCCGTGTCGGCCGAAGGGGGTCAGCCCGATACCGGCCAGATAGGCGCCCGTCACGAGGTCTCCGCGACGAACATCTCGATGGTCTGGTCGTCGACGGCGCGAGACGTCAGCCGCCCCGGCGTTCCCGGCGCCGGCCGGGCGCCGTCGACGAGCACCTGCAGCCGTTCGGTGTCGGTGTCCACCCACGCGACGCTGTAGCCGGCGCTTCCGGTGATCGGCGACGTGGTCGGGATGAACGTCGACGACCACACCGTGGCGCGGCGGTCAGTGGGCGGCGTCGGCATGTGCGGTCCTCGGTTGGTCGGCGTTGAGACTTCCCAACGCGGGTGGCGGTGCCAGTCGTACCGGTCCGGTGTCGTCGAACCGCCAGGGCAGCCCGACCAGTCGCGCGGGGGACAGGTCGGGATCCGGGTGGTCGATCTCGGGGAAGAATCCCCGGGCGGTCAGATGCGGGTCGGTGATCAACTCGTCGGCGCGACGCACCACGGCGGCCTCGACGCCGGCGTTGCGCAATTTGTAGGCGGCGTCGTCGGCCCTGTTGGTGGTGATGAGCGCCGCGATGACGTCGGCCTGCTCGGGTTCGCACTGCTCGCCGCGCAGTTCGACCGCGCACCAGCGATCGTCGCTGGTGCGGTGAACTGCGCGACGTACGCGTGCGGAGGCCGCAGGTTGGTCGACCGACGCGGCGGCAAGGTATTCCGACACCGTGGTGGCGACGACTTCGGCCATGGACAGGTCGATGACCGCACCCGACGTCCGGCTCGGCCCCAGTGCCCAGGCCGCGATCACGAGCGCGCCGATCACCGACGACAACGGGTCAGCCAGCACCGTATTGACCCGCGCCGGAGTGTCCTCGGCGGTGGTGGTCAGCCCGGCCAGCCCACCGTAGGACTGAACGTTGTTGGCGTAGACCCGGTATCCGGCCAGGGGGCCCTCGGAGCCGAAGCCGGAGACGCGCAGGGTCAGTCGGCCGCTGTCGGCAAGCTCGAGCGGGTCGACGCCGTAGCGTCGCAGCCGGCTCGATCCGACGTTCTCGATCAACACGTCGGAGTCGGCCAGAATTGCCGCCACCTCGTCGCTGGCCCGGGCGGGGTCGAGCAGCGCGCTGTGTTTGGAGTGGTTGGCCACCGCGAAGTAGGCGCCGCGCTCGGGACCGGCGACTCCGTCGGCGAACGGACCGCTGCGCCGGTAGATGTCGAGCCGGTCGGGGTCCTCGATGCGAATCACGTTGGCGCCCATGGCGCCGAGCAGTGCGCCGACGATGGGCCCGGCGAGCACATGGGTGAGCTCGGCGACCCGAAGTGCGGTCAGGCCGGGACGCGCAACGGTGGCTGCGGGATGCCCGGCGGTGATCGACCACGGCGGGCCGAGCACGGTCGCGTCAAGGTCGGCCAGGCGCACCCGGTGCAGCGACCGGCGGTGCGCGAACTGTGGTGAGGTCAACAGCTCGCCGGGCAGGTTGACCGGTGTGGACGGCACACCGTGGGCTTGCAGGGTGGCCGCGCAGTCAGCCTTGAGGCGGGTGGAGGTCCACTCGGTGACGTGCCGGTTGATCAGCTCGGCATGCTCGATGCGCGCAGGGCGCTCGTCGAGGCCGCTCGCCCACTCGGGTTCGCCGAGCGCGGCGCGCAATCCGGCCCACTGATGGTTCTCCACCGCGGTGATGCGGACCAGTCCGTCACGGCAGGAAAAGACTCCCGACGGAGCCAGGTAACGGCCACTGCCCGCACGGCCCGGACACCGGTAGAGCACGTGGGCGCATTCGGGAAGTGCTGCGGTGAAGATCACCGCCTCCTGGGCCGAGACGTCGACGACGACCGCGCCACCGTCGCTGCGAAGCCGGTCGAGGCCGTGCAGGGCCGCCAGCGCAGCGACGGCGCCGACGGCCTTGCCGGCCACATAGCCGGGCGCCGGGACAGGCGCTCCGGCAGCGTCTTCGATCGTCGCCAGCAGTCCGCCGCTGGCTTGGGCGACGATCTCACTCGCGCCGAGGTGGCGGTCTGGGCCGTCGGCGCCGAACGGGGTGATCGTGACGAGCGCGACTCCGTCGGCGGGCTCGGGTTTCGGGTTCGCGCCGTCGACGATGACGATGTCGTGGTCGTCGACGCGAAGGTCGGAGTCCGCGGCCGGCGCCGTCTTCTGCCGGTCCAGGACGAGGTCCACGGCCGCGGCTGGGCCGTCGGGGCTATCGAGGAGCGGGCCGAACCGTTGCGCCGGCGCCGCGGGTGTGCGGTTGACCTCGGCGCCGAGCATGCCCAGCAGTGCGGCCGCTGCTGACCCCGCGATTCCGTTGCCGATCTGCAGGACACGGACGCCGGACAGGAATGCCTCGTGGGCGTCGGTGTCGCTCAACCTACATCAACTCCTGGGGATCACCGGCGGCAGTTCTGGCAACACTGTATTACAGATCCACAAAATATGTTCTATTGTCACATCTATGGCGATCACGACGGCTGTCTCCGAAGCCCGCTTCGACGAGGCCTCCTTCTACCTCGGTGACCCCAATGCGACGTTCCGGGAGCTGCGGGACACCGAGCCCGTGCACTGGTACGAACGCGGAAAGTTCTGGGTGGTCACCAAGTACGACGACATCAAATCGATCTCGGCCCGGCCGGAGAAGTTCAGTTCCGAGCGCATCGCGATCATGATGGACCTGATCGCCCACCGGGAGGGCCGAGATCCGCAGGGTTACGGCGCCAGGGGCATCATGTTCATGGATCCGCCGAAGCACCGAGCCCATCGCAAAGCTCTGGGGGTGCGGTTCACCCCGTCTGCGGTGGCCAAGCTGGAGGCCCGGGTGCGCGAGGTGATCGCCTCGATCTTCGACGACCTGCCCGACGGGGAGTTCGACTGGATCGAGCGGGTCGCAGAACCGTTCCCGGTGTATGTCTTCGCCTATCTGTTGGGAGTGCCGGAGGCCGACTGGGCCAAGGTCGCGGGCTGGGCGACCACCATCGCGAAAGTGGGCAGCGGGGTCGCCGAGGACGCCGATATGGAACTGATCTTCGGTGTGATAGCGCCGTATCTGATGGATCTGGTCGCCCAGCGGGCCGAGAACCCCACCGATGATCTGTTGTCGATGCTGTCGCAGGTCCGCATCGACGGCGAGCCGTTCAACGAGATCGAGGTGATGACGTATGCGCTCACCCTGCTGGCTGCGGGCAGCGAAACCACCCAGAGCCTGATCGCCGGTATCGCTGCCTGTTTCGACATGCACCCCGAGCAGGCTGAGCAGGCGTTCGCCGACCCTGAGGTCGGCACCAACGCGGTCGAAGAGGTCCTGCGCTGGTGGACGCCGGTGATGAGCATGGCCCGTCAGGCCACCCAGGATGTCGAGCTGCGCGGGGCGACGATCCGTGCCGGCGACGGGTTGCTGCTGGCCTACGCATCGGCCAATCGCGACGCCGACCACTGGGGCCCGACGGCCGAGCACTTCGACGTCCACCGGGCCGACGCGGCTGGGCACCTGGGCTTCGGGGTGGGGGAACATTTCTGCATGGGTGCGGCGCTGGCGCGCCGGGAAGCGCGGGTGGTGCTCGACGAGGTGATCAAGCGGGCCAAAGCAATTCGTGTCACCGGCGAGGGGGTGCTGCGGCCGTCGTCATTGGTGCACACCTACGACCGCCTGCCGGTCACCCTGGACTACCGCTGACCCCGCACGGGGATCAACGGGACTGCAGCCAGTCGGCCACCACGCTGCGGTGCTGGGCGCGGGTGCCCAGGATCGTCACCAGCGTGGCGGCCCGGCGCAGGTGCACATGGGCGTCGTGCTCCCAGGTGTAGGCGATGCCACCGAACACCTGTGTGGCGCCCTCGGGGACCCCACGCAGTGTGTCGATCGCCCAGAACACCGCCAGTGACACCAGAGACTCGGCGTCGGGATGCCGCAGCTCGAGCGCGTCGGCGGCGCGATGGACCAGTGCGCGTGCGACCTCGATGACCGAACGCTGTTCGACCAGGCGGTGTTTGATGGCCTGCCGGGCGCCGATGGGGCGACCGAACGTGACCCGCATCTTCGCGTATGCCACCGCGGCCTCGTGGGCGGCCGAGGCGGTCCCGATCAGCTCGGCCACGGTGGCCAGCCGCGCCCGGGCCACCGCGTCGCGGTGCCGCGCCACCGCGTCAGCGCCCGTGGCGATGTCGCATAGCGGCGCCCCGTCAAGGGTGATGTTCGCCGCCGGACTGTGGTCGAGCGGCCGTTCGGTCTGGCGTTTCACACCGCCGCCGGTGGCGTCGACGGTGCCGAGGACTGGCTCGCCGTGGCGGTCGGCGAGGATCACCAGACGGTCGGTCACCGCCCCGTACGGCACCAGCGGCCAGTGGCCGTCGACCCTGCCCTCGGACATGGTGGCGCCGATATCGTCGAGCAGCACCGCGATGTCGTCGCCACCGCGCTGCTCGCACCAGTGAGCGGCGGCCGCGGCGGCCAGCGGCACGGGCGCGGCGACGGTGCCGGTCGCCTCGGTGAGCACGCACAGCTCGCGGATGCTGCCGCCACCGCCGCCCGCGGACTCCGCTACCAGCACGTCAGGCCATCCCATCCCGACCAGCGTGGCCCACAGGTTTTCGTCGAAGGCCGGTGCGGGGCTGTCGAGCAACGCACGGGTGTGTCCCACACTCCAGGCCTGATTGACGATGCGCCGCACCGTTGCGGCCAGCTCGTCCAATTGCGCTGTGGCGTCGGCGATATCGGTCAGTGACGGTTCACGGGTCACGCGGCAGCCCCAGAAGTCGTTCGGCGATGACGTTGCGTTGGATCTCCGATGTCCCGGCCCCGAAGGTGGCGGCACGCATGACCAGGTAGCTCTTGGCCACATTGCCGCCCTTGATCGCCGAGGGCGAGCCGCGTTCCAGCGCGCCGGGCATCCCCGCCAGGTCCAGGCCGAAGTTGGCCATTGCCTGGTCGAGTTCGGAGGTCAGCAACTTGGCCATCGATGCTTCGGGTCCGGGACTGACGCCGCGCACCCCGGCCGCCGTGGCCTGGGCGGCGATCTGGCGAAGTGCTTCCACCTGAGCGGCGAACCGCACCAGGTGATCGGCGACGTAGGAGTCCTGGAATCCTCGATCGCTGAGCGCATTCGGCTCACCGGCCATCCGGACCAGGATGTCAAGCCTTCGCTCGATGCGGTGGGTACGGCTCTGTCCGACCCGCTCATACCCGAGCGTCGACTTGGCCACCCGCCAGCCCTCGTGCAGCGGACCCAGCACGTTGTTGATGGGTACCCGGGCGCCGTCGAAGAACACCTCGCTGAACTCCGCGTCGCCGGAGATCTGACGGATCGGACGCACCTCGATCCCCGGCGTCGAGAGATCGGCCAACAGGTAGCTGATGCCCTCGCGCGGGGCGGCCCCGGGGTCGGTGCGGGCCAACAGGTAGATCCGATTGGCGTAGTGCGCCTTCGACGTCCAGATCTTCTGTCCGGTGATCACCAACTCGTCACCGTCGATCACCGCCCGGGTGGTCAACGAGGCCAGATCGCTGCCGGCGTCCGGTTCGCTGAAACCCTGACACCAGACATCCTCGCCCGACAGGATGCGGGGCAGATAGTGCGCCCGCTGTTCGGGAGTGCCCCACTGGATGATCGTCGGCCCGAGTTGGTTGATGGCGCTGCGGTTGATCGGCTCGGGAGCGCGCGCGGCCGCCATCTCGGCGGTGAAGATCAACTGCTGGACCGGGGTGGCGCTGCGACCGCCGTATTCCTCGGGCCACGAGATCGCTGCCAGTCCGGCCTGGTGAAGTCTGCGCTGCCAGCGTCTCATCCGGTCCAGCCGGTCGGCCTCGGTGCCCGCACTCGGGCCGATGTCGGAGGTCAGTGCCGACGCGAGGAACCGCTGCACCTCGTCGCGGAACGCACGATCGGGTGCCGTCAACGGCACTCCGTAGTCGCGGTCGGTCACGGTCGATCCTGCGTCGCCGCGTCGGCCAGCCAACCGGCCATCATCGTGTACACCGCTTCGATCGCCTGCTGCGCCGCCTCCTGCGGCCCCTGCGGGTCGAAATCGACGTGCCACGCCAGCACCGAGTCGTGGGGGTGTTCCCCTTCCCGGACCGTGACCAGCGCCTCGAACCGGTCGACCGGAAGTGGGCTGCCCGCCACGGTGTAACCGAGCTCCCTGCGCCGCTTGTCCACATGGGTGAGCGTTTCGACGACCGGTTGGTCGCCGGTCCCATGGATCGACCGGCGCATGCCGATCCCGTCTCCGTCGATGTCCACCTGACCGGCGACGGGGATCCAGCTGACGTCGGCGAAGTCGGCCAGCAGCTCCCAGATGCGCCAGGCCGGCGCGCCGACCTCCTTGGAGACAGCGATGTGCGGCATGAACAGACTTTAGCAGTCGGCTGAACAAATAATCGTCTAGTGTTCTAGTGTTCAGATGGGGTGAGCGGCGACGAGAGGCCAGCATCGTGGGTGAGGCGTCGGACGAGTTCGCGGTCGACGAGGACTGGGTGCGCTATGAGGTCGTCGAACCGCACATCGCGGTCATCACGATCAACCGGCCCGACCGACGCAACGCGATTCTCTCGCCCGACATGCACACGCTGTTCAAGGAGCGTCTCGATCGGGCTGAGGACGACGACGACATCAAGGTCGTTGTCCTGGCCGCGGCCGGCAAGGACTTCTGCAGCGGCGACGATGTCCGGCGGCTACCGGTCGAGCAGGCCGGGCTGACGAAGGGCAAACGCCTTCCGCAGACAGCGAGGATGGGCAATGCCCGGCGGTTGCACCGGCATCTGACCAACTGGCTTGAGTTTCCCAAGACGGTCATCGCCGCCTGTCAGGGCGCCACCATCGGCGCGGGGATGAATCTGGCGCTGGCCGCTGACATCCTCGTCGTCACCGAGGACATGTATCTGGCCCGACCGCAGGCCCGGATCGGGTTCGCCGGGTTCTCCACCGCGATGCCGCTGGCCCTGCTCAAATTCGGTCCGAATCGGGGCTACGAGGCCATGATCACCGGCCGCAAGGTGGCTGCCGCCGAACTCAAGGAATGGGGAGTGGCCGCGTCGGTGGTGCCGGCCGACGAACTTCGCGACGAGGCGATGCGGTATGCGCGCGCCATCGCCCACCATTCGGCCGACGGCCTGATGGTCGGCAAACACGCACTGATCACGTTCTGGAATGCCGTCGGCATGGCGCAGTTCGCGGACTGGGTTCCGATGGGCCACACGGTGTTCAGCAATCTGGCCTGGCGTGAGGATGAGTTCAACTTCATGAAGGAGCGCGGTGTCCGGGGTGGTCGCGAGGCCATGGCTGAGCTGCAACGCCGCTATGCCGAGTGGGGTTTCGAATGAGCGCCGCAACCACTGGCCACGCTATCGACAACTAAACAGTCTGTGTCACTATGTTCTGTAGAGGTGTGATGTCGGCGAGGAGAGATGATGGGTGTACTTGACGGCCGGACCGCGTTGGTCACCGGCGGCGGCCGCGGAATCGGTGCCGCTGTGGCCGAGGGTCTGGCGGCCGAGGGCGCGGCGGTCATGGTGTCGGATGCGGGGGTGTCCGTCGAGGGCAGCGGCCGCGACGCCGGTCCTGCCCAGAGTGTGGCGGCCGGCATCAACGACCGCGGTGGCAAAGCCTTCTCCGACACCACCGACATCACCGATTTCGCCGCCTGCGAAGACCTGATCAGCAGGACCGCCGCCACCCTGGGTGGATTCGACATCATGGTCAACGCCGCCGGCATCCTGCGCGACGGCATGGTGTTCAAGATGAGCGAGGCCGACTTCGACGCGGTGGTCGCCGTCCATCTGAAAGGGACGTTCAACCTGACCCGGCACGCTGCTGCGTGGTGGCGGGAGAACCGGGGCGGTCAGTACCGGCTGATCAATTTCACGTCGATGTCGGGATTGCAGGGCGCACCGAGCCAACCCAACTACGCCGCCGCCAAGATGGGAATCGTCGGACTGACCTTCTCCTGCGCCAATGCGCTCAAGGGGTACGGGGTGCGCAGCAACGCCATCGCGCCGATCGCCGGCACCCGGATGACCCAGGGCATCAAAGGCGGCGGCAGCATGGACTACTCGGCGCAGAATGCCCGACTGTCCCCGCAGAACGTGGTGCCGCCGGTGGTGTATCTGGCCAGCGAGCAATCCGAATGGCTCAACCGCAGGGTCATCTTCGCCGGCAACGGCCGCATCAGCCTGATGTCCAACCCGGTGGTGGAGCGCGAGATCGTGTCCGCGTCGGGCACCTGGGATATCCCGACGGCATTCGCCGAGATCGAGACCTCGTTCAAGGAAGCAGTGCTGTACCCCAACATCTTCGACAAGCCGCCGGCCGGCTGAGCAGCAGGAAGGGTTGCGCGATGACCGTCATCGAGGATTCCGCCCAGTCGCGGTCGGGCACCGTGCCGCCGCGGTACGCGTGCGGCGAGACGTTCGTCCCCAAGTCGCGCTATGTCGACCCGGAGTTCCTGCGGCTGGAGCTCGACCGGCTGTTCACCCAGGTGTGGCAGCCGGCGTGCCGGGAAGAGGAGCTGCCCGCACCCGGCAGCTTCTACGAGTACGTCATCGGCCGCCAGTCCATCATGGTGGTTCGCCAGAAGGACCGCAGCGTCAAGGCGTTCTACAACGCGTGCACGCACCGGGGGATGAAGGTGGTTCGGGGCTCGGGGTGCGCCGCCGGCGGTGACCTGCGGTGTCAGTTCCACGGCTGGCGCTTCGCGCTGGACGGTCGGTCGTCGTTCGTCCCCTCGCGCGACGAGTTTCTCGACCGGCCTCGCGACCAGTGGTCGTTGCGTCCGGTCGCGGTCGGCTCGTGGGGCGGATGGATCTTCGTGAGCATGGCCGACAATCCGCCGGACCTGCTCGAATGGCTGGACCCGCTGCCGAGTGCGCTGGAACCATTCCGGCTGCACGACATGCGATTCCGCTGGCGGAAGCGCACGCCGTTGAACGCCAACTACAAGACCGTCATCGACGCGTTCATCGAGGGGTACCACACGCCGGGGACCCATCCGCAGACGTTGCGGGCCGCGCAGGGCCCGCGGCCGCCCGCCGAGCCGGCCGCGCCGCAGGAGTTCGTTTACGCGCCGTACACGCCGACATTGCGGTACCGCAATCACTCCCGCTTCATCTACACCGCGCGCCCGGACAGCGGTGACCGCGACGCCGCCCGCAAGGCCCAAGCCGCCCGGCCCGAGGTCTTCGCCAACTCGATGCAGTACAACTACCTCGAGGTGGGATCGCTGGTCACCGAACGTGATTACCGCGCGGCGCGCCGGCTGGCCACGATGGAGCCCAGCGACATTCCCCCGTTCGTGCTGTACCACCAGATGTGCGAGGAGTTGGCGCTCGCCGAAGGCGTCGACTTCCCGAAGATGACGATGGAGCAGTACTTCGCCGGCAACGGCGACTGGCACGTCTTCCCGACGCTGGTGCTTCTGGTGGAGAAGTCTTGCGTGCTGGGCTACCGGGTGCTGCCCGACGCCGAGAATCCGAATCGCTGTGTCTTCGAGATGTTCTCCCTCGAGCACTTCGCTCCGGGCGAGGTACCGGAAACCAGTTGGCTGGAGGTGGAGCGCTGGCAGGACCACGACGGGTGGGGTGAACTGCCCACCCAGGATCTGCGCAACATCGACGCCATCCACGCCGGGATGCACTCGCGTGGCTTCGACGGGCTGTGGCTGAACACCGCGCAGGAGATGTCGATTCGCAACGCCCACGCCATCGCCGACCGGTTCCTCTTCGGCGTGGACGACGGCCAGGGCGCCGCCGGCGATGGGTGACCAGTCGTCATCGCCCAGTCGGCCACTGCCGGCGCTCACCGCCCTCAACCGGCACTACTGGACGTCAGGCGCCGACGGGGTGTGGTCGCTGCAGCGGTGTCCCGCCTGTGAACGCCTCATCCACCCGCCCACGATGCGCTGCCAGTACGACCACGCGGTGCCCGAGTGGATTGTGTTGTCCGGCCGCGGAGTCGTCGAATCGTGGACGGTCAACCACCACCCGTTCTTCCCGGGCATCCCCACCCCGTATGTGATCGCGTTCGTCAACCCGGTGGAGGACCCAAGTGTTCGGGTGCTGACGAACCTGGTGGAGGTCACCCCCGGGGAGGTCTTCGTCGGGATGCCGGTGCGGGTCACGTTCGAGGTGGGTGACGACGGCATCGATGACGCCGTGCACCTGCCGCTGTTCACCCCGGACCGCTGATGGCAGGCTCGCTCACCGACGGGGTGATCATCAGCGGCATCGGGCAGTCCGACATCGGTCGGCGGCTGGGCCGTGATCCGCTGCAGCTCACGGTCGACGCCTGCACCGCCGCGGTCGCCGACGCCGGACTCACCCTCGCCGACATCGACGGGCTGACCACCTATCCCGGTGCGTCCATGGCGGGCAAGGGCTTCTCCGGTGCCGGTGTGCGCGATATCCACGACGCGCTCGGTATCCGGCCCAACTGGGTGGCCGGCGGGGTCGAGTACCCGGGTCAGCTGGGGGCGGTCGTCGACGCGATGCTGGCCGTCGCGTCCGGGTTGGCCAACCACGTGTTGTGCTGGCGCAGCATCTGGGAGGGCACCGCGCAGGGCGCGGACCGGCGGCGCGGGTACGGCGTCGGGGCGGGCAGTCGCGCGGCCGGCCAGCTCGGATGGCAGCTGCCCTACGGGGTATCGGCTGCCAATTTGGCTGCGCTGCAGATTCGTTCACGCATGCATCGGTTCGGTCTGACCCGTGAGCAGCTGGCGCAGGTGGCGATCGTGCAACGCCGCCACGCCGCGCTCAACCCGCGGGCGATCTACACCGAGCCGCTCGGTCTGCAGGGATACCTCGACGCCCGGATGGTGTCGGATCCGCTGTGCATGTACGACTGCGACATCGCGTGCGACGGCGCCACCGCGTTCGTGGTGTCGCGCGCCGAGCACGCCGTCGCGCTCGATCATCCGGGGGTGGCGGTGGAGGCGCTCGACTGCGCCCACCACGACCGGTTCCTGTGGGAGGGCGGCGAGGACATCGCGCGGCTGAACTCGCGGTGGTCGACGATCTGGGACCGTACCGACTTCACCGCCGATGACGTCGACTGCGCCTCGCTGTACGACGGTTTCAGTGTTTTCGTGTTGTGTTTCCTCGAAGATTTCGGGTTCTGCGGATACGGTGAGTCGGGGGACTGGGTGGCCGACCCCGCCCGGTTCTCACTCGGCGGCGAGTTGCCGATCAACACCGCCGGCGGACAACTCTCCGGGGGGCGGCTGCACGGTTTCGGTCATTTGCACGAGGCGTGCGTGCAGGTCCGGGGCGAGGGCGGCGACCGTCAGGTGGACGAGGCCGGTCTGGTCGCGTGCGGCGTCGGCGGAGCCAACAGCGGCACCACGATGATGCTGTTGCGGCGCAGTTGAGCGTGCTGCCTCAGCTGCTCTTCCCGCCGGTCATGATGGTGGCCATGCGGGCCTTCATCTCGCCGTAGGTGATCGCTGTCGTACCGGGTTTGGGGATCCGGTGGGTGTCCACTTTCGGAGTGGACAGGTCCATGCCCGCGGTCAGGGCGCGAAGCGCGGCAACGGTGCAGTCCTGCCGTCCTCGCCGATCCACCCCCTCGTAACCGAACGCGGCGGCGGCGTTGCGCCAACAGATGGCCTCGATCTCGTCGTCGGCGCAGCCCTCGAGTTCGGCGGCCAGTTGTTCGGGCGCGTCCGGCCAGCTGCTGTCCGAGTGCGGGTAATCCATTTCCCAGCAGATGGTTTCGACGCCGATGCGGTGCCGGTTCTCGATCCCCACCCGGTCGCGGATGAAGCAGGACAGGAAGTTGCGGCGGAACACCTCGGTGGGGGTGCGGCCGGCGCCGAGATCGTCACCGGTCCAGGCGCGTTGACGTGAGTAGACGTCCTCGAAGCGCTCCAGCAGGAACGGGATCCACCCGATGCCGCCTTCGGAGAGCGCGAACTTGATGGTCGGAAAGTCCCGGACCACGCGCGAGAACAGCAGATCGGCGGTGAAACGACCGGTGTCCAGTGCCAGCATCGAGTTGTACGCGAGGTAGCTGGTCTGATCGGACGGTACAGGTACCCCGCCGCCGGTGCCGATATGGATGTTCACCACCGTGTTGTTCTCGCAGACCGCCTCCCACAGCAGATCCCAGTGCGGGTCCTGCCAGGGTGGCTGCCCGTAGTTCGCGACGTGCTGGGGCACGGTCACCGCGCGGCAACCCAGGGCCGCCAAGCGCCGCACCTCGGCCGCGGACGCGGCCGGATCCCAGAGCGGGAGTATCCCCATCGGGATGAAGCGGTCGGGGTGCCGGCCGCACCAGTCCTCGACGTGCCAGTCGTTGTAGGCGCGGACCATCACCGCCGATACATCATGTTCACCCCGGAAGGTGAACAGTGCGCCCGAGATCGTCGGGAAGGACGGGAAACACACCGAGGCCAGCACTCCGGCGGCGTTCATGTCGTCGACGCGGGCGTCGACGTCGTAACAGCCCCGGCGCATGTCCTCGAATCGCGAGGGTTCGAAGCCCCACTCGTCGTTGGGTCGGCCGGCGACGGCGTTGAGGCCGATATTGGGCAGGCGCATGCCGTCGTAGACCCAGCAGACCGAACCGTCGATGTCCTCGACGATGCGGGGCGCTTCGTCGCGGTAGCGGGCGGGTACGCGGCCCTCGAACATGTCCGGGGGTTCCACGGTGTGGTCGTCGACGCTGATCAGCACCAAGTTCGTCGGGTCTATCGTCATGGCCAGCCTTTCACTCGCCCTCAACGATAGAACAGTGGATGTGCGAATGTTCAGCCGTCGGCGCGCAGCATGCGCTGATAGCGCCGCATCCCGGAGATCCAGCGGTCGTAATCGGAGCCCTTGTGCCGGTACATGTCCAGCAGTTCGGGGTGCGGCAGCACCAGGAACCGGCCGGCCTGCACCGCGTCGGCCGTGACCCGCGCGACCTCGGCGGCGCTGATCACCGGCGCCGACGCCTCGATTGCCGACGCACCCACCCGCGCGTCGGGATCGTCGACCCCGCGGATCGCCTGCAGCAGCGGTGTTTCCACCCCCAGCGGGCAGACCAGGCTGACACCGATGCCGTCGTCGCCGTAGGTGACGGCCAGCCACTCGGCGAACCCGACCGCGGCGTGCTTGCTGACCGCGTACCCGGCCGCGCCCAGCTGGGTCAGCAGCCCCGCGGCTGAGGCCACCGACACGAAGTAGCCCGATCCGCGGGCCTGCCAGCCAGGTACCAGCAGCCGCGCCGCACGGATGTGCGCGCGCAGGTTCACATCGAGAATGACGTCCCAGTCCGCGTCGGCGCCGAGCCCGGGCACGCCCATCACCCCGGCGTTGGCGACATAGACGTCGACCGGCCCGAACTCCGACTCGGCGGTCCGGATCATGTCCTCGATGCCGGCCACCTCGGCGGCGTCGGCGCGCACCCCGACCGCCTGCCCGCCGCCCCGCACCACGTCGGCCGCGACATCGGAAGCCCCGATCAGGTCGCCGACGACCACGCGCGCCCCCCGGGCGGCCAGTTCCGCGGCCAGTGCGGCCCCGATGCCGGAGCCGCCGCCGGTGACGATCGCCGTGGTGCCGTTCAGATCCATGCGCCCATCATTGCGCAGTCAGTCGCCGGATGATCGACCGCAACCGCGGCAGATCGGCTCCGGCGACCAGCTCGCAGCCGTGCCGCTCGGCCAGTGTGCGTGCCGCGGGGGTGAATTCGTGGTTGGTGACGACCATCGTTCGGGTGCAGTCCTGCATCGGCGCCCCGGCGACGACCTCCTGTACCGCGGCGGCGCCGACGGGTCGGGAGAGCCGCTTGCATTGCACGGCGAGCCGGTGCGGGCGGTGCCCGACGATGAGGTCGACGCCCCAGTCGCCGGTCAACGACGTCATGATCACCGGCACCCCGCAGGAGCGGGCGATACGCGCGACATAGTCCTCGAACTCGGTGCCCGACATCGCCGACATCGCGGGGTCCTCCCGCGGCGACGAGGTGGCCGCTCCGGAGAAGACGCCGATCAGGAAACGCGGCACCAGAGGGACCGTCAGCGCGATCAGAACGCTCCAGCCGGGACCGAGCCCGGTCAGATACGCGGTCAGGCCTGCCGCCACCGCCAACACCGCGTAGAGCTTCCAGACCACGGCGCGAAGCGTAAACCCCGCCTCCGACGTTTCACGCCGCCACGCAGCGGGAATCCCCGCTGCGCTGAGCCGGGGGGCTCTTGAGCCGCGAACAAAAGGGAATGTGCAGATGTTGGCCAACCCGTCCCATTCCAGGACCCGTCCGCACCGGGGTGTGGCGGTGCGGGTCACGGCGGGCTTCACCGCAGCCGGGATCGGCTTTTTCGTGCTCGCCGCGGTCTGGATGGGCACCTGCACCGGTTCGACCGTCGACCCGTTGGCGTGCGGGGCGCCGCAGCGCGCACTGCTGGCCGTCGGGGCGCCGGCCATCCTGCTCATCGGGGGACTCTATGCGTGGGCGCGCAGTATGCGGGCCCGGCGTGACCATATCGCCTGGGTGGTCTCGGCGGCTTGGTTGCTGGCCCTGATGGTGCTCACCGCAGCGCCCAATCTGCCCGGCTACCTGTCCTGAACAGCAATGAGCCCGGTCGGCGAACCGACCGGGCTCATTGCATCGAAAGTTTTACTGCTCGGACTTCTGGCGCTCCTCAGCAGCCTTGGCGCCGCCGCGGGCCGACTCGGCCTCGGCTTCCTTCTTCGCGGCGTCCTGCTGCGCGTCGGCCTTGTCCTGCTGGGCCTTGCCCTCGCGGACCATGTCGTCACGGCCGGTGACGGTGCCAATGCCTTCCTTGGCCTTGCCCTTCACGTCCTCGACGACGCCCTTGATGCCTTCTTCGGGACCGCTCTTGTTATCGTCGCTCATCGCGCTACCTTCCGGTGTGGTGTCAGTAATCGATCTCCGGACTTCCAAGACCGGATGCCAAGAGGCTTCCCAGGGCGCCGAAGAGCTAAACGAGTGACGCCCGTCTCAGCTGAACGTCACTGATCAACAACACATTTCAGGTGGGGTTTGGGCCCTGCTCGCACCGGGGTATCAGAGCCGGACCATGAGAAGTCCAGAAGCGGGCCCAGGGCTGCTACTGCATCATCGGCGCCAGGATCAGGAACGCGGCGGCGTAGATCCCCACGCCGAGCAGGATCAGCACCCCGAGCACGATCGCGGACACGACCAGGATGCGGCGCAGCGGGCGCTTTCGGGTGTCGGCAGGTTCGGTGTCACTCATGGCGGGCGGTTACCCGAGCGGGGGAGCCGCCTAACTCTGTCCACAGATGCCCGAAGCACCCATGAATAACGGGGCTGCACGCTGGGGTAGTCTCGCTTCGACGTTTCCGGGAGGTCCAATGGCCGAAGACGCGAGCCACGGTGAAGGACTGCGCTACGGGGCGCAGTCGGTCGAACTCCGTGTCGCCGCCACGCTCGAGAATCTGGCGGTGTTGCGCACGCTGGTCGCCGCGATGGGCACCTTCGAGGACCTCGACTTCGACGCCGTCGCCGACCTGCGGCTGGCCGTCGACGAGGCCTGTACTCGGCTGATCCGGTCCGCGGTGCCCGACTCGACGCTGCTGTTGGTCGTCGATCCGCAGCCCGACGCGCTGCTGGTGCACGCCTCTACTACGTGCGACAACCCCGACATCCTCGCCCCGGGCAGCTTCAGCTGGCACGTGCTGAGCTCGCTGACCGACGACGTCACCACCTTCTCCAATGGGCAATCGCCGGCGGGCCAGGTGTTCGGGATATCCATGACGACGAGGCGAGCGAGTTCGTTGCAGTGACGCGCTCGTCGTCGAAGGGCTCGTCACGACCGAGCTCTGAGTATGCCGACGTCGCGGAGATGTTCCGCGCGCTGGCCAACCTTGAGGAAGGCTCCGCTACCTTCCAGCGGCAGCGAGACCGCATCGTGGAGCGCTGCCTGCCGCTGGCCGACCACATCGCCCGCCGCTTCGACGGCCGCGGCGAACCGCGCGACGACTTGGTGCAGGTCGCCCGGGTGGGCCTGGTCAACGCGGTGATCCGGTTCGACGTCACCGCCGGCTCGGACTTCGTGTCCTTCGCGGTGCCGACAATCATGGGCGAGGTCCGCCGCCACTTCCGCGACAACAGCTGGTCGGTCAAGGTGCCGCGCCGGCTCAAGGAGCTGCACCTGCGGCTGGGCGCGGCGACGGCCGAGCTGTCGCAGCGGCTGGGGCGCGCGCCGACGGCCACCGAGTTGGCCGCCGAGCTGGAGATGGACCGCGACGAGGTCATCGAGGGCCTGGTCGCCGGCAGTTCCTACAACACGCTGTCGATCGACAGCGGTGGCGGCAGCGGCAACGAAGACGCCCCGGCGATCGCCGACACGCTCGGCGACGTCGACATGAGCCTGGACCAGATCGAGAACCGGGAAGCGCTGCGGCCGCTGCTGGAGGCGCTGCCCGAGCGCGAGCGCACCGTGCTGGTGCTGCGGTTCTTCGAGTCGATGACGCAGACGCAGATCGCCGAGCGGGTCGGCATCTCACAGATGCACGTCTCGCGGCTGCTGGCGAAGTCGCTAGCGCGGCTCCGGGATCAGCTCGAGTAGCCGAGGCGGATCGCCGTGCACCGCGGTCAGCGCGGTGGTGACGTCGATGCAGATCGGCAGCGTCGAGTCCGGATCGCAGATCCGCAGCAACCGGTCGACGGCCAGGCTGGGCACCAGCGCCCAGCGGATGTCCTCACCGGCGCAGCGCACATTGAGCCGCTGCAGCGCCGAGAATCCGGCGGTGGCGAAGAAGCTGAGCCCGGTCAGGTCGACGACCAGCCAGTGCGTGTGCTCGCCGTCGCGCAGTGTGAAGTCGACGAACTCGTCACAGTTGGCTGCGTCAAGCTCGCCGCGCGCGGACACCACCGCGGTCGACGGTTGCGGCCGCTGCCGCTCGAAGAGAGCGGCGTTGCAGGTCAGCTGGTCGGTGGAAATTTCGGGGGCGGTGGAAGGCATGGTGACTCCATCAGTCGATTGCTGTGGTTTCACGCCAAGGGGCCCTGGGTCTAAAAGCCGTGCGCGAACCTGCCGTGGCGGTCCGCGTTCGATGACGTCTGGAAGGCTGTCAAGTTCAACCCGTGTCTCGAACCCTACGCCGGTTGGGTGATCTTGGACAATAATTCTGAGCAGATGTTCACAATTCTCAGGAACACGTTGACGCGCGCGTCAGTGACCCTGCGCTGCGGATGATGAAAAACGTTGGCCGGGAGGGATTCTCGGCTGCCGGGGTGCTGCTGGCCGCCGGTGCCGGGACCCGGTACGGCATGCCGAAGGTGCAGGCCGAGGGCGGTGCCTGGTTGCGCGCCGGGGTCGCGGCGCTCTCGGGCGGTGGATGCGACGACGTCGTCGTCGTACTGGGGGCAGTGATGGTCGATGTGCCCGCCCCGGCCCGCGCCGTCATCGCCCCGGATTGGGCTGGGGGACTGAGCAATTCGGTTCGCGCTGGGCTGGCGGCCGCGCCGGGGTGGGCCGAGTTCGCCGTCCTCACCACTGTCGACACTCCCGACGTCGACGCCGCCGTCGTCCGCCGGGCACTGCAGGCGGCCCGGTCATCGGAGGCCGGCCTGGCGCGCGCGGTCTACGGCGGCCGGCCCGGCCATCCGGTCGTCCTCGCGCGCCGCCACTGGCCCGCCCTGCTCGACACGTTGCACGGGGACACCGGCGCCGGGGCGTTCCTGCGATCGCGAGCCGACGTCGTCGCCGTCGACTGCGCGGATCTCGCCTCTGGAGAAGACGTCGACGAACCGTGACGTGTCCTCCGATCGGGGGAACGACGATTCCACCGGATCATCATCTAATCACCCGATATGCGCATCGCCGCAGGTCGGAGAGAGTTGTCTCAACGCAGTAAGCGACAGAAGGAGACGACCATGAACCGCATCAAGCGCCTGATCGCCGCACCGCTGGTCTCGGCCGGGATCCTTGCCGGCGTGACCCTCGGAATGGCCGGCCCGGCCGGCGCCTCGGTCTCCAGCGACGGCCACGGCGGCATCACCGCCACCCCCGACACGCACGCCCGGCAGGTAATGGCATATCCGCGGTTCGGGATGTACTACTGGCCTACGATGGCTTCGGCTCCGCACGTCGACACCACCGTGCACCAGAGCCGTTGAAGCCACCCATATCTGCAGAGGTCACGAGCACTCCAGGGCTCGTGACCTCTGCCTTTTGCAGAGCCGTCACCCGTGTTCACAGCATGGCCGCAGCGAAGCGGCGCACCGCCTCCGCGCCGGTCTGTCCGGCTTCGTCGCAGCCGGGGCGGCAACGCACCGTGACGTCGCGGCTGGCCGGGTCCAGGGCGACCTCGGCGAGCAGTTCCCCGGTGGTGGGCTCGCACACCGCCCAGGTGAACCGGGTCTCGGACTCCCACTGTGCCGCGGCGTCGTCGACGTGGCCGGGGGAGTGTTCGCCGAGGTCGGCCAGCGCGGGTCGGTCATCGACACGGTCGTCGGCGCGCAGCGCACGCAGGTACCAGGAGCCGGCATTGATCTCGACGGGTTCCACGCACGCGAGCTTGCCACGTCTACGGGATCAGCGCGCCATGCAAAGGGATCGGCCCCGCTTCGGGGCCGGAGCTACCGAAGCGGGGCCGTTCCACCCCTCGGTATTATTGACGCCGCCGTCGCACCCGGCAAACGGAAACATCGCGATGAGCAGAATGTATACCCAGGTCGTGGGCCTGTGAAGACATTTCCGGAAAACCACATTCCGCTACCAGGGGTCGCGTATGCGACGGCGGCGCCCGCCACTCAGCTAAACGACGAAACCCGCACGCTCGGGGCCTCCGAGGGTGCGGGTTTCGTAGGTAAACCGGGCTATTCGCTCTTGAGTTCGCAGACCACGGTGCCCTGGGTGATCGCGGCGCCGGGCTCGACGGCCAGCCCGGTGACCACGCCGTCCTTGTGGGCGGTGACCGGGTTCTCCATCTTCATCGCTTCGAGCACCACCACCAGGTCTCCGGCGGCGACGGTCTGGCCCTCCTCGACGGCGACCTTGACCACGGTGCCCTGCATCGGCGCGGTGACCGAGTCGCCGGACGCGGCCGCGCCGCCGGCGCCGCCGCGCTTGCGCGGCTTGGGCTTCTTGCGGATCGCGCCGTGGGGCGCGCCGCCACCGCCGTTGCCGAGCGCGAGGTCACCGGGCAGCGACACCTCGAGCCGACGGCCTCCGACCTCGACCACCACGGTCTGGCGGGGGATGGTGTCTTCTTCCTCGATCGGGTCGCCGCCGGTGAACGGCTCGATGGTGTTGTCCCACTCGGTTTCGATCCAGCGGGTGTGCACGTCGAACTTGGTGCCGTCGCCGATGAACGCCGAGTCGGAGACCACGGCGCGGTGGAACGGGATGACCGTCGCCAGGCCCTCGACGTGGAATTCGGCCAGCGCGCGGCGGGAGCGCTGCAGCGCCTCGTCGCGGGTGGCGCCGGTGACGATCAGCTTGGACAGCATCGAGTCGAACTGGCCGCCGATGACCGAGCCGGCCTCGACACCGGAGTCCAGGCGCACTCCCGGGCCGGTGGGGATGTCGTAGCGGGTGACCGGACCGGGGGCGGGCAGGAAGCCGCGGCCGGCGTCCTCGCCGTTGATGCGGAACTCGATGGAGTGTCCGCGCGGGGTCGGGTCCTCGGTGATGTCCAGCGGCTCACCGTTGGCGATCTTGAACTGCTGGCGCACCAGGTCGATGCCGGAGGTCTCCTCGGTGACCGGATGCTCCACCTGCAGGCGGGTGTTGACCTCGAGGAAGCTGATCAGGCCGTCCTGGCCGACCAGGTACTCCACGGTGCCGGCGCCGTAGTAGCCGGCTTCCTTGCAGATGCGCTTGGCCGACTCGTGGATCTCCTTGCGCTGCGCGTCGGTCAGGAACGGCGCGGGCGCCTCCTCGACCAGCTTCTGGAAGCGGCGCTGCAGCGAGCAGTCGCGGGTGCCGGCGACGACGACGTTGCCGTGCATGTCGGCGATCACCTGTGCCTCGACGTGGCGCGGCTTGTCGAGGTAGCGCTCGACGAAGCACTCGCCGCGACCGAACGCGGCGACGGCCTCGCGGGTGGCCGAGTCGAACAGCTCGGGGATCTCCTCGATGGTGCGCGCGACCTTCATGCCGCGGCCGCCGCCGCCGAACGCGGCCTTGATGGCCACCGGTACGCCGTACTCCTTGGCGAACTCGACGACCTCGTTGGCGTCCTTGACCGGATCCGGGGTGCCGGGCACCAGCGGCGCGTCGGCGCGGGCGGCGATGTGGCGGGCGGTGACCTTGTCGCCGAGGTCGCGGATGGACTGCGGGCTGGGCCCGATCCAGATCAGCCCGGCGTCGAGCACGGCCTGGGCGAAGTCGGCGTTCTCGCTCAAGAAGCCGTAGCCGGGGTGCACCGCATTGGCGCCGGATTTCTTCGCGGCGTCGAGCAGCTTCTCGAAGACCAGGTAGGACTCGGCGGAGGTCTGGCCGCCCAGTGCGTAGGCCTCGTCGGCCAGGCGGACGTGGGGTGCGTCGGCGTCGGGTTCGGCGTAGACCGCGACACTCTCGAGTCCGGCGTCCTTGGCTGCTCGGATCACCCGGACGGCGATCTCCCCGCGGTTGGCGACGAGCACCTTGGAGATCTTTGAGCTGGCGTGACTGGCCACTGAGCCTCCTGATGGCGTGTTCTCTAAGAGCGTCTTTAAGAATGTATCCCGGGGCAGTTTATGCGCACGAAGCCGGGTGTCGGCGAGCCGGTCCCTTACCGGCGAGTAACTCCGTTGGGTGTCGTGGCCCTCGGGGTACGCCCTGGCGGCGAGGCGCACCGAGTCGCATTGATCACCGTCGACGCGGTGCAGGCTTTCGAACTGCTCAAGCGGCTTTCGCAGGAATCGAACACCACGCTCGTCGACGTCGCGCGCCTGCTGATCGAAACGGATCACCCCCGCGAAGAGGATGACTGAGCGCCACCGGCAGTTTTCTAATCAAGCAAAATTCAGCAAACATGTGCCGGGTTATGTCGTGCTCGCTTACGCTACGGCCAGATTCACCAGATAGGCACAGCTCGGCTGTGTGAAGAAGGCCCGATTGTCATGAGAGTTTCCAGGCTGGCAATCCCGCTGACGCGATCAGTGCAATCTGCCACACGATCGGTCACGGGTGAGCGCCGTCGCCCCAGTCGGTGACGCGTCGACTGAACTGAAGCCGGCGACGAGTCGGCTGTTGCGTGTTGCCAGGAGACTCCGGAGCGCGCGCCACCCGGCGGTGCAGCTCGGGCTGCTGGTCATCATCGCGGCATATCTGGTGACCACGCTGCCCGGTGTGCGGCCCCAGCCCGGCTACTCCTGGTGGTTGGACGGCATCGGCCAGAACCTCGCCTGGGTGGCGGCCACCGTCCTGTGCGTCGTGCGGACGCCGGCGACGTCACCCGATCGGATGGCGTGGCGGATCATCGCGGCCGGCCTGCTGTCGTCCGGAGCGGCCAACATCTACTACCTGTGGTTCGTGCAGCCGACGACGGTGTTGCCCACGCCGTCGGTCTGGGCGGGGCTGTGGCTGGCGTTCTACCCATGCGGTTGCCTGGGTCTGATCCTGCTGACCCGGCCGCGGATGCGGCGGGTGCCGCTGGGGCGGGTCTTCGACGGGGTGGTGGTGGGGCTGGGAACGGCCACCGTCGGCGCGGCGCTCGTCGTGCCGCAACTGCTGGCGTATCTGGGTCCCGACTTCACCCGGGCAGCGGCGACGCTCGTCTACCCGATCGCCGATCTTGTGCTGCTGGCACTGGTGGTGTTCTCGCTGTCTTCGCTGCGGTGGCGGGTGCCCCCGGCGATGTGGTGGTTGGCCGCCGGACTGGTGGTGTTCGCGGCGACGAACTCGCTGTTCGTGATGCGGCTGGCGCGCGGCGACTATCAGCCGGGTGGACTGCTCGACGGCAGCTGGGTGCTCGCGGCTCTGCTGATCGCGGTGGCTCCGGGGTTCCCGTCGCGCTCGTTGCACCAGCGTCCGCCGCCCACGTGGGCGCCGCTGGCGGCACCGCTGTTGGCGGCGTGCGCGGCTATCGGCGTGCTGGCCGCGGCCGGCTACATCTCGATCACCCCGGCTGCCCGGTGGTTGGCGGTGGCCACGCTGCTGGCCGCGCTGGCCCGGCTGGCGGTGGCGTTCTTCGAAGCCCGGTCTGCCGGTGTCCGCGCCCGCGAGGCACGCACCGACGAGTTGACCGGGCTGCTGAACCGCCGCGGATTCTACGAACGGGCGTCCCAGGTGCTGGCCGAACGATGCACCGACGACAGCGGATTCCATTGCGCCCTCCTGCTTTTCGACCTCGACCACTTCAAAGACGTGAACGACTCGCTGGGGCACGCCGCTGGTGACGAACTGCTGCGGATGGTGGCGTCGCGGCTGGCTGCCTCGGTCGAGGACACCGCCGTGGTGGGCCGGCTGGGCGGCGACGAGTTCGTGGTGCTGCTGCCCGAGGCCCGGGTGGACGCCGCCGTGGCGCTGGCGTCGACGCTGATCGCCGTACTTCAGGAAGGATTCGAGCTCGACGGGGTGGAGATCCGCACGGACGCCAGCGTCGGGATCGCGGTGGCCGCCGAGCACGGCCGCGAGCTCACGACGCTGTTGCGCCACGCCGACATCGCGATGTACCGGGCCAAGCAGTCTCGCGCCGGTGTGCTGGTCTACGCCGCCGATCAGACCGGGCAGAGCACGACGCGGGCGAACATGGAGATGCTGGCGCAGCTGCGCCGCGCGATCGAGCGCGGTGAGCTGACGGTGCACTACCAACCGAAGGTGGCCCTGCCGACGCGGGAGATCTGCGGGGCGGAAGCGCTGGTGCGCTGGCCGCATCCGAGGCTCGGGATGCTCTACCCCGACCAGTTCCTGCCGCTGGCCCGTCACCACAGCCTGATGGACGCGATGACCGAGTTCGTCATCGACCGCGCCCTGACCGACGTCGGGCGGTGGAGCGCCGAGGGTCACCCGCTGCCGGTGTCGGTGAACCTGCCGGCACCGTTCGTCACCGACCGCGGGCTGCCGGAGCGCATCACCGAGACGCTGGCCCGCCACCAGGTGCCCGCCGCACTGCTCGCGGTCGAGATCACCGAGGAGTTCATGCTGGGCCATCTGGAGCAGGCGCGTGCCGTCCTCGACCAGATTTGGACCCTCGGGGTCGCCATCGCGATCGACGACTTCGGTACCGGCTATTCGGCGCTGTCCTATCTGCGGGACCTGCCGATCGACGAGGTCAAGCTGGACCGATCTTTCATCGCCTCGGTCACCGACGACGCCGACGCCGCGGCCATCGTGCGCGCGGTCATCGACCTGTCGCACACGTTGGGCCTGATCACGGTTGCCGAGGGCGTCGAGACGTCCGACGCCGTCGCAGCGCTGGAATCGTTCGGCTGCGACGTCGTGCAGGGCCACCATTTCAGCCCGCCGGTCGACGCGGCAGAACTGCTGCGCCTGCTCGTCGCGCAGGACGAGCGCAGCGGTATGCGGTCCGCCGCAGGGTCACCGCGGCAGCGGCTGGCGCGGCTGATGTCACCGCGCGCCCGCAGGCGAGCTCGTTAGCCGTTTAGCGGAAGCTGTTGGGCATGCCCCAGGTGCCGTAACGCCACTTCTTGCCCTTGGTGCGGCCGGGGACGGCAATCATCGAATCGCGGACGTCGCCGTGGGCGTGGACTTCACCGATGTCGGCGCCGCGCACGTCACCGTAGGTGGCGTCGCCCTTGATGATGCCGATCGAGTCGGCCTGGCCACTCTGGACGCCCGGGGTCGGACGGATCTCGTCAGCGTGCGCGGAGGCGACGCCGAGCGCGGCCACCGTGCCGAATGCGGCCAGCGCAATCACACTTCCCATGCCGAGCTTCTTGCCGATGCGAATCGCGTTGAGTTCGGCCATAAGTCAGTGTCTCCTGAACGTCGTCGGTCATGGATGGCGTCGGGCCCCCCGGACAATGGCGACCCTACCCGACTAATTCGCTGCGACGTCCGGCCCCGTTACTGCAGGCGGCGTTTGATGCGGGTCAGCGGACTGATCAGCGTGGTCAGCCCGAGGTTGCATCGGGTGCATTGAGCACGCGCAGTCAGATTTGCAGCGGGTACGGTGATGCCCGAGCAGTGCGATCGACTCCACTACTCGTTGGCGGCCCGGCATATAGGGGGAGTGTGACCGTTGACGCATGGGTGACGCTGGCCGTCGTCGCCGTCACCGTCGTCGTGCTAGTCCTCGACCGTTTTAACCCATCGTTGGTGATGGGCGGTGCGGTCCTGGCCTTGTACGTCTCGGGGGTTATCGATGCCGGACAGCTGTTGGCGGGCGTCGCGAATGAGTCCCTGGCGATCGTCGCCGCCCTATATGTGCTGGCGGGAGCGGCTGACATCACCGGTGCGTTCGAGGGCGTGACGTCGAAACTCCTCGGTGGCGCCGACCGCAACAAACCGCGTGCCGAGCTGCTCCGGGTGTGCGGTCCATCAGCCGGGGTGTCGGCGTTCATCGCGAACACCCCGTTGGTGGCTATGCTCGCTCCGCGGGTGGTTCGTTGGTGCCGCCGCACGGGCCGCTCGCCGTCGCTGTACCTGATGCCGTTGAGTTACGCCGTCATCCTGGGCGGTTCGATGACCATGATCGGCACGTCGGTCAACTTGTTCGTCAACGATCTGATCGACTCCGCTGGCTTGGGCCGACTCGGGATCTTTTCGATCATCGGGATCGGACTCCCATTGACGATCGGCTGCGTGGTCCTGATGGTGCTGTTGGGCCCCCGCCTGCTCAAAGACCGCACCACGCCAGGCGAAGCCCTCGCGGGGACCGAGCGGGAGTTCACCGTCGAGATGACGATCGCTGCCAACAGCCCTCTCGCCGGCGCGACGGTCGCCGAGGCCGGTTTGCGCAACCTCGACGGAGTGTTCCTCGTGGAAGTCGAGCGCGCGGAGCGGGTCATCGCAGCGGTCGGTCCGGACGAACCTTTGGCGGTGGGCGACAGGTTGGTGTTCGTCGGCAATATTGCGCGAGTGCTCGATCTGCAGAATATGACGGGATTGACCTCAGCCGAGGCACGCCACTTCGATGACCTGGCTCGAAATCCACAACGGCAATTCGTCGAGGCGGTCATCGGCGCCGGCTCGCCGCTCGTCGGCTCGAGTCTGAAGGCAGCCGGCTTCCGCAGCCGATACGGGTCTGCGGTGGTGGCAATTCATCGCGCCAGCCAGAAGCTTTCCGGCAAGCTCGGCGACGTTCGTCTTCGTGCCGGAGACGTCTTGCTCGTGTTAGCCGGGCCGGACTTCCTGCAGAAGTACCGCCAGCACCGCGACTTCGCGGTGGTAGCACCGCTGAACCAGGACCGGCCGCTGCGGCGCGAACACACCAGAGTGGTCGAACTGAGTGTCGCCGCTCTGATTGTGTTGGCGGGCACCGGGTTGGTGGATCTGCTAAAAGCCTCGCTGGTCATCGCGTTCGGGCTCATCGTCACGAAGGTGGTGACGATGAACGACGCGCGCCGTTTCGTCAACGTCAATGTCCTGCTGCTGATGGCAACGAGTTTCGCTCTGGGTCTCGCAGTGGACGAGAGTGGGCTGGCCGCTACGCTGGCCAACCTGGTCGTGACCGCGGCAGCGCCGTTGGGCAGTTTCGCACTGTTGGCTGCCGTGCTGGCCGCCACCATGGTCGTGACGGAGGTGATTTCCAACCTTGCTGCGGCTGCGCTGATGTTCCCGATCGCGGTAGCCGTCGCGGAGCAGGCGGACTTGAACGCCTTGCCGTTCGCAGTCGTGATCATCTTCGGGGCGAGTTTGTCCTTTCTCACCCCGATCGGCTATCAGACCAACACGATGGTGTGGGCGATGGGCGGCTACCGATACACGGATTTCGCTCGGTTGGGGGTCCCGCTGACCTTGCTGGTCCTGATCGCTACCCCGGCGCTGGTGCCCATTTACTTCCCGTTCCACTGAGCGTTATACGGGGAACCGCCCTACTGCAGGCGGCGTTTGATGCGGGTCAGCATCGCCGACATGCCGCGTAACCGCAGCGGGCTGATCAGCTTGGCGAGCCCGAGATCAGTGTAGAAGTCGTCGGGCACGGCCAGGATGTCGTCGGCGGACTGGCCGTCCAGGCCGGCGGCCAGGATCGCCGCGAATCCGCGCGTGGTGGGCGCTTCGGCGGGCGCGCTGAAGAACAGCCGGACATGCCCGCGGTCGGCGGCGTCGACGTGCAGGAAAAGCGGAGACTGGCACTCCGGTACCGGTTCCATCGCCCCCTCTTCGAGCTCCTCGGGCAGCGGCGGCAATTCGTCGGCGAACTCGAGCAGCAGCGCGAGCTTGTCCTGGCCGTCGACGTCCTGGAAGTCGGAGACCACGTCGGCCAGCGCGCCCGGCATACTCACGGCGCCTCGCCGGGTTCCTCACCGACGGCGACGGGCACGCGCACGGCGTTGCCCCACTCGGTCCAGGAGCCGTCGTAGTTGCGCACGCCGGGCAGCCCGAGCAGGTGGGTCAGCACGAACCAGGTGTGGCTGGAGCGTTCCCCGATGCGGCAATACACCACCGTTTTGTCGTCGGGCTTGATGAACCCGTAGAGCTCCTCGAGTTCGGCCCGGGGACGGAACTTTCCGTTGTCCAGGGCGGCTTTGGCCCACGGGATGGACACCGCGGTGGGGATGTGGCCGCCGCGCAGCGCGCCCTCTTCGGGGTAGTCGGGCATGTGGGTGCGTTCGCCGGTGTATTCCTGTGGCGAGCGCACGTCGATCAGCGGCTGTTCACCGAGGATCGCCAGCACGTCGTCCTTGAAGGCGCGGATGGCGGCGTCGTCGCGCTCCACGACCGGGTAGCCGCTGGATTGCTTGGTCGGCACGTCGAGGGTGGTGTCGCGGCCGTCGGAGATCCACAGGCTGCGGCCGCCGTCGAGCAGCCGTACGTCGGGGTGGCCGAACAGCGTGAACACCCACAGCGCGTAGGCGGCCCACCAGTTGCTCTTGTCGCCGTAGATGACGACGGTGTCGTCACGCGCGATGCCCTTGCGGTCCATCAGCGCGGCGAATTGCTCGCCGGTGATGTAGTCGCGCACGTTCGGGTCGTTGAGGTCGGTGTGCCAGTCGATCTTGACCGCGCCGGGAATGTGGCCGGTGTCGTAGAGCAGCACGTCCTCGTCTGATTCGACGATGGCCAGCCCGGGCCGGCCGAGGTTGCCCGACAGCCAGTCGGCGGTGACCAGGCGTTCCGGGTGGGCGTAGGACTGCAGGGCGGGGCTGGGATCAGGCGGTAGCGGCACGTGATTCAGCCTACCGCTGCGGTGATGGCGTGCCCGCGTGTGTCGGCCCGCAGCAGACCGGCTGCGGGGCGGCTTTGTAGGCGTCGGGGCGGGCGGCGTAGGCGACCAGGCTGGCGGTGATGAGCAGCAGCGCGGCCACTCCGGCGACCTTGGTGGCGAACTCGACGTGGAACAGGCGGTGCTTGAAATCTCGGCGGGCCTGCCGGACGGCCGCGACGCTCGCATAGCGCACCGGGGTGTCGACGAAGTGGTGCAGCGCGATCGCGAGGCCGAACGCCAGCGCCAGCACGGCGGCGTCGTAGTAGACGCTCGCCGACATCACCGCCGCGAGGAGCACGATGACGGGCCAGTGCACCAAGTACAGCGAGTAGGAGATGTTGCCGACGTAGGTGAGGGCGCGGTTGCGCAACAGCGGCTGAAAGGCAGGCTCACGGCCGACGCCGGCGGCGATGACCAGCAGTGTGCCCGCGACGGGCAGCAGCGCCCACGGCGCCGGGAACGCGGTGGCGTCGCCGATCAGGGAAGCGCTTGCGGCCAGGGCCCCCACGCCGATCCACGAGAGCAGCGGCCGGAGCCAATCGGGCGTCCGGGATAGGACGCCGACGGGGGTGGCCAGCAGGGCGCCGGCGCCAAGCTCCCACAGACGGGTAAAGGTGCCGAAATACGCCCAAGTGGGGGAGACGCTGCTCAGGTGGAAAGCCCACACCAGCGAAGCCGCGGTAACACCGCCGATGACAATCGCCATAGCGACGGTGAAGCGTTCCTCGCGCCACTGCCAACGGACCGCGATCACGGTGATGGCCAGGATGATCAACGGCCAGAAAAACAGGAACTGTTCCTCGATCGACAACGGCCAGTAGTGCAGCAGCGGCGACAGGTCGGTCGCCGCCGAGGCGTTCGCCGCCTGGTCGGCGAAGTGCCAGTTGGCCAGGAACAGGAACGCGAAGGCCGCGTCGATTCCGACCTGGTCGGCTCGTGCGTCGGGGAACAGCAGCTCGGATGCAGCAAGCGTGCCGATCAGGACCAGCGACGCGGCGGGAATGATGCGCCGGGCCCGCTCAGCGTAGAACCGCAGGAGAAAGCCCGATCCGTCGGCAGCCGCGGTGGTCAGCAGCGTGCGCGTGGCGAAGAACCCGGCAACGACCAGGAAGATGTCGATGCCGATGAATCCGCCCCGCGGCCAGCCCTAGAGGTCATAGGCGAACACCGCCAGGACAGCAACACTCCGCAAACCAAGGATATCAAGACGATAGTTTGCTGTTTGTGCACGGCTCCGTCGTCGAATCGAACAATCCCGGTATCGACCCAGCGCAGTTATCACTGTGCAGCCCCCCGCTGATTACTTGGAAACTAAAAGCTCTTCGCCATTGTCGCGCATTTGGAACAAAGGGCAACCTGACACCGGGGGCGCTACATCCAGCCCGCCAACGGATTGGATGTGGCGGAGAAGTGTGCGCTTATGGTGGCGTTACCTTTGCGAACTGGTCACGCCGACGAGGGCCAATGGGCTATCGTAAAAGCGCATCGGCGGTTACTTAGGAGAGGTTGAGACGATTAGCAAGACGTTGCTGGCGTCCGTGGTGACGGCGGCTCTGCTAGCCGGCGGTTCGATCGGCTTCGCCGGTCCGACAAGCGCCCAGAATAGCCCGACTTGGCGCATGCCGGACGTGCGCGGAATGATCCTGCAAAGGGCGGTCAAGGACGTAGCCGAGGTCGCCGCACCAGCGGAACTCAACTTCGTCTTTCAGGACACCAAGGGCCCGCGCGAGGTCATCAACCTGACTAACTGGACGGTGTGTGCCACCTCGCCCAGTCGGAACGGTCGGATCAATCCGAAAACCAAGCAAGTGATCTTCGCGGTCAAGCGGGCAGCCGACGCGACCTGCCGTTGAGTTGTCCAACGGGGTTTGCACTTTAGATGAGAGAATTTCGGATGTTGGTCCGATTGGTTGCGGGCTGCTTCGATCCCGAGGACTGGTAATTCGTCGAGCTGAGACGACATTTCAGTGAACTCTTGTTGGCAACCGATCCCAAGATTCGGATTGGCATGCTGTGTTCCGATTGACATGTGACCAGTTAGCTGAGAGGCTTCTCAGCAGAAACTCAGGATGCTGAACCTTTTGGGGGGAACTAAATGAATGCCATCAAGACCAAACTCCAGGTGACCGCCGCCGCTGCGGCGATCGCAGCGGGCGCGGCCTTCGCTCCGGGCGCGGCCCACGCAGCGCCTGCGGTCCAAGCTCCTGCAGCGCCGGTGCAGCAGGTCGCCGGCGGTGTCTCGGAGGCGCCGGGCGATCTGCTCTTCTACTCGCGGGTGATTTCGCTGCAGATTGCCGCCGCTAACATTCGCTTTCGTTCCTTCATTCTGGAGAGCCGGGCCGAGCGTCTGCAGGCCTACGCAGACCGGTACCCCGGCACCGCCTTCGGCGAGTGGGCTGCCGCGGCCGCGCAGCGCACGCTCGAGCGTCGCGCAGCGTACGGCCAGCTGTCGTTCAGCGCCTGCCGAGGTGACAGCGGCATCCAGGTCGGGCCGTACGGAACGGTGACCCGTAGCTGCGTCACCAGCACCACCTAGTGGTCGTCTAACCCCCGGAAGCTTCATAAGTGAAGCCTGCTCGTCGTCAGTCGCGACGGGCAGGCTTCACTTATGCGTGAAGAAGATTTCAGGGCCAGAGGTCAGCTACGGACAGTTCGGCCGCGGCGAGCATGCTGCGCACGAGCGGCAGGCTGATACCGATGACGTTAGAGGGGTCACCGCTGATGCGATCGATGAACCAGCCGCCGAGCCCGTCCAGCGTGAACGCGCCGGCCACGTGGACCGGCTCCCCACTGACGACGTAGGCTGCGAGCTCATCGACAGTCGGCTTGGCGAAATGCATTGTCGTGCTGCCCGTTTCGCTGCCGGTATGGGTGATGACACCGGACGAGATGCGCAGTAGCGCATGTCCAGTGAGCAGATGTCCGGTAGAGCCCGCCATTGCGCGCCACTGGTGAAGTGCCGCGTCCGCGGTGCCGGGCTTCCCGCGTAGCTGGCCGTCGAGATAAAGCATGGTGTCGCAGCCCAAGACGACGCAGTCGGCGGTCACGTCAGCCGAAAGTTTCGCCGCGACGTCGACCGCCTTCGCGTTCGCGAGCTTGGCTACCACGGCTTCGGGCGGAGTGTCCGGGTCCATCGCGTCGATGATCGCCTCCTCGTCGACGTCGGAGACGACGACGAGAGGATCGATGCCGGCCTGTTGCAGGACCCGCAGCCGGCCGGCCGACGCCGACCCGAGAACAACTCGGGTCATCAGTGCCGCATGTGCATGCGTTCCCACAACGTGACGCGCTGCCAGCTGGTCGGGGAGTAGCGCAGCTTGTCGACGGGGTGGCCCCACATGTTGAGTTCCTGCGGACCGGGATCGTAAGGGGCGGCGCCGCCGGCGGATCCGAGCACGGCCACGAGCGCGGCGATCTCCTCGACCGACGGGTTGCCCTTGACCACCTGGAAGTGCGGTTCCGGCGGCGGCGGGTCGTCGATGGTCATGTCCCGCGGGTCGGAGACCTCGACGATGTCGGCGTCATGGTTCATCAGCGAAAGTCCTTGTCTGGCAGGCGGTGACGGCCGGATCTACAGCGGGATGTTGCCGTGCTTCTTCGGCGGGGTCTGGGTGACCTTGCGCTCGAGCAGCCGCAACGCGGTGCCGATGTAGCCGCGGGTATGCGAGGGCGGGATGACCGCGTCGACGTAGCCGCGCTCGGCGGCGATGTAGGGGTTGACCAGGGTGTCCTCGTACTGCTGCTGCAGCTGCAGACGCAGGGCGTCGACGTCCTCGCCGTTCTGCGCGGCTTCCTTGAGTTCCTTGCGGTAGACGAAACCCACCGCGCCGGAGGCGCCCATCACGGCGATCTGCGCGGTCGGCCACGCCACGTTGACGTCGCAGCCCATGTCCTTGGACCCCATCACGCAGTACGCGCCGCCGTAGGCCTTGCGGGTGATCACGGTGACCTTGGCGACCGTGGCCTCGCCGTAGGCGTAGAGCAGCTTGGCGCCGCGCCGGATGATGCCGTTGTATTCCTGGTCGGTGCCCGGCAGGAAGCCCGGCACGTCAACGAGCATCACGATGGGGACGTTGAAGCAGTCGCAGGTCCGCACGAAGCGGGCGGCTTTTTCCGACGCATCGATGTCCAGGCAGCCGGCGAACTGGGTGGGTTGGTTGGCCACGATGCCGACCGGGCGGCCGTCGATGCGGCCGAACCCGACGATGATGTTGCCCGCGTAGCCGGCCTGGATCTCCAGGAATTCGTCGTCGTCGAGGATGCGGGTGATGACCTCGTGCATGTCGTAGGGCTGGTTCGGCGAGTCCGGGATCAGCGTGTCGAGCTCGAGATCCTCGTCGGTGAGGTTCTCCTCGATCGGGCCGGGCTGCGGGGCCGGGTAGCGCGGCGGCTCGGCGTAGTTGTTGGGCGGCAGGTAGCTCAGCAGGTCGCGCACGTAGTCCAGGGCGTCCTGCTCACCGGAGGCGACGTAGTGCACGGTGCCCGATTTCGACATGTGGGTGTGGGCGCCGCCGAGTTCCTCCATGGTGACGTCCTCACCGGTGACGGTCTTGATCACGTCGGGGCCGGTGATGAACATCTGGGAGGTCTGGTCGACCATGATGACGAAGTCGGTCAGCGCGGGGGAGTACACGTGCCCGCCGGCGGCCGCACCCATGATCAGTGAGATCTGCGGGATCACCCCGGAGGCCTTGATGTTGTTGTGGAAGATCCGGCTGTACAAGCCGAGGGAGACCACGCCTTCCTGGATGCGGGCGCCGGCGCCGTCGTTGATGCCGATCAGCGGGCGGCCGGTCTTGATGGCCAGCTCTTGGACCTTGACGATCTTCTCGCCGTAGACCTCGCCGAGGCTGCCGCCGAACACGGTCGCGTCCTGGCTGAACACGCAGACATCGCGGCCGTCGATGGTGCCGTACCCGGTGACCACGCCGTCGCCGGTGGGCCGGTTCTTCTCCAGCCCGAAGTTCTTGCTGCGGTGCTTGGCCAGCGCGTCGAGCTCGACGAACGAGTCCTCGTCGAGCAGCGCGAGGATGCGCTCGCGGGCGGTGAGCTTGCCTTTGGCGTGCACCTTCTCCACGGCGGCCTCACCGACCGGGTGCTGGGCCTCCTCGGCGCGCTTGCGCAGGTCGGCCAGTTTCCCGGCGGTGGTGTGGATGTCGATGTCGTGCTCGGCGGCGGGCTCAGTCACGCTGGTCATGCGTCGATGCTAACGGCGGCGCCTCTGGCCGTCGCGACCGGCCCTTACTAGTCCCTTAAGAAGTGCTCGTGCTCCGACATGGGGGGCCAGTGCTGTGGCCTCTCGTGTTGGTAATCTGCGGTGACCGTGGTGACCGTCGGCGCGCTAGGGGAGGACAGGTTTATTACTCGCAGGCGCCGCGCGCGGCCCGGCCGGTTACGAACCGCACTTGCGGTGTTCACACTTGGCTACACCTTGCTCACCCTAGTACTGCGGACGCTGCCGTTGACCAACAACATCTCGCTGCTCATCGCGGTGAGCGCGCCGTATGCCGTGCTGGCTGCGCTGTCCGTGCTCGTGGTTGCCGTGCTGCGGCACAGGGTTGTGTTGTCGCTCGTCGCAGTGGTTGTGGTGGCCATCAGTGCTGGCGTTCAGCTGAATTGGTACTACGGGCGCCAGGGCTCGTCGTTAACTGAGGGTGTGAATATCCGGGTCCTGTCGGTGAATTTGCGCAAAGGTCGGGCCGATGTGCCGTCGGTTGTCGAATTGGCTCGCCACGGCGCCGATGTGCTCGCGTTGTCGGAACTGACTCCCAGTTGGGTCCGTCAGTTTTACGCCTCAGGTACGCGTGACGTTTTTCCCTATTCGCTACTCGTTCCCGCTCCCGACGCGGGCGGAATCGGAATCTGGAGCCGGTACCCACTCGACAGCATCACGCCGCTCAACGGTGGAAGCATGGTTGCCGCTCGTGCCGCCGTGCCAGGCCTGCCAGAGGGCGTGCTCGTGGCGGCCGTGCATGTGATGAACCCGCTGACCTTCTACGGGAAGGCGTTCGACGAGTGGCGGTCAGGCATCACCGCGGTCAACGAAAGGATGAGGAATCTCGCGGAAAAGGCCGGGGCCGCACCAGTCGTCCTGGCTGGCGATTTCAACAGCACCCCTGATATGCGTCAGTTCCGGGACCTCCTCGGCGACGGGTACCGTAATGCGACTTCCCAGACGGGCTCTGGGTGGTCGCCGACATTTCCATCGGCTCGCCGGATTCCGCCCCTCGTCACGATCGACCACATACTGGCTCGCAATGCGTATGCGAGGTCTATCCGCGCAGTAGAGATGCCGCGCACCGATCATCGCGCACTGCTAGCCACGATTGTGGTACCGCTCACGTAGGCTTCAGGCTGCGTAAACCGCAATTCCCTGCGCTAGAAGCAAACCCACAATCGCCGCGGACTTCTTTGAGTTCTGTGCGGATTGCCGCCCCCGCTGACGCGTTAAGTTGTTGACTCACCACTGCTATGGATCCGCAGGTGAAGGGCGCTTAGCGGGGTGCAAAATTCTGCGGGCGGGTTTGGCGATTCTGGTTGACAGCCTGCATGTGGTCTGGGAAGCTTCCAGCAACACAGAGGGATCGAACCTTTATGGGGGGACACAAATGAATGCCATTGCAACAAAATTTCAGGTGACCGCGGCTGCCGCAGCGATCGCTGCGACGACCGCTCTTGCACCGGTTGTCGCGAATGCCGCCCCGACTGTGCAGGTTCCTGCTGCACCGGTCAGCCAGGTGGTCGGTGAATTGCCGCAGGCGCCAGGAGATCTTCTATACTTCGGGCAGGTCGCCTCGCTGCAGTTCGTTGCTTCGCAGATTCGGTTCCGCTCGTTCGTCCTCGACAGCAGGGCACAGCGCCTCCGTGCATACGCCACCCTGCATCCTGATACCTTCTTCGGTCGGTGGGCCGCGGCGGCTGCTGTTCGTCTCGAGGAGCGTCGCAATGCATACGGTGACATTTCGTTCAGCGCGTGCCGGAATGGTACCGGGCTACAGGTTGGTCCATATGGAACGGTGACCGCCGGTCCCTGCTGAGAGTTGGTGGGGCGCTGGACGTAGTTTTATCCATTCATAGTGCCGAAGCCTGTATGTCGCTCCAAGTGACATACAGGCTTCAGCCATGCCTGAGGAAAAGCTGAGTGCGATTTCTTCCGCGACGCCATTCGGATCAAGATCCCGACGATCAAGGCGGCAGCACCGGGGTTGCTGATGAGGATCACCGATGGCTGTCCACTTATGTGCACCGACGTCAGTTCATCTGGGGCGCAACATTGTTGGTCGTTGTCCTCCTCGCATTGGCCGGCTGGGTAGCCGTAGGCGCCTTTCAGGCTAAGTCTGATCTCGACCAAGCGCGCAGCAAGGCCCAGGCCGCCAAAGACGCGCTGATAGAAGGCAATACGGAAGCAGCGTCGGCCTCAGCCGACGACGCACTTGCCCGCGCACAGTCGGCTCGCGACGCCACCCACTCCTTTGCATGGAACATCGCCGCTGGCATACCGTGGTTGGGCAGTCCGTTTGAGGCCGGGCAGCAGGTGACGGATGTGGTCCTCGGTCTCGCGTCAGATGTCCTACGCCCGGCGGCCGATGTGGGCCTTGCTATCTCGCCAAATCGTCTGTACAGCGACGGACGCGTAGACGTCGAACTACTTCGCAGCCAAGAATCTATGCTGTCCGAGCTTTCGGCCAATGCAAAGCGGCTCAACGGCGAGGCCGGCGCGATAACCAATCCGCGGTACGTGACGCTGTTGCGCAATGCGCGTTCGCAATTGCAGAATCAGATTTCCGCCGTCACATCGTTGATCGAAAACGCGGCGCTGGCCGCGCGTTTGGTACCTTCGATGATGGGCGCTGACGGCCCCCGCTCTTACTTCATGGCTTTCCAAACCAACGCTGAAGCACGCGGAACGGGCGGACTGCTCGGCGGTTACGGAATACTCCGCTTCGACGACGGGGTGCCTTCAGTCGACACCTTGGCTCCGAATACAGAGCTGCGCGATGCGGTGGGGCCAATCGACCTCGGGGTGGAATTTGACCAGCAGTATGCGTACGCACAACCCTTCACGGATTTTCGCAATAGCAACCTGAGTCCACACTTTCCGTATGCAGCGCAGATATGGAAAACCATGTGGGCCGAACAGACTGGCCAGGACGTGGACGGAGTGATCGCCATCGACCCGGTCGCGTTGAGCTACATTCTCGGTGCGGTCGGGCCGGTGACTATGTCAGATGGCGAGGTGATTTCACGCGAGAATGTCGTCGAGCTGACCGAATCGACCGCTTATCTCCGATTCCCGGAAGATCAAGTTGCGCGCAAACAGTACTTGCAGGACATTGCGAATGCGGTCGTAAAGAAGATGACGGGACCCGTGCGATCGCCCCGTCAACTGCTCGATGCTCTTGGGCAGGCTGTCAATGAACGGCGTATCGCTGTTTGGAGTTCTGTACCAGAAGAGCAGGAACTCCTGGAACAGACCCCGCTGGCCCACGCGCTTCCGGGCGACGAATCACCCTACGCTGCAGTTGTCATCAATAATCTCGGCGGGAACAAGCTGGACTATTACTTGAGAACACAGATCGAATATGCTGCGGATGAGTGTGAAGGCGAAACTCGAGCCTCCACGGTCACTGTGAAGCTAACTAACACGGTGCCAGATGAACCGCTGCCAGATTACGTAGCTGCTGCAGCTGGCCTTTCTCCTGAATTGCTCATTGAGGTGCCGAGGGGCACAAATATTGCATCCGTTCGTCTTTTTGCCACCAAAGGTGCCGAGTTGTCCAGTGCCATCCTCAATGGAGAACGTGTACCTGCGATCTTAAATACGGAGCGCGGCCACCCAGTTTTTGAAGTTCAGGTCATTATCCCGCCTGGGCAGTCCGCCGATGTCAGCTTTCAACTTTCGGAGCCGACTGCCACTGGTAAGCCAAGAGCACCTGCTCAACCGCTCGTTGAGACCGTAGTGCCAAAGGTATTGGTGCCTGAGTGCAGAGGATAATCGACCCGGTGTCGGCGCACGCCAGAGGTCGTTTGGGCGACCCACCACGGGCGCGGATTATTACGGCAGTAGAGGGGTGGCTTTGAACCTGCAGGACTTCGTAAAACTGCTCCGATCTCGGTGGCTCACAGTGTGTGTAACACTTGTTGCTGCAGTGCTTGGGGCCGTAACCATTAGTGTGCTCACGACGCCCCTTTACCAAGCCTCGACGAGGTTGTTCGTCTCCACTACCGCGGGTTCATCATTAGCTGACGCGTACCAAGGTAATCGGTTCTCGCAAGAGCGCGTTGTTTCGTACGCACAATTGCTGATGGGCCAGACGCTCGCTCAGCGCACTGTCGACAAGCTCGGTTTGAATATGAGCGCAGCGGAACTGCAAGAGAATGTTACGGCGAGCGCAAAGACCGACACCGTTCTTATTGATGTTCATGTTCTTGACGAGTCACCGGTCCGGGCGCGCGACATCGCGAACACGTTGTCAGATGAATTTGTTGCAATGGTGCGAGAGCTTGAAACGCCGGATAGCGGAGCGAGGCCCGACTCCCGTGTCGTAGTCGAGCAACGGGCCTCGATCCCGGGTGATCCCGTCGTCCCGAAAACTTTGCGCAACATAGCGGTTGGCCTGGCTCTAGGCATCGTTTTTGGCATTGGCCTGGCAGTGTTCCGGGACCTAATGGACAACACCGTCAAAGATAGCGGCACGCTTGAAGAAATAACAGGCACCGGAGTCGTCGGAAGTATTCCGCTCGACAAGGAGCGGCGAAGGCAACCCGCGATAGCCTTCGACGCAGACAACTCGGGAATAGCAGAGGCATTTCGAAAGCTTCGTACTAATCTCCAATTTCTCTCGGTAGACAACCCCCCACGCGTGATTGTCGTGACCAGTTCCATGCCCAGTGAAGGTAAATCAACTACTGCAATAAACATCGCTTTGGCATTGGCGGAAGCCGAACACAACGTAGTGCTCGTGGACGGAGATTTGCGTCGTCCGACGGCGCACAAGTATCTCGATCTAGTTGGCGCGGTTGGCTTCAGCACTGTCCTAAGCGGTGCAGCTACACTGGACGAGGCCCTGCAGAAGACGCGATTTGCAGGGTTGACCGTCCTTACGTCGGGAGCTGTCCCTCCGAATCCCAGCGAATTACTTGGCTCTCAATCTGCTAGGAAGCTGCTCCATGAATTGCGGGGTCGGTTTGACTATGTAATTGTGGACTCAGCACCGCTCCTCGCCGTGACGGACGCTGCAATCTTAGCGGCAGGTGCAGATGGGGTACTTTTAATGGCGCGCTTCGGTCATACAAGGCGGGAGCAACTTATACACGCCGTGGGAAGCCTGGAGAGTGTCGGTGCGCCATTACTGGGTGCCGTATTCACGTTGATGCCGACCCGGGGAAGTTTGTCTTACAGCTACGACTACAGCTATTACGGTCTTCCTGAGCCTAAGCGTTCCTCACGTGGAAAGACCCCTGTATCTGATCGATCTGACCCGGCCAAAATCAACGCGACTTCGGACGTGGACCGTTCGGGCGCCTCCTACGATAAGCGCAAATCTGCAGAGTAACGGTCTTATGAAACATGCTGCCTGCTGCGGAAGTAAGCGCCGATTCATTCGGCATAGCGGGTCGCCCACGCTGCACGCTTTTCGAAGGCTTCGAATCCTTGCGAGTTTAAGGCGGTCGGGCGTCCTTGTTGCAGTGCCGTAGAAACGGGTAGACCTCTTGAGTGTGACGCAAGGTGTCGATAAGCGGGCATTCTGGGGCCTATCGCTGGCTGCGGCATGCCATCGATCACCGGGCAATTTCGCGCTCGGCTTTGAATGATAATGTGACGTCGGCTATTAGGCCTCAGCGAGGCAGGGGGCAACGTGCGACTAAGTGTATTGGGTGCGGGCTATTTGGGCGCGATCCATGCGACATGCATGGCGCAAGTGGGGCACGAAGTAAGAGTTTTCGACATCGACGCTGCGAAACTCGCGATGTTGGCGAGGGGGATTCCGCCGTTCTACGAGCCTGGTTTTCAAGAGTTACTCCAGTCGACGCTCGCTAGCGGGAGACTCCTATTCACTGAGTCGCCGAAAGAAGCGATAGAAGGCGCGCAACTTCACTTTGTGTGCGTAGGTACGCCACAGCAGCAGGGCGCCGATGCAGCGGATTTAAGCTACGTAGAAGCTGCCTTCCAAGCAGTGGTCGAGCACGCCGATCGCCCAGGACTTGTGGTCGGCAAGTCAACAGTCCCCGTGGGAACCGCTGAGCGGTTATCTAATTCGCTTTCTCGGCCCGATAAGGTGTGCGAGCTCGAAGTCGCGTGGAATCCGGAGTTTCTAAGGGAAGGGTCCGCGATCGCGGATACTTTGAAGCCCGACCGATTGGTCTTCGGGGTAACGTCGGAGTCGGCAGAAGGGCTTCTCGTGGAGGTGTACAACGAGATACTCGAGGGCGGAATCCCGTACATCACAACGGATCTTGCTACGTCCGAGATGGTCAAAGTAGCTGCGAACTCCTTTCTTGCCACAAAGATTTCTTTCATCAACGCCATGGCGGAGATCTGCGAGGTTGCTGGCGCCGACGTTGTTACATTGAGCCGAGCACTAGGTTACGACGAAAGAATCGGTGCACGGTTCCTCCACGCCGGCCTAGGGTTCGGTGGTGGGTGCCTACCGAAGGATATTCGGGCTTTCAGCGCCCGTGCAGGCGAACTCGGTGCCGCCGATGCAGTGAGTTTTCTGCGCGAGATCGACAAGATTAATTTACGGCGGCGCGAGCGTCTAGTGTCGCTAGTTGGAAGCGCGTTCTCGGGGGACTTCCTCGGCAGGCATATTGCCGTGCTGGGCGCTGCGTTCAAACCGAACAGTGACGACGTGCGCGACTCTCCAGCGCTGAATGTCGCAGCGGCGATGCACCTCAAGGGAGCATCGGTGAGAGTTCATGACCCTCAGGCGATTTCGAACGCAAAGAAGATGTTTCCGACCCTGACGTATTGCGAGAGCATCGAAGATGCGTGCCGAGATGCGGACTTGGTAGTGCTGGCGACCGAGTGGAGCGACTACCGGGTCATTGACCCAAAGGAGTTCTCTGAGATCGTCCGTCGTCCGGTCCTCGTTGATGGCAGAAATGCGCTAGACCACAGCCTGTGGACACAAGCAGGTTGGAAGGTGTACGCGCTTGGGAGAGGCAAGCTGAACCGTTAGAGTTCATCATTTTTTGGTCCGGTAGGCGATATTGGGGTGCGGCCGCTCTGCGAGAGCTCGTAATACGTTTCGCAGTTCAGCTCTCTGTTGATCGGTTCTTTTAAGTCAGCCCGCCGCAGTAAGGGATTGGCGCGGTCGTGGCTGCAGCATCACCGGCGTCGGCCCGTTCGGGATGGGGAAGTGCGCCGGCTGATTGTGGCGGATATGATCGCCGAAATTCACCAGCGTTCCCGCGTCACCTACGGGCGCAAAAGGGTCCTGGTTGCGCTCACTGAATTCCCCACCCGTGAGTGTGGTTCCCGCCGAGCGCGGCGGGCCTCCCTCGAAGCTGCTGGTGTCCGACGACAGTTGCTTCACCGAAGGAGGCCCGCTTTCTCATGCGTCGGAAATCCTTTGCAGTCGCGTTTTGGACGCGGACACGGCTGCTTCGACAAGCTTTGTGAGCCGAACCGACTTCACACAGTCCGCTGACACAATCAGAGCTCCAGAGATTCCGGGGCGGGTCAACCTAAAGGCCCCTGAGAGCGTGCGCGTGCTTGCGGTACCAGACGATGGTGCGCTCGATGCCATCACGCAGAGTGATTCCCGAGGTCCAGCCAGCGGCGGCCAGCTTCGACACGTCGAGTAGTTTCTGCGGGGTTCCATCGGGCTTGGAGGTGTCCCAGTGAGTGTCGCCGGTGTAGCCGATGGCATCGGCGATGGTTTCGGCGACCTCACGGATAGTGACGTCCGTTCCCGTGCCTACGTTGACCTGCTCGGGCCCGTCGTAGTGTTCTAGCAGGTGAAGACATGCGTCGGCCATGTCATCGGCGTGGAGAAATTCGCGCCTCGGCGTGCCGGTGCCCCAATTAGTGACCGATGGCGCGCCAGATGCGGCGGCTTCGTCATAGCGGCGGATTAGGGCTGGCAGCACGTGCGCGACCGTCGGCGAGAAGTTATCGTTGGGTCCGTACAGGTTCGTCGGCATCGCCGAAATCCACGGGAGACCATACTGTCTCCGCACAGCCTGGACATGCAGTATTCCGGCGATCTTTGCGATTGCGTACGCATCGTTGGTCGGTTCAAGGTGACCAGTGAGAAGGGACTCCTCGTGGATCGGCTGGTCGGCGAATTTGGGATAGATGCACGAAGACCCGAGGAAGAGCAGCCGTTCGACCTCAGCCTCACGCGCTGCGTCCAAAACGTTGACCTGGATACGGATGTTGTCGCTGAGAAAGTCGACGGGATAGGTGTTGTTGGCGAGGATGCCTCCAACCCTTGCTGCCGCAAGGACCACGTACCGAGGCTGAAGCTCACGGATGTAATTGAAGACGGCGTCGCGGTCCCTCAAATCGAGTTCTGCCGACGTCCGGCCGACGACATTGCGGAAGCCCGCAGACTCGAGTTTGCGCTTGATCGCAGAACCGACTAAACCTCTGTGCCCGGCAACGTAGAAGGTCGAGTCGCGGTCCAATTCCACAGGAAGGTAACTGGCCTCCTCGTTCATCGCGCTATCCGTCCCCTGCCGCGAAGTCGTGCTCCCCACGACTCGAGCTCGACTTGGTCGATCCACGGTCGCCCTTCACATTCCAACGCCTCGATGTCGGCATCGACCATGAGCCGGGCTAGTGCGCGGCCATCTACCGTGGGCACCCAGTCGAGCTTCTTAGCAGCCTTCGATGGGTCACCGATTAGAGCGTCAACTTCAGTTGGGCGCAGGTATCGGTCGTCGAACAGAACGTGCTCTTCCCAGTCTAGGCCCGCGTGCTCGAAGGCGATCCGCAAGAAGTCGCGAACCGTAATGCCCACACCAGTTGCGAGAACGTAGTCGTCCGGCTCGTCTGACTGCAGCATCCGCCACATGCCCTCGACGTACTCAGGTGCATACCCCCAATCCCTGATCGCGTCCAGGTTGCCCATATAGAGGTTCTTTTGCTTGCCAGCTTTGATCGCAGCGACTGCGCGGGTGATCTTGCGTGTCACGAATGTCTCGCCACGACGGGGGGATTCATGGTTGAAAAGAATGCCGTTGGTCGCGAAGATCCCGTATGCCTCACGGTAATTCTTGGTAATCCAATAGCTGTACAACTTGGCCGCGGCGTAGGGCGAACGAGGATAGAACGGGGTGTCTTCGTTCTGCGGCGGCGGTGTAGCTCCGTATAGCTCGGATGAAGACGCTTGATAGAAGCGAGTTTTGATGCCGGAGAGCCGTACCGCCTCGAGCATGCGAATCGTTCCGGTGCCCGTAGTGTCCGCGGTGTGTTCCGGCTCATCGAATGACACACGCACGTGAGACTGCGCGGCGAGGTTGTACACCTCGTCTGGGTCAAGTCCTGCCAAAAGTGTTACTAGCCGAGCACCATCGCTTAAATCTGCATAGTGCAAGAAAAGCCGCGCATCGGGCGCGTGCGGGTCAACATAGAGGTGGTCGATACGCGATGTATTAAACGTCGACGCACGGCGGATCAACCCGTGAACCTCGTAGCCCTTGCTCAGCAGTAGCTCCGCCAGGTAGGAGCCATCCTGTCCCGTAATCCCGGTGATGAGTGCGCGCTTGGCCATAAAGAATCGTCCCCCATAGTAAATGCCCGACCGGTAAACCGCTCGGAGGTTGTCGATAAGACTACCCGGCCAATTACTGCAAGGGCGACGCTGCCGAGCAGGAGTCGCCAAGCCCTATGGATCGGGGTGTCCAGGTGACCATTTTCCTGGCTCGGTTATCGCCGCCTGAGCGCCGTTGCGGCCCGGATCGATGATGGTGCGGCGGTGAACCAGTCTGCTTCTTGAACGACCGCGCTAGCGTGCACGGTGTGACAGCGCCGTTGATTGTCATCTTCATCGCAGCGAGGCTTTGTCGCAGCTGGCCATCGCCCGCCAACGGCATCGCGCGTGACATCGTAGCCGGGGGGCTGGCCAGCGATGGTCCACCAAATGTACTAGCGGTCCACGAAGCCCTCGAAGCCCTCGGAGAGCAGCGAGGCGGCCCCGCGGGAGGGCGTTTCTCGGCTTGCCGGCCACGGCGCTTGCCGAGCGGGCCGGGTGTTTGGTTCCGAGAGCGGGTCCGAGCGATCCGCGCGAAGGGTCTCCCTGTTGATTCGGTCGACCGCCTTCGACCATCCCCGCGATGTTAGTAACTGCGTGCGATGTTACTAACTGCGTGCGATCTGTGGTTCCCGGCACCCAAGATCGCGCTCGTGTCCCGTGCTTTTCAGTTCATCCCTTCAGTGATGCTGCGCTCGCGCCAGACCATGGGCTTGGTGGCCGGGGTTGGCAACTGCTCTCGGGGAACGGTGCCGGACGAGTCGTGGTGGGCCAACGGAGCCGGGATCGGGCGCCGCGGCCGGTTGACCGATCCGGTAACCGCCCTGACGGGCGCGCTGGAGTGGCGGCTGGTGCAGCTCGGGCCACTATGACCCCGAATCCCAGAAGTCGTGTAGCGGGCCAATCGGTGTCTGGAAACGTCGTTCCTGCTCGGCCGGAGTTTTGACTCCCGGGCTTGTCAAGATATTTGTGCAAGTTGTTCCCGTGGACGTTTTGTGTGGGTTTGAAGGTGGGAGGTTGGTCGGGGGAGTTGGATGGCGACGGCGTTGAGCGTTTGGGTCCAGCGGCAGGGTCCCGTTCCTTCACCGACTGGCTCCCAGACGATAGACCGCCCGCCCGAGCGCGCTTTCCTAGCCAAGGCATTTAACGTTGTACTGCTCGGACTGTCCGCAACGACTTAATGTGTAGGTGCGGATACCGGCTGACGTGACGTCGGTCTCGGCGAGTTGAGTGTAATTCGGGAACCTTAATGAAAATCCCGTCGATTCCGCTCGCTGCATGCAGCGAGCGCCACCTGTGCGCATATCACCCGTGAATGCGGTGCCGCATGACGTATTGTCAGCTCTTGGCCGACGGCGCCGCCTCGGCTTCTCCGGCCGGTCCGTCGCAGGTCGCCAACCCAGCCTTGTATGATTCGACCCATTCCGCGAGACTACTTGCCCCCCCGGGCAAAAACAGCGCAAGAGATTTTATATTGGCTGGTCCAAAACCTATAGTTTTCTCTCAAAATCCTCATCTTGATGGGATCCCTAGCTCCGATGACGAGTTTAAGGTCCCGCCGGAGTAAACCGGGTCCGTGTCGAATCTTATCCTTATAATTGCCGCAATTTACGACCTGGCCCTTTCGCAATTCGAATCCTGGACCAAGTACGCGGGCGAGCTCCTCCAGATTGGGGCGAAACCCGTTGTCAATGGGATCCGGGTGAAACGGATACTCATGCGGCACCGAGACGAAAAGTAATCCATTCGGTGGGCAAATCTGGGCCAACGCAGCGCATACTCCGTCGATATCTGTGACATGTTCAAGCATATTGTTACACATGACTGAACGAACGCCAAGTTTTCGAATTTCCGCTTGCACCGCCGGGTCCAAAATGTCTCCGGCGATCTCTACGCCTTCTTGTTGTTTGAGGTCGGAATGAATAACTCTGATATTGCGCGCAGCTAGCGGCGCAAAAATTTCGCGGTGTATGTGAGGCTGGTCAATCGTCCTGAACTTGACGGTAGAACTACCAAGATTGAGAACCGGGGACAAGTCGGTTGCATCGACATCTCGCAGTGCATTCCCAATCCATGCGGCTTCAGTGGGCAACATGTGAAACTCCCATCCAAGGTGGCCCGTCGGACTGTATGATAAGCACAATGGAAGCTACCGCGTTGGGGGCGGGGCCTGCTGCACGAATAGTTGACAGATTGACCTGATCACCTTTCGGGTTCGATTCGTGGTGGCTAACTGGTCGCAGTGAGCGATTTCGTAGATGAAGCTTAATGTCGTATCTCAGCGGGGTGCGGGAGTCGTGCGCTAATGGCGGCGTTGGCCGTCAAGGAAGCATCCAATTTAGTCGAAGATCGCGTTGGCCCTCCACCCTGGTCCCTTATTCCTGGCAGTCGAGAAAATTCGACCTAGTGGAGCACCAGAAATTTGGATCGTGACACTTGTCCAATCCGTCATCGATCGTTCCGAAGGATGACGCCGCCCCCGGCGGAGGGGACTTTTCCCCAAAACCGTGGAGGTCAACCGCGGCTTTCGTGGTCGGCCCGCTCAATGCCGCTGCATGATGGGCTGCGGTTGCGGGTGGCAATGTTAAAAGCGCTAACCCCAACAAGGTGGCATCTGCCTTCGAATCCATCGACAGCCTACGATCCTTTGGCTGAATGCATCGAGCAGCAGTGTAACCATGCTGCGCGAGTGCCATGGGTCAAGTCCCGGGAAGTGGTGTAGTGCTGCGTGATCCGGTGGGCTAGCCCGATGAGTGGGGGCATGGCGTCGCCTCCTAGCGTTCGCGCGAGCTTGTCGATATTTCTGGTAGGTGGCCCGTTTTAGAGGTAAGGGTTGATTCGTTCGGCGCAGGTCAGGGCCAACGCGCCCAGCGCTTGCTTTCAGCCGTTGGTGCGTGCTCCCTCCTCCCGACCAGACTGCCTTTCTCATATCCCAGATACTCGGTCAGCTCAGCAGCCAACCCGCGCTTTTGGACCGCTCTGATCATCGCAGGCAGGAACCCGGCCTCGCCGGTCAACTGCAGCGGGCCTGCGTCGATCCTGGCCAACACTCGTCCAATACACCCGCAGACCTCAACGCCTCCATGGCGTCAGCACTCGACATCGGCTCGTCGGTGGTCATGTTATCGATACTGCTGCATTCGTAGGGCCCCAGTTACACAACCATCTGACACGCCCGTTCGCGATCGCCGTGCAGGCCGGCGTGAGCGTCGCTGGTGATTAGCCGCACGCCGGCGAGTCCGCGTGCAACCAGGTCGGCAAGAATCGTTCCACTCTGGGCCGGTTTCGCTCGTGACTACGCGGGCGCCCAACACTTCGCGGTGCACGTCGCCGTTGACGCCGGTGGCTAGCAGCACGACCCCGTTTGCCACTCGGCCGCCTTCACGGACCTTCATCGCGCCCTGTATGTTCTAATTGCCCAGGGGCACCTTAAGTGCGCCCTGGTCCGTCGATGAACCAGTAGCTGTGAACAGCGGCAATCAACCAGCGGTTCTCTGCGCAAGTAGTGGACACGACTGCGCTCAAAATCTGCAATCCCGGTGTACGCGTCGGCACCGCGGAATCTCTGGCCCTTTCGTTAAGATTAGCGCTAAGGTTTCCGGCAAACCCGGGAGGCCAAAACCTGGGGGATATCTGTAATATCGTGTCAGGCTGCGTGTGCCACACGAACATAAGGTCGACGGCGAATGTAGCTTCAGTCGCGGCCGTCGAGCGCTAGAAAGGCGGCTTGACCGATGAAGATAATGGTTGCAGCCCAAATATTCGCGCCGCAAGGTGAGGGCGGGGCCGAAATGTCCGCACGGATGGTGTCGCTTGAGTTGCAGGAACGTCACGAGGTCGTAGTGTTGTCGCTCGGACGTCCCGGCGACTCGATAGCTCCCGTAGGCGAGACTTTTTACGATGGCATTCGCATAATCCGCATCCCCTTCAATGCCGTGTATCTACCAGGTCCCGACCGTCCAAATTCAGGCCTGTTGACAAAAGCGCTATGGCATGCCCAAACGGCACTCGGCGCAGTGGACGAGCGCGAAGTGTCGCGAATATTGGAGAGAGAAAACCCAGACCTAATCTATGCACAAAATACCGCACGTATGCAGCCAGCACTCTGGCAGGCGGCTCACGCCATGGATGTCCCCGTCGTACAGCACCTTCGCGATTATGGTCTGCTATGCGCGAAGGGCACCATGTTCAGACGTGGCTCAAATTGCGTCCGGCGCTGCGCTGAATGTCGCTTGCTTACAAAAAGGATTGTACCGGCATCAAAAGATGTCGCTACAGTTATCGCAGTAAGTGACTTTGTTCGTCGCCGCTACGTCTCCTACGAAATGTTTGCTGCAGCAAAATGGCACACAATGCATAACACGAATACGCCTGCATCAAAATTCCATCCCGGGGCCGTTCATCGGATCTCCCACTTAGACGGCCGCGAAACTGACACGATCACGATAGGCTATCTGGGAACGCTCTCCAAAGCCAAGGGTGTGGAGGAGATTATCTCCTCGTTTGCGCGCCTACCAGGCAACAGAGCTCGCCTGGTCATCGGGGGTCGTGGGAGCGAAGACTACGTGCGCAAGCTCAAAGAGATGTCAGCACACTACCCAATCGAGTTTTTGGGACAGGTACCGGCTCATCATGTCTATGAGCGAGCAGATGTCATAGTTAGCGGGTCTCGATGGCACGAGCCACAGAGCCGTGTTCTCGTCGAAGCGGCTGTTTACGGCGTGCCAGTCATCGCTACTGACCGGGGTGGGTCACCGGAAATCGTGGTTGACAACCAAACTGGATGGGTTTATGACCCAGATTGTCCCGACGCCTTATACGAGGCCCTTAGGCGCATCGTCGACATGGGAAAGAGGGCTTGGTGTCAGGAGCGAAACCGACTCTTCCCGGGTCTGCGCGATTTTAAGGGCACTGCTGAGGATTCGAAGATTTACGAACGGCTCGAGTCAATATTCGCGGAAACCTTAGCCAGGCACACGCGAGGCTAGTGGTCCTCGTGCCATATACGAAATAATTTAGGAATGCTGCATGCAAAAGTCTTTGCGAATTCCAGTTCGCGAACTGCTCATTCTGCTGTCCGTAGCTGCAATTTGGTTCCCGTCGGTCCAGCTTCCGCTAGGGCCTGTTCGACTAAATTTCACTGAACTTTGCTTAGCGGCACTCGCTCCGATTGTCTTGGTCGCGAGAACCCACCGCCTGCAAGTCTCCAAGGGAACGCTCCTCTCGCTACTTGCATTCCTTTGGCTGGCGACGCTATCTATAATTCAACTTATGTACGTCGAGGACGTACGCGCTTCTTTGCGCATGGCTCTTTGGTTCGTTTTGTGCTTTGTGTTTATACTTACCGTCGTTGGAGCGCCCGACAGGCCAAGGCTGATAGCTAGATCTGTATATACGTTTATAATAGCTGGTTCAATTTCGATGTTAATCTCGAATCTCGACTATTTTGCCTCCATTTTAGGCGGAAGGACGATACTCGAGATCGGAAACCGGTCCGCGGGATTCTTCCAGCACCCTAACCAATATGCCATATGGATTGGGAGCTTTCTTCCTGTGGTACTACTGGTCGTAAAGAGACTGTCTGTCCTGGTGCTCCTGGCGTCCAACGCTTTAGTAGCGCTTCTTCTCACAGGTTCAAAGTTCAATATTTTCCTCGCAGCGCTCTTGCTATGTTTGTGTATCGCAGTCCGAATGCGCTCGGGTTTGCGGGCGTCAGTACTCAGCATCTTCGCCGTCGGAGTCTCCCTGGCTTTCTTTTCGTCCATTCTAGACTTCTTATTCCGGGCAATGGAAGCAGTCAACCCGAAGTATTCAGCGGCTTTTCGCGCGGTGATAGAAACTCCGACCGAGTCGCAAACATTTCTTGCCCGAATGAGTTTATGGCGCGAAGCGATGGACTATGGATTGGATAATCCTGTAACCGGGATCGGCGGTGGACAGGCGTATCTAGTACTGCAACGGGGGATTCCCCACGCACATAACCTGGAAATGCACTATTTTATGACATACGGCCTGCTCGGCTTGAGCGGTCTGCTCGTGATATTTCTCGTAACCTTCGTGTACGGTCTCAAGGGTAAGACGCATCAGAACTATGAGTACCGCTTAAAGTATGCGCTCCTAATTTCGATCGGGGCGATATTCATCTCAAACCAATCAAGCGACTCGCTGGCTGGACAGCAGATCCTCTTGCTGGGTATTTTGGTGGGCTTTGTGTTATCCGCGGCTGAGGTCAGACTTGACGCTTCGCGTGCGGATAAGCTCCCATCAACATCTGAACCAATGGTCGAGATGGACCACCCTTTGACCATGCGGTCGTGAGTCGTTCATCTGTGTGTACATAAAGTTGACGCCACGATGCTGGTCAAATGGCGCTCGATGGCTCACCTCCGGCTGGCCCCACCCGCACCTGGTTGTCCATCCTCCGCGTACTGCAGTTCTGGCCGTAGCCGGGTAGGGACGGCTGTTGGTGAAGATCCGGCGATAGGCCCATTCGGTCTGCAGGTTGCGGTTGAACCGCTCAGCCTTGCCGTTCTGCCACGCGCAATGGGGACGGATGAACACCTGGCGGGCTCCCAACGGGTCACTGCCGTGTGCATGTCTGCGCTGCGCCGGTAGGCCAACGTGTTGTCGGTCATGACGCGTTCGATGCGCTCGATGCCTGCCGCGGTGAAGGTAGGCCGCTGCGCGGGTGAGAAATCCGGCGCAGGTGCGGCCCTTCTCGTCGGGCAGGATCTCTCAGTAGGCCAGCCGGGAATGGTCGTGGATTGCTGAGTGCACGTAGTCATAGCCGACGCCGCGGCCGCGGACCTCTTCGCTGCGGCCGTGAGGAGCGGTCACGCGGTCCGGCCGGACCTTCGTCGAGGAACCGGCGCACCCACCGATAGGCGCATTGCCGCGACACCCCGAGTTCGGCGGCAACGTGAGCCGGCTTGCGACCGCCCTTGAGGATCCGATTAACCAACAGTTGCCGAATGTTGACGACGGTCGAAAAGTACGCCAGAAGCGACGGTGAAAAGTAGGCCACGTGGTCGGTGGCTATTGTGCCGTGTTGTCGGCTCTGGCGGAGGGCAGGGTGTCGATTCCGGTGTCCTTGAGCCGGTAGCTGGAGCCTTTGAGGGTCAGGACGTCGGCGTGGTGCACGATGCGGTCGATCATCGCCGCGGCCACCACTTGATCTCCGAATACGTCGCCCCAGCGGGCGAAGGGCAGGTTCGAGGTCAGGATCAGTGAGGCGTGTTCATAGCGGCTGGAGACCAGCTGGAAGAACAGATTGGCGGCGTCCTGCTCGAAGGGGATGTAGCCGACCTCGTCGACGACGAGCAGACTGATGCGGCGCAGCTTGGCCAGCTCGGCGGGCAGGCGCCCGGCGTTGTGAGCAGACTTGAGGCGGGCGACCCAGTCCACGGCGGTGGCGAACGCGATGCGGTGCCCGGTTTGGGCGGCCTTGATGGCCAATCCGATCGCGAGGTGAGTCTTGCCGGTGCCAGGCGGCCCGAGGAGAACCACGTTGGATGCCTTGGCCAAGAAGGCGCCGGTACCCAGGTGGGCGATCATGTCCCGGTTCAGCGCGGGTTGATGATCGAAGTTGAAGTCCTCCAACGACTTGCGGGTCGGGAACCCGGCCGAGCGGATTCGGGTAGCTGCACCGGAGGCTTCGCGGGCCGAGACCTCCCGTGACAGCACTGCCGCCAAGTACTCCTCATGGGTCCAGTTGGCGTCGCGGGCTTGCTCGGCCAGTCGGGCGGCGGAGTCACGGATGCGCGGCGCCTTGAGCGCTTGCGCGTAGTGCAGGACAGCCTTGAGGGGATCTTCAGCCATGCTCATGCCACCTCACCATCGGAAGGGACTGTGGCCGTGGTGAAGTCGACACCGAACGCGCGGTCGTAGTCGGCCAGGTCGCGGACCAGATGATCACCTGCCGCCGGTGGCGGACCGGTTTGAAACTGCTGACGCAACGCCGCGGCAGCCTGCACGTGGGCCGGATCAGTCAGGGATTGTCGCGCCGCCCAACAGCGGTCATGAGCCGCCAGCAGGCGTCCTGACCGGGTCACCCTCACCTGGGCCAGGGTGGTGCTCACCTCGACGAGTTGGCCGATCGCACCTGGGTCCACGGAGTAGTCGTTGCCAGCCACCCGCACGTAATAGTCGCGTCCCAGCCGCACCGAGCTCACCGACTCCACCATCGGCGGCACCGGCGGCAGCGCCAGCATTTGGGCCCGATCGGCCTCCAGGAAGTCGATCGGCCGACCGTCGAGGACCCGCACCCGACGACTGTTGGCCGTCGGCAGCCACTGCCTGAGTTGTTCATTGAAGTCGTGGGGGGAGGTAAAGCTGCGCCCAGGTAGGAACGAAGTTTCCAGATATCGGTTGGCTCGCTCCACCATCCCCTTGGATTCGGGGTCATAGGGCTTGAGCTGCACCAGCCGAGCGCCCAGCGTGCCCACCAGGGCGGTGACTGGCTCGGTCAGCCGGCCGCGACGTCCGATCCCGGCCTCGTTGTCCCACCACAGTTCGTGGGGCACCGCGGTGAAGTTCTGCGCCAGCAGCTGCCACATGCCGGCCACCAGATCCATGGTCTGGCGGGAGGGCAGCATCACTGCGGCGATGAACCGGGAGAACGCGGCGACCATCACCAGCACCGGCAGCATCATCTCCTGGCCGAAACCGACCGCAATCTTGGGCGCAGGGAACCACAGATCGCACTGGATCACCCGACCCGGCGGATGCTCGAGCCGATCGACCGGATCGGCGGGAAGGTACTCCGGGCGGACCGCCCGGACTCGCTCACGGAACCAGGAGATCGAGCCGCTCCAGCCGACCCGCTCGGCGATCACCGTCGCCGGCATCCGCGGGTACGCCGTCAACAACGCCCGGATCCGCGGCTCCACCTCGTTGATCGCCGACGGCATCGAGGCTCGCTGGTACTTCGGTGGACCGTCGCTGGCCAGCGCGCTGGCCACCGTATCCCGCGCAATGCCCAGCTGCCTCGCGATAGCCCGCTGCGACAAACCCTCGCTGCGGTGAAGATGCCGGATCAAGGCCCAGTCTTCCAAGGAGATCACCCATCCAATCTGATTGGGTGGCCTACTTTTCAGCCGTCGCGACTGGCCGGGTTCTCAACCGTCGTCAACACCGAACCACAAGTGGCATAGCGGCTTGACCACCAGACGGTCCCCATCACGATCTGCAGGCCTCCGCGATCTACCACCACCTGCACGATTCCATCGACGCCCGCCTGAGCACCGTGGTCGCCGAGATGGTCGTCAGCCACCACACCCAGACCGAAACCGACTAAGCATCAAGGAATTCGTGCGCAGCGCTCGCCGCTTCCGCACCGTGAACATCCAGGCAGGCGACCAGACGCTCACCGTCGCCGACCGCTACCCGACGACCTCCGCGCCGCTCTACTTCGAATCGCAGCGACAGTGCACACCAATTTGAGCCAAGTCGGGTCACAGGGGGGACTCGGGCCGGCCAGCGGTTTCCTGGAACGTTGCGATGCAAAATCAGGTCAAAAGGATGACCGGTGCCTCACCTATACGCTCCTTACGAGAGCGTCAGTCCCTCAAGTACGAGATCACGGATACATTCCGGCGCCACAATATGGCAGCCACGCACGCAATAACACCAAGCAGCTGAAGAGCTTGACTAGCGAAGAAAGCTATTCCCGCGCTTAAAGCCCCCATGGTAGGGGCGAGTGTAACCACTATTGCAAGTTGCGCACCAACCGAAGCCATTGAAATGGCGGCAGCAAAGTGATCGAAGCGCCTGGCCTGAAGCGCCGTAAGCATGGGCTGTACGAGAACATTTAGGATCATCGCCCCAGCCAACCACTTCAGCACCGACACCGAGCCCGCATAGGCGTCTCCGAGGAGCAGGGAGACCAGCCAGTCTGCTTCGAATATGAGCCAGACGCAGAGGATGAGCGGTATGGCAAGCATTGGGGTTGCGCGGAGCAGAGGCCGGCGTAAATTCCGAATATGTAATTCTTTGGCGAAGTAGGGGGCCGCTGCCGAAGAAAAAGCGCTAGTGGCCAGCATCAGAGGCTGTGTCCACCGATTTACACCACCGTAGATCCCGGCCGCCGAGGGCCCAGCCAGGAACCCAACAATCGGCAGGTCTAATTGTCTTGAATTTGACGCCAAAAAGATCATCAAATACCAGCGAGCGCCCCTCCACGGGTTACTCAGCAGTCGAGTACGCAAACGAACCTGCATGCTCGCGGGCGTTGCGATATATGTGAAAACCACTCGCAGCAAGTCTCCAAATGCTAAGGAGGACCACAAAGACACACTAGGGGCGATTTCTACGCTGAGTAGCCCAAAAAATGCAACTACCGACGCGCCTCGGCCTAGGAGCGTAAGCCAGCCCACATAATCGGCCTTGCATGCTGCCCTGAGAGGGACTAGGACAGTTATAGAAAGGCTTGTGGTGAATAGCATAACCCCGGTGGCGACGAATTGAGGCGCTAGCCAACCTGCGACTGCGATCTCAGCTGCAGCTATTATAGAAACAATATAAAGACGGGTCGATGCTCTTGAGTTCAGTTCCCCCTGCGTGAGTCGATCACTTGCCGACTCCCTAATCCAATACTGGGTCGCGCCAAGATCCATCAAGCCCGCTCCTACAATCCCAAGAGTGATTGCCGAAGCGACTGGACCAAATGCATCGGGACCTATCATCCGCGCAGTCACGATAAAGAGAACGGCAACAAGCAGCTGAGCAAATCCCAGGCCTATTGCGAGCGTAATTGCTTGTATCCCCAGCGACTGCTGGCGCCTCATCTTGCCTCCCCGTCACGGCTCATCGCCGAGGCATACGAACATACTTGTGTAGCCACAGTTGCGGCAAAAACACAGGTAACCCTCACTCTAAGTAGTAGTCGCGGTACCATCTAACGAAGCGTAAGACGCCCTCGGCTATTGGCGTCGAGGGCACTTGACCGATCATCTCGCGTAGTAAGGTGGGGTCAGCGTGAGTCTCCACAACATCGCCTGGTTGCATACCGCGCAGAACTTTTTTAGCGGTCCGGCCCATCGCGCTCTCAACCGCCGTTATAAACTCCATTAGCTCCACAGGGGTCCCGCCCGCGATATTTACCGTACGGAAAGGTGCGACCGGACTCAAAGAATCACTACTAGCAGCCCGCTTATCGCCGGGCGTTAGCCCACTTAGCGCAACGATGGCATCGATGAGATCATCGATATAAGTGAAGTCTCTCGCCATCTGTCCATGGCCGTAAACTTCAATCGGTTCGTCGCGGTTGATAGCTCTAACAAACTTGAACAGCGCCATGTCCGGACGCCCCCATGGGCCATACACAGTAAAGAACCGAAAAACAGTCGTCGGTATTCTGAATATGTGTGCATACGTGTGGCACATCGCTTCACCGGACTTTTTTGTTGCGGCGTATAGCGATACGGGAAAGTCGGTGCGGTCGATCTCGCTGAATGGCATCTTTTCGTTCCCGCCGTATACAGAACTCGTCGACGCAAACAATAGATGCTCGGGCATCCCTTGGCGGACAACTTCCAGCAGGTTGAAGGTTCCAATCATATTCGAACCTACGTAGGCGTCAGGGGCCTCCAGCGCATAGCGGACTCCCGCTTGCGCCGCCAAATGTATAACTATGTGTGGTTCGAACTCGGTGTACGCTAGCGCCAATGCGGATCGGTCTTCCAGCATGGCAGCCGTAAACTCGAAATTCTCAAATTCCTGAAGCTTCGCTAACCGCGCCTTCTTTAGTTTGACATCATAGTATGAGGTCATTCCGTCATAGCCTGCAACGGAATGGCCATCATTAAGCAGTCGTGCCGCTAGGTGAAAACCAATGAAGCCCGCCGCCCCGGTAATGAAGAATTTCACGCTTTGCGCCTCCCTCGACATACGATTAGTAAGAGTTTTCGTTTGGGTGGCGGACCCTCGCACCATAGTAGCGACATGCCTACACCGTGGGTCCGCCATCCGAAACTGTATGCTGCCTTCGGTTTACCTGCCTTGTCGGTCTATCGACTTTGGTTGCGGGCCGTGGGGATGACCCAAGCGACAGACGCTTGTGCTACCGCGGGAGGGCGGTGGCGCCGGCGGGCCCACCGGCGAACAACCCAATCAACCTGTGACGGGCCGTGCGGGCTGGGCCGCTGTAGGGCCTTGGATTCAAGCGATGGCTGCGGTGAGTGGGGAGTGACTGCGAAAGGGTCTCATGCATTGGCGGGTGTGCTGTCGGCCTCCCCGGGTGGATTCTAAACAATCCCGCAACGCTGACGGACCATACATGGTTACCAGCGCGGCTAATAAGTCCGCAGGTAAACGGTCTTGGAAGACCATCCAGGGCAGTTGTTGAGTGGTGACTTGTTCGCGCTATCCCGGGCAAAGGGGTTGCAGCGAGCGTCGTCTCGGCGGAGGGAGACCGATCAACGATGCCTGCTGCTATTCCGGAATTGTTGTGGCTCCTTAGACAGAGGTCAGAACGGATTCTAGCCATGAGACTAGACTGGCTCGCGGAAATTAATCTAAACAACTGCTGCGTGCCTCCTAGATCGCCCACGCTACCGAGGCGCCTGCCTAGATCATCTACCGATACGCGTCAATTTTCACAATCGGTGTTTGGGTGATGTATGCACCTGCTTCTGGGGAGATCTGAGCGCAATCGCGCCACGGCTAACACCTCGGATTTGAGCCCGCCACACGAGAGGGACAGAGCGCAGCGGGTCCATAAAGGACGCGCAACCCATCGCACCCGACACTGAACAACGTGATAGCTTTCTAGCATGAGGAGTGCTCCTGAGCTCGTGCGCGCCACGCGCCGAGTGATGATATTAAGGAAGACGGGCTGGCCTGTATACAAATTTTACCGCGCCATGACCGCCTCAGGGGTCTGTCGGCCCATACTGATAAATAGCATCCCAAAGGCTGGTACACATTTAGTTTCAAGTGTGCTAAATAGGGTTCCCGGAGTAAAGTTTTCAGGGCAGTTTATTGTCCATGACCATTTCGCGTCGACCCAAAGGCTTGAAGGGCAAATGCCCCTATATAATCAGCGCGATCTATCGCGTGCTATCCGAAAAGTTCCTCCGGGAACATTTGCAAATTGTCATTTATTCTTCGATGAATTCACTGAAAATATTGTTTCTTCTGCGGATGTGTCGCCGGTATTCATTGTGCGCGATCCGCGCGATATCGTCGTTTCGCAGTTGCACTATATCGAGGCATTCAAAGGTCACCATTCCCACCGTCACTTGACGTCTACGTATAGCACCCGGTCCGAACGTCTAGATTCTCTAATTTTTGGTTGGAAAACAAGCGACTCAGTTAGAGGGCTAGCGGATATCGGTACGCGTCTCCGATCGTTTAAGGGTTGGCCCAACGCCATTCCAACATTTAAGTTCGAAGAGTTTGCGCAAGCGTCAAGTCGAGAGAACCTGGAAGCTGCGCTGTTTCGCCTCCTGCAGGCCGTGGGATTGGAAGAGCGCTGCGACATCGAAACTGCGATGCGGGGCATCGGCGACAAGTGGAGTCCTACCCTCAACACGGCTGCCGCAGGCCGCTGGAGAGAGGTGCTAACGCCTAGGCAATCAGCTGCAATAGCGGACCTGGCTTCGGACTATCTTGCTGAGTACGGCTATGAGTCCAGCTAGTAACTCGCTGCATCATCTAGCGGTGAGGGCGCACAGGACGAAGCGTTCAACGCGCGGGGTGTTTGCGCAAGGGATTGCGGATCAGCGTGAGGGCGTCATTGGCGAACGGAACGGCGTAGCGGCCGGCCACCTTGGTGTGGTGATTGAGGTAGTCGGTTAAGCGCCGAAAGCTGTGCACGCGATGAAGCGCGACGGCCACAACGCCGTGGGGGATCAGGTGGACCGACTAATGGGCATGGCCCGCTCTGGGTCGAGCGCAGCAAGCGGTGCAACGTCACCACTAGTGCTGACCCGTCGCGGCCCGTCACCCCGATCGGATCGAGCTTCAGTGGAGCCTGCCGGCTGTCAATGGCCAGGTGTAAGTATCCGCTGGGCCGTATCGAAGTATCCGCTCCGTGCGGTAGTTCCTAGGCCGGCTTGGGACTCTCCTTCCTGTGTTGGGCGTCTTTCATGCGGTAGGGGTCGCCGTCGGTGATGACAATGGTGGCGTGGTGCGGCAGGCGGTCGAGGATGCAGACGGCGGTGGTCCGGTCGGGTTGAAAATCACCCCACTGTTCGAACAAGTGGACCAGCAACTGGGTGCCGGTGTCATCGAGCGCAGCAAACCCGAATTCGTCGAGCTATCCTGACTCGGGATAAGTCGACCTATGCCTATCCGGTGACTTGCCGAGTCGTACCGGGTGGAGGTGGTGAACACATCGTGGGGGTGTCGATCTCGGGGCTGGGGCTGCTGTTGTAGTCGGGATAGTTAAAGGCCTTCGAGGAAGGTGAGCAGCTTGTCACGCGGCGTTAGCAGCCGGGGTTGGTCGGCGGCGAGGTCATCGCATCGAGTGCCCCCTGCTTGATGGTGACATCGGTGGTCGGTGGGTAGGTGGATGCCGGTTGAACGGATGTCGGCGTGACCGAGCCACAAAGCCATGACCGCACTGTCGATTCCGGCTTGCAGCAACGACATTGTGCAGGTGTGCCGCAGCAAATTCGGGTGCAGTTCAGCCGCTCGGATCGTGGGACATGTTCGCGCAGCCGCAACCGCTTGAAGTCCAACGAGCCGTTCGACTGCGTCGGCGCTGAGCCGGCGCCCGGTCCGGATAGGAAGCAACGGCTGATCAGGCACGTCGCCACGCTCGGGGCGTCAGGTGCGGGGCACTGCTTGGGTTGTCGTCGTCAGGGGAACCGCGCCGGCTTCGGCCTTTCCCAGACAGCGAGCGCTCGATCCGTCGCCGAAGGTGATGTCGTCACTGTGGAGACTGGTCGGTTCTGAGACCCGCAGCACGGTCTGGATCGCCAGAAGCACTAGCGCGGTCTCTGTTGGCCTTCCCATCGATCGGTCTCGGGAGCGTCGATGTCGGCGTCGGGTGAACACTGACCCCTAATCGTCGGCCGAATTTGGACCCCTCGGTTGATTCTGAGGATGTGATGTCAGTGGAGGATTGGGCTGAGATCCGCCGGTTGCACCGGTCGGAGGGGATGCCGATCAAGGTGATCGCCCGGGTGCTGGGTGTGGGCCGCAATACCGTGCGGCGGGCGCTGGCGGCAGAGGGGCCGCCGAAGTATCAACGGGCGAGGACGGGCTCGAAGGTCGACGCGGTCGAGCCACAGATCCGGGAGCTGTTGCAGGCGTATCCGCGGATGCCGGCAACGGTGATCGCCGAGCGGATCGGCTGGGCGTACGGGATCACGATTCTCAAGGACCGGATCCGGGAGCTGCGTCCGCTGTATCTGCCACCGGATCCGTCGGGACGCACGCAGTATCTGGCCGGGGAGCTGGCCCAGTGTGATCTGTGGTTCCCACCGGTAGACGTGCCCTTGGGGCATGGCCAGACCGGTCGGCCTCCGGTGTTGGTGATGGTCACGGGGTACTCGCGGATGATCACCGCGATGATGCTGCCGAGCCGCCAGTCCCCGGATCTGTTGTGCGGCCATTGGGAACTGCTGCGTGGATGGGGTGTGGTTCCTCGGGCTTTGGTGTGGGACAACGAATCTGCAATCGGTAAGTGGCGGGCCGGTAAGCCGGAGCTGACCACGGCGATGAACGGCTTCCGCGGGATGCTGGGCATCAAGGTGGTGCTGTGCCGGCCTGCGGATCCCGAGGCCAAGGGTCTGGTCGAGCGGGCCAACGGGTACCTGGAGACCTCGTTTCTGCCGGGTCGGTCGTTCAGCTCACCCGCCGACTTCAACGAACAACTAGCCACGTGGTTAGTTGTCGCCAACGCGCGGACCCATCGCAGTCTGGGATGCCGGCCAACCGATCGCTGGGCCGCCGACTCGGCAGCGATGGTGGCGCTGCCACCTGCACCGCCGGCGGTCGGCTGGACGACCACGGTGCGGCTGGGCAGGGACCACTACGTGCGGTTGGACGCCAACGACTACTCGGTGCATCCCTCGGTGATCGGCCGCAAGGTTACCGTCACCGCCGACCTGCACACGGTGCTCATCCATTGCGACGCGGTCCTCGTCGGCGAGCACCAGCGTTGTTGGGCATCGCACCAAACGATCAGCGATCCCACCCACGTCACCGCCGCGGCACGGTTGCGCACTCAGCGCTGGCTGGCCACCGCAACACCGCCCGATGACAGCGGAGTGGATTATCGGGACCTGGCCGATTACGACCGCCTCCTCGGTCTCGACGGCGAGGTCGCGTCGTGACGACCAAGCGCACGGCGGCAATGAGCCGCGATGTCGGCGCGGAGTTGGCGTTCTTGACCCGTGCCCTCAAGGCGCCCTCGCTGGCTGATGCGATTCCCAGATTGGCCGAGCGGGCCCGCGCTGAGACCTGGACACACGAGGAGTTCTTGGCCGCGTGCCTGCAGCGCGAGGTCGCCGCCCGCGAGGCTCACGGCGGTGAGGGCCGCATCCGGGCAGCACGATTCCCGGCACGAAAGGCATTGGAAGAGTTCGACTTCGACTATCAACGCTCGCTCAGACGCGAGCAGATCGCCCACCTGGGCACATTGGACTTCATCGCCGCTAAGCAAAACGTCATCTTCCTCGGGCCACCGGGCACGGGAAAAACCCACCTCTCCATCGGGTTGGGCATCCGGGCATGCCAGGCCGGCCACCGCGTCGCGTTCGCCACCGCAGCCCAATGGGTCGACCGCCTCGCCGCTGCCCACCACGGTGACCGACTCCAAGAGGAACTGATCAAACTTGGTCGCATCCCACTGCTGATCATCGACGAAGTCGGCTACATCCCCTTCGAGGCCGAGGCGGCCAATCTGTTCTTCCAACTCATCTCCGCCCGCTACGAGCGGGCCAGTCTGATCGTCACCTCCAACAAGCCCTTCGGCCGATGGGGCGAAGTCTTCGGAGACGACGTTGTGGCCGCCGCCATGATCGACCGCCTCGTTCACCACGCCGACGTTCTCTCCATGAAAGGAGACAGCTACCGACTCAAAGACCGAGACCTCGGCCGCGTCCCCGCGGCCACAACCACCAAACAAACCTAGAACGGGGGTCCACTTTCAACCGACGAAAAGGGGTCCAGATTCACCCGACGTTGACAGTCGATAAGGGCCTCGATCCCAGTAGCCGGTGAGAAAGGTAATGAGCTGCTTGTCGAACCGTTCGGCCGGTCTCGCCAAGACCCGCTGGATCACCCCGGCGTGCTTGGGGGTGGCGCAGAGCGGCGAAGCCAAACAGGGAACGGATCGCAGCCAGCCGAAGATTGCGGGTGCGGGTGCTGTTTCGCCGGACGTGCTCGAGGTAACGAGGAACGCCGCGATTAGGTCGGCGTCGGGATCGGTCCACTCCGGCCGGGAGGGCGCCTTGCGGATGCGCTCCTGTGTGAACTCGACCAGCAGCCGAAGGGTGACGGTAGGACGCGTTGGTTCGTGGACTGACTTAACGTTCCTTGGGGTGAAACGTTCCTTCGGGTGAAGAATGCCTGCAGTGTTGGGGCAACAAGGCTCATCGGGTGCCGCTCGGAATGCTGGTTGCTTCCAGGCGTAAAGCCCCCAGCGGCAGCAGTTCTGGGGCAGCCCAAAGATACGAATAGGTCCATCGGTTCCCGATGGCCCAGGTAGATCGATAACACCGGTAGGCGTGCCTCGACGTCCTCTCCGGCTCAATACCAACTGATCTAATTGCCGAGATGAACCCGAGGTCAATCGGCTATCGAGCGCAAACCAAACCGGTATCCCTGGTCAGCGTGCGTTGGTCGCAACGCTTTACGCCGCCAGATACGAAGGCCACAGCTTTCCGAAGCGCTACAATCCGAACTGAGAGCGCCAAGCGTGACTAATCTCGTCGGTAACGTCTGACATTCGGGAAGCCGGGTTGCCCGTGGCGAGTAAGTGCCGTACGTTATGCTCATCGTTCGCCGTATGCCGACGCTGCGGGAGGGTCTCTGGGGGAGGAATTGCTAGCGTGCTGTACCGCCGCCTCTACAATTTCGACTTCGACACCATGCGCGAGGTAGCCGACAAAATGCGACGCAATTGCGGCAGCATCGTCGCGGTAAATTCTCGCGACGACGGACCAGGCTCAGACTATCGGTTGATGGCCGCCACGCTGACGTTTCGTTCTGGTGTGTTGGCCAGTGCTGTAATAAGTCGATTGGCATGAAGGCGCTCATCTGCGGCATTTCAGGCCAGGACGGCGCTTACTTGGCGCGTCTGCTGCTCGACAAAGGGTATGAGGTATTTGGGACTTCCCGTGACACCCAGGTTGGCCGATTCACAAATCTGTCTCGGCTAGGAATACTTCCGCACGTTCGTCTGGAGTCTATGGCGACAAATGATTTCCGTAGCGTGCTGAACGTCCTACGCCGAACAGATCCTCAAGAGGTCTATAATCTGGCGGGGCAAAGCTCGGTCGGTCTGTCATTTGAGCAGCCGGTCGAAACCCTCGAAAGTATGGCTTTGGGAACGGTCAACTTGCTTGAAGCTATACGCTTCCTAGAGAGACCGATTCGCTTCTATAGCGCTGGCTCGAGTGAATGTTTCGGCGACACTGGAGGATATGCGGCCAACGAACGAACGGCTTTCCATCCGCGAAGTCCATACGCCGTAGCGAAGAGTACGGCACACTGGCTCGTCGCGAATTATCGTGAAGCATACGGGTTGCACGCGAGCACCGGCATTCTCTTCAATCACGAATCGCCATTGCGTCCTGAGCGTTTTGTGACGAAGAAGATCGTCAAGGCAGCGGTTCGAATTGCCGCCGGTGATCGCACGAACCTCACGCTGGGCAACATTCAGATCAAACGAGACTGGGGATGGGCTCCCGAATATGTAGACGCGATGTGGCGAATGTTGCAACAACCCACCGGCTCCGACTTCGTCATCGCAACAGGGGAGAGCAACACACTTGAGTCGTTCGTGGAGGCGGCTTTCGCGTGTGTGGGACTCGATTGGCGTGAGCACACCGAGCTTTCAGAGATGTTGATGCGACCCTCTGACCTGAATCAAGGACTCGGTGATCCATCCAGGGCCCGCGAGATTCTTGGTTGGGCACCGACCTACCGGATGAAGGAGGTAGTTGAGGCGATGGTGGACGCTGAGCGCATCGAGTCTGCAGACCTTTGAAAGTCGCACTCGATCATCGGATATTTTCCATGCAGCGATATGGAGGCATCTCGCGGTATTTTTTTGAACTGACGAGCCGACTATCAAGTAACGAAGTGGCGGACGTTTCCATTGTATCCCCCCTCTACATCAACAATTATTTGAAATCTGAACCTCCGTACTCTTTCGTGCGCGGTCGGTACGTCCCATATGACTTCGCGGGCGTTCGACATATGGTGGGCCTTGCGAATCGATTCGCAGCGCCTTTCGCTTGGTCGAATATGGACGCAGATATTGTTCACGAGACATACTTCACAATGCTGCCCGTAGGCAAGGGTGGACGGCGGGTCGTGACGGTGTACGACATGATTCATGAGCTTTTTGCACCTAAGGTGAAACGTCTGCGCATGGGCATCACGAAGCGTGCTGCTATTGATCGGGCCGACCACATTATCTGCATATCGGAGACGACGAGGCGCGACCTAATTCGTCTCTACGAGATCGATCCGGCACGAACAAGTGTTGTACATCTCGGCTACTCACTAACTTCTGCAAGTGGTGGTGCAGAAGTGCAGCGAACCAAAAATAGGCCTTCACTCCTATATGTGGGCAACCGAGGAGGCTACAAAAATTTCCGCACGCTATTAGCGGCGTTCAGCAAGTCGCAGTTGTTACGCGAATTTGAACTGGTAGCATTTGGCGGTCCGCCCTTCGCCGCCTCCGAGCATAAAGAGATTGAACGACTGGGTCTGACTGGAAGAGTTCGGTACAAGTCAGGGTCTGATGCGGCGTTGGCGGAATGTTATCGGACGGCTGTCGCATTTGTATATCCGTCGATGTACGAGGGCTTCGGGATCCCGCCTCTTGAAGCGATGAGCCACGGATGCCCGGTGGTTTGCAGCAACGCGGGCGCAATTCCAGAAGTGGTGAGTGACGCGGGAGTGTATTTTGATCCCGAGAATGCCGAGGAATTATGCGGGACCCTGGAGCGAGTCGCAGCAGATGATGGATTACAGACGGATTTGCGTGCCCGCGGATATGAGCGAACTACCGCATTCTCCTGGGCCCGATGCGCCGAGGACACCGCGCGGATCTACCGCAAGATAGTTTGAACGACTTCGGACTTCCCGGGCCCCTATCTGGTGTGCGTAGGTGGTTCTGGAGGTGTGTGCTGCAGTGAGCGGTCAATGGGTTTGGCGCTGATGCCGCCTTAAGGCATCGCACAATCGTCCGGTGGTGCGTCTTCGGCGCGACGTCGAGCGGCAAAGACCGGGCCGCAGCGTGGCTGGGCATGCGGACAATGACCGCCTTCTTAAATACTTGGTTCAGACGTTGGTATCCAATGCGGGTTGAGTCGTTGCGCAGAGCGTTTTCCCAGGTAGCTACCTGCCAGGCGGCGGACGCCGCTTCGGAGCGCTGCGAGCCTGCGATATTTACGCCATGACGATGTTTGCATGCATCGCCGCGCGGAACGGATCAAGGTGCAGGTCTGCATCTGGGTCTGGCGAGCATTGATCGCCGCCAGCAGATGGGTCCCGGCGAGGCTTGCACGTCGCTGTGGATGAGGAGATCGGCGTCGTCGGTGTTGGTCTAGGAGTGAGCCACGAGCGAAGCTCTGCACGAATTGATGGGCGTGGCGCCACGGTTCTCGGCGACGTCGTTGTGGTGGCACGGTGATCGTCGTGCTGAAGCTATTTCAGTTTCATTGTTCTTTGATTAACTGTCCGCGATGCGGTCAACGGGCAGCCTCCCTGACACTTGAAGTTGCCCACGGCAGCTCCGGTGAGCAGTGCCTGAGGCGAGGTTGTTGACCGCTCCTGGGTGCCGGCGTGAGGCGTCGTCGATGAGGGCGGCGAGTCTGTTTGGATTGGGCGTTCGGATGAGCGTGACGGGTGACGGTGTGTACGGCACATCATCGAAACTGGTAACGGCGGTAGCGTATTGCGATGGTCTCGAGGACGAACGGTAGCGCACCTGCTCTACGTGGCGCGGCCAGGGTGTGGTCGGCCCAGAAGGTGTGGCGTGCTGCGACGCCGTGGCGGTGCTGCTAAATTATGTGAGCGGTTCCCGCGGTCGCATGAAGCCCAGGTTAGGCGGGGACGCCTACCAGGTCACGTTCCTCAACTGGGAGACTGCGCTGCATCTTCTCTTCGTTTGCACCGGTAACATCTGCAGATCGCCCACCGCGGAGCGTCTGGCGCTCCGCTCCGGCGCTGAACTATCGATTCCGAACTTTGCCGTGTCGAGCGCAGGCACTCGGGCGGTCATCGGCCATCCCATTCATGCCGACGCAGCGCGAGTTCTTGAACGATTGGGTGGCGATGCATCTGCCTTCGCTGCGAGGCAACTTACGGCCAGAATTGCCGCGCCCGCCGATCTCATTGTGACTATGACCAGAGCGCACAGGGACGCCGTCCTCGAACTGGCGCCGAGCAAACTTCACCATACGTTTATGCTCGCGGAGGTGGCTCGGCTCGTATCTGCATGCGGCGCCGTCACCATTGCGGACCTCTCGCGACTCCGCTCGCATCTGGTTGGATCGGATGTAGCCGACGTGCCAGATCCGATGGGGCACGGGGCAGAGGCCTACGAGATGGCCGGATCCTTGATAGTCGAGCTTCTACCGCCTGTCATGGCCCTCTTTGCTCGCACATCAAGGTGCGCTGGCGGTAACGAACGTTAGGTGCAGGTCGCGGGGCAGGTTTCGCAGGCCATTTCCGAGTCACCTAGCACGAGCATTTCGGGGCTTGCCCGTCACGGCGGATGTAGCGAAACCGTTATTTGTTCTTCATCGAGGTGTCGATCTCGCTAGGCGCTGAGCGAACAAGCCGAACTGTTGAGAACATCGCTCCTGTTGGGCTAAAGTCCCTAACCAAGGGGAGAGTGCGGGGGGATAGTGACAGCGCTAAACGAGCACGTATCGGCATCAGCTAACATGGTTGCGATACCAGGCAAGATTCCGACGTGGCAGCAGGCGTATGCGCTGCGACTTGTCGCAGTTGACTTGGTGGCAATCGTCCTCGCCGTCGGTCTCGCTCAATGCCTCCGTTTCGGTGCAACGTTGCAGGGGTTGGAACAGGCCGGGCTGGTCTGGAACTACACGGTGGTATCGGCGTTGATAGTCGCGACGTGGATGGCAGCGCTGTCGATCAACCGGTCGCGGTCCACGCGGGTGATTGGTTCCGGCGCGGAAGAATATCGCCGCGTCTGGCTAGCGACCATGTCCGTATTCGGGTTCGTTGCGATCGTCTCAATGCTGTTCAAGCTGGAAATCGCGCGTGGGTACCTGATGATCGCACTCCCTGTGGGTTTGCTGCTGCTCAGCTTGGGGCGTTGGGCAGCGCGGCAGATCGTCGCGGCTACCCGGCGGCGACATGGGCGATGCATCACTCGCGTTTTGGTTGTTGGCAATAGCGCGGCGGTGCGCGACCTGACCAAGTCCTTGGCCCGTGAGCCGGCCTCCGAGTATCAGGTCGTGGGTGCCTGTGTTCCAGGCCCGATCCAGCGCCACTCGGTGGAGGTGCCTGGTGTCGGCTCCGTCCCCACCTTTGGTGACGAGTCGAACGTGGTGGGCGCTGTCCTTGCGACTGGTAGTCACGCCGTCGCCGTCACGGCTACCGAGCGACTCGATGGTCGTGGGATGCGTGATTTATCGTGGGAGCTGGAGAAGCTGGACATCGATCTGCTGGTGTCACCGGGTGTCGTCGATGTAGCTGGTCCGCGCCTTCAAATGCGTCCGGTCTGTGGTCTTCCCCTTATTCATGTCGAGAAGCCGCAATACAGCGGGGCGAAGCGCTTCCAGAAGCGATTCTTCGATATCACTTTTGCGATCACAGTCCTACTGTGCGGACTTCCATTCCTTGTCTTAGTCGGTCTCGCGATCAAGCTAACCAGCCGAGGCCCAGTCTTCTACCGTGCTGAACGCATTGGGCTTGACGGTAAGCCGTTTGAGATGATCAAGTTTCGAACAATGTTCGACGGCGCCGACAAGATGGTTGAGAAGCTGGCCACACTCAACGAGAGCGAAGGGGGAGTGCTCTTCAAGATCCGGCAGGATCCTCGCGTCACGCCTGTGGGAAGGCTGCTGCGCAAGTTTAGTATTGACGAGCTGCCGCAATTCATCAATGTTCTAAAGCGTGACATGAGTGTCGTCGGTCCTCGTCCACCCCTCGGTAAGGAGGTCCAAACTTACGACGAGCGTGCGATGAAGCGACTGCTGGTTCGGCCCGGCATCACCGGGCTTTGGCAGGTCAGCGGGCGGTCCGACCTCTCCTGGGAAGACTCCGTGCGCCTTGATCTTTTCTACGTCGAGAATTGGTCGATGATCTCCGACCTTCTAATTGCTTTGAAGACCATCAAGGCCGTATTCAGTCACTCTGGTGCCTATTAAATCGCCTGGAAACCGACGTGACGGTGCCCACCGACCCAGGGCCAGCCAACTCAGATGTCACCTGTTGCTGCAGCAGGCCCGTGAGTAGAGTTTCCCCGTGGGTTACCCCGGGAACGTGCTGCGCACCGACGAGCGCGTCGTCTCGGACCGCCGCCTGCACTGGGAGCGCCGCAGATTGCGCGAGTTGCCGAGCGCCCACCCGCCCTCCCCCTAATTCAGCAGACTCCTAGGCTTTGTTGCTATGCCGTCTCGTCCTGACATCGCGATACTCGGGTTGAACTATCCACCGGAGCACACGGGCATCGCGCCGTATACAGGTGGCCTCGCCGTTGGGCTGCGACGCCGGGGGTTCCGCGTGGAGGCGCACGTGGCCCATCCTCACTATCCGCAATGGAAGATCCTTGACGGATACGGCAACTGGAGTTACACGGAAACCATTGACGGGGTCGACGTGCACCGCCGCCTTCACTACGTGCCACACCCACCCCGGGGGGTCCGCCGCTTGATTTCGGAACTAAGCTTTGGTATTCGGTTGGTGTTCGCACGCTGGGGTCGTCCAGGAGTGACAATCGCAGTGTCGCCTTCCTTATTCTCCACGGCTTTTGCCGTTTTTAAGAAGCGACTGAGCCCGCGGCGGACTCCTTTGATCATTTGGGTACAGGACATCTACTCACTTGGGATGGCCGAGACGAGTGAGGGTGGTCGAACCGCCCACCGCATCACCCAGTGGACGGAATCGAGAACGTTGCGCAGCGCAGACCGTGTTGTCGTCATCCACCAGCGGTTCGCGGATTTCTTGATTGAGCATCTTGGGATCGACAAGTCGAAAGTGGTCGTGGTGCGAAATTGGACGCATCTGCCGAAGACAGACCCAATGGACGCCACCGCGGCAAAAGCGGAGCTGGGTTGGCCGGCGGGCGAAGTGATAGCGGTCCACACCGGGAATATGGGCGCCAAGCAGGGCCTAGAAACGATTGTCGCCGCGGCGCGTGTCGCAGAGCAGCGCGGCGCACCCATCCACTTCTTTCTCGTCGGGGACGGTGGTGAGCGAGCCAAGCTGCAGGAGCTAGCCCGCGGTATCTCGCGACTAACCTTCGTCGATCCGCTGGACGACGCAGAGTATCGATTCGCCCTCTGCGCTGCCGATGTCCTCCTGGTCAACGAAAAGCCGGGCGTTGCTGCGATGGCGGTGCCGAGCAAGCTCACGTCCTATTTCGATGCCGGGCGCCCCATCGTCGCCGCCACCGCGGCCGAGGGTATAACCGCCTCAGAAGTCCTGGCGGCCGACGCCGGGATCGTGGTGCGCGCTGGTGCTCCTGACGAACTTGTTGACGCAGTACTCGCCGTGACCGCCGATGCGAAGGCGGCCGAACAATTCGGTCGCAACGGGCGTCGATATCGCGAATCGGTGCTCGACGAAGATGCGGCCGTTGAGCAGTGGATAAACTTGATCAGATCGTTGGCGCCGAATGATCAGTCGGAAGAGGTTGAGCGCAGTTCCCGTTCGACGCGGTCGCTTCAGTAAGATCACGCCTTTCATTGTCAAGTAGGCGCGTTGACGTCGTTAATTAGTGGGCGGTAGACGGTTTCAGACCGCGTCGAGGCGGCGCATTGCTTCGGTAGGTCAGCGCCCGGTCTGGTCGGACCTGTCATGGGAAGACACGGTGCGCCTCGACCTGTTCTACGTCGAGAACTGGTCGATGATCTCCGACCTGCTCATCGCCCTTAAAACGGTTAAGGCGATGTTCAACCACTCCGGCGCCTACTAGGCGGAGAATCGGATAGTCGCTAGAGCCCGAGGGCGCGACTCACCCAATGCTTTACTCGATCCCGGAAATCCATTCCGGCCAATCGGAACCGCACGCACTCACACACAGAACAGTCCGTTCCCGCTCGATAGTGTTCGTGAGCCGCCCGGTCGTGTCCGCACCGGCAATCCCCCTGAGGCACAAGGAAGAATCTACGCTTCCGCTGTCTACTTCCTGGCAAATTCCTGAAGTCCGGCAGCGGCCTGTGTTGCGGAGCTGTAGCAATGACCGCGACCAACGGCCCGCTTCTCAGTAAAGTGCACGCGTGGGCTATCCCGAGAACGTGCTGGCCAGAGACGAACATGTGGTGCTGCATCGCCATCCGCACTGGGGGCGGCTGGTCCCGGCAGCACTCATCCTGATCATCGCGACCGCGGCCGCGTCGCTGCTGGCCGGCTACGTCAACACACTGGCGTGGGAGCCGACGGCAAAGAACGTGGTGTTCCTGGTCATCGCCGCCGTCTGGTTCGTCCTGATCGGCTGGCTGGCCATCTGGCCGTTCCTGAGCTGGTGGACCACCCACTTCGTGATCACCGACCGACGGGTGATGTTCCGCCACGGGCTGCTCACCCGGTCGGGCATCGACATCCCGCTGGCGCGCATCAACAGCGTCGAGTTCACCCACGGCCTGATCGACCGGATGTTCCGTAAGGGCACGCTGATCATCGAGTCGGCATCGCAGGATCCGTTGGAGTTCACCGACATTCCGCAGGTGGAACGCGTGCACTCACTGCTGTATCACGAGGTCTTCGACACGCTCGGCTCGGAGGAATCACCGAGCTAACCTCGAACCGACACACGAGGGGGAGCATTGGGCACACCGGGGGAGCGCGTCGATCTGCTGTTCGATGCCCGCCACATCGACCAGAGCGGCATCGGCACCTACATCACCGTGCAGATTCCGGCGCTCGAAGATGTCTTCGCACGCCACGGCCGCACCCTGGCCGTGCTCGCCGACCGGGACTACGCCCCAGACGTCGGCGCCACCACCAGCGTCGTCTACTCCGACCCGACCAACGCGCCGATGTACTCCCTGCACGAACAGCGGGCCTGGGACCACGCCCTGGACGCCGTCCGCCCCAGGGCGTTCTGGACGCCGCACTACCCGTTCCCGTTCACGCTGCTGCGCCCGCGCCACCGCGACGTGCTGGCCTTCATCACCGTGCACGATGACAACCACCTGCTGCCGACCGAGATCAGCGGCCAGAGCAATCTGCGGCGCGCCTACGCCCGCGCGATGCTGGGCCTCGACGCCCGCCGCGCCCGCATCCTGTTCAGCCCGTCGCAGGCCGCCGCCGATGCGCTGGCCGCCTACGTGCCGTCCGCGCGGTTCGTCGTCACTCCGATCCCGGTCGGGCCGCAGTGGCTCCAGCCCGCCGACCCCGGCCGATCACCGGTGCAGGACAAGTTTCTGCTCTACCTCGGCAACGTCAAGCGCCACAAGAACCTGCCGCTGCTGCTCGAGGCGTACGCCCAGGTGCAGCACGACATCCCGCATCGGCTGGTGATCGCGGGCAGCGGCGCCTCGGTGAAGATGCTCGACGAGCGCGTCCACGAACTGGCCACCACGCTGGGGGAGCGCGTGCAGATGATCGGCCGGCTGGACTTCGACGCCCTGCACGCCCTGGTCGCCGCCGCCGACCTGCTGGTGATGCCGTCGCTGAACGAAGGGGCCGGGCTGCCGCCGCTGGAAGCGATGGCGTCGGGCACCGCGGTGCTGTCCTCCCGCATCCCGCCGCTGCGGGAGACCTGCGGCGACGGCGCCGACTACTTCGACCCGTACGACCCGCAGGAACTCGCGGCGCTGCTGCGCCGCTATTGCCTCGACGACGCGGCCCGCGCCGGCCTGCAGGCCCGCGGCCACACCCACGTCCACCGACGGCAAGCCGAAATCCCGACCCACGCCGCGGCCGAGGCGATCTGCGCCGAACTGCCGCGCCGCTGACGCGTCAGGCGTCCCGGTCGGTGGAGCGCCGACGCGACCACGCCCAGAGCCCGAGCGTCGCGACCGCCGCAACGACCAGCACCGCGAGCGCGATCCACAGCCACGGCACCCGCGACTCCCCGGCGGTTTCGTCATCCACCGGGGCGTCGGCGCCGCGGATCGACAGGTCGGTCGGCACTCCGGCGGTCCCGGCGGCCAGCACGTCCCCCGACAGTGCCGACCAGCCGCCGTCGAGCCCGGCCAGATACCCGAACAGCGGATCCACCAGCGTCCACGCACCCGTCGTGGTCACCAGCACCACCGACCGGTCGCGGGCCGGGTCGGCGAACGCCTGGATCGACCCGAGCCCGTTGTCGACCTCGGCGCGCAGCGCCCCCGGCAGGTCGGCGCTGACCGAGGAGCCGTTGCCGCTCAGCGGCGGGTTCAGCGGAGTCTGTTCCAGCGCCGCCGAATTCGCCACCAGCAGCGCGCCGGACTCGCTGTCCACCGCCGACCGGAAGTCCACCACCTTCGGCGTCAACTCCGCCGTCGTCAGCCGGGCCAGCGCGGCCACCACCGCGGCGGCGTGCACCAACTGGTTGGGGCCGCTGCCGTCCAGACCGACATAGAAGTCGCCGGCGAACTCCGACGGGAACGCGCCGAAACCGTGCAGCGGGCCGCCGCCGCGGCGCACCGTCAGCGTCGACTCCGGATCGACCTGAAACGACAGCGGCGCGACGAACGGCCCGCACTCCTGGCCCGGGGTGTAGGTCACCGTGAAGTCCAGGCCGACGCGCTGCGGCAGGGCGGCGCCGGCCAGCTCGAACGTCGTGTCCAGCCGACCGGACTCGTCGAGCATCCCGGTGTAGACCACCTCGTCGCCGGAGCGCACCGTCACCGTCGCCGAATCCTTCGGCGCCACCGGCGTGTAGTCGGCCAGCAGATGCACCCGCAGCGACTCGATCCGGCCGGAACCCAGCGCCGCCCGGTCGACGCCGGCGTTGAAGCTGGCGCTGCGCAGCACATCGGCGCGGGCCTGGATACCCAGCTGCGCGAACGCCACGGTGTCGCCGACGGCGTCGTCACGCGCGCCGGGTTGGTCGACCCGGGCAGCGGTGACCTGCGCCAGCGACTGCAACCCGGTGTCGAGCAGCGAGGTCTGAGCGGTCAGTTCGTCACCGCGGCCCGAGATCCGCAGGAACGCCTCCGGCCCGCCGGGGTTGTCCACGCGCAGGCCGGCCTGTCCGCGTTCCACCACGACGGCCCGCTCCAGCGGCGCGGCCGGCGGCGGCAGCGCGCCGCGCGGCAGGGTGGCGACCCGCACCTCCAGCGGAATCGGTTGATAGCGCCGGCTCAGCGTCGACGTCAACGCCAACACCGCCTGCTGCTCGGCGGCGTCGGCGTCGACGGGCGCATACACCGCCACCTGCTCGAGCACCGGCGGGAAGAAGTTCGCCACCGTCGTCGGTGGGGGATCGGCGCCGACGTAGAGCATGCTCAGCTCGCTGATCGCGAGTTGCTGTACCGGGCCGCAGATTTGGTCGGCGCGGTCGGTCGGCCGCACCGTGAACGACAATCCGATCGAGGAGTCCTGCACCTGCGCGGCGGCGACGTCGATGTCCAACGGCACCGCCGCCTGCGCGGCCGCCATCGCCGGCAGGTCCACCGCCGCCAGCAGCCGGCCGCTGCGATCGCTGACCTCGAGGAAACCGGCGCCGATGTTGGTCGGAGCGCGCATCACGCCGCGCAACCGCACCGCGTTAAGCCCCGCCGGCACCGGAACGGTGAACTCCGTGGCGGTGTTGGTGCCCAACAGCATGTCCGGCGCCAGACCGAGATCGCGCCACCCCAGGCTGATTTCGGCGGGGCCTGCCTCGGGCTGGGCGAGCGCCGGGCCGGCGCCGGGCAGCATCGCCCACAGCAGGGCCGCCGTCGCGACCAACACCCGAAGGATCGCCGACGGCGGAGTGGCAGGGTGCACGCGAGTTACTTTCGGGTGGTGAAGTTTCCAAGTCCCAACAGGGGCTGGACTATACCGCCCGACCCAGGTGGGGAAGGCCGATACCGCGCATCCGGCGCGGCGGTGTCGCGCGTGGCTGAGCAACACCGAATGCCAGGTCCTGGCTTGGCCCCTCGACGGTATCGCCGCCGCTACTATCGCAGGGAATGGCGACCTGTGAGGACGGAGCACCGTGATCGTGTCAGCCAGTGCGGGGGGCGCGTCCGAGGCGTCGCTGTCGACGATCTCTGCCCTGGAAACCCGCGAGTGGCGCGCGCGGCTGTTCCTGGCCGCGGCGGTCGGCATCCTGGTCGGGGCGCTGCTCGGCGCGCTGATCTTCAGCGCGTCGACCTCCGACACCACCGCCACCAGCTACCTGCGGCTGACCCAGCAGGCCGACCTGGTCGCCGTCGCCGGCGGCGCCAGCCAGACCACCCCCACCACCCAGGAGATCCAAGAGGGCTACGTGGCCGGCGAGGTGGCCTTCCTGTCCGGGGAGGGTTTCGCCCAAGCGGTCGGCGACAAGCTCGGCAAGTCCGAGCCCGCGACCTTCGAGGTCACCCAGAACGGCAACACCGCGGTGGTGTCGATCAGCAGCACCGCGCCATCGGCCAGCGAGGCGATCCGCACCGTCGGCACCGCGGTCGACCTGTATCGCCAGCACCTGGCCCAGCGGGCTGACGAGCAGCTGCGCGCGGTGCTGCCGGTGCTGGCGCAGTGGACCCGCGACGAGCCCGGCGTCGAGCGCCGCGAGCAGCTCCGGTGGCTGCGGGAACGCCTTGAGCTGCAGGCGAACCCGTCGAGCATGCTGTCGGTGCTGCAGCCGCCCACCGCCAACGACCCCAGCACCAACCAGTGGCTGGTCGGCGCGGTGCTCGGGGCGCTGTTTCTGGGCTCGCTGTTCCCGTCGATCCTGATGCGCCGTCGCCGCCGGGCCGGCCGGCTGTCCTCGGATCCCGAGATCGTCGACGCGATCGACGCGGTGCTGGTCCCGGCCGTGCCGTTGCGCCAACCGCCGCGCCACTCCTGGGGTCGCCCGCAGGCGACGCTGGCCCGCACGTTGTGGGCGCAGCTGCCCGCCTCGGCGGCCGCGCCGCGGGTCGTGGTCGTGCTGGGCGCCTCGGAGTCCTCGGGCAGCGCGACGGTAGCCGCGCTGCTCGGTTTCGCCGCCGCCGAGGAGGGCCCGGCCCGGACGATCACGCTGGCCGAACTGGACGGTGACGAACTGACTCTGCCCAACCACGGCGCCACCGCGGTCATCGACGTCGGCGTTCTCGGCGAGTCCCGGCTGGTCTCCCAGGCGATTGCGTCGGCCACCGACCTGCTGGTGGCCGCGCGGCTGGGCGTCGACACCGTCGCGCAGACCCTCGCGGTTCGGTCGGCCGCCGAGAACGCCACCCTGGTCGCCGTGTTTACCCACCGCCCGTGGTGGAGTCGCGCAACCAAGCCCAAGAAGCGAACCCCACCGGAACCCGCCCCGGCGGAGGCGTAGTGGCGCTGCGGCTGGCGCCCGCGGCCCGGACCGGTGCCGCCGGCCCGGTCGACGGGGATCATCTGGCCGTGCCGCCGCCGTGGTGGTTCACTCCGGCGTTCTTCATCCTGGTACCGGTCATCGCGTCGTTCACCGCGTGGCTCCTCCTGGTCGGCTGGCGCTCCCGCGGCAGCATCCCGGCGTCCTGGGCCAAGCTGTCCGGGTTCGCGATCCCCGAGACGCCGTCGCTGGCGGGCACGCTGCTGCTGGTGGTGTGGTACGCCGCGGTGGTGTCGGTGGCCACCTGGGGGTGGCGGGTCGGACTGGAGAAGCGCCCCCCGGCCGCGACCGTGGCGCGGCTGATGACAGCGAGCTTCGAGCGGCGGTACTTCGCGCTGATCATGATCACCTCGATCATCGGAATCGCTTACTCCTACTACAAGATCGGCAGCGCACAGTCGATCATCGGGTCGCTGACCACGCAGGAGGACCAGTTCACCAACGCGCTGCCGGGCTACGCCGGCGTGCAGACGCTGCGGTCGGCGACCATCCTGGCCGCGCCCATCGGGTTCTACCTGTGGCGCAAGAAGGTCATCGCGTGGCCGTTCATGGTCTTCGCCCTGCTGCTGCTGGTGCTCAACGCGGCCATCGCGTCCCGGCTCTCGCTGTTCATGGCCGCGGTCGTCTACCTGGTCATCTGGGTCAAGACCCGCACGCCGTCGGCCCACACCGGCTCCGCGGTGGCCCGACGCTGGATCGCGGCGGTGGTGCTGGTCGGCGTCGGGATGAGCTTGCTGGCCGGGCTGAACTATGTCCGAAACGCGCTGTACTACAAGGACGTCGGCGTCACCAACCCGTACGTGATGAACCTGTACCAGATGGGCGCCTACCTCGGGGTGCCGGCGCAGGTGTCCATCGGCGTCGCCGACGCGGTGATGACCGCCACGTGGGAGAACCCCGGCCACATCGTCACCTCCTCGGACGCCGCCCGGCCGACCTTCCTGCAGTTTCAGAAGGTGGCCAAGAGCGACGGTCTCAAAGATGCCGAGGCCTACGCGTATTCGGTGGAGCTGGAGTCGAACTTCACCACCAACTCGGTGTTCGCCGACACCTACGCGGTCTACGGCATGTGGGGCTGGGTGTACACCATCGGCCTGTACGCCTTCGCCGGGTGGGCGTTCGCGCGGCTGTTCCGGTACGGCGTGGTGGTCGGCGCGTCGGCCGGGGTGATGGCGCACTGTCTGTCGGAGGTGTGGCGCACCCAGAACGTCAACTTCGGGTTCGTCATCTTCCTGCTGCTGTTGACCGTGGCCAGTGCGGTGGCGGCGAACCTGTGGTGCCGGCGTGACGAAGCGCGCGACGCCGAGTTCAGCAGTCGCCGATCCGGGTCGTCACCGATGCCGGCTCAACGGTGAGATCAGCGATGCGCACCGTCGGATCGAGGGTCGGCGCGCCGCACACCGCGTCTGCGCTGCGCACCAGCACCGGGGTCCAGGAGTCCGGTGCGGCCGGCCACCGCACGCTCATCTGCGCGACGGTGCCGTCGCAGTCCTCGAACACCGCGCACGGCGCGGGAGGTTGACCGTCAGGTGCGCCGCTGCCGTCGATGGCCAGCTGCAGCGCGCCGATCTGCAGATTCGCGCTGTCGCCGGCGAAGAACGTGGTGACCGGCACCGCGTGGGTGACCGTCAGGTCGTCGAGCACGATGTCGCGGGTGTTGCCGAGGCCGACCCCGCCGTCACCGCCCTCGGTCGCGGTGGCCTCCACCTGGCAGCCGGTGAGCCGGAGGCCGGTGATGCGCTGCTCGGTCAGCGACTCCACGCGCACTCCCCAGTTGGTGCAGCCGGAGGAGCGGGCGTCGGTGACCTCGACGTCGAAGTCGGTGAAGCGCGGGTCCACCGCGGTTGCGGGCGGGCGGGCGAGCAGGTGGATGCCGATCGAACAGTCTTGGGCCGCAATGTCGTTGAGCTTGATCTCGCGGGAGGCGACGTAGTGCCAGATGGGGTCGGACTCCACCGTCGCCGAGTCGACGATCACCCCGGACCCGGACTGTTTGCCGGTGACGGTGATGCCGTTGAGCGAGACGCGCTGGGCGCCGGCGATGCGGACGCCGTTGGCCATTCCGCCGGTGACGCGCACATTGGTGGCGGTGACGTCGGCGTTCGACCAGTCGGTCAGCGTCGGGAACGCGAACGTCTCCGCCGGGGCGTCGAAGAAGAACTCTTCGTTGAAATAGGTGACCAGCGCCAGGCCGTCGTCGCCGTTGTCGCCGGCAACGTAGTCGTCGACGGTCACGCGGCGGCACGCGTTGAAGTGCAGTCCGTCGGCTGCGGTGTCGTGCACCCGCAGCCGCCGCACGGTGATGTCGGAGACTCCGATCAGGATCACCCCGGACTGGGCGGCCGAGCGGATGTCGCAGTCGGTGATCTCGACACCGGTGATCGGGGCCGGCGGGCCGTCCCAGCCGACCGGGGTCTCGTCGTTGTCGGTGGGGCAGCCCACGATCCGGATGCCGTCACCCATTGATCTCGTGGCCCGCGTGGTCCAGCGGATCCGGACGTTGCGCAGTCTGATGTTCGACGCCGGTCCGCGCACCAGGATGCCGTGGCTGGTGCCCAGATCGGTGGCCGGGTCGACGGTGTCCATCACCAGTTCGGCGCCGGACTCGAACTCGACGGTGACGTCGGAGCGGCCGTCGAAGCGAATGGCCGCGCCTTCAGAGGGATTGAGCTCGGCGAACAGATAGCTGCCCGCGGGGAAGAGCAGGGTGCCGCCCGGCTCGACGGCTGCGGCGGCGGCGCGGATGGCCGCGGCATCGTTGGCGGCGCCGTCACCGACGGCGCCGTGGTCGCGAACGTTGACCACCCGGTTCTGCGGGCGCGCGCACGCGGCCAGCGCGATCAGGGGGATCGCGGGGATCGCGGCCAGCAGGCGTCGCCTGGACAGCGGGAGCGTCACCCGGCCTGTCTACCAGTCTGGACGCGGGTGCGGGTGAAACCGTAGTAGTACAGCGCGAAGCTGAGCACCTCGGCGAGCAGGAACGCCGCGAACGCCGCGGTGTAGGAGCGGAAGATCAGCAGGAACGAGACACCGAAGATCAGGTAGATCAGCGTGCTGCCACAGCGGATCCAGAACACCAGCGCGGTGCGGCCGGCGCGGCGCAGCGCCGCGAACGGCACCGTGGACACCAGCATCGAGCCCTTCCACAGGCACGCCAGCAGCAGCGCGACGATCACGACGTCGTCCCACGCCGGACCGAACACCGCACTCCACACCCCGAGGAACTCGGCGCCGAAGATCACCGCGACCCCGGTCACGAATGTCCCTGCCACCAGGACGATTTCGTTCCTGCTGCCGTGCGCCAGCAACCGCATGCGACCGTAGGCCAGGATCGGCTCCAACGCGCCCGACACCGTCGAGATCACCCGGAACCCCACCGACGCCGCCGGCCCGAGCAGCACCAGCACGATGGCCTGCAGCGCCGGCTGCACCACGCCCACCGCCGCAGTCTCACCGGTGACCCACGCCGCGCGCCGCAAGTCCGGAGGCATCCCGGAGCCGGCGTACCGCGGCGCCCTCCACAGCCGCGCGACGATCGCCGCCGTCGCGCCCAGCGCCAGCACGCGCACACTGTTGTCGTCCTGCGCGCGGGCCAGAAGCAGCGCGGCGCCGCACGCGGTCAGCAACAGCGCCGCCGCGCCCGCCTCCAGCTGCCACCGGCCCGTCACCACCCCGACCGAGCGGCCCATCAGCAGGCCCGACATCAACCCGACCACCCCGATCAGCAGCACCGGCGCCGGCGGCACGGCGGGCCCGATGATCAACAGTGCTCCCGACGCGACGCTGATCAGCGTCATCCACCAGGGCAACGCGACCCGGTGATCGGCATCGGGAGTGGCCAGCCGGGACTCCACCACCCACGCGCTGAGCATCGCCGCGACGTAGGCGCCGATCGCCAGGCTCAGCGCCAGGAAGCCCTGCCGCTCGATGGGCGCGATCCGCGCGAACACCGCCAGGTAGAACGCCGGAAACGCGGCCAGCGCCAGACCCGCGGCGATCTGGGCGGCGGTCTCGACGAGCCGCGCCGGTACGTTCACCGCGACACTGCCCGGTAGTCGCTGTCGCCGCCCAGGGTGCGGCCCAGCACCCCTTCGGTGCGGCCCAGCAGCAGCGCCCAGGAGTCGCGCACGGTGAACTTGCCGGGGTTGCGCAGCGGCATCAGCGCTGCGGCCAGCAGATGGGCCAACCGGTACCACAACGGATATCGCCACGTGCGCAGCAGATGCCCGGCGCCGCGGCCGTACCGCCGCAGCTTGCGGCGGCGCTCGGCGGCGGGCAGGTGGGCGAACTCGGTGTGGGCATGTACGACGACGTCGGGCACCCACTGGATCAAGAAGTCCGGCTGCGCGCTCATCCGCAGCAGCAGGTCGGTGCCCTCGCCGGCCTGCCAGGGACTGTCCGCGCCGGAACCCAGTGCCGTGTCGAATCCGCCGGCGGCCAGGAAGGCCTCGCGCCGGATCAGTGTCGCCGGTTCGATGGCGCCCCAGACGTTGCGTCGGGTCAGCGCCGTGCCGGGTGCCGGCAGCGGGTTGCGGGAGCCCTCGTCGTCGACCATCTGGACGGCGCACACCGTGGCCGGCGGAACACAGTGCGGTGCCAGCTTTTCGAAGAAGTCCGGGTCGATGCGGGTGGTGTCGTTGGGGAAGTGCAGCCACTCCACGGTGTCGGGTAGTGCGGCGGCTGCGGTGTTGCGGCCGTGCGACACCCCGCGCGGGCTCACCACGGTGCGAATCGGCAGGGTGTCGGCGAACCGATGCACCAGTGCGGCGAGTTCGGGTGGGGTCTCGTTGTCGTCGGCGTGAAACGCCACCGCCACCGCGCGCGGGCGCAGAGTTTGGGCGGCCACGTCGTCGAGCAGGTTGGCCAACTCCTGCCACCGGCCCACGGTGGTGATCGCGACGCCGAACGCGGTTGTCACACCGCGCGTCCACGCAGGTTCGCCGCCAGGTCCGGGGTGGCCCAGGTGCGCTGCAGCGTCTCGTCGAGCGTCTGCTGCGGCGCCCACCCGAACACGTCGCGGATGTGGGCGATGTCGGCCCCGAGATACGGACGGTCCACCGCCCGCATCCGCGCCGGGTCCTGGCGGACCTCGAACGTCAGTCCCAGCGCCGCCCGCATGCGGTCGAGGATGTCGTCGACCGAATACTGGTGTCCGCTACCGAGGTTGACCACCTCACAGTCGACCCCGTCCGGGTTGGTGCCCAGCGCCGCGGCGGCGAAACCCGCTGCCGCGTCGAGCACGTCGATGTAGTCGCGTTTGGGGTGGGTGTTGCCCAGGTTGATCGTCTCCGCGCCGGCCTTGAGCTGCGACACGATTGCGGGCAGCAGATGCGGGTTGGTCTCGCCGGGGCCGATCACGTTGAACAACCGCACGATGCACGCACTCAGCCCGCGATCGCGGGCGAACGCGCGCACGTACTCCTCACCCTGCAGCTTGGTGATGCCGTAGATATCGGCCGGCCCCAGCGCGGATTCGAACTCGCGGTGCGGCGCGTCGTCGGGCTGGTAGACCGCGCCGCTGCTGGCGAACACGAACCGGGTGCCCGGCGCGCACGCCGCCATCACGTTGACCGTGCCGGCCACATTGGTCGCGACCGCGTTGGCCGGGTCTGCGTCGCATTCGGGGATGTAGTGGATGGCCGCCAGGTGCACCACCACGTCGGGTCTGAATCCGTCGACCACCCGCCGCGTGGCCTCGGCGTCCCGGATGTCGAGCTGGTGGAACTCGATGCTGTCGAGATCGTCGTCGAACCAGTCCGGCCGGCCGTAGCGCAGCAGGTCGGCCAGCAGCACGTCGGCCCGGGGTCGCAGGTTGCGGATCAGTTCATGCCCGACGAATCCCGCGCCCCCGGTGACGATGACCCGTGGCCGCCGCGCCTCATCTGCCATGTCCGACAACCTCCCCCGCCCGCCGTTCCAGGTCCGCGGCGATGCCCGACCAGTCCAGCGATTGTGCTCCGGCGAGACCCGCCTTCGAGTACTCGTCCCAGTCCGTCTGTGTCGCCAGCAGCGCCTCGGCGAACGCGTCGGGCGTGGTGTCGCAGACGACCCCTGAACCGTACTGTGCGACTACCTCTTTGGCGCCGTTCTCCGGGAATCGTGCGGTGACTATGGGCAGACCGCTGGCCATCGCCTCGGTGATCACCCGGGGAAAGCCCTCGCGCTTACTGGGCATCCCCAGCACCGCGGCCCGCGACATCAGGTCGATCTTCTGCTCCTCGCTGACCGAACCCGGCATCCGGACCCGATCGGCGATCGGGCTGCGCGCCACGTGTGCTTCGATCTCGGCGCGGGCCGGGCCGTCGCCGGCGATCACCAGCTCACCCGGGAGCCCTTTGGCGGCGGCGATCGCGAACGCGTCGACCAGCAGCGGCAGATTCTTGTGCTCGAACAGTCGCCCCAGATACAAGGCCCCCGACCGCTGCGCACGCTCCGCGCTGCGGTAGCGCGCCACCTCGATGCCGCTGGGCAGCACCGCGAACGGTCGACCGGACTGGGCTGCGATGGTTTCCGCCACGGCGGTGCTCACCGCGAAGTTGGAGCCGACCATCTTCGGCAGCCGCGCCTGCAGCACGCGGAACAGCGCGCTCTCGCGCACCTCGCACCAATGCACCGCGCTGCGCGGTCGCACCCGCCCCGGCAACGCCAGCACGTGCATCAGTGGCCACTGGTTGAGCAGATAGAAGTCGTGGCCCCCGGTTTCGGCGACCTTACGAATGTGCGCGCTGTAGCGGGTGATCTGCGACCAGCTGCGCCGCAGCGCGGGGATGAGCGGCTTCTGGTATCCGCCGTCGCTCGGATACCGGTGCACCCGCACACCGTTCACCGTCTCCTCGGCCGCCAGGCTGGGTTCGTGGCCGATGCAATAGACGTCGACCGCATGGCCGCGGCGCACCATCGCCTCGGCGAGTTCCTGGAAGAACACCTCCTGGCCCCCGATGTGGGGGTGGTACAGCTCGGTGAGGAATGCGAATCGCAAGTGCGCCTGCAAATCTCCGTCAGGTTCGGAGGACCGCTCAGTCATCGCGACGGATCGTATCCCGCCCGTCGACCCCGGCAGCGGCATTTGCCCGGCTACCCGCGGCGACAATTTTTTACGAGTGTCAATTAGAGGGGTCTTCGATTACCGTGCGTGGTGTGAACGCTTCGGTGCGTAAGTTCGACGACTGGCTCAACCGTGCCCTCGAGGACATGGCGAGGGATGCCGGCGAGGACGTCGAAACCTACATCTTCCGGGCGGTCGGCGCGCGGATGCTGATGGAGCTCAAGCACGCCGGAAGCCCCGATCTGGAGACTGCCCGCGCCCACCTTCTCGATCGTGGCGTGTTTGCCAGCGACGCGATGCCGGACATCTCTGCTGTGATCAACGACCCCGACCGACTGCACGCTCTGTATGCCACCGAACTGCTCGACAGTCCGCCCGAGGAGGCCTACGACCGGATCACCCGGGCGGCCGCCGAAGCTCTGGATGCCCCGCACGCCGCCGTGTCGCTGGTCGATGTCGACCGGCAGTTCTTCAAGAGCACCGCGGGAATGGGCAGCGACACCGACGAGGAAAGACAGACGCCACTGTCGCAGTCGGTGTGTCAGTACGCTGTGGCAAACGGGACTGCGCTGGTTCTCGACGATGCCCGCGTCGACCCCGTCTTTCGGAACCACCCCGCGGTGCTCGACGGCTCCGTGGTGTCCTACCTCGGCATCCCGTTGATGGACAACGCCCAGAACGCGGTCGGCACGCTGTGCGTCTACGACACCAAGCCGCGGCAGTGGCGGCCCGGACATGTGCAGGTGCTCAGTGATCTCGCAGCATTGGCCACCGAGCGCATCTTCGGTCACTGACCTGGAACAAATACCGGTGTGCGGTCGCATGGCAAATTTTTGGGCGTTCGATGCGGGAACGGCGTCAGCAAAATATTTCTGCCGCGTTCTCATTTAACGATAATTTTGGCGCAACCCGCCGCGAAGCCCCCTTACAGTGACAGCCAACAGGGTCGCTCAGGGGTGGTTCATGGTGGTGGAAGCGCAGCCGTCGGTCGACAGGCCGTCGCAGCGGCCAACCGTGCCGCAGCTGAAGGCTGTGCCGCCGATCCACGAGAACCTCACCCGGAAACCCCGATGGTTTGAGGCTTTGCGGAGTGAACGCGGCTACATCCCGCTGACGATCGGCCTCGACATCTGGGCCGCGTTCTGGGCGGTGATGCTCGCGCTGGACTTGACCAACGCGCGTCAGGACCCCCGACCGGTGGCGCTGCTGACCTATCTGTTCATCCCGGTCGTCATCTTCGTGCTCTACACCCGCGGGATGTACAAGCGAAAGCTCAGCCACAGCTTCCTCGACGACTTCGAACCGGTGATGACCAGCGTCGCCGTCTCGTCGCTGGCGGTACTCACCACGATGATGGTGTTGATACCGCCCCTGGCGCCCGGCACCGTCATCGAGAATCAGGTGCGGACCGCCGAGGTGGTGGTGCGGCTGTGGCTGTGGGCTGCAGTGTTTTTCACCGCGGTTCGGCTGATCCGGTCGCTATGTCAGCGCTATCTGCGGCGCAAATATCAGTTCGGGTCGTCAGCGCTGATCGTCGGCTCCAGTCCGGTCGCCGGTCAGCTCATCACCCGCATGCGGCAGATCCCGGATTACGGGCTGCACCCCGTCGGCGTGCTCGCCGAAGACAAGCCCGCTGATCTGGACGCGCTCGGCGTGCCCTACCTCGGCTCTCCGGCTGACGTGGAGATCGCCGCGCGCACAACGGGCGCCGTCGAACTGCTCATCGCGCCGTCATCGGAGTCCGACGAGGAGCTCTCCCGGACCGCCCAGGTCGCCCAGAACCTGGGCATGCGGGTGCGGGTGGTGCCCCGGCTGATGGACGCGGTCGGGGGCGGCGCATATATCGAGCACCTCGGCGGCGTGCCGCTGATGGTGATGTGCCACACCGACCCCAAAGGGTGGCAGTTCGCGTTCAAGCACGCGCTGGGCCGCTTCCTGGCTGCCCTGGGCCTCCTGCTGATCTCGCCGCTGTTCCTCGGCCTGATGCTGGCGGTCAAGCTCAGCTCACCCGGGCCGATCTTCTTCCGCCAACCCCGCATCGGCCGCGACGGGAAAGTGTTCGACTGCCTCAAGTTCCGCAGCATGCGTCCCGAAGACCCGAATGCGGCCAAGTTCGAGTTGAAGGACGGCGCGGCACCGGGCGGTGTCGAGGGCGAGGACAGGCGCACCTGGATCGGCAAGATCATGCGCAAGACCTCGCTGGACGAATTACCCCAGCTGCTCAACGTCGTCAAAGGGGAGATGACGCTGGTGGGCCCGCGTCCCGAGCGACCGGAGTTCGTCGAGCTGTTCGAGATGCAGATCCGCCGCTACGGCGAGCGGCACCGCGTCAAGGCCGGCATCACCGGGTGGGCGCAGGTGCACGGATTGCGTGGGCAGACCTCGATCGCCGACCGCGCCGAATTCGACAACTACTACATCCAGAACTGGTCGCTGATGCTCGATTTCAAGATCCTGCTGTTGACCGTGCTGGCGGTCCTGCGCCCCACCGAAGACTGACGCGATGACCGATCAACCGGCCCACGTCGGGCTGATCCCCGACGGGCTGCGGCGCTGGGCACAGGCCAACGACACCACGCTCGCCGAGGCCTACCTGCGCGGAGCGCAGAAGGTCACGCAGATCCTGCTGGTGCTGCAGCGCCTCGGGGTGCAGACGGTGTCGGTGTACAACCTCAGCCGGGCCAACCTCGGCCGCAGCGCCGACGAACTCGCTGCCGTCTACGCGGCCTCCGAACGGTTCTTCCGCGAGATGATCCCCGCGCACTTCGACCCGGCGGCGTGTGGCGTGCATGTGCACGGTGACCTCGAGCTGCTGCCGCAGCACTATGTGGACGCCGCGGGAGAGGTCGAAAAGGCGATGAGCGGCAACGGGTTTCGGGTCAACATCCTGGCCGCCTACGACGCTGTCGACGAGCTGCGGTCGGCTTGCGCACGTTCGGCGGCCGACGGGTGTGACATCGCCGACGCGTTCGAGATCGGCGAGGTCGATCTGGTGATCCGCAGCACGCCGGAACCGTTGCTCAGCGGGTTCCTGCCGCTGCAGAGCCAGTACGCGCAGCTGCGGTTCCTGTCCACCCCGCTCAACGACCTGACCGAGCAGGACATCGAGGACCTGATCGCCGACTACCGCTGCTTTCCACAGTTGCGGGGACGCTGATGGCGCCGCGCTACCCGATCATCATCGGCGCCGGCCCGGCCGGTCTGACCGCCGCACTGGAGCTGACCCGGCGCGGCGTCACCCCCCGCATCTATGAGGCCTCCGACACCGTCGGCGGCCTGGCCCGCACCCCGTCCGACGGTGACTGGCGCATCGACCCGGGCGGGCACCGCTTCTTCACCCGCAGCGAGGAGATCTCCGATCTGTGGCGCTCGCTGCTGCCCGCCGACCAGTGGGTCGCGGTGCCGCGGAGTTCGGCGATGCTGGTCGACGGTCACCTCGTCCGCTACCCGCTGATCGGGCGGGACTTGATCCGGCAGATGGGGATTCGCAGCGGGGCACGCGGGCTGAGCAGCCTGGCCTGGTCGCGGGTGCGCCGACGCGTGCGCCTCACCGACCGCCTCGACAACTTCCGGGACTGGGGCGTCGAGGAGTTCGGCCGCTACTGGTACCAGATGTTCTTCGACGGCTACGTCCGCAAGACCTGGCTGACCGAGCCGCGCGAACTGTCTAGTGACTGGGCGTTGCAGCGCATCAAACCGATCGGCTGGCGCCGCCGCGCCGAACGGGCCTTCCTCGAGCAGGACGTGTTCCGGTACCCGCGGCGTGGACCGGGCCAGCTGTGGGAGGCGGTCGCCGCGCAGCTGGCCCAGGCCGGCGTGGTCACCGCAGTGAACTCACCCGTCGAGACGCTGCACTACGACGGGCAGACCTGGACCGCGGGCCTGGCCGGCGCACAGACCGTCATCGGCGATGCGGTGTTCTCCAGCATGCCGCTGGGACAGCTGGTGGGCGCGCTGGACCCGCAGCCGCCGAAGTACATCCGCAGCGTGGCCGCGTCCTTGAAGCACCGGTCGCTGATCACGGTGGCCGTCGCGCTGAGCAAGGCCTACGACATTCCGTACAACTGGGTCTACACCCCGGCGCCGGGCGTCCACGCCGGCCGGGTGCAGAACTACCGACGTTGGTCGGAGGGCTTGACGCCGGACGGCTGGAACGGCACGTTCCTCGGCTTCGAGTACTTCATCGGACCCGGCGGTGCGCTGTGGGACGCCGGCGACGAGCACCTGACCGCGCTGGTCACCGAGGACCTACGCACCCTCGGCCTGAACCCGGCGACTATCGAGAAGGTGATGGTCGTCCGGTCCAAGTACGCCTACCCGATCCACGACCCGACGCGCGACCGCGGCGTGGTCCGTCTGCGCGACTACCTGCGTGCGCATTACCCGTCGCTGCACCCGATGGGTCGCAACGGCATGCACCGCTACGACAACCAGGATCACGCCATGCTCAGCGCGCTGCACAGCGTCGGGCGCTACTTCGGCGAATTGGTCACCGATCCGTGGCACGTCAACACCGAGCGCGCCTACCACGAGATGGGGCTCAAGCCCTAGGACGTCTTCGACACCTTGGTGTCGTCGTCGAGGCGGGGGCGGACCCGGCGTCGCCGGGGCGGCCGCATCGGGGTGACGTTGTCGGAGCCGTGCGGGTGGCGAAGCTCGTACTCGTCCTCGAGCGCCTCGGCGATCCCGCCGGTGGTCAGCGCGGACTCCAGCGCCTTGTCCGGGTTGCGGGCGAACTCGTCGGGGAACACGAAGCGGCGGAACGCCCAGAACCGGAACGCCATCTGCAGCAGGTTGCCGATGATGTAGGCCGAGATGAAGTCGGCGATGTTCTCGGTGGCCAGCGACACCATCGGCGCGCGCAGCATGAACACATAGCTCGACACCCACAGCGGAGCCATGCTCAGCAGCACGCCCACGCCGCTGACCCCGAAGAACAACAACGCCTCGTGATGACGCTCACGCCCGCCCCGGTCCCGGAAGCTCCACTCCCGATTCAGGATGTAGGACGCGATGACCGCGACGATGCCGGCGATGATCTTGGCCGTGACCGGCTTGGGCTCCAGGATCGTCAGCTTCAGCGTGAAGAAGATCGCCGAGTCGATGACGAACGTGGTCGCGCCGACGATGGCGAATTTGATCAGCTCGTGGTGCCGCTCGGCGTAGGGACGGATCGGCCCCGGAAGGCGGCGGATCGTCGCATCGGCAAAGGACACAAGGAGCCAGTTTACGGAAACGGCGGCCCTAATGTCGCATCGCTGCAGTTACCGCAGGTCAACGGTGCGGTATCGGCCATGACACCATATGCGGCGTGCCAAGAACCTCAGCGTCGCCTCCTGTCGTCGCCATGATCGGTGGCGGACAACTCGCCCGCATGACCCACCAGGCCGCTATCCCGCTGGGCCAGACTCTGCGCGTGCTGGCGCTGCGCGCCGACGAATCCGCAGCTCAGGTCACCCCGGACGTGGTCATCGGCTCGCACACCGACCTCGACGCGCTGCGCCGGGCCGCAGACGGCGCCACCGCGCTGACGTTCGACCACGAGCACGTGCCCGGGGAGTTGCTGGAGGCGCTGGTGGCCGACGGGGTGGCCGTCTATCCGCCGCCGTCGGCGCTGGTGCACGCGCAGGACAAGCTGGTGATGCGGCAGAAACTGGCGGCACTGGGCGCCCCGGTGCCGCGGTTCGCTGCGGTCTCGTCGGTGGCTGACGTCGACGCGTTCTGCGCCGAGGTCGGCGAGGCTGTCGTCATCAAGACCGTGCGCGGCGGCTACGACGGCCGCGGCGTGGTGCTGACGTCTGGGGTTGCTGAAGCACGGGCGGCGGTCGAGCAGTATCTGTCCGACGGTGTCGAGGTGCTGATCGAGGAGCGGATCGCGATGCGCCGCGAGCTGGCCGCGCTGGTGGCCCGCTCGCCGTTCGGGCAGGGTGCGGCCTGGCCGGTCGTCGAGACGGTGCAGCGCGACGGCATCTGCGTCACCGTCGTCGCGCCCGCTCCCGGGCTGGACCCCACGGTCGGGGCGGAGGCCTCGGAGCTGGCGCTGGGGATCGCGTCGTCGCTGGGGGTGGTCGGGGTGCTGGCCGTCGAGCTGTTCGAGACCGACTCCGGCGGGCTGATGGTCAACGAGCTGGCGATGCGCCCGCACAACTCCGGGCACTGGACCATGGACGGGTCGCGCACCTCGCAGTTCGAGCAGCATCTGCGCGCGGTGCTGGACTATCCGCTGGGTGACACTGCCGCGCTGGCGCCGTACACGGTGATGGGCAACGTGCTGGGGGCACCGTCGACCCCGGACATGTCGATGGACGAGCGCGTGCATCACCTGTTCGCGCGGATGCCCGACGCCCGGGTGCACCTGTACGGCAAGGCCGAGCGGCCGGGCCGCAAGATCGGGCACGTCAACCTCGTCGGCTCCGAGGTGGAGGGGCTGCGGGAGCGCGCCGAGCGGGCGGCACACTGGTTGTCGCACGCAGTCTGGACCGACGGATGGGATCCGCACGCATGACACCTCGGGTAGGCCTGATCATGGGCAGCGACAGCGACTGGCCGGTGATGTCCGACGCCGCCAACGCGCTGGCCGAGTTCGATGTGCCGTTCGAGGTCGGCGTGGTCTCGGCGCACCGCACGCCCGCGCGGATGCTGTCCTATGCCGGCGAGGCCGCCGGGCGCGGTATCGAGGTGATCATCGCCGGGGCCGGCGGCGCGGCGCACCTGCCGGGCATGGTGGCCTCGGCGACCCCGCTGCCGGTGATCGGGGTGCCGGTGCCCTTGGCGCGGTTGGACGGCCTGGACTCGCTGCTGTCGATCGTGCAGATGCCGGCCGGTGTGCCGGTGGCCACGGTGTCGATCGGCGGCGCGCGCAATGCCGGGCTGCTCGCGGTGCGGATCCTCGGAGCGTCTGATTCTGCGTTGCAGTCGCGGATGGCTGACTATCAGAAGTCTCTGGAGCAGATGGTGCTGGAGAAGGACGCCGCACTGCGTCGGGAGTTGCTGGGGGAGTAGTCCCGTTGCGTTGAGTCTGCGCTGCGTTGAGTCTGCGCTCAGGGCGGAAGAGAGCGAGTAGGGTCCGCCGCCACTGCAGTCTCAATCGGGACCGTGCGTTGAGTCTGCGCTCCGGGCGGAAGAGAGCGAGTAGGGTCCGCCGCTACTGCAGTTTCACTGCACTGTGGAATCTCGGCGCCGCCTGTGGATAGCTCGCCAGGACCATCGTCGGCAGTGCCACGCTTCCTGTGTGGGGGTTTTCGTCGGCAGTGAGGCACTGCGCCAGGGCCTGCTCACGCGCCACCAGTTGCGCACCCACTACCGTCGGGTCTTCCCTGACGTCTACGCGCCCAAATTCAGCACGCTGAGCCTCGACGACCGAACGACAGCGGCATGGCTGTGGTCGCACCGCCAAGGCGTCGTCACCGGGCTCGCGGCGTCCGCGCTGCACGGCGCGAGATGGATAGATGACGATATCGCCATCGAATTGAACTGGCCGAACCATCGGGCGCCGACAGGGATCGTGACGCGCAACGATTCGCTGCTGGACAACGAAATAGTCTGCGTGCGGGGGCTGCCGGTGACGTCGCCGGTTCGGACAGCGTTCGATCTGGCGCGGCGCGGTCCGGTCGATGCAGCCGTCGCCCGGCTCGATGCTCTGGCGCGGACAACGCATTTCAAGGCCGACGACGTCCGCGATCTCGCCGCACTCCATCGCCACAACAGAGGAGTTCGACGCCTGGACGCCGTGCTCGATCTGGTCGATGCCGGAGCGGAATCACCGCAAGAGACTCGCCTGCGCCTCCTGCTCATGCGCAAATTCCCTCGGCCGTCCACCCAGATTCCCATCCTGCGTCCGGACGGCTATCGCCGGTACTACCTCGACATGGGCTGGGACGACATCAATGTCGGCGTCGAGTACGACGGCGAACAGCATCGCACCGATCAGGAGAGCTATCGCCGGGACATCAAGCGGATGGAGTACATCCAATCGGCGGGCTGGCTCGTCGTCAGGGTGGTCGCGGGCGATCGGCCGAAGGAGATCGTGGCTCGGGTGGGAGCCGCCCGGGCGTCGCGCGCCTATCGCAAATAGGGCAGCGGATCGATCCGTCCCGAGTAGCCGTTGCTGAAGTTCGGCGTCCTCGGAAGCACCTCGAAGTGCAGGTGCGGGCCGGTCGAATTGCCGGTGGAGCCGGCGTACCCAATCAATTGGCCGCGAGAGACGTTCTGCCCGTTGTTGATCACCGTGCTGCTCAGATGTGCGTAACCCGAGTAGACGTTTAGCCCCGGATGCCAGACCAGCACGCAGATGCCCGCCGCCCAGGTCATCCAGGAATGATTCTGCCCGTAGCCTTCGAACGAGATCACACCGTCAGCTGCGGCGTAGACCGGCGTCCGCGGGTTCATCGTCACATGCAGGTCGATGCCGTTGTGGCCGTTGCCGCCGAAGTAGCGGTTGACCTGGACCGAGCCCAACGGCCAGCGCATGCGAGTGCTCGGCGGCGGAGGCGGTGGCGGCGGCGCCTTGGGGCTGATGACAGCGGTGACTTCGACTGTGGCGGTGGAGAGCCCGTCTCTGCCGGCGATGGTGAAGCGGACGGTGTCTTCGCCGGGGGTGCCGTGGGCGTGCTCGCGGGCGCCGACGGTCGGGGTGAAGGTGAAGTTGCCTGAGGCGGCGTTGACGGCCAGCGATCCGGTGCCGGCGGCGACACCTGCGGCGATGGAGTACGTCAATCCGAAGCCGTCGGGGTCGGCCATGTTGACGTAGCCGGTGACGGTGCCGTCGGCGCCGTTGACTCCGGTGATGCTGTAGCTGGGGTTGCCGACGGTGGGGGCGGCGTTCTTGCTGGGCGGGACGATGCCGACGCGCACGCCGACCGTCTTTATGCCGCCGTGGCCGTCGTTCACGGTGACGGTGAAGCGGTCACTTCGGCGAAAGATGCTGCTGGCGGCTTCGCGCGCCGCGGCGGTGGGGGTGTAGACGAAGGTGCCGTCCGCGTTGACGACCACGGTGCCGCGCGAGGTGGATCCGCTGCCGGTGTAAGTCACGGCGTCGCCGTCGCGGTCGGTGACGTTGATCCTGCCGGTGACGATGCCGTTGGCCGGATTACCTTTGGCCACCGTGGCTCTCGCGCTGGGCCGGTAGTTCTTCGGCCGGATCACCACGTCGATGTAGGTGGTGGCGACGCCGCCATATCCGTCGGTGACGGTCACATTGACCCGGTCCGAGAGCCAGGTGGCGGAGGCGGCGGATGCGTGGCGGATTTCCGCTGTCGGAGTGTAGGTGTAGAGCCCCCACGAGTTGATTGTCACCGTGCCATGAGCCGCGGTCGCGGAGTAGGAAAGCTTGTCGCGGTCCGGGTCGGTGGCGCGGACGCGGCCCCGCACCTTTGCGGTGAACAGTCCTGGCGTTCTAGCGGATATGGACGTGACGGTCGGGTTGGTGTTCGGCACCGCGCCAACGAGTTCGGTGGCTTGAATGCCCGCCACCTGACGGAACTCGGTGGTGGACGGTCGCCGGGCGGCGGCGAGCATGGCGAGCAGAATCGTTGACTCGCCAGGGATCTCGGGCGACGCGGGTGCTGAGAGCGGTTCCGGCGCGATCGTCAGCGTTCGGGCTTCGGTCTCGGGCTCCTCGGCTGTCTCCGGTGCGGGTGTCACCTCGATGGCGAGCTGGACCGGCGACACAGGCTGTGGCTCGGGGCGCTCCGATGGACTGCGGGTCGGGACCTCCTGAGTGACTTCGATGGGTTCGTCGGTGTCCTCGTTCTCATGCAGCCCGGCGAAGGAGTTTTCGTTGGAACGCTCGTCGGGGGCGATATCAGTGCCGCGTTGGCGCTTCACCTCGACGGTGGCTGCGTTGGCGACTTTCTCGCTTTGTCGTGTCTGAGTGCGGCGCGACTGCCGGTCGGATTCGGTGCGGTCGTCGTCGCGGCTGGCGGACGGCGCGGTGGCGTCGGTGTCGGCCCATGCCACCGCCGGTGAGGACGCCACCGCCAACCCGATTCCCAACGCGGCGGCCAACGTGCCGACCCGCCCGACGAAGCGTCCGTAGCCCATCACGACCCCCTGACCGGGCGGGCTTGCCGAAACATGCAATTACGGACTTCCAGCCCCGCCCTGGGGCAGGCCACCATTCCGAATCGGTACGAACGCATTCCCGCGAGAAGTTTGCTGAAGCGGCTCTGAGTAAATCACCGCATGCGTAAATAAGGCCTGTCATTAGGCGCGTCGTCCGAAGATTCGTACGAACGGATGACACAAATCGGCGTCTGCGCGACGCACGCGACGCTGGAAATCTCCGGTGCAGGTCAGTCGCGGGCGCACAATGGGTGTAGGTCGGGCCAATCGGAGGGGGCGACGATGGCTTTCCGGGCTATCGCCATCGCAATGATGGCCGCCGCAGCCGTCGTCATCGGCACGGGGTGGGCTGCCGGATCTGCGCACGCTCAGCCGGCGAAGACGCCGTCGACGTTCGCGGGGGGATGCGGTGTCGTCGCCTACCCGGGCACCGGAGTGCGGGGGACCGTCAAGGTGGTTTCGGGACCCACCTCATGCGGCGACGCCATGGAGATCGTCGACCGCTACCTGCACGACCCAGTGTTGGTGCACAGCGGCAACACATGGACGGCGGAGTTCGACGGCTGGCTGTGTGTCACGCCGACCGCTGCGACCGCTGACGAGTACGGCTACCTGAGCACGTGCCGTGACGAGTTCGGCGGCGAGATTCGGGTGCTCCCGGAACAGGCCAGCCCTGAACCCACCTGGATTCCGTGCGAGGCGTCGGTGATCGCTGACGACATCGGCGAGCCGGTAACCGTCGAGCGCTGCTACGGCAATTGGGCGTTTGTCACCACCGGAGAGGTTGACACGCAGTCGCTGATTCGGCTCGTCAACGGGACCTGGGAACGCTACGTGGAGTTCCCGGCTGAGATCTGCACCTGGCAGGCCATCCTGGACGGAGTGCCCGCGCCAGAATTGCGCAGCTTTACCTGCTGATCCCTTGAGCTGCGCGTGCGGCATTGCGCAACGTCGCGCGTGATGCTCCTACGACGCGCGCAGGACGACCAGCGGCTCGGCCGTCGGCACGGGCACGGCACCCGCGATGTGGCCGGTCTCCGCAGCATGCATGCCCGCGTCCACGACTGCTGATGCCCGCATCCAGCGAGGAGTACCGTTCCAACCACAGTCGCAGTGCGCGGTACGGCGGAATGCCGAGCCATCGATGTACGTCTGCATGTTGTGGAAAGTACCCATCGAAGGTGAGAGGCAACCCAGTCTCCCGCTGAGGTTTACCTGAGAAGCGGGGCGGGACCGGACTTCGCGTCACAGCGCATACAGGCTAAAGTTACCGGCGAGTAGCAAGGAGATGACAATGGCCAGTTGGGCTGGAAATCCGTCGTTCGATCTGTTCCAGCTGCCTGAGGAACATCAGGAGCTGCGAGAGGCGATCCGCGCGCTGTGTGAGAAGGAGATCGCGCCGCACGCCGCCGACGTCGACGAGAACTCGCGCTTCCCCCAGGAGGCGCTCGACGCGCTGGTGTCCTCGGGCTTCAACGCCGTCCACGTACCCGAGGAGTACGGCGGTCAGGGCGCGGACTCGGTCGCGGCGTGCATCGTGATCGAAGAGGTCGCCCGAGTGGACGCGTCGGCCTCGCTGATCCCGGCGGTCAACAAGCTGGGCACGATGGGGCTGATCCTGCGCGGCTCCGACGAGCTGAAGCAGAAGGTGCTGCCCGGCATCGCATCCGGTGAGGCGATGGCGTCCTACGCGCTCTCCGAGCGGGAGGCCGGCAGCGACGCAGCCGCCATGCGCACCCGCGCCAAGGCCGACGGCGACGACTGGATCCTCAACGGCGCCAAGTGCTGGATCACGAACGGCGGCAAGTCGTCGTGGTACACGGTGATGGCGGTCACCGACCCGGACAAGGGCGCCAACGGCATCTCGGCGTTCATGGTGCACATCGACGACGAGGGCTTCTCGATCGGGCCCAAGGAGAAGAAGCTCGGCATCAAGGGCTCACCGACCACCGAGCTGTACTTCGAGAACTGCCGCATCCCGGGCGACCGGATCATCGGCGACCCGGGCACCGGCTTCAAGACCGCGCTGGCGACGCTGGACCACACCCGCCCGACCATCGGCGCGCAGGCCGTCGGCATCGCGCAGGGCGCGCTGGACGCGGCTATCGAATACACCAAGGACCGCAAGCAGTTCGGCCGGCCGGTCGCCGACAACCAGGCCGTGCAGTTCATGCTCGCCGACATGGCGATGAAGGTCGAGTCCGCCCGGCTGATGGTCTACAGCGCGGCCGCACGCGCCGAGCGGGGCGAGGGCAATCTCGGCTTCATCTCCGCGGCGTCGAAGTGCCTGGCCTCGGATGTGGCCATGGAGGTCACCACCGACGCGGTGCAGCTGTTCGGCGGTGCCGGCTACACGGTCGACTTCCCGGTCGAGCGGATGATGCGCGACGCCAAGATCACCCAGATCTACGAGGGCACCAACCAGATTCAGCGCGTGGTGATGAGCCGCGCCCTGCTGAAGTAGGCGGGGGTTCGCGAGAGTGCACCCACGGTAGTCGCCGTTCATGGCTGACTACCGTGGGTGCACCTTCGCGCGGCCAAAATTCGCGCTCTGCCGGCGCGCCGGCCCGGATCGACCGCGAGAGTGAGCTCATGGTCGCTGCGAGCGACGAATCACGACCGGGAGTGCTATTCCGCGGGGCACTTTCGCGGGCAGAAAGAGTCAGCGCAGATGGGTGATGTCGCCGGCTGAGACCGTCGCCGTCGTCTCGTCGGAGTCGATCAGCAGTCGGCCACTCGCGTCGATTCCCGTTGCGGTACCGACGATGTCGGAGTCGCCGGGCAGATGTGCCCGCACCTGCGAGCCGATGGTCGTGCTGACCCGGCGGTAGTCGTCGGCCAGGGCAGGGTCCGAGCGCCGCCAGCGCTGCACCAGCCGGTCCAGCGCCACGAGCAGACGCCCGGTGAGCACGGTGCGGTCCACCGAGACCCCGAGCATCGTCAGCGACACCGCCCGCGGGTCGGGCAGCGCATCCTCGGTGAGGCTGACGTTGAGCCCCACGCCGACCACCACCACGGTGCCGGCCACCTCAGCCAGGATGCCGGCCAGCTTGCCGTCACCGACCAGCACATCGTTGGGCCACTTCAGCCCCGCGTCGACACCTAGCTCACGCACCGACTCGACAACGGCCAGACCGGTGATCAGCGGCAGCCAGCCCCACGCATCCGGGGACACCCCGGCGGTGTCGACGCCGAACGACATCGCGATCTGCGACCGCGGCGGCGCCGACCAGCTGCGGCCATGGCGTCCGCGTCCCGCGCGCTGGTGTTCGGCCAGCAGCACCGCCCCGGCGATGTCCTCCGACGCAGCGCGCGCCACCAAGTCGGCGTTGGTCGACCCGGTCTCCTCGACAACGTCGACGCGGCGCCATCCTGTCCCAGAGACCGACGCGCGCAACTGATCGACATCCAGCGGTGCAGACACGCCTAGAGGTTAGTGGTCGACCCTTCGAGGGATTCCAGCAGCTGAGCCGAGAGGGCGTGCTCTGCCGTCACCCGGTTCAGCGCGCCGAACCCGGTGACGAACGCCAGCATCGCGCCCAGCGCCCACAGATTGCCGACGGCCCATTCCCAGCCGGTCGCCGTAGGAGCGGTGTGCAGCCAGTACGTCGCGATCGCGACCAGCGCATAGCCGCAGTAGATGTTGAATCGACCGTCGGAGCTGGCCCGCCAGCCGGGGTGGCGGCGGTTATGGGCGTGCCAGACAGCAAGGACGATGACGACGGCGACTGCCGTGATGGTCGAATCCATCAGCGCCCTCCTCGCAGGCGTGGCCCTCTGCGTCTCTCAAAGGGTCCAGCTTTGCCAAAACTGCACAAACCGGCATGTACGAGTGTGGGCGTCGATCCTGAGAACAGTGTGTGGCTACGGAAACGATAAGGTCACGGTAACGTTTTAGTCAATCTTTCCGTTTCGCGCCGACGCTCCAGCAACGAGGTGTCAGAGTTCGCCACTTGCACGAGTGACGCACCAATTATGTATACCGCGAGTAGCCGTTCGACGATGTCGTCGGCGCTGTCCCAGGCCCGGGTCGACAGCACCCGGTCGCTCGCCGTGAAGCCCTGCGCGTCCGCCGACGCCCGCGCCGCGGCAAGGACGTCGTCGGCCGAGCGGCCCTCCAACGCCGGACCCGGCACTGTCTCCGGCACGATCTGATCCCCGTGCACCCGCACCGCCGTCGCGTAATCGGTCACGCCGACCGGCAGATCCGGCGCCGGCTTGCCGAACGGGTCCAGCGACAACACCGCGACCTCGCCCATGCCGACCGCCGCGTCCGCCTCGCCGAGCCGGTCCGCCGTGCACAGCGCCACGTCGGCATCGCCGCTCAACACGACCTCGGCGCCGATCCACCACACCCCGAACAGCACCGCCGCGGTCTGCCAGTGCGCCGGCAGCAGTACGGCGACCCGGCTGCCGGCCCCGGCGCCCAGCTCGTCGCGCAGCAAATTGGCGGTCTTGGCCGCCCAGTTGGCCAGCGTCGCCGTCGAGCACTCGATGCGCTCACCGGTCGCGTCGTCGTAGTAGGTGATCCGCGGGCCCGCGGGGTTGGTGGCCAGCAGCGGATCGAGAATGGCCGAACTGACGTTGGTCACGTCAGTTCACGCACTCGGGATCGTCGGAGCCGGCGGTGATGATCGGCGACGCCGCCGGCAGCGCCTCGCCGCCGGCCTGCGCGGTCACCGGCGCCGAGAGCATCACGTCGGTGCCGTCCAGACCCGAGCCGGGACCGGTGTAGTCGTCGGCCAGGATCACCCGCACCGCGCCCTCGGGCACCGCGCTGTTCTCGACGATCTTGAGGCCGCCGAGTTCGGTGGCGACCGCCTGCGCGCCCAGGTCGTCGGCCTTGGCGGCCTGCACCTGTGTCGTCATCACCTTGTCGCCCTCGTTGTTGCCGACCGGTCCGGGCTTGAAGCCCTTGCTGGTCACCACATGCGACACCGCAGCGGCCAGGCCGTTGATGTCGGTGTCGTTGAGCACCTCGACGGTGGTCTTGTCGGGGCTGTAGGTGACCTCTTCGGTGTTGCCCTGCTCCTGCTCGTGCAGCAGGCCGTCGACCCAGGAGCGCACCTCGCTGGGGTCGACGCGCACCACGCTCTGCATGCCGTCGTCGCTCCAGCCTGCTTCCTCGACGATCGGAATGGTCGCGAACGCCACGTTGCCGCCGGCGAGCTTCTGCAGCTGCTCGGCGAAATCCATGATGTCCCAACCGTCGGAGAGCACCACCGAGCGCTGCACCGCGTCCTCGAGCCGGTTCAGCGTCGCCGGACTGGACAGCGTCTTGCTCGAAATCACCTCGTGGGCAAGCGAAGCCATGAACGCCTGCTGACGCGTCACCCGGTCCAGGTCGCCGCGCGGCAGGTCGTGGCGCTGCCGCACGAAACTCAGCGCCTGCGGCCCGTTCAGCTTCTGCCACCCGGCCGGGAAGTCCGCCCCCGAAAGCGGTTCGTAGACCGCATCTTTGAGGCACACATTGACCCCGCCGAGCGCGTCGGTGATCAACGCGAAGCCGAGCAGCCCGATCTCGGCGTAGTGGTCGACGGTCACCCCGGTCAGGTTGGCGACAGTCTTGATCAGCTCCTCGCGGCCGGCTTCGGCGGCCTCCTGCTGCGCGACCGTTGGGTCCTCGCCCTGCTGCTCGACGAGCTCCTTCATCGTGGCCAGATGCACATCGCCGTACACGCCGTTGATCTTCATCTTGCCCAGCCCGGGCGCCTCGACATAGGAGTCGCGCGGGATCGAGATGGCTGTGGCCGAGCGCCCGTTGTTCGGGATGCGCACCAGGATGATGGTGTCGGTGCTGGTCGAGACGTCGTTGCCGGCGCGCAGCGTGGCCAGTTCTTCCTGGCTGAGCGGGTTGCCGTGCGCGTCGGTGCGGCTGTCCATGCCGACCAGCAGCACGTCGACCGCGCCGTCCTCGCCGCCGTCGCCCAGCGCGACCGAACTGATGTGGTTGATACCGGACTCGAAGGAGCGGACTTTGCTCCACGCCACCCCGGTGCCGATCACCACCGTCAACGCCACCACCGCCGAGACGACACGGGTCAGGGGAGCAGCAGGCATTAGTTCAGGCTATCTGCGAACGGCCTCGATGCGGGGGAGCTGAGACCGGCGTGCCAATATCGTGACGTGAGCGCCCGAATCGTGATCACCGGCGCGGCCGGCCTGGTAGGACGCGTGTTGGCAGGTCAGGCCGCACAGCAGGGCCGCGATGTGGTGACGCTCACCTCTGCGCAGTGGGACATCACCGACCCGGCCGCGGGCGAGTCCGTGGTGCGGGCCGGCGACGTCGTCGTCAACTGCGCCGCCTACACCAAGGTCGACGCCGCCGAAGCCGACCCCGACCGCGCACACCTGGTCAATGCCGTCGGCGCCGGCAACGTCGCGCAGGTGTGTGCCCGCGCCGGCGCGGCGCTGATCCACTTGTCCACCGACTACGTGTTCGACGGCGCGCTGCGGCGCCCCTACGACATCGATGACGCCACCGGGCCGCTCAGCGTCTACGGCCGCACCAAGCTCGCCGGCGAACAGGCCGTGCACGCCGCGCTGCCCGACGCGACCGTGGTGCGCACCGCCTGGATCTACGAAGGCCACGACGGCAGCGACTTCGCCGCCGCGATGCGCCGCGCCGCGCTCGGGGACGGCACCGTCGACGTCGTCGCCGACCAGATCGGCTCACCCACCTACGTCGGTGACCTGTGCGCGGCGCTGCTGCAGATCGCCGACGGTGTCCGCGCGCCGCTGCTGCACGCCGCCAACGTCGGCGCCGTCAGCCGCTTCGACCAGGCACAGGCGGTGTTCGCCGAGCTCGGTGCCGATCCGGCGCGGGTGCGGCCCGTCGGCAGCGACGCGCATCCGCGGCCCGCGCCGCGCCCGGCGTACTCGGCGCTGGCAGCCGAGAAGTCCGCCGCGGCGGGGCTGACCCCGCTGCGGCCATGGCGCGAGGCGTTGACCGCCGCGCTGGCCGCTACCCTCTAGGCCGTGAGATGGGCAGCGCGCCGGTGAGCGACGAACTCTTTGTCGTGACGGTGACGTATTCGCCCGGACCGCATCTGGATCGGTTCCTGGCGTCGCTGTCGCATGCCACCGAGCGGCCGGTGACGGTGATCATGGCCGACAACGGGTCGACCGACGGCGCGCCGGAGGAAGCCGTCACGCGCTACGACAACGTGCGGCTGCTGCGCACCGGCGCGAACCTGGGCTACGGCTCGGCGATCAACCGGGCCGTCGCCGAGTACGACCTGACCGCGCAGGACATGTTCGTCGTCGCTAACCCCGACGTGCAGTGGGGGCCGCACAGCATCGACCAATTGCTGGAGGCCGCGGCCCGCTGGCCGAGGGCCGGCTCGCTGGGCCCGTTGATCCGCGACCCGGACGGCTCGGTGTACCCCTCGGCGCGGCATCTGCCGTCGATCATCCGCGGCGGGATGCACGCCGTCGTCGGGCCGGTGTGGCCGTCCAACCCGTGGACCGCGGTGTACCGGCAGGAGCGCGAGGACCCCAGCGAACGCGCCGTGGGCTGGCTGTCCGGGTCGTGCCTGTTGGTGCGCGGCGGCGCGTTCTCCGAGATCGGCGGATTCGACGAGCGCTACTTCATGTACATGGAGGACGTCGACCTCGGCGACCGGCTGGGCAAGGCCGGCTGGCAGAACGTCTACGTGCCCTCGGCGGAGGTGTTGCACGCCAAGGGGCACTCCACCGGCCGCGATCCGGCCCGCAACCTGGCCGCCCACCACGTCAGCACCTACACTTTTCTGGCCGATCGGTACCCGCGACGGTGGCAGGCCCCGTTACGGTGGGCTTTTCGGGGGGCCTTGGGGGCGCGGTCGCGCTTGGTGGTGCGCAGTTCGTTGAAGTCCCGGCGATCGCAACGGAAAGGGCGGCGGTGATGGTCAATCCAGCCGAAGTCGATGCAGTCATCCTCGTCGGTGGCATGGGCACCCGATTGCGGCCGTTGACGTTGTCGGCGCCCAAGCCGATGCTGCCGACGGCCGGGCTGCCGTTCCTGACCCATCTGCTGTCGCGGATCGCCGACGCCGGCATCGAGCACGTCATCCTGGGCACGTCCTACAAGGCCGAGGTGTTCGAGTCCGCGTTCGGGGACGGCTCCAAGTTCGGGCTGCAGATCGAGTACGTCGTCGAGGACGAGCCGCTGGGCACCGGCGGCGGCATCGCCAACGTCTCCTCCCGGTTGCGCTACGACACCGCGGTGGTGTTCAACGGCGACGTGCTGTCCGGCTGCGACCTCTCGGAGTTGCTGTCGTCGCATTTCGAGCGCGACGCCGATGTGACCCTGCACCTGGTGCGCGTCGGCGATCCGCGCGCATTCGGTTGTGTGCCCACCGATTCCGAGGGCCGGGTGACGGCGTTCCTGGAGAAGACGCAGGATCCGCCGACCGATCAGATCAACGCCGGCTGCTATGTGTTCAAGCGCTCGGTGATCGAGGACATCCCGAAGGGGCGGGCGCTGTCGGTGGAGCGCGAGGTGTTCCCGCGGCTGCTCACCGAGGGGCTCAAGGTGTGCGGCTACGTCGACGCCACCTACTGGCGGGACATGGGCACGCCCGAGGACTTCGTGCGCGGCTCCGCGGATCTGGTGCGCGGCATCGCGCCCTCGCCGGCGCTGACGCATCAGCGCGGCGAGAAGCTGGTGCACGACGGCGCGTCGGTGGCACCCGGTGCGCTGCTGATCGGCGGGACCGTCGTCGGCCGCGGCGCCGAGATCTCCGGCGGCGCACGGCTGGACGGCGCGGTGATCTTCGACGGCGTGACGGTGGCGGCCGGCGCGGTGATCGAGCGCTCGATCATCGGCTTCGGTGCGCGCATCGGGCCGCGGGCGTTGATTCGCGACGGTGTGATCGGCGACGGCGCGGAGATCGGCGCCCGCTGTGAGCTGCTGCGTGGGGCCCGCGTCTGGCCCGGCGTGGTGATCCCCGACGGCGGTATCCGCTTCTCGACCGACGTCTAGCTTTCTTCGCGGAATAGCATTCCTGGTCGCTACGCGGGCATTTTTACGACCATGCCTTCACTCTGGCGGAGCTGCCACGCGTCGTCGACACGGCTGCAGATCTCTTTTCGGCGATCGCCGGTGATCACCCGGATGTGGATCCAGCCCTGCGCGAGAATCTTTCGCAGCCGGCGGGCATCCGAGCGGTATTGCTCGGTATCGGTGCGATGGTGTTCACCGTCGTACTCGACAGCGATCTTGAGCTCGGGCCACCCCATATCGAGATAGGCGAACTTATATCCGGTGTGATCAATGAGCGGGATCTGAGTGACGGGTCGCGGAAAGCCGTCATCGATCAACAACAGGCGCAGCCAGGTCTCTTTGGGCGACTGGGCTCCGGCGTCCATCAGGTCTACCGACTCGCGGCACTTGCGCACGCCGTTGGTGCCCTTGTATCGCTCGGCGAGCGCCAGGATCTCGGTTGCCGTGACGCCGGTGGCATTGGAGAGTGCATCGAGGTGAGCGACGGCGTTGTCGCCCCTCAGTTTCCGCCCCAGATCGAGGGCCGCGCGCGCGGGCGTGGCCACGGGTATGCCGGCTCGATAGGTGATCTCGCCAGGCGCGATGCGTTCCCTGCGGGTGATGATGCCGTCGGGTGGGCGATTGTTGGACCAGAGCATCTCGATGGGGCAGGCAGCATCGACCCATTTCGCGCCATGTATCGCGGCTGCCGCACGGCCGGTGATCACACCGCGGCGGTTGGACCACAGCCATGCACCTCTGGCACGGACCGCAAGCGTCGGCTCGACATCCTTGGCTATGTATACGTCCGGATAGAGCTGACGGTAGTTCCAGCGCAGCTGACCGCGCGTGAGAATTCCCGCTGAAACCGCATCCGAGCCGACGATGACTTCCCCCATACGGAGAGCATGCCGCGATTCTCGGCGCTCACCGCGAGTGAGCAGTGAGGGCTGTGGATAACTAGGAATTCGCAGCCAGGAATGCTATTCCGCGGCCAAGGCGCAGGCGGCGCGGGCCAGCTGGGCCAGGCCGAAATCCGTTTCGCCGGGCAGCGCGTCGAGCGGCCACCAGCGCAGGTCCAACGACTCGTCGCTGCGCTCGAACTGCGCGCCGGCCGGGGCATAGGCGACGAACTGCACATCGAGGTGACGCGTCGGCACGCCCAGCGAGCAGGTCACCGGATGCACATGCACGGCGGCCGGCAGCGGCGAGATCGTCAGACCCGCAATCCCGGACTCCTCGGTGGCTTCGCGCAGCGCCGCGGCCACCAGGGTCTCGTCGGACGGCTCGCAGTGGCCGCCGAGTTGCAGCCAGCGCCCGATCCGCGGGTGCAGCGTCAGCAGCGCATGCCGACGGCCGTGGTCGAGCACCAGCGCCGACGCGGTGATGTGGCCGGGCACGCATGACCGCAGGCACGCGTCCGGGCGCGCATCGAGAAACGCCAGCAGCGCATACCGCGTCGAATCCAGCGCCGGGTCAGCGGGTTCCCACGCGCTCAGCACCTCGACTGCCGACTCGTGCAGCGTCATCGCCGCACCAGCAGATCACCGACGGCCGCCGGGTCGCGCGGCGCCAGCGGCTCAGCAGGATGTCCGATCGCGATGGCGCCCAACGGCTCCCAGTTCTCGGGCAGATCCAGCACCGACCGCACCAGCTCCGGCGCGAAGATCGTCGACCCGATCCAGCAGCTGCCCACCCCGCGCACCGCCAGCGCCACCAGCAGCCCCTGTACCGCGGCGCCGACGGCGACGGTGAACATGGTGTGTTCGGCCGCGGTGCGCCGCGCATCGGGATAGGAGTGCGCCCCGTCGGGCACCAGGAACGGGATCACCAACTCCGGTGCGTCGTAGAGAATCTGCCCGCGCGACACCCGGCGCGACACGGCGTCGGGATCGCGGCCGTCGCCGAGCAGGTCCGAACGCCACTGCTCCTTCATCCGATCGAGCAGCTCCACGCGTAACGCGGAGTCCTGCACCCACACCAACCGCACCGGCCGGGTGTGGTGCGGTGCCGGGGCCGTCAGCGCCTCGGCCACCGCATCTTCGATCACGCTTGCGGCGACCGGTTCGGCGCTGAACGCCCGCACCGACCGGCGCATCAGCAGCGCCTGCGAACGGCCCAGCGCGAGCGCCTCTTCGGTGCCCAGCCAGAACAGGTCCTCCTCGCCGGCGCGCACCAGCGACCGCGCCGAGGATCCGTCGTCGTGCAGCGTCAGCCCGCGCACCACCGCCACCGGCACCGCGGTCAGCTTGCCCTTGACCAGATCAGCGGCCGCGGCGATCTCGTCGGCCACCGCGATCTCGGTGACGATCAACTCGTTGCCGTGCTGGTCGTGTTCGCCGGCGTAGCCGTGCAGCACGGTCAGCCCGGACGCGCCGATCGCCACGTCGGTCTGGCCGGTGCGCCAGGCCCGGCCCATCGTGTCGGTGACCACCACGCCGACCCGTACGCCCAGTCGCTCACGAAGAGACGACACCAACGCCGCCGCGCTGCCGTCGGGATCGACCGGCAGCAGCGCCAATTCGTTGGCGTCGACGTTGGATCCGTCCACCCCGGCGGCGGCCTGCACCAGACCCAGCGCGTTCTCGGTGATCAGCGTGCGCCCCTTGCGGGCCAGCACACGGACCGCCTCGCTGTCGATCAATCTGCGCCGCAGCGCATCCCGCTCTTCGGGGTCCGACGGCGCGACGACCATCCGGCCCTCGCACTTGGACAGCACCTTGCTGGTGACGACGACGACGTCGTGATCGCGCAGCCACGGCGCGGCCCCGGCGATGGCCGACGCCAGGTCGTCACCGGGCCGGAACTCCGGCAGTCCCTCGACCGGCAGAATCTCCAACCGGGCCGATGTGCCGTGATCGGTCACCACGAGACCCCGGCCAGCTCCAGTCCGGCGCGCACCATGTGCGCGGTGACCGCCGGCTCGGTCATCAACAGCGGCGCCGACCGCACCGAGATCCCGTCGACGGCAGCGGTGTCGCCGGTGTGCACCAGCCAGCCGTCGAGGATGCCGGTGGCCGACCGGGCGCCGTAGTGCGCGGCCACCGCTTCGGAGGTGCTGGCCACCCCCATGATCGACAGGCAGGTATCGGCCATGCCGCGCAACGGCTTCCCGCCGACGATGGGGGAGTAGCCGATCACCGGCGCGGACGTGGCCCGCAGCGCGGCCCGGATGCCGCCGACGGCCAGGATGGTGCCGATACTGACCACCGGGTTCGACGGAGCGATCAGCACCACGTCGGCGTCCTCGATCGCCTCGGTCACCCCGGGCGCCGCCTTGGCCTGATCGGCGCCGATGAACGCGAAGCTCTCCGTCGGCACCTGGGCCCGATAACGCACCCACCACTCCTGGAAGTGGATGGCCTTCTTCTCACCGGTCTCCGGATCGCTGATCACGACATGCGTTTCACTGCGGTCGTCGCTGGCGGGCAACAGCCGGGCGCCGGGATTCCAGCGCCGGCACAGCGCCTCGGTGACCGCCGAGAGCGGATAGCCGGCGCGCAGCATCTGGGTGCGCACCAGATGGGTGGCCAGATCGCGATCACCCAGACCGAACCAGTCGGGCTGCACCCCGTAGGCGGCGAGCTCCTCCTTGGCGTGCCAGGTCTCGTTGCGATGACCCCAGCCGCGCTCGTCGTCGATGCCGCCGCCGAGGGTGTACATGCAGGTGTCGAGGTCCGGGCAGATCCGCACCCCGAACATCCACGCGTCGTCGCCGACGTTGACGACGGCGGTCAGTTCGTGGTCGCTAGCATTGTCGCCGAACTGGCCGAGGCCGAGGAGATGCTGCACGCCGAGCAGGAATCGTGCGCCCCCGACGCCGCCGACCAGAACCGTCACCTTCACAGGGAACGAGACTAGGCCGTGCGGTCCGGACCCGTGTCGGGTGGGGAGTGACAGACACACCACAGCGCGACGCGCCGAATTGTCATCACGAAATGGTATGAATTCCTGTTCTAGCGCTTGACCGAGGTAGTGATCGCGTGTGTAATCACACCAGTGTCATTCGCGGTTTCCCACCGGATTCGGTGTCGCAGACCGAGATTCGATCACTTGTTCGAATTGGGTGGCCACACAGAGCAATAGTGTCGGCTGGCAGCAACCGGATCTACGAGACTGTACGAGACTGTGAGGAGGGGAAACATGGCATTTGAACAGGCCGATTTCGGCGAATCGGACCATTTCGACATCAGGCTCCTCGGCTCGGTGGGAAGTGCGACGCACATCCAGACCGGACCGACACCTGCAACCAACGGACGCCCGCAACTGAGCGTGGTGCCCGACCGGATCGAGGATTTCACCGAAGATTCGGATCTCACCGAAGATCAATGGCAAGAGCGTGCGCTGTGCGCGCAGACCGACCCCGAGGCGTTCTTCCCCGAGAAGGGCGGCTCCACCCGCGAGGCCAAGCGCATCTGCCAGGGCTGCGAGGTGCGCGACGAATGCCTCGAGTACGCCCTGGCGAACGACGAGCGCTTCGGCATCTGGGGCGGCCTGTCCGAACGCGAGCGCCGTCGCCTCAAGCGCGGGATCATCTGACCGCGCGCCGGCCTCGCCGGCGACACTGACCCAACAGATCGTCTAGTCGTCACCGATCGTCGGATCGATGACCGACGGCTCCACTCCCAGATAGGTGGCCACCTGAGCCACCAGTAGTTCGTGCAACAGATCGGTCAGCTCGACGGTGTCTTTGGCCCGTCGCTCGATCGGCTTGCGGAACAACACAATTCGAGCCCGCGTCGAGTTGCCGCGGACGTCCACCCCGGCCGGGATGAGACGCGCGAGCGCAATCGGACCGTCAGCGACCACCTCCGGTGGCCACTGCACGCTGTCCGGGTCCTTCGGGGCGATCCGCGGAATCTCGTCGACGGCGACATCGAGCGCCGAGACCCGGTCGTGCCAGCGCCGCTCGATCGGCTCGTAGGCCTCCAGCACCGCCATGTCGAAGCGTTCGGCGCGGCTGCGCCAGCCCGGAACGGTCGGCGGAAGCAGTGGTCCCCGCATCTCCCGGCCCCGCCGCGAGCCCCGATGCCTGCGCACGGTCACGAAAAAGATCGTAACGGTTGGGCTTCGGCGGCCTGCCGGCTGCGCGTGTCCGGCGCGACCCCGGCGACGAGCCACGATAACCTTCCGAGCGTGAATGTTCCCCGTCGCTGCTGCCGGCCAGGGTGCCCTCACTATGCGGTCGCGACGCTCACCTTCGTCTATTCCGACTCGACTGCGGTTGTGGGCCCGCTCGCCACCGTGTCTGAGCCGCACTCCTGGGACCTGTGCGTCATGCACGCCGGCCGGATCACCGCCCCGCGCGGGTGGGAGCTGGTGCGCCACGCCGGCCCGCTGCCGTCGCACCCCGACGACGACGACCTGGTCGCGCTGGCCGACGCGGTGCGCGAGGGCCGCGACGGGGTGGCACCCGCGCACGGCTTCACCGCCGGGTTCAGCGACCCGGTCAGCGGAGCGCACGGCGGCGCGTTGATGGCCCCGCCGGCCCGCCGGCCGGAGACCAACGGGCGCCGGCGCGGACATCTGCGGGTGCTGCCCGACCCGACCGACTGAGTCGCCGGTGTAGTAGCCGTACCCGAGGCTCACGACGGCTAGGCTGGACGTAACCACGTCCGGAGTCCAAGGAGCACTATGTCCCGGCCCGCTGAGGCTGTACAGCGCGTCATCAAGGCCTACGACGTGCGTGGACTCGTTGGCACCGAGCTCGACGAGCAGTTCGTCAGCGAAGTCGGCGCCGCATTCGCCCGGCTGGTCCGCGCAGACGCGACCCAGGTGGTCGTCGGCCACGACATGCGGTCGAGCTCGCCGGGGCTGGCCAACGCGTTCGCCGACGGCGTGCTGACCCAGGGCCTCGACGTGGTGCGCATCGGATTGGCCTCGACCGACCAGCTGTACTTCGCCTCCGGACTGCTGGACTGCCCGGGCGCGATGTTCACCGCCAGCCACAACCCGTCGGCCTACAACGGCATCAAGCTGTGCCGCGCCGGGGCCAAACCCGTCGGCAAGGACACCGGGCTGACCACCATCAGCGACGAGATCATCGCCGGCGTCCCCGGCTACGACGGCCCGCGCGGCAGCATCTCCGACCGCGACGTGCTCGACGACTACGGCCGGTTCCTGCGCTCGCTGGTCGACATCGGCGCGGCCCGCCCGCTGACGGTGGCCGTCGACGCCGGCAACGGCATGGCCGGCCACACCGCGCCGGCCGTCCTGGGCGCGATCGGCTCGATCACCCTCAAACCGCTCTACTTCGAACTCGACGGCACCTTCCCCAACCACGAGGCCAACCCGCTGGACCCGGCCAACCTCGTCGATCTGCAGTCCTACGTGCTCGAGACCGGAGCTGATATAGGCCTGGCCTTCGACGGCGACGCCGACCGCTGCTTCGTCGTCGACGAGAAGGGTCAGGCGGTGTCCCCGTCGGCGGTCACCGCGCTGGTGGCCGCCCGCGAACTCGGCCGCGAGATCGGCGCGACCGTCATCCACAACCTGATCACCTCGCGCGCGGTGCCCGAGCTGGTGACCGAACGCGGGGGCACCCCGGTGCGCTCGCGGGTGGGCCACTCCTACATCAAGGGGCTGATGGCCGAGACGGGCGCGATCTTCGGCGGCGAGCACTCCGCGCACTACTACTTCCGCGACTTCTGGGGTGCGGACTCCGGGATGCTCGCCGCGCTGCACGTGCTGGCCGCGCTCGGCGAACAGCACCGGCCGCTGTCGGACATGATGAGCGACTACCAGCGCTACGAGGCCTCCGGGGAGGTCAACTTCACCGTCACCGACGCGCCCGCGATCGTCGACTCCGTGCTGCAGGCCTTCAGCAGCCGTGTGCAGGGCATCGACCACCTCGACGGGGTGACCGTGGACCTCGGCGACGGCAGCTGGTTCAACCTGCGGATGTCGAACACCGAACCCCTGCTGCGGCTCAACGTCGAGGCCCGCACCACCGAGGACGTCGCCGCGCTCGTCGATGAGATCGGCACCCAGATCACCTCGGGGACAAAGGAACTGACGTGAACGCCGGGTCGCTGTCGGCTGCCGTGGTGGATCTCGACGACACCGCCGGCCTGCTCGACGCCGACCGTGACGGCCTGCTGCGCGCCGCGTCGATGGCCGGGGCGCAGGTCCGCGCCACCGCCGCCGCGCTCGACGAGGGCGTTCTCGAGCCGCTGCGCGCCGACGGCCCGCCCCGCACCGTGGTGTGGGTGGCCGGGCGCGGCAACGCCGAGACCGCTGCGACGATGCTGGCCGCGCTGCTGGGCGGCACCGTCGGCGCGCCGATGGTGGTCGCCGCCGAGGCGCCGCCGTGGCTGGGCGCGCTCGACGTGCTGATCATCGCCGGCGACGACCCCGCCGACCCGGCGCTGGTGGCGGCCGCCGCCACCGGGGTGCGCCGCGGCGCGCGCGTCGCCGTCGTCGCGCCCTACGAGGGCCCGCTGCGCGACGCGACCGCGGGACGCTCGGTGGCGCTGCCGCCCCGGGTGCCGGTGCCCGACGACTTCACGTTGGTGCGCTACCTGGCCGCGGGGCTGGCGGTGCTGGCCACCGTCGCGCCCGGGTTCACCGCCGACCTCGCGGTGCTGGCCGACGAACTCGACGACGAGGCGATGCGAAACAGCGCTGCCCGAGACACTTTCACCAACCCGGCCAAGGAACTGGCCCAGCGGATGATCGGCCGCGACGTGGTGTTCGCCGGCGACAGCGCACCGATGCGGGCGGTGGCCCGGCACGGCGGCGGGGTGATGCTGCGGCTGGCCCACCGCGCGGTCGGCGCGGCCGGGCTGGCCGACGTGCTGGTGGCCCTGGCCGGCGGCTGGGGCCGGGTCGGCGGACAAGCGCCGTCGATCTTCCACGACGAAGAACTCGACGGGCCGCTGCCGGCCCGCACCCGCACGGTGGTGCTGACGTCGGATGCCGACCGGCCGACGGTGTCGGCGCAATTGCGCGGGTTCGACGACGTCGACGTGATCAACGCCTACGACGTGCCCGATGACGTCGCGGCGACGAGGGGGAGTCAAGAAGCGCCGGCTTCAGCAACGAGGCCCACCAATGCGCGTCTTGAGCAACAGATTGCGCTGTTGGCCGTACGCCTGGAGATGGCGGCGGTCTATCAGCGGTTGATTCGAGGTTGAAACGAGTGCATCTGCTGAGGGGAGCGCTGCGGACCTATGCCTGGGGTTCGCGGACCGCGATTGCCGAATTCACCGGGGCGCCCAGCCCGACCGCCCACCCGGAGGCCGAACTGTGGTTCGGCGCGCATCCGCAGGATCCGGCCTACCTGCAGACCGACGACGGGGAGCGGTCCCTGCTCGACGCGCTGCGCGACGACCCCGCCGGGGAACTGGGTCCCGCGCTGCGCGGCCGGTTCGGTGACGGGCTGCCGTTCCTGGTCAAGGTGCTGGCCGCCGACGAACCGCTGTCGCTTCAGGCCCACCCGAGCACCGAGCAGGCGATCGAGGGCTTCGAACGTGAGGACCGGCTGGGAATCCCGGTGTCGGCACCCAACCGCAACTACCGCGACCGCAGCCACAAGCCCGAGATCATCGTCGCGCTGAGCCAGTTCGAGGCGCTGGCCGGCTTCGCCCCGGCGGAACGCTCGGTGCAGCTGATGCGCGCCCTCGAGGTCGCCGAACTCGACGGCTACATCAACCTGCTGTGTGGACAGTCCGACGCCGACGGGCTGCGCGCGCTGTTCACCACCTGGATCACCTGCCCGCAGCCTGACCTGAACGTGCTGGTGGCTCGGGTGATCGACGGCGCGATCAACTATGTCCGCTCCGGGGCAACCGAATTCGCCGCCGAGGCCAAGACCGTGCTCGAGCTCGGCGAGCGCTACCCGGGCGACGCCGGGGTGCTGGCGTCGCTGTTGCTCAACCGGCTCTCGCTGCGCCCCGGGGAGGCGATCTACCTGCCCGCCGGCAACCTGCACGCCTACCTGCACGGCATCGGCGTCGAGGTGATGGCCAACTCGGACAACGTGTTACGTGGCGGGCTGACCCCCAAGCACGTCGACGTGCCGGAGCTGCTGCGGGTGCTGGATTTCGAGCCGGCCCGCGAGCTGCTGGTCCCGACCGAGACGCTGCGCGACGGCGCCGAGATCGTTTACCGCACACCGGCACCCGAGTTCGCCGTGTCGGTGCTGACGGTCGACGGTGCGCACCTGGGCCACGAGATCGACGCACCCACCACCCACGACGGCCCCCAGATCCTGCTGTGCGCGCAGGGGTCGGCGACGGTGTTCGCCAAGAGCGACTCGGTCACCCTGCAGCGCGGCGCGGCGGCGTGGGTGGCCGACGACGAGGGCCCGATCCGGCTCTCGGCGAGCGAACCTACGCGGCTGTTCCGCGTGACCGTCGGTTTCTAGGCGTCTGCTCGGCGGCCCACAGCCGCATGTTGTGGGCCACGGTGCGCCCGATCAGCCGCGCCGACGGCACCATGTAGAGGCTGTCGAGCAGGCTGAACCGGCGCAAAAACCATTCCGCGAGAACGGGATCGGTTTCGGCGGCGCCGAGGAACTGGTCGAACAGCGAGCCGACCGGCCGGTACCACCACGGCATCCGGCCGGTGGCGCCGTGCAGTGTGAAGTCGCCGATCGCGTTCATCATCCACACCGGAAACGTCGTCTTGGCGGTGTCCCGGAAGAAGGTGGCCGCGAGGTCCCCGTCGGGTGCCTCCAGGGCGCGGCGCAGATGGCCGGCCTGCAGCGACGTCATCGTCATTCCCTGCCCGTAGGTCGGATTGAAACTCGCCACGGCATCGCCGAGCGGCAGGATGCCCTCCGGGAACCGGTCCAGCTTGTCGTAGCGGCGCCATCTGCTGGTCGGATACTTGTGGAAGGCCACGTCGCCGATCGGCTCACCCTGGCGCAGCGCGCCACTGACATGCTCGGGCAGGATCCGGTCAGCCAGCGTGCACATGCCCTCGAAATCCTTCGGGGGAGGCACTTTCCCGACCCCGAACGTCGTCAAGCCCCAGGTGCCGTCCTCGTAGAACAACATGCCCAGCCCCACCGGCTCCTCCCGGGAAGCCCCGGCCACCACGACCTTTTCGGGGATCAGGCCGTCCGGGATCCGCACCTGGTGGGTGGCGTACCCGATGCCGACGTCGACGGTGTCCTCGCGGGGCCGATCGAACCCCCACTGCTGCAGCCACACCGGCAGCCGGGTGCCGCGGCCCGTCGCGTCGACGACGAGGTCGGCCTCGAGGGTGTCGCCGTCGGCGGTTCGCACACCGGTCACGCGGTCGCCGTCGAACACCGGCTCCTCGACACCGGCCGGAACCAGCGTCACGTTGGGGATCTGCAGTGCCCGCCTGCGGATCTGCCACTCCAGGTGCGGGCGGCTCGGCACGTAGGCGGTGAACTCGTCCTGCAGGCGGTGCTGGGTGCCGAGCACATGGCCGGCCGCGCCGAAGTGGATGCAGTCGGGCCGGTTCTCCAGGATCGGCACCCCGGCGGCGACCATGTCGTCGAGCAGCCCGGGAAACAGCGACTCGAACTCCTGGGCGCCGCGCGCCATCAACAGATGCACGTGCCGGCCCTGCGGCACCGCGGTCCGGTTGCCCGGCTGCTCGGGCAGCACGTCGCGCTCGAGCACGGTGACCCGCTCGGCGAACTCGGAGAGCACACGAGACGCGCACAAGCCGCCGAGGCTGGCACCGATGACGATTGCGTGTTTAAGACTCCGCCCCATGGGGTCACGGTAGTCGGATACATTCCGCTGAAACCATGACGAAATGAGGACGGCCGATGACCGCGGAGCCGACGGCGCCGACAAACGGCAGGTGGCGGACCAAATCGGTGGAGCAGTCGATCGCCGACACCGACGAGCCCGACACCAAGCTGCGCAAGAACCTCAGCTGGTGGGATCTCACGGTCTTCGGGGTCTCGGTCGTCATCGGCGCGGGCATCTTCACGATCACCGCCTCGACCGCGGCCAACATCACCGGCCCGGCGATCTCGGTGTCGTTCATCCTGGCCGCGATCGCCTGCGGGCTGGCCGCGCTGTGCTACGCCGAGTTCGCCTCCACCGTGCCGGTCGCCGGTAGCGCCTACACGTTCTCCTACGCGACGTTCGGCGAGTTCGTCGCGTGGATCATCGGCTGGGACCTGATCCTGGAGTTCGCCGTCGCGGCCGCGGTGGTGGCCAAGGGATGGTCCAGTTACCTGGGCACGGTGTTCGGCTTCGGTGGCGGCATCACCGAAGTGGGTGGGATGCAACTGGATTGGGGTGCGCTGGTCATCATCGCGTTCGTCACCGCGATCCTGGCCTTCGGCACCAAGCTGTCGGCGGGGGTGAGCCTGGCGATCACCGTCATCAAGGTCGCGGTGGTGCTGCTGGTGGTGATCGTCGGCGCGTTCTACGTCAAGGCCGCCAACTTCAGCCCGTTCGTCCCGCCGGCCGAGGCGGGGGAGAGCGGCCGCGGCAGCGGCGGCGTGGAACAGTCCCTGTTCTCACTGTTGACCGGCGCCGAAGGCAGCAACTACGGCTGGTACGGCCTGCTGGCGGGCGCGTCGATCGTGTTCTTCGCCTTCATCGGGTTCGACATCGTGGCCACCACCGCCGAGGAGACCAAGGACCCGCAGCGCAATGTGCCCCGCGGCATCCTGGCCTCCCTGGGCATCGTCACCGTCCTCTACGTCGCCGTCGCGGTGGTGCTGACCGGCATGGTCAGCTACCGCGACCTGCGGGAGGAAGAGACCCAGAACCTGGCCACCGCCTTCGCGATGAACGGGGTGGACTGGGCGGCCAAGGTGATTTCGATCGGCGCGCTGGCCGGCCTGACCACCGTGGTGATCGTGCTGGTGCTCGGTCAGACCCGGGTGCTGTTCGCGATGTCGCGCGACGGGCTGCTGCCGCGCCAGCTGGCACGCACCGGCACCCGGGGCACCCCGGTGCGGATCACCTTGCTGGTGGGATTCGTCGTCGCGGTGACCGCGACCGTGTTCCCGATCGGGAACCTCGAGGAGATGGTCAACATCGGAACGCTGTTCGCGTTCGTCATGGTCTCGGCCGGTGTGATCGTGCTGCGGCGCACCCGGCCCGATCTGCAACGCGGCTTCCGCGCGCCGGGGGTGCCGCTGCTGCCGATCATGGCGATCATCGCGTGCGTGTGGCTGATGCTGAACCTGACCGGCCTGACCTGGATCCGGTTCGGCATCTGGATGGTCATCGGCGTGGTCGTCTACTACTTCTACGGCCGCCGGCATTCGCAGCTGGCCAAGCGCGGGCAGCTACAGCGCTAAGCCGCTGCCGCCGCCCGCAGCGGCGCCGCGCGTGTCGCCCAGCGGCATGACGGTGCTCAACTGCGCTGCGAACGGCCCGCACGCGTGGCACAGGCTCGCGTTCAACGTCGGATATCCGCAGGCCGGACAACACGAGGTGCGCGCGGGGTCCGGGGTGAACACCGGCATGTGCTGCTCCTTTCGTCGATGCTGATTTGTTACCCGCGCTGCCGGTATTTACTCCTCCAACAATTCGGCGATGTACGTTTCTTTACAAAACAACTGTCTGTGTCTAGACAGCCGACAAAATGCGTCGTATAGTCAACCGCGACGAGTGATCGCACTCACAGCGAGGAGGCAATCCGGTGACGATGCAAGACACACCGCAGATGGACGTCGAACAGTGGCGCGACAAGAAGCGCTACCTGTGGTTGATGGGGCTCATCGCCCCCACGGCCCTGTTCGTGATGATGCCGCTGGTGTACGCGTTCAATCAGTGGGGTTGGCACGGGGCCGCGCAGGTGCCGTTCTGGATCGGTCCGATCCTGCTCTACATCCTGCTGCCGGCGCTGGATCTGAAGTTCGGCCCGGACGGGCAGAACCCGCCCGACGAGGTGATGGAGCGGCTGGAGAACGACAAGTACTACCGCTACTGCACCTACCTGTACATCCCGTTCCAGTACGCCAGTGTGGTGTTCGGCGCCTACCTGTTCACCGCGTCGGACCTGAGCTGGCTCGGCTTCGACGGCGCGCTGGGCTGGCCGGCCAAGATCGGTCTGGCGCTGTCGGTGGGTCTACTCGGTGGCGTGGGCATCAACACCGCCCACGAAATGGGCCACAAGAAGGAGACGCTGGAGCGCTGGCTGGCCAAGATCACGCTGGCGCAGACGTTCTACGGCCACTTCTACATCGAGCACAACCGCGGCCATCACGTGCGGGTCGCCACCCCCGAGGATCCGGCGTCGGCACGCTTCGGTGAGACGTTCTGGGAGTTCCTGCCGCGCAGCGTCTTCGGCGCGTTCAAGTCGGCCTGGGAGCTCGAGGCCAAGCGGCTCGAGCGGGCCGGCAAGAGCAAGTGGCATCCGTCCAACGACGTGCTCAACGCGTGGGCGATGTCGGTGGTGCTCTACGGCACGCTGATCGCGGTGTTCGGTCCGGCGCTGATCCCGTACATCCTGATCTCGGCGGTCTTCGGGTTCTCGCTGCTGGAGACGGTGAACTATCTCGAGCACTACGGCCTGCTGCGGCAGAAACTGGAGAGTGGTCGCTACGAGCGCTGCGCCCCGGTGCACAGCTGGAACTCCGACCACATCGTGACCAACCTGTTCCTGTATCACCTGCAGCGGCACAGTGATCACCACGCCAACCCGACGCGGCGCTACCAGACGCTGCGCAGTATGGAGGGCGCACCGAACCTGCCCAGCGGGTACGCGTCGATGATCGCGCTGACCTACTTCCCGCCGCTGTGGCGCAAGGTGATGGACCACCGGGTGCTCGACCACTACGACGGCGACATCACCCGGGTCAACATCCACCCGCGGGTGCGCGACCGGGTGCTGGCCCAGTACGGGGGTCGGGCGTGAGCTCCTACCGCTGCCCGGGCTGCGGCTACGTCTACGACGAGGCCAAAGGAGCTCCGCGGGAAGGCTTTCCGGCCGGAACAGCGTGGGACGCAGTACCCGAGGACTGGACCTGCCCGGACTGCGCGGTCCGCGAGAAGGTCGACTTCGAACCGGTGTGAACTTTCTCGATCCCGACGACCAAGAGAGGACGAACCATGGACTACAAGCTCTACGTGTGCGTGCAATGCGGTTTCGAGTACGACGAAGCCAAGGGGTGGCCCGAGGACGGCATCGCGCCGGGCACCCGCTGGGACGACATCCCCGAGGACTGGAGCTGTCCGGACTGCGGGGCGGCCAAGTCGGACTTCGACATGGTCGAGATCGCCCGGCCGTGACCGCGGCCCAGGCGAGCGCGGCGGCGGGAAAGACTAATCTCGCGGCTGTGAGCAATCCCGCCGCGCAGCGCATTTCCTACGCCGAGGCCTCGCGCGTGCTGTTGCGCGACTCGATCCTCGACGGCATGCGCGAGATGCTGCTCACCCGCGACTGGTCGGCGATCACGCTGTCCGACGTCGCCAAGGCCGCCGGCATCAGCCGGCAGACGATCTACAACGAGTTCGGCTCCCGGCAGGGCCTGGCGCAGGGCTACGCGCTGCGCCTGGCCGACCGTCTGGTTGACCAGATCAACGGCGCGATCGCCAGCAACGCCGGCGACGTCTACGCCGCGTTCCTGCAGGGCTTCCGCGACTTCTTCGCCGAGTCGGCCGCCGACCCGCTGGTGATCTCGCTGCTGACCGGAACCTCCAAGCCGGACCTGCTGCAGCTGATCACCACCGACAGCGCGCCGATCATCACCCGCTGCTCGGCACGGCTGACCGAGTCCTTCATGAACAGCTGGGTGCGGTGCAGCGAAGAGGACGCCGGGGTGCTGGCCCGGGCCATCGTGCGGCTGGCGATGAGCTACATCTCGATGCCGCCGGAAGCCAACCACGACGTAGCCCGGGACCTGGCCAGATTGATGACGCCGTTCGCCGAACGCTACGGTGTTATCGATACCCCGTAGCTGTCAGTGCGCCGCCGCTGCCGAAAACGCATGAGCGCCTGTCCCGCGAGCCCGCAGGCTACCGGTGTCCCACGCACATCCGTGCGCCCACTGGCAATGACGAACGACAAATAAGGGGCTCTCCATGACTGGACCCACACTGACCGCCGACAGCCGCAACGGCATCGACTACAAGGTCGCCGACCTGTCGCAGGCCGAGTACGGCCGCAAGGAAATCGGCCTGGCTGAGCACGAAATGCCGGGCCTGATGGCGCTGCGTCACGAGTACGCCGAGGTACAGCCGCTCAAGGGCGCGCGGATCTCGGGCTCGCTGCACATGACCGTGCAGACCGCGGTGCTCATCGAGACCCTGACCGCGCTCGGCGCCGAGGTGCGCTGGGCGAGCTGCAACATCTTCTCCACCCAGGACCACGCCGCCGCGGCCGTCGTCGTCGGCCCGCACGGCACCCCCGAGGAGCCCAAGGGCACCCCGGTGTTCGCGTGGAAGGGCGAGACGCTCGAGGAGTACTGGTGGGCCGCCGAGCAGATGCTCACCTGGCCCGGCGAGCCGGCCAACATGATCCTCGACGACGGCGGCGACGCCACCATGCTGGTGCTGCGCGGCGCGCAGTTCGAGAAGGCCGGCGTGGTCCCGCCCGCCGACGAGGACGACTCCGCCGAGTACAAGGTGTTCCTCAACCTGCTGCGCGAGCGGTTCGAGACCGACAAGAACAAGTGGACCAAGATCGCCGAGTCGGTCAAGGGCGTCACCGAGGAGACCACCACCGGCGTGCTGCGGCTCTACCAGTTCGCCGCGGCCGGTGAGCTGGCGTTCCCGGCGATCAACGTCAACGACTCGGTCACCAAGAGCAAGTTCGACAACAAGTACGGCACCCGGCACTCGCTGATCGACGGCATCAACCGCGGCACCGACGTGCTGATCGGCGGCAAGAAGGTGCTGATCTGCGGTTACGGCGACGTCGGCAAGGGCTGCGCGGAGTCGCTGGCCGGTCAGGGTGCCCGCGTGGCGGTCACCGAGATCGACCCGATCAACGCGCTGCAGGCGCTGATGGACGGCTTCGACGTGCGCACCGTCGAGGAGGCGATCGGCGAGGCCGACATCGTCATCACCTCGACCGGCAACAAGGACATCATCACCCTCGAGCACATGAAGGCGATGAAGCACCAGGCAATCCTGGGCAACATCGGCCACTTCGACAACGAGATCGACATGGCCGCCCTCGAGCGTTCGGGCGCCAAGCGGATCAACATCAAGCCGCAGGTCGATCAGTGGATCTTCGACAGCGGCAAGTCGATCATCGTGCTGTCGGAGGGCCGCCTGCTCAACCTGGGCAACGCGACCGGGCACCCGTCGTTCGTGATGAGCAACAGCTTCTCCAACCAGGTGATCGCCCAGATCGAGCTGTGGACCAAGAACGACGAGTACGACAACGAGGTCTACCGGCTGGCCAAGCACCTCGACGAGAAGGTCGCCAAGATCCACGTCGAGGCGCTCGGCGGCTCGCTGACCAAGCTCACCAAGGAGCAGGCCGAGTACATCGGCGTCGACGTCGAGGGCCCGTACAAGCCGGAGCACTACCGCTACTGACGTGGGCAACTGGTTGAGGGCGGTGGCGCTCGGTGTCCTGCTGACGTTGACGGCATGCCAACAGCAGCAGCAGACCGACACCGAGACCACCGCCACTCGGCCGGCCCTGCAGGTGCGCCACGACACCGAGGAACTGGTGCGGATCTTCCCGCCGCTGGGCGAGCCGCTGTCAGCGTCCTGGATCACCTGGGACAACAGCGATCTGGCCGAGGATTCCAAGGTGCGCGTGGTCTGGATCGACGCCGTCGTCGAGATCACCCCGCAACGGATGACCGACCTCGTCGAATCCAATTACACCGAGCGCTCCGATCAGCGGCCCGCCGTGCAGAAGGTGCTCGAACCCTTCCTGCCGCCGGGGCCGTTCCGCACCGGGGTGGACCTCAACATCATCTTCGGCGCCAACGAGAACAGCACCCGGGTGTTCCTCGACGAGCAGGCCCACACCGTGGTGCTGCAGTCCTACCGGATGGACCGGGCTTAAGCTCGCCCGGTGCTCATCGTCATCGAGGGAGTCGACGGGGCGGGCAAGCGCACGCTGACCGACGGGCTGCGCGCCGGCTTCCACGCCGCCGGCCAGTCGGTGGCCAGCCTGGCTTTTCCCCGCTACGGGGTGTCGGTGCACGCCGACCTGGCCGCCGAGGCGCTGCACGGCGCCCACGGCGACCTGGCCGAATCCGTCTACGCGATGGCGGTGCTGTTCGCGCTGGACCGCTCCGGTGCCCGCGACCACATCGACCGTCTGCGCGCCGACAACGACGTCGTCATCCTCGACCGCTATGTCGCATCCAACGCCGCCTACAGCGCGGCGCGGCTGCATCAGGGCGTCGACGGCGACGTGGTGGCCTGGGTGCACGACCTCGAGTACGGGCGGCTGCGGTTGCCCGTCCCGGACTGGCAGGTGCTGCTCGACGTGCCGGCCGAGCTGGCCGCCCAGCGTGCGGTGAGCCGGGCCGAGCAGGACGCCGACCGGGCCCGTGACGCCTACGAACGGGACGACGGACTGCAGCGGCGCACCGGCGAGGTCTACGCCCAGCTCGCCGCGGCGCACTGGGGCGGCCGGTGGGCCGTGGTGCCACCCGAGGTCGAGGCGTCCGCGCTGGCCCGCCGGCTACTTGTCGAGGCGTTCTGAGCGCGCGATCGGCTCACACCCCCTATGCTCCGGTGCCAAGGGGAGTCGCTTCGGCGACACAGGCAACGGGGGTTTGTGCATGGCTGTTCGCGTCGGATCATCGGCAGTGCTCGACGACGAGGTCGACCAGCTGCGTGCAGCGGGGGAGCGATTCGATCAGGGGCGGCTCGACGAGGCCACGACGATGGCCGCGCACATCCGCAGGTTGGTGCACCGCACCGACGACTCACCGGCGCTGATCGACGGGCTCGGGCTGGGCGGCCGTCTGACCTGGGTCGACACCGCCGGCGTACCCAGCCCCAAGACCGCGTGCGCCACGGCCTGCCTGACGCTGACCAAGGTCAGTCCCCGGGCGCGCAACCACCGCGAGTTCGTGCCGAAGATGGGGCTCTATCCGCCCGCCCCGATCCGCACCCGCGACGGCGGGCAGATCGACCGCGGCTCCCGGATCCCGTTCGAGCACTGGTGGACCAACCCCGTCATCCGCGACGTCGACGGCACCGAGTACACCCGCAAGCAGCTCGTGCTCGCGTTGGCGAGCCGGCCGGGCAGCGCCCGTGATCCCGAGACGTGGGCGGCCTCCAACGCGCTGCGCGCCAGCGCCACCTTGAGCGCGCCCGTGGCGAGCAACCCGGTGCTGGCCAGCATCCGGCAGATCGCCTACGAGGTGGTGCAGTCGATCACCCAGCAGCGCACGCTCATCGACGACGCCGCCACCCCGCTAGCCGGCTGACGCGGCCTCGAACAACCACGACACCACCAGCGCACCCGGGTCGATGGCCTCTTTACCGGCCTCGCCGACGTAGCTGGCCCGCCCTTTGCGGGCCACCCGGTCCTTGGTCGATTCGGCGCCGTCGGTGGCCGCGTGGGCGGCCTGCCGCAGCGAGTCGCCGCGCTGCAGCGCCTCGTTGGCCGGGTGCAGCGCGTCGACGACGGTGTTGTCGCCGACCTGGGCGCCGCCGAGCTCGACAATGGCCTCCAGCGCCTCTTTCGTTCCGGCGGCCAGCGCCGTGGTGAGGTCGTCGCTGTCGGCGAAGGCCTTCGACAGCTCCCGGAACAGGGTGCCGAACACCGCCCCGGAGGTTCCGCCGGCCCGCACGAAGTAGGACTGGGCGAGTGCATCGAGGACCTCGGCGTCGCTGCCGCGCAACGGCAGCGAGAAGTGTTGCAGCGCCGCGGACATGTTGACCCCGAAGTCGCCGTCCCCGACCTGGCGGTCCAGCGCGGTGAGATCGTCGATCGCGTCCTGCACCCGGCCCACGAACGCCGACAGCCAGCCGCACTCGGCGCCCGAGTCGGCCGCGTCGTGCGGGGCGGCGAAAGTGGTGTCGGACAACGCCGACGGCGGCGCGGCGACCAGCCGGGGCCAGGCCGGGGCGTCGGTCGGCGCGTCCCACTGTCCGACCATCTCGTCGTCGGCGCGCACCACGGTCACCGACGCGCCGCGCATGTCCATCGCGGTGACCATCGTCCCGACCAGGCTGCGGACCACCCGCACCCCGAGGGCGGCCAGCTCGTCGAGCACATGGCCGAAGAGCAGATGCAGCTCCAGCGGATGGCTGCCGCCGAGGCCGTTGACGACGACGATCACGTCGTCACCCGAGGCCAGGTGCAGCGAGCCGTTGATGCGCTCCAGCAGGCTCTGCACGATCTCACCGGCCGGACGCCAGGCCGTCCGGTCCGCGCCGGACTCGCCGTGGATGCCGACGCCGAGTTCCATCTCGTCGCCGCCGAGGTCGAACGAGGGCTCGTCGGAGCCCGGCACGGTGCACGGGGTAAGGGCCACCGACATGCTGCGTGCGTTGTCGGCGACGCGCCGACCCAGCGCGGCGACTTCGGCCAGCGTGGCGCCTTGCGCCGCCGCGGCGCCGCAGATCTTCTCCACGACGATGGTGGCGCCGGTGCCGCGCCGACCGGGGGCGTCGTCGTCGGATTCGGTGGCCACATCGTCGGCGACGACGACGTAGTCGGTCTCGATCCCGTCGTCACCGACCATGTCGCGCGCGATCCGGAAGTTCATCATGTCGCCGGTGTAGTTCTTGACGATGTGCAGTACGCCGGCGTCGGAGTGCACATGCCTGGTGGCCGCGGCGATCTGCAGCGCGTTCGGCGAGGTGAAGATCAGGCCCGGACATACCGCGTCGAGCAGACCGTCGCCCAGCAGCCCGCTGTGCATCGGCTCGTGGCCGGACCCGCCGCCCGACACCAGCGCGACGCGACCGGCCGGCGTCGGCGTCTCCCGCGCCAGGAAGCCCGGGTCGCGGTGCCAGGTGATCCCGGGGTTGGCCGCCACGAAGCCGCGCAGTGCGTCGGTGAGGAACGAATCGACCGAATTGAAGAAGTATCGGTGCTCCATGCCCGCACACTAGTGGGCGCCCGGGAGGGGCCGGCGGCGGCGTTTGCCCAAGATTCTGCGTCTGCCACGTGAAACGCCCGGTGTGGTAGCACCGGTTTATCGCAATTCGGTGCCACCATGGACACCATGAGGCAAAGGATCCTGGTCGTCGACGACGACCCTTCGCTCGCCGAGATGCTGACCATTGTGTTGCGCGGTGAGGGCTTCGACACGGCGGTCGTCGGCGACGGCACCCAGGCTTTGACGGCCGTGCGCGAGCTGCGGCCCGATCTGGTGTTGCTGGATCTGATGTTGCCCGGCATGAACGGCATCGACGTCTGTCGGGTGCTGCGCGCCGATTCCGGTGTGCCGATCGTGATGCTGACCGCCAAGACCGACACCGTCGACGTGGTGCTCGGGCTGGAGTCGGGCGCCGACGACTACGTGATGAAGCCGTTCAAGCCCAAAGAGTTGGTGGCCCGAGTGCGGGCCCGGCTGCGCCGCAACGAGGACGAGCCCGCCGAGATGCTGTCCATCGCCGACGTCGACATCGACGTGCCGGCGCACAAGGTGACCCGCAACGGGGAGCAGATCTCGCTGACGCCGCTGGAGTTCGATCTGCTGGTGGCGCTGGCACGCAAACCGCGCCAGGTGTTTACTCGTGATGTGCTGCTCGAACAGGTGTGGGGCTACCGCCACCCCGCGGACACCCGTTTGGTGAACGTGCATGTCCAGCGCCTGCGGGCCAAGGTCGAGAAGGACCCGGAGAACCCGCAGGTGGTGTTGACCGTTCGAGGAGTGGGATACAAGGCCGGACCGCCGTGACTTTGACCGCTCGGCGGTCGCCGTGAGTTTTCGAGGATCGTCGTGATCTTCGGGTCACGGCGGCGGATTCACCGCCGGTCGGCGCCGCTGATCCGAGGGCTGGGCGCGCTCGGCCGCGCCCTGAGCCTGGCCTGGCGGCGGTCCCTGCAGCTGCGGGTGGTGACGCTGACCCTGGGGCTGTCGCTGGCCGTCATCCTGGTGCTCGGCTTCGTGCTGACCAGCCAGATCACCGACCGCATCCTGGAAGTCAAGGTCGGTGCCGCGACCGAGGAGATCGAGCGGGCCCGCACGACGGTCAGCGGGATTGTCGGCGGCGAGGAAACGCGCTCGCTCAACAGCAGCCTGCAGCTGGCCCGCAACACGTTGATCGACCGCAAGGCAGACACCGGGGCCGGGTTGGCCGGCACGTTCGACGCCGTGCTGATCGTGCCCGGGGACGGGCCGCGGGCGGCCACCGCGGCCGGCCCGATCGACCAGATCCCGGAGACACTGCGCGAATTCGTCAAGGCCGGGCAGGTCAGCTACCAGTACTCGACGGTGTTCACCGACGGGTTCTCCGGCCCGGCGCTGATCGTCGGCAGCCCCACGTCGTCGAGTGTCACCAATCTCGAGCTGTACCTGATCTTCCCGCTCAACAGCGAGGAGTCGACGATCGCGCTGGTGCGCGGCACCATGGCCACCGGCGGCGTGGTGCTGCTGGGGCTGCTCGCCGCGATCGCGCTGCTGGTGGCCCGCCAGATCGTGCTGCCGGTGCGGTCGGCGTCGCGCATCGCCGAGCGGTTCGCCGAGGGGCATCTCTCCGAGCGGATGCCGGTACGCGGCGAGGACGACATGGCGCGGCTGGCGGTGTCCTTCAACGACATGGCCGAAAGCCTGCAGCGCCAGATCACCCAACTCGAAGAGTTCGGAAACCTGCAGCGGCGCTTCACCTCTGACGTCAGCCACGAGCTGCGCACCCCGCTGACCACGGTGCGGATGGCCGCGGACCTGATCCACGACCACGCCGAAGATCTCGACCCGGCGCTGCGTCGGTCGATCGAACTGATGGTCAACGAACTCGACCGCTTCGAGTCGCTGCTCAACGATCTGCTCGAGATCTCGCGCCACGACGCCGGTGTCGCCGAACTGGCCGTCGAGGCCGTCGATCTGCGCAGTATCGTGCAGAGCGCGCTGGACAACGTCGGGCACCTGGCCGAGAGCGCGGGTGTGGAGCTGGTGTTCGACCTGCCGTCCGACGAGGTGATCGCCGAGGTCGACCCGCGGCGCGTGGAGCGGATCCTGCGCAACCTGATCGCCAACGCGATCGACCATGCCGAACACAAGCCGGTGCGCATCCGGATGGCCGCGGACGAGGACACCGTCGCGATGACGGTGCGCGACCACGGCGTCGGCCTGCGGCCCGGGGAGGAGAAGCTGGTGTTCTCCCGGTTCTGGCGGGCCGACCCGTCGCGGGTGCGTCGCTCCGGTGGCACCGGGCTGGGCCTGGCGATCAGCATCGAGGATGCGCGGCTGCACCAAGGCCGTTTGGAGGCGTGGGGCGAGCCCGGCAACGGCGCCTGCTTCCGGCTGACGTTGCCGTTGGTGCGCGGCCACAAGGTGACCAGCAGTCCGTTGCCGGTCAAACCGATCGACGAACCCGCTGCTGCGGTGCCGGTGCAGGAGTCGGTGTGAGGCGCCTGCTGACCGCGGTGTGGCTGGTGGCGACGCTGGCGGTGCTGACCGGCTGCGCCGGGGTGCCCACGTCGTCGTCGCCGCAGGCCATCGGCACGGTGGAGCGGCCCCCGCCGCCGAGCCTGCCCGAACCCACGCCGGGGATGGACCCGGACGTGCTCTTGCGCGAATTCCTCAAGGCGACAGCCGATCCCGCGAACCGGCATCTGGCGGCGCGGCAGTTCCTCACCGAGTCGGCATCTCAAGGCTGGGACGACGCCGGTAGCGCGCTGCTGATCGACAACGTGGTGTTCGTCGAAAACCGGACCCCGCAACGTGTTTCGGTGACGATGAAAGCCGACATCCTGGGCTCGCTGTCGGACATGGGGGTGTTCGAGACCGGCGAGGGCGCGCTGCCCGACCCGGGACCCATCGAGCTGGTCAAGACCCCCGACGGGTGGCGCATCGATCGACTGCCCAACGGAGTGTTCCTGGACTGGCAGCAGTTTCAGGCCACCTACAAGCGGCACACGCTGTACTTCGTCGACCCGACCGGCAAGACCGTGGTGCCCGACCCGCGCTACGTGGCGGTGTCGGATGCCGATCAGTTGGCCACCGAACTGGTGAGCAAGCTGATCGCCGGGCCGCGGCCCGAGATGGACAAGACCGTGCGGAATCTGCTGGGTCCGCCGCTGCGGCTGCGCGGGCCGGTGACCCGCGCCGACGGTGGTCGCACCGGCGTGGGCCGAGGCTACGGCGGTGCGCGCATCGAACTGGAGAATCTGTCCACCACCGATCCGGTCAGCAGGCAACTGCTTGCCGCGCAGGTGATCTGGACGTTGTCGCGCTCGGGCATCAACGGGCCCTACGTGATCAACGCCGACGGTGCTGCGCTCGACGACCGGTTCGCCGACGGCTGGGACACCGTCGACGTCGCCGCGACCGATCCCGGGGCCGCCGATGGCGCCGCAGCCGGATTGCATGCGCTGGTCGGCGGGTCGCTGGTGTCCCTCGATGGGTCGCGGGCGCCGCGGGTGCCGGGCTCGTTCGGGCAGATCCCGGGACAGACCGCGGCGTCGCTGTCCCGCAGCGGGCAGGAGGTGGCGTCAGTGGTGACGCTGCGCCCCGGGACGCCGGAGGTGGCGTCGTCGCTGTGGGTGGGGCCGTTGGGCGGCAACGCCGCTCAGGTGCTCGACGGCCGCACGTTGAGCCGGCCGTCGTGGGCGCTCGACGATGCGATCTGGGTGGTGGTCGACGGTCTCAACATCGTGCGCGTCATCCAGGACGCGTCGGGGGCTCCCGCCCGGATACCGGTGGACTCCTCGCAGGTGTCGACGCGCTTCCCCGGGGTGATCGGCGACATCCAGCTGTCCCGCGACGGCACCCGGGTGGCGTTGGTGATCGAGGGGCGCGTGGTCCTGGCCGGGGTCGAGCAGACGCCCCACGGCGGTTATGTGCTGACCTATCCGCGGCGGCTGGGCTACGGGATGGGCAACAGCGTGGTGTCGTTGTCGTGGCGCACCGGCGACGACATCGTCGTCACCCGCACCGACCCGCAGAGCCCGGTGTCCTACGTCAACCTCGACGGGGTGAATTCCGATGGGCCCAGCCGCAACCTGCTGATGCCGGTGAAGACGGTCGCGGCCAATCCGTCGGCGGTGTACGTGGCCGATCAGCGTGGTGTGCTGCAGCTGTCCGGGTCCGGTGCCGACGGTGAGCCCGGCTGGGTGGAGGTGCGGCCGCTGATGGCCGCGGGCGCGCTGCCGGTGTTGCCCGGATGAGGCGGGTGTTCCGCCGGCGGACGCTGCTGGCTGGTGCCGGGGCGGCGCCGCTGGTGGTGGCGGCCTGCGCGGACGAGTCACCGCCTCCCGAGAGCGAGCCGGGGGAGCTGATCGTCGGCGCGGCCTATGTGCCGGTGGGGTCCGGCGTCATCGCCGGCGAAGTCGTGGTGACCCAACCCGTCGTGGGGAACTACCAGGGATTTTCGGCGATCTGCACCCATGCCGGCTGCCTGTTGAACGAGGTGGTCGAGCAGACCATCTACTGCCCCTGCCACGGCAGCCGGTTCGATCTCGACGGCGCCGTGGTGTCCGGCCCGGCCGAGCGGCCCCTGCGCCCCATTGCCGTTCGTCTGCAGGGTGATTCAATCGTGCGTGGTTGATTTTGGTGTCGGGGCGGGGTTCGGAGGGCCGGTAACATGGCCGGTCATGGGGTGTGATCCTAGGGCTGGCCAGGTCGGATAGCGCATGTCCATGCCACCGATGCCGCCGGGGGGCGGTCCCGGTCTACCGGGCTCGGGCCGACGTCCCTGGATGTTGATTGGGGTCGTCTTCGCGGCCGTGGTGGTGCTGGTTGTCGGGCTGCTGGTCTGGCAGGCGCGGTCCGGAGATGCTTCTGAATCTGCCGACGCCGGTCTGGACCGGACGGTCGGCCTGCTGACTGAGAAGGATCCGGTGTGCGATGACTGGATTCGCTATGCCGATGAGTTGGCGGAAGAGACGCAGGAGTGGAGCGCGATCGATAAAACGATTTCGGCCGGACGATGGACGCCCGAACAACGCGCCGTTGTTGAGCGCGCTTCAGAGGCAATGACGTCTGCGGCGGATCGATTCGAGTCGATCCTGCCTAAGGCTGAAAACGTAGTCTTGCAGGAACTAATCACTCAATCGATCGTTTTCTGGCGCAAGTACGTTGAGCGGCTACCCACGTATGTGTACACAGACTCCATGATTGCTGGGGTTGCAGGCAATTTTGGCTCTGCAACGACATTCATGTGCACAGCTGTACCGATCGTCGTGGCCGGAAACTACACCGCCAATCCGGTGACGTCGTCGGCAGAGGATCCTGACGAGCTGACGCCCTTTATTTTCGCTTCTGATGACAGCTGTGAAGGAATAATTTCGCTGCTGGATCGCCAAAATAGGGTGTTAAGAGGTTGGGCATCCGGTGACCCGTCTGTCCCAGCCGCTGAATGGACGGCCAATGAACGGAAACTTAATGAGGCCGCAATCCCAGTGCTGGAAGCGGACGCATGGCAGGCGCAGAAGCTGGCCGAGGCGACCAGCAATTCGATCCTCTCCGACATCTTGACCACCTATGGTTCGTACCTGCGTGCCTATACGCAAGCCCTACCGGACTACGAACCGGACGACGGTCAGTTATGGAAGATTGCCACTTTCCTAGGCGGCGGTCTCGGGGCCGCGTGTAAGGCGCCACTGTGAGTTGGTGGCAAACCGATCGGCACACCGGTGCGTACGGAGGTCGGACTGTCGTTCCGCCGGCATGGCCCGAAGTCGACGAAGAGGTACTTGGCCAAGCAGCTGTCGAATTCGAGGCTCTAAGAGATGAAATTCGTTCATCGGTGATCCCTAATCTGAGAACTCGAATGATGTCGATTGCCGACGCTTGGGAGGGGAGCGGGTCTGAAGCTGCTCTCCGTGAAGTTAGCGCGATCATCAGCCAACACGAGCAGAACGCGAATCTTGCCGACGGCATATCGAAGAAGCTCCGGAGTATGGAGAATTCCGTCGTTAAGACGAAAATCGCGGCTAATGGTAACGCCGAGTCGACTCAATCCGATTGTGAAGAAACCAATCGCACCTCCGCGGATCCGTCGATCGCAGAGACGTTGAATGAAGCGAGAGTCGCCGTTGGATTGGGCGAAAATGTCCAACTGGTGTCCTCGAACGCGGCAGAGCTTGCCGGAAACATCGGGGCTCCGCCAGGAACTCCAGGGGCCGACGGAAAGGTGCCCGGCGAGGGGGTTCCGCCGACGACCGGTGATCAGGAAACGCAGGCGCAAAATCAGTACAGTTCAGGGCAATCAAGTGCCCCGCGCTATTTTGACGCCGGATACGCGAAGGGCAGTCCCGGTACCCGCGGAGGCGGCGGCAGTGGGACTGGTTCGACAGGCAGCGGGTCACTGCCCTCGAGCCCACGGGAGGCTCCGGCCGCGCCGCCACCTGCGCCGGCAGCATCTCCGAGTCAACAGGTCCCCCAGAGCGGTTCGAGCGGTCTCGGATCTTCTCCCAGCGGCAGCGTTTCTTCCGGCTCGAGTGGCTCCTCCGGCGGTATGGGCGGGGGCAGTGGCGGTTCGGCCGGGTCGGCGATGGGGTCCTCGTCGGGTTCGTCCTCCGGCGGGGGCTCGGGCGCGAAGTCGGGCTCCGGCTCGGGAGTGAAAGCAGACGCGGGCACCGCCACCGGAGCATCGCCAGCTTCCTCAGCTGCGACAGGCGCAGGCAGCGATAAGTCGGCAGCAGGCGGTGGCCGAACCGCGGGCGCAGGGATGCCGTCTGCGCAGCCCGTCGCGCAGTCTCCGTCGGCGCCGTTGAGTGCCCCCGCTCCAGCCGCGCAGCCCACGCCACCGCCAGCACCGACTCAGCCGTCGGCACCGGCCGCGACGACGCCGGCGGCGGCGTCACCGGGTGTCGCCGGCGCATCAGGGGGCGGGTTCGGTGGTGCCCCAGCGAGCGCCGCCCCCACCGGGGGCGCGCCTGTGTCGCCTCCGGTGCCGCTCGGGCCGCCAACCACGCCAGGTCCTCCCGGGCCTGTTCCTCCCGGAGGGGCTGCCGCCCCGGCGGTTCCAACCGCCGGACCCGGCGTCGCCCCGGCGTCCACGAGCGCGGCCTCGTCGGCCGGGCCTGCGCCGGTGCCGGTTTCGGCCGCCCGTGCCGAACGCGAGGCCGTGGCGAGCGCGGCGACTGCCGGTGCGCTCCGTCGCCAGCACCGGGGCAAGGACCCCGCCCAGCTCGCGCGTCGCATCGCGGCCGCACTGAACGCGAACATCTTTGACTTCGGCTTCTACTGGGTCGTCGGGCTCACGACTGACGGCACCATCGTCGTCGCCAACAGCTACGGCATCGGCTACATCCCTGCGGGCGTCCACCTGCCGCAGGGGATTCAGATGGCGACCGCCGACGAATCGATACCTGTGGTCGAGCGGGCCTGCTGGGCCACCTATCCGATTCTGGCTGTGCAGGGTTGGGTCCAGCACCACAACCAACGGCTACGCGTCGTGATTGCCACCGAGGAGCAGTTCCAAGGGTTCGACCCCGGCGTCGCCAAGATCGTGTTGCAGCCCGAAGACATGCCGATCGACGGCACGATGCAGGGCCGGACCCGGCTCGAGGTCCTCGCGTCGGCCGCCGCGGCCACTTTGAGCGCCACGAAGGACGACGACCTCTCGAAACTGTTGCCTCCGGCCCAAACTGACGACACATCACCAGAGGACAGGTCAGCCGCGCTGTGGTTCGAGGTGTGCAAGCCGCTGATGAGTACGTCCACCGCGCGCGTTGAGGTGCATCTGGCAGCCATGCGCACCTATTGCGACCATGCGATGCACCTGGCGCTCCACAAGGCGCAAACAGCCACCGACGTCGCCGAGCAGCGAGCCGCGATCGCCGACTGGGTCTACTGGCAGCACGAAAGCAGCATCATCAGCGAAGCGCTCGAGGCTGCACCGGTAACTGGTTGAGCCTCAGTCGATCACAGATCGATCGGATCGACGCGATCGGTGTGGCGGGCCTCGTCCTGCGCCGGATCGGGGGCACGCTCGGCAGCCGACGGGCCGGCCTCTGCGCCCTCGTCAGCGGGGGGCTGCTCCTCGGGTCGCTCGCTCTGTTCGACAAACTGCTCCGCCGGTGGCGCCGAGCCCTTGTCGGCGTCCGACTTTTCGACTTGGCCGGCGACTTGGGAGATCTGCTGCACCGCGCCCTGCGCACCCTGCATCACGCCCTGGGGCGCGGACGTGACCATGCCGGCCAGCTGCGCCGGCGCCTGGACCGCCTGACCGCCCATCTGCATGGCCGTGCTCATGAACTGACCGAACTGGCCGCCCGCACCACCTGCGCCTGCTGCGCTACCCGCCGTCGAGGCAGCAGTCGGTGGGGCCAGCTGTGTGTCGGCCACCGTCCGGATCTCCTCGCCGCCACCCTGATCGGTTGACTGGTACGCAGCGCGGGCACCGGCGAGGTTCGCTGCGAACTGCTGTTCCCGCGCATGGGTCTCGGCGACCGCCGCGGTCAGTTCGGCGGCGATTCCCGGCATGACCGCCGAGATCAGCGCGCTCATCGGGTCGCCGCCGGCTGGGATGACCGGCACCGGCGGCACGTTGACGACCGCGGGATCCCAGGTCAGCGCAGGGGGGTCGACCTTCAAGGGTGGCGGATCGCCCATGGGTCCCCTTTCCTGGCGGCAGTCAGCGTCGAGATTACCGGAGCTGCCAAGGGCCCGGCGGCACTGATTTCTGCTGCCTGTCAGTGTCGGTCGTGCCCCACAGACTTCGATCATGACTGAGCCGTTCCTGGGTAGCGAGGCCCTCAGAGCCGGTCGCCTGACGCGCCACCGGTTGCGCTCCGAATTCCGTTCCATCTATCCCGACGTGTATCTGCGCCTCACCGACCCTTTCACCGCCGTTACTCGGGCGAAGGCCGCCTGGCTGTGGACGCATCGCCGCGGCGTCGTCGCTGGCCGGTCGGCGGCGGCACTACACGGCGCGAAATGGATAGACCGGCGTTGGCCGGCCGAAGTCGTATGGGCCAATCGCCGCCCGCCGCCAGGTCTGCGGGTGTGGTCGGATGTTCTGGCCGACGACGAGGTCCAGATTTTGGACGGGATCACGGTGACCACCCCGGAGCGCACAGCGCTGGACATCGCGTGTCGCTACCCGCTGGAGCGGGCTCTGCCGACGCTCGACGCGCTGGCGCACGCAACACAATTCAAGATCGCTGAAGTTGAGTTGCTGGCCGAGCGGCACAAGGGCCGGCGCGGCATCCGGCGGGCCCGCCAGACGCTCGACCTTGTCGACGGGGGTGCCGAGTCTCCGCAGGAGACGCGCATCCGACTCCTGGTCATCAAGAAGGGATATCCCCGCCCGCGTACGCAGATCCCCGTTCATGACGACTACGGGGGGTTGATCGCCGAATTGGACATGGGCTGGGAAGAACCCAAGATCGCCATCGACTACGAGGGCGATCACCATCGGCGGACGCGCAAGGAGTTCAACAAGGGCATCCGCCGCCATGATGCGATCACCGAACAGGGCTGGGACGACATCCGGGTGACCGCCTTGGACACCGACGGCGGGGTGCTTGCTCGGCTGGCGGAGAGTTGGCGTCGGCGAGTGTGCGGTGGGGGCGGTCGCGAGGGCCTTGGATTCAAGCGGTCGTTGCAACAAATGTGGACGGGTCTGAGAGTAGCCGGTTAAGTTCCTCGGCGGGGGTGCGCCAGTTGTGGCGTTTGCGGGGTCGGGCGTTGAGTTCGGCGGCGACCTCGTCTAGCCAGCCGGGGCCGTAAAAGGACAGGTCGGTGCCTTTGGGAAAGTACTGCCGCAAGAGTCCGTTGGTGTTTTCGTTGGTGCCGCGCTGCCAGGGGCTGTGCGGGTCGCAGAAGTAGATCGGCAGGCCGGTGGCTTCGGTGATCTTGGTGTGCAATGCCATCTCGCTGCCTTGGTCCCAGGTCAGTGAGCGGCGCAGGATTTCGGGGATTTCGGGGATCTTGGCCGACATGGCCTCGGCCAGGGTGGCTGCGGTGCGATCGGCGGGCAGATGCAGCAGCACCACGAACCCGGTGGTGCGTTCGACCATGGTGCCGATCGCTGAGCCCGAGGCGGTACTGCCCAGGATCAGATCGCCTTCCCAATGACCCGGGATCGCGCGGTCGTCAGCTTCAGCAGGTCGCTGGCTGATGTTGACCATGCCCTTGAGCTTTCCGGTGCCAGTAGGGTGCGGCCCTGTGGTTTTCGTTGAGTGCGGCCGGTGCGTAGCGCGGTCTTGACCAGCCGGGCAAGCCCCGCGAGGCTGGACATACATGGACTGATAAATCGTTTCGTGCGACACCCACATCTCCGGGTCGTCGGGGAACTCTTCGCGCAGCCGGCCCGCGATCTGCTCGGGGCTGTGCCGATGCTTCAAGCGTTGCACAACCTGGTCGAGCAGGACGGGGTTGGTGTCGAGTTTGCGTGGCTTGGGACGTTTGGCGTGGGCCTCAACGCTGCCCTGCCCGACGCGCGCCCGGTATCCCGAGGCGGTCTGCCCGCGACGGGTCTCACGACTGATCGTGGACCGATGTCGCCCCAGCAATGCTGCGGCCCGAGCCGGTGAATGCCCCGTCTCCAGCAGTTCTTCTAACCGACAGCGTTCAAGAAACGACATCGGCCCTGCCGGTGATGACGCGGTGTCGAGATCGCTAACCACAGCAAGAGGTGTTCTGGGCACGTAACCAGCCTGTTGGACCCACCGCAGGGCCGTGTGCTCCGACACGCCGGCGAACACCGCGGCCTGCGTCGGCGAGGACCCCGACCGCAACGCGGTCCAAAACGCGTCCCGAGCCTCTTGCGAATACCGTGTGCCGTAATGCTTCTTAGTGGTCTGATAACCGGCGTCTCTGGCCCATTTGCGACCCGTGGCACCAGCCACCCCGGCCACTGTCGCCGCCGCCGTCGGCGACACCCCCGACCTCAACGTTGCGAAGAACACCTCGCGGACAGACTCTGGCACTTGTTTGCAGCCATGCATCCGAAACCCCATCGAGCAACAACCCTCCATAAGCTCAGGTGTTGCAGCGACCACTTGAGATCAAGGGCGTTTTTCCGCCGTGAGTTCACGCTCGGTGGTGGCGTTCGCCGTGAGTGCACGCTCGGCGAAGGCCGAGCCCGAAGGCCGAGCCCGAAAGCCGAGCCCGAAGGCCAAGCCCGAAAGCCGAGCCTGTCGGAGCCGAACCCCACACTGAGCCCATGCTCGATCTGGTCCTGCCGCTGCAGTGCGGCGGCTGCGGCGCCGCGGGCACGCGATGGTGCCCGATCTGCGCCCGGGAGCTCGCGGTCAGGCCGGACGAACCCCACGTCGTGACGCCGCGGGTGGACCCGGGCGTCCCGGTGCTGTCGCTGGGCCGCTACGCCGGGTCCCGCAGACGAGCCATCGTCGCGCTGAAGGAGCACGGCCGCGCCGACCTCGCCGCCCCGCTGGCGGAAGCGCTGACAACGGCCTTGAGCAACCTGCTGACCTGGAACGTCCTCGACACGCCGCTGACCGTGGTGCCCGCACCGACCCGCCGCAGCGCGGCCCGTCGCCGCGGCGGTGACCCGATCACGAGGATCGCCGACAAGGCCGCCACGGGTCTGCCCGGGCTCACCGTCCGCCCGGCGCTGCACCTGAAAGCGTTCACCCGCGACTCGGTGGGGCTGTCCAGCGCCGATCGCCAGCGCAACATCGCCGGACGCATTCGCGTCAGCACGCCGGTCGGCGGCGCCGTCATCGTCGTCGACGACGTCGTCACCACCGGTGCCACCGCCGCGGAGTCGGTCCGCGCCCTGCAAACCCGCGGCGCGGACGTCCTCGCCGTCTTGGCATTGGCACACGCCTGACAGATCAACCCTGCGTGAAGAACTGAAAACAGGTGTGTCGAATCAGTGGCCGAGTGGGTAACTACGGACTACCGTCGGCACCAACAGTCCGTGAACATCTCACGGCGGCGTTCAAAACGCGTGACGCCGGTATCGCGCCAGCGATAGGAGGTGAGTAGTCGACACCTTGCACCGGCGAGCGACGAGACCAGGCATGCCCCGTCGGTGCGATTTCGTATTCACATCAGAATGCACGCCCCGCCGTGCACGGGTGAAAGAGGATCGAGTTGCCAAGCATGTCAAGGTATTCCGTGGAGTCCGCAAACACGATGGTGGCTGACGACGAATCGTCGCAGCCTTCTCCAAACGCCGAAGTGGTGGTGAAGGGCCGCAACGTCGAGATCCCCGACCACTTCCGCGTGTACGTGTCCGAGAAGTTGTCCCGCCTGGAACGATTCGACCGCACGATCTACCTGTTCGACGTCGAGCTCGACCACGAGAAGAACCGGCGCCAACGCAAGAACTGTCAGCACGTCGAGATCACCGCGCGCGGCCGTGGACCCGTCGTACGCGGCGAAGCCTGCGCCGACAGCTTCTACGGCGCCTTCGAAGCCGCCGTGAGCAAACTCGAGTCCCGGCTGCGGAAGAGCAAGGACCGCCGCAAGATCCACTACGGCGACAAGACCCCGGTCTCGTTGGCCGAAGCCACCTCGCCCGAACACCTCGAGCGCGCTTTCGCCATGCCGGCTCAGGACACCGCGCCGGCCGAAGGCCAAGTCGACCTCGACGACCACACCCCGGGCCGCATCGTCCGGGTTAAGGAGCATCCCGCGACCCCGATGACCGTCGATGACGCGCTCTACGAGATGGAACTCGTCGGCCACGACTTCTTCCTCTTCCACGACAAAGAGCACGACAAGCCGACGGTGGTGTACCGCCGGCACGCCTTCGACTACGGCCTGATCCGCCTGGCCTGATCCGGCCCGATCCGCCCAACACGAGTCCCCCGGAAACCCAATCCGGGGGACTCGTGCCGTGCATGACCAGGGTTTTCGCGTAGTCCCCTACGATGGGGTCGGTCTGAAACCGCACATCGCCCGAAGTAAAGAGGATCAAGCACGTGCTTCTCGACAAGTTGCTCCGACTCGGCGAAGGCCGCATGGTCAAGCGCCTCAAGGGCGTGGCTGATTACGTCAACACCCTGGCCGACGACGTCGAGAAGCTCTCCGACGCCGAACTGCGCGGAAAAACCGACGAGTTCAAAACTCGCATCGAAAACGGCGAAAGCCTCGATGACCTGCTGCCCGAGGCGTTCGCCGTAGCCCGTGAGGCGGCCTGGCGGGTGCTCAACCAGCGCCACTTCGACGTCCAGGTGATGGGCGGGGCGGCGCTGCACTTCGGGAACGTCGCCGAGATGAAGACCGGTGAGGGCAAGACCCTGACCGCGGTGCTGCCTGCCTACCTCAACGCGCTGGCCGGCAAGGGCATGCACATCGTCACGGTCAACGACTACCTGGCCAAACGCGACGCCGAGCAGATGGGTCGCGTGCACCGCTTCCTGGGCCTCGAGGTCGGCGTGATCCTGTCCCAGATGACCCCCGACGAGCGGCGCGCCGCGTACAACGCCGACATCACCTACGGCACCAACAACGAATTCGGCTTCGACTACCTGCGCGACAACATGGCGCTGCGGCTCGAAGACTGCGTGCAACGCGGCCACACCTTCGCGATCGTCGACGAGGTCGACTCCATCCTCATCGACGAGGCGCGCACCCCGCTGATCATCTCCGGCCCGGCCGACGGCGGCTCCAGCTGGTACACCGAGTTCGCCCGGCTCGCGCCGATGATGGAGAAAGACGTCCACTACGAGGTCGACATCAAGAAGCGCGTGGTGGGTGTCCACGAGCTGGGCGTCGAGTTCGTCGAGGACCAGCTCGGTATCGACAACCTCTACGAAGCCGCCAACTCGCCGCTGATCAGCTACCTCAACAACGCGATCAAGGCCAAGGAGCTCTTCGAACGCGACAAGCACTACATCGTCCGCAACGGCGAGGTGCTCATCGTCGACGACTTCACCGGCCGTGTGCTGGTGGGGCGCCGCTACAACGAGGGCCTGCATCAGGCCATCGAGGCCAAGGAGCAGGTCGAGATCAAGGCCGAGAACCAGACGGTCGCCACGATCACGCTGCAGAACTACTTCCGGCTCTACGACAAGCTCGCCGGCATGACCGGCACCGCCGAGACCGAGGCCGCCGAGCTGCACGAGATCTACAAGCTGGGTGTGGTCACGATCCCGACCAACAAGCCGATGATCCGTACCGACCAGTCCGACCTGATCTACAAGACCGAAGAGGCCAAGTTCATGGCGGTCGTCGACGACGTCGTCGAACGCTATGAGAAGGGCCAGCCGGTGCTGATCGGCACCACCAGCGTCGAGCGCTCGGAGTTCCTGTCGCGCCAGTTCCAGAAGCGGCGCATCCCGCACAACGTGCTCAACGCCAAGTACCACGAGCAGGAGGCCGGCATCATCGCCGAGGCCGGCCGGCTCGGCGCGATCACCGTGGCCACCAACATGGCCGGCCGCGGCACCGACATCGTGCTCGGCGGCAACGTCGACTATCTGCTGGACCGCCGGCTGCGTCAGCGCGGGCTGGACCCGATCGACACGCCCGAGGATTACGAGACGGCGTGGCACGACGAACTTCCACACGTCCGCGAAGAGGTGGCCGCCGAGGCCAAGGACGTCGTCGCCGCCGGCGGCCTGTACGTGCTGGGCACCGAACGCCACGAGTCGCGCCGCATCGACAACCAGCTGCGCGGCCGCTCAGGCCGCCAGGGTGACCCCGGCGAGTCCCGGTTCTATCTGTCGCTGGCCGACGAGCTGATGCGCCGCTTCAACGGTGCGACGCTGGAGACGCTGCTGACGCGGCTGAACCTGCCCGACGACGTGCCGATCGAGGCCAAGATGGTCTCGCGGGCGATCAAGAGCGCCCAGACCCAGGTCGAGCAGCAGAACTTCGACATCCGCAAGGAAGTCCTCAAGTACGACGAGGTGATGAACCAGCAGCGCAAGGTCATCTACGCCGAGCGCCGCCGCATCCTGGAGGGCGAGAACCTCGCCGAGCAGGCACACCAGATCCTGCGCGACGTCGTCACCGCCTACGTCGACGGCGCCACCGCCGAGGGCTACTCCGAGGACTGGGACCTGGAGAAGCTGTGGGAGGGCCTCAAGCAGCTCTACCCGGTGGGCATCGACCACCACGATCTGCTCGACACCGACGCCGTCGGCGAACCCGGTGAGCTGACCCGCGACGAGCTGTTCGACGCGCTGATGGCCGACGCCGAGCGTGCCTACGCCGAGCGGGAACGCCAGATCGACGAGATCGCCGGCGACGGCGCGATGCGGCAGCTGGAACGCAACGTGCTGCTCAATGTGCTCGACCGCAAGTGGCGCGAACACCTCTACGAGATGGACTACCTGCGCGAGGGCATCGGCCTGCGCGGTCTGGCCCAGCAGCGTCCCGAGGTGGAGTACGCCCGCGAGGGCTACGACATGTTCATCGGCATGCTCGACGCGATGAAAGAGGAGTCGGTCGGCTTCCTGTTCAACGTCCAGGTAGAGGCCGCACCGGCACCGGCCGTCGCGCCGGTGGCACCGCCGTCCGGGCTCGCCGAGTTCGCCGAGGCGGCTTCCCGGCAACGCGGCGGCGTCGCCACCAAGCCCCGTCCCGTCGCTCCGGGATTGCGCGCCAAGGGTATCGACGACAGCCAGCAGCAGCTGACCTACTCCGGCCCGTCCGAGGACGGCGGGGTGGAGGTCAAGCGGACCGGCGGCGCCAAGCCCGCCGGCGGCTCGCGCCGGGAACGCCGGGAGGCCGCGCGGCAGCAGAAGGCGGGCGGCAAGCACGCCAAGCGGCGCTGACGCGGGCTCACCCGATCTGCAGCGCGACGATGCGCCAGCTGTCGCGGTGACGTTCGATGCGCGCGGCGATCGCGTGCACCCGTCCGGCACGCCGAAACGAGCCGAACACCTCCGCAGCGCCGATGCCGGCGCCGTCAGTGCCGGCGTCGACCGCGCGGGTGCGGACCCGCAGCATCGACGCACTGCCGCTGCGGGTGGCCTTCGCCCGCGCGATCACCCGCTCGACCAGCACCGGCGTCATCAGCGGGCGTAGCTGCGCGACCGGCCGACGCCGGTCGATGACCTCCAGCAGTTGACGCAGCGCGGTCTCGGCGAACACCACCGCAGTCTTCGGCGGGGCGGGCTCGCCGCGTCGGGGGCCGCGCGCCGGCCGGGGTGTGGAGCGGTGCAGCGCGGTCGGCGCCAGGCAGGATCGGTCCGACGGCAGCGGCGCCGGTTCGTAATCGATGACCGGGGCGACGGTGAACTGCTCGGTGGCAATCGAAGAAGCGGGCATGAACTCTCCAGCGAGGTCGGGTCGAACAGGAAATCTGCTGGAGAGTGGCAGACCATCTCATGATGACATGGGTATCCGACCCCTTTGAGCACCCGTTATGGCACGGGCACCACCGGTGCCCGTAACGTGTCAGCGTCTTGTCAGGGGCGATCGGGAGGGAGACGGCGAGCGCGATGGTGACCAGATTGTCGGCGTCGGATGCGTCGTTCTTCCGGTTGGAGAACTCGTCGACGCCGATGTACGTCGGAACGCTGCAGATCGTGCGCAAACCGCGCAACGGCCTGAGCTACGAGACGCTGCTGCACACCGTCGAACAGCGATTGCCGCAGATCCCGCGCTACCGCCAGAAGGTGCGCGAGGTGAGGTTCGGGCTGGCCCGGCCGGTCTGGGTCGACGACCGCGACTTCGACATCACCTACCACATCCGGCGCTCGGCGCTGCCTTCGCCGGGAAGCGACGCCCAACTGCACGAACTCATCGCCCGGCTGGCTGCCCGCCCGCTGGACAAGTCGCGCCCGCTGTGGGAGATGTACCTGGTCGAGGGTCTGGCCAAGAATCGGTTGGCGATCTACACCAAGTCCCACCAGGCCCTGGTCAACGGCATGACCGCGCTCGAGATCTGCCACGTCATCGCCGACCGCACCCAGAAGCCGCCGCAGTTCGGTGAGGACATCTGGATTCCGGCGCGCGAGCCCAGCGACAACCAACTGCTCCTCGGCGCGGTGGGGGAGTGGATCACCCGACCCACCGCGCAGGCCGCTGCGCTGCGCTCGGCGGTCACCGAAACCGTCACCAACACCGGCGAGCTGCTCGACTTGGGCCGGCGCGTGGCCGACGTCGCGCGCACCGTCGCCCGCGGCACCGCGCCCAGCAGCCCCCTGAACGCCACCGTGTCACGCAACCGCCGCTTCTCGGTGGCCTCGGCCGACCTCGACCACTTCCGGCTGGTCAAGACCCGCTACGACTGCGACATCAACGACGTGGTGCTGGCCGTGGTGGCTGGAGCGCTGCGCAACTGGCTGCTCTCGCGCGCCGAGCCGGTGACCGCGACGTCGCGGGTGCGCGCGATGGCGCCGATGTCGGTCTACGCCGAAGACCTCGATTCCTCGGCCGGGCAGGCGGTCAACGACGTCGCGCCGTTCCTGGTCGATCTGCCCGTCGGCGAGGCGAACCCGGTGGTGCGGCTGTCACAGATCGCGCACGCCACCGAATCGCACCCCACCGCGTCGAGCCTGGTGGACGCCCGCTCGATCGTGACGCTGTCGGGCTTCGCGCCGCCCACCCTGCACGCGATGGGCATCCGGGTGGCGACCAGCTTCTCGGCGCGGCTGTTCAACCTGCTGATCACCAACGCGCCCGGCGCCCAGAAGCAGATGTACATCGCCGGCACCAAGCTGCTCGAGACCTACGCGGTGCCACCGCTGCTGCACAACCAGGCGCTGGCCATCGGCGTCACGTCCTACAACGGCATGCTGTACTTCGGCATCAACGCCGACCGCGACGCGATGAGCGACGTCGAGATGGTCCCGAGCCTGATGCAGGAGGCACTCGACGAGCTGGTCGACGCGGCGCGAAGCTAGTCTCACGTGGTGCGCGTCTACGTCCCCGCCACCCTGGCGATGCTGCAACAGCTGGTCGCCGACGGGTCGGTGCACCCGGTCGGCGGCACCGCGTTCGCGGTGACCCCCACCCTGCGCGAGGCCTACGCAGAAGGCGACGACGACGAACTGGCCGAGGTGGCGCTGCGCGAGGCCGCGTTGGCGTCGCTGCGGTTGCTCGACGACCAGGCCGACGCGGCACTGCCGCCGCGGCGTGCGGTGCTCGAGGCCGACGCCGCCGACGCCGACGTCACGCTGCGCGCCGACCTCGACGACGCCGTGGTGCGGTTGTCCGGTGACATTCCGCTGAGCACGGTGATCGCCGCCTACGTCGACAACGCCGCCGCCGAGGACGCGGTGCGCGCGGCGGTCGCGGTCATCGACGAGGCCGACCTGGGGGACGAGGATGCCGAGCTGACCGTGGGCGACGCCCAGGATCACGACCTCGCGTGGTACGCGCCGCAGGAGCTGCCGTTCCTGCTCGACCTGCTCTGAGGCCTGCATACGGTACCGTAAGTTACGGTACCGTAGGTAGGCATCTGCGGGTATTGAGTTCGCACGCAAACCGGGCAGGAGCCGTCATGGCCAAGAACACCGTCAAGACCTCGGCCAGAGTCGCCGACACCGTCCGGCCGACCATCGCCGGCGCCAAGGACAGACCTGGTCTGCACCTGTTGCGGACCGTCGTCGGCCGCGTCACCACCCCGCTGCTTCCCGACGACTACCTCAAGCTGGCCAACCCGCTGTGGTCGGCGCGCGAGCTGCGCGGCAAGGTCGTCGAGGTCCGACGCGAAACCCACGACTCCGCGACCCTGGTGATCAAACCCGGATGGGGTTTCTCCTTCGACTACCAGCCCGGCCAGTACATCGGCATCGGCCTGCTCGTCGAGGGCCGGTGGCGCTGGCGGTCATACTCGCTGACCTCCCCGCCGGAACGTCGCCATGGTCGTAGCAAGGGGTCGCGCACCATCACGATCACCGTCAAAGCCATGCCCGAGGGGTTTCTGTCGACCCACCTGGTCGGCGGGGTGGCGCCCGGGACGATCGTGCGATTGGCGGCGCCGCAGGGCAACTTCGTGATGCCCGACCCGGCGCCACCGTCGGTGCTGTTCCTCACCGCCGGATCGGGGATCACGCCTGTGATGTCGATGCTGCGCACGCTGGTGCGGCGCGGGCAGCTCGGCGACGTCGTGCACGTGCATTCGGCGCCCACCGCGGCCGATGTGCTGTTCGCCGCGGAGCTGGCCGAACTTCAGCAGCAGCAGAAGGGTTTCCGGCTGACGCTTCGGGCTACCCGTTCGGAGGGCCGGCTCGACCTGTCCCGTCTCGACGAGGTGGTGCCGGACTGGCGCGGGCGCCAGACCTGGGCGTGCGGGCCGGCGGCGATGCTGGAGGCCGCTGAGCGCACGTGGTCGGCGGCCGGGCTGACCGACCAGCTGCACCTGGAGCGGTTCGCGGCGTCGCGTGCCGCGGCGCACGGCAGCGGCGGCACGGTGGAGTTCGCACGCTCGGACAAGACCGCCGTGATCGACGGCGCGACATCGCTCCTCGAGGCAGGTGAGGCGGCCGGGGTGCCGATGCCCTTCGGCTGCCGGATGGGGATCTGCCAGTCGTGTGTGGTGGGTCTGCTCGACGGGCACGTCCGCGACCTGCGCACGGGCGTGGAGCACGAGCCGGGGGCGCGGGTGCAGACCTGCGTGTCGGCGGCGTCGGGTGATTGCACACTCGACGTATGAGGTTTACTGGGTAGTAACCTACGGATTCGTAGGTTACGGTAGCGTAGGTAGCCGGAAGGAGGGCTGAACCCATGGCGGTCACCGACGTACCCGAGTTCGCGCATCTGACCGATGCCGACATCGAGAGCCTTGCGCACGAACTCGACGCGATCAGGCAGGACATCGAAGACTCCCGCGGCGAGCGCGACGCGCGCTACATCCGTCGCACCATCGCCGCGCAACGTGCGCTGGAGGTCACCGGCCGGCTCCTGCTGGCCGGAAGCTCCAAGCGGGCCTTCTGGTGGGCGGGCGCCACGACGCTGGGCGTGGCCAAGATCGTCGAGAACATGGAGATCGGGCATAACGTCATGCACGGTCAGTGGGATTGGATGAACGATCCCGAGATCCACTCCTCGACGTGGGAATGGGACATGAGCGGGGCGTCGAAGCACTGGCGCTTCACCCACAACTTCATGCACCACAAGTACACGAACATCCTCGGCATGGACGACGACGTGGGCTACGGCCTGCTGCGCGTCACCCGCGACCAGAAGTGGACGCCGGCCAACCTGCTCAACATCCCGTTCAACGCGATGCTGGCGACCTTCTTCGAATGGGGCGTCGGGTTGCAGCACTTGGAGATCGGCAAGGTCTTCAAGGGCCGCGACGATCGCCGTGCCACGCTGGTGCGCATCCGGGAGTTCCTGGCCAAGGCCGGTGGACAGGTGTTCAAGGACTACGCGGCGTGGCCGGCGTTGACCTCGCTGTCCCCGGGCGCGACCTTCGCGTCGACCGCCAAAGCCAACGCGCTGGCCAACATCATCCGCAACGTCTGGTCCAACGCGGTGATCTTCTGCGGCCATTTCCCCGATGGCGCAGAGAAATTCACCAAGACCGACATGGTCGGTGAGACCAAGGGCGAGTGGTACCTGCGGCAGATGCTGGGCAGTGCCAACTTCGACAACGGCCCGGTGCTGCGGTTCATGAGCGGCAACCTGTGCCATCAGATCGAGCACCACCTGTACCCGGATCTGCCGAGCAACCGCTTGCACGAGGTGTCGCTGCGGGTGCGCGAACTGTGCGACAAGTACGACCTGCCCTACACCACGGGATCCTTCCTGGTCCAGTACGGCAAGTCATGGCGCACCATCGCCAAACTGTCGCTGCCCGACCGTTTTCTGCGCGACACCGCAGACGACGCGCCGGAGACGCGCAGCGAGGCGATGTTCGCCGAGCTTCCCGCTGCCGAGCGGCGCGGGCTGAAGTCAGCCATCGCCGCGGTGCGGGATCGGCGCCGCGCCAAGCGCACCGAGAAAGCTGCGCTGCGACCAGCGGCCTGACCATACGAGGCTGCGTTGAGGACGGGATCCGCTCTTCCGCCCTCGACGCAGCCTCGTGTCAGGTTCAGGGCACGTAATCGAACGTGTCCGGATTCGGGCCGATACGCCCGTCCTCACCGTTGTCCAGCGCCGAGACCGCGTCGAAATCGGCGTCGCTGAGCTCGAAGTCGAACAGCGCGAAGTTGTCCCGGATACGCTGCTCGGTCACCGATTTCGGGAAGACGATGTCGCCGCGCTGAATGTGCCAGCGCAGCACCACCTGAGCTGGGGTCTTGCCGACCGACTCGGCGATGCGGGTGATCGCCGGATCGTCGAGCACCTTGCCCTGCGCGATCGGTGACCACGCCTCGGTGGCGATGCCGTGTTCTTGGCCGTAGGCGCGGACCTCGTCGTTGAGGAAGTACGGGTGCACCTCGATTTGGTTGACCGCCGGCACCGTCCCGGTCTCGTCGGCCAGCCGCTGCAGGTGTGCCACCTGGAAGTTCGAGACCCCGATGCTGCGGGCCCGGCCGTCTTTCTTGAACTCCTCCAACGTCTTCCACGTCGAGACGAAGTCGCCGTCATACAGGGTGGGCAGCGGCCAGTGGATCAGGAACAGGTCGACATGATCGAACCCCAGCTCCTGCAAGGTCTTGTCGAACGCGCGGCGGGCGTCGTCGGGCCGATGGAAGCCGTTGTTGAGCTTGCTGGTGATGAACACCTCGGAGCGGTCGACGCCGGCGGCTCGGATGCCCTCGCCGACGCCCTTCTCGTTCTGGTACATCTCGGCGGTGTCGATGTGGCGGTAGCCGATGTCGAGCGCGGTGCGCACCGCCGCGGCGGTTTCCTCCGGTGGGATCTGATAGACCCCGAACCCGAGTTGGGGGATGCGCGCGCCGTCGTTGAGTTCGATCACAGGTACTTCAGACATAGAGATTCACAGTCCTTCCTTGTTTCGCCGACAGCGTGCCCCGCATATGGGGGTGACAAACACATCGTCACCGGTCGCGCGATCACGTTTCGCGCAGCGCGGTGAGCAGGCGCCGAGCCGCGGCGACCCGCGCGGCGGCGGGGCCGGTCAGCGCGTCGAGAGCGCATTCCGGGTCGGCCGGCGGGCCCATGTGTCCGCAGCCGCGCGGGCACGCGTCGATGGCCTCGGCGAGGTCGGAGAACGCCAACACGACGTCGTCGGGTGCGATGTGGGCCAACCCGAACGACCGGATGCCCGGCGTGTCGATCACCCAGCCGCCGGACTGCAGCGGCAGCGCCACCGACTGCGTCGAGGTGTGCCGGCCGCGGCCGATGTCGGTCACCGCGCCGATCGCGCGCTCCGCCTCGGGCACAAGGCGATTGACCAACGTGGACTTGCCGACCCCGGAGTGGCCGAGCAGCGCGGTGACCTTGCCGGTCAGCAGCGACTCCACGGTTTCCAGCGGATCGTCGCGGCCGGCGGTGGTGATCACCAGGTCCAGATCGGCGAACTGCGCGGCGAACTCCTGCGCCGGGGCCAGGTCGGTCTTGGTCAGGCACAGGATCGGCGCCAGCCCGCCGGCGTACGCCGCGATCAGTGCGCGCTCCACCAGGCCGGCGCGCGGCGGCGGGTCGGCCAGCGCCACCACGATCAGCAGCTGATCGGCGTTGGCGACCACCACCCGCTCGGTGGGATCGGTGTCATCGGCGGTGCGGCGCAACACCGTTCGCCGTTCGCCGCGGCGCACGATGCGGGCCAGGGTGTCGGTGCGCCCGGACAGGTCGCCGACGACGTCGACGTCGTCACCGACCACGATCGGGGTGCGGCCCAGTTCACGGGCCCGCATCGCGGTGACCCGCCGGGCCGGGTCGCGGCCCAGCACACAACCCCACCGGCCGCGGTCGACGGTGACGACCATGGCCTGCTCGGCGTCGGCGTGCTCGGGACGGGTCTTGGTGCGCGGCCGGGTGCCGCGGCCCGGGCGCACCCGGACGTCGGACTCGTCGTACTCGCGCCGACCCAACGATCAGTCCCCGATGTCGTCGGTCTGACCGGCCAGCATGTCCGCCCACAGCTCGGTGAAACGCGGCAGCGTCTTGGCGGTGGTGCCGATGTCCTCGACCTCGATGCCCGGCACCCGCAGCCCGACGATGGCTCCGGCGGTGGCCATCCGGTGGTCGGCGTAGGTCCGCCACACCCCGCCGTGCAGCAGCTGCGCGGTGATGGTCAGGCCGTCCTCGGTCTCCTCGCACTGCCCGCCGACACGGTTGATCTCGGTGCGGAGCGCGGCAAGGCGGTCCGTCTCGTGCCCGCGCAGATGCGCGATGCCCCGCAGCCGCGACACCGACCCCGGCGCGGCCAGCGCCGCCAGCGCGGCGACCGACGGCGCGAGTTCGCCGACGTCGCGCAGGTCGATGTCGATGCCGGCGTACTCGGCGCTGCCCTGGACCTCCAGGTGCGAACTGCCGGTGCGCACCACGGCGCCGAGTTTCTTGAGGATGCGCAGGATCGCGTCGGCGGGCTGGGTGCTGACCGTCGGCCAGCCGGTGAGCCGGATCAGACCCCCGCTGACCACCGCGGCGGCCAGGAACGGCACCGCGTTGGACAGGTCGGGTTCGATGGCCCAGTCCCGGGCCGCGATCGGGCCGGGTGCGACGTGCCAGCGGTCGGGTTGGGAGTCGTCGACGTCGACGCCGGCGTCGTTCAGCATCGCCACCGTCATCGCGACGTGCGGCGCTGAGGGCACCGCCGTGCCGGTGTGCACGATCGTCAGCCCGTCGTCGAACGCGGCGCCCGACAACAGCAACCCGGAGACGAACTGGGAGGAGCCCGACGCGTCGAACTCGACGGTGCCGCCGCGCACCCCGCCGGTGCCGCGCACGGTGAACGGCAGCGCGTCACCGTCGACGTCGACGCCCAGCGCGCGCAGCGCGTCCAGCAGCGGACTGATCGGCCGGGCCCGGGCCTGCTCGTCACCGTCGAAGGTGACCGGCTCGCGGCCCAGCGCGGCGATCGGCGGGACGAAGCGCAGCACGGTGCCGGCCAGGCCGCAGTCGACGCGGGCCCCCGGTGCGGCGGCCAGCTCTCCGCCCACGGTCAGGGCGGTCTCGTCGTCGGGGGCGGCGGTGACATCGACCCCGAGGGCTTCCAGCGCGCCGATCATCAGGTCGGTGTCGCGGCTGCGCAAGGCGCCGGAGAGGGTGGAGCGGCCCTGCCGGGTGGCGAGCGCCGCGAGCACCAGGGCCCGGTTGGTCTGCGACTTCGAGCCGGGCACGGTCACGGTCGCGTGAATGGGGGTGGACGTCGACGGGGCCGGCCAGGTGGTCACCGGTTCATTGTTCCCTGCCGCGGTCTCGGAGTCGGTAGCGCCCGGCAGGTTTCTGCCACCATGGGAGGTATGTGTGGGCGATTCGCAGTGACGACCGACCCGGCGCTGCTGGCCGAGAAGATCAAGGCCATCGACGAGACCAACGCCGCCAAGGACGCTTCCGCGCCGAACTACAACGTGGCCCCGACGACCACCGTGGCCACCGTGGTCAAGCGGCACACCGATCCCGACGACGAGTCGACGCGCCGGGTGCGGCTGATGCGGTGGGGTCTGATCCCGCCGTGGACCAAGGCGACCGCCGACGGCGGCCCGGACAACAAGGGCCCGTTGCTGATCAACGCGCGCTCCGAGAAGGTGTCGACCTCGCCGGCGTTCCGCAGCTCGGCGAAGAACAAGCGCTGTCTGGTGCCGATGGACGGCTGGTACGAGTGGAAGGGCGAGAAAGGCTCCAAGACACCGTTTTTCATGTACGCCGGGGATGGGGAGCCGCTGTTCATGGCCGGCCTGTGGACGACCTGGCGCCCCAAAGACGCCCCCAAGGACAGCACCCCGCTGCTCAGCTGCACCATCATCACCACCGACGCCGCCGGGCCGCTGGCCGACATCCACGACCGGATGCCGCTGACCGTCAGCGCCGAGGACTTCGACCGGTGGTTGGACCCCGACGCGCCGATCGACGAGGGCCTGCTGCGCGGGCACGGCGACCTGGACCGCATCCAGATCCGCGAGGTGTCCCGGCTGGTCAACAGCGTGCGCAACAACGGCCCGGAGCTGATCGAGCCGGCTCAACCGGAGGCGGAACAAGGCACGCTGCTGTGAGCCGACCGTTGGCCGACCCGGCGCTGGTCGAGGCGCTGGCCGGTGCTCTGCGCGCCGCGGGTTACACCACCGACGGCGTTACCGACCTGCTCGGCGCCGACGCCGGGGCGGCGTTCAGCCGGGGGCTGTGGTGGTCGGCGCTGCGGGCCACCGAGCGGCCCGCAGCCGGTCGGGAGCCGCTGGCGGTGCTGGTGCGGCTGTTCCTGCTCGGCGCCGACGAGAGCCGTGAACGCGTCACTTCGGCGCTGCCCGGCGTCGGCGTCGGCGCGCTGCTCGAGGGCGGTGTCGTGGAGGCGGGCCCCGACGGGGCGCTGCGCGCCGCACTGGACATCCGCCCGCACAGCGACGGCGCGCGCGACTTCTTGGTGGTGTCCGACCAGGACGCCGCGCTGCGGCCCGGCCCGGTCCGTCCCGACCACGTGCTGGGCATCGGCGGCGCGTCGGTGTCGCTGGCCCACGCGGTGATCCGCACGCCGGTCGGTCGCGCGCTCGACCTGGGCACCGGCTGCGGCATCCAGGCGTTGCACCTCGCCGCGCACTGCGACGAGATCGTGGCCACCGACACCAACGAACGTGCCCTGGCGTTGGCCGCGGCCACCGCGAGGCTCAACGACATGTCCTGGGATCTGCGCTGCGGCAGCCTCTTCGAACCCGTCGACGGCGAGCGCTTCGACCTGATCGTGTCCAACCCGCCGTTCGTCGTCGGCGCCGGTGCGCTGGACTACCAGTACCGCGATTCCGGGATGGCCGGAGATGCCCTGTGTCAGAGGTTGATTCAAGAGGTCGGCGAGCATCTGCTGCCCGGTGGCACCGCGCAGATCATGGCGAACTGGATCGTGCGCGACGGGGATTGGCGTGACCGGGTCGCAGGTTGGCTGGTTGACACGGGTCTGCACGCGTGGGTGGTGCAGCGCGAGTTCGCCGATCCGATCAGCTATGTGTCGCTGTGGACCTCGGATGCGGGGGAGTTGCCGCAGGACGCCGCGCGCCGCGGCGGACAGTGGCTGGACTGGTTCGCCGACAACGGCGTCTCCGGCGTCGGCATGGGGATGATCACCCTGCGTGCGCCGCGCCGCGGCGAGACCCGCCCGGCCGATGCGGTGCTCGAGGAGATCACCGGGGCGGGCGAGGCGCTGACCGGCCCCGAGGTCGACGCGTTCTTCGCCCGCCGCGAGTACCTGCACGACACCGGTGACGACCGGCTGCTGGCCGCCCGGTTGACGACGGCTCCGGTGTTCCTCGAGGAGCAGTCGCTGCCCGGCCCCGACGGCTGGCAGGTCGTCGGGGCGGCCGTGCGGCGCCCGGGCGGGCCGGGCGCGGTGCTCGGCGTCGACGAGGTGTCGCGTGCACTACTGGCCGGCTGTCGCGGCGAGGTGCCGCTGGGCATGCTGATCGAGCTGCTGGCCGCCCACCACGGCGTGGACGCCGACGCATTGGCGGCTGCCGCGCTGCCGGTCGTCCGCGAGGCGATCGGGCGCGGGATCCTCTACGAAGCCCGGTAGCGGGCGCTGACCACGACGTAGGGGGCGCCGAACGTGACCGCGCCGGTGCCGTCGACGTGCGGGCCCAGCGCGGTCTCGAAGGCCGCCGCCAGCTCGTCGCGTTGCCCGTCGGAGGCGCGGCGGAACGTCTCCACGTGCACCGGCGACTCCGCGCGCAGGAAGTGCAGCGCGGCGGCCATCGACGCGAACTCCCAGCTGTGGCGACCGCGCCGGATGTCGATGTCGTCGAAATGCGGTGCCAGCCGGTCGGTCAGCGTGTCGGCGTCACCCCACTGATCGGGGGAGAAGCCCGACGCGGCCGGCGGCCCGAGCACGGCCACCACCGGATCGAACAGCGGGTTGCTGGTGTCGCGGGTCCACGCCGAAAAGGCCAGCACCCCAGTCGGTGCGAGGAGGCGGGTGATCTCCCGGACCTGGGCGGCCGGATCGACGAAAATGATGCCCATGTTGGACACCACCGCGTCGAAGGCCGCGGCGGGCAGGCCGGTGTCGGACGCATCGCCGACGCGCCACGTGACCGCGTCGGCGCCGGGCCGCTGCTCGGCGATCGTGAGCAGCTCGGCGGTGTAGTCGACGCCGGTGACCTTCGCGCCCTGCCCGGCGGCCGCCAGTGCGGCGCTGCCGGTGCCGCAGGCCAGGTCGACCACGGCGGCGTCGCGCAGGGGGCGTCGCCGCGCGGTTGCGTCGACGACCTGCTCGGCGATCGGCGCGATGCGATCGCCGACCGCGTCGTAGCGCCCCGCGGACCAGATCGTCATCAGGGGAGAATAGGTCGCTCGCCCGCGAAAGTGGGCTGTCCGTAGTTCAGGCCCTTCGGCACCTACGCTGACGGCACTCTCGCGGGAAGAGCTACGGGCCGGTGTAACCGGGTGGGTTGGCGCTCTCCACCCAGAAGTCCACCCCGAGCTCGGCGCCGGGCACGCAGTCGTACACCGACAGATCGGTGACACCGGACTCCAACAGCACGTCCTCGCACAGCAGCGTGTTGCCGGTGAACGACGACGGCTTGGTCAGCACCGCGTACGCGGCGTCGGAGTACACCTCGGGCTTGCGCGAGCGGGCCATCGACTCGTCGCCGCCGAGCAGGTTCTGCACCGCGGCGGTGGCCACCATGGTGCGCGGCCACAGCGTGTTCGACGCGATTCGCGCATCCTTCATCTCTTCAGCAATGCCCAACGCGCACAACGTCATCCCGTACTTCGCCATCATGTACGGGGTGGGGCGCAGCCACTTGGACTCCAGCAGGATCGGCGGCGACAGCGTCAGGATGTGCGGATTGTCGCGGCCCTTCATGTGCGGCAGGCAGGCCTGCGACACCGCGTAGGTACCCCGCACCTGGATGCCGTTCATCAGGTCGAACCGTTTGAGCGGCACGTCCTCGATCGACCCGAGGTTGATCGCCGAGGCGTTGTTGACGCAGATGTCGATCCCGCCGAACTGCTCGACGGTCTTGGCGACGGCCGCGGTGACCGAGTCCCCGTCCCGGATGTCGCCGACGATCGGCAGCGCGTGCCCGCCGACGTCCTCGATCTCCTGGGCCGCGGTGTAGACGGTGCCCGGCAGCTTCGGGTGCGGTTCGGCGGTCTTGGCGACCAGCGCGACGTTCGCACCGTCCGCGGCGACCCGCTTGGCGATCGCCAGCCCGATACCGCGGCTGGCTCCGGAGATGAACATGGTTTTTCCCGCGAGCGACATGGGGTCAGCCTAGAGCGCTCGGATGTCGGCGACGGCCGCGTTGGTCAACCGCACCAGATCCCGGGGGTCCAGGCCGACCTCCAGACCGCGCTTGCCGGCGCTGCACAGCACCCGGTCCCACTGCAGCGCCGACGCATCCACCACCGTCGGCAGGGCCTTGCGCTGGCCCAGCGGGGAGATGCCGCCGACGACGTAGCCGGTGGCACGCGCCGCGGCGGACGGGTCGGCCATCGTGGCCTTGGCGGCGCCCAGCGCGGCCGCCGCCGCCTTGAGCGAGAGCTTCGCCGGGACCGGCACGACGGCGACGCCCAGGCCGGACGGCAGCGTCACCACCAGGGTCTTGAAGATCTGGTCGGCCACGACCCCGTCGCGGGCGAGCTCGTCGACCGCCTCGTCACCGAACGACCCGGTGCGGGGATCGTGGCGGTACTGCAGGACGTCGTGGGGGATGCCCGCAGCGATCAGCGCCGCGATCGCCGGGGTCGCTGCACGTGCCACCGGCACAGCCTAAGCGGGTCGGACCGCGTCATGAGCGCCCCAGCGCGCCGCGACACCGCAGCCCCAGGGTGACGAACGCGTCGGCGACGTCGACCGAGGTCAGGACGTCGGTACGGACCCGCACCGACATGCCGGACCGGTCGAGCAGCAGCACCGGCTGTTCGCGTTCGGTCTCGTAGACCGAGCACCAGTCGCCGATCGCGTCGGCCACCGCGCGCAACGTGCCGATCGGCCCGATCCCGTCGGTCGCGAACACCAGCAGCCGATCGTCCATGGCCGGCACCGGTCGCAGCGGGCGCCCGTCGCTGACGCGGTCGATGCCCAGCCAGCGGGTCACCGTCGGGGACACCGAGCCGACCAGACCGGCCGCCAGTTCACGCAGCTCCGGCGGCGGCGCCGGACCGGCGACCAGAACGGGGCCCAGCGTGGCCGGCATGGGACAGGTCCACACGCTGGTGACGAGGTGCTTGCCGGGCGGCGACATCTGCCCGACGTAGGACCGGCGCATCGTCAGCGTCCAGTCGCCGGTGGCCGGGACGACGACGGTGTCGTCACCGTCGGTGCGCAACCGCCACCCCCGCTGCTGCAGCGCGGACTGAAACGCCGCGCGGCGACGCAGCCACCACGTCAGCGCCGTGGCTGCGAGGAGCAACGCCGCGGCGATGACGACCAGGGTGGTGGAGAGATCCATCGAGACGATGAGTATTCCCGACCGGCGACAGCCTGGCCCGGGATATCGGGCAGTCGCCCGAGGGAACAGCACGCGCGCCGCAACTGTTGTGCGGAGAGCCGACAGGCCGAACGGCCGGTCAGGCCAGTGAGTCGGGGCTTGTCAGGAGCAGCCTCTAGGATCGGCGGAAGGGGATAGATGGTGCCAGTATTGGCCTTGGCGGCCCCATCACGTTCGGTGCACCTACTGGACGTGATCGGCGGCGCCGCGACAGAAGGGACGGTGTTCCCCACGATGACCGACACCGACGGGTCGGCCACAGGCACGACCCGCGAAGAGACGGCCCGCGAAGAAACCGACGCCGAGCTGACCGCCCGGTTCGAGCGCGACGCGATCCCGCTGCTCGACCAGCTCTACGGTGGCGCGATGCGGATGACGCGCAACCCCGCCGACGCCGAGGACCTGCTGCAGGAGACGATGGTCAAGGCCTACACCGGCTTCCGGTCGTTCCGCGAGGGCACCAACCTGAAGGCCTGGTTGTACCGCATCCTGACCAACACCTACATCAACAGCTACCGCAAGAAGCAGCGGCAGCCGGCGGAATATCCGACCGAGGAGATCACCGACTGGCAGCTGGCGGCCAACGCCGAGCACTCGTCGACGGGTCTGCGGTCGGCGGAGGTCGAGGCGCTGGAACTGCTGCCCGACAGTGAGATCAAGGAAGCGCTGCAAGCCCTGCCCGAGGACTTCCGGATGGCGGTGTACTACGCCGACGTCGAGGGCTTCCCGTACAAGGAGATCGCCGAGATCATGGACACCCCCATCGGCACGGTGATGTCGCGGCTGCACCGCGGCAGGCGCCAGCTGCGTGAGCTGTTGAACGAGGTGGCCCGCGACCGCGGGTTCCTGCGCGGCGAGGTCGAGGCGCCCGAAGAGGTCACCTCATGAGCGAGCACGAGGTCCCGCCGGGCGAGGGTCAGGCCGAGGAGCGATGGCGGCCGCCGGTCGGCCCGGTCGATCCCGAACATCCGGAGTGCGCCGCGGTGATCGCCGAGGTCTGGACGTTGCTCGACGGCGAATGCACCGACGAGACCCGCGACAAGCTGCGCCAGCACCTCGAAGACTGCCCGGCCTGCCTGCGGCATTACGGCATCGAGGAGCGCGTCAAGCGTCTGATCGCCGTGAAGTGCAGCGGGGAACGCGCCCCGGACAGCCTGCGCGAGCGGTTGCGCATCCAGATCAGCCAGACCACCATCATCCGGCGGGGCTGAGCCGGCCCTAGCGGCTCACACGGACTTCGAACCGGCGTTGGGCCGCTTGCCGTGGTTGGCCTTCGAGTGCTTACGGTCACGCTTCTTACGGCCACGCTTGGCCATGATGAACCTCCAACGAGTCGGTGGGTGTGCACCCGCGAACGGCGGGTCGGTTGCGTCCCATTGTCGCACGAGCTCCCGACAACTATTTCGCCGCCGCCTGCGGCCTTGCAGGACCGGCGCAAGCCGTTGTGGTTCGATAGACGCGGTAAGCACCAGTAGGGAATGGGGTGAAGATGGCCGAGGACGTCCGCGCGGAAATCGTGGCCAGTGTGCTCGAGGTCGTGGTGAACGAGGGCGATCAGATCGGTGAAGGCGACACCCTGGTGCTGCTCGAGTCGATGAAGATGGAGATCCCGGTGCTCGCCGAGATCGCCGGCACCGTCAGCAAGGTCAGCGTGGCAGTGGGTGACGTCATCCAGGCCGGTGACCTCATCGCCGTCATCAGCTAGCCGGCAGACCGTCCCGACCGTTCCGATTCGTCATGTCGACCCTCGGTGACCTGCTCGCCGAGCACACCATGCTGCCCGGCAACGCCGTCGACCATCTGCACGCGGTGGTCGGCGAATGGCAGCTGCTGGCCGACCTCTCGTTCGCCGACTACCTGATGTGGGTTCGCCGCGACGACGGGATGCTGGTGTGCGTGGCGCAGGTGCGGCCCAACACCGCCTCGACCGTGCTGCTCGCCGACGCGGTGGCCAGCACCGCCGAACCCGAGGACATCCCGATCGTCACCGCGGCGTTCCGGTCCGGAACGATCGGCAGGCTCACCCTCGACGGCCAGGACGGCGCCCCAGGACTCAACGTCGAGGCGGTGCCGGTGCGCTACCACAACACCGTCGTCGCGGTGCTGACCCACCAGACCTCGCTGGCGCCGCGCCAGGTCAGCCCCCTGGAGGCGGCCTACCGCAACTGCGCCGAAGACCTGCTGCACATGCTGTCGGAGGGCACCTTCCCCAACGTCGGCGACCTGGCGATGTCGCGGTCCAGCCCGCGCGTCGGCGACGGGTTCATCCGCCTCGATGAGGCCGGAGTCGTCACGTTCGCCAGCCCGAACGCGATCTCGGCCTTCCACCGCATGGGCTCGACCGCCGAGCTGGAGGGCCACAACCTCGTCGCGGTCACCCGGCCGCTGATCTCCGACCCGTTCGAGGCGCAGGAGCTGGCCAACCACGTCCGTGACTCACTGACCGGGGGCTCCAGCATGCGCATGGAGGTCGACGCCAACGGCGCGGCGGTGCTGCTGCGGACGCTGCCGCTGGTGGTTCGCGGCGCTCCCGTCGGCGCCGCGGTGCTGATCCGCGATGTCACCGAGGTCAAACGGCGCGACCGGGCGCTGCTGTCCAAGGACGCCACCATCCGCGAGATCCACCACCGCGTGAAGAACAACCTGCAGACCGTGGCCGCGCTGCTGCGGCTGCAGGCGCGCCGCACCACCAACCCCGAGGGCCGCGAGGCGCTGATCGAGTCGGTGCGGCGGGTGTCGTCGATCGCGCTGGTTCACGACGCACTGTCGATGTCGGTGGACGAGGAGGTCAACCTCGACGAGGTGGTGGACCGCATCCTGCCGATCATGAACGACGTCGCCACCGTCGACGCCCCGATCCGCATCAACCGGGTCGGGGAGCTGGGCGTGCTCGACGCCGACCGCGCCACGGCGCTGATCATGGTCATCACCGAGCTTGTGCAGAACGCGATGGAGCACGCGTTCGACGCCTCGACCAGTCAGGGGTGCGTCACGATCCGTGCCGAGCGTTCGGCACGGTGGCTGGACGTCGTGGTGCACGACGACGGTCGCGGGCTGCCCGACGGCTTCAGCCTCGAGAAGTCCGACCGGCTCGGGCTGCAGATCGTCCGCACCCTGGTCTCGGCCGAACTCGACGGCTCGCTGGGGATGCACGAAGGCGCTTCGGGCGGAACCGATGTGGTGCTGCGGGTGCCGATCGGGCGGCGCACCAGAGCCAGTCAATACTGATCGAATTGCGGTTTGCTAACGGCGATTCGGTCAGTTTGTGACAATTTGCTGCAAATGGTGCAAATGCCCGCCGAATTGTGCGCACAAAGTTACGGCCCCGACGTGCGTCGGGGCCGTAGGTGTGCGCGAGGGCGCGATCAGACTCCGGAACGAGCCTTCGTCCGAGCGTTGCGGCGCTTGAGCGCGCGACGCTCGTCCTCGCTCATGCCGCCCCACACGCCGGCATCCTGGCCGGACTCCAAAGCCCAGCTCAGGCACTCTGCGGTGACGGGGCAGCGGCCGCAGACGAGCTTCGCATCAGCGATCTGGGCGAGCGCCGGTCCGCTGTTTCCGACCGGGAAGAACAGCTCGGGGTCCTCGTCGCGACAGACGGCCTTGTGGCGCCAATCCATTGGTATGTCTTCCTTTCATATGCGCAGCGGAGCGCACGAGATTTACGTCGGCTGTTAACGCGAGCGCGCAGAATGTTTCTGCGCTGTTGCATCCGATGCTTTCACAGGCTCGACGGATGTCAATAGGTGTTCGTTAACTCGTGGGCTATCTCACTTCGGTGGACCGTTACCGGACCCATAACCCCGTTGTACTACGCTAAACCCATCTGCGCCCAAAACATGCGGTGTGAGTTGGCTTTCATATGCTGCTTGCGCTGGTCAGGCGGGGTTCTCAGAGGATTTTCGGTGGCGGCGCGATCACCGCGAGCGCGTCGGGCACCGCCGCGAAGTGCATCGACTCCCGCTCGCCGAGGTAATCGCCGTCGATCTGGCAGGCCACCGGCGTGGTGCTGGTCACTTTCAGCCACCGCAAGTCATCGTCGCGGACCAGATGCTTGGCAGACAGCTTGGGCTTGCGCGCGAGCATCTGGCGCACCAGGCGCAGATTGGCCCAGACGTTCATGCTGGTGGTGGCGAACACACCGAGACCGGTCTCGAACGTGGTGCCGGGGTTGGTCCACACCGGCCGCGCGTTGGCGTAGGTCCACGGGCTGGAGTTGGACACGAACGCGAAGTACACGCCTTCCACCGGCTCCCGGTCGGGCAGGTGCAGTGTCAACGTCGGCTCCTTGCGCACGCTGGCCAGCACCTCGCGGATCGCGACCTGGATGTAGCGCGACGCGGTGACCTTGCGGCCCCGCGCGCGTTGGGCCTCCACCGCGGCCACCACGTCGCCGTCGACGCCCATCCCGGCAGTGAACACCGCCCACCGCTCGCCGCAGTCCATCAGCCCGATGCGCCGCCACGTCCGGGTGCGCCGGTACTCGCCGAGCAGGTCGACGAGCTGGTTGGTGGCCTCGATCGGGTCCGGGCTGATCCCCAGCGCGCGAGCGAATACGTTGGCCGACCCGCCCGGCACCACCCCGACCGCGGGGCCGGTGCCGGTGGGGCCGCATTCGGCGAGGATGCCGTTGACGACCTCGTTGACGGTGCCGTCGCCGCCGTGCACGATCACCACCTCGATCCCGGTGCGGGCCGCCTCACGCGCCAGCTCGACGGCATGGCCACGGTGATCGGTGTGCGCGACGGTGAGTTCGACCCGGCTCTCCAGCGCGTGGGCCAGCAGGTCACGACCGGCCGGGGTCGTCGATGTCGCATTGGGGTTGACGATCAGCACGGCACGCACGGGGCTTGAGCCTAACGGGCGCACCGACCGCGCCGGTACCGTACAACGGTGACCGAACGTCGACTGCTTCTCGTCAACGGGCCCAACCTGAACCTGCTCGGGACCCGCCAGCCCGAGGTGTACGGCACGACCACGCTCGCCGAGATCGAGGCGCGGGTGGCCGAGGTGGCCGTCGCGGCCGGCTTCGACGTCCGCGCGGTGCAGAGCAACCATGAGGGCGCACTCGTCGACGCGATCCAGGCCGCCCGCACCGACTGCGTCGGCATCATCATCAATCCCGCCGCCTACAGCCACACCTCGATCGCCGTCGCCGACGCACTGCGCTCGGTGGGGCTGCCGGTGGCAGAGGTGCACCTGAGCAACATCCACGCCCGCGAACCGTTCCGCCACCACTCCTACGTCTCGGCGGTGGCCGAGGTGGTCATCGCCGGCGCCGGACCGCTCGGCTACGAGTTCGCGGTGCAGTTCTTCGCCGACCGGCTGGGCAGCTGATGTCCCCGGCGGTGCGGATCGCCGGCGGAATCGTGGCGCTGCAAGGCTTTCTGGGTCTGGTGATGGCCGTCGTGCTGGTGGTGCGCGAGGCGGCCGGTCATCACGAGGAGGCCATCAGCGGCTACGGCACCGCCGCGTGGTTCGTGATCATGGGGTCCGGTGTGCTGGCCGCGGGCTGGGCCCTGTGGACGGGCCGGCGGTGGGGGCGCGGCATCGCGGTGTTCGCCAACCTGTGCCTGCTCGGGGTGGCGTGGTACGTCTTCAGTTCGGGCCGGCTGTCCTACGCCGTGGTGGTGGCGGCGGTGTCGATCGCGGTGCTGGGGCTGCTGTTCAGTCCGTCAGCGGTGCACTGGCTGACTCAGCCCGGCCCCGACGACGACTCCGCGGCCAACTCGGCCAGCCGTGGGCCCGACACCCGGTAGGTGATCCACTCGTTCTGCGGGACACCGCCGACGCCGTCGTAGAGCGCGATGGCGTTGACGTTCCAGTCCAGCACCGCCCACGTCAGCCGGCTGTAGCCGCGGTCCACGCATTCCCGGGCCAGGGTGGCCAACAGCCGACGCGCCAGCCCGCGCCGGCGGAACTGCGGGCGGACGAACAGGTCCTCGAGGTAGACGCCGGCCACGCCGTCCCAGGTCGAGAAGTTCCGGAACCACAGCGCACCGCCGGCGAGCTGACCGTCCACCTCGGCGACGAGCCCGTAGACGACCGGGTCGGCGCCGAAAAGCGCTTGCCGCAGCTGACTTTCGGTCACGGTGCATTCATGCTCAGCCTGCTCGAAGGCGGCCAGTTCGTGAATCAGCGCGGTCAGTCCGGTTTCGTCGCCGGGCCGCGCGGCGCGGATGGTCTCACTCATCGGCGACTCCCAGCGCCGTCAGAATGGTCCTGAATTTCGTTGTCGTCTCGGCGACCTCGTCGTCGGGATCGGATTCGGCGACGATGCCGCCGCCGGAATGCGCGACCGCGCTGCGCCGGTCGGCGGACAGTTGCGCACCCCGGATCGTCACCACCCAGCGGCCGTCGCCGCGCTGGTCACACCAGCCGACCGTGCCGGCGTAGAAGCCGCGGTTGCCCTCCATCTCGGCGATCAACGCCATCGCCTGGTCGGTGGGGGTTCCGCCGACCGCGGGGGTGGGGTGCAGTGCCAGCGCCAAATCCAATGCGGTCGTCGAACTCTGGCGCAGCGTGCCCGAGATCGGCGTGGACAGATGCCAGACCGCGGCGGTCCTGCTGAGCTCGGGCTGCGGCGCCACGGACAGATCGGTGCACAGCGGTTGGAGCGCGTCGCGCAGCGCATCGACCACCACCTGGTGCTCGTGGCGGTTCTTTGCCGAATCCGCCAGCGCGGCAGCACTTTTCTCGTCTGTGGCAGGGTCGGGGGAACGGGGTGCCGAACCGGCGAAGGGGCGGCACCACACCTGCCGGCCGCGGCGCGCCACCAGCAGTTCCGGGCTCGCCCCGACGATGGCCGTGCCCGAGTAGCCTTCGCCCGCCGCGGACAGGTCGACCAGGTACTCGGTCGCGTCGGCGTCGGCGCCGTGCAGGCGGTGCAGCACGGTGCGGGCGTCGATCGGTGCGTCGGCGGTCAGCTGCAGCGCCCGCGCGAGCACGACCTTCTGCAGGCCACGCGTCGGGTCGGAGAGCCGCTCGACCGCGACGGCGACCCGCCGCCGGTGCTCGGCGGCATCGGGCGACATGCCGGCCACCCGCACCGTGGGCAGTTCGCGCAGCGGCCAGTCCGGCAGTGCGTCGCTGAACGTCACCGATTGCGGGCGGATCAACGCTGCCGGGGCGGACGGGTCGAAAGGCAACGCGCCCATGATGATCGGGGCACTGCGCGACGCCAGCGCGGCCCGCGCGTCGGCGATGCGGGGAAACGCGGTGTGCACGCCGTCGCCGACGACGACGCCGTCGGGTCCGGCGAGGACGAAAGCCGGTTCCCGGGTCATGTCGGATCCGGGTGTCCGGTCAGCCCCAGTGCGCTGAGCTGACGGATGCCGTGCTCGAACCCGCACACCGCGATCGACACCGCCGGCATCGCGAAACGGATGCCCTCGTAGACGGGTTGCTCGATCCAGCGGGTGATCACCGCGCGGGAGAAATGCCCGTGCCCGACGAACACCACGTCGCGAGTGGCCATGTGCCCGAGCGCCAGCTCGATGGCCCGGTCCGCCCGCTCGCACACCTGCGCCGAGGTTTCGCCGCCGGGACAGCCGTGGGTCCACACCAGCCAGTTCGGTACGGCCTTGCGGATCTCGTCGGTGGTGGTGCCCTCGTAGTCGCCGTAATCCCATTCGCTGATCAGCGGGTTGACCTCGTCGACGGTCAGGCCGGCCAGTTCGGCGGTGCGCTGCGCGCGTTGCCGGGGGCTGCAGACCACATACGGGTCGCGCAGAGCAATCTGGCCCAGCGTGGCGGCCGCGGCCTGCGCCTGGCCGCAGCCGCGTTCGGTCAGGTCGAGTTCGGTGTGACTGGTGTGCCGACCGGTCCGCGACCATTCCGTCTCGCCATGGCGAAACAGAATCAGGCGGTGCTGCAAGAGGGCCACACCCATCGATTGTGCCGCACCGGTGACGACGCACGCGCGCCGCGGACGGCTTTTGACTGCGCATGACACACTGGTCCGTGTGACGCGAGTACTTGCGGTCGCCAATCAAAAGGGTGGGGTCGCCAAAACGACGACGGTGGCGTCGCTGGGCGCGGCGATGGTCCAGCATGGGCAGCGGGTTCTGCTCGTCGATCTCGATCCGCAGGGTTCCCTGACGTTCTCGCTGGGCCAGGATCCGGACAAGCTGCCGGTGTCGGTGCACGAGGTGCTGCTCGGCGAGGTGGAACCCGACGCGGCGCTGGTCGACACCCCGGAGGGCATGACCCTGCTGCCGGCCAACATCGACCTGGCCGGCGCGGAGGCCATGCTGCTGATGCGGGCGGGCCGCGAACACGCCCTCAAGCGGGCGTTGGCCAAGATCAGCGACGCCTACGACGTGGTGATCATCGACTGCCCGCCCTCGCTGGGGGTGCTGACCCTCAACGGGCTGACCGCCGCCGACGAGGTGATCGTCCCGCTGCAGTGCGAGACGCTCGCCCACCGCGGCGTCGGGCAGTTCCTGCGCACCGTCGGCGATGTGCAGGCGATCACCAACCCCGACCTGAAGTTGCTGGGCGCGCTGCCCACGCTGTTCGATGCGCGGACCACCCACAGCCGTGACGTGGTGTTCGACGTCGCCGACCGCTACAACCTGCCGGTCCTCGCGCCGCCGATCCCGCGGACGATCCGGTTCGCCGAGGCCAGTGCATCGGGTTCGTCGGTGTTGACCGGGCGCAAGAACAAGGGCGCGATCGCCTACCGGGATCTGGCTGCCGCGCTGCTCAAGCACTGGAAGAGCGGCAAACCGCTGCCCACCTTCACTCCGGAGATCTGAGCGCTCAGCTCAGCGCGACGAGCTCGCCGCCCCGCTGCTCGAGCAGCATCGACCCGGCCACGGCGGGCACCACCGGCCCGGCGACGTCCATGGCCGGCCGCTGCAGCGGAATGTGGCGCTCACCGGCGCCGGTCTGCGGATCGAACACGTCGTAGCCGCCCGTGACCGGAACCAGCAGCCGGCCGGCCATGATCGTTGCCGGGCCGATCGGCGCGTTGCCGTCGGCCGCGGCGACGCTGTACTTGTACTGCAGATCGTCGCCGGAGAACACCATCAAGGTGTCGCCGGTCCACCAGGTGATCAGGTCACCGACCCGGGACGCGGTGGCCTCCGGTGTGGCCGGCGAGGGCACTACGGTGCTGGCGATCGTGGTACCGGTGTCGTCGATGATGTCCACCCGCGGGGCGGGCGTGGAGACGTAGACCGCCGTGGTCGTCCCGGCGACCGCGACCACCCGGGCACCGCTGCCCTCGGGGACGCCGTTCTGCTGGACGTACTGCACCTCCGGCACGTCCTCCTCGTCGGAGGGCCGCAGCAGGGTCAGGCGCAGGTCGGCCTGGTTCCCGCAGGCCTCGAGTACCGACACCGCCGAGGAACTGGCCGCCGCCGACACCAGCCGGCACAGCGGCGTGGCAGGAACGTCGGGCTTGATCGGGGCATCCAGCGCGCCGTAACTGAGCATGCGCACCATGTCCGACCGCCACATCTCCAGTCGGGTGGGCCCGGCCGAGAGCACGGTCGTCCCGTCGGTCGACAATTCGACCTGGTCGTCGGCGTAGCTGCTGCGGGCCGGTCCGCGTGTGCCGGTCTCGGCGTCGACGGTGCTGACCTGGCCGCATCCGCGGCTGTCCGGGTACACCGCCACCGCGTAGTCATAGACCCAGGTCACGCCGCACAGCTGCCGGTCGCGGGCGTAGGTCCACACGGTGTCGCCGGTGGCCGGGTCGCGGCCCTGCACGGTCTGCCCGTCGCCGGTGACCACCGCCCCGGCTACCACCAGCGGACGGGTGGTCGTCGGGCTGGGCGCGCTCCAGCGTTGCGTCAGCGTGTCGGGCACCGTCTCGGCCGGTTCCAGGGACGGCACCGGCGCGACGGCGGGTCGGCTGACCGTAGCCCGCGCGTCGCTGTTCCACCAGACCGCGACCGCGACCAGTGCGACGACCGCGGCGATCGCCGCTGCCGCCACCAGGTCCGCCCGGGTGCGGCGTTTCGGTCTGACCATCGCGGGCCGGGCGGTGCTAGCTGCTCGGCGTGGCAGCGGTCTGACTGGCCGCCGTCGCCTTGTTCGGGCGCCGGCGCCGACGACGGCGCCCGGACCCCGAGCGTGCCTCCGCGGCCTCACCGTTGCTGCCGCCGGCGGCGTCGCCGTCGGCCGGCGTGGCGGCCTCGGCGCCGTCCGGGTGCCCACTGACGGGCTTACCGGCCCGGGTGCGGCGGCGGTTGCGGTTGCGGGCGGGCTTCTCGCTGCGCTCGCGGGGCTCGCGCGGCGGCTTGTCGGCCGTGCGCTTCGCCTTACCGATCGAACCGCCGGCCTCGGCCGGGATGTTCAACTCGTCGTAGAGGTGCGGCGAGCTGGAGTAGGTTTCGGCCGGGTCGGGCGTGTCGAGGCCGAGCGCCTTGTCGATCATCGACCAGCGGGGCAACTCGTCCCAGTCGACCAGCGTGACCGCGATGCCGGTCTTGCCGGCGCGACCGGTGCGGCCGATGCGGTGCACATAGGACTGCTCGTCCTCGGGGATCTGGAAGTTGATGACGTGCGTGATGTCGTCGATGTCGATGCCTCGGGCCGCGACGTCGGTGGCCACCAGCACGTCGACCTCGCCGGTGCGGAACGCCTTGAGCGCCTTCTCGCGGGCGCCCTGGCCCAGGTCGCCGTGTACGGCGCCGACTTTGAAGCCGCGTTCGCCGAGCTCGTCGGCGACCTTCTGGGCGGTGCGCTTGGTGCGGGTGAAGATCATCGTCGCGCCCCGGCCCTCCGCCTGCAGGATGCGGGCCACCATCTCGACCTTGTCGAGCGCGTGCGCGCGGTAGGCGAACTGCTCGGTGGTGTCGTGGGTCTGCGACGACTGCGCCGACTCCGCGCGGATATGGGTGGGCTGGGTCATGAAGGTGCGCGCCAGCGTGATGATCGGGTCCGGCATGGTCGCCGAGAACAGCATCGCCTGCCGCTGCGCCGGGATCTGCTTGAGGATGCGCTCGATATCGGGCAGGAAGCCCAGGTCGAGCATCTCGTCGGCCTCGTCGAGCACCAGCGTCGAGAGCCCGCCGAGCTGCAGGTGTCCCTGCTGGGCGAGGTCGAGCAGCCGGCCCGGGGTGCCCACGACGACGTCGACACCCTTCTGCAGCGCCTCGATCTGCGGCTCGTAGGGCCGTCCGCCGTAGATGGCGGTCACGGTGAGCTTGCGGGTCTCGTCGGCGGAGAGGTACTTCGATGCGGCGACCAGGTCGCCGTGCACCTGGATGCACAGCTCGCGGGTCGGCACCACGACCAGCGCCCGCGGAATGCCCGACAGCGGGCGTTCGGTGTCGGTGGTGATCCGGTGCAGCAGCGGAACACCGAAGGCGTAGGTCTTGCCCATGCCGGTGCGGGCCTGCCCGATGAGATCGTCGCCGGCCAGCGCCAGCGGCAGGGTCAGCTCCTGGATCGCGAAGGCGTGTTCGATGCCGTTCTCGGCAAGTGCGCGGACGATCTCCTCGCGGACGCCGAGCTCGGCGAAGGACGGGGTGGTATGCGGGGTTACGGGAGTCATGCTGGGTAGACGAAGCCTTTCACTGTTCAATCCTCATGCGTTTGTCACGCGCGCATGAGTTGTGAAGAGAACTTCGCCGGGCCCAGCGCTGAGGGGGCGGGCCGCCTGCATGCACGCACATTGCCAAGGTGTCTGCGACGAGTGCTCGTCGACCGGACCTGATAGGTGATCTGTCGACCTGTGCGCCGACACCGTGGTCCATGGTAACGGGTCGAGCCGCCGAACACCGCACGCGGCGCTTGCCAGGGGCCCGGCGTCTAGAGTTGCGTCATGACTTCTCCGCGGACTTCTGCGCCGACATCGCAGCCGTCAGCACCGGCTGCCGAGGGCCAGGACGTCTCCGGAAAAGCGGCGCCGATCACCTCGGAGCACCCCGGGATCAACGAGCTGTTCGCGCTGCTCGCCTATGGCGAGGTGGCCGCGTTCTACCGGCTGACCGAAGAAGCCCGGATGGCCCCCAACCTGCTGGGACGTATCAACATGGCCAGCATGGCGGCCGCGGAGATGAACCACTACGAACTGCTGCGCGACGCGCTGGAACACCGTGGTGTCGACGTCGTGCCGGCGATGACCAAGTACGCGTCCGCGCTCGAGAACTATCACCGGCTGACCACTCCCAGCACCTGGTTGGAGGCGTTGGTCAAGACCTACATCGGCGACGCGATGGCCGCCGATTTCTACCTCGAGATCGCCGGCTCCATGCCGCCCGACGCCGCCGGCGTGGTGCGGTCGGTGCTGTCCGAGACGGGGCACTCGCAGTTCGTCGTCGCCGAGGTCCGCGCCGCCGTGACGGCCAGCGACCGCCAGCGCCACCGCCTGGCGCTGTGGTCGCGCCGCCTGCTGGGGGAGGCGATCACCCAGGCCCAGTACGTGCTCGCCGACCACGACGAGCTGGTCGACCTGGTGATGTCGGGCGGCGGGCTGTCACAGATGACGGATTTCTTCGACCGGCTGCAGCAGACCCACAGCAACCGCATCGAGGAGCTCGGCCTGGGCTGACGCGCTACCGCGTGCAGTTGGTGATCATCGAGTTGGAGTTCTGCGCGACCAGCAGCGCGCCGTTGGCGTCGGTGATGCTGCAGTTCAGCTTGCCGCCCACACTGGTCGCGGTGACCGAGCTCAGCGTGACGCCGGGGTCGAGCACCACGGTCTTCGACCACGGCAGCGCGACGTTGACCTCGGTCTGCAACGCGCCCTGCTGGTCGGTGTAGATGACGGTCACCATGTCGAGCAGCGCCCGGTCGCCGGTGACGCGGTAGGTGACCGTGCCGGGGGCGGCCGCGGCCGGCGGCGGCGCGGCCTGCGGTGCCGGCAGCACCGGCGCGGGCGTCGCTGACGGCGCCGGCGCCTCCGGGGTGGGGGTGATGGTGGTGATGGTCTCGGCGGGCAGGGACCGTGTCGGCGGCGCGGCGATCCGCGGCGCCGGTGGGGCCGTCGTCGACGGTGCCGGCGCGGCGGCGCTCGGGCTCGGGGCATCGGAGGTCACGACGGTCGCCGACACCGATCCGCTGTCGCTGCCGCTGAGCATGGTGCTGACGACGATGACCGCGACGAACAGGATCGTTCCGGCCACTCCGCCGATCCACATCCAGCGCCGGTCGACGTGCGCTTCGTCGACGTACTCGTCGTAGTCCTCGACAGCGTCGTAGGACCGGTCATAGCGCCGGTCATAGGACCGATCGAACGGCGGCATCGCGTCGGTATCGAGGTCGGCGTTGTCCTCGAAGTCCTCGTACGGCTCGTAGTCCAGGCCGCTCGACCTGCCGCGCCCGCTGCGGAGTCGTTCGGTCGGCGTCAGCGAGTACGGCGAATTCGCGGTGTATGACCTGTTCATCCTGCTGTCCCAGTCGTCTGCTTCCCGGTTGCGGGCCTGATGCTATCGATGCAGAAGTGACAGATGAGGCTGACGCGCGTCCGTCGCGGTCACGGTCGGGACTCAGTTCGGTCGCCTCCGCATCGCGGCGCCGGTCGGGATCGGGGCGCGCGTTCGCCCAGGGCTGAGGTGGCGGCGCGGCGGCACGCCGTCGACGTCTACTAACCTGCTGGAGACGAAGTTTCGCCAACCAACAGAAGGGTTTCCACCGTGGAGGTCAAGATCGGTGTCACCGACAGCCCGCGCGAATTGGTTCTCAACAGCGCGCAGACACCGGCCGAGGTGGAGAAGTTGGTCGTCGACGCCCTCGACGCCGGCACCGGGGTGCTGGCCCTGACCGACGAGAAGGGCCGACGCTTCCTGGTGCCCAACGCGAAGATCGCCTACGTCGAGATCGGCCCGGCCGAGGCCCGCCGCGTCGGGTTCGGGGTGGGGCTCGACGCCGGTAAGAAGGACTAGCCGACCCGCCCGCCGGCCCGGACTAGGACCGGGTCAGCGGCACGTGGGACAGCCCACCCCAGATGAAGGCCACGGTGCCCTCGACGGCGTCGTCCTTGTCGATCGGACGCTCGTTGTTCAGCCAGTAGCGCGCCGAGTCGACGCTGATGCTGACCAGGCCGACCGCGATCATCCGGGCGCGGTGCGGCTCGAGCCCCGAGTCGTGGCTGATCAGGTCGAACACCGCGTCGGTGCACGACTCGGTGGCCACCTTGACCTGCGCGGCCACCTGCGGTTCGGTCACGTAATCGTTCTCGAAGATCAGCCGGTAACCCTGGCCGTCGTGCTCGATGAAGTCGAAGAACGCCTGCACCGCGGCGCGCACCCGCTGCCGGTTGTCGGTGGTGGTGCGCAGCGCCTGACGCACGCCGGAGACCAGATTGTCCACATGGCGCGCGAGCACCGCGAGGTACAGCTCGACCTTCGACGAGAAGTGTTGATACAGCACCGGTTTGCTGACTCCGGCACGATCGGCGATCTCGTCCATGCCGGCGGCGTGATAGCCGCGGTCGACGAAAACCTCGCTGGCGGCGGCCAGAAGCTGCCCTCGGCGCTCGTCCCGGGGCATCCGGTTGCCGCGCCGGGCGGCGCCGGCACCGGAAACCCCGCTGCCGTTGGCGGGCTGGCCGCTCCGCCGCTGCGCCGTCTTGGCGAGTTCGCTCATCAGAACCTCGAGTGTCACCGCCGGACCTACCGGCGTCGTCGTCATTGCCTGTAATGGCTCGCTCTGACACTACTACCGATCGCTGATCTCTCCTGTGAGGACATGTGTTCCGGGGCCGGGGCGACCCGGCGGTGGCGCGCCGGAGCTGCAGGGCCGCCGTGCTATGTCATTCTGTTGCGGTGACCTATGACTCCCGTGTGCGCGGAGGGCAAGTGGGTCCCGAGGGCCACGAGAACGGGCGCGTACCGGTGCTGCACGACCAGTGGCGCGAGCCGCTGCGCGCACTGCGCGACCCGTTGGCCGAACAGCCTGGTCGGATCCGGTCCAACCGGGACGAGCACAAGCGGTGGCGCAAGCAGACCTGGCTGGGCCGTTTCGTGTCGACCTACGGCTGGCGCGCGTACGCGCTGCCGGTGCTCGTGGTGCTGACCGCGGTGGTCATCTACCAGACCATCACTGGGACCAGCGCGCCGCCGCTGGTCGCCGACGCCGAGGACCCGGTACAGGGCCCGCCGACCATCGGCGCGGCCAGCACCGAGATCGTCGGCGCGCCACCGAAGGGGCTGACCGAGTTCGACGCCAACCTGCCGACCGGGATCCTGCCCGACGGCGGACCGTTCACCCCGGCCGGTGCCGGCACCTGGCGCATCGTGCCCGGGGCCACCCCGCAGGTGGGGCAGGGCACCACGAAGGTGTTCACCTACACCGTCGAGGTGGAGGACGGCATCGACACCACGACGTTCGGCGGCGACGACGGCTTCGCCCGGATGGTCAGCGAGACGCTGGCCAATCCCAAGAGCTGGACGCACAATCCGCAGTTCGCGTTCGTCCGGGTCGACGCGGCCGCCGGGGTGCCGCCCGACTTCCGGGTGTCGCTGACCTCCCCGATGACCATCCGCAACGGCTGCGGCTACGACATCCAGCTCGAAGCCTCCTGCTACAACCCGGCCTTCGAGGGGCAGCCCCGCGTGTTCGTCAACGAGGCGCGCTGGGTGCGCGGCGCGGTGCCGTTCCAGGGCGACGTGGGCTCCTATCGGCAGTACCTGATCAATCACGAGGTCGGACACGCCATCGGCTATCAGCGCCACGAACAGTGCGCCGAGAACGGCGAGCTGGCGCCGATCATGATGCAGCAGACCTTCTCCACCAACAACGACGACGCGGCCCGTTTCGACCCCGGCACCGTCGTCCCCGACGGCAAGACCTGCCGCTTCAACCCCTGGCCGTATCCGATCGCTTGACCTCGGTCGCGGGAGATCGCCGCCCGGTCCGGGAAGCTGGGGGCCCTCGTTGCTGTTGTGCCCAGTACCTGCTGAGATGGTTCTATCGCCAACCAAGGAGATACTCGGTGTCATCCCCGTTACCGCCGCTGGTCGAGCCAGCGGCCGAACTCACCCATGACGAGGTCGCCCGCTACAGCCGGCACCTCATCATCCCCGACCTCGGGATGGACGGGCAGAAACGGCTGAAGAACGCCAAGGTGCTGGTCATCGGTGCCGGCGGTCTGGGCTCGCCGACGCTGCTGTACCTGGCCGCGGCCGGTGTCGGGACCATCGGGATCGTCGAGTTCGACGTCGTCGACGAGTCGAACCTGCAGCGTCAGATCATCCACGGCCAGTCCGACATCGGGCGGCCCAAGGGGCAGAGCGCGCGGGACTCCATCCACGAGATCAACCCGTTGATCGACGTCCGTCTGCACGAGTTCCGGCTGGAGCCCGACAACGCGGTCGAACTGTTCGAGCAGTACGACCTGATCCTCGACGGCACCGACAACTTCGCGACCCGCTACCTGGTCAACGATGCGGCCGTGCTGGCCGGAAAGCCCTATGTGTGGGGCTCGATCTACCGGTTCGAAGGCCAGGTCTCGGTGTTCTGGGAGGACGCGCCCGACGGATTGGGCCTGAACTACCGCGACCTGTACCCCGAGCCGCCGCCGCCGGGGATGGTGCCGTCCTGCGCCGAGGGTGGCGTGCTCGGCATCCTGTGTTCGTCGATCGCGTCGGTGATGGGCACCGAGGCGATCAAGCTGATCACCGGGATCGGTGAGCCGCTGCTGGGCCGGTTGATGGTCTACGACGCGCTGGACATGACCTACCGCACGATCAAGATCCGCAAGGATCCGTCGACGCCGAAGATCACCGAGCTGATCGACTACGAGGCGTTCTGCGGCGTGGTGTCCGAGGACGCCGCCCAGGCGGTCGCCGAGTCCACCGTCACCCCGCGGGAACTGCGCGACATGCTCGATTCGGGCAAGTACGCGCTGATCGACGTCCGCGAATCGGTCGAGTGGGACATCAACCGCATCGACGGCGCCGAGCTGATCCCGAAGTCGGCCATCGAAGCCGGCGACGGCCTGGCCAAGTTGCCGCACGACCGCGTGCCGGTGCTGTACTGCAAGACCGGCATCCGCTCGGCCGAGGCGCTGGCGGCCGTGAAGAAGGCCGGGTTCTCCGATGCGCTGCACCTGCAGGGCGGGATCGTGGCCTGGGCCAAGCAATACGAACCCGACATGGTGATGTACTAACGCGGGGTGGCCGCCGGTTGCAATTACGCTGATGCGGTGACCGCAGAGCGACCACCAGAGCACGTACTCACGGCTTTCGGGCTGTCCGGGGTGCAGCCGGTGCCGCTCGGCGCCAGCTGGGAGGGTGGCTGGCGCTGCGGTGAGGTCGTGTTGTCGCTGGTGCCCGACCACGCCCGCGCGGCGTGGTCGGCCAAGGTGCGCGAGACCCTGTTCGTCGACGGGGTGCGGCTGGCGCGGCCGGTGCGCTCGACCGACGGACGCTATGTCGTCGCCGGCTGGCGCGCCGACACCTACGTGGCCGGCACGCCCGAACCCCGCCACGACGAGGTGGTCTCGGCCGCGGTCCGGTTGCACGAGGCCACCGCCAAGCTCGAACGTCCCCGGTTTCTGACCCAGCCGCCGGTGGCGCCGTGGTCGGACGTCGACGTGTTCACCGCCGCCGACCGGGCCGCCTGGGAGGACCGGCCGCTGCACTCGCTGCCGCCGGGCGCGCGGGTGGCGCCCTCGACGACGGACGGGCAGAAGTCGATCGAGCTGATCAACCAGCTCGCCGCGCTGCGCCGACCCACCAAGAGCCCGAGCCAGCTCGTGCACGGCGACCTGTACGGCACGGTGCTCTTCGCCGGCACCGCCGCGCCCGGCATCACCGACATCACGCCGTACTGGCGGCCCCCGGCGTGGGCCGCCGGCGTGATCGTCGTCGATGCGCTGTCCTGGGGCGAAGCCGACGACGGCCTCATCGAACGGTGGAACACGCTGCCGGAGTGGCCGCAGATGTTGTTGCGCGCGTTGATGTTCCGGCTTGCCGTGCACGCGCTGCACCCGCGGTCGACCTCGGCGGCGTTCCCCGGTCTGGCCCGCACGGCCGCCCTGGTGCGCCTGGCCGCCTGATCCTGCGCGGAATAGCATTCCTGGCTGTGATAACGGCCCAATCGCAGCCCTGGCTTCACTTCCGCGGCGTTCAGAACGCGTGGCGATACTGCCGCAGCGGCACCCGGCCGTCGACGGCCGGCACCCCCTCGGTGCGCAGTCGTGCAAGTTGCTCGCTGCGCAGATGCGGTGCGGGCTCGCCCGATGCTCGGATCACGCGGTGCCAGGGCAGGTCCGACGAATCGGTGCGCATGATCCAGCCGACGATACGGGCACTGGAAAGCCCTGCCGCAGCGGCGATGTCGCCGTAGGTCGCCACGCTGCCCGCGGGGATCGCCGCGACCAGCGCCCGCACCGTCTCAACCTGCTCGTCGGTGATCGCCGGCACGTCAGGCCAGGTGTCGGCGGATCAGCTCCGCGGTCTCCCCGGGGCGGGCCAGCGGCACCATGTGATCGCAATCCCATTCCAGCACGGTCAGATTCGCGCCGAGCCCGGCATCGAGGCCGGCGATCAGCTCGTCGGAGGCATACGGCGGATCGACACGGGCGGCGCGGACCAGCGTGGTCGGAGTGCCGTCCCGCGGGATCGGGACGGGCCGGGTCAGCTCACTCCAGTAACACAGCATCGCCGGGACGCTGATCCGCCACCCGGTGCGTCCGTTGGGCAGGTCGACGAGATGCTCGTCGAGTTCACGTTCCAGCTCGCTGTCGGCGACCTCGGCCCACGAGCCGTCGACCTTCTCCTGGCGGGCCTCGGCGCGGTCGGTGTAGTCCGGCGAGGCGTACATCTGGTCGGCGATCTCACGCATGCGGGCGCCGTCGAGGCCCACCGCCGGGTCGAGCAGCACCAGCGCGGCGACCGCATCCGGGCGCGCGGCGGCCAGGTTGAGCGCCAGCGCGCCGCCGAACGAATGACCCACGATCACCGCGGGAGGCCCGTCGTCGAGCAACGCCGCCAGGGCCGCGACGTTGGCGTCGATGGTCCAGGGCGGATCCCACGACGAGTGGCCGTGGCCGAGCAGATCCGGTGCGAGCGCGCTGATGTCGGGCAGGTGCCGCTCGAACAGCGTCTCCCAGCGCTTGCCGTGGCCGGTCAGCCCGTGGATGGCCAGGACGCGGGCCGGCCCGGCGGGCCCGTAGCGGTAGGTGTGCAGAACGTCGGTCACGACCGTCGATGCTGCCAGCCCGCACAGAGCCCGGTCCACTCGACGGCGCGATGTCAGACCCTCGTGGTGTCATGCCCTCATGTCTGCGCCGCACACCGAACTGACCCCGGAGGCCCTGAGCCGAGGGCACATGCGTGGCCCCGTCCGGGTGGTGGGCGGCCCCGGCACCGGCAAGAGCACCCTGCTGGTCGATACGGCGGTCGCCCACATCCAGGACGGCTGCGAACCTGAATCCGTGCTGCTGCTGACAGGTTCGGCACGCCTGAGCGCGCAGGCCCGCGCCGCGATCACGTCGCGTCTGCTCACCGCCGGAGGCCGCCGTGCGGTGCGGGAACCGCTGGTGCGCACGGTGCACTCGTACGCGTTCGCGGTGCTGCGACTGTCCGCGCAGCGCACCGGCAGCCCGCCGCCGCGGCTGATCACCAGCGCCGAACAGGACGGAATCATCCGGGAACTGCTCGCCGGCGACGCCGAGGACGGCGACGCGGGCCCGGTGCGGTGGCCGGTGCGCCTGCGGCCGGCGCTGACGACCGCCGGGTTCGCCACCGAGTTGCGCGATCTGATGGCGCGCTGCGGTGAGCGCGGGGTCGATCCCGTTGAGCTGCAACGTATCGGCCGACTCGCCGGTCGCGACGAATGGCAGGCCGCCGGCCGCTTCGCGCAGGCCTACGAGCAGATCATGCTGCTGCGCTCGGCGGTCGGGATGGCCGCCCCGCAGGCGACCACCCCGGCGCTGGGTGCCGCCGAGCTGGTCGGCGCCGCGCTGGAGGCCCTGGCCACCGATGCCGACCTGCTGGCCGCCGAACGTGCCCGTGTCCGGGTGCTGCTGGTCGACGACGCCCAGCACCTCGATCCGCAGGCAGCGCGGCTGGTCAGCGTGCTTTCCGCAGGCGCGGAACTGACGGTGATCGCCGGTGACCCGCAGCAGACCGTGTTCGGCTACCGCGGCGCCAGCCCGGCATTGCTCAGCGGGGACGGTCCCACACTGCGGCTGACGGCGTCGCACCGGTGCGCGGCACCGGTGGCCGAGGCCATCACCGCCGTCGCGGCCCGCCTGCCCGGCGGTGAATCCCGGCAAGAGTTCACCGGCACCGCAGCCGACGGGTCGCTGTCGGTGCGCATCGCGGCGTCCGCCCACGCCGAATCTGCGCTGATCGCCGACGCGTTGCGGCGCGCACACCTGGTCGACGAGGTGCCGTGGAGCCAGATGGCGGTGATCGTGCGTTCGGTGCCCCAGATGGGGGCGGCGCTGGGCCGGGCGCTGACGGCCGCCGGGGTGCCGGTCGACGTGGCGCACAACGAGGCCGCGCTGGCCGATCAGCCGGCGGCGCGGGCGTTGCTGACCGTGCTGGCGGCCACCGCCGAGGGGCTGGACGCGGCGACGGCGCTCGCGCTGGTGACCGGACCGATCGGCCGCGTGGACCCTGTGTCGCTGCGCCAACTGCGGCGCGCCCTGCGCCGTGCCGCCGGGCAGCGCGTCGACGGGGAGAGGCTGCTTGTCGAGGCGTTGCGGCACGACATCGACGGACTGTCCGACGAGCAGGCCCGGCCTCTGCGACGTGTCCGCGCGGTGCTGGCCGCAGCCCGGCGCAGCGTCGACGAGGGCCACGATCCCCGGCACACGCTGTGGCAGGCGTGGCATCGCTCGGGTCTGCAGCGCCGATGGCTGGCGGCCGCCGAGCGCGGCGGGCCGGGCGGTGCGCAGGCAGACCGCGATCTCGACGCGGTGACGGCGCTGTTCGACGTCGCCGACCAGTACGTGACCCGCACTGCGGGCGCCTCGCTGCGGGGTCTGGTCGACCATGTGTCGGGCCTGGCCCTGCCGCCGGTGCGCCGCGACGACACCGCGGCCGATGCGGTGTCGGTGCTCAGCGCGCACTCGGCGCTGCACCGGGACTGGGAGTTCGTCGTGCTCGCCGGCGTGCAGGAGGGCCTGTGGCCGAACACCGCCCCGCGTGGCGGTGTACTGGCCACCGGCCGGCTCGTCGACGTCATCGACGGCGTCACCGAACCCGGACAACGGGAGTTGCCCAGCCGTGCACCGCTGGTGGCGGAGGAGCGCCGGCTGCTGATCGCCGCGATGGGCCGGGCGCGCAGCCGGCTGCTGGTCACCGCCGTCGACAGCGACGACGACGAAGCGCTGCTGCCCTCGCCGTTCTGCCATGAGCTCGCCGCGGTGGCCACCGAGTCGGTGGCCGAGCCGGCCGAGCCCGTCCGCGCGCCCCGGGTGCTGGCGCCGTCGGCGCTGGTGGGGCGCCTGCGGGCAGTGGTGTGCGCGCCGCCCGGCGTCGTCGATGAGGTCCAGCGAGCCTGCGCGGCAGCGCAATTGGGCCGACTCGCCGAGGCCGGAGTCGCCGGCGCCGACCCGGCCTCGTGGTATGGCATGCAGCAGTTGTCCACAACCGATCCGTTGTGGGTCGGCGACGGGCACGTGGTCACGCTGTCGCCGTCGACGCTGCAGACGCTCTCGGACTGCCCGCTGCGCTGGCTGTTGGAACGACACGGCGGGGCGCGGGGCCGCGACGTCCGCTCGACGCTGGGCTCGCTGGTGCACGCGCTGGTCAGCGAGTCGGGTCGCAGCGAGCCGGCTCTGCTCGCCGAGCTCGAGAAGGTCTGGGGCGAACTGCCGTTCGATGCGCAGTGGCACGCCGACAACGAGCTGGCCCGGCACGCGGAGATGTTGCAGACCTTCCTGCGCTGGCGCGCGCAGACCCGGGGCGAACTGACCGAGGTCGGCACCGAGATCGACGTCGACGGGCAGATCGAGGACCCGACCGGGGATCTGCCGGGGGTCCGCGTGCGCGGGCGGCTCGACCGGGTGGAACGGGACAACGCCGGCCGGCTCGTCGTCGTCGACGTCAAGACCGGTAAGAGCCCCTTCACCAAGGACGACGCACAGAACCACGCCCAGCTCGCGATGTATCAGCTGGCTGTCGCCGCGGGTCTGCTCGCCGACGGCGACCAGCCCGGCGGCGGACGCCTGGTCTATCTGGGCAAGACCAGCCGCGGCGGTGCCACCGAACGTGACCAGGCCGCGCTGACTCCCGAGGCCGTCGCGCAGTGGCGCGCCGAGGTGGTCCGCACCGCCGCGACCACGCAGGGCCCGGCGTTCCTCGCCAAGGTCAACGACGGCTGCGCACACTGCCCGGTGCGCTCGATGTGCCCCGCCCAGAACAGGAGCCAGCAGTGACCGACGTGCGCTACAGTCCCGCCGAATTGGCCGACGCACTCGGGCTTTTCGCGCCGACCGAGGAGCAGGCCGCCGTGATCTCGGCCCCGCCCGGGCCGCTGGTGGTGATCGCCGGCGCCGGAGCCGGCAAGACCGAGACGATGGCGGCGCGGGTGGTGTGGCTGGTCGCCAACGGCTTCGCCCGACCCAGCGAGGTGCTCGGGCTGACGTTCACGCGCAAGGCTGCCGGGCAGCTGCTGCGGCGGGTCCGGGCCCGGCTGGCCCGGCTGGCCGGTGCGGGCCTGATGATCCCCGGCGCCGACATCACCGAGGACCCGGTCACCATCAGCACCTACCACGCGTTCGCGGGCACGCTGCTGCGCGAGTTCGGGCTGTTGAGTCCCCCGAGCGCGAGCTGCCCCCAACCCGTCGAGCCCGACGTCCGTCTGCTCAGCGAAACCGAATTGTGGCAGCTGGCCTTCCGGGTGGTCTGCGAGTACCCCGAGGAACTGCCCACCGAGAAGTCCCCGGCGGCGGTCACCGCGATGGTGCTCAAGCTGGCCGGTCAACTCTCCGAACACCTGGTCGACACCGACCAGCTGCGGGACACGCACGTGGAGTTGGAACGGCTGGTGCACACGTTGCCGGCCGGCCGTTGGCAGCGTGACCGCGGGCCCAGCCAGTGGCTGCTGCGGATGCTGGCCACGCAGACCGAACGAACCTTGTTGGTGCCGTTGATCGATGCGCTGCACCGGCGGATGCGCGAGGAGCGTGTCGTCGACTTCGGCATGCAGATGGCCTCGGCGGCGCGGTTGGCGGCGCAGTGCCCGCAGGTGGGGGAGCAGCTGCGGCAACGCTTCCGGGTGGTGCTGCTCGACGAATACCAGGACACCGGGCACGCGCAGCGCGTCGCGTTGTCCGCGCTGTTCGGCGGCGGCGCCGACGACGGTCTGGCGTTGACCGCCGTCGGTGACCCGATCCAGTCGATCTACGGGTGGCGCGGCGCGTCGGCGACCAACCTGCCGAGGTTCACCACCGACTTCCCGCGCTCGGACGGCAGCCCGGCACCGGCGCTGGAACTGCGCACGAGCTGGCGCAACCCCCCGGAGGTTCTGCACCTGGCCAACGAGGTCTCCACCGACGCGCGCCGGCGGTCGGTGGCGGTGCGCGCGTTGCGGTCCCGGCCCGGCGCCGAACCCGGTGATGTGCACTGCGCGCTGTTCACCGACGTCGAGGCCGAACGCGAATGGGTGGCCGACGAGGTGGCCCGGCGCTACCACGCCGGGGTGGCAGCTGCCGGTTCGGCGCCCACTGCGGCAGTTCTGGTGCGCCGCAACGCCGACGCCGCGCCGATGGCCGACGCACTGAGTCGGCGCGGTGTGGCCGTCGAGGTCGTCGGGGTGGCGGGACTGTTGGCGGTGCCCGAGGTGGCCGACGTGGTCGCGATGCTGCGGTTGGCGGCCGACCCGACGGCCGGACCGGCGGCGCTGCGCGTGCTGACCGGGCCGCGGTGGCGCCTCGGGGCCCGCGACATCGCCGCGTTGTGGCGCCGCGCGGTGACCCTGCACGCCGGTGACCCGGTCCCGACGGCTGGCAGCGTCGCCGAGCAGGTGGTCGCGCAGTCCGGCCCGGACGTCGACGAAGCGTGTCTGGCCGACGCGTTGAGTGATCCCGGGCCCGCGGAAGCGTATTCGGCGGCGGGCTATGCGCGCATCGTCGCTGTCGCCCGGGAGCTGACCGCGCTGCGCGCCCATCTGGACAGCCCGCTGCCCGAACTGGTCGCCGAAGTGCGCCGCGTGCTGGGCGTGGACGCCGAGGCGCGCGCGGCACGCCCGGTCACCGCCGGCTGGTCGGGGACTGAGCACCTCGACGCGTTCAGCGACGTGGTGGCCGACTATGCGTCGCGACCGGGTGCGACCGTGACCGGGATGCTGGCGTATCTCGACACCGCCGAAGAGGTCGAGAACGGGCTGGCCCCCGCCGAGATCAGCGTGGCCGAGGACCGCGTCCAGATCCTGACCGTGCACGCCGCGAAAGGACTGGAGTGGCAGATCGTCGCGGTGCCCCACCTCAGCGGCCGGGTGTTCCCGTCGACTGCGCTGCCGCGCACCTGGCTGACCGATGCGTCCGACCTGCCCCCGCTGCTGCGCGGCGACTGCGCGGCGGTGTCCGAGCACGGCGTGCCGGTACTCGACACCTCCGATGTCAGCGATCGGAAAGGATTGTCGGACAAGATCTCCGACCACAAGCGCAGCCTCGAGCAGCGGCGCACCGACGAGGAGCGGCGCCTGCTGTACGTGGCGATCACCAGGGCCGAGCAGACCCTGCTGGTCTCCGGGCACCACTGGGGAGCCACCGAGTCCAAGCCTCGTGGCCCGTCGACGTTCCTGTGCGAGCTCAAGGACATCATCGACGCGTCGGCCGCGGCGGGTAGCCCGTGCGGCACGGTCGACCGATGGGCCGACGCGCCCGCCGACGGTGACACCAACCCGCTGCGGGAACGCGCGGTGGAGGCGATGTGGCCGGTCGATCCCCTCGCGACCCGACGCGCGGACACCGACCGCGGCGCCCACCTGGTCGCGCAGGCGATGTCGGGCGACCTACCGCCGGCCGAGACGGTCGACGACCACGGGTGGTCCGCCGACGTCGACGCGCTGTTGGCCGAACGCCGCCGCGCCCAGCAGCGGCCGCCGGTGCCGCTGCCCGCGGCGCTGTCGGTGAGCACGGTGGTGGACCTGGGGCGTGATCCCGAAGCCGCGGTGGCGCGCCTGCAGCGCAGACTGCCCCGCCGGCCCGACGCCCACGCATTGCTGGGCACCGCCTTCCACGAATGGGTGCAGCGGTACTTCCAGTCGGACAAGTTGTTCGACCTCGACGACCTGCCCGGCGCGGTGGACGCCGACCGGCAGGACGACGGCGAACTCGAGGAACTGCAGGCAGCGTTCGCCGTCTCGCCGTGGGCTGCGCGCACCCCGATCGACGTGGAGGTGCCGTTCGACATGATGCTCGGCGACCGGGTGGTGCGCGGCCGCATCGACGCCGTGTTCGCCGACGATGACGGCGGTGTCACCGTGCTGGACTGGAAGACCGGCGAGCCGCCGGCCACGCCGGAAGAGTTGCAGCACAATGCCATCCAGTTGGCGATCTACCGACTGGCCTGGGCGCGACTGCAGGGCTGCCCCCCGTCATCGGTGCGCGCGGCGTTCCACTACGTACGCCACGGCCAGACCGTGACACCCGAGCACCTGCCCGGCCCCGAGGAGCTGGCCACCCTGATCGCACGCGGCGACCTGGCGGCCTGAGCGTCGTCAGGACTGCCGATAGATCTTCAGGGCCTGGGTGATCATCGGGATCTGCAGCGGCAGCCGGGCCAGCGCCGCCAGCCGCATCGGCAGCGGCTTGTTCTTCCACAGCCGGACCATGTTGACGTTGGCCGGGAACACCGAGACGTAGAGCGCCACGGCGGCCAGCGCCCCGGCCCGGCGGGTGCGCGGCGCCAGCAGCATGCCGCCGATGGCGATCTCGGCGACGCCGGAGGCGTAGGTGTAGGTGCGGGCGCTGCCGGGCAGTTCGGCCGGGACGATGCCGTCGAACGGCTTCGGTGCGATGAAGTGCAGCGCCCCGATGCCCAGCAGCATCGCCGCCGTCCGGTATGCGCGTGTCGTGGCCTGCTGTGCTGCCGCCGGGGAAGAGGTCATGATTACATTGTGCTGGTGCGGCAGCCTCATCCCGTGACGGACCCCCGTGGCTAAGGGCAGGCTGCGGCGACGGCTCAGTCGTATCAACCAGCCGCTGGCCGACCGGCCCGTGCACTCGCTGGTGGACCGCGTCCAGATCCCTCAGGACATCCCCAGCCCGTGGCTGCGCATCACGAAGCGGATCGTCATCGCGCTGGCGGTGCTGTGCGCGGTCGTGCTGATCGTCTACATCGACCGAGACGGCTACCGTGACAATCAGGGCGACGGTCTCAGCCTTCTCGATTGCTTCTACTACGCCACGGTGTCGCTGTCCACCACCGGCTACGGCGACATCACCCCGGTCACCGCGGGAGCGCGTCTGGTCAACGTCCTGGTGATCACCCCGCTGCGCGTGGCGTTCCTGATCGTGCTGATCGGAACCACGGTCGAAACCCTCACGACCGAGTCGCGACAGGCGTTCAAGATCCAGCAGTGGAGGAACAAGGTGCGCAACCACACCGTCGTCATCGGATACGGAACGAAGGGACGCACCGCTGTCGCGGCGATGGTCGGTGACGAGATCGCCCCGGGCGACATCGTCGTCGTCGACGAAGACACCGCTGCTCTCGAGCGTGCCAAGAGCGCCGGCTTGGTCACGGTGCGCGGTACCGCGACCGACTCCGAGGTCCTGCGGCTGGCCGGCGCCCAGCACGCCAAGACGATCATCGTCGCCGCCAACCGGGACGACACCGCCGTGCTGGTCACGCTCACCGCACGCGAACTCGCGCCGAATGCGAAGATCATCGCCGCGGTGCGGGAATCCGACAACGAACACCTGCTCAAGCAATCCGGTGCGGATTCGACGGTGGTGACCTCCGAAACCGCGGGCCGTCTGCTCGGCATCGCGGTGCAGACCCCGAGCGTCGTGGCGATGATGGAGGACCTGCTGACCCCTGACGCCGGCTTCGCAATCGCCGAGCGCGAGGTGACGACGAAAGAAGTCGGCAGCTCTCCGCGTCACCAAACCGACATCGTGCTCGGTGTCGTGCGCGGCAACAAGCTGATCCGCGTCGACGATGCCGAGGTAGACGCACTCGAACTGGGTGACCGGCTGCTCTACATCCGCAGCAACGAGGAGCGATGAGCGCTTGCGGGAAGAGCAACGAGGAGCGATGAGTTCATTCCGGCTGCGGCAGGTGCCGTTGCTGTCGCGGGTCGGTGCCGACCGCGCCGACGCGTTGCGCACCGACATCGACGCAGCCGTGGCGGGCTGGCCCGACGCGCTGCTGCTGCGCGTGGACCGGCGCAACCAGGTACTGATCTCGGCGGGCCGGGCCGTGCTCAACAGCGCCGCCTCGATCGGCGCCCGGCCGCCGGAGCACGCGGTGTTCCTCGGCCGGCTCCACGACGGTCGCCACGTCTGGGCTGTGCGTGCCGAACTCGAACCGCCCGACGACCTGGACACGCCGGTCGAGGTGCTCGACCTGCGGCGCACCGGCGACGTGTTCGACGACGTCAGCGCCCAGCTGGTGGCCACCGCCACCGCGCTGCTCAATTGGCATGACAGCGCCCGGTTCTCACCCGTCGACGGGGCCGCGACCACACCGATCAAGGCCGGCTGGTCGCGGCTCGACCCGCTCACCGGGCGCGAGGAGTTCCCGCGCATCGACCCGGCGGTGATCTGCCTGGTGCACGACGGTCATGACCGCGCGGTGCTGGCCCGCCAGACCGTGTGGCCCCAGCGGTTGTTCTCCATCCTGGCCGGCTTCGTCGAGGCCGGCGAGTCCTTCGAGTCGTGTGTGGTCCGCGAGATCGCCGAGGAGATCGGCCTGGCCGTCACCGACGTCGAATACCTGGGCAGTCAGCCGTGGCCGTTCCCCCGCTCGCTGATGGTGGGGTTCCACGCCCTCGGGGACCCCGAGCAGGAGTTCTCGTTCAACGACGGGGAGATCGCCGAGGCGGCCTGGTTCACCCGAGAGGAGATCCGCGAGGCGCTCGGCCGGGGCGACTGGAGCTCCGCATCCGACGCCCGCCTGCTGCTGCCGGGGTCGATCTCCATCGCCCGCGAGATCATCGAGTCCTGGGCAGCGCAGGACTGACCGTGGAGTCGATGATCCCCGCCACCGTCCGGCAAGCCCGATGGCTGTTGGTCGGCGGCGTTCTGATGGCCGTGCTGGGCGTGCTGCGCCTCGTCGGCTTCATCAACCACGGCGGCCTCGTCTACCTCGTGATGGCCGCGCTGTTCCTGATGCTCGCGGTGCTGTCGGTGGTCGCCGGGGTCACCCGCATCCGCCGCGGCGACCCCGACGCCTGACTACACGGCGAGCTTGGCCTTGACCTGCTTGATGCTCGGGTTGGTCAACGTCGACCCGTCGGCGAACTTCAGCGTCGGCACCACGTGGTTTCCGTTGTTGACCGACCCGACGAAGTCCGCGGCGTCGGGGTCGGCCTCGATGTCGACCTCGGTCCACGAGATCCCCGCGGACTTCAGCGCCATCTTCAGGCGCACGCAGTAGCCGCACCATGTCGTCGTGTACATCGTCACGGTGGCGTTCTCAGCGCTCATAAGCACTTCAACGTAGTCGACGCACCCGACATGCCCGTCCCGAGGTCCGCGTCTGTCAGCGGGCGCTGCCATGATGGTCGCCATGGCCCCGACAGCGCACGACAAGCTGCTCGGTGACCTCGACGAGGAGCAGCGCGACGCCGTGCTGGCCCCGCGCGGGCCGGTGTGTGTGCTCGCCGGTGCCGGCACCGGCAAGACCCGCACCATCACCCGTCGCATCGCCCACCTGGTCACCGCTGGACACGTCGCACCCGGGCAGGTGCTGGCGGTCACGTTCACCCAGCGCGCCGCGGGGGAGATGCGCGCCCGGCTGCGCGGCCTCGGCGGCGACGACGCCGAAGCGTCGACCGCGTCGGTGCAGGCGATGACGTTCCACGCCGCGGCCCGCCGACAGCTGTCCTACTTCTGGCCGCGGGTGGTCGGTAGCACCGACTGGCAGCTCCTCGATTCCAAGTTCGCGATCGTCGCCCAGGCGGCCAACCGCACCGGCCTGCCCACCGGCACGGAGAACGTGCGTGACCTCGCCGGTGAGATCGAATGGGCCAAAGCCTCACTGATCAGCCCCGAGACCTACCCGGCCGCGGTGGCGGAGGCGGGCCGCGACATCCCGTTCGACGCCGAGAAGATCGGCCAGGCCTACGTCGGCTACGAGTCGTTGAAGGCGCGCCGCGACGGCATGGCGCTTCTGGATTTCGATGACCTGCTGCTGCATACCGCCGCCGCCATCGAGAACGACGCCGCCGTCGCCCAGGAGTTCCGCGACCGGTACCGGTGTTTCGTCGTCGACGAGTACCAAGACGTGACCCCGCTGCAGCAGCGGGTCCTCGATGCGTGGCTCGGCGATCGGGACGATTTGACCGTCGTCGGCGACGCCAACCAGACCATCTACTCGTTCACCGGCGCCTCGCCACGCTATCTGCTGGACTTCTCCCGGCGCTTCCCGGACGCCGCGGTCATCCGGCTCGAACGCGACTACCGCTCCACCCCGCAGGTGGTGTCGCTGGCCAACCGGGTCATCGCCGCCGCCCGCGGCCGGATGGCCGGCAGCAGACTGCACCTGGTCGGTCAGCGCCCGCCCGGCCCCGCACCGCAGTTCAAGGAGTATCCCGACGAGGTCGCCGAGGCCGCCGCGGCGGCGGCCGGCATCAAGAAGCTGATCGAGTCGGGCACCCCGGCAGCCGAGATCGCCGTGCTCTACCGGATCAACGCCCAGTCGGAGGTCTACGAGGAGGCGCTGACCGAGGCCGGCATCCCGTTCCAGGTCCGCGGCGGCGAAGGGTTCTTCACCCGCCAGGAGGTGCGGCAGGCGCTGCTGGCCCTGCAGCGCACCGCCGAGCGGGTGCCGCCCGACGCGCAGCCACCGGCCGGAGCCGAACTGTCCGAACTGGTGCGCGCCACGCTGGAGCCGCTCGGACTGACCGCCGAGGCGCCGCTGGGCACGCGGGCGCGCGACCGGTGGGAGGCGCTGGTCGCGCTGGCCGAGCTGGTCGACGACGAGGTCGCGCAGCGACCTCAACTGGACCTGCGCACCCTGCTCGGCGAGCTACGGCAGCGCGCGGACTCCCGGCACCCTCCGGTGGTGCAGGGCGTCACGCTGGCCTCGCTGCACGCGGCCAAGGGCCTGGAATGGGACGCGGTGTTCCTGGTCGGCCTCGCCGACGGCACGCTGCCCATCTCGCACGCGCTCAGCCACGGCGCCGACAGCGAACCCGTCGAGGAGGAGCGCCGGCTGTTCTATGTCGGAATCACCAGGGCGCGAGTGCATTTGACGCTCAGCTGGGCGCTGGCCCGCAACCCCGGGGGGCGCCAGGGTCGCCGTCCGTCGCGCTTTCTCAACGGCATCGCACCGCAGTCGCAGCGCGAGGACGGTCCCAGCCGGCCGCGCAAAGCGCGCGGACCGGCGCCGCGCTGCCGCGTCTGCAACGCGGCGTTGACGTCGTCGGCGGCGATCATGCTGCGCCGCTGCGAAAGCTGCCCGTCCGACATCGATGAACAGCTGCTCTCCGACCTCAAAGAGTGGCGGTCGCAGCGGTGCAAGGAGATGAAGGTTCCGGCGTATGTGGTGTTCACCGACAACACACTGATCGCCATCGCGGAATCGCTGCCGGCCGACGACGCGGCGCTGGTCGCCATCCCCGGCATCGGTGCCCGCAAGCTCGAACAGTTCGGCGCCGACGTGCTCGCACTGGTCAAGAGCCGCCAATAATCATCAAGATCGTGCCAAAAGCACTGGTCAAAAATGTGTTGTGGGCAAGAACTGATACCGTCTAGCCTCGAGGAACACGTGCGAAAGGAGGGTGCCGCGATCATGAAGAGCAATCACGCAGTCATTGGCGTAACTGCTTCGGTCATGCGCGGCACTGCCGTCTTCGCTGTCGCCGGGGCGCACCCCGCCATTGCCACCGCCGCTGCCGCCGCGCCGCGCAAGCGTCGCGCCGCCCGCGCGATTGCCGCGTCCGTGAGGGGATTCCGCTAGGTAGACCCGCTCAACGCCTCAAGGCCACGGACCCGCAATCACGGATCCGTGGCCGTTTTGTTTTTCCGCCCATCGGCCCGGATCTCCCAGTCACTGACAACCCAGCAACCCGACCACCGACGACGGAGAAAGCAGAGGACCGGACATGTCTGCAGGGACATGCGAGACGACATGCGATGAAACGAAGCTGGCGTTGCCGTGTCACGTCGAGGACCCCGATCTGTGGTTCGCCGAAGATCCGCGCGACCTCGAACGTGCCAAGGAGCTCTGCGCCGGATGCCCGCTGCAGCGCGAATGCCTGAACGCGGCACTGCAGCGGCAGGAGCCCTGGGGCGTCTGGGGCGGCGAAATCCTCGACCGGGGTGCCGTCATCGCCCGCAAGCGGCCTCGGGGGCGTCCCCGTAAGGACGCGAAAGACCCTGTCGCCGCGTGAGATTCGCCGGCCCCGACACTAGACGGCGTCGGGGTCGGCGAATCCCGGAACGGATTCCTCGGCGATGCGCCGGGTGGGCACGTGGGCATCGAGCTGGCAGGAGATCGCGACGATCGACGCGATCACCCGCATCGGGATGGCCAGCTTCGGCGGAATGTCCATCTGCCGTGCGGCTTTGATCTGGCCGGCTGCCTTGTCGAGTTCGAGCGTGGTCAGCCGTTGTAGCCACTTGCGGCTGTAATGGAACACCGGAACCTGCAGCGGGTCGACGTACTGCTTGAGCATGTCGTCGATCTCGCGGGTGGAGACCTGCTGACCCCTCTGGATGAATCCGGCCTTCTCCATGGTCGGCAACAGCTTGTCGTAATTCTTGTCCACCGCGTAGCGCAGCGTCAGACCCAGCTCGATCGGCCACCCGCCGGGCATCGGGGCCACCGCGCCGAAATCGATCACGCCCATCTTGTCGTCAGGCAACAGCATGAAGTTGCCCGGATGGGCGTCGCCGTGCACCATCTCCAGGCGGGTCGGCGCGTCGTTGCAGAACTCGAAAAGCCGGGTGGCCATCAGATCCCGCTGTTCCTGGGTGCCCTCGCGGATGATCTGCGAGAGCGGGATGCCCTCGATCCACTCCTGGATGACCACCTTCGGTGCGCTCGCGACCACGTGGGGGACCACGAACTTCGAATCGCCGTCGTAGGCCTTGGCGAATGCGCGCTGGTTGTCGGCTTCCAGCCGATAGTCCAGTTCCATCTCGGTGCGTTCGATCAGTTCGTCGACCACGCCCTGGACGTCGGCGCCGGGGGAGAGCTGCTTGAGCACGCCGACCAGACGCTGCATCGTCTTCAGATCGGCGCGCAGCGCCTCATCGGCGCCGGGGTACTGGATCTTCACCGCCACCTGGCGACCATCCGACCAGACGGCCTTGTGGACCTGCCCGATACTGGCCGAGGCCACCGATTTGTCGTCGAAGGACTGGAACCGCTCCCGCCACTTGGTGCCGAGCTGCTGGTCGAGCACCCGGTGCACCTTGGCGGCGGGCAACGGAGGCGCCTCCCGCTGCAGCTTGGTCAGCGCCTCGCGGTAGGGCTTGCCGTACTGCTCGGGGATCGCCGCTTCCATCACCGACAGGGCCTGGCCGACCTTCATCGCCCCGCCTTTGAGCTCGCCGAGCACGGTGAACATCTGCTGGGCGGCCCTGTCCATCAACTCAGCGTTGACCTCGTCTTTCGACTTGCCGGTCAGGCGCTTTCCGAAGCCGAGCGCCGCGCGCCCGGCCATCCCGACGGGCAGCGACGCCAACTTCGCGTTGCGCGCTGCGCGACCCCGCTTGATCTCACTCACCAGTCCATCATCCACGAACCCGCTGAACTTCGACCAACCAGTTGGCAACACCCGATGTCAACATGAGCACTCGGGGTGCCGGGACCACTTGCGGGTCGTCACCGCGCCGGTGCGCACGTCGAACTCGACGGTGGTGTCCAGCGTCGACGGCAGCGGCGCCGGACCCGTGCCGTCGTAGGCCAGCGCCCGCACCACCCGGTCGATCTCACCGAGCGCCAGACCCGCGGTGGCCAGCACCGTCGCCCGATCGGCGGTGCCGACGGTCCGGCACAGCTGCGACGCGACCGCCGGCCAGGCCGAGTCGCGGTCGCTGCGGTGCATGTCGGCACACCGCAGGCAGCTGGTCACTCCCGGGATGACCAGCGGCCCGATCAGCCCGGTGCCGTCGCGCACCCGCACCGGCAGATGCGGGACGCCGCAGTCGTGCAGGTCGCGCACCACGCGGGGATCGGCCACCAGATAGTCGGTGAGCACGGCGAGGTCGATGGCGGTGCTCAGCGCGTGCGTCCGGCTACTGCGGCTGAGCCGGATGTTGTTGCAGGACAGCGCGGTACTGAGCAGATCCGACAGCGGCCCGTCGCCGTGCACCCGGATCGAGGTGGACCGGGCGCGGGGCGACGCGGCCGGGGTGGCCACCCCGGTGGACAGCAGATCGGTGAGCAGTCCGGACACCGTGTCCGCGGCCACGCCGTGTGCAGCGGCGCGGGCCTGCAGATCTGCCACCGTGGCGGCGTGCTGCAGCGTGCGCAGCAGCTCGGCCAGCACGGTGGGGGAAAGACCGTCGGGTGGCCGCACCACGACGGCCCGGCGTGGGTCCCACCCCACCTGCACGCAGCCGTCGGGTCGGGACAGCACCGGCGTCGCCGGGTCGAGTGCGTACCGCGTCATGTGACGACAGTGGCACGCGGCGACGACGGCCGACCCAGTTATCCACAGGGCGCGGACCTACTGGGGAGAGGCTGGCCCGTCCTCGCCGCGTTCGTTGTCGCGCGCCTCCTCGAGGGCCTGTTCGATCGCGCTGTCGAGGTCGCTGGTGTCCCCGCCGATCACGCGGTCGATGAACGCCGCGGGCTCGTCGAGGTCCGAGGCACTGGGCAGCAGGTCAGGATGCTGCCAGACGGCGTCGCGGGCGTCCGAGCCGACGGCCTGGGTCAGCTTGTCCCACAGCTGCGCGGCCTCGCGCATCTTGCGCGGCCGCAACTCCAGCCCGACCAGGGTGGCGAAGGTCTGTTCGGCCGGCCCGCCGGTGGCCCGGCGCCGCCGTAGCGTCTCGCTCAACGCCGACGTCCCGGGAATCCGGTCCCCGAGCGCGTCGGCGACCACGGTCTGCACCCAGCCCTCGATCAGGGCGAGCAGCGTCTCGAGGCGTTCCAGTGCCGCGGTCTGCTCCGGGGTGGTCTTGGGCTCGAAGATGCCCTGGTTGAGCAGCTGCTCGAGCTGCGACGGATCGGTCAGCGCGGACGGGTCGAACCCCTGCGCGAACTCCTCGATGCCGCTCATGTCGATCTTGGTGCCCTTGGCGAACGCCTCCACGGTGGTGAGCAGCTGCGCCGATAGCCACGGCACGTGGCTGAACAGCCGGTGGTGGGCGGCCTCGCGGGCGGCCAGGAACGTCACGATCTCGCTGCGCGGTTGCTCGAGACCGTCGGCGAACGCCTCGATGGCCTCGGGCATCAGCGCCGCCACCCCGCGGGGACCCAGCGGCAGCCCGATGTCGGTGGAGGTCAGCACTTCTCGCGACAACTTGCCCAGCGCCTGCCCGAGCTGCGAGCCGAACGCCATGCCGCCCATCTGCGACATCATCGCCAGCAGCGGACCGGCCATCGCCTTGGCCTCCTCGGGCAGCGCTGAAGCCCACACCGTGGAGATCTGCTCGGCGACCGGATCGCACAGCCGCTTCCAGGTCTCCAGGGTGTTGTCGATCCAATCGGTCGGCGTCCACGCCACGGTGCGGGTGCTGCCCGCCGGCAGTGCGGTGGCGCCGTCGAGCCACGTCTCGGCCAGGCGCACCGCGTCGGCCAACGCGGTCGTGGTGGCCTCCGGCACCGGCGCGACGAAACCGATCGAGCTGGCCGCCAGCTGCCGCGCCAGGTCGTAGTTCACCGGCCCGGTGCTCTTGCCGCCGGCCATCGCGGTGCCGGCACCGCTGAACATCTCGCCGAGTTTGCTGAAGATCTGGCCCAGCTGCGACATGTCGAACTCACCGCCACCCGGGAAGCCGGAGAACGGATCGCCTCCGGCGCCGGGGTCGTTCTTGCGTTTGTCCCGCTCGGGGTCGTCCCCGGCGGAGAACCCGAAGGGCACGTCAGCCATGCCTCAACGGTACTCACCGCCGACCGGCCACGCGCCCCTGCGGGTCACGCTGAGAGTGAACCGCCGGGCCACCTCTACTGTGGGCGGCGTGAACAGGCGGATTTCGACCCTGCTCGTCGCGCTGGCGCCGATCATGATCTTCGGGGTGCTGCTCACCGTGGTGACGGTGCCCTACGTCGCGCTCGGGCCCGGGCCGACGTTCAACACGCTCGGCGAGATCGACGGCACGCCGGTCGTCGAGATCAAGGGTGCCGACGTGCACCCCACCAGCGGCCACCTCAACATGACCACGGTCTCTCAGCGCGACGGCCTGACGCTGGGGCAGGCGCTGATCTTCTGGGCCTCGGGCCGCGACCAGCTGCTGCCGCGCGAACTGGTGTATCCGCCCGACAAGAGCCGGGAGGAGATCGACGAGGCCAACACCCGGGATTTCCGGGAGTCCGAGGACCGCGCCGAATACGCCGCTCTGCACTACCTGGATTACCCGATGGCCGTCACGATCGACACCGTCGACGAGGACGGCGCCTCGCACGACAAGCTGCAGCCCGGGGACGCGATCGACGGGGTCAACAACCAACCGGTCGCAACCCTCGACGAATTCCAGGAGCTGCTCGAGGACACCCGACCCGGCGACACGATCGTCGTCGACTACCGCCGCAAGAACGCCGCGCCCGGCGTCGCCGAGATCACGCTGGGCTCCAGCCCGGACCGTCCGCAGGGAGTCCTCGGGGTCGGCGTGCTCGACGCGCCCTGGGCGCCCTATGCGATCGATTTCAACCTGGCCAACATCGGCGGACCGTCAGCGGGTCTGATGTTCAGCCTGGCGGTGGTGGACAAGCTGACCACCGGCGAGCTCAACGGCGGCAAGTTCGTCGCCGGCAGCGGCACCATCACCGGCGACGGCAAGGTGGGCTCGATCGGCGGCATCACCCACAAGATCGCCGCGGCCGAGGACGCCGGCGCGACGGTCTTCCTGGTGCCGGCCGAAAACTGTGCGGAGGCCAAGACCGCCGACGTCGACGGCATCGAACTGCTCACCGTCGACACCCTCCAGCAGGCCGTCGACTCGCTGCGGGTGCTTTCCGCCGGTGGCGAACCTCCCCGCTGCTGAGGCAGCGTGTCCGCGCCGATGCGTAGAGTGATCTTCAAACAGCCTGCGCTCTTCAGGTGCGCGGCCGACTGACACATCTGCTGGCAATCGTGAGACTGGAGTAACCGAGTGGGTATGCGGCCCGCGGCGAAGATGCCGAACCTGACGCGACGAAGCCGGGTGTTGATCGCGCTCGCGGTGGTGGTCGTGCTGCTGCTGCTGATCGGCCCGCGCTTCATCGACACCTACGTCGACTGGCTCTGGTTCGGCGAGCTGGGATACCGGTCAGTGTTCACCACCCAGCTGGTCACCCGTTTGCTCATCTTCCTCGTCGTGGCACTGTTCATCGGCGGTGTGGTGTTCGCAGCGCTGGCACTGGCCTACCGCACCCGGCCGGTGTTCGTGCCGACCGCGGGGCCCAACGACCCGGTCGCGCGCTACCGCACCGCGGTGATGACCAAGCTGCGCCTCATCGGCATCGGGGTGCCCGCGTTCGTCGGTCTGCTCGCCGGGCTGGTCGCGCAGAGCTACTGGGACCGCGTCCAGCTGTTCATCCACGGCGGCAGCTTCGGCATCCAGGACCCGCAGTTCGGCATCGATCTGGGCTTCTATGCATTCGATCTGCCGTTCTGGCGGCTGGTCCTGACCTACCTGTTCGTCGCGACGTTCCTGGCCTTCGTGGCCAACCTGCTGGGCCATTACCTGTTCGGCGGCATCCGGCTGTCCGGTCGCACGGGGGCGCTCAGCCGGGCCGCGCGCATCCAGCTGATCTCGCTGGTGGGGCTGTTCATCCTGCTCAAGGCCGTCGCCTACTGGCTGGACCGCTACCAGCTGCTCAGCAACACCCGCGGCGGCAAGCCGTTCACCGGCGCCGGCTACACCGACATCAACGCGGTGCTGCCGGCCAAGTTGATCCTGGTCGCGATCGCGGTCATCTGCGCGGCGGCGGTGTTCTCCGCGCTGGTACTGCGTGATCTGCGCATCCCCGCGATCGGCGTGGTGCTGCTGCTGCTGTCGTCGCTGGTGATCGGCGCCGGCTGGCCGCTGGTGGTCGAGCAGATCAGCGTCCGGCCCAACGCGGCGCAGAAGGAAAGCGAATACATCAGCCGCAGCATCGCGGCCACCAGACACGCCTACGGTCTGGAAGACGACGTGGTCAGCTACCGCGACTATCCGGGCAACGCGGCCGCCACCGCCACGCAGATCGCCGCGGACCGTGCGACCACGTCGAACATCCGCGTGCTCGACCCGAACATCGTCAGCCCCGCCTTCACGCAGTTCCAGCAGGGCAAGAACTTCTATTACTTCCCGGACCAGCTGAACATGGACCGCTACCGGGACCAGAACGGCAACCTGCGCGACTATGTGGTCGCCGCACGCGAACTCAACCCCGACCGGCTGATCGACAACCAGCGCGACTGGATCAACCGGCACTCGGTGTACACCCACGGCAACGGCTTCATCGCGTCGCCCGCCAACACGGTGCGCGGGGTGGCCAACGACCCCAACCAGAACGGCGGATATCCGGAGTTCCTGTCCAGCGTCGTCGGCGCCAACGGCGAGGTGATCTCACCCGGACCGGCGCCGCTGGCCCAGCCGCGCATCTACTACGGCCCGGTCATCGCCAACACGCCGGCCGACTACGCGATCGTCGGCGAGAACGGCGCCCCGCGCGAGTACGACTACGAGAACAACGTCGAGACCCGCAACTACACCTACACCGGCCAGGGCGGTGTCGGCATCGGCAACTGGCTCACCCGCAGCGTCTTCGCCGCCAAGTACGCCGAGCGGAACTTCCTGTTCTCCAACGTGATCGGCGAGAACAGCAAGATCCTGTTCAACCGCGACCCGGCCGACCGGGTGGAGGCCGTCGCGCCGTGGCTGACCACCGACACCGCCGTGTACCCGGCGATCGTCAACGAGCGGATCGTGTGGATCGTCGACGGCTACACCACGCTGGACAACTACCCGTACTCGGAGCTCACGACCTTGTCGTCGGCCACCGTCGACTCCCAAGAAGTGGCGATGAACCGGCTGCAGCCCGACAAGCAGGTGTCCTACATCCGCAACTCGGTCAAGGCCACCGTCGACGCCTACGACGGCACGGTGACGCTCTACGCCCAAGACGAGGCCGACCCGGTGCTGCAGGCGTGGATGAAGGTCTTCCCGGACACGGTCAAGCCCAAGGCCGACATCACCCCGGAGCTGCAGGAGCATCTGCGCTATCCCGAGGACCTGTTCAAGGTGCAGCGCGCGCTGCTGGCCAAGTACCACGTCGACGACCCGATCACGTTCTTCTCGACGTCGGACTTCTGGGACGTTCCGCTGGACCCGAACCCGACGGCCAGCAGCTTCCAGCCGCCGTACTACATCGTGGCCAAAGACCTTGCCACCGACAGCAATGCGGGCTCGTTCCAGCTGACCAGTGCGATGAACCGGTTCCGGCGCGACTTCCTCGCGGCGTTCATGAGCGCGAGCTCGGACCCGGACACCTACGGGCAGATCACCGTGTTGACCATCCCGGGTCAGGTCAACGGTCCGAAGCTGGCGTTCAACGCGATCAGCACCGACACCGCGGTATCTCAGGACCTCGGTGTGATCGGCCGTGACAACCAGAACCGGATCCGGTGGGGCAACTTGCTCACCCTGCCGGTCGGAGACGGCGGTCTGCTCTACGTCGCCCCGGTGTACGCCTCTCCGGGCAACACCGACGCGGCCTCGACCTACCCACGCCTGATCCGTGTGGCGATGATGTACAACGACCAGATCGGGTACGGCCCGACCGTGCGGGACGCGCTGACCGACCTGTTCGGCCCCGGCGCGGACGCCACCGCCACCGGGCCTGCGCCGACGGGAACGACACCCGCCGACGGGCAAGCAGCCCAGCAGCGGCCGCCGGTGAACACCAACCAGCAGCCGGCCGCGGCGCCACCGCGCGAGGGTCAGGCACCGGCGCAACAGCCGCCGGACGGACCGGAGGCAGCGGTGCCGCCGAGCGGGCCCACCCAGCTCTCCGGTGCGAAAGGTGCTGCCCTGCAGGAGGTCAACACCGCTCTGGACGCGGTGCGCGAAGCGCAGCGCAACGGTGATTTCGCGGAGTACGGCGAGGCGCTGCAGCGTCTCGACGACGCGATGAACGAGTACCAGACCGCGGAGTAATCCGCTGCGGCGTGTGCTGCGCGAAAGTGCCATGACGGTAGTTGTCACGGTCGCGCAGCGACGCTGACGGCACTCTCGGCGCGTGATGTAGCCCACTTTTCGGCACCAGATTCGTGCCGTTCGGCGATGCTTTCTCCGACGCGAAGCTTTGGGGAAGGGACCCGGATGACGATTCCAACCGATTTGACCGGCGACGAGGTGCTGCGTTCCCTACGCCAGCAGCTCGGCGCGGATGTCGCCCTCCCCGGCGAGCCGGGTTACGAGCGCTGCCTGCCGTGGAACGTGGCGGCTCCGGTGACACCGGCTGCGGTGGTGCTGCCGACCACCGCTGAGCACATCGCCGAGACGATCAGGTTTGCTGCGGCCCACGGGTTCACGGTGACGGTGCAGGCGACCGGGCACGGTGCGGTCGGTGTCGGCGCCGGCACCATCCTGGTGCTCACGGCGGCGATGACGCGCTGCGAGGTGGATGCCACCGACCGCACCGCCTGGGTGGGCGCGGGCGCACGGTGGCAGGACGTCATCGATACCGCAGCGCCGCACGGACTGGCGCCGCTGTGCGGTTCCGCACCCGGTGTCGGTGTCGTCGGGTACCTGACCGGTGGTGGGATCGGCCCGATGGTACGGACGTTCGGGCTGTCGTCGGATCACGTGCGGGCGTTCGACGTGGTGACCGGCGAGGGCCGCGTGCTGCGGGCTACCCCGGAGGAGAACGCGGACCTGTTCTGGGGTCTTCGTGGGGGCAAGTCCACGCTGGGCATCGTCACCGCAGTGCAGATCGATCTGCTTCCACTGCCTGAATTCTATGGTGGAGCACTGTATTTCGACGGCAGCGAGGCCGCTGCGGTGCTGCGTGCGTGGCGCGACTGGAGCGCATCGCTGCCGGAGACGGTCAATACCTCGATCGCGGTGCAGCAGCTGCCGCCGCTGCCCGGAGTGCCCGATCCGCTGGCCGGCCGGATGACCGTGGCGGTGCGCTACACCGCCGTCGGAGAGCGTGATGCGGAGCGGCTGCTGGCGCCGATGCGTGCGGTCGCCACTCCGATTCTCGACAGCGTGGGGTTGCTGCCCTATGCGGCGATCGGCGCCGTGCACGCCGACCCCGTGGATCCGATGCCGATTTACGAGGATCAGGCGTTGCTGTCCGAGCTGCCGGCGGCGGCGATCGATGCGCTGCTGGTGGTCGCGGGGCCGGAGTCAGGGTCGCCGCAGGTGATCGTCGAGCTGCGGCTGCTCGGGGGAGCGCTGACCCGAGAGCCGCAGTACCCCAGCGCCTTCTGCCGCCGTGATGCGGCCTACGCCTTGGCGGTGATCGGCGCGCCGATGCCCGACACCGCCGACATGGTCGTCGAGCACGCCCGGGCGGTGACAGCGGCCGTGGCGCCGTGGACTACCGGCGGACAGATGCCGAACTTCGCGCCCTCACATGAGCCGGCCCGCGCGGCGCGAGTGTATGACCCGGAGACGTTGCAGCGACTGGCCGCGCTGGCCGACCGTTACGACCCCGCCAGGGTTCTCGCCACCGGCCAAGTGGTCCGCGGCTGAGAGCGCCCCGAGCGCGGCTCGCTACTATTTTTCTTCCGGCATCCGAGATCGTCTTGTCGAAGGGGAAGGCACATGGCCGCGCACGTCGAGCAGCTCGAATTCCAGGCGGAAGCACGCCAACTGCTGGATCTGATGATCCACTCCGTCTACAGCAACAAAGACTCGTTCCTGCGCGAGCTCATCTCCAACGCCTCCGACGCGCTCGACAAGCTCCGCCTCGAATCGTTCCGGAACAAGGACCTCGACGTCGACACCTCCGATCTGCACATCGAGATCGACGTCGACAAGGCGGCGCGCACCCTGACCGTCCGCGACAACGGCATCGGCATGACCCGCGACGAGGTCGTGAACCTGATCGGCACGCTCGCCAAGTCGGGGACCGCTGAGCTGCGCCAACAGCTGCGAGAAGCCAAGGACAGGGACTCCTCCGAGGAACTCATCGGCCAGTTCGGGATCGGCTTCTACGCCAGCTTCATGGTGGCTGACCGGGTCGAACTGCTCACCCGCAAGGCCGGTGAGAGCGAGGCGACCCGATGGGAGTCCACCGGGGAGGGCACCTACACCATCGAGTCCGTCGATCCATCCGAGGGCGAGGTTGCCCAGGGCACCTCGGTGACGTTGCACCTCAAGCCCGAAGACCGCGAGGACCAACTGCACGACTACACCTCGGAGTGGAAGCTGCGGGAGCTCGTCAAGCAGTACTCGGATTTCATCGCCTGGCCCATCCGGATGGAGGTCGAGCGCCGCACGCCGGCTCCCGAGGAGGGTGGGGAGGAGGCGGTCACCGTCGAGACCCAGACCCTCAACTCGATGAAGGCACTCTGGGCCCGGCCTCGCGACGAGGTGTCAGACGAGGAGTACACCGAGTTCTACAAGCACGTCGCGCACGCCTGGGACGAGCCGCTCGAGGTCATCGCGATGAAGGCGGAGGGCACGTTCGAGTACCAGGCGTTGCTGTTCATCCCGTCGCACGCCCCGTTCGATCTGTTCAACCAGAATGCCGCGGTCGGGGTGCAGCTGTACGTCAAGCGGGTGTTCATCATGGGTGACTGCGATCAGCTCATGCCGCCGTACCTGCGGTTCGTCAAGGGCGTCGTCGACGCACAAGACATGTCGCTCAACGTCTCCCGTGAGATCCTGCAGCAGGACCGGCAGATCACCGCGATCCGGCGCCGGCTCACCAAGAAAGTACTTTCGACGATCGCGGAGATGCAGACCGAGCGCCCGGAGAAGTACAGCACCTTCTGGACTCAGTTCGGCAGAGTCCTCAAAGAGGGGCTTTTGAGCGACCACGACAACCAGGAGACGCTCCTGCGCCTGTGCTCGTTCGCGTCCACGCACAGTGAGGAGCAACCGACCACGCTGGCCGAATACGTCGAACGTATGCCGGACGGGCAGAGCCAGATCTTCTATGCCGCAGGGGAATCGCGGGAACAGTTGCTGCACTCACCGCACCTCGAGGCGTTCAAGGCCAAAGGCTACGAGGTGCTGCTGCTGACCGATCCCGTCGACGAAGTCTGGGTGGAGTCAGTGCACGAGTTCGACGGCAAGCCGCTGCAGTCGGTCGCCAAGGGAGAGGTCGACCTCGACGCCGACAATCCCGAGCAGGAAGCCGAACGCCAGCAGCGGGAGCAGGATTTCGCCGACGTGATCGCCTGGCTGAAGGACACGCTGGGCGATCATGTCAAGGAGGTGCGGTTGTCCACCCGCCTGACCGACTCGCCGGCATGCCTGATCACCGATACGTTCGGCATCACCCCTGCGCTGGCCCGCATGTACCGGGCCTCCGGGCAAACGATTCCGGTCGAGAAGCGAATCCTGGAGCTGAATCCCGACCACCCCCTCATCGTCGGGCTCCGGGAGTCCCACAAGAGCCGCGGCGCCGACGCCGAGCTGGCCGCCACCGCCGAACTGCTCTACGGCACCGCGCTTCTAGCCGAAGGAGGGGTCCTCGAAGACCCGGCGAAGTTCGCCGGGCTGCTCGTCGAGCGACTGACCCGGGCGGTGGGGGACCAGGCGTCGTCGTCATGACGCTGCAGATCGATTTCAGCGCCCTGAACAGGCGATTTGGAGCCTCAGCCGCCCGCCGGTAACCTAGCGTTCGCCCGTCGCGGGGTGGAGCAGCTCGGTAGCTCGCTGGGCTCATAACCCAGAGGTCGCAGGTTCGAATCCTGTCCCCGCTACTAGATGAAACGGCCCCCGGAGGAGACTCCGGGGGCCGTTTCCGTGTCGGCTAGGACTGCAGGTGTACTCGTCGAGTGAGAGCACGAGAGTGTCGCGTTGGTGATCGGCCTAATGGCGCGGCGAAGTTGAAACGGTCTCCTGTTGGGCGGCTTTCCCCCTGATAGCCCCTGCCTACCATGAGAGATATGAGCGAGCAGCAGCCCGCCCCGGACCACGCCAAGCACTGGATGTGGTTCGCCGGCATATTGCTGGCGCTGGGAGTGGTGGGCGTCGTGGCGAGCGTCGTGTTGATGCTGCCCCTGGCGATGGCCACCGACGCATGTTACGAGGGCATTCCGGACGAGGTATGCCAGCTCTCCGCGCGCGGCCAGAATGTGCTCGTGTTCATTCCGTGGGTCTGCCTGATCGTGGGTACAGCCGTAGCCGTCGCGAGTGCAGGTGTCGCCGTTCGTTTCCATCGGACGCCGCTGCTCGGGCTTCCACTCGGCATCGCCGCGTACTTGGCGATGATCCCGGTTGGCTATGGGATCGCATTACAGGCGTGAGAGGTACGCAAGGGGCCGCTCAACCCGCCGCCCACTGCTTGGCCGCGTCGAGTTCGTCCATCCCGAACAGCGCGACCTCGCCGGGGATCATCCAGGCCAGCGCGTGCAGGGTGTGGCCGATCCACTCCTTGTCGGTGACCACCGCGGTGCGTTTGAACGCACGCATATGGGTGAGGGTGCTGAAGCCCTGCTTCACATCGGCGAGCAGTCCGCCGGGGCCGAATCCCTCGTAGTCGGGGCCGATGACCTCGATGATGCGGACCTCGCCGGCGTCCAGCATGCGGTCCATGGCGGGTTTGAAGTCACGGAAATCGTCGGCGGTGACCCGCCCCGACACCCGGGTGCCGACGACGCCCGCGGGAACGTCCTGCAGTTCTTCGATCATGGGGACCTCCAATGCCAGGATTGACGGTAGGCCGGAGATCGCCGGTGCGGCCAGGGGCTTTGGTCACCAGGAGGCTCGCGCTCAGTCGAGCCGCGTGACCACACCTCGGTCACCGTCCACCCGCACCCGGTCACCGCTGTTGAGCACTTGCGTGGCGACGAGGGTGTTGACGACGCAGGGCAGCCCGTACTCGCGCGCGATGACGGCCCCGTGGGACACCGAGCTGCCGATGTCGGTGACCAGAGCGGCGATCACCGTGAAGTACGGCGTCCAGCCGACATCGGTGACCGGCGCCACCAGGATCTCCCCGCGCTGCACATCGCGCGCATCGTGAATCGACTTGGCCACCCGGACAACGCCTTCGACTGTTCCCCGGCTGGCCGGGCGGCCGACGACCTGGTCTCCGGCCGTGCTAGCTGCGGGTGCGGCGACGATCGGCCTGGGCCGTCCCACCGAGACGTCGTCGAATTCGAGGGCGTCCTGGTAGGGCAGCGCGTCCCGGCGCGCGAGGGCGCGCTTCACCAGCTCGTCGACGTCCCCGTCGCTGACGACGCGGGCCAGTTCGCTGCGGTCGAAAAAGAAGACCAGATCAGGGTCGGGGAGACGGCCGGACCGCGCCAGTACCTCGCCCAGATGGCGGTAGCCGCGCTTGAGCGCGTGCGCCATCAGCGCCATCTTCGATTTCGTTTCCTCGCGTCCCCGCGCGCCTGCTCGGGCAAGGCGGGCAAGGACTCTGACGGCGCGTGAGCCGGATGCGTCAGCGCGCCGGTGCACCGGACCGCGGACGGCCGGATCGAGGGCGGCGTGCAGCATCACCTGCATCATCGAGCCCAAGCCGGCGGGGTCCTCGGCCCAGGACGGGTCGCGCATGCACAGCTCACGGTATCCGCGGTGGCCGTGGTGATTCAGGAACTGCCGCAACGCCTCCCCGCCGGGTCCGGCCGCGCCCCGCAACTCGACCACGGCGGCCTCCGGCGCCGCGGCCAGGAACCGGCGCGCGGTGTCGGCGTCGGCGGCGATGGTGTGAACCACCGCGTCGAGCTCATCGACCATCAGGGCACTTTCGACGTCGGCGGCCCCTGCCATCAACCGCATCGCCTCCGCTTGCCCCTCTTCAGCGGTACGGCCGTCCTTGACGGCCTGCCGCACCAGTGTGCTCTCCAGGATGTTCGCTGCTACCGCGGCCCGCGACGATGAGCGCACGTGGGTCAAGGTCACATGGCAGTACAGCTCGACACCTGCCTCGAGCTGCTGGAAAATCGCCCGGGCATCCGTGCCGTTGGGGACGGCCCACCCGGCGATCTCGCTTCCCAGCCGGCGGATCGCCGGGCCCACCGACAGGGCGTGCGAGGTGAGTCGGATCGTATTGGTGAGCTTGCGCAAAAATGGTTGCGGCGGTTTGGCTTCCAGCTCATCGACGACGCGGCCGCAGATCGACAGGGAGAACTGCTCGCGCGAGTTGCCGAGAATGCCAGAGCTCAGCGCGGTGCCCTCGGTCAAATTCAGGAACATGTGCCCGTAGAAGTAGCCGACCTGCAGCCAGGGGTTCTCGTAGCGCGGTTGGGCGCGCGCGACGACCTGGGTCATCTGCATCGCGTAGTCGATGGCGTAGCCCGACACGGACGCGGTGAGCGGGCAGAACGCCCCGGGCATCATCTCGCCGATGTTGCAGCGGGTGTAGACGTGATCGGGACCGGCGACCGGGGAGTCCATCTCATTGAGGTCGCCGGGCAGCGTCGTGATCGGCCGGGCCTGCAGCCACCACAAGGCACCGTCTCGGTCGATGGCCCATTCGAGGTCCATCGGCCGGCCCCAGTGCTGCGCGGCGGCCACGGCGCCCTCGCGGATCGCGACGATGTCGTCGGCGCGTAACACCGGCACGTCACCTACCTCGTGGTCGGCGATGCTGCCGTCGGCATCGAGGACGACGTGGTCGGGGGAGGCCGATCCGGCGACCAGCGCCTCACCCAGTCCGGCGACCGCGTCGATCACCATCAGGTCGCGTCGCCCCGTCGTCGGATCGGCGGTGAATACCACGCCCGCGGCACGCGCGTCGACCATCTGCTGAACGACCACATGCATCGAGGTTTTCATGTCGCCGCTGTAGGACGACGCCCGTTGAGAGGCTATGGAATCCACGCACTGCCGCACCGCGACCACGAAGTCATCGACCGAGTCGACACCCAAGACGGTGTCGTACTGACCGGCGAAGGACTGGTCCTCGCCGTCTTCGCCGACCGCTGAGGAGCGGACGGCGACCGGGGACGCGCCGGCGGCGGCCAACGCCTCGAATCGGCGCGCGGCGTCGTCGACGGCATCGGGTCGCGACGCGTCGGCGATGACGAATCCCGTCGGCACCGGCAGCCCGAGACGGTGCAGTTCAGCGAGACCGGCGGCCTTCCCGCCGAAGCGGTCGTCGGTGATCGCGTCGAACTCGACAGTCAATTCCGTCACGTCGTCAGCCCAGCGCATCGACGATCTCGGCGAGCGCGTCGATCGGGATCGGCCCGGGCTGATACAGGCAGATGCGGTCGGAGACACCGACGACGCGGTCGCGGATGTGGTCGGCGATCTCGGCCGGTGTGCCGCACGCGGCGATGGTGTACAGGATCTCGTCGTCGATCAGCGTCGCCATCTCCTGCCAGCGGCCCTGTTTGGACATCGCGTTGAGTTCGGGTTGCAGATCACCCCACCCGTGGGCATCGAGCACCGGGCGGTAGGCCGGAGTGGACCCGTAGAACGCCAACAACATTCGGGTGGAGTGATGATCGCGATTGCCTTCCGCGTCGACGGAGACGATGATCTCCGGCACCACCGCGAATTGATCCCGGCTGCGGCCCGCGGCGGCCAGTCCGGCATGCACCTGCGGCATCGTCTTCTCGTGCAGGTACCGCTTCGATCCGAAGGGCATCACGAGAAGTCCGTCAGCCACCTCGGCGGTGGCCCGGGTCAGGCGCGGGCCCAGCGCCCCGAGATAGATCGGCGGCGGACCGTACGGATTGGGGCCGGGCACGAAGGTCGGCGTCATCAGGGTGTGCCGGTAGAACTCACCGCGGAAGTCCAGGCGCGCGTCGTCGTTCCAGGCGGCGAAGATCGCCCGCAGCGCGCCGACCATCTCCGTCATCCGCGCCACCGGATGGTCGAACGCGACGCCGTAGCGTTTCTCGATCTGCGCCCGCACCTGGGTGCCCAGGCCCAGGATGAAGCGTCCCTCAGTGAGCAGTTGCAGGTCGTTGGCTTGATGGGCCAGCTGAATGGGATTGCGAGGGAACGCGATCGCCACATTGGACATCACGTCGAGGCCCTTGACCGACGACGCCAGTACCAGCGGGGTGAAGACGTCGAAGGGCCCCTCGAAGGTGAACACGCCGGACGCGCCGGCCTCGCGCAACAACTGGGCTCGTTCGACCGCGTCGGTGGGCCCGTAGAGGGCCGTCATGATCTTCATCGTCTACTCCGCGGTGTCGGTCCAGTCGGAGAATCCCGACGGGTGGTGTGGGCCGATGACGCCGTGCTCGAACAGCCCGGCACCTTCGCAGGTGCTGCCGTCGGGTTCGGTGCACACGGCCTTCCCGACGTGGTCGATGAGGCTGAACGGTGCCTTGGCCATCACCTCCGGGTCGGTCAGATCGAAGCTGACCCGTTCGGCGAAGGGCCCGCCCTTCCAGGTGCCGTGCGCCCAGGACGAATCCCCGCCGTAGCCAGAGCCGAAAGCGATGGGCGCGAACAACTTCGACTCGACGTCGAGCTGGATCCGGTCGCCGGCGCGGTTCATGAAATCGACATGCGCACCGTACGGGATTCGCGTTCCGGGCGTGTAGTGGATGGTGGCACGCACCCCGTCGAGCTGCTCGACCCGGCCGTCGCGCCAGCGCCGGGTGCAGTCGTAGAGGCTGCGGTGACCGTCCGGGTCCTCCTGCAGGATCAGGAAGAGCTGGTAGTCGTCGAAGGCCAGGGGGAGATACAGCCACCACATGCCCTGGAACGCTGTGTCGGGGCGGCCGGCGGGTTCGGCTTCGCCGATGGGGCGGATTCCCCACGACCGGTCCCGGCTGCCGACGCTGGTGGTCGGGTCGACGGTGAGGCGTTCCCCGTCGACGTCGATCCAGCCCTCCCAGCAGCCGACCTGGGCAAAGCGGCACGCCTGCAACGTCACCCGGCGCTCGGTGAGCATTTCGTGCGGGCGCTCCAGCGCCGCGGGGAATAGGCCGCGCCAGGTCAGGTCCGCGGAGATGCCTTCGGTCTCGGCCAGGGTCAGATGCAGTTGCTGCAGGGGTTCGACGACATCGAGGCGGTAGCCGGTGACGTGCTGGTGGAGTCGGTCGTCGTCAATCGCGTCGCTGAGGTGCACCGCGGTCTGGGTGTCGCCGCGCCGAACCAGGAAGTAGGCGTCCTTGACGCCGAGGCGGGGGTAGTAGCCGATGCCGGTGAGCGCCATGAAACGGCCTTCGCGGTCGAGCACGTTGAAGTAGGACCGGTCGTAGAAGTTGCGGTCCGAGGTGGCCGGCGTCGCGATCGGCGCGGGCACCTGGTGGACCGGGTACTCGTCGAGCGGGCTCAGGGTCATCAGCTCTCCAAAAGATACGATACGTGCTGTATCGAAACTACACTGGCAGACATGACAGCAGATCGGCGTGGGGATGGCAAGACGCCGGGGCGGCCGCGCGACGGCCGGATCGACGCCGCGATCATCGCCGCCACCCGCGAGCTACTCCTGCAGACGGGGTACTCGGCGCTGTCGCTGTCGGCGATCGCCGCCCGGGCCGGCACCACCACCGCCGCGATCTACCGGCGGTGGTCCGGCAAGGTCCACCTGGTCCACGAAGCGGTTCTGCCCGAGGACACGATCCCGGTGCCTGTCGCGTCGGGTGATGTCCGCAGCGACATCCGCGCGTTGGTCGAGACGACGCGGCGGCTGTTCGACCGGCCGGAAGTGCGGGTCGCGCTGCCGGGTCTGATCGCCGACACCGTCGCCGATCCGCACCTGCACAGCCTCATGATCGCCCGCCTGGCAGGAAACCTCACGGAGTTCGAGCACCGTTTCGGACAGGGACGGCGCGACGACGACGCGCTGCCGATGCTCGCCGAAGTCGTTGCCGGCACCGCGATCTTCCGCATTCTCATTCGCAACGATGCCGCACTCGACGACGCCTGGGTGGGCGCCATGACGGAGATGATCACCGAACGCTGGCCGGCCGGCTGAGCGGTCCCGCGACGGTGCCGTCAGCGTCGTTCCGCGGCGACCGCAACGACCGTGGAAGCACTTTCGCGGTACGGCTCAGACGGCGCGCTCGTCGGCGACGTCGAGCGCGGCGTCGAGAATGCGCAGGCCTTCGGCCACCTCGTCATCGCTGACGTTGCACGGCGGCACCGCGTGAATCCGGTTGAAGTTCGCGAACGGCAACAGACCGCCGGACTTGCACGCCGCCAGCACCGCGGCCATCGCCGGACTGGACCCGCCGTAGGGTGCCAGCGGTTCCCGCGTCTGCTGGTCGGCGACCAGTTCGATCGCCCAGAACACACCCAGCCCGCGGACCTCGCCGACACTGCGGTGCCGCGCGGCCAGGTCACGCAACCCGGGGCCGAGGACGTCCCGGCCGATCCGGGCCGCGTTGGCGACCATGCCTTCGTCGTCCATCGCGTTGATGGTCGCGACGGCACACGCACATGCCAACGGATGGCCGGAGTAGGTCAGCCCACCGGGGTAGGGGCGGTCGGCAAAAGTGGAGGAGATCGCGTCGTTGATGGCCACCCCGCCGAGCGGGACGTAGCCGGAGGTGACGCCCTTGGCGAAGGTGATCAGATCCGGCACGACGTCGAAGTTGTCGATCGCGAACCACGTACCGGTACGGCCGAATCCGGCCATCACCTCGTCGGCGATGAACACGATTCCGTGACGGTCGCAGATCTCGCGCACCCCGGCCAGGTAGCCGGGTGGGGGCACCATGATCCCCGCGGTGCCCGGCACCGACTCGAGGATGATGGCGGCGATGGTCGACGGCCCCTCCATCTGCACCACGCGGTCCAGATGCTCCAATGCCCGCTGGCATTCCTGCTCCTCGGTGTCCGCGTAGAACGCCGACCGGTACAGGAATGGCCCGTGGAAGTGCACGATCCCGGCGTTGCCGTGGTCGTTGGGCCAGCGGCGCGGGTCACCGGTGAGGTTGATCGCGGTCTCGGTGCCGCCGTGGTAGGAGCGGTAGCGCGACAACACCTTGTAGCGGCCGGTGTGCAGCCGGGCCATCCGCACCGCGTGCTCGACCGCCTCGGCGCCGGCGTTGGTGAAGAAGATCCGGTTGAGGTCGCCCGGGGTGCGCTCGGCGATCAGCCGGGCCGCCTCCGAGCGCATGTCGTTGACGTGCTGGGGAGCGATCGTGCACAGCGTCGCCGCCTGATCGGCAATGGCGGCAACGACTCTCGGGTGCTGGTGACCGATGTTGGTGTTCACCAGCTGGGACGAGAAGTCGAGCAGCCTGTTGCCGTCGCCGTCCCAGACGTAGGAGCCCCGCGCCGCCAGCACCGTCATCGGGTTCAGCTGGGCCTGCGCCGACCAGGAGTGGAAGACGTACTTGCGGTCCAACTCGTGGGCGCGACGGCCCCGCGCGATGGCGCTATCGATGTCCTCGCCGGGAGGCAGACTGCTCATGGGTGTGATTGTCACAGAAGGTCCTGATTCTTAACCGTTTTGCGGGAAGCCGAGGTTGATGCCGCCGTGGGACGGATCGAGCCAGCGTTGCGTGACCGCCTTCTGGCGGGTGAAGAACGCGACGCCGTCCATACCGTGGGCGTGGCTGTCGCCAAACAGCGAGGCCTTCCAGCCGCCGAAGCTGTAGTAGGCCATCGGGACCGGGATGGGCACATTGATGCCCACCATGCCGACTTCGACCTCGTTCTGGAACCGCCGCGCCGCGCCGCCGTCATTGGTGAAGATCGCGGTGCCGTTGCCGTACGGGTTCGCGTTGACCAACGCCAGGGCCTCGTCATAGCTGTCCACACGCACCACCGACAGCACCGGCCCGAAGATCTCGTCGGTGTAGACGCTCATGCCGGGGGTGACGTTGTCGAGCAGGGTCGGGCCCAGCCAGAAGCCTCCTGGATCCCGCTCGGTGGCCTCCTCGCTACTCACCGTGCGACCGTCGACGACGACCTTGGCGCCGTCGGCCTCACCGGCGTCGATGTAGGAGGCCACCTTGTCGCGGTGTGCCCGGGTGACCAGTGGGCCCATGTCGGAGCCGCGTGTGCCGTCGCCGGTGCGCAGCGTGCGTGCCCGCTCGGCGATCTTGGCGACCAGGTCGTCGGCGACCGGACCGACCGCGACGCAGGCCGAGATCGCCATGCAGCGTTCGCCGGCCGAGCCGAAGCCGGCGTTGACCATCGCGTCGGCCGCCAGGTCGAGGTCGGCGTCGGGCAGTACCACCGCGTGGTTCTTGGCCCCGCCCAGCGCCTGCACCCGCTTGCCGGCGGCTGTGGCGGTCGAGTACACGTACTGCGCGATCGGGGTCGACCCGACGAAGGATACCGACTTGATCTTCGGGTTGGTCAGCAGTTCGTCGACGGCGGTCTTGTCGCCGTGCAGGACGTTGAACACGCCTGCAGGCAGACCGGCTTCGCGCCACAGGTCGGCCAGCCACAGCGACGCCGACGGGTCCTTCTCCGACGGCTTGAGCACCACGGTGTTGCCGGTGGCGATCGCGATCGGGAAGAACCACATCGGCACCATGGCCGGGAAGTTGAACGGGGAGATGATCGCCACCGGGCCCAGCGGCTGCCGGATCGAGTAGGTGTCGACGTTGGTCGACGCGTTCTCGGTGAAGCCGCCTTTCAGCAGGTGCGGTATACCGCAGGCGAATTCGACGACTTCCTGGCCGCGCGAGACCTCGCCGAGCGCGTCGGAGACGACCTTGCCGTGTTCGGAGGTGATGATCTCGGCGAGCTCGTTCTTGCGTTCGTTGAGCAGCTCGCGGAAGCGGAACAGCACCTGGGTGCGTTTGGTCAGCGAGGTGTCCCGCCAGGCCGGAAACGCTGCGGCCGCGGCGTCGATGACCGAGCGGGCGTCGGCGACCGAGGCCAGCGCGACCTGGCCGGTCACCGCGCCGGTGGCCGGATTGGTGACCGGCGCCGTCTGCGCGCCGCTGCTGGCGAACGGCGCGTTGTCGAGCCAGTGCGGAATGGGCGTCGTCATGACCTCAGTGTGGTGCCTCCCATGTCTGTTGGTGTGGTTCAGACCGTAACTGAATAGCCGTAATTGTTTACACTGTGTCAATGGCGGTCACGGTGGGCGAGGTCGTGGAACTACCGGTGGTCCAGCAGGGTGAGCCGGAGGTCCTCAGCGCGCGCCGCTGGTCGGATCCGGTCCGGTGGCTGCACATCGGCGGGGTGGCCGACCTGTCGTCTCTGCTGCAGGGCGGGGAACTCGTGCTGACCACCTCCGCCGGACTGGGCCGTGCGCCGCGACGCTATCTGCAGGGGCTGGCCGACGCCGGCGCACTCGGCGTGGTGGTAGAACTGGGCGGTGCGTCGACCCGACTGCCGCCGTCACTGGCCGTGCTGGCCGACGAGCTGGATCTCACGCTGGTCGTGCTGCACCGCCAGATCAGGTTCGTCGACGTGACCGAGGTCGTACACCGCCGGATCGTCGCCGAACAATACGACGAGGTCGCGTTCGACCGGCGGGTCCACGAGGTGTTCACCGAGCTGAGCATCAAACGGGCGTTGGTGACCTCGATCGTCGACGCGGCCGCCGAGATCCTGGAGCTGCCGGTGGTGCTCGAAGATCTCGCGCACCAGGCCATTGCGGTATCGGCCGCCGGCGCGAAAACCGCCGTACTGCTGGAAGATTGGGAGAACCGGTCCCGCCGCACCCCGACATCAGGCGGCCCCGAGCAATGGGCGCTGACCTCGGTCGGGCCCCGCGGCGAGGAGTGGGGCCGGTTGATCGTGCCCGTACCGGCTACCGACGGACCGCGGGTCACGATGGTGCTGGAGCGGGCCTCGGCCGCACTGGCCCTCAACCGCATGGTCGAACGGAACAACACCGGGCTGCACCAGCAGGCGCAAAGCGGTCTGATCGACGACGTGCTGCAGGGCCGGGTGGCCGATGCGCGGGAGGCATCCGCACGGGCGCACGCGCTCGGCCTCGGCAAGGCCACGCGCTACCACCCCGTGGTGGTACGGGTCGAGCAGACCGCCGCGGAGACTGATCCGCTTGCTGCCCAACGCCGCAACGTGTCCCTGTTGGACGCGGTGGCGCACACCGTCAACGCCGCGGGTCACACCGGCGTGTTCACCAGTCGTCGCAACGGCGAGGTCGAAGCGCTGGTGTCGGTCAGTACCACACGCGGTGGGTCCGACCGGGCACTGACCGATCTCGGTCGCCGGCTGCGCACCGACCTGCGCCGGGTGGACGGGGTGACGCGCTCCGTGTGTGCGGTGGGGACACCGGAAGCCGACGTCACCGATGCGATCCGGGGTCTGGCCGAGGCGGGCCACGTCGCCGAAGTGGCACTGGCCATGCGGGACGACGCGCGACCGTACTTCCGCGCCTCCGATGTCCGGTTGCGGGGCCTGATGGCGCTGCTGCGCGACGATCCCCGGGTGCAGCGGTTCGCCGAGACCGAACTCAAGCCACTGCTGGACCGCGACGCCGCCGCGGATATCGACGTGCTCCGCGAGTATCTAGGGCTGGCGGGCAACAAAGCGGCACTGGCGCAGCGGCTGCACATCAGCCGGCCGGCGCTCTACAAGCGGTTGGCCGCGATCCAACAGGCACTCAGGGTCGACCTCGACGACGCGGAGTCGATGACCTCACTGGCGGTTGCGCTGATGGTGCTCGACGCCCGACAGCGACCGTGACGGGCGCCAGGCCAGGAAGCCGACGATCAGGCCCACGAACGGGATCGCGGCCAGGATGGTGCTCAAGGTGACACTGCCGCCGGTGACCAGCGTGAAGTTCGACAGCACCAGCCACAGGCTGCCGGCCAGCCCGGCCACCGCCAGCGCGGGCGCGACCAGCGTCGTCGCGACCCGCCCCGAAGCCCGCTCGCGGAGGAAGAAGACCAGGACGGCGACCGACGTGGTGAGCATCAGCGTCACCATCCCGACCGTCGCGACACCGGCCATCGACCCGAAAACCCCGACCAGCGGGTCGATTCCGAGCAGCGCGAGCACGCCGATGATCACGGCTGCGGTGACGGTCTGTACCACCGACGAGAACGACGGCGAGTGGTGGCGACCGTGCACGTCAGCCAGGCGCGCCGGCAGGAGGCCCTTGCCCGCCAGCACGAACTGGTAGCGCGCGATGACGTTGTGGAAGGACAGCACGCAGGCGAACAGGCTGGTCAGCAGCAGGACGTTCATGATGTCGCGGCCGAGGCCGCCCAGCATGTCGCCGGTGGTGTCCAGCAACATGTTTCCCTCGCCGTCGAGGGTCTGCTGGGCCACGGCGCCGACCTCGTCGGGTCCGATCGCGACGACGAACGCCCAGGACGTGATCGCGTAGAACGCGCCGATGAGCAGCACCGCCGCATAGGTGGCGCGCGGGATCGTGCGCTCCGGGTCGCGGGCTTCGTCGCGGAACACCGCGGTGGCTTCGAAGCCGATGAAACCGGTGAGCGCGAACAGGATCGCGATCCCGAGGGCGCCCTGGGTGAAGGTGGCCGGGTCGAACGAGGTGAAGGTGATGCCGGCCGGGCCGGGGTTGGCGACCATCACGGCGTCGAGGATGACGACGATGCCGATCTCGAGGGCCAGCGCCACGCCCAGAACCTTCGCGCTGAGCTCGATGTGCCGGTAGCCGAGCACCGCGACGATCGCGAGCACGGCGAAAGAATAGACCGGCCAGGGGATCACCGGCCCGTTGTAGTGGGCCACGGTGTCGGAGATGGCCCAGCCGATGTATCCGTAGATGCCGATCTGGATTGCGGTGTAGGCGATCAGCGCGACCACCGCGATGCCCTTGCCCATGCGTTCGCCGAGGCCGACGGTCACGTAGGAGAAGAACGCGCCGGCCTCGGGCACGTAGGGCGTCATCGTCACGAAACCGATGCTGAAGACCAGCAGCACCAGCGCGGCGATGGCGAAGCCGACCGGTGCGCCGGCGCCGTTGCCGATCCCCATCCCCAGCGGCATGTTGCCGCCGATCACGGTCAACGGTGCGGCGGCCGCGACGACCATGAAGACGATCCCGACGGGCCCGAGATGCCCGGTGAGGCGCCGACTCTCGCTCCGGGTGGATGCAGTGGTCACGAGATCTCCTGAGGTGGTGGGGTATTGACGCGCAGCGCCTGCCGGAGCAGGACGTGGTCCAATGCATGGGCGGTGAAACCGTGTCGCCCGGTCATGGTGGTTGCGGCGACCATCGCGTTGACGATGGCCTCCTCGGTCGCCTCGATGGTCAGGTCGAACAGCCGGGTCATCAGTTGCGGGGCGACCATGCGCACCGCGACCTCGGGCTGGGCCGCGGTGGGGTCCTCGTCCCAGGCGTAGGCCGGGATGCCGCGATTGCCGGTCGAGAACGCCAGCATCAGGTCACCGCTGTACTGCTCGCCGGTCCCGCCGAGCCGTCCCACCGCGAGTGCGGCCCGCTGGGCCAGCCGGGTGCATTGGTGGGGGAGCAGCGGGGCGTCGGTGGCGACGATGACGATGATCGAGCCTGAGCCCGGCTCATAGCGTGCGGGCAGGTCGGGCAACGGCACCGCGTTCGGTCCGATCCGTTCGCCGACCGGGACACCGTTGATGCGCAGGCGTTCCCGCCGGCCGTGATTGGCCTGCACCAGCACGCCGACCGTGTAGCGGCCGGACGCGGTGGCGGTGACCCGTGACGAGGTGCCGATGCCGCCCTTGAAGCCGTGGCAGATCATGCCGGTCCCGCCGCCGACGTTGCCTTCGGCGGGACGCGCGTCCGAGGCGGTTTCCAGCGCGGAGCGCACGTGCTCGGGCCGGACGTGAAAACCGTTGATGTCGTTGAGCAGCCCGTCGTAGGTCTCGCCGACCACTGGTAGCGACCAGTACAGGCCGTCGCCGCGGGCACGCACCTGGGCAGCCACCAGTTCGTCGCGGACGACGCCGACACTGTGGGTGTTGGTGAGGCCGATCGCGGTGGTCAGCTCGCCGGACTCGCGGATCCACTCCAGACCGGTGAGCTCACCGCTGCCGTTGAGCCGGTGCGAACCGGCGAACACCGGTTCGGTCCAGATGTCGTCGTGCGGGACGACGACGGTCACGCCGGTGTGCACGGCCGGCGGCCCGTCGGCGTCGAGGGTGGTGTGCCCCACCCGCACACCGGCCACGTCGGTGATGGCGTTGACCGGCCCGGTGGGATGGTCGCCGATCACGATGCCGAGGTCTCTGGCACGCACAGCTTCTACTCATTCCGTATAGTTGTTTTCCTTAGTGGAAAAGAACTATGCGCCCGTGTGATCCCCAGCGCAACCGGAACGGCAGAATAAGTTCACACCAATGCGGGGTGCGGAGGAGGTGACCACGATATGGCGCGGCCGAATCGGCAGGTGGAGCGGCGCGGCGACATCATGGACGCCGCGATCGCGCTCATCGAGCGCCACGACCTGGCCACCCTCAAGCTTGCCGATGTGGCCGTCGAGCTCGGGCTGACGACCAACGCGGTGCGCTACTACTTCAAGGACATGTCCGCGCTGCTGTCCGAGCTGGCGCTGCGTTCGGACATCCGCTTTTACGACGAGCGTCGGCGGCTGGCGGCCGAGGCCGGTGATCCGCCGGCGCAACTGGCGGTGACCATCGCCGCGGGCCTGCCGACCGGGCCGGAGGACGCCGAGTGGCGCGCCATCTGGCGGGCGGTGCTGGCCGCGGGATTCGAACTCGATCAGCGCAGCGACGTACAGGGCATCTATCACCGTCAGGTCGGCCTCTACCGGGACCTGCTCGACGCCGGCGCCGATGCCGGCGCCTTCACGCTGGCCAACCCGGCCGCGGACATCGCGATGACGCTGATGTCGATGGAGGACTACTTCGGCTACCGCATCGTCGCGCGCGACCCCGCGATCGACCGTCCGACCGCACTGCGGCTGATGCGCCAATACGCCGAGTTGGCCACCGGGGCCCGGCTTCCCGAGACGGTCTGAGCTCGACGCGGTTTCGGCGTGATGACGATCGCTGAGCGTCGAGAATCACGCCGAAATCACGCGCGGCCGGTGAGTCGCTTGATCGCTTCGTGGGAGCCGAGGACGACGGCCGCGCGGTCGGGGCCGCTGCTGCGCGCCGCCTGGGCGGCGTTGCCGCCCGCGACGCAGACCGGGCCGTCGGCGAGGTGGCGCAGGCCCTCGCGGGCCACGTCCGCCGGGTCGTTGATGATCATCCCCGGCACGTCGAAATTCAGCCCCGCACGCTGCATCGCCGGGGTGCGCGTCACGCCGAGCACCAGCTCGAGCACGTCGACGTTGTCGTCGCGCAACTCGAGCCAGAGGCTCTCGGCGAACACCCGGCTGAATGCTTTGACACCCGCGTACACCGAGTGCCGTTCGGCGCCCATGTAACCGGACAGTGATCCGACCAGGATGATGCCGCCCCGTTTCATGGAAACCATGCGACGGCCGAAATGCTGGGTCAGCTCCAGCATTCGGGTGGTGTTCAGATCAATGACCTTGGAGAACTCGCTGAGCTCGGCGTCGAGGAACCGCTCGTTGCAGGTGCTGGCGCCCGCGTTGTATACGAACAGTCCGACCTCCACGTCGGAGGTCGCCTCGGCGATGAGCGACGTCGCGTCGGCGCGCAGCAGATCCAGCGCCAGCGTGCGGACCTCGGCGCCGAGCTGCCGGCATCGGTCGGCGGTCTGCTCGAGCGGGTCGGGCTTGCGGGCGATCAGGACGAGGTTGAACCCGTCCTCGGCGAGCGCCGCCGCGAACTCCGCGCCCACGCCCTCCGATCCGCCGGCGATGACCGCCCAGGGCCCGTACTTAGCGATGTCCACCGTTCGGGTACTGCCTGAAGTCATGAGGCCATCTAACAACATCGTCGGCAGTGACATATAACAGAACGGTGCTGATCGGACTGTCGACACCCGTCGTGGTGCAAACACCGGCGACCGCCAGTTCGTGGGAGGCAGGCGCCGACATCGAGGACATCGCGCGCATCGCCCAGACTGCCGACCGCCTCGGGTTCGACTACCTGACCTGCTCGGAACACGTGGCGGTGCCGGCCGCCGACGTCGGCGTCCGCGGTGCGGTGTACTGGGATCCGCTGGCCACGCTCGGCTTCCTGGCCGCCCGGACGAAACGGATCCGGCTGGCAACCTCCGTGCTGGTGCTCGGATACCACCACCCGCTGGCGATCGCGAAGCGCTACGGCACTCTCGACCGGGTCAGCGGCGGCCGGCTGGTGCTCGGGGTCGGAGTCGGTTCGCTACAACCCGAATTCGAGATGCTCGGCGCGCCGTGGGGCGACCGCGGCGCGCGGGCCGACGACGCGATCCGGGCATTGCGCGCGTCGTTGTGCGAGCCCGAACCGGTCTACCACGGCGAGTTCTACCGCTTCGACGCAATGGTGGTCGAGCCACACGCCGTGCAAGCCCGGGTGCCGATCTGGGTGGGCGGACGCAGCCGTTGTTCGCTACGACGCGCGGTCGAGCTTGCCGACGGCTGGATGCCGTTCGGGCTGCGGGCATCCGAAGTCGCCGAGATGCTGGCCGCGGTAGATGTTCCCGACGGATTCGTCGTCGCGTTGCCGACCGGCCCCGTCGACCCGCGCGCACCGTCGGAGTGCCTGAAGCGGCTGAGACGGTTGCGCGAGGCCGGCGCCACCGCCGTCACGTGCTCGTTGGTCGCGACGTCGGCCGACCACTACTGCGAGCAGCTCTCGGCGTTGCGCGCCCTCGCCGGCGAACTCTGAGATGACGAACGGAGAGTGACGATGCCCGCTGATCTCAATGCCCTGGAAGCCCGCCTGCATCAGCTGGAGCGACGGCTGACCGCGGTCGAGGACGAACGCGACATCGCGCGCCTGATCGCGACCTACGGTCCGCGCGTGGACGCCGCGGATGCGGCCGGAGCAGCGGCATTGTGGAGCAGCGACGGCATCTACGACGTCGAAGGCTGGAGAATGACGGGGCGCGGGGACGTCGACGCGATGGTGCGCTCGGACAACCACCGTCGGCTCGTCGACCACGGCTGCTGTCACTTTCTGGGCCCGGCGGTGATCACGGTGCGGGGCGACGACGCGGTCGCAGTGTGCGAGTCGCTGGTGGTGCTGCGCGCCGCCGACGGGTATGCGGCGCGCGAAAAGACCTCGACCGCAGACGGATTACCCGGCCCTGGATACGTCGTGTGGCGCGCAGCGGCCAACCACTTCCAGCTGCGGCGGGTCGGCGGTCAGTGGCAGATCACCGCGCGCACCAGCCGGCTGCTCGACGGCAACCCGGCTGCGCACGCGTTGCTGACCGCCGGTGTCGCCGGTCAAGCGATCACAGACGAACCAGCGTGAACGGATAGTTCAACACCCCGCCCGGGGCGCCGTCGCAGCCGGTCGCGAACGACGACGTCAGCGTTCCGTGCAGAGTGGCCGCATCCCAGGAGTACACGTCGCGGGTCGGGATGATCGGCCCGTAATACACGTTGCCGCAGCGTAATCCGTCGGGCACATCGACGGTCAGCGTATAGCGGCCGTCAGCCAGTCGGGCGTCACCCTGGTACTCGAAGGCCTTCGCAATCGGCATCGGGATGGCTTGGATGTGCGCGCAGTCAGCCGCAGCTGGGATGCAGTGCGTCACCGACCATGTCCAGGTGTGGAAGTCGTAGCGACCACCGACGTTCAGCGAGTAGTTCGCGAAGAACGGCTCCGCCTGGGCGGTCGGAGCCGCGATCAGAGACGCTGCGGCCAGCACCGCCACGCTACATATGCGCACCGCCATCAATGCGGACCTCCGTCCCGGTGATGAAGAATGCATCCGGACTGCCCAGCATCGCGACCACCCCGGCGACCGCGTCCGGGCCGGCGAAGATCGCGCCGCCGGGTAGCGGCAGCATCGGCGCCACCTTGCCGAACAACGAGTAGTCGGCGTCCTCGGGCAGCCCAGGCCCGACGCTCTGCCGAGACGATCCGCTGCCGTCGGTCATACCTGACGAGATGGATCCCGGCTGAACGCAATTGAAGCGTATCCCGGCCTTGGCGAACTCCAGCGCCCAGGCGTGGGTCATGGCCAGCACGCCGCCCTTGGACGCTGCGTAGGCCGCCATGTACGGGTGCGCGAAGTGCGCCGAGGTGGAGCTGAAGTTCACCACAGCCGGACCCTCACCTTCGTGCAGCGCCGCAATGGCCTCCCGGGTCACCAGGAACGTCCCGATCAGGTTGATGCGCAACACCTGCTCGAAATCGGCCAGCGTGGTCTGGGCCAGGTGTGCCGAGCGCAGGATGCCTGCGGCGTTGACCAGCGTGTCCAAACCGTCGAGTGTCGCCAGCGCCTCAGCCACGCCGGATCGCACCGAGCCCTCGTCGCCGACGTCCATCACCACCGTCGACAGTCTCGCGCCGTGCTTACCGGCCCTGTCCAGGGTGTCGGCCAGGCCGTCAGGACTGATGTCGGCGGCCACCACGCGGCCGCCCTCGGCGAGGATGCGCAGCACGCAGGCCTGGCCGATGCCCGACCCCGCGCCGGTGATCAGCACGCGCCGATCCGTGTAGCGCGAGAGATGCGGCGCCTGCGCCGACGGTGCGGTCATGCACAACTCCTTGTCGATCGGTCGGGCAGCGACGATGTTCGACGAGGCCGAATGTGGCCCGCCGGGCGCTTCCCGGTGGATGGGACGCAGTGTGTGCTGCGCCACGGTCAGGTGTCAACGTGTGTCTCGCCGCCGCGGCGGCGCATTTCGAGTCAGTCATCGGAGAAGGGTGCGGCGGCACATGGTGAACAAGGCCGCAGACCACTGGTCCTCCGGGATCCCAGCACTGGGCGCCGGCGTCGCCGGGCCGATGCAGGGCGTCGGTGGGCTGCTGTCGATGTCGGCCGACGCGGTGAAGTTTCTGTTCCGAAGGCCGTTTCAGGTCAAGGAGTTCGTCGAGCAGTCCTGGTTCGTGGCGCGGGTGTCACTGATGCCCACGCTGCTGGTGGCCATCCCGTTCACGGTGCTGGTCAGCTTCACCCTCAACATCCTGCTGCGCGAGCTCGGCGCGGCCGATCTGTCCGGTGCGGGTGCCGCGTTCGGTGCCGTCACCCAGGTCGGGCCGATGGTCACCGTGCTGATCGTCGCCGGCGCCGGCGCCACCGCGATGTGCGCCGACCTGGGGTCGCGCTCCATCCGCGAGGAGATCGACGCGCTCGAGGTGCTCGGCATCAACCCGGTGCAACGGCTCGTGACGCCGCGCATGCTCGCGTCCGGCGTGGTCGCGCTACTGCTCAACAGCCTGGTGGTGATCATCGGAATCCTTGGTGGTTATGGATTCTCGGTGTTCATCCAAGACGTCAACCCGGGCGCGTTCGCCGCGGGCATCACGCTGCTCACCGGCGTCGGTGAGGTGGTCATCTCGTGTATCAAGGCCGCGCTGTTCGGGCTGATCGCCGGCCTGGTCGCCTGCTACCGGGGGTTGAGCATCACCGGTGGCGGCGCAATGGCGGTCGGCAATGCGGTCAACGAGACCGTGGTGTACGCATTCATGGCCTTGTTCGTGATCAACGTGGTCGTGACCGCGATCGGCATCCGGATGACGGCATGATGGCGGTACGCGCGCTGCACCCACGGCTGGCCCAGCAGGCCGGTCGTCCGCTCGATGCTCTCGGCCGGATCGGTGACCACACGTCGTTCTACGGCCGCGCCCTGGCCGGTGTCCCGCACGCCGCGGTGCACTACCGACGCGAGATCCTCCGGTTGATCGCCGAGATCAGCATGGGGGCAGGCACTCTGGCGATGATCGGCGGAACGGTCGTCATCGTCGGCTTCCTCACTCTGGCCGCCGGCGGCACGCTCGCGGTCCAGGGCTACAGTTCGCTCGGCGACATCGGGATCGAAGCGCTGACCGGCTTCCTGGCCGCGTTCATCAACGTGCGGATCTCCGCGCCGGTGGTCGCCGGCATCGGCCTGGCCGCGACGTTCGGTGCCGGGGTCACCGCCCAGCTGGGCGCCATGCGCATCAACGAGGAGATCGACGCGCTGGAGACGATGGGCATCCGACCGGTCGAGTACCTGGTCAGCACCCGCATCGTGGCGGGGATGATTGCGATCACCCCGCTGTACTCGATCGCCGTCATCCTGTCCTTCGTGGCGAGCAAGCTGACCACCGTGGTGCTGTTCGGCCAGTCGGCCGGGCTGTACAACCACTACTTCACCACCTTCCTGAACCCGATCGACTTGCTGTGGTCGTTCCTGCAAGCGATCCTGATGGCGATCGCGATCCTGTTGGTGCACACCTACTTCGGCTACTTCGCCAGCGGCGGCCCCTCCGGCGTCGGGGTGGCGGTCGGCAACGCGGTGCGCACCTCGCTGATCGTGGTCATCTCGGTGACCCTGCTGGTGTCACTGTCCATCTACGGCTCCAACGGCAACTTCAACCTGTCGGGTTAGGGATCTGATGGCGGCGAAGTTCGGTGAGCGGCGGACGTGGATCGGCCTGGCCAGTGTGCTGGCGGTGCTGGCGGTGATCGCGCTGGCGGTTGGCCTGTTCCGCGGCAGCTTCACCGCGACGGTCCCGGTCACAGTGCTCTCGCAGCGGGCCGGGCTGGTGATGAACCCCGACGCGAAGGTGAAATTGCATGGCGCCCAGGTAGGTTCAGTACAGTCCATCGAATCGCTGCCGGACGGCCGCGCGGCGATCCACCTCGCGATGGACCCCGCCTACCTGGATATCATCCCGTCCGACGTGACCGTCGACATCGGCTCGACGACAGTGTTCGGGTCGAAATCCGTCGAGCTGGTGCCGCCCGCCACACCGTCGGCCGGCTCGCTGCGCGCCGGACAGGTGTTGACCGCCGAGCACGTCACCGTCGAGATCAACACCGTCTTCGAGCAGCTCTCCGCGGTGCTGGCCACGATCGAGCCGGCCAAGCTCAACCAGACCCTGGGCGCGCTGGCCACCGCCGTCGACGGCCGGGGCGAGCAGATCGGGCAGATGCTGGCCGATGTCGACGGTTTCCTGGCCACGATCGAGCCGAGCCTTCCGGCCATGGAGCATGAACTCGCGATCGCGCCGACCGTCATCGGGACCTACGCCGACGTGGCTCCCGAACTCATTGACACGCTCGACGCGGCCACCACGATCAGCCGGACCGTCGTCGACGAACAGGACGATCTCGACCGCCTGCTGGTCGGCGTGATCGGACTGTCGGACACCGGAATCCAGGTAGTGGGAGGTAACAGGCAGCAGATCACCGAGGTGATGAAACTCCTGGTCCCAACCACCGACCTGCTCAACCAGTACCATGAGGCGCTCAACTGCGGCCTGGGCGGCGCCGTGCAACTCGCCAAGGCCCCGGGCACGCCGGTTCCCGGTGGACTGCTGCTGCAGACCATCGTCTTCGGCCAGGAGCGCTACCGATACCCGCAGAACCTGCCCAAGGTGGCGGCCAAAGGCGGCCCCCAGTGCACCGACCTGCCGAAGGTCCCGTTCCAGAAACATCCACCGTTCGTGATCACCGATGTCAACGCCAACCCCGCGCAGTACGGCAACCAGGGCATCGTGCTCAACTCCGATGGACTCAAACAGCTGCTGTTCGGGCCCATCGACGGACCGCCCCGAAACAGCGCCCAGATCGGTCAGCCCGGATGAGCACCGTGAGCAGATCCGCGCTGAAGTTCGGAGCCTTCGGGATCACGATGGTGCTGCTGACCGCCGGGTTGTTCGTGATCTTCGGCGAGTACCGGTCCGGTTCCACCCACCGGTACTCCGCGGTGTTCACCGACGCATCCAGTGTGCAGAGCGGTGATTCGGTGCGCGTCGCCGGAATTCGCATCGGGACCGTTCGAGGTGTGGAACTCCTCGAGGACAACACCGTGGTGGTCGACTTCGACGCCGACGACACCATCCGGCTCACCGAGAGCACCCGCGTCGCCGTGCGCTACCTCAACCTCGTCGGCGACCGTTACCTCGAACTGCTCGACGAACCCGGCCCGGCGACGATCCAGCAACCGGGCACCCGCATCGGCGCCGACCGTACTGAGCCGGCGTTGGACCTCAACCTGCTGCTCGGCGGCCTCAAACCGGTGATCCAGGGCCTCAACCCCGACGACGTCAACGCGCTGACCAGCTCGCTGATCCAGGTCCTGCAGGGCCAAGGCGGCGACCTCGAGTCGCTCTTCGCCAGAACCTCGTCGTTCACCAACGCCCTGGCCGACAACGGCCAGACCGTCGAGCAGCTCATCGAGACCCTCAACGACACCATCACCACCGTCGCCGAGAACGGCGAGCAGTTCTCCGGCGCGATCGACCGGCTCGAACGGCTGGCAACCGGCCTCGCCGAGGACCGCGACTCCATCGGAGAAGCCATCACCGCGCTGGACGACGGCACCGCATCGCTGGCCGGGCTGCTGACCGAGGCGCGGCCTCCGCTGGCGGGCACGGTCGATGAGCTCACCCGGCTGGCTCCGCTGCTGTCGAACGAAACCGATCTGGCCCGATTGGACCTCGCGCTGCAGAAGACACCGAAGAACTACCGCAAGTTGGTCCGGCTGGGGTCCTACGGAAGCTGGCTGAACCTCTACATCTGCGGTGTGTCGATCCGCGTGTCCGACCTGCAGGGCCGGACCGCCCACTTCCCGTGGGTCATCCAGAACACCGGAAGGTGCGCCGAGCCCTGATGCACAAATACCGCGGTTCCACACTCGTGCGCGCCGGCTTCCTCGGCGTCGTCCTCATCGTGCTGGTCATCGTCGTCGGCCTGCAGCCCCAACGGCTGTGGTCGATGGCGACGTCGGTGCGCTACCAGGCCGTGTTCGCCGAGGCCGGCGGGCTGTCGGCGGGCAACGAGGTCAAGGTCTCGGGCGTCACCGTCGGCACCGTCTCCGACGTCGCACTCGACCGGGGCCGGGCCGTGACGACGTTCGCCGTGCACAGTGGCGTGCGGTTGGGCCGCGACACCACGGCCAGCATCGGAATCGCCACCGTGCTGGGTGAGCGGGTACTGGTGCTCGAACCGGCCGGCAGCGGCAGTCTCGGCGCGATGGGGGTGATCCCGCTGTCCCGGACCGGATCCCCGTACTCGCTGACCGACGCGGTGGGGGAGTTCACCTCGAACACCGCGCAGACCGACACCGCCGCGATCAACCAGTCGCTGGACACGCTGTCGGACACCATCGCACGCATCGCTCCGCAACTCGGGCCGACATTCGACGGGGTGAGCCGACTGTCGAAATCACTCAACAGTCGCAACGAATCGCTGAGCAGCCTGTTGGCGGCCGCGGCCGATGTCACCGGGGTGCTCTCCGAACGCAGTGCGCAGGTCAACGCGCTGCTGCTGAACGCCAACGACCTGCTCGCGGTGCTGCGGGAGCGCCGCTACGCGATCGTGAACCTGCTGGCCAGCACGACGGCGGTGGCACAGCAGCTGACCGGCATGGTCGCCGACAACGAGCAGGAGCTCGCCCCGACCCTGCAGCAGCTCAACACGGTGGCCGAGATGCTCGAACGCAACCGTGACAACATCACCGCGTCGCTGAAAGGCCTGGCGAAGTATCAGGTCACGCAGGGCGAGGCCGTCAACAACGGATTCTTCTACAACGGGTTCGCGTCGAACCTGCTGCCCGGCCCCGCAATTCAGCCCTTCCTGGATTATGCGCTGGGCTTCCGCCGCGGTGTCGACGCCGGACAGCCACCGGACAACGCCGGCCCGCGCGCCGAGTTCCCGTTCCCGTACAACGGAATCCCCGGGGGATCGCGATGAGCCGAACCATCACCCGCACACTGCTATCGACCGGCCTGGCCGTGCTCGCCGTGGCCGGCATCGGTGTCGTCGTCTATGAGAAGTTCCTCAGCCCCATCACGATCGTGGCCTACTTCCGCTCGGCCACGGCGATCTACGCCGGCGACGAGGTTCGCGTCGCCGGAGTTCGGGTCGGCACGATCGACGCAATCGAACCGCAGGGCACGCGCACCAGGATGACGCTGTCCGTGGACCGCGACGTGCCGATCCCCGCCGACGCCGAAGCGATCATCGTCGCGCCCAACCTGGTGTCCGCGCGCTATGTGCAGCTGACGCCGGCCTGGGGGACCAGCCCGGAAACCAGCGGACCGACGATGGCCGACGGCGACGAGATCGGCCAGGACCGCACCGCGGTACCCGTCGAGTGGGACCAGATCAAAGAACAGCTCACCCGTCTGGCCACCGAGCTGGGCCCCGGCAGCGGCGTATCGGAAACCTCCCTCGGGCGCTTCATCGACACCACCGCCGACGCGATGGCCGGCAACGGGGACAAGCTGCGCGAGACCATCGCCCAGCTCTCCGGGGTGGGACGGATCCTCGGCGAGGGCAGCGGCGACATCGTCGCGGTGCTGCAACATCTGCAGACGTTCGTCACCGCGCTGCGCGACAGCAACACCCAGATCGTGGCTTTCCAGGACCGGCTGGCCGACGTCACCAGCGTCATCGACGGCAGTCGCAGCGACCTCGACTCCGCGCTCACCGCGCTGTCCGAGGCGGTCGGCGAGGTGCAGCGCTTCGTCGCCGGGTCGCGCGACCAGACCGTCGAGCAGGTGCAGCGGCTGACCAACGTCACCCAGGTGCTCGCCGACGACACCATGGTGCTCAAGAACATCCTGCACGCCGCACCCAACGCGTTGGTCAACGGCTACAACATCTACAACCCCGACACCGGCGGGCCCCGAGGTTCTTTCGCACTGAACAACTTCGCCAACCCGGTGACCGCGATCTGCTCGGCAATCGCCGCTGTCGAGAACGCCACCGCCGAGGAATCGGGCAAGGCCTGCGCGCAGTACCTCGGGCCCGCCCTGCGGTTGATGAACTTCAACTACCTGCCGTTGCCGTTCAACGCGTACATGGGACCGGCGCCGCAGAACGTGATCTACTCCGAGCCGGGCCTGGCGCCGGGGGGTGGCGGGACGCCGGCCGCGCCCGCCGAGACTCCGCCGGCGGTGTCCGCATACACCGGTGCCGGCGACGTGCCACCCCCGCCGGGCTGGTCCGATCCGCCGCACCCGCCGGGCGCCTATGCACCGCACGGTCTGCCGGCCAACCCGCATCCGGCGCTGTACCCGGGGGCGCCGGTCCCGCCCGGGGTGCCGCCGGCTCAACCCGCCCCGTCGAGCATCGGCGACATGTTGCTGCCGGCCGAGGCGGCACCCTCCGCACCGGAAGGACCGCAGGGATGACGCGATTGTGCGCGCGCGCCCTGCAGCGGTGGCTGGCGGTGGGCGGCTGCGTAGCCGTGACGGTGACCGGATGCTCGTTCGACGGGTTGAACTCGCTGCCGCTGCCGGGCACGGTCGGCACCGGGTCGGACGCCGTCGTCTATCACCTACGACTGGCCAATGTCGGCACGTTGGAATCGAACTCGCCCGTGATGGTCAACGACGTCGTGGTCGGTGCGGTCGGCCGGATGACGGTGACCGACTGGCACGCCGAGGTCGACGTGTCGGTGCAGCCCGACGTGGTGGTCCCGGCCAACGCGGTCGCGACCGTCGGACAGACCAGCCTGCTCGGTTCGATGCACGTGGCGCTGGACCCGCCGGTCGGCGAAGAGCCGACGGGCCGGTTGCAGCCCGGAGCGCTGGTGCCGCTGCAGAAGACGTCGACCTACCCGTCCACCGAGCAGACGCTGTCGTCGTTGTCGGTGGTGGTCAACGGTGGCGGGTTGACCCAGATCGGCGACATCATCGAAAACTTCAACGCAGCCCTCGACGGCCGGCAGGATCAGGTTCGCAGCCTGATCACCCGGATGAACGACGTCGTGGGCATTTTGGACCGGCAGCGCGAGAACATCCTCACCACGGTCCGGGCGCTGCACCGCCTGTCCGAGACGTTCGCCGGGCAGCGCGACACCTTGACCGCGGCGCTGCGCAGAATCCCGGAGGCTCTCGACGTGCTCGACCGCCAGCGGCCGCAGATCGTCACCGCGATGCAGCGGCTCGGCGAATTCAGTGACACCGCAACGCAGTTGATCGATGAGACGCAGGGCGACATCGTGACCAACCTGCGCAATCTCGAGCCGACCGTGCGCGCGCTGGCCGACGTCGGACCGGATCTGGCAACCGCGCTGTCCTTCCTGCCGACCTACCCCTACACCCAGGAGTTCATCGACCGCGGAATCCGGGGCGACTACATGAACCAGTTCATCGTGTTCGACTTCACCATCTCGCGGCTCAAGAGCGGCATCTTCCTCGGCACGCGCTGGGGAGAGCCGGGAGCCTCGCTGGTGCCGGCCCCGGGCGATCCGTGGTACTCCACCTACACGCGTGATCCGCTGATGGCTCCGGTGACACCGGTTCCCGACCAGGTGGCGACCATGCCGCCGCTGGTCGAAGCGCCGGCCGAGCCCGCACCCGCAGAAGGCGGCAACTGATGCTGACCAGGTTCGTCCGGATCCAGTTGATCGTCTTCACCATCGCGTCGGTGGTCGGGGTGGGGGCGATGGTGCTGGTCTATCTGCAGGCTCCGGTACTGCTCGGCTTCGGGCGTATCGCGGTGACCTTGCATCTGCCCAGAACCGGCGGCCTGTACGAGTTTTCGAACGTGACGTACCGCGGCGTCGAGGTCGGCAAGGTCACCGAGGTCCGCCCGACCCGTGACGGTGCCACCGTGACCATGTCGCTGAAGACCTCACCGAAGATCCCGGCCGACCTCACGGCCACCGTGCGCAGCGTGTCCGCCGTCGGCGAACAGTACGTCGATCTGGAACCGCGGTCGGACAGCGGGCCCTATCTGGTCGACGGTGCGGTGATCACCGGCGATGAATCGTCGATTCCGCAAGCCGTCGGCCCGATGCTGGAACAGATGAGTGCGCTCGTCGAGAGCATCCCGAAGGGTTCTCTGCGCGGACTGCTCGACGAATCCTTCATCGCGCTCAACGGAACCGGCCACGAGCTGGGGTCACTGTTCGACTCGTCGGCCCGGCTGGCCGGCGACGCCAACGCCGCTGCAGCGCAGACCCGCACCCTGATCGACGACAGCCGTCCGCTGCTCGACGGCCAAGCCGCCACAGCCGACGCCATCACCACCTGGGCGCGCAGCGTGGCCGGGATCAGCCGTCAGGTCGCCGCCGACGACGAACAGGTGCGGACCATCCTGCAGACCGCACCGGGCGCCGCCGACGAAACATCCCGGCTGCTCAACGAGATCAAACCGACTCTGCCTGTGCTGCTGGCCAACCTGACCAGCGTCGGGCAGGTCGGGGTGGCCTACCACCCGTCGCTGGAGCAGCTGCTGGTGCTGTTGCCGCCGTATCTGGCCGCGACGCAGTCCTACGGTTCCTCGCTGAACAATCCGACGGGCATGGCCCTGTCGGAGTTCAGCCTCACCCTGGGGGATCCGCCCGCGTGCTCCGTGGGGTTCCTGCCCCCGTCGTCGTGGCGCTCGCCGGCCGACCTGACCGATGTCGACACCCCCGACGGGTTGTACTGCAAGCTTCCGCAGGACTCGCCGATCGGCGTGCGCGGCACCAGGAATTTCCCGTGCATCGAGCAACCGGGTAAGCGGGCGCCCACCGTCGAGATCTGCGAGAGTGACCGGCCGTTCGAGCCGCTGGCGATGCGCCAGCATGTGCTGGGGCCGTATCCGATCGATCCCGCACTGCTGGCTCAGGGCGTTCCACCGGACGACCGCATCGACTTCGGTGAGCAGATCTTCGGCCCGACCGAAGGCACGCCGCCGGCCCCTCCCGGCCCCGCGGCGCTGCCAAGCGGAGGAGCCACCCCCGTCGCCCCCAGCAGTTCGACCGCGCCCGAGGGTGATTCACCGGTGGCCTTCGCGACCTACAACCCGGAGACGGGGCAGTACGCGACGCCCGACGGTGGGGTGTTCACTCAAACGGACCTGGGAGCGGCGACGCCGCAGACTTGGGAGGACCTGCTGCCCCGGTAGGGCTCAGCCGGACTTGACCAACTTGAACGGCATGTTGATGTAGACCGGCTTGCTCACACCGCAGGCGCCGCTGACACCGGTGGTGATGTCCTCACCGACCAGCGTGTCCGAGGTCGGGTCGGCCGTGCCGCCCTCCGGGGTCATCGGCTTGAACCGGAACACCTGCAGGCCCGGCGCCGAGGTGCCGTCCGGACAGGGAATCCAGTTCTCCACGGTGTGCTTGACGTACCAGACACCGCTGCGCTGGTAGATCGGTGCGCTCCAGCCCCACTCGCTGTCGACGGTGCCGGTGCACTCACCCGGGTAACTGCACTGGGTGCGGACGGTCCACGTGCTGCGCAGACTCGCCTGGTCGTAGAAGACCTCGTTCTTGCGGGCCCACTCGCCGTTGGAGATGGCGATGTAGGTGCCGTTGAGGCCCCAGTCCGG